>NZ_KB850160.1:866610-1241118 GCF_000369725.1 Acinetobacter sp. CIP 101966 | reverse complement strand
CAAATTCAGCACTCAATTCAGCAAGTGTTTTTTCTGCTTTAATCGCAGCAAGTGCTACCTTAGCTTTAAAGTCATTTGAATGATTTCTTCTTGGTCTACGTGTCATAAAATACTCCATATATTGATGTTTATAACATCATTTGGGGAGCAAAATATCACTTATAGGTGTTGTTCAAATTTCCTGATCCACCTCTAATCAATGACATTATCTTGTGACACAACCTGTGTCATTATGGAATAAAAACGACACAACGTATGTCATTATGAGAAGTTTATGTACGATAGATTTTTTGGAAGATACTAAAATTATTAAGATTACATGTTCACGATATGGAAAATGTATTAATAACCGCTTAGATACCTATCTGCTCTAGAGTTTAGATGAAATACATAATACTTTGGCGAATAGCTTAATAATTAAGTGTGTAATGTGATAAAGCATTAAAAAAACCCAATCGGCTATGATTGGGCTTTAATATAACTATAAAATTTATTTGTGTTTTACAAAAAGATCTCTAGGGTTAACTGTCCCAATTAAAGTTCGAAATTGATCATTGTCTATAATTTTCTGTGTAAATTCATTAAGAGAATTATGTAGCTGAAACCGAGCCCAAGGATTTAAAAATAAATTACTTTCTAAGCGCTCAAGTGAATAACAATCCACATTTTCAAAGAACCATATACCACTAACCCTAGTATTAGTAGGCTTTCCGTTATATAGCCATAAGCCATCTCCAGAAAAAACTATTTCTGAGATATTAGTTTCTTGAGGCTTTGTTGCACAAAGCTGTTCTTAAGGACTCCTTCGGCAATATAATTTCCAAATGAAGAAGCCTACATACAAAATCTACCGCACAACCAATTGGCCCGCATATAACCGAGCTCTCATTAATCGTGGGAATATTGCCATTTGGTTCGATCCAAAAACACAATGGTATGCAGAACCTCAAGGCAAACAAGGTCGAAGTCAAACCTACTCCGACATAGCGATTCAATGCTGTTTGATGATCAAATCTCTATTTAGACTCACTTTACGCATGGTCACTGGCTTTGTTCAGAGCCTCATTAAACTTTGTAGATTAGATTGGACAGCGCCAGATTATTCGACTATTTGTAGAAGACAAAAGCATATTGATATTGCGATAAGCTATCAGAAAAGTCGTGATGGTCTCCACCTACTCGTCGACTCTACTGGCTTGAAGTTTTTAGGTGAAGGTGAATGGAAACGTAAGAAACATCAGCCTGAATATCGTCGCCAATGGCGTAAACTTCACATTGGTATAGATGCTGAAACGCTGCAAATACGGGCCGTTCAGCTCACGACAAACAATGTCAGTGATTCACAAGTACTCGAAGATTTACTTGATCAAATTCCACTTGATGAGCAGATTGATTCTGTCTATACAGATGGTGCTTATGACACGAAACACTGCAGAAAAGTCATTTCAGATCGACAGGCACATGCGGTGATTCCGCCAAGAAAAAATGCGAAGCCCTGGAAAGACAAAAAGCTGAGATCTTTAGAAAGAAATGAATTGTTGAAAACGTTTAAATGCCTAGGAAGAGCAATTTGGAAAAAGTGGTCTGGGTATCATCGCCGAAGCTTGGTAGAAACCAAGATGCATTGCATCAAATTATTGGGAGATAAACTCAGTGCACGGAGTTTTCAAAGCCAGGTGAATGAGATTCATGCACGTGTGGCAGTATTAAATAAATTTATGGAATTAGGCCGAGCTCATACCCAAGTTGTCACTTAAATTTAAACAACTTAGGAAAGCTCTATCTTTAAAATCTTTATGCAACAAAGCCCCATCAACCATTAAATCCGTATACCCCATTTTTTGACATATTAGATTTTTGATGTGGGGAAATATTACATTTGAGACTATTTAAAAATTTTATACATCTATAAAAACTATTGATGGCTACAAGCTGATCATTTTATTTAATGAGAATTATTATTATCTTTTTGTATCTTTACTGAGCAATATTCCTTGTTAAACAAAATAAATTCAATGATTTAGTGTTGTTTTTCTAGGTTCTTTTATGGAATTGAAATAGTAAATGATAATAATTATCATTAGTTCTATCTTAACTACAAACTCCCTTGTACTTAAGATGTGTTTCAGGCCTAAAACATTTCGAAAAACAAATTAACTCTTTTGAAAGAGGATATCGGCAGATGCATTCACTTGCTAATCGGTTGGCGTTACAACATTTCGTCAATGCATATACGCAAGAAACTGGCAAAGGTCACTTGCTTCATAAAAGTCAGCAATCTCTTCAACTACAGACGTTTAGCCAAGGTTTGACGCTGTTATCAATACCGATTACCTCTATTCAAGCACGTTGCTTTTTCCCTTTATCTTATGTGAGCTGTGTGGGGCGACATCGCTTAGCAGATCTTCCGCAAATTATTATCGATGAAAAAATTAAGGTATTTAGTCCTGTAGCAATTGTTGGGTTGTTGCTAGAAGAACTTGTTCAAGAAGCCGCTGTTCGTCTAGATGCTGCTTCATTAGTTGAAAAATGGATTCAAAGTCGAGATGCGCTACAACAGTTTTTACAAAATCGTGAATATGAATTTGATGATTTAGTAAAAGCAGGGCAAAGCTTTATTGAAACAGAGCAAGCTTTGATTTTAGGGCATAGTATGCATCCCGCGCCAAAAAGTAGGACAGGCTTTGTTCATGAAGATTGGTTAAACTTTTCTCCTGAAAATAAAGGTAAGACTCAACTTCATTATTGGCTAGTGCACCAAGATTATATTGCAGAAGGTAGTGCGACTGATGAACCTATTTCAGCGCAATTAAAAACTGCGTTACAGTGGTATTTATCTGAAAGTGATCTCAATTTATTAAAGACACATGCGGAATATAAGTTACTTCCTTTACATCCATGGCAAGCGCGTTATTTACAGGGCAAAGCTTGGTTTGAACGATTAAAGCAAACAGGGCAACTGATTGATTTGGGCTTGCGTGGTTGGCAATTCTCTCCAACCACTTCCATACGCACATTAGCGAGCTTCAATGCACCTTGGATGATGAAGCCGTCACTTTCAGTGATGATTACCAATTCTATTCGAGTGAATTTGGCCAAAGAATGTCATCGTGGTGAATTGACACATCGTCTGTGGCATAGTGAGTTTGGGCAAAATATTCTTAAACAGTGTCCAAGTCTAAAAGCAGTCAATGATCCAGCTTGGATCGCTTTAAAAATCGATGATGAAGTGATCAATGAAAGTATTTGTATTTTCCGAGATCAACCATTCCATCCACAACAACAAGTCACTTGTATCGCATCTTTGTGCCAAGATCATCCGATCAAGCCTTTAAATCGTTTTAATGCCTTATTTGCAAAAATTGCGAAAGCCCATCCTGATGCTGAAGTTTCAGAGATTGCTTCAGATTGGTTTAATCGGTTCCTCGAAGTCAGTTTGCAGCCTTTGATGTATCTATACCATCGTTATGGTATGGCATTTGAGTCACATCAACAAAATGTATTATTAGAACTCGAAAACCATTTTCCTAAAACTTTATGGTTACGTGATAACCAAGGTTTTTATTATATTGAAGAATTTGCCACTGAAATTCTGCAAGCACTTCCTGAACTGAAAGAAAAAGCCTTTGCGGTAGGTCCGAAAGCTTTTGTTGATGAACGTTTTAGTTATTATTTCTTTGGCAATACTTTGTTCGGGATTATTAATGCCATCGGTGCAACAGGCTATATCACTGAAGATGAATTGTTAGCGCATCTAACTGGATTTTTAGAAGAGCAATTACAGCAATATCCTGAGAGTACCTTAATACAAGGACTACTGTTCAATTCAACGCTGCCTTATAAAGGCAACTTGCTGACACGTTTGCATGAATTAGACGAGTTGATCGCACCTGTAGAAAATCAATCTGTTTACGTGCAACTGCCAAATCCACTGCGTATTTCACAGAAGGATGTCAGTTATGCTTGATTTTATTGGAATTGGTCTAGGACCTTTTAATTTAAGTCTTGCTAGTTTGCTACAAAACAAAAGCTCACTCGATTACGTATTTTTTGAGCAAAAGGCGCAATTTGATTGGCATGCAGGTATGCAACTACCTAATACGGTATTACAAGTGCCATTTATGGCAGATTTAGTCTCGATGGTTGATCCAACCAGTCCATTTAGTTTTTTGAATTATCTGCGTCATCAGCAACGTTTGTATAAGTTTTACTTTTTAGAGCAGCCACATATTCCACGTTGTGAATACAACCACTATTGCCAATGGGTTGCAGAACAACTTGATTGTATCGAATACCAGTCGCAGGTTCTAAAGATTGAACCTCAAACGATAGGTTTTAAAGTAGTCGTTGAATCAAACGGTGTTCAGCAAAGTTATTTATGCCGTCATTTAGTGATTGGAAGTGGTAATGTGCCATATTTGCCTGAATGTTTGGCAAAGATTCAGAAAGTCCGTCCACAACAATGTCTGCATTCAGCACAGTATATGACGCATGCCGATACAGATTTACATGGCGATGTGGTCGTACTTGGTTCTGGACAATCTGCAGCTGAAGTGTTTATCGACTTATTTGATGAACAGCAAGATACTGTTAATCATCAGTTTGATTTGCATTGGTTTACTCGTTCTCAAGGTTTCTTCCCGATGGAGTATGCGCCATTAGGTTTGGAACATTTTAGTCCAGATTATGCACAGCATTTTTATGATTTGACTGCGCAGCAAAAGGAACAGCAGTTAAAGCAACAAGCCTTGTTATACAAGGGAATTAGTGCAAAAACCATTCGGGAAATTTATCAAAGACTTTATCACCGCAGTATTGCAGGTCAAAGCTTACAGACACATTTACATAGTCAATGTGATTTGAAAGATGCAGAAGCATTGGATACACAAAAAATCCGACTGCATTTCCAGCATCGTGCTACAGCTCAGTCTTTTCATCTCGACTGTGATTTTCTTGTAGCCGCGACGGGTTATTTCACGCCTGATTTTGGTTTTATGCAGTTGCTCAAGCCATACATCGAGTTTGATCATAAACAGCGTTGGCAGATTACAGACGACTATCGTGTTGTACATCGGCTGAATGGTCATATTTTTGTTCAAAATCAGGAAATGCATAGTCATGGTGTCGGCACACCTGATTTAGGTCTTGGTGCTTATCGTGCAGCAAAGATCATTAATCAATTGCTTGCTGAGCCTCTTTATGAATTAGGCAATCAAGCGCAGACATTCCAACACTTTAATCTCTCTCAAAATCCAAAAATTTGTATGGCAGATGACAAAGCACAATCAAACGAGTGCCTTTGCGAAAATTCTCCCAATAAAAACCATTCAATTTTCAAGAAAACAGAACAGAACGTGATGACGGCGCATCCTAATCGTCGTGGTGCAAACACACGTACACAAACTGCTTCTGTACATTCAACATATGAGAAACTGATATGAACTTTGCAACTTTAAAAATTAATCAGCAGCAATGGCGTGCCGCAGGACAACGTCTTATTGAAATGGCGATTGCAGAGTTTCTATACGAAGAAATTATTGAAGTTAAAGCATTGTCAGCAGGGCGTTATCGTTTAGATTTAGGCAATCGTCAGTATGAGTTTCAAGGAAATCAATATCTACTCGGACACTGGAATATTCAGGAAGCTTCGGTACGTGATGTGACTCATAGTCAGGAAAATGATCAACCTGCTTGGAACTTACATGAGTTTATTGTCGCAATGTCTGACAGTTCTAATGTTAAGCCATTTACCAAAGCGTATTTGATCAAAGAAATGAATAATACTTGGCTGGCAGAAGCACATTTGTTCAATGAAACACGTTTGCCAAGTATAGCGGTTTTGACAGAGCCACATTACAAAGTTGAAGGCATGCTACGTGGTCATCCTTGGCTCATCATGAGTAAAGGGCGTATGGGTTTTGGTTATGATGATTATTTAAGCGCTGCACCAGAGCTTTCACCTGAAGTTAAAGTGTTGTGGTTAGCCGTACATCGTGATTTAGCAGAGTATCGAAGTACTGAAGATTGGAGTGCCTGCGGTTTATATCAACATGAATTTGATGCCAATGAACTACAGCAGTTCATCAATATTCTCCAAGAAAAAAACCTAGATCCACAAAATTACTTTTTGATTCCCGTACATGCTTGGCAATGGCATCAATGGCTTGTTCCGACTTATGCCAATGAGATTGTGGATCAGAAAATTATTGAGTTAAATATCAGCCAAGATAGCTATGTGCCGATGCAATCAATCCGCACATTATGCAATACGTCAAACCTACAACGCCATTACATTAAGTTGCCTGTCAGTATTTTTAATACCGCTGTTTATCGTGGATTACCCTCAAAGCGTAATCTAGCAGCTCCAGCAGTGACCGCATGGTTAAAAAGAATTCATCAACAAGATCAAGACTTACAAAATACAGGTGTGATTTTCTTAGGTGAAGTTGCGACTTTAACTATCCATCAGCCGTGTTTTGACCGCATTGACGGTGCACCGTATCAATTTAAAGAGCTGTTCGGTTGTTTATGGCGTGAAAGTGTTGATCGTTATGTTGATCCATCTCATCAAGTGTTATCTCAAGCAGCATTGTTACACCGTGATATTTCAGGTCAATCGATCCTGAGCGTGTTGATCCAAGCATCAGGTTTAAGTCCTTTGGATTGGTTAGCACAATTTGCTCAAGTAAGCATGAGTCCATTATTACTTTGCTTATATCGTTATGGTTTAGCATTTTCACCACACGGTGAGAACACAATGTTGGTACATGAAAATGGTGTGCCGAAAGCAATGGTATTAAAAGACTTCATTGACGACATCAATTTAGTGGATGAGGATTTTCCTGAGTTAACTCAGTTACCATCTGAAGCAGATTTATTACTCCGTCACGAAGCGACCGATCTAAGCCATTTTATTTTCACAGGTCTGTTCATGGTGCATTACCGTTATATCTGTAATGTGTTCTTGCAAGACTATCCTGAATATTCTGAGCTTGATTTTTGGCAGACCATTTCCAACACGATTGTTGAGTTTAACCAAAAACATCCAGAACTGGCTGAACGTGCTGATAAATTCGCCATGCTGCGTCCAAGTTACACCAAAATTTGTCTAAACCGTGTACGTCTATTTACCACAAGTTATAACGATGAAGCAGAACGTCCTGTTCCTGTCTTCCTTGATCCTATTGCAAATCCAGTTAGCCCAGAAACATTGAAAACATGGGCAGAACAACCACGCCAAGCTAAAGCGGGCTAATTTTATTCGTCATTTTATAGGTTCGATATGAAAACTATCTCTCAGCAATTACCAGATTATTTTGAATACTTTGAAGATGGTACACAGTACTACTTACGCCAAGTGCAATATCCACAGGATATTCCTTTATTACATCAATGGATGCATGAGCCACATGTAATTCCTCAGTGGCAGTTAAATAAATCGGAACTAGAGTTACAAGTTTACTTCGACAAAATGTTAGCAGATGACCATCACCGTTTATTAATCGTTGGAATTGATGGCAAAGATGTGGGCTATACCGAAATTTATGAAGGTAAACGAGATCGTTTAGGCCGTTATTACGATGGTGATGACAATGATCTCGGTTGGCATCTCCTGTTTGGTGACAAATCTGTGTTTGGCAAAGGCTTCTTGCGACCAACCATTCGGTTACTCAGCTTTTACATTTTTGAACATTCGAAAGCTAAAAAAATTGTGGGTGAGCCAGATCATACCGTTAAACCATATGCAGCAGTAGTGGCAGAGCTTTGTTATGAAAGCCAACGTTTAATACCGATGCCTGAAAAAACAGCGATGTTGTACTACTGCTTCAGAGAAACTTTCTATAACAAGTTTGGGGATTATTACCAAACATCACAACAACAGCTAGCTAATCAGCCAGCCAAACTCCTGAGTGTTACATGAGCTTATATATCAATGAAATGCATATCTTAGACATGCGCTTTGCGGCGAATGTCTCTGTTGCAGAATTTGAACAATGGTTAGCACGGATTCAGCACTATTTCGAACATCAGCGAAATTTTGTGTTGATCATGCAAACCGATGCAAATACAGAATTTCCGGAGGAATATAGAGCAATCCAAGGCAAATGGTATAAGCAATATAAACAAGATTTTTACCAATATTGTTTGGGTTTTGCTCGTATTGCTCAAGATGAAGAAGATCGTATTCGATTGGATACACCAGCTCTGCACAAAGCTTGGCATGTTCCATATTTTGTGAGCGTAGATAAAGCTGAAGCCACACAATGGGCTTTGCAGAGGTATTTATGAATCAAAATTCATTAAATATTCAGAAAGTCTCAGCCTTGAGCCTGAGTGTCGTGGTGGTTTTATATCTCGCGCATGCCTTACCACTGTATTTTTATAATGTGGCCTTACCTGCGATTCTGCGTCATCAAGGCGTAGATTTACGTTGGATTGGCATGTTGTCGCTGCTCTATATTCCTTGGGCATTCAAGTTTTTTTGGGCACCACTAATTGATCGTTTTTATTTCAAAAAACTCGGTAAACGTAAAACTTGGCTTTTGTTTACGCAAATAGCTTTGGTGTTGGGGGTCGTTGCTTTGGCACTTACCCAATTCGATTACGGTCTTGGTGTATTTGTTATTGTCGGTTTATGGATTTCAACTTTTGCTGCAACTCAAGATATCGCAATTGATGGCTATACGGTCGAAACCTTTTCAGAATCTGAGTATCGACTAGGCAGTATGGCGCAAAGTATAGGTGTTGCGCTTGGCAGTATGGTTGGTGGAGCAGCAACTTTATGGCTGTATGAGCTTTATGGTTGGCAAACTGCACTGATTTCCTTAGCCGCTATGACAGCATTGACGATGTTGGCTATTTTCCAGATTAAAGAAAAATCAAATGTAGAGAAAATCTCAAAACAGCCGCCAAGTCTGATCCGTGCATTTAAACGTCCAGAAATGTTATGGGCATTAGCCTTGATCGTATGTTATCGAATTGTCGAAGCACCGGCTATGGCGATGCTGAATCCGATGCTGATTGATCAGAAATGGTCGTTGTCACAAATCGGCGTGCTGATGTCTGTAATAGGTGCAGGGATTGGATTATTAGCCGCTGTTTCAGCTGCATTTTTATTAAAAAAAATAGCCGCAACACAATTGCTGATCTGGGCTGGTTGGGCACGCAGTTTGGTTTACGCCTTGTTGGGTGTTGCAGTTTTACTCAGTTGGTTGAATCAATGGCATTTACTTCTTGGTGGCTTTGTCATTGTCATTCTTGCCATCCGCTATATCGCAATGACAGCCTTATATGCACATTTCATGCAGACCAGCTCCAAAGAACAAGCTGGTACTGATTTTACGATTTTAGTTTGCTTCGAACTATTGGTTTATTTTATTGGCGGTGCAGTCTCAGGTTTCTTAGCCAAAGCATTTGGTTATGGAAACTTCTATCTCATTCTCGCAGTTTCATCTGTTTTAAGCGTGTTGCTTAGTCAACTGCTTATTCGCAAAGCAAAACAAACGCAACAACTCATCTAGGGGTCATTTATGAAAGTTCGTTCACTTTCGACATCATTAACACTGCTCAGCTTGGCGATCAGTACGCAACTTTATGCTCAAAATGTCGAGCAGACTTCAACCGTAAATCAACTGGCACCGATTGTTATGACAGCAACTCGCTCAGCTCAAAGTATCGCTGAGATTGCGGGAACTGTTTACAGTATTAGCCAAGAAGACATTGCAAAACAAGCTGCTGCTGGTAAAAGTACCGCAGATATTTTAGGACTGTTGGTTCCATCTTTAACACCAAGTTCAGGTACGACCAGTAACTATGGGATGACCATGCGTGGTCGTACAGTGCAATATATGATTGATGGTGTTCCGCAAACGGGCTCACGCGATAGTTCACGCCAATTAAATAGCATTAGCCCAGACATGATCGAACGTGTTGAAGTCGTGTCAGGTGCAAGTAGTATTTATGGTGCAGGTGCTACAGGTGGGATCATCAATATCATCACCAAAAGAGGTTCGGGTGATGGTGTAAATTTTGAAACCAAACTCGGCGTTACTTCAGGTGATAATTTCAAAAGTGATGCTTTAGCTTATGAAGCGTTTCAGTCTGCATCATTTAACCAAGGGGATTGGAGTGGTTTTATAGGTGCTAGCTATACACAACGCGGTGAAATTCAAGATAGTCGAGGTGATCGTGTAGGTCCAGAAGTTGCACAAACAGATCGTCAAGATACTGAAACTGTAGATGTGAATGGTCGTTTAAGCTGGCAGTTGGCAGATAAGCAAAAATTAAGTATCGGTGCGCAATACTATAACGATGAGCAGGACAGTGAATATGGCGCTGATTATGGTCCAGGCTTATCTGTTTTACTTCTAGGGGCAAAACCTAGTCAAAAAGCTGTAAAAGGTTTAGAGCTTGATACTCAACCACGTACTAAGCGCAGTGCAGTAAATGCACAATATGAAAATCAGGATTTTCTTGGTCAGACTGTAAATGCAGAGGCGTATTATCGTACTGAAAAAGGGCGATTCTTCCCAAGTGCAAATGCTTTAGCACATGCATCCATTCCAGGTGGAAGAACATTTATTGTTACCCAATCAGAAACAGATATTGATGTTTTTGGTGCTCGTTTAGCACTTCAAAGTAAACTCAATCTGGCAGAACGTGCATTAAATCTAACTTATGGTGTGGATTACGATAAGGAAAATGGCAAACAAACAGCACAACTTTATGATCTAAATACTTTTATCAGTAGTAATGGTCTAAAGTTTAAGCCCCTAAATAATTATGCTTTTGGTCCTGAGGTAGATACTGAAAAGCTTGGTTTCTTCTTACAAAGTCAATTTGAAGCAACTGATCGCTTAAATCTACAAGCAGGTATTCGTCATGAGCGCATCGATAGTGATGTTAAAGACTCAGTTCCATATTCTGAAGCAATGGTTGCCGATTTCGTTCCAACATACCAAGCTAAAACCTTAAAAGGTGGTTCAGTTAAGCATGATGCAACACTCTTTAATGTAAGCGCACTTTATCATTTAACTGATGCACAACAGGTGTTTGCAAATTTCTCGCAAGGTGCAAATTTACCTGATGTACAACGTATGCTAAGAGATGTCCCTGCAAACTTTGTCGTAAGTAACCAAACAATTGATCCAATCAAAGTAAATAGTTTTGAGCTGGGCTGGCGTCTACAAGATGATGCGTTAAGCACAGGGATCACTGCGTTTTATAACAAATCTGATAAGTCATTGAAATTTGGTCCTCCAAGTTTTGCAATTGAAGTTATTGATACAGATGAACGCGTGTATGGTATTGAAGGTAATGTCAAATATACCGTTTCAGATGATTGGAATGTAGGTGGGACTTTAGCTTATACACGTGGTCAGTTCAAAAACTCAAATGGTAAATGGCAAGAGTTAGATGCAATTCGTGTAGCACCTTTGAAAGCAACGGTTTATTCAGACTGGCAATTCAATGATGGTTTAGGTTTACGAGTACAAGCTTTGGCTATTGATGGTACGGATGAAGCACGTAAAGATGCGATTGCGAATGGTAGTACTCGTCCTCCAGCAGAAATCAAAGGTTTTGCAGTGATGGATGTGATTGCCAATGCAAAAGCAGGTCCAGGAACTTTAGGTTTTGGTGTATATAACGTGTGGAATACGGACTATAAGTCTGTTTATAGCCAAGCAGTTTCAACGGTTTACGGCGATATTTCGAGCTTGGCTGCTCAAGGTCGTACCTATGGTTTGAGCTACACTCTCAAGTACTAATCTTATCCAGAAGGCATCTTTTAGATGCCTTTTCTTTTGATGAATACTACCTATGCAACAAAATTTTAAATTATTGGCTTGGGCAACTCTAGCCAACGGTACTTGTTTTTCAATGATTTTACCTTTACTTGCCCCATTAATTCGTGAGCTTGGCTTAACAGAAGTACAGGGCGGAGTAATTGTTTCAGCGGGTGCAATTTGTATGGCGATTGCATCTATTCTGATTGCCAGAGGGGAAAAAATACAGACTCCTTATCAATTAATGAATTATGGTTTCTGGGGCATGACCATTACTTGGGCTATATTTACAGCGATTCTTTATTGGGGAATACAACAAACATTACCCGTAATGATAGTTTTTGCTTTGTTGGTGATTAGTCGAGCAAGTACTGGTGGTTTTATGGCTATGCCACAAATAGGTCTACAAAGTTATGTCATGCAACATGTCACAGAGGAACAACAACGCAGTCAAAAAATGGCAATGTATGGTGCGATGAATAGTTTAGGTATGATCGTCGGCCCATTTCTAACTTCAGTGTTATTGTTCGGTGGAATTTTATTGCCAATGTGGATTGCAGTTATTTTATTGGTGATTTTTAGTTTGATTATCACAATGTATTTTAAACATGATGAGGGTAAACAAAACACAATATTGGATCAAAAACAGCCTGTAAAAATAGAGCATTCATTTTCATTAAAACCAGCTATTCCTTGGCTTATTTTAGGATTTACTACCTATATGGCTATCGTGACGCTCAATATGACGGCAGGTTTTTATATTCAAGACCATTTTCATTTAAGCTCACAACAAAGTGCGATTTATTTTTCCCAATGTATGCTCATTGTTGGTTTTAGCTTAGTGATTACTCAGATCCTGATTGTAAAAGTACTTCATTTAAAACTGAAAGCTTTGGTATTGGTGGGTACGTTTAGCATGGTTATTGGACTCATCCTATCTTTAAGTGCAATCCATATTTGGATGTTTCAAATAAGTTATTTATTTTATGGGGTCGGAGTGGCAAGCCTTTTGCCTGCATTTACCACAGGGGCGGCTCAATCTGTTACGCAAGCTGCTCAAGTCAAAATGGCAAGTATTTGTACAGCTACTCAAGCGATTGGTCTCATTGTGGCGCCTTTACTGAGCACTTTTCTATATCAGTTCGGCATTCACTTACCTTTTTATTTACTCTTAATATTGATGGTCACAGTGGCGGTCTACTTGTTGATCATATCCTATTCAAATCAGAATACGATGATAAGCAATAAGGTTAACTCCTAAATCAAATATGCTTGAAAGACAGAGAATATTAAATTTTTATGATTGCAGTCTCGTAATCAATTCTTAGATGATTATTTTTAGTTGGACGTTTGATCGTAAGCGTCCGCTGAACACACCTTATGAATTCATCCTATAAGCCTTAATTTAGTCCCCACTTAAAAACAAGTGGGGACTAAAATTTATGACTACAAATCACCAGACATCCATCGCATCTCTTGCGAAAAAACGAAGAACATACAGTGCTGAATTTAAACAGCAGATCGTTCAGGCTTGTAAAGCACCAGACGTTTCAATTGCTTCAGTCGCTTTGCAACATGGATTGAATACAAATCTTGTATCCAAATGGATTCGCTTAATTGATGCTAAGCCAGGGAATGATCGCTCACCACTACCGAATAAACCTGCATTTATTGCCTTATCTTGCTCTGCACCATTAGATCCTACTCCTACTGACATGTTAAAGGTTCAAATTACTTTACCCCACTCAAAAGCAGAAATTGGCTTGAAATGGCAAGTATCAGAAATATCTGCTTTAGCAGAATTACTCAAGGCACTTGCAACATGATCCGCATTGATGAAATCTGGCTTTCTACCCAACCTCTGGATATGCGAGCAGGGATGGATACTGTCATGGCTCAGGTGGTGAGAGCCTTTGGCTACATCAAACCGCATTGTGCTTACCTGTTCTGTAATAAACGTGGACATCGCATGAAAGTGCTGGTACATGATGGATTGGGCATCTGGCTGTGTGCCCGGCGGCTGGAACAGGGCAAATTTCACTGGACTCAAGTTCACCAAGGTGAAACCGTGGCCCTCAGCCCGGAACAGTTACAGGCACTGATCCAGGGTTTGCCCTGGCAGCGCATTGGACGACAGCAGGTGGTGACGATGCTTTAAACCAGACTGTTCCATTCTGCTATTCTCCAAACGTTCTATTTCATTCTTCTCATGACCTCAGGCATACTGCGGTCATGAATACGCTGCCTGACTTAAGCCAACTGACCCATGAACAACTGCTGGAATTCACCAGGCAGTTGGCGCTGCAGCATCAGTCTCTAGCACAATCAAACCAGCAATTAGATGCCAAAGTTCAGCATCTTGAAGTAACCAATCAGCAATTAGATTCTAAAGTTCAACATCTTTCTATTCTCAATCAAAAATACGAGCATGAACTCGCACTATTTAAACAGCACAAATTCGGCAGTAAAAACGAACATCTCACTGCAAAACAAATCCACCTATGGGATGAAGCGGTCGAAGAAGATATTGCTGCTGTTGATCTGGAATTAGAACGATTAAATGCAGATAAAACCGATGCAGCGACACAGAAAGCCAAAACCAATAAACCTAAACGTCGACCACTGCCAGATCATCTACACACCATCCGTATTGAGCATGAACCTGCATCAACCCAATGCGCTTGTGGCTGCCAACTCCGTCGTATCGGCGAAGATATCAGTGAAAAACTGCATTTCAGACCGGCACAGTTCTATAAGGAACAGCATGTGCGTGGTAAATGGGTCTGTGATCAGTGCGACACTCTGACTCAGCAAGCGATGCCTGCCTATGTAATTGATAAAGGCATTGCTTCACCTGAATTGCTCAGCCATGTGCTGGTATCGAAGTATGCCGATCATTTGCCGCTGTACCGTCAACGTCTGATCTATCAGCGGGCGGGAATCGAACTTTCTAGATCAACGTTATCTGACTGGATAGGTCGCTGCGGAGTAGAACTCGAACCTCTGGCCAATGCCTTAAAAGAGGTGGTACTACAACAGCAGGTGCTGCATGCAAATGAAACACCAGTCACCATCATGCGGATGGGTGAGAATGAGAAAAAACCGAAGAAAGGTTATGTCTGGGCCTATGCCACTACACAGTACAATCCAGTTCAGGCGGTGATCTATGACTTTCAGGATAGTCGTTCAGGCGAGCATGCTGCAGAGTTCTTGAAAGGCTGGCAGGGCTATCTAGTCTGTGATGATTACAGTGGTTATAAAGCACGCTTTAAATCAGGCCAGGTCATAGAGGTGGGCTGCATGGCCCATGCACGTCGTAAATTCCATGAACTGCATGTGACCGGGAAAAGTCAGGTCGCTGAACAGGCATTGGTGCTGATTCAGAAACTGTATGCGATAGAAGCAGAACTCAGGAAAAAGACCGATGGTACAGCAGAACAGCGCCGCGAATACCGACAACAGCATAGTCAACCAGTGATGCAACAACTATATGAATGGCTCAACCAACATCATCTGACAGTGCCATCGAGTTCTCCCATTGCCAAGGCCATCAATTACACGCTGAAGCGTTGGCCAGCTTTAAGCCGCTATCTGGATGATGGCAATCTACCTATTTGCAATAATTGGGTCGAGAATCAGATGCGTCCCTGGGCGTTGGGGCGCAAGAACTGGCTGTTTGCTGGCTCGCTGCGCAGTGGTCAGCGAGCAGCAAACATCATGACGTTAATCCAGTCAGCAAAGCTGAATGGGCTGGATCCGTATGCCTATTTAAGTGATGTGCTGAAAAGGCTGCCGACGCATAAAGTGACCCAGATTGAAGAGTTACTGCCACACTGCTGGAAACCTGAACCGAATTAAAAAATAGGCATGGGGTTCAGCGGACGCTTACGGATCTTTAAAAATTCAAGATCAAACTTTGGATGTCTTTTGGAGCGAAGCTATTAGTCAGAAAAACTCAGATATTCTTGCCCAAAGTGTGTTTGGTTTAAGCCTTTATTCACTTCTTTCTCATTTAGATATATTAACTCACCGTTCTATTTTTAAAGAGATTGAGCCGATATGTTTAGGATGGTTTTTTCAAAAAAAATTAAACGCCAAAACTTTTGAGTGGCAAGAGGGTAAGATTACTAAGATAAGTAAGCATAAGGCTGTATGGACTAATCCTAGTCGTAGCTTATTGACTCTAATGGCCACTTTTGCTGCTTTAAATCTGGATGATGAAAGACCATCGACTTGCCATGGTTTAAATTTTTCAAACTATTTATTAAATTACACGGAAAGAAAAGAAAATTTTATAAAAAAAGCTAACGAAGGCTTTTGAACCGTACCGGGTTTGTCGGAGACTTTTTTATTTAAGTTAGGCCACCTGACCTAACGGATTAATTTTATCATAGTACATTGCTTCAAAATCAAAAGGTGGCACATAACCTAGTGCACTATGTACACGCTCTTTATTGAACCAATCTACCCAATTTAATGTCGCAAGTTGTACATCCGCTAAACCTTGCCAATCTGCTTTTAAATATTCAATCACCTCTGTTTTGTATAAGCCATTCACTGTTTCAGCCAAAGCATTATCGTATGAATCACCGGTCGTACCGACTGATGCTCGTAAATTTGCTGCTTCTAAACGATTGGTATAACGAATGGAAAGATATTGCACACCTCTGTCACTATGATGAATCACGTTCTTTGGCATGCCTCGATCATGCAATGCTTGCTCCAGTGCATCGAGCACCATGTCTGTATTCATCCGTGTTGATACTTTCCATCCAACAATTGCTCGCGAGAACACATCAATAATAAAGGCGGTATAGACCCAGCCTGAATTTGTTTGAATATACGTAAAGTCAGCGACCCACAGCTGGTCAGGGTGATCAGCACTAAAATTGCGTTTCACCAAGTCATCTGCTCGTTTTTGATCATCTCGGCTATGGGTAGTTTGTTTATTCTTACCTCGCCAAACACCTTGTATACCTAGCTTTTGCATCAATCGAGCAACTGTACAGCGTGCAATAATATAGCCTTCACGTTTCAGTTTTTGCCAAACTTTACGTACACCATATCGACCTGAACTTTCCTTCCAAATTCGTTTAATTTGTTCAGCATGATGCAAGTCATGTAGATCTCGCTTTGCTCGATGTTCTGGGTTTTCGCAGAGATCTAGAGTCCGGTAATAGGTTGAGGGTGCGATCGGTAAAATTCTACAAATCGCCTCGACTCCGTACAGCTCTTTATTATTATGGATAAAATCCACCATTATTTGTGTGGGCGGTCGAGCTCCGCCTGGGCGAAAAAAGCGGCTGCTTTACGTAGAATCTCATTGGCGCGTTGCAGTTCTTTATTTTCGCGTTCGAGTTGTTTGATACGTTCTTGGTCTGAAAGCTGCTGTACTTTAACTGGATTTAGTTTATCTAAATATTTTTGATACCAAACACGTAGTGTTTCAGGAGTACAACCTATCTTGGGAGCAATAGCGGTGATCGCAGCCCAATTCGATGGATAATCTTTTTCAGATTCAATCAATAATTGAACCGCTCTTTCTCTGATTTCAGGGGTATATTTTAATTTTGTCATCGGGATAGTCTCTCAGAATATTGACTCTCCGACAAACCCGGTACGGTTCAAGCAGTAATATCATATTGATTTCCATAGAGTTCAAATCTATAGCCTTCTTTAGGGTACTTTTGATCGTTCATCACCATGAAAACCCCTGAATAGAGATAATCTTATGGAAGATGAAGTAATCACCTAGATGGATTGAAATATTGTGGAGGGTAAGAGCATTATATAAGTCGTTCAATGTCTTATATTCTTTATTAAGACTTTCCTGAGTACTCAAAAGTAGTTCAGTAGGCCATAATTTGGCATTACCCCTAGAATAAAAAAATAAAATTTTTTGCAATAATTCGTCATTGGCTAAGACGTTTTTATCTATCACACGGAATTCAATATTCATAGCTTTTAGAATATTTTCTATATCTCTAATTTTTAATAGATTTTTTTCACTTAATGCTTGAATAGATGGCTTTACCTCATGGATTGCATATGTACCATCTTTATATTTGATGAGGAAGTCAGGAAAAAGAAAGCGATTTTTGGCATGTGGAATTTTAACAGCCTGAGTACGATAGGCCTCTACATTTTGGTTTTGTTCTAAAGATAATGCATAAGCCAACTCTAGTTTGCTTTCAAGCGGTATCATGGCTTGATTTTTTACGCTCGGAAAGAGAGAGGTGCGTTTTCCAATACTGCCTTGTTCGATCTTTCTTTTGCCAATAATTTTCCCAGAGATATCTGCTTTTTGCTGAAATGCAGCAATAATTTGTTTCTTGATATCAGCGTGAACTTTGGAAGAATAGATAGTCGTATTTTGGATATGTTCCATTCCAATGACTCTGTAAAATTGCTAAGAAGTCATTATTTGTTGGAATAGAGGCTACTACAAGATACCTAAAAACAGGAAAAACGGATAATTTGAGGAGAAATATAAAAAATTAAAGCGATTTTTTGACAACATTTGGTTTAAGTTGTTGTTTTAAGTTCTAATTTAATATATCACAAAATATTCTTTTGTACATCTTTATTTTTGTTGGTTTTTTGTAAAAAAGTAATATTGGATGTTTTAGATAAGTTTTAGGATGTGAATGCTCTAAAGAATTCTGACTTATAGGAATTCTTATTAGAGCAGTTTTAAAATCTACTTAGAAAAAGTATCAAAAAACAGTATATTGGATAAATATGCAACTTTAGCTTAGGGTTAAAATTTATGGGGAATCTTCCAAAAGATGGGCGTAGTCAAGAAATTGGCCGCTTGGCAGCAAGAGCTTTAGCAAGTAAATTGCCTAAAGCTTGGATTGAAACCCCCATGGCTGGTGACACTGACTTTGGTATAGATTATTCAATTCAACTCAAATCAACTGAAAATTATGTAAATTATAGCTTTTACCTTCAATTGAAAGGCACTACAGTACCCAAATATAATGTGGATAGATCACTTATTTCATATGATTTTGATGTATCAGCATTAAATTACTATTCTCAACAAGAGCCGTTAGTAATGGTTGCTGTTGTTGACTTAAAAGAAAAAGAAGATGATTTATCCAATTGTTCAATCTATTATTTTTGGTTAGAAGAAGATTGGTTTGAAAAAAATAAAGATAAGTTAGAAAGCCAAAAAACTATATCTGTTCAAATCCCAACTGACAACTTGTTAGATTCATCATTAGATATTTATCAATTTTATAAGAAGAGAATTACTGAAAAAAATAGGTTCTTTTCTTTGAAAAGAAGTATTACAGAGCGACAAAAACCTATAGATGAAGTATTAGAAAATTTAACTACAATAATTAGTGAAAAACCTGTCTTTTTAAAAACTATTGAGCTAAAAAATGAAGCCCCTTGGATTGATAATCCTAAGGGCGAAATTCCAACTGACCTAAAGATTTGCTCAGATTATTTATCAAGTAACCGTATACAGGCTGCAGAAGAAATATTAAACAAATTGGAGACTATAAAAGATAAATTCAATGACCATGAATTGGCAGAATTTTATTATCAAAAAGGTAATCTTTTGTCTTATCAGGGATTTTTTGATGAAGCTGAGACGCAGTTTAAATTTGCACAAGAGAAAAATACGAAAATTCGTTATCGTCTCGCATATTTAGAGTCAAAATTTAAGCTAGACTCAATGCCACCCCAAGATGAGCTTGAAGAATTAGCTAATACGCTAGGTAATGATAGTTTTACAGAATGTGCACTAAAAGCTAAAACTCTAGCAATGCTTAAAAGACCTATAGAAGGTTTGGAATTACTAAAACAATATTATCCAACAGAAATTATGATTCAAATGGTTATATGTACTATAGGTTACCTTCCTGTAGAACTAGATCAAATCATTGAAGAAAATATAGAAAATGATTTTGATGATGATAGAAAGCATTATATTTTTAATGCATTAGCTGCACGAAGGTATTTTCATAAGTCCTCAAATGATGTAGGGATATGTGGAGAGATTCTTCCTATTGAAGGGCGGCCTGATTATGATTTGGAAGGCATGAAGAAAGCTTTTAGTTTCTTACAGAAAGCATGGATTGCAGCTCAAAAGTTAGGATATCCAGCTGACATTACTATTCTAATAGATAAGTATCAACTAAAAAGTAAACATGTATTCATTACCAAAACCCTTTGAAATCTGCCCAACCCAACGCTCTATTTGATCTGCCTTCATTACCTTAAAATCCCGCCAGTTATACTTCATCTGCTTCCAAACCATCTCAATTCTATTCAGCTCAGGACTATACGCAGGTAGAAAATACAAAGTCGTTGAATACTCTTGTACAAGAAGCTTGCGCCAATCTACCATCTGTTTGCTGCGATGAATCGAGGCATTGTCAACAATCAACACCAAAGGAACTTGATAGCTGCGTTTCACCTGTGCTGCTACACCCATCAAATAGGCATAAAACCAGCGACTGTTAACGGACTCCTGTAGGCAACTGGTGATCAGATGACCCGTTGACAGGAGACAACCCATCACATTAACTCGCTTTAGTCTTACAGCATCAACCGCATGAACATCGCCTATCTTTGTCCATGCATAACGGTTATCTGGCGTAGCCGAAAATCCTGTTTCGTCGACATAGCCCAATACAATTTCACCACGTGCCGCTTGCTCACGTAATGCTTCAATTTGCTGTTGCGCTTGTCCAAATGCGGTCGGGTCTCTTTTTTTTCAAGCTGTGGCGGGTGCGTTTGAAGACCATGCCTGAATCTCGCAAAAACTTGCGAATAGTTTCAACAGACACGGACACACCGTGTTTTTCATGCAGTTTGACTCGGATTTGTTCTGCATTGAGTGGGCTTGTGTTGACCCACTCTAAGATTTGAGCCTGATAGTTTGATGTCAGTGTATTGGGACGGCCTGAGCGATGACCTTCTTGAATCGATTCAAACTGATGTAGCTCCCAATGTCGGCGTTGTAGCCTTATGGTTTCTGGGATACGCTCTTGTAACGCAGCAACTTCGGCAACAGTTTTACCTTCGGAAAGCCAGAGAATAGTTTGGGCACGTTGTCTTTCACGCCAATGTGCTGCATGCTTGGTCAGGAGAATTAGTTGTGCACGCTGTTCTAAGCTGAGTGGGACGGTAACAATCCGTGGCATGTGCAAACATCGTTTAACCAAAAATGTCTTTTCGCATGTTTAGTTATTTTTGTCAACTTATCAGTCCTTTAATTTATGGATATTTTAATAAATTAGAAGAGCTTACTTGCTATTTTGATGAGATATTAAGTGAAAGAACAGCGCACTCAGAAATTATAAGAATATATGTCCTTATATTGTTTAACTGTGGACAATATCAAAAAGTTATCGATTTACTTGAAAGATTAGAGTCACTAGACGCTGTTGAGTGCGGTATGCATATTCTTTCATATAATCATTTGAAAAAATCTAGACAATGCCTGTCATTGATTGAGAAATATGAAAGTATTCTATTAAACTCCTCGAGAGAAAATATTCCAGCTATTTTTTGTATTGGTGCTGAAATTGCAGATGCAATGTTTAATAAGGATTTAGCTACGAGATATGAAGAAATTGTAAAATCATTCCCTGATGGTGAGGCATTTATTGCGATTCAAGATTTTGTCAAAAAATCTAATGAGGATAGAAGTAGACATAAGGAGTTTACCCAAGATTTATATCAAAAATATATAAATCTAGGTAAACCTTTAGTTATTGCAGAACAACTAATTAGATATTTAGATCCTCAAGAAAGTATGGCTGCTAACCAATTAATAGAGTTGGCAGAGACAGTATTAGAAAGAAGAGAATTTAGTGAAGAAAGGTATTTAGATCTTGCACAAGCGTTTATCACTACAGAGCGCTGGGCTGATGCAGAAAGATTGGCTATAAAAAATATTGATAAAGGGTTAGCAGTTTCTAAATGGAGGTTAGTACAGGCAGCAGCATTACAGAATCAAGGGAAAATAGGGGTTGCTTATAAGACTTTTGAAGAGGTAATTAAATCGGAAAATATAGGTAAACAGGAAAAAGATTTTTTTATCAATTTATCTCTTTCATTAGGGTTAATTGATAATGTTGTGGAACTGCTCGAAGATAATCTAATAAATTCTACTAATGTGCTAGATAAAATTTTTATCATTAGACGACTTATTGCTATTTATATGAACAGGGCTGAATATGAGCAAAAATTAAAGGCTGCTGTTTTAAAGTACGGAGAATTTATTGATCACAATAATTGTGATCAAGAGGGTGATTACTTGCAGTTATGCACGCTCTTATGTCCATTCGAAAATGATGAACAAGTTTCAGATTATACTGAAAGACGAGATAAATATTTAGAAAAATTTCCTGATTCAACAGTCTTTAAAATGGGGAATATTAATATAGATGAAGGTGCAGAAGGATTATTAGAGTCTTTAAGAAATATGCTTGGTATTACTCCAGAACAAATTGAATAGATCTCTTGCGAAAGTTAATTTAAGAGCGTCCAGTTCACCATTCCAGCAATTAAATTCATTCTTAGACCAAATCGTTTCCGTCTATTTCTATAGCGTTCTGTTAATATCCGAAAATATTTAAGTTTGCCGTTGATATGTTCAATTGTGATCCTACGCCGACTGATTTCTTGGTTGATCTGTTTTGCTATTTTGGGTAATGATAAATTCTTAGGTTTCTTGATTGGAATGAGTAACTTACTCTTAATCTGATGAAATCCTTTATAGGCTAAATCTGCCATAATACAAGGATAAATGATCATCTCCTTAAAATACTTACGCGCAATCGTCAGATCATGTTTTCTGCCACTTTCGACCTGTATACTTACAATTTGCTTTAGTCTTGGGTTAAAAATGACCTGTGTTTTTAGCGTATGTTTCTTCTTTTTACCACTATAGAATTTTCTTTGTTTTTTTGGGATGCTCAATCTGTGACTCAGTGACATCAACGATCACATAATCCCCCTCACTAAACTTTTGATTCCTTTTAGGCAATGCGAAAATCCGTGATTGAATCAGAGCATTTTCAACTTTATGAATAGTACGATTCACATTGCTTTCAGCTAGGTTATAGTCAGCGGATAACTCAATTTGAGTTCTATAACAGCGTAAGTAATTTAAAGTTAACAACAATTGATCCTCTAAACACAACGAATGAGGTCTTCCAGATTTTTTCTTGGCAAGTTCAGCGTGTTGTAACACCGATACCATTTTTAAGAATAATGGACGAGGAACTCCAACGAGTCGTTTAAATTCCCCATCATTAAATCGAGTTAAATTTTCATATTTCATGGGGCTAGTATAAACAATTTTTTACTTTCGCAAGAGATCTAATTATGGGAAAGTAATAAGCAAAAGCTCAGAAGTGGTGAATTACCAATACCTTTCTTTATGCGAGGACAGTATTTACAGGATACTAGGGATATTTTTACTACATGGTTTTTGTCAAAATCTGTTACAGACCAAGAACTAGAATTTAAAATTATACATTCCCCTCAACTGCATCAAAATGAGTTTTATGAGCTGATTGATTCATCTGATATTCTGTTAATTGAAGAAACTTCATTGCTAATTCTTAATGATTTAGAGCTTCTTGAAAGTTTCTTACAATCATTACCAAAATTTTCTATTTTAGAATCAGTTCTTCAAAAACTTAATCTTACAACACATTCTCCACTTTCTCCTTATCGTCAGATTGCAGGAGAAATTTTAAGAGCTATACAAAATAATCTTACTAAATTGGATTTAATACGTCTAAATGAGGACAGTTTTTTACAATATGATCAACCCTTGAAGGATAAGAAAGGGGTATTAATTACTGATGATCTTTATTTAAGAAATTTGATTTGTATGGAGAATAATGTTATTCGGACTGGAAATATATTTAATATTCTTGAGTTTTTGAGTGAAAAAAATATTTTTGCAGAAGATGTTTTACAGGAAAAATTAATTCACGTAAGTAAATTAGGTATTGTTAATTTAAATATGAGATTGGATTTTTTGGGTAAATCCCTAAATTATTTTCTAAGTGGATCTGAGGTTTTAGACTACAAAGATACAGATTTCCAATATCTTTTTGATAAGATAATGTTTATACATTCCGGTTTTAAAGATAAATATAAGCTATTTCTGGATATTTTTCTTTATGTTGATATACAAAAAATTAGTGCAAACACATTACTTACTTTAATATATAAACTTCTAGAAGATGAAAATACTTATAAACCAGAATCTGTTATTTCAACTTAGTTTATTTATTGCGGCATTGGGAAAAAAAGTGAGAGAGATCTTGTTACTAAAATTAGTAAAGAACATTTAATTTTATGGGATAAATATTTATCGGTTATGAAAATATTAAATCCTAATAATTTTTCAACAGAATATTTGCTAAAGGCTGTACTAGTAGTGATATCAAGTTTAAATCCAGATATTAAAGGGATAGCATTCAATAATTTAAAAAGTGTATTTGCTTTTGATTCAGTCGAGTTTTCAGTTTTGAGTCAATTGGATAATTATCTTTGTGATAAATAAGTCTCAAAATTATTGCACGAATAACCAAATTAAAAAATAGAGCCCAAAGGCTCTATTTTTTTAATTCTAACGAATGACATACATGTGTCGTAAATGACATTCTATATGTCGTTTTACGCTAAAAAAGCCTTACCAGCTTAACGCACCGCCAGTTTGGTAATCTGTTACGCGCGTCTCGAAGAAATTCTTCTCTTTACGCAAGTCCATCATCTCTGACATCCACTGGAACGGGTTGTTCACACCAGCAAACTGTTCAGGCAAGCCTAACTGCGCCAGACGACGGTTGGCAATAAACTTCAGGTATTCTTCCATCATGCCAGCATTCATGCCGAGTACACCGCGTGGCATAGTGTCACGTGCATATTCGATTTCCAGCATCGTACCTTCAAGAATCATCTGAATGATTTCTTCCTGGAATTCAGTGGTCCATAGACCCGGGTTTTCGATCTTGATCTGGTTGATCATATCGATACCAAAGTTCAGGTGCATTGACTCATCACGCAGAATGTACTGGAACTGCTCTGCAACACCATTCATCTTGTTACGACGGCCCATCGACAGGATCTGGCTGAAACCGCAATAGAAGAAGATACCTTCAAGGACACAGTAGAATGCGATCAGGTTGCGAAGCAGGATCTGGTCATTTTCAGGTGTACCAGTTTTGAAAGTAGGATCACTTAAAGACTGGGTATATTTCAGGCCCCACGCCGCTTTACGTGCAACACTTGGTACTTCGCGGTACATGTTGAAGACTTCGCCTTCATCCATGCCTAACGACTCGATACAGTATTGGTAAGCATGCGTGTGAATCGCTTCTTCAAACGCCTGACGCAAGATGTACTGACGGCATTCAGGGTTGGTAATATGACGATAAATCGCCAACACCAAGTTATTTGCTACCAGTGAATCGGCAGTCGAGAAGAAACCAAGTGAACGCATTACGATGGTACGTTCATCTTCAGTCAAGCCATTTTCAGACTTCCACAGCGCGATGTCGTGGTTCATGTTGACTTCTTGCGGCATCCAGTGGTTTGCACATCCGTCCAGATACTTCTGCCAAGCCCATTCGTATTTGAACGGTACAAGCTGGTTCAAGTCTGCACGACAGTTGATCATCGCCTTGTCATCAACCTGAACGCGTTGCGCACCCATTTCAAGCTCTTCCAGACCCGGTGCAACATCAAGCTGCTCTAGGGAAGCAGATGCTCTTGCCAGCGAATCGGTTGGATTTGATCCTCGGTTTTGAGTGGCTCTAAGGGGTTGTGCAGCTGCCACATCCGGCGATGCGTTGTCTGCATCAGATACCATCTGTGAATTAGTCGCTTTTTGCGGCTCGACGGGCGCAGGCTGCTGTTCAGGTGCAGCCGGTTTTTGCGAATCATCTTCGAAATCGTCCCAACTTAGGATAGACATATCAATTCTCTCTACGTTGCTTTATATCTTTTATGAGACATTCAGCTTGGCTGAGATGTCTTACTATACGCTTAATTTGTGTAAGCAAAATTAAGTTTTGTCGATGAATGCTCTAGTTTTATACAGGAGCAATAATCCCCACTACTTATTTTGCTTACGCTGCTGGCGAACTTTGAACCAGAAGTAAGCAATAGGTAAATAAAAGGTAATACCAAAGGAAATCAGCAATGCCGCAAGTCCTAACATGTAGTTATGAGTCATATGTGGCATTGAGGTTTCCTTTTACTTTTAGTTTGTGAATCCTAGCCGAAACTAGGATTCACGTTTAAATCATTTTTTAGATGATTTACTAGGCTTGATTGTTTCAGTAACTGTAGTTTTAGGATGCTTTTTTGCATAGCCTTCAGTTACGAAACGACCAGTTCCTGCATCACGAGAAACTTTTTTCGTAGCCATAGAGATAATCTCCATTACAAATTCAAGATGACTCTTACTGGCTCGTTTCTCGAATCGATGATACAATCCGTTCATGCATTTACTTATGCCAGCCTCGTTGTGACCATCTTGGTATCACTTCGAGATTGAAAGCCTTCTAGTTAGTTTTGACGGACGCTAGAGGGCTTTTTTATTGCCTGAATTTCGTAATCCCCCTAAGTCCCCCTTTGGAAAGGGGGATTTTCTCCCTCCTTTATTAAAGGAGGGTCGGGGAGGATTTAAAACCTGTCAGATTACTGACAGGCCTCACAATCAGGATTGTCAATTGAACATGCCATTGGCACTGGCGCCGCTTGAGCAAAACCTTCTTCCTCTGCAGGAGCTTCAGGTTTTTGTGCTTCAACGACAGGAGCTGCTGCTACAACAGGAGCCGCAACAGTTGCAGGTTTAACTGCGTTCAATGCACCAGTGTTAATTGTCGATTTCTCAGCAGAAGTCGCACCCAATGCACGAAGGTAATAAGTCGTCTTAAGACCACGTAACCAGGCCATCTTGTAAGTGATGTCCAGTTTCTTACCGTTTGCACCAGCGATGTAAAGGTTAAGAGATTGCGCTTGGTCGATCCATTTTTGACGACGTGATGCAGCATCCACGATCCAGCGAGTTTCAACTTCAAACGCAGTCGCGAAGATGGCTTTAAGCTCTTCAGGAATACGGGAAATCTTTTGCACAGAACCTTCGAAGTGTTTCAGGTCGTTGACCATCACAGCATCCCAAAGACCGCGTTCTTTCAACGCACGTACCAGGTACGGGTTAATCACGGTGAATTCGCCAGACAGGTTTGATTTCACATACAAGTTCTGGAATGTAGGCTCGATAGATTGAGATACACCACAGATGTTTGAAATTGTTGCAGTCGGAGCAATTGCCATCACGTTCGAGTTACGCATACCGTCTTTTTGAACTTTGGCACGTAAAGTGTCCCAATCCAAACGTTGAGTGCGGTCGACTTCGAACATGCGTTCTGGACGAGTTTTCGCAACCAGATCAAGCGAGTCGATTGGCAGGATACCTTGATCCCACAATGAACCTTTGAATGTTTCGTATGTACCACGTTCAACAGCCAAATCGCTAGATGTTGAAATCGCGTAGTACGAAATCACTTCCATCGATTCATCAGCAAACTCAACCGCAGCATCAGAACCATAAGCAACGTTCATCTCATACAGTGCATCCTGGAAGCCCATGATACCCATACCAACCGGACGGTGTTTCAGGTTCGAGTTGCGTGCTTGTGGAACAGCGTAGTAGTTGATGTCAATCACGTTATCGAGCATACGAACCGCAGTTTTAACTGTACGTGCCAGTTTTTCACGATCAAGAACACCACCTTGAACGTGTTGTACCAGGTTGATCGAACCTAAGTTACATACTGCGATTTCTTCTTTGCTGGTGTTCAGCGTAATTTCTGTACATAAGTTAGAAGAGTGAACTACACCTACGTGTTGTTGTGGTGAACGCAGGTTACATACGTCTTTGAATGTGATCCACGGGTGACCAGTTTCAAACAGCATAGACAGCATTTTGCGCCACAAATCTTTTGCACGGATTTTCTTGTGCAACATGTTTGTTTCTTTGGCAATCGCTTCGTAATGTGCATAACGCTCAGCGAATTCTGCACCAGTCAAATCATGCAGATCAGGCGTTTCAGAAGGGGTGAACAAAGTCCATTCAGCATCTTCGAATACACGTTGCATGAACAGGTCAGGAACCCAGTTCGCAGTGTTCATGTCATGGGTACGACGACGGTCATCACCAGTGTTCTTACGCAGTTCAAGGAATTCTTCGATGTCCAGGTGCCAGGTTTCTAAGTATGCACATACTGCACCTTTACGCTTGCCGCCCTGGTTAACCGCAACAGCCGTATCATTCGCTACTTTAAGGAATGGAACAACACCTTGCGACTTACCGTTTGTACCTTTGATGTATGAGTTCAAGGCACGAACTGGCGTCCAGTCATTACCTAAACCACCTGCCCATTTAGACAGCATTGCGTTATCACGCATTGCGCCATAGATGTCGTACAGGTCATCATCAATTGTAGTCAAGTAACAGCTAGATAATTGTGGACGTAGCGTACCTGAGTTAAACAGGGTCGGCGTAGAAGCCATGTAGTCGAAGCTAGACAATAAGTTATAGAACTCAATCGCGCGGTCTTCGCGGTTTTCTTCATTGAGCGACAAGCCCATAGAAACACGCATAAAGAACAATTGCGGAAGTTCGAAACGTACACCATCTGAATGGATGAAGTAACGGTCAAATAAAGTTTGCAGACCCAAGTAAGTAAACTGATTCGAGCGTTCCGGTTGAATCGCAGCAGCCAGTTTCGCCAGGTCAAAGTTCAACAACTCTGGAGAAAGAAGCTCAAGCTCAATCCCTTTTTTCAGGTAAGTTTCTAGCGCATCACCTTCAACTGTATCTACAGGTAGACCCAGGAATTTCAAACCAGTCGCAACCAGGTCATCACGCAATAAACGTGCAGTCACATACGTATAGTTAGGCTCTTGCTCAATACGGGTACGGGTCGCCATCATCATCGTGGTCGAGATGTCAGACTCTTTTACGCCGTTGTACAAGTTTTTCACAGTCTCATCGACAATGGCTTGTACATCAATCCCTTCAAGGCCTTCTGCTGCTTTAGTAACATGCGCAGTTAAAGCACTTAAATCTAGTGGCTTGAGTTTGCCTTCAGCATCGGTAATTTGCAGGGTCGGGTGATGATGTGCACCTAACTGTTTACGTGCTTCAGAACGTTGTTCACGGTAAATGACATAAGAGCGTGCAACTTTCTGTTCGCCCGTACGCATTAGCGCAAGTTCAACTTGGTCTTGAATTTCTTCAATATGAATCGTTCCGCCAGAAGGTAAGCGACGTTTAAAGGTATTTAATACCATTTCCGTCAGTTGCTCGATACGATCATGGATCCGGCTCGAGTCAGCGCTTTGTTGGCCTTCAACCGCCAAAAACGCTTTACCAATTGCGACAGAAATTTTTTCTGCATCAAAAGCGGCAACATCACCGGTGCGTTTAATCACCTGAAGTTGACCAGGAGTTGAAGTGATTACGCTCATGTTAGCATAGCTCCATTGTCATCTATTTTTATGTTTATGGACCGTTTGAACTGGGCAAAATTCGTGCCACAGTGTTTGAGGAATAAACACAAGACCTAGTGGTTTTAAAATTAATTGAACACAAGATACGGGAAAATTTAGGGTAGATCAATATTGACATTTAGCTAAATATTTTTCTTAAGTTGTGCTTTAATCCTTGTAAAAATATCGCTATTTTTATTGATTTTTGTATAAGCCTTATCAGGCAAGGCATAGCATAACAAAGTCCAAAGAAACTGCTTATAGATAACACTGTGGATAACTAAAAACTGCTGAATCAAGCAGTCATATTTTGTCCATGTGAGAGTTGTGTAAATCGAAAATCAGATCTAAGCCACTGTTTCAAGCATAATTGTCCAAAAAGTGCCCGATAAAATATTACAAAATGCTATTTTGATGTATCAGTTTGGTGAACGCTATCTTGTTTACAATGTAAACGTGTGTATATTGCAAGCATATTAAAAACGTATCTATTGGATTTCAAAAGGATACGCCTATAGCGTAGATCCACCAAATAAGGGGCAATACATGAGCCAAGAAGAAAAGTTACCCAAGATTTTAATTGTTGAAGATGACGAGCGTCTTGCTCGTTTAACGCAAGAATACCTCATTCGTAACGGACTTGAGGTGGGGGTAGAGCCGGATGGTAACCGTGCCATTCGTCGGATTATTGCCGAGCAGCCAGATATGGTGGTGCTGGATGTAATGTTACCAGGTGCTGATGGCTTGACCATTTGCCGTGAAGTGCGTCCACATTATCATCAGCCGATTTTGATGTTGACTGCGCGTACTGAAGACATGGATCAGGTTTTAGGTCTGGAAATGGGTGCAGATGACTATGTCGCTAAGCCTGTTCAGCCGCGTGTATTGCTGGCACGTATTCGTGCATTATTGCGCCGTACTGATAAGGTACCTGAAGATGAAGTGGCACAGCGCATCGAATTTGATGATCTGGTCATCGACAACGGCGGTCGTTCAGTGACCTTAAATGGCGATCTGGTTGATTTTACCAGCGCAGAATATGACCTGTTATGGTTGCTTGCATCGAATGCTGGCCGTATTCTCTCTCGCGAAGATATTTTCGAGCGTTTACGTGGTATCGAATATGATGGCCAAGACCGTTCAATCGATGTGCGTATTTCTCGTATCCGTCCAAAAATCGGTGACGATCCAGAAAATCCGAAGCGTATTAAAACAGTACGTAGTAAGGGTTATCTTTTTGTTAAAGAGACCAATGGTCTTTAAGCAAATGTGGTTTGTTGCTTGAACAAGCAGGATAAATTATAGGTGTTTAAACACAGTATATTTTTGCGTATATACGCAGGACTCGTCATCCTTGTCGTCTTGGTGGCGGTGTTCGGCTATTTGTTGGTACAGATTATCAACTATCAGCGTGCGCAAGAATATCGCGAATCCCTGACTGATGGTATGGCATATATCATCAGTGAGGGGGTTGCACGCCAGCCAAATCTCCAGCAAAAAATGGATTGGGTTTCTGATGCCTCCGATTTGCTGGAATTGCCCATTCACTATGTAGAAGCCAGCAAGGTCGACATTACCCGTGCTGAAGGGCGCCGTATTGCCGAACGAAAAGCGGTGGTGCGTTGGGACGCTGAATCGGGTATTGCCTATATTGTAGTTGGGCTGCGTGATGACCCGGGTCATTACCTTTATATTAAGGCCGACAGCATTACTGAGCGCCAGATGAAGGCCTTACCAGTCTTTATCCTGGATTATCTGGTCTACTATCCAGGTCAGGAAAAAGAATACCTGGCTCGTATTCAGGATTATTTTTCTTATCCGGTTTCCATCGAAAACGTCCAGAATCTACCTTTAGACTCCGAGCAAATCGGACGTCTGCGTCTGGACCATAGCATCATTTTGTATCGGGATAGTGCCTCAATCCGTGGCACTACCATTTCAATTATTTCGCCAATTCCAGGTTCGACCTCACAAGTCTTGGTGATGGGGCCGGTGCCATTGTTTAACTGGATGCCATTCCAGTTGGCCACCGGTATTACTTTATTGAGCCTGTTTGTGCTGAGTCTGGGGGTGTATGGTTTGCTGGTGCCGATGCAGCGCAAGTTGCGTGAAGTCAGCTATGCCTTAAACAAAATGAAAACCGGTAATATGTCATTGCGTCTTCCTGTAGAAGGAAGTGACGAAATGGCAACGCTGGCCTCTAGCTTTAATAATATGTCTGATCATATTCAGCGCCTGATTGAAGCCCAGCGTGAACTGATGCGTGCGGTGTCGCATGAACTGCGTACACCAGTAGCACGGATTCGTTTTGGTGTGGAAATGATGGCAGATGAAGATGATTACGATTATCGTCTGCAACAGGTCGAACAGATTGATAAAGATATTGAGGCGCTGAATACCCTGATTGACGAGATCATGACCTATGCCAAGCTAGAACAGGGCATGCCTTCGATCGAGTTTGAAAAGGTCAATCTGTTTGAAGTGCTGAATCAGGTAGCTCTGGAAACTGAAGCATTAAAAACCCAGAAAATCATTGAGCTACATTCAATGCCTGATGTGGTGGTTGAGGCAGAACGCCGTTATCTGCATCGCGTAATTCAGAATCTGGTCGGCAATGCGGTGCGTTATTGCGACAATAAGGTGCTGATCAGTGGTGGTCTGGATCAGGATGGTCAGGCCTATGTCTCTGTTGAAGATGATGGCCCGGGAATTCCGGAAGTGGATCGTGCCCGGGTCTTTGAAGCCTTTGCCCGGCTGGATGACAGCCGCACCCGTGCTTCGGGTGGTTATGGTTTGGGTTTATCCATTGTCAGCCGGATTGCGTACTGGTTTGGTGGCAAGATTCACGTGGATCAAAGTCCGAGCTTGGGTGGTGCGCGTTTTACCATGACCTGGCCGGCACAACGTTATGTCAAGAAGAGTAAGCGCAAAATGCTGGAAAAAAAGCCAGAGGAAGCGAGTGATCATTTAGCTTGATATTGTGTAAATGATTTTGGTCATAAAAAAACGATGCATCAGCATCGTTTTTTATTGGAAGAGATTTTATTCCTGAATGGTCGCATCAGGTTCAATGAGTGATTTACCCTCTTTTAAGCTTTGTAGCGCTTCAGAGTTAAAGTCGATCACCAGTTTGGTATTTTTCGCATCGACGTTATAACGCTGAATCAGTTTTTGGTCGCCTGATAACGTTTCGACTTTATATTCGTCAGCGATATTCATAATGCCATCCAGATTAATGCTGGAGGAGGCATGATCTTCTTGAAACAGTGCATGAATATCGCGCAAGTCAAAAGCGACCTGACTCATATTGGGGTGTTTCTGAACATAATCTTGGATATGTCGCACCAGTAACTGGGCAAATAAAAAATAATTAGGTCGATGGGAAAAGCGTAGAGACATGCAAGGACTCCTTATTGTTACTTTATTAATGTCATGATGTGGTTTAGAAATAGAAATAACATATTCTGAATCAGTCCGTTGAGCATGTTGCAAAAAGACACAATTGCCAATCCAAGATTACCAAGTAGCTGCAGGGGGTAAAGCAACAGTTAAATATAAAAAATCATATTAAATATCAAGTTAAATCAAATGGTTTGAAAGGAAAAATAGTTGTTAAAATAAGTTTTTATCCGATTTAACTTGGATTCAATAGTGAAAAAGACTATATCTAAATGGGTGGGCGAGAAAAGCAGCTCATCGATCAGCCTATTTTCTGGAAGTGCTCTTTATAGAAAAATTAATAGATAATTAAAATTTAATTTAGGAAAACGATTAAAACGAATTCTGAATGATTAAAGTCAAATTAAATGCTGAAATGTCTAAAAAATCATCCCAAAGACTAAGGCTTATAAACTAGCAAGTGAAATCCAAAATCAGGTACAATTGGCGGGATTAATTTTGTGTTTGGTGTATTTGAAGGCCAATACATACATTCTTTGTTAACAAATAGGCCTGCCAGGAGTTATCCCCGCATGAGTGCTATTACTCCATACGAATGGGCAATTATTGCCTTCGTGATCGGCGTTACATTTTTATGCGTCTTTATGCTGACTGTCCCATTACTCCTCGGGGGTAAATCATGGGGCCGTGCCAAGCAGGAGCAGTTTGAGTCAGGTGTAGTTAGCGCAGGTGGAGCTCGTATCCGCTTGTCTGCAAAGTTCTATTTAGTTGCAATTTTCTTTGTGGTGTTTGATTTAGAAGCACTTTATCTATATGCATGGGCAGTTTCTGTTCGTGAGGTAGGTTGGATTGGTTTTGCAACTGCAGCTATCTTTATCATAGTTTTACTTGTTGGTTTGATTTACGAATTATCGACAGGCGCACTCAATTGGGCACCTTCAGACAGACGTAAGGCAGCAGGAATTAAAGCTAAGATTGGTTCGCCAAATATGGATCTTGCAGAAATTACGCGCTTCAACTCGATTGAAGAATTGGTGATGGATCCAACGGGTCAAATCCCGGCTCAATCATCTGGTTTTGTGAAAAAGTCACAAACTCAATTATCTGATAAGGAGTAAGACGGGATGAAATATACATTAACCCGTGCGAATCCGAATGCTGACCAATATCCACTTCAGGAACGTATTGTTGTAGAAGATCCGTTGCTAGAAGAAGAAGTGAATAAAAATGTATTCATGACTCGCTTAGAGGATGTGGTACATACAGCAGTCAACTGGGGTCGTAAAAACTCAGTTTGGCCATTTAACTTTGGTACATCTTGCTGCTACGTAGAATATGCAACGACCTTGACCGGCGTGCATGACTTGTCACGTTTTGGTGCCGAGGTTATCCGTGCTTCACCGCGTCAGGCGGACTTAATGATTGTAGCGGGTACTTGCTTCGTAAAAATGGCGCCAGTAATTCAGCGTCTGTACGAACAGATGCTTGAACCAAAATGGGTCATTTCAATGGGTGCATGTGCCAACTCAGGTGGTATGTACGATATTTATTCAGTCGTACAAGGTGTGGATAAAATCATCCCGGTCGATGTGTATATTCCAGGTTGCCCACCACGTCCTGAAGCTTTGATTCAGGCATTAATGCTGTTGCAAGACCAGATTCAACTAGAGCGTCGTCCGCTTTCTGCGGTGATCGGTGATGATCTTAAGCCAGTGTATAAGCCAAAGATGATGCCGGAACGTGACCGTAAGAAAGACCAGCGTGTTGCTGTGAAGAACTTACGCTCTATGGATGAAATTAAATAATTTAAACGACAGGTTGTTTTGTTGTGCACCCGCTATGGGTGTAATTGTCGTTTAGGTTGACTGAATTTGTATTAAATAGGAAGCCAAGCCAATGGCTGAAACTGACATTGCTATGCCAGAATCAACGTCTGTTGATTCACGCCCAGCATTTGCCATCATTGAAGAACTCAAAACCAAATTTGGTGAGAACTTCTTTGTGCAAACGACTTTCGAGGATTTCCCGACAGTCTGGGTTGAGCGCGCACGTGTACAAGAAGTTTTAATGTTCTTGCGTACAGTGTCACGTCCTTACGTGATGTTGTTCGACTTGTCAGCGGTAGATGAGCGTCTACGTACGCACCGCGACGGTTTACCTGCGTCTGACTTCACAGTGTTCTATCACTTGTTGTCGCTCGAGCGTAATACTGACATTCGTATTAAAGTTGCTTTAGCTGAAAGCGATTTGAATCTTCCAACAGCAACCAATATTTGGCCAAATGCCAACTGGTACGAACGTGAAGCTTACGATATGTTCGGGATCAATTTCGAAGGGCATCCAATGCTCCGTCGTATCTTGTTGCCAACCTATTGGGAAGGTCATCCGCTACGTAAAGAATATTCTGCACGTGCGACTGAATATACGCCATATTTGCAAGATAAAGCCAAACAGGACTACGAACAGGAACATCTTCGCTTCGTCCCTGAAGATTGGGGTATGAAGCGCGGCAATGCCGATGAAGACTTCATGTTCCTGAACTTGGGTCCGAACCATCCATCTGCGCACGGTGCGTTCCGTGTGATCTTGCAGCTGGACGGTGAAGAAGTGAAAGACTGTGTGCCTGATATCGGTTATCACCACCGCGGTGTGGAAAAGATGGCTGAACGTCAAACCTGGCATTCATTCATTCCGTATACAGACCGTGTCGACTACCTCGGTGGTTGTGCGCAAAACATGCCTTACGTGCTTGGCGTAGAGCAAATGGCGGGTATTACTGTACCTGACCGTGCGCAATGTATCCGCGTGATGATGTCTGAACTGTTCCGTATCAATAACCACTTGCTGTTCATTGGTACTGCGATTCAGGATGCCGGCGGTATGACGCCAGTCTTCTACATGTTCGCCGATCGTCAGAAAATCTATGACGCGATTGAGGCGATCACCGGTTACCGTATGCACCCGGCATGGTTCCGTATCGGTGGTACTGCACACGACCTTCCAAACAACTGGCAGCATCTGATCCGTGAAATCCTGGACTGGATGCCGAAACGTTTGAAGGAATACCATACTGCAGCGCTGAAAAACTCGGTGTTTGTGGGTCGTACCCGTAATGTTGCGCAATACGATGCAAAATCTGCATTGGCTTGGGGTGTAACAGGTACAGGTTTACGTGCTACAGGTATCGACTTTGACGTACGTAAATACCGCCCATATAGCGGTTATGAAAATTACGACTTCGAAGTACCGGTTGAGTATGAAGGCGATGCCTATGCACGCGTCATCGTTCACTACCGTGAAATCGAAGAATCACTGAAAATTATCAAACAATGTTTAGATAATATGCCGTCTGGTGCGTACAAAGCAGACCATCCATTGGCTGTTCCACCACCAAAAGACAAAACATTACAAGATATTGAAACCTTGATTACGCACTTCCTGAGCGTATCTTGGGGTCCTGTAATGCCGGCGGGTGAAGCATCTGTGATGGCAGAAGTGGTGAAAGGCGCGTCGAATTACTACTTGACTTCAGACAAGTCAACCATGAGTTACCGTACCCGTATCCGTACACCAACCTTCACGCATTTACAGCAAATGCCTTCTGTGATTAACGGCAGCCTTATGTCTGACTTAATCATTTATTTAGCGACCATTGACGTCGTAATGGCTGACGTGGATCGCTAAGGGGTAAACGCATTATGATGATTTTGACTGATAAAAAGCCACGTGTGAATGTTGAAGGAATTTTGACTGCGGACGAAATTCACGATATCGAACATCACATGGGGCACTACCCATACCCACGTGCAGCGTGTCTAGATGCGCTGAAGTGTGTACAACGCCGTAATGGCTGGGTAGATGATGCGCAAATGAATGCCATCGCACAAATGCTGAGCATGAGCGTTGCAGACCTTGAAGGTGTGGCAACGTTCTATAACCGTATTTATCGTCAGCCGGTCGGTCGTCACGTAATTTTATTATGTGATTCGATTGCGTGTTTCCTGATGGGTGCGGAAACTTTGGCAGAAGCATTCCAGCGCGAATTAGGCATCCAGTTTGGTCAAACGACTGCAGATGGTCGTTTTACTTTGCTGCCAATTTGCTGTCTGGGCAACTGTGACAAAGGTCCAACCTTAATGATTGATGAAGACACGCACGGTCTGGTTGAAGTGACTTCGGTGAAACAGCTGTTGGAGAAGTATGTATGAATACTGAACCAAAACCAATTTATGGCGACGGTAACCCGGAAACGCATCCATTAACATGGCGTTTAAGCAAACAAGCCAACGTACGTAATGCAGATGATTACGAAGCGCTGGAAGGTTATGCAGGCTTTAAAAAAGCACTGACCATGTCGCCTAAAGATGTATTGGAAGTGGTTAAGGCAGCGACTGTAAAAGGTCGTGGTGGTGCAGGCTTCCCGGCAGGTATCAAATGGTCTTTGATGGCGCCAAACGACAACTCAGGTCCACGTTACCTGATTTGTAATGCCGATGAGATGGAACCAGGTACCTTTAAAGACCGTTTGTTGATGGAAGATCTTCCGCATCAATTGATCGAAGGCATGCTGATTGCAGGCTATACGCTTGAAGCAACACACGGTTATATCTTTATCCGTGGCGAGTACATTGAAGCTGCTCAGTACTTAAATGAAGCACTTGAGCAAGTTCGTGCCAAAGGTTACTTAGGGGATAACATCCTTGGTACAGGCTGGAACTTCGAGTTACACGTGCATACCGGTGCGGGTCGTTATATCTGCGGTGAAGAAACTGCATTGATTAACTCGCTAGAAGGTCGCCGTGCCAACCCGCGCACTAAACCGCCATTCCCGCAAGTTGCAGGTGCTTGGGGTCGTCCTACGATTGTCAACAACGTAGAGACCTACAACAACTTACCAGCCATCATGCTGCGTGGTCCTGAATGGTATATCAACTTGTCTGCGGGTAAGTCGAAAGATCCAGGCACCAAGATTTATGGTGCATCAGGTAAGGTAAAATTCCCGGGTCTATGGGAGCTTCCATTTGGTACGACAGCACGTGAAGTGATTGAAGACCATGCGGGTGGTATGCGTGACGGCTTAAAACTGAAAGCATGGTTACCGGGTGGTGCATCGACTGACTTCCTGGCTGCCGAGCATATTGATCTTCCTATGGATGCGGAAAGCATCATGAAAGCAGGTTCGCGTTTAGGGACTTGTTTGTTGATGGTGGTAGATGAAACCCAATGTATGGTTTCAGCGACACGTAACCTCGAAGAATTCTTTGCACGCGAATCATGTGGTTTCTGTACGCCTTGCCGTGATGGCTTACCTTGGGCTGTGAAAGCGCTGAAAGCACTGGAAGATGGCACAGGTAAGAAAGAAGATATCGATCACTTACAAGAACTGACTCGTAAGCTTTGGATTGGTAAAACTTTCTGTGCCCACGCACCGGGTGCAATGGAGCCGCTTATGGGCGCACTCAAATATTTCCGTGGCGAATTTGAAGCGAAGGTTGTGAATGCCGCCGCTCAAACCAGCAACGTAGAACAAGCTTAAGGAATTCGACTATGGCTACAATTCATGTCGATGGCAAATCGTATGAAGTCAACGGCTCGGAAAACTTGCTACAAGCATGTTTGAGTCTTGGCATTGATATCCCATACTTTTGTTGGCATCCATCCTTAGGTTCTGTCGGTTCTTGCCGTCAATGTGCCGTGACCCAGTACGCGAATCCAGAAGATACGCGTGGCCGTTTGGTCATGTCATGTATGACGCCAGCATCTGACAATACCTACATCTCGATTGAAGACAAAGAAGCCAAAGATTTCCGTGCTTCGATTGTTGAATTCTTGATGACCAACCATCCGCACGACTGTCCAGTCTGTGAAGAAGGGGGTCACTGTCATTTACAAGATATGACTGTAATGACGCAGCATGACCGTCGTCGCTACCGTTTCACGAAGCGTACCCATTACAACCAGGAGCTTGGCTCATTCATTTCTCACGAAATGAACCGTTGTATCGCGTGTTACCGTTGTGTGCGTTATTACAAAGACTACGCAGGTGGTACGGACTTCGGCGTGTATGCCAATGCATCACGTGTGTACTTCGGTCGTCCTGAATCAGGTACTTTAGAGTCTGAATTCTCGGGCAACCTGACTGAAGTATGTCCAACAGGTGTATTCACCGACAAAACTCATTCGGCTCGCTACAACCGTAAATGGGACATGCAGTATGCGCCAAGCGTATGCCAAGGCTGTTCTTCAGGTTGTAACATCTCTCCGGGTGAGCGTTATGGCGAACTTCGCCGCGTAGAAAACCGTTATAACGGTGAAGTCAACCAGTACTTCCTATGCGACAAAGGCCGTTTCGGTACAGGTTATGTGAACCGTGAGGACCGTCCGCGTCAACCACAATTCCGTCAAGGTGCAACTGTTGAAACTGTTTCAGTGGATGCAGCACTAGACACGGTCATTGCAAATATCCAGGGCAAAAAAGTATTGGGTATTGGTTCACCGCGTGCATCACTTGAATCAAACTTCGCACTTCGTGAGTTGGTGGGTCAAGAGAACTTCTCAACAGGTCTATCTCAAAAAGAAAAGAATCTGGTTGAGTTGGCAGCTTCTATCATGCAAACCGAGGGTGTTTACAACCCGAACATGCGTGAAATTGAAAGCTACGATGCTGTGTTAATTTTGGGTGAAGACCTCACACAAACTGCGCCACGTATGGCTTTATCTGTTCGCCAGGCTGCGAAAAATAAAGGCAAAGAGATGGCGGCAGAGCGCCGTACGCAAGAATGGTTAGCTGAGCCGGTACAACGTATTGCCCAAGATGCAAAATCTCCGATTTACATCCTGGCTGCGACACAAACCCGTTTGTCTGATGTTGCTGAAGGCGAAGTGGTTGCTTCTCCAAACGACATCGCGCGTTTAGGTTTTGCAGTTGCTGCAGCAGTTGCGGGTGAAACGATTCTTGGTTTAGATGACGATGCCAAAGCATTTGCACAAACCATTGCGGACACTTTAAAAGCTGCGAAGAAACCACTGATTATCTCGGGTACAAGCTTGCAAGATCCTGCCATCATGGAAGCTGCTGCACAAGTTGCACAGAATCTGGGTAATGCAGGTCTGACCTTGACGGTTCCTGAAGTGAACTCGATGGGTATGGCAATCTTGGGTGGTCAAAGCCTAGAGCAAGCATTTGCACAAGATTACGATACTGTGATTGTGGTTGAAAACGACCTTTACCGTCGTCTTCCTGCTGCACAGGTTGATGCTGCACTTGCAGGTAAAGATGTGATCGTACTGGATCATTCTGAAACTGAAACAGTGAAAAAAGCCGACATCGTACTTTCTGCCGCAAGCTTTGCGGAAGGTGATGGTACGGTTGTATCGCAAGAAGGCCGTGCACAACGTTTCTACCAAGTGTATGACCCAAGCTACTACAATCCTGAATTGGCGATCAAAGAATCTTGGCGCTGGTTACACGCTCTGGAAACAGGCGTAAAAGGCAAAGCGATTTCTTGGACTTTACTGGATGACGTAATCGAGTCAGTGGCGAAGAACGTTCCTGCGCTTGAAGGCATCCTGGATGTCGCACCTGATGCGGGCTTCCGTGTTCATGGCTTGAAAGTGGCACGTGAACCACGTCGTTACTCAGGTCGTACTTCAATGCGTTCGCCATTGTCTGTACATGAGCCGAAACAGCCTACAGATCAAGACTCTGCATTAACGTTCTCGATGGAAGGTTATGTCGGAGACCAGACCCCATCTCCACTGGTTCCATTTGCATGGTCTGCAGGCTGGAACTCGCCACAAGCCTGGAACAAGTTCCAGGAAACTGTGGGTGGTTCACTGAAAGGTGGTGATTCAGGCGTTCGTTTATTCGACCGTTTGGCAAAACGTCCGGCACGTACATTCGTTGCACCGGCACCTGTTCTGGTCAATGCTGAAAGCTTCCGTCTGGTACCAATGCACCATATCTTTGGTTCAGGTGAATTCACGGTAAAAACACCAGCGATGGAAACACGTATTCCTGAAGCGGTATTTGCAGTGGGTGAGCAGGATGCAGCGCGCCTGAATGTTCAAGATGGTCAGACAATCACGGTGAAAGCAGGTGAGACGTCAATCGTTCTTCCAGTTCAAGTGATTGAATATTTACCGACAGGTTATATTGGCTACCCAATCGGTCTGGTACCGACGGTATCTCTTGCAGAGCCTGTTTCAGTCGCGGTAGGAGTGTAATTCATGGAACAAGAATTAATCCGTCAAACGCCGCTGTGGGCTGAAAACTGGCCAATTGCCTATTCAGTCATTCAAGCGATTGTGATCTTGCTGGTTGTAGTACTGATCGCTGCGTTGATGTCTTTTATTGAACGTCGTTTACTCGGCTTGTGGCAAGACCGCTACGGTCCGAACCGTGTTGGTCCGGGCGGTATGTTCCAGATTGTTGCCGACATGCTGAAAATCATGTTCAAGGAAGACTGGACACCTAAGTTTGCTGACAAATTGACGTTCCGTATGGCGCCTGCAGTTGCGATGGCAACTGCAGTGCTGTCGTTCATGGTTATTCCTGTATCACCTTATTTAGGTGTAGCAGACATGAACATCGGCCTGTTGTTCTTTATGGCAATGGCCGGTATTGCAGTTTATGCAGTCCTGTTCGGTGGCTGGTCATCAAACAACAAATATGCCTTACTGGGCGGTTTACGTTCTGCGGCTCAGACCATTTCTTATGAAGTGTTCTTGGGTATCTCATTGATGGGTGTGGTGGCAATTGCCGGTTCATTCAACATGCGTGAAATCGTTGAAGCGCAAAAAGATGTATGGTTTGTGATTCCTCAGTTCCTTGGCTTCCTGATCTTTGTGGTTGCGGGTGTTGCGGTAACGCATCGTCACCCATTTGACCAACCAGAAGCAGAACAAGAATTGGCAGAAGGTTACCATGTCGAATACGGCGGTATGAAGTGGGGGATGTTCTTCGTTGCGGAATACGTCAACGTGGTACTGATCTCTGCATTGATCGTGACTTTATTCTTCGGTGGCTGGCTTGCGCCATTCAACCTTGATATTCCGTTCCTTCCAGCAGCATTCTGGTTCATTATCAAAACAGCATTCTTTGTAATGATGTTTGTACTGGCGCGTGGTTCATTAATGCGTCCACGTTATGACCAGGTGATGAACTTTGGTTGGAAAATTTGCTTGCCATTGGCGTTGGTTAACCTTTTGGTAACTGGTGCTGTGATTCTGATGAATCAGGCCTAAGACAGCAGGGAGAACAAAATGTTTAAATTTCTAGCTGGATTCGGGTCAATCGTTCGTTCGTTGTGGATGGTGTTCAGCCACGCAACACGTAAACGTGACACCATTTTATATCCGGAAGTGCCGGCCGAAGAAATCGTGCCACCACGCTTCCGTGGTCGTATCGTATTGACACGCGACCCTGATGGCGAAGAACGCTGTGTGGCATGTAACCTGTGTGCGGTTGCCTGTCCGGTAGGCTGTATTTCACTACAAAAAGCAGAACGTGAAGATGGTCGCTGGTATCCGGAATTTTTCCGTATCAACTTCTCACGCTGTATTTTCTGCGGTATGTGTGAAGAAGCGTGTCCAACCACTGCGATTCAGATGACCCCGGACTTCGAGCTTGGCGAATATGTTCGTCAGGACTTGGTCTATGAAAAAGAACACCTGCTGATTTCTGGTCCCGGTAAATATCCTGACTATAACTTCTACCGTGTAACCGGTATGGCAGTTGCAGGCAAGGACAAAGGTCAAGCACAGCGTGAAAGTGCACCTGTTGATGTACGGAGTCTATTACCATGATGTGGCCATTTTATTTAATGGCCCTCGTGGCCATTGTCTCTACGGTTCGCGTGGTGACTAACGCGAATCCGGTACATGCTTTATTAAGCCTGATCGTGTCATTGCTTGCAGTCGCAGGCATGTTCCTGATCGTCGGTGCGCCATTCGCTGGTGCGCTGGAAGTGATCGTTTATGCGGGCGCGATCATGGTGTTGTTCGTGTTCGTGGTGATGATGCTGAACCTGGGTGAGCAGACCGTTGAACAAGAACGCAAATGGTTGACCTCATCGGCTTGGGCTTATCCGGCGTTGATGAGCTTCCTGATCGGTTTGGTGCTGGTATGGGTATTAAACTCTGATTACACACAAGCTTCACTGGTAATGGGTACAGAAATGGTGGGCCCGAAAGCAGTGGGTCAAGCACTCTTTACGCAATACTTGTTGTTGGTTGAAGTTGCCGCGATGTTATTGCTTGCTGCCTTGGTAGCTGCATTCCATTTGGGTAAACGTGAACCAGATGCAGAAGAGGAAAAAGAATAATGGGCAACATCCCTTTAGAGCATGGTTTGATCGTTGCATCTATTCTCTTTGCACTGGGTTTTTACGGTGTAATGGTGCGACGCAACCTACTATTTATTTTAATGAGCCTTGAAATCATGATGAACGCTGCTGCTTTAGCGTTCGTCCTGGCGGGCAGTGCATGGGCACAGCCAGATGGTCAGATCATGTTTATCCTGATCCTGACGCTTGCTGCGGCAGAGGCTTGTATTGGTCTTGCGATCGTCCTTCAGTTCTATCATCGCTTCCATCACCTGGATGTGGATGCTGCTAGTGAGATGCGCGGATGAGTTATTTATATCTAACAATTTTATTTCCGCTCATTGGTTTTGTCCTGTTGGCGGCGGGGCGTAACAAGCTTCCGGAATCTGTTGCAGCGATCATTGGTGTGGGTGCAGTCGGTTTATCTGCACTGTTCGCACTGATTGCGGGTATGGACTTTGTTAACAATGGTTCAACTGCAGTAGTACAACACCTTTGGACCTGGTTCAGTGTTGGTGGTTTTGCTCCGGGCATCAGCTTGCAACTGGATGGTTTATCTTTACTGATGCTGGGCATGGTGACAGGTGTGGGTTTCTTGATTCACATCTTTGCATCATGGTACATGCGTGGTGAAGAAGACTTCGCACGTTTCTTCTCTTACTTCAACCTGTTCGTTGCTAGCATGTTGTTGCTGGTATTGGGCGATAACCTGGCGTTGTTATTCCTAGGTTGGGAAGGCGTAGGTCTGTGTTCATACCTGTTGATCGGTTATTACTACCAGAACCCTGCAAATGGTCTGGCGGCAATCAAGGCATTTACCGTGACCCGTATCGGTGATGTATTCTTGCTGATTGCCATGTTCCTGATCTTCCAGCAATTCGGTACCTTGAACATTCAGTACATCGTTGAAAATGCAGCGACTGTAATGACACAAAGTTCATCTCTGACCATCTGGACAGCATTGTTATTGTTCTTGGGTGCGGCGGGTAAATCTGCACAGATCCCGTTACAAACATGGTTAGCCGATGCGATGGCAGGTCCGACACCTGTTTCTGCATTGATCCATGCTGCAACGATGGTAACAGCGGGTGTTTACCTGTGCTGCCGTCTGTTCGCAGTCTTTGAACTTGCGCCAGAAGTGATGGTATTTATTTCGATCACAGGTGCGGTGACCTTACTGGTTGCTGGTTTTGCTGCACTGGTTCAAACCGATATCAAACGTATTCTGGCTTACTCAACCATGAGTCAGCTGGGTTATATGTTTATGGCGGTGGGTGCTGAAGCGTATCAGGCTGGTCTGTTCCATATGCTAACTCACGCATTCTTCAAGGCACTCTTGTTCTTGTCGTCAGGTGCGGTGATTCTGGCTTACCATCACGAACAAAACATCTTCAAGATGGGTGGTCTGTTCTACAAGAACAAATTCCTGTTTGCATGTTTCGCGATTGGTGGCGGTGCATTGGCAGCGATTCCATTCCTGACCATTGGTTTCTTCTCAAAAGATGCGATTCTTGCTGCAGTCTGGACGCAAAGTCATATTGCTGGTTTACCGGTATATAACACGCTGTACTGGGTGGGTGTTGCAGGTGCATTCTTAACGTCTATTTATACATTCCGCTTAATCTGGGTTGTATTCTTCGGCAAAGAAAACACGCCTTATCATGAAATCAAAGGTGCAACTTACTGGGCGCCACTGGCGATTCTTGCTGTACTTTCAACAGGTCTGGCGATCGTTCTGAAAGCACCAGTGATGAGTATTCTGGATGCTGCACAAATTCCAGCCTTCATTATTCCTGAAGCGCTTGAAGCGGGTGCACATGGTGCTGAATACATCGCAATCGCTGTTGCGTTAACAGGTCTTGCAGTGGGTGTTGTGTTGTTCGCTTTTGCTTACAATGCAGTCAAACGTTTTGCAGCCACTTCTGTGGGTGCTGGCTTGGTCAATATCTGCCGTAATGCATTAGGTTTCGATACGCTGTATGACATCATTTTCGTGAAGCCATATTTAATGTTCGCGAAGATCTTTGGTCGTGATCCAATTGATGGCCTATGGCTGGTACTTCCTGCACTTGTTAAAGGTGGTCACAGCTTTACAAGTTCACGTCAAACCGGTTCACTGCGTGAATATGCATCTAGTATGGGGCTCGGTGTCGTTGTCCTACTGATGATCTTGATCGTGATTCAGGTCGTGGGGAAATAAAATGGAAGCTCCAAACAATATTATTTTGCCGGCTCTGATCCTCATTCCGTTCATTGCAGGTTTCATATGCTGGTTGGTCGATAAACTCGACCAACACTTGCCGCGTTATATCGCGCTGATCGGTATGCTGGTGACCTTGGTCTTGACCATCGTCCTTTGGCAGACTGGTACTTATAACTATGAATTAGGCGGTGCTACACCTTCGTGGGCTGCCGAATTCAAATTGCCTTGGATTCAAACCCTCGGCATTAACATTCACCTTGCAGTGGATGGTTTATCACTTCTTATGGTTGGCTTGACTGCACTCCTGGGTGTGCTGGCAGTAGGCTGTTCATGGGGCGAGATTCAAAAGAACGTTGGTTTCTTCCACTTGAACCTTTTATGGTCGTTGGGTGGTGTCATCGGTGTCTTCCTTGCGATTGACCTGTTCCTGTTCTTCTTCTTCTGGGAGATGATGCTGGTACCGATCTACTTCCTGATTGCCCTTTGGGGTCATAAAGGGGCAGAAGGCAAGTCACGTGTTTATGCAGCTAACAAGTTCTTCATTTACACGCAGGTTGCCGGTTTGGTGATGCTGATTGGTATCCTTGGTCTGGTGACTGTGGGCTATACCATGACTGGCGAAATCCGTTTCGACTACAACTATCTATTAGGTGTGGCGAATACGCTTGATGCTCAGGCGCCAGCGGTGGCTTATGCATTCATGATCTGTTTATTCATCGGTTTTGCGGTAAAACTTCCAGTTTTCCCATTACACGGCTGGTTACCAGATGCACATGCACAAGCACCAACAGCGGGCTCTGTCGATCTTGCAGGTATCTTGATTAAGACTGCAGCGTACGGTTTATTACGTTTCGTGATTCCGTTCTTCCCGGCAGCGTCTGCACAGTTTGCAGACTTCGCAATCATTCTTGGTTTAATCGGTATTTTCTACGGTGCTTGGTGTGCTTTCCAACAAACCGACATGAAACGCCTGTTGGCTTATACCTCTATTTCACACATGGGCTTCGTTTTACTTGCGATCTACGCAGGTAACATCCTGACCTTCCAAGGTCTGATGATCATGATGTTGGCACATGGTATTTCATCTGCTGCGCTGTTCATTATGTGTGGTCAGGTATATGAGCGTGTGCATACGCGTGATATGCGTTTGATGGGCGGTATGCGTGGTCAGTTCCCGTATCTTGCATTCTTCCTGATGTTCTTCGTTGCGGCGTTGGTGGGTATTCCAGGTCTAGGTAACTTCATTGGTGAGTTCCTGATCCTGATGGGTGCTTATGCGAAATTCCCGGCGTTTACCATTCTTGCGGCAATCAGCTTGGTATTTGCGGGTTTATACGGTTTGATCCTGATTCACAAAGCCTTGTTTGGTGTACCAAATGAAGCGCAACAGCAGCACTATACAAATCCGTTAAAAGATCTAAATGCACGTGAAATCGCATTATTGTTGATCTGTGCGTTTGGTCTACTTTGGCTTGGTCTATATCCACAAAGCTTCCTTGACGTTTCTAACTCAAGTATGGCGTGGTTAGCGAATAGCTACATTCCAGTTCAAGAAGTGGTTGAAGTTGCTGATCAAGTAACGACTCAACTTGAAAATGTGGAGATCCAATAAGCCATGAACTTCACAATGTCTTTTTCTGAGCTTATGCCTCTAGCACCTGTGATGATCGTGTCGTTAACTGCGATCGTCGTGATGTTGCTGACCGCAATCAAGCGTAACCATAACCTGGTGGCTACCACCACGGTGATTGGCTTAAACCTTGCTGCGTTCTATATCATTTTCGTTTTGTTGGCGGGCGTGTTTGCACCTGCCAACGTGATGAATCTGTTCATCGTAGATCCATTTACGATGCTGTACCAGTTTGTGATTTTGATTGCTGCACTTGCATGTGCAACGCTATCTCACGCGTATATCGAAACCTATAAAGATAACCGTGAAGAGCTGTATATCCTGATGCTGACATCCGTTGCGGGTGCCATGCTAATGGTGGCTAGCTCACACTATGCATCATTCTTTATCAGCCTTGAGTTGATGTCGATTCCTGTATATGGCTTGTTGGCATATACACATCAACGTTCTCAATCGCTTGAAGCGGGTGTGAAATATCTGGTGCTTTCAGCAACTGCGTCTGCAATGCTGCTCATGGGTATGGCATATATTTATGCATATACAGGTACTTTAAGTTTCGTTGCGGAACCGGGTAAACTGTTTACTGTATTCAGTCAACCGGCTGTCGTGATTGGTCTGGCATTAATTGTATTTGCAGTAGCATTTAAATTATCGCTGGCACCATTCCACAAATGGACACCAGACGTATACGCGGGTGCCCCAGCGCCAATCGCAACTTTCCTTGCGACTGTTGCGAAAGTAGCCATGATCGGTCTGTTTGTTCGTTATGCATTGTCTTCAGGTTTAATCCTGGCGGACAGCTTCGTAACGATCATTTCGATTATTGCGGTTCTGTCTATCCTTGCTGGTAACTTGCTGGCGGTTCGCCAGGTGAACTTGAAACGTATCTTGGCATACTCTTCAATTGCACACTTTGGTTATTTGCTGGTTGCCATCGTAAGTTCACGTAATACGGATTTCTTACAAGTTCAAGGTTTTGCAACTTTTGAAAGTGTAAACGTTTATGTGATTACCTATGTATTAACGACGATCGGTGCGTTCGGTGTTGTTACGCTAATGTCTAGTCCGTATAACAATACGGATGAAGCGGGTAGTCTGGCTGAATACCGTGGTTTGTTCTGGCGCCGTCCAGTATTAACTGCTGTATTGACAGTGATGATGCTGTCTCTTGCAGGTATTCCTTTAACTGCCGGCTTTATCGGTAAGTTCCTGGTAATTAAAACTGCGGTTGCAGGCGAAGCCTGGTTCCTGACTGCGATGGTTATCTTGGGTTCTGGTATCGGTTTGTACTACTACCTACGTGTGATGGTTGTGCTTTACATGACACCACCTGAAACACCACGTCTAGATGCGGTGAATCATTGGGGTCAAAAAGTCGGTGGTATCATGGTACTTCTTGCTGCGCTTGCGGTACTTGTGATCGGTGTCTACCCAGATCCGGTGATTGCAGTGTCTAAATATGCATTCTTTGCCATGTCACCTGAATTGCAACAGTTCATTTTCACTTTGGTTCAAAGTGGTTTTAACTAATATCTGCAAAGATTGACGTTATTACAAAAAAGCCTCCATGATTGGGGGCTTTTTTATTTATACAAATCAATAAAAGCCTTTATAATAGCGGAAATTTATCTTTAACCTTTTAGGTGTTCTCCCGTGGCAATCCATGAAATCCGTCATCCACTCATTCGACATAAGCTTGGTTTACTCCGTCGTGCAGATATCAGTACCAAGAATTTCCGTGAGTTAGCTCAAGAAGTGACCATGCTTCTAACTTATGAAGCAACTAAAGACCTGCCAATGGTTGAACATGATATTGATGGCTGGAATGGTGCTGTTACAGTTGACCGTATTGCGGGTAAAAAAATCACGGTTGTGCCAATTCTACGTGCCGGTATTGGCATGCTCGACGGTTTCCTGAACCTGATTCCAAGTGCAAAAGTATCGGTACTCGGTTTAGAGCGTGATGAAGAAACTCTGGAAGCACGTACCTATTATAAAAAACTGGTTCCAGACGTACAAAACCGTATCGCGATGATCATTGATCCAATGTTGGCCACAGGTTCTTCTTTAGTGGCTGCAATTGATGTACTGAAAGCCAGCGGCTGTAAAGACATTCGTGTGATGGTTCTGGTTGCTGCTCCAGAAGGCATTAAGCGTGTAGAAGCTACGCATCCGGATGTTGTGATTTTTACTGCTTCTATCGATAATGGCTTAAATGAAAATGGTTATATCGTTCCAGGTCTTGGCGATGCTGGCGATAAAATCTTTGGTTCAGTTCAAAAAGACTAATTTTTGAATATGATGAAAAAAGGGGCTACTACAGCCATTGCTGTCCCACAATTTTTCACAAGAGGAAGCTCATTTGAGCTTCCTCTTGTTTTATGGGTATTTTATCGGGTGAAAATAAAGCTTTTAAAGTTCTTCTTTCAAACAAATTCACTTGAATTATTCTGAGTAAACGTTGAACTGTCCAACCTGTTTTTCCTAAATGTTGAGCGAAACTCACCAATAAATAGGCGATCATCGCAATCCAGATTTGTGTCTGAATTGCGTTCCTGCTGCGGCCTAGAAACGCTTTTAATTTGAGATTCTGCTTAATCGCCTTAAAGAACAGCTCAACTTTCCAACGATCTTTATAAATCGCCGCAATGGTGGAGGCGGCTAAATGAAAGTTATTGCTGAGAAAGCTAAAGTGCTTGCCACTTTGCTGATCTCTATATTCAATTCTTCTTAACACTGGGGCTTTTCTTTTTAGGGCATGTGCGCTATTCAGCTGAATGGTTTCATCTTTTAGAATACCTTTGGATTCAAGCACTGGATGTTGCTGGATCACCTGATACACAGATTTAGGCCTAAAACGTGTGACAAATCCAATGTTTTGAGCAGTCAGATTTGCATACCATTGGTAATCGACATAGCCTTTATCAAAAACTACAATGCTGCCAGCAGGAAACTGGAATTTACGGCCTTGTACCATGTCATTTTCTTTGCCATTTTCAACTGCAACAAACTCAGGAATATCATTGCTGTGATTCAATCCTATGCTGAGTTTCATGCTGGCTTTTGAGTTGTGAACTTTGGCCCATTCACATAAGGAAAGCGACAGGTCAATATGACTGGCATCCAAGGAATACAAGGGATTCTTAAAGCGAAATTTATGAGCTACTTTTGAGTGTTCATAGTATTTAAGCAACTTGTAAAATAGCTGTTGATACAAGGCAGCAGGCTGCTGCTCATTGATTCGTGCCAGCGTGCTTCGGGGAATAGACTTTGCTCCGAGATGACTTAGCTTTTCCTGTTGGCACTCCAAATTGGATTGAATATCTCTCAGACTTTGCCTACAAGAGAATTGAGACATCAATATGGCAATAAACTGATCCCACCGGGAAGCCGCTCTAAATTTCTGTCCAACATGGTGTACTTTAGCAAGTTGTTCAAAATCCTGTCGCACAACAGGTTTAATTAGCTCATGAAATACGGTATTCTGATGTGACAAAACCTGAATCCTAGTCGTTAAAGTGTTTGTTTGCACTCATATTTTAACTGTTAGGACTCAGGTTTTTTTATTTAAAGCAAACTATGGGACAGCAGTGCTACTACAGCCTCTTTTTTATATAATGTAGACAGGGCATTTTCAGGATAGGACAATAGCATGAAAGATGAATTGTATCAGGGCAAAATCAAACAGTATGACCCTGCCAAAGGTTTCGGTTTTATTGGCTGTGCTGAGGGAGATGTATTCTTCCATATTTCAGACTTCCCTGTGGCAGAAGGCGAGCCAAAACGCAATGAACGTGTGAAATTTAATGTTGTTGAAAATGGCGATAAGTACAAAGCGATTAAGATTGAACGTGTCGAAGACAACTCAAAGAAAGCTAAAAAAACCAAAGTGGCAACACACAATAAATCAATTACATCGGCATTGTTAAACAACTTCCGTGGTTAATAGATAATCTTCATACTTAATCGTGTTTGGTTACATTCTAAAAGAGGCTTTCAAGCCTCTTTTTTTATAGCATCACCGCTTATATATTCAAAGAGACAGACAACACATAAAAAATCCACCAAACAGCAACACTGCTGAACATTTCCTTTGGCTTAGAATACAAATTAAATGAATTCTATAGAGAGAAATGTCATGTTTACGGATGGAAAAATTAAAACTTACGATTCCGAACGTGGTATGGGTACTTTGGAGTTGGTAGGGGAAGCTCAAGAGTTAAGTTTCAAGTTACAGGATTTACCTTCGCCTGAAATTGAGCCACAAATTGGAGAGCGGCTTAAATTTAGAATCATTCCCCAACAAGGCAGCATGGCATTAGACAACATAGTACGTCTGGATATTAAAGTGCAGGATGAATTTGTGCCAGAAGTCGTCGCCTTGCAATCCTTGACACCTACAGTGCCTGTTCCGGTACGTAATTCACTTTTCTTTAGTCCGACCCTTTGGCTAGCATTGGTATCAGCTGTTGGCTTTATGATTTTTGGCGAAGTATAAATAAAAAGGAAATTTTAATTTTTTAATTTTAACTTGGGATCTATTCTTCTGTCATAAAAAAACTTCTAGTTTTTTGTTTCTGCTTTAGAGAATTTGACAAAAGCTTTTCAGTCTCTTTTTGATTACAATCATAAAAAATATTAGAGATAAGAGCGAATTATGTTTCAAGAGGGGAAAATCAAAACCTATAACGAAGATCGTGGTTTTGGTTTTATTCAGATCGAAGGGCAATCTAAAGATTTATTTTTTCATGTCAAAGACTTTCCCAATAAAAATGTTCCGCCAAGAATTGGGGAAAAATTAAAGTTTTTAATTGTGGAAGATAATGGAAAGTTTAAGGCGGACCATATTGTTCGCTTGGATATTAAGCAAGAAGTGCCTGTTGCACAAAATAATGATCTACATGAAGATATTGAAACCAAAGCCTCTCCACGTTATGAAAAGAAAAAATTATCAACTACATCAAAAATAATCACAATATCAGGACTGGTGATTATTGTGATTCTTGCTGTTCTTATTTATAACAAATACCAAAGCTACCAAGTTCAAAAACAGCAAAAGCTTGAAGGACTGATAGTAGAGCAGCAAAGAATTGTCGCTGAGCAGCGAGCAGCGCAAGGTGATCTAGCTATGCAAGGATTATCTGAGCAAGGTAGGAAGAACCTCGAAAATCGCGGCACTGAGTTAAGAAGCCAAAATAACCCCATTAATTCGAAAACTTCAGAAACGGTTTCGCCATCTATGTCTCAATTTAAATGCGATGGTCGAGAACACTGTAGTCAGATGGGTTCTTATGAGGAAGCATTATTTTTTATTCGTAACTGTCCCAATACTAAAATGGATGGTGACGGAGATGGGATACCCTGTGAAAGTCAGTTTTGATGAATCATAAAAAAAGCACCTTACGGTGCTTTTAATATTTTAGCTTTCACAAAAATTCATAAAGGCTCTCAGACCTGGACCCTGATATTTCTGGCGATGTACCAGCATGAACAGAGGACGAGTCAGCGACCAGAATGGTGTATCCAGAATTACCAATTGACCTTTTTCACGTAAAGGCTCAATCGCAAGTTTGGAAATACAGGACATGCCGATTCCGCCCGCTACAATTTTCAAAATTGCTTCATTATGACCGAGTGTCAGACGGATATTGGCATCTGGCACATCTTTCAAGATGGCATTGTCAAACACCTCACGGGTACCTGAACCTTCTTCACGCAGAATCCATTCAACAGATTTGAAATCTTCAGCGGTTAGTTCACGGTTCAATTGCGCAAGGGGATGGTCTGGCGCACAGCACACGGCCAGCTCATCATCACGCCAATGGATACATTGGAGCTGTGGCAAATGACATGAACCTTCAATTAAGGCAAGATCCAGCTGGAACTGATTCACCGCTTCAATCATTTGACGGGTATTACCGACTTGAAGCTGTAAATGTGCTTGCGGCTTGATTTTCAAGAAATCGGCCATTAGGTCAGGAATCAGGTAATCTGAAATCGTCAGGGTTGCACCTAAACGTAAATCGATACTTTGAAGCTCACCTTTAGCGACTTGTTCAAAAGATTCACAACGACCTAAAATTTCCAGGGCTTGAGGGAGAAGAAAGCGCCCCAGGTCATTCAGCTGTAAACGTTTGCCTAGACGGTCAAATAGTGGAGCACCCAGACCATCTTCCAGATCTGCTAAAGCCATACTAGCCGCACTTTGTGTAAGCTTGACGGCATCGCTAGCCTTCGTTACGGTACCCTCTTGTGCCACTGCTACAAAAACAGCCAATTGGCGTAAAGTCATGCGCATGAGTAGAGCCTTAACATTTAAAAAATATTAATAAATTATGTTGCCATGCTACCATGAGCACAGTCTTTCATGCCACGTTGAAATCATGTCAATTGAAAAATTTACCCGAGAAAAAGTTTTATCTGTACACCGTTGGACCAATACATTATTTAGTTTTACGATGACACGCCCGGCACATTTTAAGTTTACCGCAGGGCAGTTTGCGCGTATTGGTTTGCAAGTGGGGGATGAACTGGTGGTTCGTGCCTATTCGGTAGTGTCCTCTCCTTTTGATGAAACTCTGGAGTTTTTCTCGATTGTCGTTCCAGAAGGTAAATTTACCTCCAATTTACAGCACCTCAAAGTCGGGGATGAGCTGCATCTGGAAAAAATTCCTTATGGTTATCTGACTCTGGCACGTTATCAATTGCCTTTGCCTAAAGATCTATGGTTACTGGGTACCGGTACGGGGCTGGCACCGTTTATTTGCATGTTGCAAGACTTTGAAACCTGGAGCAAATACGAAAAAATTAATCTGGTTTATAGTGTACGCACCCGGGCAGAACTCGCTTATGTAGACCGGATTCAGGAAATCGCTGAAACCTTTGGCGAAGGACATACTGGTTTTAAATTTATCCCGATTATTACCCGTGAACCCGATGCACCTTTACACGACCGTTTACCGATTTTGATTGCCAATGGTGAGCTGGAAAAGGCAGCAGGTATCGCGTTTAATCCGGAAACGACGCATGTCATGCTTTGTGGTAACCCGGATATGGTCGATGATACCAAAGAAGCCTTAAAAGCTCGTGGCCTGACCATGAACCGTCGTGGTGAAGGAAATATTGCGGTCGAGAATTACTGGTAAGGTTGAAGGATTTATGAGCAAAACCCCCTGCTTGAAGGCAATGCGGTTCCTTTAACAGGAGCGGCATTGTGATCTAAGGGATAACGGTTTTTTAACATTTTGACTCTCCGAAGCCTTGTAGGCCTCTCTAAAACAAACTACCTATCCCTGTCTAAGTTCCGACAGCCCAGCCGGATAATGCTCTTGTCCCCAGTGCTGATCGGTCTGGTGAAATAGCCACTCCACAGAATCTGCACCAAGATGTTTACGTGTATTGGTTAGACTAATGCGCGTCAGCAAGTCATAAGAGGCTAACCACTGAGTGCAAATATTGAGTCTTCTTGCTGCTTCATGGATGAGGACATCACGGAAAATCGCCATTCCAAGAACCAGCCAAAGTACCTGATCCGCAGGCAAGCACCGCCTGCGAATAGTCGCGGGACTGCTCAACCTGAGTGTGGACTTGACCCACTCAACGGGGATATTGTGAATAAAAGTACTCAGATTCGAGAGCTTAAACAGATTGTTAAGATCTAAAATATCCTGCTGAAATACCATAAAAAAATCCGATGCCAAACCTGACATCGGATTCTCTAATGAATTCCAAAATGATTCAAATGCTTAAGTAAACAGCATTGCCCATTGCGGAGGTTTTTTCGATTCAAGCTTAATGCACAAACATATCCATTGATTCACGGATTTCCTGAATGGCGGTTTCGACATCGGGACTGAGCCAGGTCGGTTCAAAAAATCCGGCATAGTGCTCAATACGGTCTGCAGGCACCACCAGGCGCACTGGACAGTCTTCTTCCAGTAAACGCCATGGAATAATCGGCACTTCATTATCCAGCCATGCTGTCACATCTCGAATATCGATAATCATCGCATTCACACAGTCCGGAAAAGGCATCACGGAAAATTCTTCGGTACGACGACGGAAATATTCCAGATCCTGCCAGCGAAGCAGGAAGCTTGGCTTGCTAAATTCAATAATTCCAATCAGATGCTGATCACGGCTGTAGTGCAGCGTACATTGATGTGTGACGTCAGTATCAAGATCAAGCGATACACTTTGTTGACGATACGCCATATAACTCGGGTGTATAAATGAGAAGGTGGATAATTATAACGCATTTCATCGCTGAAAGGCAGCGTCTCAACTGTCTTCACTAAAGCCTGCGGAACCGGTATGGCTTATGCATATCTTCAGGGAACAACGATAAAAACAACGAGGTTGCTATGTCAGAGTCAAAAAGTGTGATTGATACCAGTGTGACTGAAACAGCAGTACAAGAAGATTATTTTGCCTTGCGCCAGCTCAAGAAAGGCGCCGTAGGTTGGCTGCTTCTCGTCGGTCTGGGGGTCGCGTATGTGATTTCCGGTGACTTCGCTGGCTGGAATTTTGGTTTGGCACAGGGGGGGTGGGGAGGCATGTTTATTGCGACCATTGTGGTGGCATTCATGTATCTGTGTATGTGTCTGGCCATGTCCGAAATGTCGACCATGCTGCCGACTGCAGGTGGGGGTTACAGTTTTGCTCGTACTGCTTTTGGTCCCTTTGGCGGCTATCTGACCGGGAGTGCCATCCTGATTGAATATGCCATTGCTCCGGCAGCAATTGCCTGTTTCATTGGTGCCTATTGCGAAGCCTTGTTTGGTATTGGCGGCTGGATCATTTATCTGGTGAGCTATCTGGTTTTTATGGGCTTGCATCTGAAAGGTGCAGGTGAAGCACTCAAGATCATGTTTGTGATTACCGCAATTGCTGCGGTTGCCTTGATGGTGTTTATCTTTGGCATGTTGCCTCATTTTAATAGTGCAAACCTGTTTGATATTGCGGTCAGTACGGAAGCGGCGGGTGCAAGCAGTTTCCTGCCATTGGGCTATCTGGGCATCTAGGCAGCAGTGCCTTATGCGATCTGGTTTTTTCTGGCAGTTGAAGGTGTCCCGCTGGCAGCAGAGGAGGCCAAAGAGCCAGCTAAATCCTTGCCGCGTGGCCTGATTGGTTCCATGCTGATTCTGGCATTCTTTGCGCTAAGTATTTTGTTACTCGGTCCTGGCGCAGCAGGTGCAGATACGCTGAAAAATTCCGGTGCACCGCTGGTGGATGCCTTGGTGGCGGTCTATGGTGCCAATACCTGGATGGCAAGTTTCGTGAATTTTGTCGGTCTCGCTGGTCTGATTGCCAGTTTCTTCTCGATTATCTATGCCTATTCCCGTCAAATTTTTGCGCTCTCACGTGCCGGTTATTTACCGAAAAAATTGTCCTTAACCAACAGCAATCATGCACCTTATTTGGCCATCATTATTCCGGGGATTATTGGCTTCCTGCTGTCCCTTTCAGGTGAAGGTGATCTGCTGATTCTGATGGCGGTCTTTGGTGCCACCATTTCCTATGTTTTGATGATGATGTCTTATATCAAACTGAAATTGTCCCGGCCGAATCTGGTACGTCCTTATCAGGCACCGGGCGGTATTGTGACTGCGTCCATTGCGCTGGTACTTGCTGCGATTGCCGTGGTGGCAGGCTTTCTGGTCGATCCAAAAGTCTGGTTAATGGCAGCTGCCATTTACGTTGCACTGATTCTCTATTTTCTGCTGTATAGCCGCCATCATCTGGTGGCCGGGACACCGGAAGAAGAATTTGCCCGTATCGAGGCAGCAGAAAAGGAATTGAAATAAATTATCTAGCAGGGAGAACTTGCTTATGTTGTATCAGATTAATGTGGCCAGTCAGCATTATGTCTTTGAGGATTTAAAAACCCTGTTGGCTAAGGCTACGCCTGAACGTTCTGGCGATCAGCTGGCAGGGATTGTGGCCACTGATGCAACCGAGCGTGTTGCTGCACAAATGTGTCTGGCAGAAGTACCATTACAGCAGTTTTTGCAAGAAGCTGTGGTTCCTTATGAAGAGGATGAAATCACCCGCCTGATTATGGATGAACATGATGCTGATGTCTTTTATCCGATCTCGCATTTTACTGTGGGGGATTTTCGTAACTGGCTGCTCAGTGCAGATGCCACCATAGAAAAGATTACGGCCTTAAAAATGGGCCTGATTCCAGAAATGGTCGCAGCGGTTAGTAAAATCATGCGCAATCAGGATCTGATTCTGGTGGCAAAAAAATGCCGAGTAGTGACTCGGTTCAGAAATACCATCGGGCTGGCAGGGCATCTTTCTACCCGCTTGCAGCCGAACCACCCGACTGATGATCTGATAGGCATTTCAGCTTCGATTCTGGATGGACTAATGTATGGCAATGGTGATGCCGTGATCGGGATTAATCCGGCCACAGATAATCTGCAGAATTTGACTGAGCTGCTCAAACTGCTCGATCATGTCATTCAGGAATATGAGATTCCGACTCAATCTTGTGTTTTGACCCATATTACTTCTGGCATTCAGCTGGCAAATAAAAATGTTCCGATTGATCTGATGTTCCAGTCCATTGCGGGAACCTAAACAGCCAATACTGGTTTCGGTATCAATCTGGCGCTGCTGCAGGAAGGCTATGAATCTGCCTTAAGCCTGCAACGCGGCACCGTGGGCCAAAATGTCATGTATTTTGAAACCGGACAGGGCAGTGCCTTGTCTAGCAATGGCCATCATGGCGTAGACCAGCAAACTTTGGAAGCGCGTGCTTACGCCGTGGCGCGTAAGTTTAATCCCTTGCTGGTCAATACCGTGGTCGGCTTTATCGGACCGGAATATCTGTATAACGGCAAGCAGATTATCCGGGCCGGGCTGGAAGATCATTTCTGTGGCAAGCTGCTCGGTGTACCAATGGGCTGTGATATTTGCTACACCAATCATGCCGATGCCGATCAAGATGATATGGATGTACTGCTGACCTTGCTTGCCAATGCCGGACTGAATTTTATTATGGGTATTCCCGGTTCAGATGACGTGATGTTGAACTATCAGACGACCTCCTTTCATGATGCGCTCTACATCCGGCAATTACTGGGATTAAAATCAGCTCCTGAATTTGACCACTGGCTACAACAGCAAGGCATTTTGGCACAACAGTCCAATCAGCTGCATTGGCCGACCGAGCTACCGAAGCAATTTTCACGTCTAATCCTGTCTTGAGGAAGTACTATGAAACTGATTGCCGATGTGAAATTTGAGTCCCAATTACAGGATAATCCTTGGCAGAAGTTAAAAGCTTTTACCGATGCGCGGATTGCCCTGGGCCGAACTGGGGGCAGCTTGCCGACTCGACCAAGTCTGGAATTTCAGTTGGCACATGCGCAAGCCAAAGATGCGGTACTGAAGCCACTTGATGTTGAATCTTTAAAAGCTGGTTTGAGTAAAACAGGACTACCCATTCTGGATATTGAAAGTCAGGCTGTGGAAAAGGACCTTTATCTTAAACGTCCCGATCTTGGGCGTGTGCTTTCAGAACAATCCAAAATGATGTTGCGGCAATACCGGGCCGAACATCAGCAACATTGGGATGTGGTCATCATTGTAGGAGATGGGCTGTCGGCACGTGCCATTGAGGAAAACAGCTTGCATTTTATTCCAGCGTTGCTGGAGGCATACAAAGAACAAGGTTGGCAGATTGCCCCCTTAATGATTGCCCGTGGCAGTCGTGTGGCACTAGGCGATGAAGTGGCAGAAATTTTACAGGCAAAAATGCTGGTCATGCTGATTGGCGAACGGCCAGGTTTGAGCTCACCGGACAGTATGGGAATTTACTACACTTATAATGCTTTTAAGGGCTGTCATGATGCCTTGCGTAACTGTATTTCCAATGTCCGTCCTGCGGGCTTGGCCTATCCAATTGCCATCCAGCGACTGGTGGCATTGATGCGTAAATCCTGTGAGTTACAGCTCTCAGGGGTGCAGTTGAAAGATGAACACCAAACCCCAGTCGACATGCAGCATAGCCCGGCCAAACGGCTATTTTAAAGCAGCATCCAGCAGAGAATTCTGATGGATTAGTGACTTACATCCCGTCACCATCTCACCATGTTTTGTCACAGAAGCCCTATTCACAGCTTGTTATTCTAAAAATCTACTTATGAATAACAAAGAGTGAGGATGGTTATGGTCGATGATTTCAATAAAAAACCACATTTAAATCATCAGACAGACGTGACGCAGAAAAAGCGTATCCCTGTTTATATCTTGATTTTGGTCGGTATTTTTTTACTCGCACTACTGTTCTATATGTTTGCTGACATGAATCCAGATGCGAATGATGCTCCTGCAGGACATCCAAATCCGAATGTACAGCCTGCTACCCCAAATAATTCAACTCCAGTCGGTGAGCCTACACAAGGCACCGCCACCATGAATGACGGAACGGAAGCTACAGCAACCGTGGGTGATGGCACAGAAGCAACAGCAACCGCGACTGATGGACAGGCGACTCAATAACTGAAAATACCTGAAAAGCTCTAGTGAACCACTGGGGCTTTTTTGCAATGGATGGTGATGTTTTAAGGTAGTGCCATCTACCTGGCTTGAGTCTGAAAACATCAAATCTAATATGAATCCGGAAGAAGAGGGGGCTGATTGTTTCAGGGAAACGCCCCCGATTTCAGATAAATAGCTTAATAACAAAGAGGGTAGAACAACATGAATGATTATATGAGAAGCCCGCGTGGTGGCTTCGATGCCATGTACTATTGGGATCAGTTCCATCCCATTCTTAGTGCAATTGCCATATTAGTAATTGGCTGGATCATTGCATTACTGGTTTCGGCAGGCGTTAAAAAGCTCTTGCAAAAACTGGGCACCAATACACATTTAAATACGGCGACAGGTCATCACTCCAATGTGGAGAGCATTATCGCCCGCGTCGTGTTCTGGATTATTCTGATTATTGCCGTGATTGGTGCGCTGAACGTACTTAATCTTACCAGTGTCAGCGGTCCATTCAGTAATATGATCCAGCAATTCCTGTTATTTATCCCGCAGTTACTAGGTGCAATTGCAGTCGGATTCATAGGTTGGATTGTGGCTAATCTGGTGAAGATAGGGCTACAAAAGCTGCTGGACCGAACGCAACTGGATGAAAAACTCAGTGCTGAAGTCGGTGTCAGTCCGATTAGTAAAAACATCAGTGAAATTGCTTACTGGTTAATTTTATTACTGTTCTTGCCAATCGTGCTGTCTATTCTGGGTCTCAACGGTCTGTTGTTACCAGTTCAAAATATGCTGACTGATGTCGTAAGTTACTTGCCAAACATCTTCATTGCTGCAGTCATCATTTTTGTCGGTTATATCCTGGCGAAAATTGTGCGCGGTATTGTTGAAGGGCTATTAAACAGTCTGAACGTACAGCAACATGCTGAAAAAGTAGGCATCTTTAAAAACTCGAATGTTTCTCAGGTAATTGGTTCATTCATCTTCGCCGTGGTGATCATTACGGCACTGATCATTGCATTTGAAGCATTGGGTATTGAGGCAATTTCTCAGCCTGCTACAGCCATGCTATATGAAATCATGAATGCCATTCCGAATATCATTGCTGCTGCATTGATTCTGATTCTGGCGTATGTGGTGTCTAAACTGGTGGCACGTCTGGTGGTTGAAGTAGTTGCCGGTACAGGTGTTGATGAAATTCCTGCCAAACTGGATATCCAGCGCTTTTTAGGCACGACTAAACTTTCCAGTGTAGTCGGTTTCCTGATCGTTTTATTTACCATGTTATTTGCGGTATCTGAAGCAGCGAATCGTCTGGGCTTTGAACAGATCAGTGGACTGATTGCAATGTTCATCTACTTCGGTGCCAACATTTTGCTCGGTGCGGTGATTCTGGTAATCGGTTTCTGGCTGGCGAATATTGTTGCGAATATCGTACAACGTGGTGAATATAACAGCTCACGCTGGTTAGCCAATCTGGTTCGTGTCTTGATCATGGGTCTGGTTGTCGCAATGGGTCTGCGTGCCATGGGTATTGCCGATTCGATCGTTAACTTGGCATTTGGTCTAACTTTGGGTGCTGTAGCAGTGGCATTTGCCTTGGCATTTGGTTTGGGTGGTCGTCAACCTGCGGAGCGTGTACTCACAGATTTGATTGATAAAGCCAAACGTGAGGCCAAAGACCCCAATCCAGTCAAAGAACAAGCTGAGAACAGCATATTTTCTGGATTAGGTGGCAAGACCACAGGTACAAGTGCAGCTGATATGTCAGGCACTACAGGTGCGGCGATGGGTATGAGTTCTACCGATAGCTCAATGAGCCAGTCCTTTAGCGGTTCGCAAACGGCTACAGGTACTAGTGATTCCTCAATCTCAACTCCAGGAGCAGGCATCATGCCAAATCAGGATTCAGACAAGAGCACGCCTATGAGTACGGATTTATCCCATACTACCCCGGCAATCCTTACCACTGCACCACAGGATGATGAGTCATTAGGTATTGATCCTGTCAATCCGGATGCGGATCAGGCCGTACCAGATTCAGTAAAAGTCGATCCGACTCATCCACCAGCCAATAATCCATTTGGTTCAACCGGAGAAAAAGAGCCAGATGTCGATATTGACCGTTCAACTCAGAAAAAAGATGACCTGAAATAACCTTTTATTTTTAAGCAAAATCGACCACGCTCATGTGGTCGATTTTGTTCAGTCATAAGGAAAAATGAATGAATACCAAGAAACCTAACAAAGTTCTGGCTCCTTTAGTCATTGCAGGAATTACGATTGGCTTTTTTACCGCTGCCTATCGATTTATTTTTGTGAAGAGCACACAGGAAGAGCAGTCTGAGCGAGAGCTGGATAAGAAAATACCAGAGACAGACGAATTTAACTGAGAATAAAATTTTTCTGAGTACGAAAAATAGAATTTTCTTTTTAAAAAATATAGAATATTCAAATGAATACTAAAATGATTTTGGTATTTTTCTTGCATTAAAAATATAAAGAAAAGGAGATCAACACGATGTGGAAAGCACTGCAACATAAATTCATGGCATCTTCAGCAGATGACTTACCGCTATGTCTGCGAGAAGCTAAAAAAATGCAGCTGGCGATTGACCGTCTAACAAATACGGCCAATCTTAACCTGTTTAAAACAGATTATCTGGAATGAGTTAAGTAGCAATCCAGATTATCTATTGATTAAATATATTCCGATGCGGCATGTGCCGATGACCATGCCCATTGGAAATTATAGCCGCCCAAATGTCCGGTAACATCCAGTACTTCACCAATAAAATACAAGCCTTTCTGCTTTTTACTTTCCATGGTTTTTGAGGATACTTCCGTGGTGTCTACACCACCCAAAGTCACCTCCGCTGTACGGTAGCCTTCAGTTCCTGAAGGTTTCACTTCAAAGCCATGCAGACGTGCCGCAATCTGTTCCAGCTTATCATCGCTGATATTACCAATGGCAGTTTCAGCGCTTTCAGTCCAAATCAGACTTTGTAATTCAGCCACCACACTTTTCGGTAAATATTCATTGAGTAGTGTACGTAATAAGACTTTGGGCTGGCTTTGTTTTTTTGCTTTAAAGAAATCCAGTAAGTCTACGCTCGGTAAGAAATCGACCTTAAAGCTTTGACCGACATTCCAGTAGTTGGAAAGTTGTAAGGAGCTCGGCCCACTTAAACCGCGATGGGTAAATAAGAGGGCTTCGGTAAAGCTGGTAAGCTCATTCGAGAGTGTTGCTTCTACGGCATTTCCGCTTAAGCGCGTGGTGACTTCTTTAAATCCGTCAGAGAAGGTAAATGGAACCAGTCCGGCACGGGTTGGATAGACGTGATGTCCAAACTGTTTTGCAATCTCATAGCCAATGCCTGAACCGCCAAGCGTAGGAATCGATAAACCACCGGATGCCACGACTACAGATTCAACTTCAAAATATCCCAGTGAGGTTGCCACCTGAAAGCCTTGATTATCGACTGGATTGACTGCTTTCACTTCACAGCTGGTTTTAATATCAACCAGCCCAGTTTTGTCACATTCTGCCAGCAGCATCGACAAGATATCTTTTGCACCATTTAAGGTAAATAGCTGCCCATGTTTGCGCTCTTCATAGGCAATGCCATATTCACATACCAAGCCGATAAAGTCCCAGTTGGTATAACGCGTTAAAGCTGAAATCACAAAATGTGGATTGTGTGAAATGTAATTGCTCGGTTCGACTTCCAGATTGGTGAAATTACATTTACCACCGCCAGACATCAGGATTTTTTTGCCAACCTTATTGGCTTTTTCCACCACCACGACTTTACGCCCACGTTGCGCAGCCATATACGCCGTCATTAAACCTGAGGCACCGGCACCTATGACTAGAACATCGTATTGCTTGGAAGACATCACACACTCAAGGGAGAAGAAAAGGGAAGCATTATAGACAATTTTATTTCAGCTTTCTCTATTCCAGAAAAATCAGTTCCGTGATTGCAGATTCGCAGTGGATTTTAAACATAAAATATTTGAAAGCTGTCTAAAACTCATGCATAGTTTTTATACAAACTAAAAACATAATAACAAGGAAAAGCGAATGGCAAGCGCGGAAGATTTAAAACAATATAATCTGATTACTTATATTCTTTATATTTTAGGATTTTTTCTTGGTCTGACCCCATTTATTGCGATTGTGATGAATTATATCAAGCGTGATGAAATGCGCGGTACCTGGCTAGAAAGTCATGTCGACTGGCAAATTAAAACCTTCTGGATCAGTTTGCTGGGCTATATCGTCGGTGGCTTATTAACCGTGATCTTGATTGGCTTCCTGATCGTATTTCTGGTCTTTATCTGGCATATCTACCGCTTGGTCAAAGGGTCAATTGCCTTAAATAACAATCAACCGATTGAAGCTTAATTTGCTATAAAATCAAAGGGAATATGACGGCCTTGCAGACCACCACTATGAATGACCAGCAGTTTTGATCCAGCCGGAAAATAATTTTTCTCGATTAGATCAAAAATTCCCATCAGCATTTTGGCGGTATAGACCTGCTCTAGTAGAATTGAAAATTCGGCCTCAAAATCCCGGATAAACTGCACTAAGGCTGCACTGGTTTTGGCATAACCACCACAACAATAATCATCGAGAATGTTCCAGTTGGTTTTTTTCGTCAGTTGGGCGACTTCATCCTTTAAAAATGAACCTTTCAGTGCAGAAAATCCTAAGATCTGTTGATGCGCGTGACTGGCTTCGATCAATCCGCTGATGGTGCCGCCAGTGCCTACTGCACAACAAATGACATCAAATTGCGCATCGCTATCTTTTAATATTTCCTGACACCCTTGAATCGCCAAAGCATTGGTTCCACCTTCAGGAATCACATAATGTTCAGGAAATTGTCGAGCGAGTTTTGCCAAATACTCAGGCTGTTGCTTGCACCGATATTCATCACGACTGACGAAATGCAACTGCATCCCGAATTCTTGGGCGGTGGCTAATGTTGGATTCAATGGTCGATCAGCCAGTTCTTCACCCCGAATCACTCCAACACTCTGAAAACCAAACTGCTGTGCGGCAAATGCAGTAGCAGCAATATGATTGGAATAAGCACCTCCAAAACTCAGAATATGCTGATAACCCTGTCTTTTGGCTTCAAGAAAATTATATTTCAGTTTAAAAAACTTGTTGCCCGAGATTTGTGGATGCACCAGATCCAGACGACGTATTATTAAAGTAATATCGTGAAAATTAATCTGTTGATCTGGAATATTTTGGGCAATGGTTTCAAACATAAAAGTTCGCAAAGTTCATGATAGAGGCATTATAGCGGAAGTGCTAAAAATCAAAGTTTTTCAATAAGCCATTATTCGCTGAAAGCTATGGAATTGGTTGTAGATTGTCACAAATATTCCGCTGATTATTTAAACAACAATGCTAATCTAAACAGAGGAAACCCTGAGGAGGGTAGAATAATGAAAATATTATCCTGTGCTGTGTGGGTCGGCATGCTGCTCAGTCTGTCGGGCTGTGATGATGCGTTGAATAAACCTAAAACAGAAACCCGTACCATGATTATTGGTGGCGTACCTGTATATGAGCAGGATTATCAACTGCTAGACAAGCATTTGAGTGCTCAGGATCAGTTGAAACCTTAAGTAATTGCTATAGTTGAAATTCATGACAAATCCAGAAATTTTTACAGCAAATTGTCAGGTTTTTGCTTAAAATAGCCCTTCAATTTTTAAGTCAGGTTATCTCGTGGAATCATTCTGGATTTTAGGTTCGATTGCTTTTGCCCTGATGTTAGGCGCAATGAGTCCCGGGCCAACTTCTATTTATGTGGCAAAAAATTCAATTGCCATTTCACGTAAACATGGTTTATTTACTGCATTGGGTACTGGTCTCGGTGCAGCGATTTTTGGTCTGCTGGCGGTTCTCGGTTTGCAGGCATTTTTACTGGCTGTACCCTCAGCGTACCTGGCCTTAAAAATTTGTGGTGGTTTATATTTACTTTGGCTGGCGTTTAAAATCATTAAACATGCCAAAGATCCGATCGAAGCGGATACAACCATTAGCAAACAGATGTCTTTACGCCGTGCTTTTACCACTGGTTTAATCACACAGTTGTCCAATCCCAAAATTGCGATTGTGCTGGCCAGTATTTTTACCGCGTTATTGCCCAAAGAAATTCCAACGTATTTTTATTTTGTTTTGCCTGTCTTATGTTTCTTTATTGATGCAGGCTGGTGTTCACTAGTCGCAGTTGCATTATCTGCGGAAAAGCCACGTCGTGTTTATTTGAAGTTTAAGGCTTTGTTTGACCGCGCAGCAGGCGCAGTTATGACGGTACTTGGCTTAAAATTAATTTTTGGTATGAAGTAATTACTTCATCTAGATGCTCTGCTTATAAATAAAAAAAAGCCCCTAGTCGTAGAGGCTTTTTTTATGTCTATTAAAAAGTATTTTCTTCTGAATTAGCAGAAATACGATGAATCGACAAGTCTGCACCATTGAACTCTTCTTCCTCAGTCAGGCGAATACCCATCAAAACCTTAAGCAGGCCATACACCAAAAAACCACCCGCCAAAGCAATGACAATCGCCAGCACTGTACCTATGAGTTGTGAAATTAAAGACACTCCTCCCATTCCTCCAAGCCATTGCTGACCGAAGATACCCACAGCTAATCCGCCAAAAGCACCACAAACGCCATGCAAAGGCCAAACCCCCAATACATCATCCACTTTGAGTTTATTTTGGGTATAGGTAAAGAGTTTCACAAAAATAATGCCGGCGCTGATCCCGATAAAAAAAGCACCCAAGGGATGAACGACGTCTGATCCTGCACAAATCGCCACCAGACCTGCTAAGGGACCATTATGCAGGAAGCCCGGGTCATCTTTCCCCGCAACTTTGGCTGCTATTGTTCCACCGACCATGGCCATCAAAGAGTTAATAGCGACCAGTCCAGAAATGGCATCCAGCCGCTGCGCGCTCATGACATTGAAGCCGAACCATCCCACAATCAGAATCCATGAACCCAAAGCCAAAAAAGGAATTGATGAAGGAGGATGCGCGGTGATCCGGCCATCATTTTTGTAACGGCCATGACGCGCACCAAGTAGGATTATTGCGGCCAGTGCGATCCAGCCGCCCATAGCATGAACGACAACTGAGCCGGCAAAATCATGAAAACTTGCACCAAATGCATGGGTCAGCCAATCCTGAAAACCAAGGTTGCCATTCCAGATCATACCCTCAAAAAACGGATAGATCAGCGCAACCAGAAATAATGTCGCTAAAGCCTGTGAACGCATTTTGGCACGCTCTGCAATCCCTCCAGAGATAATCGCTGGAATTGCTGCAGCAAAAGTCAACAGGAAAAAACAGCGCATCAGATTGTAGCCATGATCGGCAGACAAGGTTGCAGCATCATGGAAAAAGTGCTGACCGTAGGCAATATAGTAGCCCACTAAAAAATAGGCGATGGCGGAGATGGCAAAGTCGGTTAGAATTTTACTTAGGGCATTGACCTGGTTTTTATGTCGAACTGTTCCAAGCTCTAAAAAAGCAAATCCAGCATGCATGGCAAGCACTAGAACTGCACCGAGAAGAAGAAATAATAAGTCTATATTTTGCATGGTGCGTTCCAATTTAGTGCGCGGGATCACAAAAGAAAATCAGTATATAGAGGCAAATTGATTGTAGAAGAGGGCTAAGCAAGGGAAATTTTGATGAAGAATTTCTTGAAATTGATAAGACTCGATATAAAGCACGTTACTATTTTTTTGCACCAAACTAAGACATGGCGAGAGTTCATAAAATTCAGATTTATATTATATTTTTAGGTGTTTATATTTATCGTAAGAAAAACGGTGCTAAAAAAGCATGCTAAAGGTGCACGTAAAAAGTAAAAGATTTTTAAGAAAAAATTTAAAAATAAACGAAACTATTGCTTTTAAATTTCAAAGCGTCATTCAAGTTTTAAATTTACCAAGTCATAGGGAATCTGGCTGAAGGATATTTAAAATAAAGGTGGTGTTTCAAAAAGTATGCTGAAAAAAAGCAGGTTGGATTTTGATAAAATAGAGAAATGCGAATAACTCTAGAAATCAAGTGTCCAGCCTGCCTAAGTGACAGTATAAAGAAAAATGGCACAAAAGTAGATGGTAAGCAAAATTACCAATGTAAAATATGCAGACGTCAATTTATTGGTGATCATGCTCTCAGTTATCAAGGCTGTCACTCAGGTATCAAAACCAAAATATTACACCTCATGGTGCGAGGCAGTGGTGTCAGGGATATAGCAGAAATTGAAAGAGTAAGTATCGGTAAAGTTCTACGGACACTTAGCCAATCAAAATATCAACTTCGAGCACAGCAAAGTCATTATGAAACCCTTGAAGTAGATGAGTTTTGGACTTTTGTTGGTCATAAGCAAAATAAACAATGGCTAATTTATGCCTATCATCGAGAAACAGGTGAAATTGTTGCTTATGTATGGGGTAACCGAGATTTAGCCACTGCAAAACGACTTAAATTAAAATTGAAGCAGTTAGGTGTAAGCTATACATGTATATCAAGTGACCATTGGGATAGCTTTGTTACGACCTTTAAAGAATGCAAACAGTTGATTGGTAAATTTTTCACTGTGGGTATAGAAGGCAATAATTGTCGATTACGGCATCGAATCAGGCGAGGCTTTAGGAGAAGCTGCAACTTCTCCAAAAAGCTTGAAAATCATTTCAAAGCCTTTGATTTAGTGTTCTTTTATATCAATAATGGATTCGTTTAATGCCAGCATACTTTTTGAAACACCACCAAAATAAATGAAACCCTAAAAAATTAGGGTTTCATGCTTAGATAAAATTATTGAAGTATTCAATTAATCTTTAAAATGTACCGGAATCCATTGATAGCTTTTATTGTCTTTAGAATAAATATGTCCAATCCCCGGAAATGGCAAATGTGGTGCTGCTACCGTCTGACCATTTTTCGCATATTCAGCAAAATATTTTAAGCGGGTTTCGATCGCCTTTTTCGGATCGACATCAAAGTCAACGCCGGTCTGTGGGCGATCAAACTGCAGCGTATGTGAGTGCACAATATCTCCAATAAACACCATCTGCTGACCTTTAGATTTTAAGCTAAAACCAAAATGCCCCGGTGTATGTCCAGCCGAACTGATAACATCGAAAGCATGGATTTTATCGCCAGTTTTAAAGGTTTTGAGCTGATTCTTGGCCTGATAGGGTGCAATGGCTTTCTTGATTTTATCGACTGTGCCCAAAAAACCTGCCTGCTTGGCTTTTGGTAATTTTTCTACCGTTGTGGGATTTATCCAGAAATCCAGTTCAGCTTGAGACACATAAATGTTGGCATTGGGAAAATTGGCAACACTATTATTACTTATACCGCATACATGGTCTGGATGTAAATGCGTGAGCAGGATGGCATTGACCTGTTCAGGTTTATGCCCTGAAGCCTTTAAATTGGAATACACTGAACCTAGGTGTGGACCATTACAGCTTGAAGTCCCACTATCGACCAGAACCATTTCCTTGGCTGTATTGACCAGAAAGGCATTCACGGAGGTTTGGATGCCTTTAGCTTGATCGACGTAGTATTTTTTCAATATCTGGTCGGCTTGAGCTGCTGGAATATCTTTAAATAAGGCTTTGGACAGATAATTGGTGCCATCTAGCAGGGCAGTAATTTGGTAATCCCCGAAGTTATGTTGATAATAACCGGGAACCTGTTTTTGTTGTTGGGTGCTAGAAACGGATTGTGCATGTGTTTGAGAGATACCCGCCATTGAACCTAAAGCAAGCAATGACACGACGAGAGAAGAAGTGAAGTATTTCATAGCTATTCTTATGTAATTAAAGTCAATTCTATGTATTAGCACGGATGCCAGCAAAAAAGAATATGAATATATTTACCATTTTTTAAAATGGAAGTGCTGATTTGGCATCTGTACTAAAAAATCAGTCTGAATCTGTATATTGATTTTTTGAAAGTAAAGAATTTATTTTTAATGAAAATATTATTATAAATAAAATGCTTAGATACATTTCACTTTTTATGAAAAGCTCGTTAACATGGGGTATTACGAACAAGCTTTGGGTGTCGCGATGAGTTTTTGGAAAAGAAAAAACAATGCCAGCTTTGTATTTTTCATTATTACCTTATATTCACTACTTGGTTTTGGACTGGGCTATGTGATTTGGGAATTTGTGTTGCAAGGCTAAGTGACCCAGCAATAAAAAAGCCTCTAGAAATAGAGGCTTTTTTATATTTGGATTTTATGAGGGGATTAGCCAGCGACTTGTTTTTAGGTGATGGTGGTGGGTTCAGCTGCTTAAGTTGTGATGGCTGTGGTGCTTAGAGCTAGGGCTAGGAAAAGTGGTTTTAAATTTTTCATAGGTTTCTTATAAGTTTTAAAAGGATAAATCTTTTTAGCATGCCTTTATGATTTTTTCACTATTAAAATATTTGGTGTTATCTTAACCAAATAATTCCACTAAATTAGATGCTTAGACTGAATTTAGTAATGCATAATGAGATAAGTAGGACAAGCAAAATGAGTATTTTAAAAAATGCAATTGATTCTATTCAATTAGGGATTGAAGACTATGAGTTGATTGCTAAGAATCCTAAGAGATTAACCTCTTGTACTAGAAACTTATTTTCTGGCATTTTACTTCTATTTAAATATCATCTGGCAGAGTTAAGTGATGAAGATAGTGATGAAGTCCTGATAAAGCAAAAAATTACCCCAAAATTTATAAATGGAGAAATTACTTTTGTAGGGGACGGGAAAAAAACAGTGGATGTACAAGGCATTCAGGATCGTTTTAAAAGTCTGGATATAATTGTTGATTGGAAACAACTAGATAAAATTCAGGCATATAGAAATAACATTGAACATTATTTTAGTAATGAAAACCCTAAAACTATTGAGTCTATTCTTGCTCATAGTTTTAATATTATTAACGCGTTTACCCGTAATTATTTAGAAAAAGAGCCATCTGATTTATTTGGAACAGAATATTGGAACAAACTATTGGATGTACGGGAAGTTTATACTGCTGAAAAACAAGATTGTGCAGTCCAGTTAGGGAGAAATATATATATGAGTGCTAAGCAAGAAGAGCTGCTTAATAACTCAGTTTGTTTGAATTGTGGATCTGATTTAATAAAACCAGTTGAGACCGGCGTAGATATTAAAGAGACAGATTACATTTGTTTATCCTGTCAAAATATTATGTCTTATACAACAGTTATCAATTCAGCTGTGTCTGAAGATCAAAATAGAAATTATGGATATCATCATTATAAAGATGGTGGAGAAGACCCTTATACAGTTTGCCCAGAGTGTTGCGAAGCTACTTATTCAATGGAAGAAGGTTTCTGTTTACACTGTGAAGAAAAAGCCCATCATGTATGTTCACGGTGTGAAACAGCTCTAAGCCCTGAGGAGGTTACATGGAGTGAAGGTTTATGTGGATACTGTCAGTATCAATGGGAAAAAATAATGGAAGAATAAAAAATTCCCTCTTTAAAGAGGGAATTTTTTATTTATGACTTAAATCTTAAGACACTTTATCACCCGGTTTAGCACCAGATTCAGGTGAAATCACCCAAACGCCGTCGCCATTACCAGCAGCTAACACCATACCGTTCGAAATACCAAAACGCATCTTACGTGGCGCAAGGTTCGCCACCATCACCACCAATTTGCCTGTTAAGTCTTCAGGTTGGTAAAACTCACGAATACCGCTAAATACATTACGTGGCTCAGCTTCACCAACGTTTAAAGTGAGTTGAAGCAGTTTGTCAGAACCTTCAACTGTAGCTGCTTCAAGAACTTCCGCAACACGTAGGTCAACTTTCATAAAGTCTTCGATGCCAATAATTTCAGCTTCACCGACTTTAGGTTCAGCTTTCTTCTCGACCTTCTTCTCTTTTTCCTTTTCAGCTTTAGCTGGTTCAACAGCAGGAGCAGCTAAAGAATCTTTAGATGCATCGACCATGGCAGCAACCGCTTTTGGATCTACACGTTGCATCAATGGTTGGAACAATGCAATTTCATGACCCACTAGAATGGTTTCGCGAGAAGCGAAATCGAAGCTTTCAAGTTGCAAGAAATCTTGAACCTGTTGAGCCAAAGTTGGCAATACAGGCGCTAAATACACTGCCAATTGACGGAACAGGTTGATTCCCACAGAACATACATCATGAACCTGTTGTTCCTGACCTTCCTGCTTCGCCAGTGCCCAAGGCTTTTTCTCATCGATGTACTGGTTGGCTTTGTCTGCCAGTGCCATGATTTCACGAATCGCCGCAGAGAATTCACGTGCTTCATAAGCTTGAGCAATTGAACTACCGGCATCAATAAAGCTTTGTACCAATTCAGGTTCAGCACATGTCGTGCTTAACTTGTTATCAAATTTGGTGTTAATGAATTTTGCACAACGGCTGGCAATATTCACGACTTTACCGACCAAATCTGAATTTACTTTCTGAACGAAATCATCAAGGTTCAGGTCAGAATCTTCAACTTTGTCAGAAAGTTTCGACGCGAAGTAATAGCGTAGATATTCAGGATTTAAATGCTCTAAATAGGTTTCCGCTTTAATAAATGTGCCGCGAGATTTTGACATCTTTTGGCCATTGACAGTCAAGAAACCATTCACGAATAAGCCTGATGGCGTGCGGTAGTTTGCACCTTCAAGCATTGCCGGCCAGAACAGGGCATGGAAATACACGATGTCTTTACCAATGAAGTGATACACCTCATTTTCAGAATCTTTTTTCCAGTAGTCATCAAAATTCAATTCAGGACGTTTGGTTTTGATGTAGTTTTCAAAGCTCGACATATAACCAATCGGCGCATCCACCCAAACATAGAAATATTTGTTTGGCGCATCTGGAATTTCAAAACCGAAGTATGGCGCATCACGTGAGATGTCCCAGTCATTCAAGCCATTTTCAAACCATTCGTCCAGCTTGTTGGCAATCGATACCGGCAAGCGACCTTCATCACGAGTCCATTTTTGCAGGTATTCACCAAAATTTGGCAATTTAAAGAAGTAATGATCAGATGATTTTTCGACTGGAGTTGCGCCACTTAAAGTGGAATGCGGATTCAACAACTCTGTCGCATTATAAGTTGCACCGCAGACTTCACATGAGTCGCCGTACTGATCTTCCGCCTTACATTTAGGACAGGTGCCTTTAATGAAACGGTCTGACAGGAACATGCCTTTTTCAGGATCAAAAAGCTGGGTCACCGGACGAACTGCAATATTGCCCGCATCACGGTTTTTCACATAGATTTCTGACGCACGGGCACGGTTGGTATCGCTATGTGTAGAATCATAATGATCGAAATGCACACCGAAACCGTCAAAGTCACGAATGTGTTCTTTTTGCACATTGGCAATTTGCGCTTCAGGTGAAATGCCATTCGCTTCGGCACGTAGCATGATCGCGGTTCCGTGAGCATCATCCGCACAGACATAAGTCACATCATGACCCATCGCACGCATGGCACGTACCCAAATATCTGCTTGGATATAGCCAAGTAAGTGACCCATATGAATCGGGCCATTGGCGTAAGGAAGGGCATTGGTGACTAAAATTTTACGCACGGATTCACTCTCTCATTCGTATTCATTATGCAATGGGCCATAATTTTACATGATGCCGAGGGGATTACAAAGAAATGCTTTGCTGAAACCCTGCGAATAGATGGACTTGGACAGCCCGAATACAAAAGCCTGCATCATCTTTAGCATATAGCTTTTCAATACAGATTTGACTCAGCTCATGCTATATCCTGCAAACAATAGCAACAACTTGTACAGGCTTTGTTGCAGTTTGCTTACTTCGCCCGATTCGCGTGATGCTTTGTGCTAAAAAAATGGCTGATTGTTTATATGATATGCCTAAGGAGGGTACCTCATGACTCAGCAGAACCAAAACAATACGTCGAAGCAAAATCAAGATAAAGAACAACATGCACGCGAATTGAATGATCAGCTTGCAAAAGAGCAAAAGCAAAACGAGCTGGATAAACAGCATAATCAGGAACATAAGAACGGGCAAAGTGCCCAGATTCATGCTGATCAGAAGTCTGATACCCAGCACAACGGCAAAGATGAAAATGCTGAGCAATCAGCGCAAAAAGACAGTTCTCAAGAGAACCAGTCTGATAAAAAAACTGAAAGCTTTAAGATGGATGACTTAAAAGCCAAAGCGATAGCGATTGGTGAAGAGCTATTGCAAAAAGGTGAAAAGCTTCTGAATGAGCTGAAACATGGCAAATCTGACAACCAGCAAAATGCTGAGCAAGGTTCGGATGATGCGAAAAAAGCCAAAGCGGATCATACCTCTCAAGATAAGTCATCTAACAAGTCAGATAAACAAAATGCTAAAGATGGTCAGACCGATCAGCAGGCAGGTATGGCAAATTTAAAAGATGAAGCCATGCATAAGTTTGAAGATACCAGACAGAAAATCACAGACTTATTCAGTGAAGCCTCGGTTAAGTTCGCTGAACTGAAACAGATGGCAACTGATACGATGCACAAAATGAAGGATAATCAATCAAAGGAAGGTGATGCTGATCAGCAGCAAGATGCCAAAGATACAGATTCAGAAAGCAACTCTCAGTCTAAAAAGGATGAATCGAAACAAGATCAGGATAAAAATACCAAGGATCAACAGGACAAATCTGAAAACAATAAAAATCATAAATAGTCTGTGATCGTTAAGCCACTTTAATCACAGAAGGTTAAAGTGGCTTAACACGCTCGAGATAAATAAAAAAATTTATTACATCAAAATAGTCCATCTCTCTTTTCTTTCATTATTTCTATTCACCAAGATTCCATAAAATATTTCACAAAACCGAGTAAAATGGTTGGAAATTGAAGATATCTCTTTCATCTTCTCCAATACAGTGCTTAACCTTCGCCTAAAACCCCGTTAAACTAAGCGATTCAGATGTCGATCTACATTTTTGGAGTAACCTATGTCTTGGCTTTCTTCGCTTAAATCGGTTTTTTCGCCTTCCAAGGAGGTGAACGAAGAAGCTGTGCAAAACGTACTGCAAAACTATATCTTGCCAAATTCCAGCAATGCCTTGAAAGATCGTATTACGCAGGTCAATGTACAGGGTGAGATTCTGCAAATCACTTTGAATACCTATCCAGAAGAAAAAGCGCAGCTGCAACAGATTCATGATGAACTGGCGGAAGCTTTGCAAAAATGTGGTATTCAAGAACTGAATATGCATGTGATTCAGCAGAAAACTGGACATAAGAAAGAAGGGGGTTGCGGGCATAACCATGCTGAAGGTGAAAACTGTTCAAGCGAGCCTAAAGCGGAAGCAAAACCCAATCTTCCCCCTGTGGTTGATGCGTCGGCACAGCCTGCAAAAACAGAAGAAGCTGATCCAAATAATCCACCTATTCAAAAAGCTGCGCCGCAACAGCGTGATGTTCCAAAACACCCAAGGATTCAAAATGTGATTCTGGTGTCATCTGGTAAAGGTGGCGTAGGTAAATCGACCACGACTGTAAATCTGGCTTTGGCTCTACAGAAATTAGGCCTGCGCGTAGGCGTACTAGATGCCGATATTTACGGCCCAAGTATTCCGACTATGCTCGGCAATGCCGGCAAAACGCCAATGATCGAAGCAGAGCAGTTTGTCCCTATCGAAGCCTATGGGATGGCGGTATTATCAATTGGCCATTTAACTGGAGATCACAATACTCCAGTCGCCTGGCGTGGTCCAAAAGCCACGGGTGCATTAATGCAGTTATTCAATCAGACCCTATGGCCAGACCTTGATGTGCTGATGATTGATATGCCACCTGGCACAGGTGATATCCAGTTAACTCTCGCGCAGCGTATTCCGGTGACGGGTGCAGTGATTGTGACGACACCACAAAACGTGGCATTGCTGGATGCGACCAAAGGCATCGAATTGTTTAACCGCGTGCAGATTCCGATCATGGGCGTGATTGAAAACATGTCGACCCATATCTGCTCAAATTGTGGTTTTGAGGAACAGATTTTTGGTACAGGCGGTGGCGATAAACTGTCTGAGCAATATCAAGTCCCATTATTGGGTCGTTTACCTTTGGATGCTAAAATTCGTGAAAATGCCGATGCTGGAACGCCGTCAGTGATCGCGGGAGATGCTGCTGCAGAAAGCTATATGCTGATTGCAGAGAAAATTGCAGCGCAGTTACCTAAAGCAGAGAAAGACCATAGTCGAATTTTTTAATTCTACAGACAATTCAGATATTTAAGCCTTAGCTAAAAGCTAGGGCTTCTTATTTCTTATTTTTAAAATTAGCTCGATTTAAATGATCGAAATTGACTGAAATGACTATCGGGTGTTTATCCTGAAAGCTTATATAAACATTTGAATTAATTAAAATAAATAAATTTAAATTTTAGATCATATGTTCTCTTACAATTATTTTTTTGCAGCACTGACCGAATTCTTCTATGCTACTCGGATTAGAGCGAGGTCAAACTATGATTTCATGGTTTTTTATTGGTTTAGTGGCAACCATTCTTTTAACACCAGGCCCAACCAATACCTTATTGGCATCTTCAGGCATTCAGGTCGGATTTAAAAAAACATTTCGTTTAATTCCTGCGGAAGCCTTTGGTTATCTGATTGCCATTAGCTTATGGGGCATTCTGATCGGAAAAATTTCCGTTCATCTTCCGCTTTTACCGACCATTCTCAAACTTTTTAGTGCTGGCTATATTCTATTTCTCGCTGTGAAATTATGGCGGACTGCAGAAATAAGCGAAAATCTTGAAAATGTCTCGATTCGCGCACGAGAATTATTTTTGGCAACCTTGCTTAATCCTAAAGCACTTTTATTTGCCTCAGCGATCTTTCCTGTCATTGTCTGGAAAAGCGGCCAACATTATGTGACTCATATGCTGGTTTTCTTGCTTCTGTTGATCCCGATTGCATTCTTCTGGACTTTTCTGGGTTCAATCCTGGCCAGAAAAAACAGTCGCTGGCTCAATCAGAAAAACCTGCAGAAAACGGCTTCGCTGGTATTAATGAGCTTTTCCATTCCTTTAAGCTATTCTGCACTTTTAAGTTTATAAGCTGATCTCGATCAGCAGTTTTTTGGTAACTTGAGCTCTAAGCCTTTCACTTATTTTCATTAGTGTCAATTTCAGTTAAAGTACGTCGCAATAACTTGTTTTTAAGATTTTTGGATTATATCAATGGCAATTAAGTCTGATCGTTGGATTCGCGAAATGAGCGAAAAACACGGCATGATTGAACCGTATGCAGAAAACCAGGTACGTTTGGATGAAAATGGTCAAAAGCTGATTTCGTATGGCGTATCCAGCTATGGTTATGACGTGCGTTGTGCACGTGAATTTAAAGTATTCACCAATGTGCATTCTGCAATTGTCGATCCGAAGAACTTTGATGAACGCAGCTTTATTGATATCGAGTCGGATGTCTGTATCATTCCGCCTAACTCGTTTGCTTTGGCGCGTACCATCGAATATTTCCGCATTCCACGTAATGTCTTGACCGTGTGCTTGGGCAAGTCTACTTATGCGCGTTGTGGCATCATTGTTAACGTGACTCCGCTTGAGCCAGAGTGGGAAGGACACGTCACTTTAGAGTTTTCAAATACTACCAATCTTCCTGCGCGTATTTATGCAGGTGAAGGTGTAGCGCAGATGCTGTTTTTTGAATCTGATGAAGTCTGTGAAACCTCATATAAAGATCGTGGTGGTAAATATCAAGGTCAGACAGGCGTTACTTTGCCGAAGACCTAATTGTTTTAAAATATTGAATGACGGGACTTTATGTCCCGTTTATTTTTTTGAGATTTTCATTTATCGGAAACTGCTATTTTTCGCCTAATTGGCTTTGGCATCTGTATCAAAAATCAGCATAATGGATTCCGCATAACCATAAAAAAGATGCGATGCATTATAAAAAATCAAAGATTGGCGGCTGGGAAGCCGAAGCATAAGGTGCGGAGCATCGAATAAAAAGGAAAGAGTGAGATGGCTCAGATAAAAGATATATTTAAATTTCGCAAAAGTTATTTGGCGATGACAATCGGTTTCAGCCTGTTGCCTTCTGCACATGCGATGCAGGAATTATCAGATTCTTCTCTTTCTGACACCACCGGTGAGGGTGTTGCGCTGGTACTTGATGATTTTAAAATGGTGTTTCAAGGTCCTAAAGATCTTTCTGCTAGTTCTAGTTATGCCAGAGGCATTGAAAACCCCGGACAAGCAGATACAGGCTTTATTCGTATTATCCCGACGGGTGAGAATTACAACCAACTTGGGCAGCGTGTATACGACAAAGTTTATAAATCTACATATGATAATGCTTTTCATGTTGAAAGAACGCAGAATTATGCAACTGAGTATCAGCAAGCCTTTGATACCTTAAAAACTGATTTTTATAATGATAACTATAATACGATTAAGAATACTTATGACACACAAGCTAACCGGGACGCATTTAAGCAAGAATTAGTTGATTATTATTATAATACAGACTTTATGAAAGCCTATTATGACCAACGTCGTGATGATTATTATAATGGTGCAGGTAATACCTCACCAGGTATTGATTATGATATCAAGCATGATGGCACAACAGAATATGAATTAACGCCACTGCGACCAAATAAGTCTGATGAATATGCAAATTTAAATACCCTTGAAATGATTCAATTTCTATATGGGCAAAATGCTAATCAGCAGATTCCAAATACTGAATGGAGTACGGCGGTTGATAGGCAGAATATTATTGGAGCAATTGTAGATGCAAGAATTATTGAACTAGTTAAAGCAGAATACAACAAAAAATTGGAAGCTGCTCTAGCCGGAATGATGAAAGATGCAGATAGTGCTGCTATGGCTGAAATCATTGCTAGAGCAGATCAGGCTGCTAAAACTGAAGCTGCTAAAAGCTCTGTGAGCACTTTAAGAACTAAAGCCGATGTATTTATTTATGGTCTGGCATTATCGAAAAGCGATGGTTCTTTAAGCACACGATACAGTAATCAGGGTTTTAGCTGGGGGTCAGCAGATAATCCTTGGTTATTCCGGGCAGGAACTGAAAACGTCACACAGTTTAAGGGCGCTGCTAAAGATGTAGGCTATATCGCTTTGGAAGCCCCATTAAGTCCAATTGCAGGGGTCGAAAGTGATAATAATATCAAGCTAGGCTTCTGGAGTGATATCTTTGCACGTGAGCTTAACTCCTCGAATGCTGTAAATTCTATAACAGGTGGACCAACTTCAGGCCTTGACACAAATTATCGATTAAGAACTCAATTTATTGCCAATGGTCTGAGTTTTAATGGCTCGCAAGTTCGGTTATTCCAAACCTTAGAATCTGACAATAAGAATTACAGCCAAACATTGGGTATGGCGAGTATTGTTCGTCTGAATACCAATGATCGACCAGAAACTCTAAGCAGTAGCGATAACAATCTTAACAGTAAGGGTATACGTCTAAGTACCGCAGCAAAAACAGATGCACTTGATGGTAATGTCCCGACCCCGGCCTTGAATGGAAGTGATGCTCCTATATTTCATGATTCTGAGGGCTTATATCTCTATAGTCCAAATATTAACTTGGTGCTTGGTAATATGTACCAGCCTTTCGTTGTCGGTTCAGAAGGCAATAATATTATTTTAGAAGTGACACGTATTCCCAATATTCCTGCTATTTATAATCAAATTTATCAAAATTATGGGGGCGGATTGGGTACAACAGATTTAAAGGGTTCGACCTGTAATGTCTATAGTTGTGGTACACCGATTAAAAATAATGTGTCAGATACCACCGCACTTTATCAAGGGCGTAATGCGACTCACAGTAGTATCTCAATAGGGACTACAGAGCGTATCTCAGGAACAAATATGCTGCGTGCCAAGGATGGTGTGAATTCAACAGGAATCGTATTTAAAAATACTGAGGGTGTAAGTAAGAATTTTGGATCTGCTGTCATTGATGGTGTCCTGATTCAGCATCTGAAAATTAGAACAACTGGTCTTTAAGGGAGTATAAGAATGTCCAAATTAGTAACACTCTGTGCATTATTATGTACTTCTATGGCCAGTCTTGCCGGATTGGAAGCCCTTGATCAGCAAGCACTAACCAATACAGTGGGGCAGGGTGGAGCTGATCTTAACTGGACTTTATCTTTAAACCATGTTTATGCGACAGATTTAAGTAAAGATAAAATTTCTCGGCTTGATGGAAGTGGCAACCCGCTAGAAGTATTTTATGTTCTAGATCCCACCGCTTGTGGAGCAACAAAACAATTTTGCCGTCTGGCAATAGCGCCGAATAACCATGTCGATGCCAATGGAAATAAAAAGTGGTTAGTCTTTAAAGGCATTCAAGGCACGATTCAGATTGATAAGTTTTCGATCGATGGAACAACCATCATTAATCATCGTAATGAACCACAAACGGCGATGCAAATTACCTTTTATGATCACCAGCCTTTAAAGATCCGTAATTTAGGCTTTAATACAGTTTCCATTGAAACGGGTACAGGTGCTGGCGCCTTGGAAGGTTATGCCAATACAGGTGTTTATAGTACGTATACAGGGCGTACCTATAATGCCGATGGAACTTATACAACCGCGCCCCAAGATGTTCCTTCATTTGATAAAGGTGCTGAAAAAGGATTTATGGGGTTGAACGTTCATGGAAATCTGCATACGTCAGGCAATTTGAAAATATTTGGTTATAACTGTACAGGTGGAGCACAAAGTCGTTGTTAGTAACAACGTCAAGTACAGCATAAGGATATAAAAATGAAAAAAACAACAATAAAGTTGAAATTGCTAACGGTATGCATGTGTCTTATACAACAAGGTTATGCACTTGAAACTATTGAAGAGCAGGAATTGAGTGAAGTCACTGGACAAGATGGTATGGTGATTACTCATGAAATTTCTAAAGCCAGTATTGCTCAAGCCAATTGGTATGATCCAAATCCAACTGCCAACACTAAAATGGGTTTAGGTCTACATAATGTTGAGATTATTGGAAAAGATAATAAACCAATCATTAGTCAACTTGAAATAGATGTAGGTGCCACTTCACAAGGGGCAGGACTTCGGCTAGCTGCAAGTGTTTCACCGTTTCAAGCCACTGCAGATTTAAAATTGGTAAAGATCGCCTGTACGACCAATCCATGTAGTCAATCTGCGAATAGTATTCGGACTACGGGTACTCAATCTAATCAAACTTTGGGGGCATTAGGGATTAGTACCTCTACACCGCTTAGTGTGCTATTACAAACCAGTGCAGGTCTATTTAATAAAGATTCAATTGCTAGTATCGATTTTCAACTTAAAAATGCCACGATTAGTCATAAATTAGGTGAAAATAGTCTGATTTTGAATGACTTTAACTTTAACTTCGCGGGTCAAGGATATATGTACATTGACCCGGATGAAGGCGTGGTACTGACCACACGAAATGGCAGTCAAGATCATTATGTGGATCTAAAGCGTGCTGAAGATATTACTGATATCACGGCTGACCGGGTTAATCCGACCAATCCAGGGGTTAATATTGACTTGCGTTATAACACGCCAAATAATGAACGTAAAAATATTATGCGTTTAGGGGCTTCGGGTGCAGTCACTAACGCAAGATTATCGATGAGTGCCGATCAAACCCAGATAGGTACTTTTGATGTTAGTAACAAGGTGAATGGTGTACTAGAACGTCAGGACAAAGCTGCAACAGGTTACAGTGGCCTGGTCGGAGAAGGTGGGTTGAATCTAGGCTTGTCTGCAGATTTTACAGGTACTAATAGTACCGGGCATCCAGCAACTATGGCACCTACAACACTTGAGATTGGTCATACCGGTAAGGGAAGCCATGCTGTGCAATTCTCCAAGCTCAGACCCTTGACTACACGTAATGCTGCCGGTGCTTTACACGGTAAAAATGCTTATATCGACTTTGGAAATATATATATAAATACCATTACTGCAAAAAGTCTCGATTTCATAATCAATGAAAATATGCAAAAGACTTTAGGTAGTAGTAGCACTGTACTTAAACAGACACTCAGTACCACCACGAATGGAGAGGATTTTGCCTATATCGCCGTACGTGGAATGGATTTTCAGTCCATTGCTGCTAAAGCACGTTTCATATCCGATAACTCTTTAGCGGAAATTGGTGGCGATGGTGGTTCATGGGGAATCGGTATTCCTATTTATAATTTAAATGCCAATGTTGCCTTGTCTGGAACGACTTATGGAACAAACAATAAGCAAGCAATTGCGTATAACATTATGGCATCTACAGAAGGCTATGGAATTGACAAGAAAACCGGTTTACCAAGCACAACCTCGATTATATTGATTGATGGCAAGAATGGCGATCATGGTGAGGCAGTTAACTATTATGCTGGTTTTAGGAATATCGATGCTTTGATCAAGTCAGAAGGGATTATTAGTTATAAAGATGAAGGTATTTATATTCGCGCTGATAAGCTGCTGATTGGAGCCAAAGCTGAGCTTGCGATTGGTCAATTACCAGGATCTAAATATAATTGTACCAATGCATCGATCGCTAAATGCGGGAGCTATGTGCCTCATGATAATTTTTCTAAACGTGATGATGTCCTGACTAATATTGCTTTTAAACTTGATGGAAACGGCGAGCTCCTCATCATTCCAGGAGTGGATCCGACCAGCGATTCACCAGATACCAACTTCCTGTCATTTGATGCAAATTTTAAGTTTAGACCCCTTACCGCAGAAGAAACTGCAAATAAAGATAATCTGGGCAGCTATTTTAGTATTGCCAATGAAGATATTGATTCAGCCGGGGTATTAAAAACTTCGTCAATTAACTTTAACCGGATGGAAGGTCATTTGGGTGTCAAAGCAAAAGTTCGTGTCAGTGCAGATACAGTGACTTTGGATAATCAGGTCAAACTCAATTATGAAAATAATATTGCAACACCATTTAAAACCAATTTTGCCATGGCGACCAATGGCAATATGCAAAACATGGCAAGTATTGCACTGACTGGTGGAACCATTCGTAGCACGATGGGAATCACACCACGCTAAAAATCAGGATGAGAAAAATGAAAAAAATAATATTAAAAAGTCTAGTGGTAGCTATGATGGGCCTAAGTGGCCAGGTATCTGCATTAACCTCATTGGAAGACCAAGAGCTCTCAGAAGTCAATGGGCAGGCTTTATTGTCAATGGAGGTTCAGTCTGGATTTAACCAGATGGATAATCTAGGAGCTACTTATGACCAGAGTAATATCTCATTTTATAAATTAGGCTTGGAAGCCGAGATGGAAATTAATGCCAATATAAAAAAGCTACAGCTCGGGTGTGGCGGTGTTAATGGTGCAACCGGCTGTGATATTGATATTGATCATATAGCCTTAAGTGGTAATCCTACAAATGGTGCGGATCGTGCCGCGACCTCAGCTCTGATTACTAATCCATTTGTACAATTTGCCATAAAAAATCCAAATCAGGCGTCTACACGTGAAGTTTTAGGTTTTCGTTTAAGTGCGGAAAAGATTTCGGGTCTATTGACAATGGGGACAGAAAATAGTGCTACACCAAATGGTATTAACAGTTTCAGTGGTTATATGAAAACAAAATCCTCATCAGGAGTTGCAACAACGGCTCCTCGTGTCATGGATTATGCTGCAACTGGAATGAATATTGAGGGCACGGTAAAAGGCACTATATTAGGTCAACCATTACCTCTGGATTTACATTACACATCTAGCAATTATGCTTTCCAGTTAAATTCTACAACAGCACCTTTTACTATTCCTGCTACGATAGTGTCAGGAACAAGAATGAAAGAAGTTGTACTAAAAGGGACAGGGACAGTAGGTCGTATTGATTTTAAAGGACCATTAAAAGCAGAATTATTGGATGGAGCATTAAAATTAGATAAAGATATTACAGGCTACTTAACCGGGCTACAGACAGACATTACCGTTAAACAAAATCTCGGACTTATTCATGCTTTATATTTAAATAATCCAGCTTCACTCTCCTTGCAATCCCAAAGCATTTTATGGCCTGGTGCAGCAGTCGCGGCAAAACAAGGGTGGTGGCTGGCAATGGAAGATGAAGTGGATTTAGGAAGTATTTCACCTTCATATAGTGTGCCAATTTCAGATGCTGTTTTAAAGCAAACTATTGCAGGAATTAACCATGATTTAACCACTAATGTGCGAGATTGTGGAAGTCTGGTTTTTGGTTGTGTGCTAGGAAGTGCACTTGATGTAAAGGAAATTAAAAATCCTGCGCTACTTGATTTCCCTCTTACTAATTTAACTTTACAAGGCCAGAACTTTAAACCGAACTGCTTTGGTGGACACAAATTCTGCTAAGTTTAGTTATAAAAAATCCCGCATTACGCGGGATTTTTTATAAGAAAGCAAAATTATTTAGCAATTTTTGCCAATAATTCTTCTTTCGAGATATTTACAGATTCAGCATCACGACGGCCTTTATATTCAAACGTACCTGCATCTAAGCCTTTTTCGCCAATTACAATACGGTGTGGAATACCTGTCAGCTCAAGATCAGAGAATTTCACGCCCGGACGTTCGTTACGGTCATCAAGTAATACGTCAAAACCTGCAGCTTGTAATTCAGCATAGAGTGCTTCCGCAGCTTCCATAGTTCGTGGAGATTTGTGTGCATTCATCGGCACAATGGCAACTTCAAACGGTGCAATGGCAGTTGGCCAGATAATGCCTTTCTCATCAAAGTTCTGCTCGATTGCAGAAGCTACTACACGCGTTACACCAATACCATAACACCCCATTGTTACAGTGAATGGTTTGCCATCTTCACCCAAGACTTTACAACCTAAAGCTTCAGAGTATTTTTGACCCAACTGGAAGATATGCCCCACTTCGATACCACGTTTGATTTGAAGCGTACCTTTACCATCTGGAGATGGATCGCCTTCAACCACGTTACGTAGGTCATAAACTTCAGTGAACTGCGCATCACGTTCCCAGTTTACACCTGTTGCGTGTTGATCTGCTGCATTTGCACCCGCAACAAAATCAGACAATACGGATGCTGCACGATCAACAATAACGGTGATACCTTTTTCGACCAGACCTTGAGGACCAACAAAGCCAGCAGTTAAGCCAAGGGCTTGAAGTTGTTCTTCAGTAGCAAATGTTAAAGGTGCAGCAATTAAAGGATGTTTTTCAGCTTTAATTTCATTCAGTTCGTGATCGCCACGAAGGAATAATGCAACGACTGGTGCCTCTTGACCTTCTTTCGCTACAACCCCTTGAACCAATAACGCTTTCACTGAATGAGCAGGATCTGTATCTAAGAAAGCAGATACATCAGCAATAGTTTTCTGATTTGGCGTATCTACCCGTTTGAGTTCTTGTGTCGGTGCCGCACGCTCACCGACAAGTACTGCTTCTGCCATTTCAATATTGGCTGCATAGTCAGATTCAGTCGAGAAAGCGATATCATCTTCACCGCTTGAAGCCAAAACGTGGAATTCATGAGAACCTGAACCACCAATTGAACCAGTATCTGCTTGAACCGGACGGAAATCTAAACCAAGACGGGTGAAGATTTTGCAGTAGGCTGCATACATGTCGTCGTAGGTTTGTTGCAGTGATTCTTGGTTGGCATGGAAAGAGTAGGCATCTTTCATAATGAATTCACGTGAACGCATTACGCCAAAACGTGGCCGAATTTCGTCACGGAATTTGGTTTGTACTTGGTAAAAGTTTGCAGGCAATTGCTTGTAGCTTTTTAATTCGTTACGTGCAAGGTCAGTGATCACTTCTTCATGCGTCGGACCGAGAACAAATGGGTTGCCATGGCGGTCGTTGAAGCGTAAAAGCTCAGGACCGTATTGTACATAACGACCTGATTCTTCCCACAAAGACGCAGGTTGTGTCACCGGCATATAGACTTGAAGTGAACCGACTTTGTCCATTTCTTCGCGAACGATCGCTTCAACTTTATTTAATACGCGAACGCCCATCGGCAACCAGGTGTATAGACCTGAAGCCAACTTACGAATCATACCGGCACGAAGCATGAGCTGATGTGAAATAACCTCAGCATCGTTCGGGGTTTCTCTTAACGTTGCAAATAAAAAGCGACTCGCGCGCATGGAAACTGTCCTAAAAAATTAAGCGTTAAAGCAGGGATTATACAATAAAAAATGAGGTGAGCTTTTGGGAATGTCACCTCATTGTGTTGCATTAAATTATGCCATGATTTTACGTGCCTGACGCAGCATAAAATTCTTAAAGTCATCCAGGTAAGTAAAGATCACCGGCACCACCACCAGGGTCAGCAGTGTAGAGGTAATTACCCCACCAATCACCGCATGCGCCATCGGTGCACTTTGTTCACCACCTTCACCTAGCCCTAGGGAAAGTGGCACCATGCCCATGACCATCGCGCTGGTAGTCATCAGAATAGGACGCAAACGGGTTTTACCAGCGGCAATAATCGCATCATAACGGTCTTCGCCGCGGTCCATGGCCTTCTTGATGAAGTCGATCAGCAGAATCGCATTCTTGGTCACCAGTCCCATCAGCATGATAATGCCGATAATCGAGAACAGGTTCATGGTTGAGTTAAACAGGAACAAGGCTAGAAATACGCCAATCAGCGACAATGGTAGTGAGGCCATAATTGCCGCAGGATGGATAAAACTGTTGAACTGCGAACCGAGCACAATATAGATAAAGACAATCGACAGGATAATCGCAGTCAGGGCATAACCTGCGGATTCTGCCATGTCGGCATTGGAGCCTTGAGTATCGAAACTATAACCCGGTGGCATATCAAAATTTTCTTGCAAGCGGCTGATATCCGTACCAATGTCGCCTGCAGGACGTCCTGAGGTATTGGCCTCGACTAGCACTTCACGTGCCAGATCACGTCGATTAATCTGCGAGGCACCGAGTTTTTCTTCAAATTTGGCCACGCTCGAAAGCGGAACCAGAATTGGTTGATTATTGGCATCGGTTTTATTTGAGGTGATATACATATTCTGTAAATCGCTAGGCAAGCTGCGCTGGTCTTCGGTCAGGCGCAGATTCACATCATAGGTTTCACCTTTTTCATCCTGCCAGGTCGTGACATCATCACCGGCAATCAGCGGATGCACTACATTGGCAATCTGATTGACCGATAAACCTAAATCACTGGCCAAGACACGATTGATCTGTACATCAAGAGTCGGCTTAGGTTCTTTTAATGAAGTTTCCAGATCGACAATGCCATTAATCTTCGCCATTTCCGTCATAAAGCGATCAGAAATTTTTTGCAGTTCATCCAGATCAGGACCTTTGATCGAAATCATGATCGGCTTCTGACCGCCTGAAACGGTTTCATCGGCGGATGCCACCGAGGTAATGCTGATTCCGGCAACCGATTGCAGACGCTGGCGGAACTCATTATTTAGCTCATTCAGGGTCTTTTCACGTTCAGTACGCGGCGTCACGGTCACCCGTAAACTGACATGGTTTTTACCGCGGTCGGTTGCACCATTAATCACCGCATAGGTGGCTTTGACATCCGGATGCTGACGAATAATCTGATCCACCTGTTGCAGTTTGGCCTGAGAATATTCAAGCGATGAATCGACCGGTGTTTCAAACTTGATCCGGATTTCGCCTTTATCGGGAACCGGTACAAATTCGGTGCCGATCAGTTTGGATAAACCCAGAGCACCAAATAATGAAGCCACAGCAATCATTAAGGTAATTAATCTGAAGCGCAATGCCAGTTTTAATAATTTTTCATAGACATGGCTTAAGTTATCTAGCTTGCCAGAGATCCAGCTAAAGAAACGTTTCACCCGACCTGGTTTTTTGTTTGGATCTTTTTTCTTTTCTGCCCAGTGCGCAGAAAGCATCGGGTCCAGGGTAAAGCTGACAAACATCGAGATCAGAACGGCCATACTCACCGTGACCCCGAACTGGTAGAAGAAACGACCAATAATTCCGCCCATAAAGGCCACAGGCAGAAATACGGCAACAATGGTCAGTGTTGTGGCCAGAACAGCTAAACCAATTTCTTTGGTGCCATCGAGTGCAGCAGTCACGTGATCTTTGCCCATGTCGGTATGCCGGACAATATTTTCACGCACCACAATTGCATCATCGATCAACAGACCAATACTCAAGGACAGCGCCAGTAAAGTCATCATATTGATGCTAAAGCCAAAGGCCCAGATAAAGGTCAGCGTGCCCAAGAGAGCAATTGGTAGGGTTAAACCGGTGATTACTGTGGAGCGGAAAGAACCCAGGAACAGTAGGACAATCAGCACAGCCAGTACCGCACCTTCAATAATGGTTCGGGCTACATCACCAATGGTGCCGCGGATACTTTTGGAGGAGTCCACCACCACTTGTAAAGTGGTACCTTGTGGAAGCTGCGCCTCAATACTTTCTAAAGCTGCGTAGCTCTTGTCTATTACTTCGATGACGTTTGCATCTGAACTACGCAAAATATCAATCGCCACTGCAGTTTTGCCATTCAGAAAAGCTGCAGATTCCAGCTCTGCCTGACTGTCTTGAATATTGGCCACTTGTCTGAGGAAAATCGGTACGCCGTTTTTATTGGCAATGACCAGATCGCCGAAGGCGAGGGGATGTAGCACTTTGGAATTGATTTCAATGACCAGTTCCGAATTACCCGATTTAAGCGCCCCCCCCGGGACTTCAATATTCTCGGCCTTTAAGGTGCTGATCACACTGTCCACACCGATGCCAAAAGCTTGCAGTTTTTGCGGCTCTACCTGGATCCGGATCTGGCGCTGCGCATCACCAAGCAGATTGACCGTTCCGACTCCCGGGACTGTGCGTAGTTGTGGCACGATCCGCTGATCCAGATAGGAACTGAGTGCTTTCACATCCATATTGTCGGATTCAAATACGATCGACATTACCGCATTCGCCGTCGGGTCATAACGTTCTACAATCGGCTCCTGAATCTCATCACGAAATTCAGCAGTTACAGAAGCGATTTTATCCCGCACGTCCTGAGCTGCTGTGGTAGATGTCACATCCAGATTAAATTCAGTGGTGATGATGGACAGGCCTTCACTGGACTGGGAAATCACCTGTTTCAAACCGGAAATGGTATTGATCTGATCTTCGAGTTTCTTGGTGATTTCCGATTCAACCGTTTCCGGAGAAGCGCCCGGATAGTTGGTATAGATCACCACAAAAGGGAAATCGACATCAGGAAATTCTTCAACGCCCATCCGCTGCCATGAAGCCAGCCCCAGCACCATCAAACAGAACATCATCATGATGGTGAAAACCGGATACTTCACACTAATTCGGGTAAACCACATGTCAATGATCCTGTATGAATGGTTTTAGTTGGCGCGAAGGGTGACAGTTTTTTGCAGATCGGCTTCGCTAAACTTAACCCGGCTGACCTGATCGCTGCTCTCCAGTCCTTGAACCACGGCAATGTTGTCGCTATAACGCTGTTCTAGTACCTGAACATTGACTTTGATAATTTTATTCTGGCGTATTATCCAGACATAAGGTTTATTCTGAATGTCTTGAATAGTATCTAATGGAATCAGCTGGCCAGAAATCTGTTGTGAACTCAGAATGTTGCCTTCGACAAAGGAGCCTATGCTAAGTGAAGGAATTGTTTCATTTGGCGTGGCAAAGAATTCGATCTGGCGACTGGCCTGATCTGCGATCGGGGAAATCCGGCTAATTACGGCAGTGAGCCGATTTGGATTGCCTTGAATGCTGTATTCGACTTGACTGCCCCGTCTTAAACCTGATTGCAGATCACTGGGTACGCGTGCCTGAATTTCTAGCCGTTTCGGATCGACGATTTCAAACAGGGTTTGTCCAATTGCCACGGTTTGGCCCGGTTCGACCTGGCGCTGGGTAATCACGCCATTGATCGGGCTAGTCATGGTGCCATCACGATCTGCTTTCTGAGCAATATCAACATTGGCTTGCTGGGCACGGACATTTTCCAGTTGTGCCTGATAATCGACCTGACTTTGTTCATATTCTACTTTTGAAATAAAACCCTGATCGAGCAGGCGCTTTTTCCGCTGCATCATGTTGCGAGCCTGATTGGCTTGCGCTTGAGTAGAGGCCAGATTCGCACGTGCCTGTGCCAGACGGGCTGCATTGTCCTGATTATTCAGGCGTACCAGTACTTGTCCCTTGGAAACTGATTGACCTACCTGCGCGTTTACGCTGGTGGCAGTAGCAGAGACCTGTGCCTGTATGCTGCTTTGATTGACTGCACGAATAGTGCCGGTAAATGCAGTTTTTTGAACTGAATTGCCAGATTGAACTGCAACTAGATCTTGAGGAATGACTTCAATGGATTTGGGTGTTTCGGCTTGCTGTACGGGTTCATTTTTATCACAAGCCACTAAAAACATATTTAAGCAAAGTGCACTCATGATCAGGATAGAGCGCGGGGAAGGCATATTAAAATCATGAGAATGCGGTGCAGTTTGCATATGAGTCCTTTTAGCGTGCTGTGGATCAAAACCATGGCCAGCTATTTGCATTTATTCAAGTGCTTTTAAGCGGGCGATAATTTTGTCGTATTCTGCTTCCAGATTTCGATAGCGACTTTGTAAAGATTGAATATTTTCTTTTTGGGAAACAAGATTTTTCTGGTTATTGTCTAATGTTGTTTTCAGGTGTGCCGGTGGGGTTTTACCTTTACGTAAATATTCACGTTCCTGACGTACAAACATGACCCGATCTTTTTGCAGTTGCTTCATTTGCTCTTGCTGGAAATCAATCTGTTTTTTTAACTGGACCAGGCTGTCGTTCTTTTTCTGTAAAGCGGTCTGGCTATTATTATAAGCGCGCTTGAGTTTATGGTCTTCGGCAATCCGCTGCGCCTGTTGAGCACGTTGTGGCGCTTGCCTGATATCCGCTTCGGCATTATAAGGACGCGCTCGCTTAATGACCTGCATATTCTGGTCAAGTGCTTCATAGCCATAACGGATATGATTTGGCGTGACATTAGTACTGATATTGGCCACACCCTTGCTGTCATAATAACGATACCAGGTGGCTTTTTGCGGGAGTTGGTTACTACTCGCGCACGTTAAGCTCACCTGTAACAGTAGCAGCACCACAACAATGAATTGACCAGTCATTTTATTTTTATCAATGACAGCAAGTTTTCTTAAAAACTGACTCATCATTGGCTCCCCGAATTTAAAGTTGACTAAATTACTTATTTTAAAGTAATAATCTTGTTATATTAGACTTAAATTTATCAATAAAAAACTACCGTTAGTCAAAAAAAAACCAATAACAATAAGAAAATGTGAAGCTGTTATTAAAAATAAATGATTTTGTCTACTTGTGTAGAAAATGTTCATTGATAATACAAGTGACTTTATGTTAAAAATGTTTATCGATCGTAATAAAATAATCCTATGAGCCTTATGGCATATAGTTTCTAAAATGGGAAGGGTTAAACAAATGGACGATAAATTCCAAAATCTAAAAATTATGGTTATTGATGACTCAAAGACCATTCGTCGTACTGCGGAAACTCTTCTTCAACGCGAAGGTTATGAGGTCATTACTGCAGTAGACGGTTTTGAAGCTTTGTCAAAAATTGCCGAAGCAAATCCAGATATCGTTTTTGTAGATATTATGATGCCGCGCCTGGATGGTTATCAAACCTGCGCCTTAATCAAAAACTCTCAGAATTACCAGAATATTCCTGTGATTATGCTATCGAGTAAAGATGGCTTATTTGATCAGGCCAAAGGTCGTGTCGTGGGTTCAGATGAATACCTGACCAAACCTTTTAGTAAAGATGAATTGCTCAATGCAATCCGTAACCATATTAGTGCTTAATATTTGATTTTTTTGGGGAATTGGCATGGCACGTATCCTAATTGTGGATGACTCACCGACAGAAACTTTTCGCTTTAGAGAGATTCTTTCTAAACATGGCTTTGAGGTGATTGAAGCAGCCAATGGCGCAGATGGCGTCACCATGGCACAGGCAGAATTGCCGGACCTAGTTCTGATGGATGTGGTTATGCCGGGTGTGAATGGTTTTCAGGCAACCCGTCAGATTGCACGTGGTGCAACGACCAAACATATTCCAATCGTGATTGTCAGTACCAAGGATCAGGCCACTGACCGTGTATGGGGCAAGCGTCAAGGCGCAGCGGATTATCTAACAAAACCAGTCGATGAAAAACAATTAATAGATGTAATTAAGCAGCACCTCAATGCAGGATAAGCTCTATGGCAGCAAATGGATTTATCGAATTGCTTCGCATTGCGAAACGGGGGAATAAAAACTACGTTTCCAATGGCAATGAAGTTAACCGATGGTCGGGCATTGCTTTTGAGATGATGGGGCAATATTTTGTTGCCCCGCTGGGGGAGGTATCAGAAGTGATTTATCCCCCAGAATATACGCCGGTACCCAAGACACAAGCATGGGTGTTGGGTCTGGCGAATATCCGGGGAAGACTGTTATCGGTTTCTGATCTGACGCAGTATGTATCAGGGCAGAGCAGTCAATTTTCACCGACTCAAAAAGTATTATGCATCAACCATAATGACCAGTATGTGGGTTTGGTCGTAGATCAAGTTTTGGGTATACAACATTTCAATAAGAAAAGTTTCTTTTCGAAGAAATCTGAATTGGATAAAAACTTACAAGAATATTGTCAGGGGTTTTTCCATCAGCACAACCAGCAGTGGCATGTGTTTTTATTCAGTCGTCTGTTGCAAAATCCAAAATTTATGAACGCATCTATAAAATTTATAAATTAAATGTCGCGCTCGAAACTAAGCAAGGCGTCAACCGGGGAGAGGCTGCATGGGCTTTAAACTTAAAAAGAAAAATACAGGTGAGAGCACTGGCCGCAAAGGCGGTAATGCTTTTTTAGCTAAGATTCAAACGCAAGTAGATCAGTTATCACGTGTATTTGGTGATAGTGAAAAATCAAAACCGCTGATCTATGGAGCAGCAGGCTGTCTTTTAGCCGCACTGATCACTTTATTGTATCTTTTTTATAGTGTTCCACGTACCAACGAACTCACTCAAAGTCTGGGTGATTTGCGTCTCCTCTCGCAAACGATTTCGCGCCAAGCGACTGAAGCGACAGCTTCGGGTACGCCTGAGGCCATGAAGAACCTGACTGATTCGCAAAAAGCTTTTGCTGAAAACCTTGAGACAGTTAAAAGTATTCACTCTAACAATGATGCTTTGCAAGCTGTTGATAAACAGTGGACAGAAGTATCCAGCAGTATTGATCTGATTACCTCGCAACAAAAAATTATTAACCAGTTATACGACACCAACATCGCGATTGGTGAAGCGATTCCAGGGATTCAGGCGGAATATAACTTGATGGTCGACCAGATGGCACGTCAAGATATGCCATCGAACCAGGTGGTTATTGCCAAAAACCAGGTATTCATTGCAGAACGTATCTTACGTTCAATCAGTTTGGTACTGACCGGTAATGATGGTTCACGTGAATCTGCGGATGACTTCAGTGCCGATACCGAAACTTTTGGTTCTTATCTGAATGCACAGTTAAATGGTTCTGCTGAACTGGGTGTACAGCGTATTGATGATCCAACTCTGCGTGAATCTCTGGAAGGTATCAAGGCTGAATATGATGACGTACTCGAGTCTGCATCAGCGATTATTCTGAAAAACTCTACACAGATCGTAAAAGTTCGTCAGGCAGCCGCATCTATTTTTTCTCAATCTGATGTGCTTTTGGACAACCTGAATAAATTATCGGGTAACTCAGGTCTTAAAACGGTTGTTCCGGCAGTCCTTCTGATCGCATTATTAGTCGGTTTCTTGCTGTGTGTATTCAAGTTACTTTCTCTGCGTGGCTTGTCGGATAAGCAGCGTGTAGGCCGTTTACAAGAAGAATATGACCGTAACCAGAATGCGATTTTACGTTTACTGGATGAGATCGCCGATCTTGCAGACGGTGACTTGCGTTCATATGCAACAGTATCTGAAGACTTTACTGGTGCAATTGCCGACTCGATTAACTTTGCGATTGACCAGTTACGTGACCTGGTATCGCGTATTACTGAAACTTCACAAGAAGTTGCGCAATATACTGCAACTACACAAAGCATTACCAACCAGTTAGCTGAAGCATCTGAGCATCAGGCACAAGAAATTGCTGGTGCTTCTGCAGCGATTAACGAAATGGCACTGTCGATTGACCAGGTATCTGCCAACGCCGATGAATCAGCGGTGGTAGCAGAGCGTTCAGTACAAATTGCTGCAAACGGTGCGGATGTCGTACATCGATCGATTGAGGGTATGGACACGATTCGTGAACAGATTCAGGAAACTTCAAAACGTATTAAACGTTTGGGTGAATCTTCTCAGGAAATTGGTAACATTGTAGCCTTGATTAACGATATTGCTGACCAGACGAACATTCTGGCATTAAACGCAGCGATTCAGGCGTCGATGGCCGGTGAAGCAGGTCGTGGTTTCGCGGTCGTAGCCGATGAAGTACAGCGTCTTGCGGAACGTTCAGCTTCTGCAACCAAGCAGATTGAAGGCCTGGTAAAAACCATTCAAACGGATACGAACGAAGCCGTTATTTCGATGGAACAAACTACATCAGAAGTTGTACGTGGTGCGAACTTGTCTAAAGATGCCGGTGTGGCACTAGATGAGATTCAAACAGTATCGAACAACCTTGCGAAACTGATTGCGAACATTTCTGATGCTGCGAAACTGCAGTCAGCATCTGCAGGTCATATTGCGACCACGATGAATGTCGTACAGGAAATTACCTCGCAAACCACCAGTGCAACCTTCGATACAGCACGTTCAGTATCTGAACTGGCAAACATGGCCGATGCATTACGTGAATCTGTATCTGACTTTAAACTACCAGAATAAAGTCAGACATGATGGGGAAATGTGTCTTGACCGCGGTTGAGACACATTCAGAAAATACAGATAAAGCCTCGACAAGATGTACTTAACTTCATACGTTAGGTATCGCGTGACGGTCACAATTAAGTTTGAGCGCCCTTCTTGGCGGCATAACGTAAGAAGCATGAGCTATGAAAGAAATATTAAAAAATTTAGTTGAAACGACAACGCTTCCTGAAGATAGTTATCTTGACCAAGATGCAGAAATTCTTGAAATTTTTGTTGAGGAAATCGAAGAGATCTTCGTTGAGTTAAATGCTTTATTTCCAGAATGGTTGAGCAATCCAGATCATCAAGAAAATCTGAAGACCATTCGCCGCCATTTTCACACCCTGAAAGGTTCAGGCCGCATGGTCGGGGCAAAATCGGCAGGGGAAATGGCCTGGGCGGTTGAAGATACCTTAAACCGGGTTTTGTCCGGTTCGATTCAGCTAACACCGACGGTACAGAAATTTGCCCAAGCGGTACTGAATGTCTATCAATATGCTTTATATCCAAAATTCAAACATGTACAGCAATTGGATCTCGATCTGCGTCCAATGGTGCTGTTGGGACAACAATTACAACAACAAATTTCGCCTGAACCTGCGCTAGAAGAATTATTAGCATTGGCAGATCATTTGACCGCTGAAGGTCAGATGACAGGTCTTGAGCTTGCAGACAATGAGCCAAGTGAAGTTGAGCTAACAGTAGCTCCAGTAGAATTACCGGTTCGCAGTGATATCGAAGAAACTGTGGCGATCTTTATTGAAGAAGCAGAAGAGCATCTGGAAACGATAGCCACCTTCCTTCGTACTGAAGATGAAAAATCACAAGATTATAATGCGTTGATTCGTGCGATTCATACCTTGCGCGGCAGTTCATCCATGGCGCAGATTGACCAGATTTTTGAAGCCAGTTCTAAAGTAGAGCATCTGTTCAAAACCTTGCTACAAGATGAAATTGTCTCCACTTCAAAAGAAACTGCTTTACTGATTCAGTATGCCGAGTTTGTCAGTGACTATCTGCATTTGCTACGTCAGGGCAATACTGCAAAACTGGATGCGGTATACGCCACCTTTGAGCGTGTCTGGCATGATTATGGCTTTGCAGTTACTGAAACCAATAGCATTCAGACGCAAGGTTTGGTGTCTAAACTGGTTGAGCTGGATATTGATCTGTTATTGGATGCCGAGTTTGAATTTGATAAACGCGCCCAAGTCGATTATCCGGAATATATTCAGGCACTCAGCCAGCAGGCTGCAGAATTGCTGGCACATACAGAAAGCCGGGCAGCGCAAGGCATTCATGAATTCACTGCCGACCTGAAATTGGCTTATGATGCGCTGCTTGAAAAGCCAGTGCTGCTAAACAGCGATTATGCTTATGAACTGTTCGCACAGGCGCATCAGGAATTTATTCATTTATTTGATACCTTGGCCGCAGGACAGCGCGTCATTCTGAATGATGAGATTCAAAAAATACTCAGTGAACTGTCTGCATTTGTGCAGCAGGATCTCGAGATATTTGCTGAAGATACTAGCAATCAGAATGTTGAGCTAAGCTCAGAAACCACACAAGTAGCCGAGACTGGCAGTGTCGATTTTGCTAGTTTGAGTCAACGCATCGCTGCGGATCGTCAGCAGTGGCAAAGTGCTGAAACTAACCGTGATTTTGATGAAGAATTACTAAGTATCTTCCTGGAAGAAGCAGATGAATTGCTGGCAGGCATTGATGAAGATCTGAATACCTGGAGCAAAAAACAGGACGATACAACTTCGCTGAACAATCTGATGCGTCATTTGCATACCTTAAAAGGTGGTGCAAACATGATTGCAGCTTCGCATATCGGTTTGATTGCGCATGAACTGGAAAGTATTTATGAGCGGGTGATTCGTCAGCAAATTGCCGTGACACCTGCTTTAATCCAGATTATCCGTCTGGTTCAGGACAACGTGTCCGATCGTATTCAATCGATTCGGGAAGACGGTATTGATTATCCTGCACCAGAAGCGATTGCGATTCTGCAAAATATTCAGGCGCTGGTTTCTGGACAAGCTGTTGCTGCTGCGGAGAGCGCGAACGCTGTAGTTAAAGTTGCAGAGGTCGAAGCGACATCAATTCCTAAACCGCAACTTGAAGAGTCAGCAACGACTGAACAGCCTGCAACTGATCTGGCTGAAGCTGAAGAATTACTGGAAATCTTGGAATCTCCTGAGGCCACTGAAGACACACCAGTAGAACGCTCTGAAGAAGACGAACTGAAATCGATTGTTGAAGAATCTTTCCTTGAAGAATCCGAAGAGATTCTGGCGAATGCCGAGAAGCTCCTCAATCAATGGTTTGATCAGCGTAGTGACCGTAGTTTATTGCTGCAATTACAGCGTGCTGCCCACAGTATCAAGGGCGGCGCACGTATGATTGATGTTGAAGAAGTGGCCAGTATTGCCTATGAGCTGGAAACAACTTTCGAACAGTTTGCGGTCTATCAATTTAACTCGAATGCCTATGATGGCTTATTGCAGAAAACGCTGGTCTGGTTAAGACAGGCGATTTTCCAGCGTGACTATAACGGTTTTGAGCAGCTGCACAGCAGTCTGAAAAAGATTGCTTATGTGGACGTTACTGCGCAATTGCCTGAGCGTCTGGCGAAAACAGATAATCTGGTGGTCAGTACCGACTTCGGCTTTGTTGAAGGTGATGGTACTGAGCCGCCACAGATGATGGGTGAGTGGGCGAATAGTGGTAGCAGCGATAGCAATAACGAGATGATCCGTATCTCTGCTGATCTGGTCGAGAAGATGATTGACCTGTCCGGTGAGAACTCGATTAACCGTTCGCGTATCGAGATGGACCTGGGTCAGCTGGGCAATACCTTGAACGAGATGGAACTGGCAATCAAGCGTCTTGCCGATCAGTTACGTCGAATGGAAGGCGAGCTGGAATCACAGATTATTGCCAAACATGGTTCAGAGAACTCGCGCTATGCCGACTTTGACCCGCTGGAAATGGACCAATATTCCTCTCTAAACCAGCTGTCCAAATCACTGGCAGAATCTGCATCGGATTTGGTCGACTTCAAGAGTACCTTAGCCGACAAGATTCGCGAAACCGAAGGACTGTTATTGCAACAATCCCGTATTCAGGCCGAGATTCAGGAAAGCCTGATGCGTACCCGTCTGGTCCCATTTGACCGGATGTTGCCGCGTTTACAGCGTATTGTGCGTCAAACCTCGACCACCTTGAACCGTCCTGCAGAACTGATCGTACAGAATACCGAAGGTGAACTGGATCGTAATATTCTCGAGCGTCTGGTCACCCCATTTGAGCATATGCTGCGTAACGCGATTGACCATGGTCTGGAAGATACTGCAGATCGTATCGCACTGAACAAGCCGGAAGTCGGTTCTATTGTCTTGAACATCAGCCGCCAGGGAACCGATGTAATCGTGTCCTTTAGTGATGATGGTAAGGGGATTGATGCAGAGAAGATTCGTGAAAAAGCGCTGAGTCTGGATCTAATCAAAGCGGATCAAGTCATTGATCAGGAAGAAATCCTGCAATTTATCTTCCATCCCGGTTTCAGTACCGCGAAAGCAGTGACCCAGATTTCTGGTCGTGGTGTCGGTCTGGACGTGGTACAAAGCGAGATCAAATCATTGGGCGGCCATGTGTCAGTAAGCTCGGAACTGGGCAAGGGTACGGTCTTTACGATTCGCGTACCGACGACCGTAGCGGTCAGCGATGCCTTGATGGTGAAAGTGGGCGATCAGCAATATGCGATTTCTCTGGCACAGATTGACCGAATCGTGCGTATTGCGCCGACCACATTGGAAAGCTATTTCAACAGTAAAGATGACTATTTCAAGATCGATGGCGCAAACTATAAGCTGCGCTATCTGTCTGAGTTTGTGGGCAACCAGCCGATTCCACGTCTGAATAATGTTGGGCATTCATTGCCGGTGCTGTTGATTAAAGGAAATAGTGGTCAGACCATTGCCTTACTGGTCGATCAGCTGGTCGGTTCACGAGCGCAGATTGTAGTAAAACCGATTGGACAGCAGTTTGCCAACGTCGGGGTAGTGGCCGGTGCCACGATTCTGGGTGATGGTCAGGTCTGTCTGATTCTCGATGGACAGAATGTTGCCCGCCAGATTCAGGCGACACAGCGTGTCAAACAGCTGAATGATCAGCGTGATGGTTCGCGTAATTCAAATGCACGTCGTCTGGTGATGATTGTCGATGACTCGGTGACTGTACGTAAAGTGACGTCGCGTCTGCTTGAACGTCAAGGCTATGATATTGTCACTGCCAAAGATGGCGTAGATGCGATCGAGCAGCTTGAAAACGTCAGACCGGATCTGATGTTGCTGGATATCGAAATGCCGCGCATGGACGGTTTCGAAGTGACCAATCTGGTTCGTCACCATGATATTCACCGTGACTTGCCGATTATCATGATTACCTCACGTACCGGTGAGAAGCATCGTGAACGTGCATTCAGCCTGGGCGTAACGCACTATATGGGTAAACCGTTCCAGGAAGCGGAATTGCTGGCCAATATCCAACAACTGATTGCTGAAAAACAGGGGTAATACATGAGTCAGACCAATTCGAACAGCAAAATGGCTGATCAGATTAGCCAGCAGGAACTTCAGCATCTGATTACGGTATCGACCGGATTTATTGATGCCTATATTATTGACTGTCATGGCAAAGATCCGATGTTATTGCCACAAAACATTGTCCTGTCAGCACTGGATAGCAATACCCAGGTTAAGACAGTGGAGTGGCATGAAGCACAGTTGCCGGTCTATGCAGTAAATGATCCGTCACGTCAAAATGGGGTGGCACTGGTGATTGAGGGTGATGAAATCACTCAGCGTTTTGCCTTGATGTGCAATGAAATGCCGAAAACCATCCGGATTCGTATTTCCGAAGTGGTCGATGTCGATCAGCCGGTGAATGATCCTGCCATCTTTCAATATGTGCGCATGAACGAACAGCTGTTCCATATTCCGAATATGACGAATATTCAGGCTGCAATCGGACTGTAATTCAAACTATAAAATATAAAAAAGGAACTCCAGGGAGTTCCTTTTTTATTGCGTTATGAATTTACTTAATTGGCGAGTAAATTCACGAGAATCTGCTCATAGATTTCAGTCAATGGCTCTAGGTCGTCAATATCGACATGTTCATTGATCTGGTGGATCGTAGCATTTAATACACCAAGTTCGAGTACCTGTGCGCCGGTAGGGGCAATAAAGCGGCCATCTGAGGTACCGCCCGAAGTCGAGAGTTCGGTTTCAGTTCTTGTTACATTCAGAATTGCAGTTTTAGCTGCATTCACTAGTTCACCGATCGGGGTCAGGAAAGGCAAGCCCGACAAAGTCCAGGAAACATCATAGTCCACACCATGACGATCCAGAATTTCTAAAGTACGTACTTTGAGTTCTTCGGCGGTCACTTCAGTTGAATAACGCCAGTTGCACAATAGGTTCATGGTGCCGGGAACAACATTGGTTGCGCCTGTACCCGAATTGATATTGGAAATCTGGAAGGTCGTCGCCGGGAAATATTCGTTGCCATGATCCCAGACTGTGTCGCACAGTTCAGCAATGGCTTTAGAAGCGGTATGAATCGGATTCACGGCCAGATGCGGATAAGCCACATGACCCTGTTTGCCTTTGACTGTAAGGTTGGCATTTAATGAACCACGACGGCCATTTTTGACTATATCGCCCAGTTTATTAGTACTTGACGGTTCACCGACCAGACACCAGGTAATTTTCTCATTACGCGCTTCCAGTGTTTCAATCACTTTCACCGTGCCGTTAATCGATGGACCTTCTTCATCTGAAGTAATCAGGTAGGCAATCGAACCTTTATGATTCGGATATTTTTCAATAAAACGTTCTGTGGCGACTACCATGGCTGCCAACGCCGTCTTCATGTCGGCACTGCCACGACCATAAAGTTTGCCTTCACGGATTTCTGGTAAAAAAGGATCTGAGTTCCAGGCATCCAGATTCCCTGTTGGCACGACATCGGTATGGCCAGCGAAACAGAAGACCGGACCTTCTGTGCCTTTGCGTGCCCAGATATTATCTACATCTTCAAAGCGCATGGATTCAATGTTGAAACCAATCTTCTTTAAGCGTTCAGCCATGATGTTCTGGCAGTCATGATCAATCGGTGTGACAGAAGGCTGACGTAATAGTTGCAGGCTTAAATCGAGGGTAGCGGAAGAGCTCATACGGTATTCAACAGTCGATAATTTTTTCGGTTCTATAATAGGCGAATATAGACGTGAATGTGAACGACTGATATAAAAAAACCCTATCTGAGATAGGGTTCTGTGAGCGTTTAGGAAAAAACTAGTTTTGACGGATTTCGTCAGAGGTTTTTTCAGCAGTATTGGTTACCGCATCGCCAGCCTTAGACACATCTTTGCCCATGCCTTTTACGGTGTTACAGCCAGTCAATACAAAAGCCATCATTAATGAAGCAGCAAGAATTTTTTTCATCATCATCTCCGTATAATCAATAATAAAATTATTATGATGTGGGACTTAGAGTAGAAAATATACGCCCTAAAAAATATGTGGTTTTCATAGTGCTTCGGTTAATAAATGTAATGCTTTATAGGGGCTTATGCGATGGATGCTGGATCAGCACCGGATTGCGATACATATAAAAGTCATTGCTATCGAGTTTTTTATAAAGTCCATCCGTCCACCAGATCGCAGCTGAACTGCTCGGCCGGGCTTGCGGATAAATCCATTCATGTCGTTGCAGACGATAAAAACCGTGCTGTGCAGCAGGAATATACTGTCCCCATAAACCCAGACGCCGTTCTATATTAATCCATGAGGGAATTGGCTGATCGGCATGATGTGTAGGCAAATACAGCTGTCCCTTGAGGACGCAAAAACGTTTTTGAATGGGATGCTGCAAAGCCTCATCAAACTGGAATTGTTTTTGCGTGAAATGCTTCATTTTTCTGATTAAAGTATCGGTGCGGTTCAGGCCATACCAATGCGGCAGGCTAAAATCGGCTTCGGCCAGATAATATTTCAGTGCTACTTCCCAATGTTCAATCTGTCCTGTATCGGTATTTAATAACAGAAAATCCAGCTCACCCAAGGTCTTGGCACCCTCAATTTTTTGCAGACTATGACCAAGCAACCGATAGGGATGGTAAACATCATCGAGCAACCAGAACCAGACCAGCATTTCAAAGCGCAGCCCCAAACGTGTGCTTTTCAGTTGCTGCACAAATTTGATTAATTCTTCTGGATGCTGATCGAGAAACTCCAAGCGTGGATGATAATGGTCAAGATGTTGCTGCCAGGTCTGGCTGTAATGCAACTCAAAACGATGTATGAGCTCAAGTTCATCTGGAACATGGGACAGGATATTCGGACTGCCAATAGCAAATGCCAGTTGCCGCACCAAAGGATGTTGATAACGTTGCCATGCTTCTACAAGATTTTGGTTTAAACTGGAAAAGGGCATAGTACAACCTGTGAAAAGTGCAGAAATACAACGGACAGTATCGGAAAACGCTTTATACTACCTGAATTCTGCGGCTAGGGTTGATATATGAAAGTGTTGTTTTGGCGAAGTCTGGTGGTGCTGTTTGTGATCCTGGGCTTTATCGGTGCAATCCTGCCGGGTATGCCAACAACGGTCTTTTTGATTCTGGCGGCCTGGGCGGCATCCAAGGGCTGGCCGCAAATGGATGACTGGTTATTGAATCATCCCAAATATGGCCCGACCTTAAGAGATTGGCGCGTACATGGTACTGTACCGCGTAAGGCCAAATGGCTGGCCAGTATCATGATGCTGATCAGCGGGATCATCATGCTGTTTACCACGGCACCCTTGGCCGTAAAAGCCTTTACCAATATTACGATGCTGATCGTCGCGATCTGGTTATGGCGACGCCCTGAACCGAATCAGATCATTATTCAGCAAAATACAGTCGATCCAGAAAAGACAGATCTACAAACTCCGCAATCTGTAGATAGTAAATTAAACCCTATAAAACCAAACAAAATAGAGTCTGAGAATAACAAGTCATGAGTACCTTGCATCTGGATCAAGCCGATATCCTGATTGATCTTGCCCAACAAAAACTGTATCTGCCCCGTCTAAACAAGCAATATCTGATTTCCAGTGGCAAAAATGGCATTGGCGAAACTGAAAATAGTGGCCAGACTCCTCGTGGATGGCACAAAGTCGCTGAAAAGTTTGGTCAGAATGCTCCCTTAAATAGTGTATTTGTCGCACGTCAGGTGACGGGTGAAATTTATAATCCCCAATTGGCAGCAGAATTTCCGCAGCGTGACTGGATCCTGACGCGCATTTTATGGCTGAGTGGCCTTGAGGCAGGTTTTAATCAAGGGGAGGGCTGCGATACCTATCAGCGTTATATCTATATTCATGGCACCCCAGAAACCGAAAAGATGGGAGAGCCGCTGTCGCACGGCTGTATTCGTATGCGTAATCCGGAGGTCGCTGAATTATTTGACCTGATCAGTGAAGATGCACTGGTTTATATCTCAGAACAGACATTAGATCTGGAAAAACTAAATGTTTCGAAAAGCGAATAAAAGTTAGATTTTAAGATCATGTGAAAATGATTTTGTTTTTATGGGCTGAATCTGCTTGATCTTGATGGAGACAGGAGAAAAGATTGATTAATCTGATCCAGATCCTATTTTCATGGCATAGAACAGGTTGAATCATCCTCTAAAGCTTAAATTTATCGCTATTTCCCACTTAAAAATAAATGACAGTTGCAAGATTACATGAACACAACGTCGAGTATTTTAAAGCTTTGTATAATCCTTAATCAGAATTGCAATATGTCGTGTGGTTAGACTGAAACTTCGCAGGGTAAAACACAAAATTTCGCTTCAATTTTCATTTTGAAAATTAAAAAATTTCGGTAGAGACTTAAAAAATAAACAAAAAGTGTTGTTTTTTTTAACAAACAACCTATTTTTTAATCACTCACACCTAAAAAGTGGAAAACATTCCGAAAAGCGTTTGACAGGCTGTGCAGATTCTCTATAATGCACCCATCAAACGATGATAGACGTTTAGAAAGGGCGCTTAGCTCAGTTGGTAGAGCGTCTGCCTTACAAGCAGAATGTCGGCGGTTCGATCCCGTCAGCGCCCACCAAGCTCTTTCATGTTGAGACCTTATAGTTGCAGCGGTAGTTCAGTTGGTTAGAATACCGGCCTGTCACGCCGGGGGTCGCGGGTTCGAGCCCCGTCCGCTGCGCCACTTTAAGATCTTGATTTTCGTTTGCCACAATAGCGACATTGTGTAAATGCAGCGGTAGTTCAGTTGGTTAGAATATCGGCCTGTCACGCCGAGGGTCGCGGGTTCGAGCCCCGTCCGCTGCGCCATTTATACGATAGACCTTTTGAGGGCGCTTAGCTCAGTTGGTAGAGCGTCTGCCTTACAAGCAGAATGTCGGCGGTTCGATCCCGTCAGCGCCCACCAGATTCTTACGATGCAGCGGTAGTTCAGTTGGTTAGAATACCGGCCTGTCACGCCGGGGGTCGCGGGTTCGAGCCCCGTCCGCTGCGCCATTTCAAAAGAAATTAAATTGAGGTCCCTGAGCCTGAATTTAATAAACTAAAGATTGACACTCTTTATCAGGGCGCTTAGCTCAGTTGGTAGAGCGTCTGCCTTACAAGCAGAATGTCGGCGGTTCGATCCCGTCAGCGCCCACCATATCTTCTTGCTTCAACTCGATTTATTCCTTAGAATCTGATTCTATTATAATAATATTAAGATTTCACGATTATGAGAAATCCCTATCAGCGCAAAGCCGCGACCAAATCCCAAAAAACTGCTTTCGATCCTCAACAGCTTTATAAGCAATATATTGAAGCCATTGTTGCCAATGCTGGCATTTTTGCACTCTACCAAGATGGCTGGGCCTTATGTGCCACGCCTACCGGACAACGCGCATTTGCCTGCTGGCAAAGTAAAGGTCTGGCTCGACTGCTGATTAAAGACAATTGGGCAAATTACGAGATTCAGGAAATTGGTCTTAAGGATTTTGTAGAGAAAGTCATTCCCTTTTTACGTCAGGAAAGTACCATTGTTTCGCTTGATCTGACCCCGGAAGGACAGAATATTCTGGTGGCACCGGAAAAATTATTACTCGATATTAAAAATTATCTGTATCAGATTTATGTGCAAAAACCTGAACTGTTTAAAAATCCGGATATGCCTTTGCCTAGGCAGATCCGTTTAAATTAAATTTATTGTTTTTAAAACAGCTTGTTTATTGGAACAATGAATATTCATTCAGTAGCCAGCCACTAATCAAAGCAAAATATTCGCGTAACCAGGAATTATAGCGAACATTCTGGGGTGTGCTGGCACTCAGGCTGATGACTTGTTGATAACCCTGATGTCTGGCAATGGCGCGAGCACGAGGGCTGTGAAAATCGCTGGTGACAATCGCAATTGGCTCATTTCGATCAATATGTTGCTGTTTTAATATTGCCTGAGAATATTGCAGGTTCTGTTGGGTACTCCTGCTTTGATCTTCTAGGCTAATGGGGTTGTTGAGCTGCGGATAGTTCGTATGGATATAACTTTGCATGACTTCAGCTTCGCTCTGTCTCTCCCAGAAATTTCGTCCACCGGTCATAATGATTAAAGTCTTCGGATATCGTTCTGCATATTTTGCTGCGGTATCCAGACGATTTTTTAAGATGGGTGAGGGCTGACCCTGATTAATACCACTACCTAATACTAAAATCGCTGCAGCAGGTCGTGCCGGAACAGTCGGGTTGATTGACATCTGGATATAAGCGAAGAAAGCAGCGACACTGATGATCCAGAATAGAAATCCGCCCCAGAGACTGTTCCAGAACAAGGTTCTGAATCGGGAATTCTGTTTCCAGCGCTGAATAGATGAAAAAAACAAGGCATACAGGATGAATGCCACCCCAATGAAGGTAGACAAGGCAATAGCAAAATGCCTCTGACCTTGGCTCAGTAACCAGACGCTATTGAGACATAGAATCAAGCCAAAGATCAGGCTAAGACTTCGTTTAAGTTGATTGAGCATCCAGAGTTCCTTTTTTCTTATTCATATTCTTATTATTGCTTTTGTATCTTCAATAAAAACCGGGCCATTGAGCCCGGTTTTTAGCATATCAGGTTATCTTAATATACATCACGGCGATAACGTCCATCCAGACGTAATTGATCTAGCATTGTTTCACCGAGAATCTCGGTCAGGGCCTGATCCACATCGCTGGCCATACCATTGATGCTACCACAAACATAAATCACCGCACCTTGTGCAATCCAGGCTTTTAGTTCTTCAGCCTGTTCACGCAGTTTATGGTGTACATAGACTTTTTCCTGCTGGTCGCGCGAGAATGCAAGATCGAGACGTTTCAGGGTTCCCATTTGCAGCCAGGCCTGAATGGTTTCTTCAAAGAAGAAGTCATGTTCACGCTGACGTTCACCAAAGATTAGCCAGTTCTGGCTATAGTCCTGACGGTTACGCGCACTGAGCAGACTTAATAATCCCGCAATCCCGGTACCATTACCAATACAGATAATCGGGCGGTTGTCATCAATCAGGTGGAAAGACTCATTGCTGCGAATACGCAGTGCAATGGGTGCATTAAGCGCTGAATGTTGAGTCAACCAGCCGGAACCCAGACCGAGATTACCATTCGTGTCGGTTTGCTGACGTACCACCAGACGCAAAACCTGCTGGCTTGGAATGCTGGCAATCGAGTATTCACGTGTTGCCAAAGCCGGTAATTGCGTGAGGAGCTGATCCAGAGAATCAAAAGGTTCAGCTTGAGTCAGATCACGATCCCAGAGTGCCTGTTCAATGCTTTGATGCAGAGATGGGACCTCTGTACCCGCTGCAATCTGGTGCTTTTGCATAAATGCATGAATACGTTCTTGGCTATTCCCTGGTTGAACCTCGGCAATATCACCTGCTTGCCAGATGGCTTCATGTTCAGGGGTCAGTTCGATATTGAAGGCAGGCGCACCCAGACTACCTGGATTGAGGACTTCACGTTTACTCAGGTTCCAGTGATCAAAGGTCTTATCGATACTCATCGCTTGTAGCTCAAGTCGAGTGACTTGTGCCAGTGCAGTATTCCATTGCTGGATATGCTCGTTGTTGGCATTGTCGACTTCAATTGTATTGAATAGCTGCTGGGCACCATTCTGTTTTAACCACTGATCAATACGGTGACCAAAACTGCAATAGCTGTCTGGATATTCCTGAGAACCTAAGGCCAATACAGCATAACTTAAATGACTGAGATCAGCTTGAGCAGACAGGATTTTTTTCTCAAAAGAAGAAGCCAGATCCGGCGCTTCACCTGTGCCATAAGTACTGGCAACAAATAATACCTGTTCGGTTTGCTGTAAATCGGCAAGCGTCAGTTGCTGTACCGGCTTGACGGTTACCGGTTGGCGTGCTTCCTGTAGGGCAGTTGCTGTACGCCAAGCCAGTTGCTCAGAAACCCCTGTTTGTGAGGCATAAGCAATGAGCCACGGTTTGGCATTTTCATCGACGTTCACTGCAGTCGCACCCTGACGTGCTTCCAGCGTTAAGCGTTTTTGTTTGCGACGTTTCAGATAGAGCATCCAACCTGTCACAAAGAACAATGGCATCAACAAGGCTGCGACCATGACAAGGAACTGATAGATCGGGCCGAAGAAGCTGCCACGATGCACCGGTAACATGCTGCTCATGATCTTTTCATTGAGCTTTTTATCTTCATACAGCTCGACTTCGGTAAATTCAGCTGTCTGGTAATTATAAGTAGCACTGTTTCGTGCACGCTCATGTTGAGCGATCGGATCCACAAAGCTCAGCTGCATTTCGCCATCCGGTTTTTTTGGAAGGTTAAACGTTACGGTAGAATACTTATCTGAAAATTCAGTGTTAAAGCCAATCCAGCTCTGGTCTAGTGCACGGACAGTAGTTTCAGGGCTGAGACCTTCGCGTGCTTCACCTTCAGCACGTGGGCCACGTTCGCCGCCTGGATGTCCTTCACCACGGTTATTGCCGGCATTGGCCTGCATTTCCGGTTGCGGACGCTCTACACCCAGTACCTTAAACATGCCATTGCGCCACCAGTCATAAGACCAGTACAGGCCGGTACAGGCTAAAATCAGGTAAAAAATCACCACCCAGGTTCCCACAACAGCGTGCAGATCCCAGATAAAATTACGGCCTTTCAGCTGAGGTTTTACAAAGAACCATTGCTTGATCGAATGACGTTTCGGCCAGCGCAGGTATAGACCTGACAAGACAAAAAAGATCAGCATCAGGGTACAGGCACCGGTAATCTGTTTACCTACTGGACCAACCGTCAAATTACGATGCAGTTGCTGAATAAACTGGAAAAACTCCCGACCCTTAATCTCTGGTAAGACTTCCGCAGTATACGGGTTGATCATGATGTTCTGACCACGCCGTGCGCCTTCTTTAGCGACATTCACGGTACTCGAAGCACTTGGATCTTGTGCCACGGTAATACTGTTGATCTTCATGTCAGGCGCAGTACGGTTAAAGTGCTGATACAGCTCGGCAGGCGTGAGTTTGTCACGTTGCTGAACCTGAACCGTATAACTGTCGCTATTCATCCATTTTAATATTTGTTGTTCATAGGAATAGATTGCGCCAGTGACCCCCATTATCGAGAGGATTAAACCTGCTGTAATCCCCAGAAACCAGTGGATTTGGAAAAATGTCTTTTTAAACATGGTCGTCAGATTAAGGGTGAGATCTATAAAAGTGGCAAAATTATAACTGAAGTTTAAGCTCGAATTATAGGTGTTGAGGATAATATTTATTCTCATTATCATTTATTGTTTTGAGATTAAAAAAACCTCCATGCCGGGACAGGAGGTTTTTCACTGAAGAAAGAACAGTTTAGATTTGTTTTGCTGCGCCGACTTCTGCTTCCAGATGCTTGCGAATCGTGGCGAAAGAGAAGTTTTTGCTGTCCAGACGTTTCGGCAGGATATATGCACCTTGCTGGCCTTTTACCTTGAAATTGACCAACATGAATTCTGGTGTGTTGTACCATTCATAGATGTCTTTCCAGCTAATCGCCCCAACACCTTCTTGCATGCCCATTTTCTGACGCATCACGATGCCATGTGGTTGTACGCCCAGGCGAACACCTTTGATTTCCTGTACCGGAAATTCATTCATCTTGCGTTTAACATACCATTCCAGACCAAAGGTACGTATCAGGTAATACAACACCACACAGACAATGGCCACCCAGCAGAACACGGTAGAATAGTTCTTCAGGAGCAGAATGCCCAGAATAGAAAGTGCAACAACAGCACCCATGATCAGCCATGCTTTCATGCCAATTTTATTGGTACTACGCCAGATCACCAGCTGAGCATGACGCTGCTCGGCTTCTGAAATTTCATAGTTCACAGGCTGGAGGGTATAAGCGTATAAATTTTTCGCGGTCATAGTGAAATTAGCAGATTTTAAACTGTAAAAAGTTTAGCACTAATTGTACCAATTCAGTGAGTATATTGTTCCAAAATCAGCCAAATTATAATGAACCTAATTCAGTTGCCTGTTCATCACGCTCATGACTCAAACTTTGTTTCAGTTGACTCAACTGCTTTAAAATGCTGAACATTAAAGACAGCTGCTGCAAAATGATCAGGGATTTCTGATCTTGCTCCTGATCTTGAGCCAAGCGCTGTCGAATATGGGGAATCATATTTTGCGCACTTAAATCGGGCATTTCATCTCGTAACAATGCACCACGAATGTTCTCGAGAGCTTTGTCCAGTAAATTCAGAATGTCCTGATCTTCAATTTTTTCCCGGTGTGCGCCCAGTGCAGCAATATAACTGATAAAAGTATGGTTCAGACAAAGGAACTCAAAGGCTAGCGATTTTTGTACCGGATCAATATCCGGTTCAGTGGCCAATGTCGAAATCAGTGAGGCTACCTCGGCATCGGTATTATGAGCAGCACGGCGCACAATCCGATATTTCAGGCCGTTATTACGTCCTGACTTATACTGCTCGATCACTTCGCTCAAATAATCCGCTTCTGCTTGCAAGCTGCGTTTGATACTTCGAGGCAAACGCCGGAACTTCCAGTCCGGGAAAATAAAGCTGACGCCGAACCAGGCAATCGCACAGCCAATCAAGGTGTCGATCATACGCGGGATGGCCGCGGCATAGCCCATACCATCCAGATTGAAGTTGATCAGCGCTAAAATCGTAATAAAGGCTGTGGCCTGTGCATACTGTTTACTGCGTAATTCAAAGAATAGAATCCCGCTCAATACCAGAAGTAATAATTGTCCTTCGATGGAAGGCACAAAATACAGAATGGCATAACCGAGAATAATACCGACCAACGTACCGACAATACGCAGACGTAAACGCCGTTTGGTGGCGTTAAAGTTCGGCTGGCTGACAAAGAGTGCCGTTAATAAAATCCAGTAACCATATTCAATATTGCTGACCTGTACGAAGATATAGCTGATCAGCAGCACAATCGACAGGCGAATGGCATGCCGGAACAGTACCGACTCGGGTGTCAAATGCTGCTTAATCCGAATCTTGATATCATCCCAGCCTTTCAGGTCATCATCTCTGAGCTGGTTTTCGATATGTTTGAAACGCTCGGATTTGATACTTTGCTCGGTTTCCAGGTTGCGTAACTGGGCATCAATCGATTTCAGGTTTTGAAACAACGCAAACAGGGCGCTAATCCAGACCTGATCATACTGCTGCTCCTGACGTAACTTATCCAGAGACTGTCTCAGGTTGTCAAAGGTATGCTTAAAGCGCTGGTTATGCACATAGGGTTTGCGCATTAGCAAACTTTCACTCAGGTCCTTACAGGCTTTGCCCTGAATTGACATAATGCGCTGGAAGCGGAACAGGATATCGCTATGCTGGAAAATCTTGGCCAGTTTCTGATAATCAATATGCGCTGAATCGGCACGTTCATGAATATCCTGCGCCACAAAATAATATTGCAGGCTGCGACGGGTATCTTTTTGCCCACGGTCGCCTTTCAGGCGAGTCAAAAGGGCAGTTTTCATTTCATTAAAAATCGCAATCAGTTTGCCATTTTCCAGCGAGAGTTCAATCATGCTTTGTTGATAGCTTTTCGGGGTCATGTCCACATCAAACAGATTGGACTTGGCATATAAAAAGTCACCGAGCGCAGAATAGGAAATGGCAAGCTTGTCTTGCGCCAACCGGGCAGGGAAGATCAGGAAACTGAGGGTCGACAGCAGACCGTACCACATCGCGCCGATGACCAATAAACCAGCCTGTTTATACCATTCATCAAACAGCTCTACCCCGAGCATGGAATAAACGGAAATCACCAGACAGCCGTAAGAAATCGTGGCATAGCGTCGCCCTAGTGAACCCAGCAAAATCAGGGCAATACAGGACACAATTAAGGCCAAGGCAAACAGCAGGGGATAAGGAAAAAGCAGATATACGCCTACTGCCGTAATAAAGAAGCCAATGTAGGTGTAGAGCAGATTTAAAATCCGCACCGAAAAGCGGTCATCAATATCGCTTAAACCGGCTGCGACCACACCTAAAGTCAGTGGAATCGTCATCAATTGTTGTCCCATAAAATAGGGAACAAAGGCGGTACCTGCAAATGCCGTCATCATGCGCAGGTTATACATCAAAGTCGTATTATAGGTGGTTTGCTTGAGACGAGTGAGCCAAGATTTCAAAGGTCATCCTTTATACTGCAGTCTTAGAGCTGAATCTGAATAGGCTAATGAAAATAGTATATTTATAAATCTTCATTTCAGGCTAAATCATACTATGCACTGTGTTAATTTGTCTGCATATTAGCGCTTTAAATCTTCATGCTTATGACAACAAATAAAATAGTACAACAACCTTATGCCATGTCCTGGATTGTGTTGCTGGCGACCTTAAGTGCACTCGGGCCTTTGTCCATTGATATGTATCTTTCGGCCTTACCGGCCATGGCAGCAGATTTTGGTGTCAGTACCCAAATGGTTTCCAATAGCCTGCCAGCTTATTTCTTCGGTCTGGCGATCGGACAACTGATTTATGGTCCGATCAGTGACCGGATTGGGCGTAAACCGCCACTATATTTTGGGCTATGCTTATACATTGTGGCAAGTTTGCTGTGTGTTTTTGCGCAGGATGAATGGAGCCTGATCGCTGCACGGATTCTGCAAGCTCTCGGTGGCTGTGTCGGGGTGGTCATGGCACGCGCTGCAATTCGTGATCGTCTGGATATGCATTCAGCAGCTCAGGCCTTTGCCAGCATGATGATTGTGACCGCAATTGCGCCAATCATTGCTCCAAGCTTGGGGGCTTGGGTATTGATGTTTTATGAATGGAACGTGATCTTCTTGGTGTTGATGGGCTGCGGTCTGTTGAGTCTGGCCTGTTTACACTTTCTTTTTAAAGAAACCCTGGAGCTAGAACGCCGTCTCAAGCTGAACTTTCAACAGGTTATAAGTTTGTACCGGTGCATTTTTCAGGATCCAAGCTTTCGACGTCCGCTCTATGCCGGCTGTTTTTCCGGTGCGGTGATGTTCTGTTATATCAGCGCTTCTTCGGCCATTCTGATGGATCGTTATCAACTGACCGAGCAGCAGTTTGCGTATGCCTTTGGTGCCAATGCCTTCGGGATCATGCTGTTTTCGACCTTGAATAAACGTCTGGCTGGGCGTTTCTCGATATTGCAGCGTCTGAAAATTGGCACCTGTCTGCAGTTTGCCGGTGTATTAGGGTTAATCTTGCTCGGCTGTCTGGATGTCGATTCTGTGCTCTGGGTGTTGTTAGGCATGTTTATTGTGGTGGCAGCCCTTGGGTTTACTGGTCCGAATGCCATGGCTTTAGCAATGGCTAAACAGGGCGAGCGGGCAGGAACTGCAAGTGCCATTATGGGCAGTATGCAATTTGTCTGTGGTTTATTGGGCGGTGTATTACTGAATTTTCTGATCTGGCATGCTTTACTGAATATGGCATTGATCATGCTGGTTTTTGTCGGTATTTCTGCTTGGGCGATTTTTAAAATCAACATGCCCAGCCTAAAAAATGCATAGATGCTGGCTGCCTCTCAGATAATAAAAATACTGGTCTGGACAGAGGGCTAAGCAAGTTGGCTTAGCCCTGCTTGCATCACTCATCGATAAACACGGCAAATTCTTCTACGGGAACGCGCGGGGTAATAAAGCTGTTAATAATTTGCTCTGGGTCGGCATAACCCAGTGCCATACCGCAGACCAGCTCTTCATCATCGGGTGCGCCGACCAGATCAAGCACGATCGGGTGAAAGTGATTCCAGGCTGCCTGCGGGCAAGTGTCCAGACCGCGGGCTTTTGCTGCCAGCATAACATTCTGGATCATCATGGAAACATCCATTTTGGACCCAATCGCCAAAGACCGATGTACAGTAAAAAATAAGCCGACAGGGGCATCAAATAATTCAAAATTACGCAGCTGCTGACGCGCCATTTTTTCCTTTTCGCCTTTTTGAATATTCAGCAAGCCATATAAACCCCAGCCATTTTCACGACGACGTTCAATAAATGGCGAGATCCATTGTTCAGGATAGTAGGCGAAAGTTTCCTGATACTGCTGTGACAATGCAGGATTTGCATAGATTTGCATTTGTGCCTGACAGACACGTTGCACGAGTTCATCACGCTTTTTACCTGTTACCACATACACCTTCCAGGGTTGGGTATTGGTTCCTGAAGGTGCGCGGCTGGCCACCGCCAGAATCTCTTTTAAGGTGTCTGTACTAACGGGGGTATTTAAAAAAGCACGCACTGAATGGCGAGAAGTGATGGTGTGATCTACAGCATGAACAAGATTTTGATCCATTATGGGGTCCAGTCGAATATCCTTATTGAGTTTGCAATGACTATAAACTAAACAAACAGAACGGGGGATAGGAAAATTTAATTCTTCGCCAGCTGAAAAAACAATTTATCAGCAAAATGACTTGAATAATGAAATTTCGCATGCTTTTAGCTGAGCATAAATCGCCTCAGTGATAGCAATGGATTTAGTCATAAAGTTGGTCTTTGATTTAAAAAATGGCTTAAAACCCAAGTGCTTGAACCATTCAACAATAACAATTTCACACAGAGAACTGGTTTATTTTGACTGAAAATCAAGATAATTTAATTTCAAGATCCCTGTTTCATTTTGTGTCGAGTAAAAGATTAATATTTTTTTTGAATTAAAATATAGATTAATCTTCATATAAAAATGAGAATTTATAATTATTTTTTATAGGTAAATTAACTATTGCTAATAAAAAGAAATAAAACCTGATACGAAGAAACAGCATAATGTACGACTTTTCATCTTAATTCATGCATTTCGTGATTAAGATCTGTTTTAAATAACGCGATTCCAGATGGCTTGAATGAAGTCTTTAGGTTGAAAGCACTCATCAAGCACTGAATGTTTTTTTTGAGCTTAAAACACAGTTTTTTTACCAGCATGCGCATCTGTTTGAAAATTGTCTGCAATTTTACAACAGACTGAGTATCGGAATAGAAAAGGTGTTGCTTTTATAAATCTCTCATTTGTTGAATATGATCGTGATGATGATATTCATAAGTTTGAAAGAGATGATAAATCGGTTTGTTTTTCTAAAGGTGATAGATCAAATCAGGATATTTCCAGATGAACATCTAATGAGCGAGCTAGAAATCTAGCGCACTCCATAACTTTTAGAAAAATAAAAAATTCAAAATCATCTTGGGCAAAAAATTATGGATTTTACTTTTAACGCATTTTATACCTTGATTGCCGCAGTCATTGTTTTGTTACTCGGCCGATTCCTGGTTAATAAAATCGATTTTTTAAAGCGCTACAATATTCCTGAGCCGGTTGCAGGCGGTTTGGTTGCTGCGATTATCTCATTACTGGTGCATTCACTGTGGGGATACAGCATCACCACCAGTTCAGAGCTACAAACCAGTTTTATGCTGATCTTCTTTGCCTCGATCGGTCTGAGTGCCAACTTTTCCAAGTTGCGTGAAGGCGGTGTCGGTCTGGTAATTTTCCTGTTTGCTATATCGATTTTTATTGTTTTGCAAAATGCAGTCGGTATGAGTCTGGCAACACTGCTTGGTATTGACCCACTGATTGGCCTGATTGCAGGTTCAGTTACCTTAACCGGCGGTCATGGTACTGCGGGTGCATGGGGGGAGATTTTTGAAGTTGAACATGGCATTCAGGGTGCTTTGGCACTGGGTATGGCCAGTGCGACTTTCGGTCTGATCATCGGCGGGATCATTGGTGGACCTTTGGCCAAATTACTGATCAATCGTCATAACCTGGCTACTGCACGTACCGATCAGCAGATCGAAAAGCGTGACAATACACCAATGGATAGCACGACCAACGAATATGTACCGTTTGAATATCCGCATCAGGTGCGTTTAATTACCGCTGATAATGCAATCACGACCTTGGGCCTGTTCGCAGGCTGTTTGGCTTTTGCAGAGTTTATGACCGGTTTCAGTAAAGGTACTGCGTTTGAACTGCCAACATTTGTCTGGGCATTGGCGGGTGGTGTCATTCTGCGTAATGTACTGGAAGGTGTTTTCAAGGTTCAGATTTTCGATCGTGCGATTGATGTGTTCGGTAATGCTTCATTGTCGCTGTACTTGGCGATGGCATTGTTATCATTGAAATTATGGCAATTGGCTGACCTTGCAGGACCCCTGATGGTAATTCTGGGTGCGCAAACCATCACCATGGCTTTGTATGCAGCTTTCGTCACTTTCCGCCTCATGGGCAAAAACTATGATGCTGCAGTACTTGCAGCAGGTCATTGTGGTTTCGGTATGGGTGCAACGCCAACAGCGGTTGCCAATATGCAGGCGATTACCAATATGTATGGTGCATCGCATAAGGCCTTCCTGATTGTTCCATTATGTGGTGCGTTCTTTGTTGACTTAATCAATGCTACTGTTATTCAGATGATTTTGAAGTTTTTTGCATAATTTTTATGCCTGATACGATGAGTCATAGGCTCATAAGGATGTGACATGAATGATCAGTTAAATGAAACCTTACTCGGCTGGATTAATGCCCTGAATGGTCCTTTATGGGATTTTCTGGTGGTGTTTCTGGTCGCAGTCGGTATTTTCTACACGATCATGACCGGTGCAGTACAAATTCGTTTGTTCTGGCACAGCATGAAAGTCATGAAAAATAGCCGTGGCAAGGTTCAGGATACGCACGGCATTACCCCGTTTCAGGCCTTTGTCACTGGACTGGCAAGCCGGGTCGGTGTGGGCAATGTCGCGGGTGTCGCCATTGCGATTGCGATTGGTGGCCCCGGTGCCGTGTTCTGGATGTGGTTTACTGCCTTTTTGGGCATGAGTTCTGCTTTTGTTGAATCCTCTTTGGCACAGTTGTTTAAGGTGCGAGATAACAAAAACCAGCAATTCCGTGGTGGTCCAGCTTATTACATTACTCAAGGCCTGAAACAGAAATGGCTCGGGATTGTCTTTGCGATTGCATTGATCACGACTTATGGTTTTGTCTTCAATGCAGTTCAGGCCAATGCCATTACCGGAGCAACCTCTCATGCCTGGGGCTGGGATCAGGCGAACCTGATTCTGCCATTAGGCGGCCTGAATCTGGAAATTTCCTGGGTCGGATTGTTTCTGGTCTTGATGACTGCGGTGATCATTTTTGGCGGGATTAAACGGATTGCGAAAGTTGCGGAAAGCTTTGTGCCGTTTATGGCTGTGCTTTATCTGGCTGTGGCTTTGTATATTGCGGTCATCAATTACGATTTGCTCCCATCCATCTTCCAGCTCATTTTCAGTAAAGCCTTTGAATTTGAAGCCGCCGCTGGTGGATTCTTTGGCGCCATGGTATCTATGGCGATGATGATGGGCATCAAGCGTGGTCTGTTCTCTAACGAGGCAGGGATGGGTTCGGCACCGAATGCTGCTGCAGCTTCCGATGTCAAACATCCGGTCAACCAGGGTCTGGTACAGATGCTCGGAGTATTTGTAGATACCTTTGTGGTGTGTTCATGTACCGCGATTATTATTCTGGTTTCGGGTCTGTATGAAAATGCAGGCTTTGAAGGCGTGACCTTGACCCAGATGGCGCTTGAAAGCCAGATTGGTGCTTGGGGTGATGACTTCCTGGCTTTGATTCTGTTCCTGTTTGCCTATTCCTCGATTATCGGTAACTATGCCTATGCCGAAGGAAACGTTCAGTTCATCAATAACAATAGCCGGGTGATGTTGATTTTCCGCTTATTTGTATTGGTCATGGTGTATTTCGGTTCTATCGCCAGTGTGCCATTGATCTGGAATATGGCAGATCTGTTCATGGGTGTCATGGCAAGCATCAACCTGATCGCAATCCTGTTGCTGATGCCATTCTTGCTGATGCTACTTCGCGACTATACTGGTCAGTTGAAGCGTGGTGTGAAAGAGCCTGAATTTAAACTGGATAACCATCCTAAATTTAAAGACAAGGTCAAATCAGATATCTGGTAAGACTTGAAGCAAAAAGCCCCGATCATTCGGGGCTTTTTTTGTGCCAAAGTTTTATTTAAAAGAAATTTAAATAACTTTGATAAAGCACAAAGCCTAAAATCAGGCTGAACCAGACCGGTAGTTTTGAGCGTAGCAGAGCAATCATCACCGCGACAAAGACCAGGTCGGAGCCATAACTAAAATAACGTTGTGAAAGATCCAGCAATAAATACAGTAACAGTCCCACTACCGCAGCATTGATGCCCATCACCGCCTGATGAATATGGCGCTGCTGCATCAACCATGACCAGTAAGGCAAGGTGGCAAAAATCAGAAAAAATGAAGGTAAAAATATTGTGCAGGTCGCTAGCACTGCATTCAGCCAGACATAAGGCGTCCAAGGCAGTAAAGCACCGATATAACTGGCAAAACTGAATAAAGGTCCCGGCATCAGTTGGGTAAAGGCATAGCCAAGATCAAAAGATTGCGCACTCACCAAACCGGTTGTGACAAAGTCCTGATGTAACAAAGGCAGAATCACATGACCGCCACCAAACACCAGCGAGCCAGTCTGATAGAAATTGGAAAAAAATTGCAGCTCCGATTCACCCCATAATTTGCCTGCTAAGGGCAGCAGCAAAAATGGCAAGATAAATGCTAGCAGCCAATAGGGTGCAGCGGCAGATCGAATATATGGCGAGCTGATTGCCGTTTTGTTAATTTCTTTGGGTTTCGAATCTGATTGGGAAAAATATCCAGCCAAGAGTCCACAGATTGCGCCCAGTATAATGACCAGAATCTGGTTAAAACTTACTGAAACGACTATCAGTAATGCGACAGAGAGGATTAAGACAGCGTATTGCCAAACCGTTTTACAGAAGCTTCTCAGCATTTGCCAGAATGCCCAGGCGATTACAGAAAATACAATTAACTGGATGGTATGAAAGCTGTTTGAGTTTAAAATATGAAAATAGCTTTGACCCAAGAGCGCCACCAAGGTCATCAGAATCATTGAGGGCAGGGTAAAACCCAACCATGCGATCACGGCACCAGTATAGCCCCGTTGCAGATAACCGATCGACAGTCCCACCTGACTGCTGCTCGGCCCGGGTAAAAGTTGCGCCAAAGCGACCAGTTGACTGTACTGGGTGTCATTCAACCATTGCAGTTGGGTCACAAATTTTCGGTGAAAAAACACCAGATGCGCCGCTGGACCACCAAATGAAATGCAGCCCAGTTGCAGGAAAATCAGGAAAATCCGATACAGTGAGATTGAAGACATACAGTTATGGGGAAAAATGAAGGTAAAGTAGCTGAACTGTATGACAGTTTTACGAAATTCTACAGACTATTTATGCATGTGTTTATACACTATGCTGCTTTAGATTAATGAGGACATTCTCTGCATGCAGAAATATGTGTTGAGTATGGTGATACTGGGTACATTTGGCCTAAGTGCTTGCCAAACGACCCCAATGACAGCGCAAGCGGCGACCAGTCATCTACAACCTGCTGCACAACGCGGAGAAGCTCAGGCACGTCCAAATCAAATTGATTTTCAAAAGATCAAGCAAACCCAACAGCGTCCGGTAGTTGCTTTAGTCCTAGGCAGTGGCGGTGCGCGTGGTTATGCGCATATTGGTGCGCTGGAAGTACTGGAACAGGCGGGTATTCAACCAGATTTTATTGTTGGAACTAGTGCGGGCAGTATTGTGGGCTCCATTTATGCAAGTGGCAAACCGGCGATTGAACTGCGCAATATTGCTCTCAGCATGCGACCGAATGATGTCCGTGATATCAAACTGGCCAGAAAAGGCTTTTTTGATGGCAAAAAAGTTGAGGACTATGTCAATTTGCAGGTCGATCAAACCCCGCTTGAAGCCATGAAAATCCCGATGTTTGTGGTAGCAACCGCGCTGAAAGAAGGCAAGAAAGTCGTCTTTAACTATGGCAATACCGGACAGGCGGTACGTGCTTCAGTCTCGATTCCGAGTATGTTCATTCCGACCATCATTCAAGGTAAAGAATATGTAGATGGTGGTCTAGTCAGTCCGGTGCCGGTCGATGTGGCACGTGAGTTGGGAGCCGACATTGTGATTGCGGTAGATATTCTGGCACAACCCATTCACACGGAAACCAGCAATGTCTGGGGACTGTTTAACCAGAACATCAATATTATGCAGCAACATCTGGCGCATGAAGAATTAAAGCATGCAGATGTGGTGATTCAGCCGGATTTACGCGAAAAAGGCCATATCTTTGATGTCCGTGGCAGGGAACTCACCATGCAGGCTGGTGCCGAGGCGACCCAGTTAAAGTTGATGGAAATTTCACAAGCCTACCAAAAACATGATTATGCTCAAGGACATCGCATTCCACAGTTTGTGGTACATGAACATCAAGCTCAATAAATCTTTTTTTTGAAATTTCTGTTTATCCCTATATCGCAGTATAGGGATATTCACTCAAAAGGATAACGGATCATCGGCTGTAACGCTTAACTGATTGTTATAAAAGATAAGATGATTGCCTATGTGTATCAGTCAGTCGGAATTATCGCAAAAGATAAAATTAATTTTAAATATAACAAATTGAATTATAAGTATATTGTTTTAAATAATAAGCCTTATTCGTCTTAAATTAAAATTTTAATATTATTATTCGTATACTTAAGTTGATCAAATATTCAAAAGCATCGATGTTCATGCCAGAATGCAGTTTGAAAAGATCACTACACAGATGTAGACATCATGATGCATATTAAAATTGGACAGCAGGTCAAACTGGCACAATTCGAACACTATATTTTTACAGTGACCGCGACCCATCAGGATGGTTCTTTTACCGTTGAAACGACCTTGGATGGTCAACAAATTTTAAGTTATCAGAACCTGGCGCAGGAAATGCTCAGGCCAGTGATGCTTTAAATCACGCAGAGCCTTTTTATTTTCCTGAATTATTTTTGTTCAGCGCTTAAAACAGTGAAAAATTCTCAGTTGCTGTGTGATCAACCCCAGATAAATAAGTGTTGATTTATTGGCACTTAACTTTGTAACTGAGATTTTAAGCAATTAAATATATTTTTTTCTGTATGAATACATTTTCTATATCAATAATTGTGATGCTTCATTTGCCGAATTGAACATTTTATTCATGTTAAAAACGCTATAATAATAAACGATAACCTTGTCATTCAAAGAGTTCAAAGAAAACGATGGCCCCTTTAGATCAAATTGCAGCAGTGTCGGATGACCAGTCAGAGTTAACGATGTCAGTTCTCATGACGCCAGATATGGCAAATTTTTCAGGAAATGTTCATGGTGGAACCATTCTGAAATTATTGGATCAGGTGGCGTATGCGTGTGCAAGTCGCTATTCGGGTAGTTATGTCGTGACCTTATCTGTAGACAAGGTGAATTTTAAAGAGCCGATTCACGTTGGTGAGCTGGTTACCTTTCTGGCCAGTGTGAATCATGTTGGCCGTACTTCAATGGAAATCGGGATTCGTGTAGAAGCCCAGAATATTCAAAAGAGAACGGTACGTCATACCAATAGCTGTTATTTCACCATGGTTGCGGTGGATGAAAATGGTAAACCAAAACAGATTCCAGCTTTGAACCTGGACAATGACTGGAAACGTTGCCGTTTTGAAGCAGCAGAACAGCGTAAAGTCGCGCGTTTGCAAGAAAATCATCATCCTTCATGCAGCATTTATAAAAAGACTGCACAGAGTTAAGTTAAATCGTGATTGAGAAAAGACCTTCATATGAAGGTCTTTTTTTTGCATCAATTTCAGTTTTTCACTGGAGCTTTGTTATTTTTTACCCTAATATAAAACGATACGTATCGTTTCGATTTTTAGATCTTAAAAGTTAAGTAGAAAAATATGAGCAGTGACGAAAAAAGTTCCCGACGACAGCAGTGCATTTTACAGGCGGTCGCAGATGCGCTGGCAGAATGTGAATATCATCAGCTGACGATTGAAGATGTAGCGGCACGTGCCGGTGTTGGCAAGTCTACGATTTATCGATGGTGGAAACATAAATCGGAACTGGTGCTGGACACTTTCAAACAGCATACAGCTTCGGTATTTGAGCTGGATACCTCTAAAAGCCTGAAAAGCAATCTCATTCAACAACTCGGTTCTTTATCTCAAGCGCTGAATCATCCGGTCGGTCGGGCTTTGCTGGTAGTGATTGCCAATCACCGCGAACTGGCAGGTGAGTTCTTTCAGCAATATCTCTTGCCACGTCGGCAACAGACCCATCAACTGATTCAGCAAGCGATTGAACGGGGAGAAATCCGCGCTGATTATCCTTTTGATTTGATGCTGGATACCTTATACGGCCCGATTCATTACCAGATCATTTTTTTCAACCGGATTCCAGATGAACACTATATCCAGAATCTGGTCGAGTTGGCCTTGCATCCGGTCACTGTTCAAGCCTGAGTTTGTGCTATTTCCCTACAAATTTTAAGAGTTGGTGATTATGTCAGTTAGCGCTGAGCGGTTATGGAATCGCTCATTTATCTTGTGCTTATTCAATAATTTTTTCCTGTTCGTTTATTATTTTGCCTTACTGACCATCTTGCCGATTTACATCATGAAAGATCTGGGCGGTTCGGTAAAAGAAGCGGGTCTGGCGCTGACGCTATTTTTGGCCTCTTCGATTGCGGTTCGGCCATTTTCCGGCATGATCCTCGAAAAGCTCGGCAAGAAAATCTCGATGCGCGGTGCAGGCGTGATTTTTGCCTTATTTTCCTTTAGTTATTTGCTGGTAGATAGCATGTGGTCGCTGTTGCTGGTGCGTTTTTTACATGGTATCTGGTTCAGTATTCTGACCACGGTGGCAGTACCCGTCGCTAATGAATTTATTCCTGAACAGCGCAAAGGTGAGGGCATGGGCTATTTCGTCATGTCGACCAATCTGGGTGTGGTTTTTGGGCCCTTGCTGGCATTGACCGTAATTCAGTTCACCAGCTTCAAAGTCTTATTTGGCATTCTTGCCGTTATCATTTCTTTGGGGCTCATTTTCTGTTGGATGCTCAAAATCACAGAGTTACCAAAACCTGAAGCTATAAGCACAGAAAAAACCAGCTTGAGCTTGCAGGATATTCTGGAAGTCAAAGTTCTGGCGGTAAGTTTTGTGGCTTTACTAACCGCTTTTGCCTACTCGGGCATCATGAGTTTTATTACTGCATTTAGTGAAACCAAGCAGCTTTTGGGCTATACCAGCGTATTCTTTATTGTATTTGCAGCATCCATGTTGCTGGTCAGACCTTGGGTTGGAAAGATTTATGACCGTAAGGGACCCAGTGCGGTGATTTATCCTTCATTTATTTTCTTTGCCATTGGTCTGGTGATTGTCAGTCTGATTTCCAATCAATGGATATTATGGTTGTCGGCAGTGTTTATTGGCATCGGTTATGGTTCACTATTCCCATGTTTGCAGACCTTGGCCATTCAGTCGGTCGACAAACAGCGTATGGGACATGCGATTTCAACCTTCTTTACCCTGTTTGATCTGGGTTTAGCGATCGGTTCCGTGGCAATGGGAGTATTGATTGCCTATTGGGGCTTTGAAACTACTTATGTTTTGAGTGCCGCACTCGTCATTGTGACGATATTGGTTTATCGTCAGTATGTTGCCAAAAAGCAAAATAAGCGCCCGGCAAGTTTGGAGTTATAAAATGGAATTAAGGCATTTACGTTATTTCGTTACGGTGGCGCAGGAACTGAACTTTACCCGTGCCGCGGAAAAATTAAATACGGTACAGCCTTCATTGAGCCAGCAAATCAAGGATCTGGAACGTGAGGTTGGCGTACAGTTGCTAGAGCGGAATAACCGTAAGGTCGGGCTAACTGAAGCTGGACAGGCGTTTTTAAAAGAAGCTTTACTGAGTCTTGAGCATGCAGAGCGCGCCATTCAGACTGCCAGACAGATCGCCAATGCGCAGCAGGACCAGCTGAATATCGGTTTTGTCCCGGTCGCGGAAATGAAAGTCTTTCCTTATATCATGCCGAATATCCGCGCGCATTTTCCTGAACTGAAAGCACAGTTTCACAGTCTGACCGATGCAGAACAGTTTAGTGCTTTAAGAAATGGACAGATTGACATTGCCTTTACCCGATATCCAGGGCAGTTGAGTGAGTTTGATTCGATCCGCATTTTTGATGAGCCTCTAACCCTGATCGTGCCGAAAGATTCCCCGGCTGCGGCCTTGTCCTATGTCAGTATCAAGAGTTTTGAAAATCAGGACTTTGTGATTAGTGGTGAGCAGTCCTCACCGCAACTGCATAAGCTGATTCAGGATTTTTTTAAACAGTCCAAATTAAAAGTGAATGTGGTGCAGTATTCCACCAATATTCTGCTCAATGTCAATCTGGTGGGAATGGGCGTGGGCTGGAGTCTGGTGCCAGCCTATGTGATTCCATTGCTCGGCGATAATATTGTGGTGAAAAAGACCCTAGAACCGTTACCGATGATTGGACTGTATGCCAATTATCGCAAGGATCAAAAACATGTGGTGATTGATCTGATTTTGAAAGTATTAAAAGAAAAGTTTTGTGTGGATCTTTTTTAATATTTAAACCTTCAATCTGCCCATCTAAAAAGCCGTGCGACAGAAATGATCTGTAGCACATCCTTTTAAATCGGGACTGCAAATCACTTTATACTGAACCTCTAACAATAAAAACCGGTTGAAGCAGGATGATGAAGCTCTATAACAACCCACAATCACGTGGCTTGACCTTGTTGCCTTTGCTGAAAGAATTGCAGATTGAAGATCAGATTGAGCAGGTGGAAGTTGCCTATGAGCATATGCATCAGCAGGCGTATACACGGATCAATCCGATGGGAAAAGTTCCCTGTCTGGTGGATCAAGGCGTCATTATTTCAGAAATGGCCGCCATTTTTATCTATCTGGCAGATAAATATCGTGACAAAGGATTGGCACCTGCTTTGGATGATCCGAAGCGTGGGGCGTATTTAAAATGGATGTTTTTCTGTCATGGACCCTTCACCGAATATATCGATATAAAAAATTTGCAGGTGTCGCCAGAAAATATTGAAAAGAACCGGAGAAGTTTAAGTTTTGGGAATGAAGTAGCCGTATTTGATTTTCTGCAACAGGGCATCGGGCAGGCTAGTCCTTATCTGTTGGGTGAAAAAGTCTCGGCGGCGGATCTCTATGTGGCTTACTGTTTGATCTTCGCCATATCTGCGAAAATTTTACCGCCATTTGACGAGTTCAGGCCCTTCCTGCAGCAGATGGCTCGCCGTGATTCCCTGAAAGATATTCCGTGGTTTCAGGAATACCGAGTCTAATTCCTCGGTCTATATATTGTCCGGGATATCTAAAAACAATAAAAAAACCACGCCGAAGCGTGGTGAAAGGTGACCCTAATATTATTTCAGGTAAAGCTTTTTAAACAGTTGCTGGCTGGTGCTTTCCATCGATTGAGGAATGGCCAGGGCAGCCACGAAACGGTCAGGACGTAAGATCACAACGGATTCAGACGTGTTGCCAAACCACGAGCGGATATCTGTGCCGATATCACCAATAGTGATGACATCTTCATACTCTTTGCGCTGGTTATTTTGCAATTGCACCGCAGGAATTACCTGGATGAATTTCACGCCGAGCGATTTCCACTGTTGCAACGTCTCCGGACTAAGACCCCATTTCGGATCAACACCCCAGGCAATAATCGCAAAATCATTGCCGATCACTTCATCCAGTAATACGGTTTCACCCGAAGCCAGTTGAACTTGAGGCTGGATAAACATCTTACCGACTGGAGAGTTCTTGGCTCCGTTACTCAAAAGTGCGCCGTCATGATATTTTGGCATTGGCTTGAAACGCATTTCCAGCAGGTACTGTTTGATCGGCTTGATGTAGTTCAGGGCATAGGCAATACCATCACGAACAAAACCTTGCCATTTTTTCGGTGGTGCCAGTACGTGACCTGCCATCACCGACAGGTCAATCATCGCCTTGGCATGGTCTTTACGTTCGATCTGATACGAATCTAAAAGTGCTGGGCCAGCTTTGCCTTGAACAACCAGCGCCATTTTCCAGGCCAAGTTAAAGGCATCACGCATACCGCTGTTATAGCCCTGACCTTGCCATACCGGCATAATGTGCGCAGCATCACCGGCAAGCAAAATACGGTCGACACGGAACTTGTCCGCAATACGGGCATTATGAGTATAGACACGCTGACGGATCACTTCAATACCATCCGTGCTTGGTAACACCTTGGACAGAAGTTTGGCAATATTTTCCGGTTTGCTCAGTTCTTCCTGCGTTTCACCCGGCATAACCATAAATTCAAACCGGCGAATACCATGTGGCAATGCGGCTGATACATAAGGACGTACAGGATCACAACATAAGTAAATATGCGGTGTAGCCAGCGGGTCATTCTCAAGGTCGATCACGATCCATTGATTCGGTGCGGTTTCACCTTCAAAGGCAATGCCCAGGTTGCGGCGCACATAAGAATTACCGCCATCACAAGCAATCAGGTATTGAGCGCGGATGGTTTCTGCATCGCCCTCTTTATTTTGCAGGTTAAGTGTTACGCCGTCAGCATCTTGACTAAACTGGGTCAATTGACGAGAAAACAGCACTTGGGTGTTTTTATATTGCTTTAAGCCTTGCAGCAGAACGTTATCGACTTGTGGCTGAATAAAGGCATTACGGCGCGAGAAACCAAACTCACGTGTTAAAGGTTGAATATCAGCAAAACAGCGACCTTTAGGCGTTAAGAAGCGCATCGCATGATTCGGGGTGGTATGCGGTAAGACTTGATCGACTAAACCCAAAGATTGAATGGTACGCAAGGATTCATCATCGATTCCAATCGCACGTGGATAATCAATCAAACTATCCAGTTGCTCGACAATCGTGACAGCTACGCCTTGCTTGCTCAGATAGTTGGCAATGGTTAAGCCGACAGGGCCGGCGCCGAGAATTGCCACTTCAGTAGTGTAATTAGTATTGCTCATAGCGAATGTCCATTCAATCGACTTGCATTTGATGCTATTAAGGGACAGTGAGAAGCCAGAAACAAGTTAGGCGATAGTAGCTGAAGTATATGGATAATATTGGATTGAAATGGGTGTTTTTTAAATAAGAAATTGATTTTAAATATAAAAATAATAAAAGCTTAATAGCCAGTATTAATTCTATGATCAGTTTTGACTATGGTGATAAATGGATTTTGCGCAATAAAAATGCTGAACCAGCATCAAGCATGATTCAGCATCGAATAAGATCGGGGCAGTATAGGACAAAGCCTACTGGAGAATTACTGTCCCTGATATCTTCATTGAAGGATTAAACGAGTCGTTCAATCACTTAACGTACAGCAGGTTTTGCAGGGGGCGTGCTTTCCGCAGCAGCTTCAGAGGCAGCAGGCTGCTCTGCAGATGCGCCTGCAACTGGAGCATTTGATTCAGGTAATTCCTGAGTAGTCACAATCACTTTTTCTTCTGCAGTGGTGGTTTTCGCATCTGTGGTTTTGCTGTCAGCAAAACTGGTGGCTGCAGCAGCAGTAAGCGTAGTGGCAAGTAAGATTTGTGCATATTTCATTTTTGGCATCCTTTTATTCATGTCATGTAATCTGCTGAACTGACCATCACATCAATTCGACAGATGCCCATCCTAAGCACAGGAATTTTACTGAGCAAATCAATTAACAAAAGCGACACGCAGGGAATAACTGAGCAGATACAAAACTGAGAAAGTTATTTTATTTCTGTTAATTATGCAGAGTTTTATTTAATGAAAGTGTGTATGAATATTTCAAAAATCAAATTTGAAATAAAAGTTAACATAGAAAATTGATAATTTTGGATCATTCCATTAATTTTTATCTCTGTGATTTTCACATCGTGTTTGCGAAGAACACGCATTTTAAAGTCACACTGTGCTTTATAATGCAGAGTATTGCTATTTCTATTCAATCTCTTGAGAGTCGATTTTGAAAATTCTGTCAGCGTCGCAGGCTATTCCTGTCCATATCATTTCCGGATTTTTGGGTGCAGGTAAAACCACACTACTCAAACATTTATTACAGCAAAAACCGGAACAGGAAATCTGGGCTGTGCTAATGAATGAATTCGGCCAGATTGGGGTAGACCAGCAGTTATTGCCGCAAGATCAGGGTTATGCGGTCAAAGAGCTGTTGGGTGGTTGTCTATGTTGCAGTAGCCAGTTACCGATGCAGATTGCCTTGTCACGCCTGCTGTCAGAAGTGAAACCGGATCGTCTGTTTATCGAACCTACCGGACTGGGGCATCCTGGCCAATTACTGGAACAGCTGACCGAACCGCACTGGCAGAGTCATTTAAACATGCAGGCATTGGTCACAGTGGTAGATGGTTCACGTTTGCATGATCGAGACTGGACTCAGCAAAACCTGTACGCAGACCAACTCAAGGCAGCGCATATTGTGGTGATTTCACATACTGACTTGATGACAACCGCAGACCACGCAGCACTCACGCAACTTCAGACAGAATATCAACCTTATGCCCAACAGTGGTTGTTCACCGAGCATGGACAACTCGATATCGAACTGATCAAGCAGGACTATCGGGGTTCCGCCCGTCAGATTCAGCCTTTGTTAAAACAGCAACAGACCACCCGTTCAGCAGATACGCCCTTAGTGATTCAGCAAATGCCTTATCATTATGTAGAAAGCGCGCAGGGTTATCAGGTTGCGGGCTGGAAATTGCCAAAACGCTGGCAATTCAATTTTTATGATCTGCTGGATCTGCTCTGTGAACAAAAAGACTGGCTCAGAATCAAGGGAATTTTTAATACGGATCAAGGCTGGAAAAGCTTTAATTTTAATCCTGAGCAGTTTAATTATCAGTCGGCAGATGAAGGCATTGATAACCGGGTAGAAGTGATTTATCAACAGTCACGGGATTGGCTGGCCTTTGAAACTGCCCTGATGCAATGTCGTATGGATCCAGAGAAATAATGGTACTGTTTCTAGTGCGCTGAATGAATTATTGGCCTAAATCTGTTCAGCAAAATAGCGCTAAATCTTATATGCTAGGCGCCAAATTTGAGGATTATGTGATGGCGTTAAAAGCGACGATTTATAAGGTTGATTTGAATATTGCGGATATGGATACGCATCGTTATGAGGATTATCAGCTGACGATGGCGCTGCATCCTTCAGAAACCATTGAACGCTTGATGGTGCGTATTCTGGCCTATGCACGCTATGCCGATGAAGCACTGGAATTTACCAAGGATCTGTTTGAAACCGATGAACCGGCACTCTGGGAAAAGGATCTGACCGGGCAACTGGTCAAATGGATTGAAGTCGGTAGCCCGGACGAAGATAAAGTCAAAAAGGCCAGTGCGCGTTGCAAGCAGGTCGCAGTCGTCACCTATGGTTCTGCGGTGGATGAATGGTATAAGCGCAGCAGCAAATTAAAAATCTTAAAAAATGTGGAAGTGTGGAAGTTATCTACCGCAACCACCGACGCATTGCCACAGTTATGCGAACGCACCATGCAGTTACAGCTCAATGTGATGGATGGTGAATGGACCTTGATTGGCGATCAGGGCCAGGTGCTGGTGGAGTGGGAACAGTTACAATAAGGCCAAATAAGGATGCAAGTCTGGACTTGTATCCTGTAGCTCAAATTGCGTATATCTGAGGAATAAGAATACGCAGGGTTGCACCATGTACCATGAACTTTATGATTTACTGCTAGCTGTCGCGATCGGCGCAATTATTGGTGCAGAGCGTGAGTATCACAGTAAATCTGCCGGACTGCGTACCATGATTATGGTCAGTCTGAGTTCCTGTTTATTTACCATTATTTCCCTGAAAATAGGCGTGGCCAATCCTGACCGGCTGGCCGCCAATGTCTTGACTGGACTAGGTTTTCTAGGTGCTGGTGTTATCCTGAAAGATGATAACCGTATTTCTGGAATTACCACCGCGACCACCATCTGGATGACAGCCGCACTCGGCATGGCGGTCGGTGCAGGCTATGAACTCTTAAGTATTTGGGCTACTTTTATTGTCATGGTGGTGCTGGTTCTATTGATGTATGTACAGCGCGGCATCGAATCTCTGAATCAGGAACGCAATTATGAAATTGTCTGTCCATTTGATGAAAATGATTCCAATCACTACGAAATGCTATTTAAGCGTTACAAGCTAAAAGTGGTGCATTCCTCACAAAAAAAAGTCGATCAACAGATTGTCGGACGCTGGATCCTGATGGGATCGGCCAAGAATCATCAAGAATTAACCCAGTATTTACTCAATGATAAGAATATTCAGGAACTCAGCTTTTAACCCATCAATGACCCAGACTTAAAAAAACAGAGCAATCCGGTTTATACTGAGCTTTGAAATTTTATGCTCCTCTCAGGTAAATAACCATGATCAACGAACTTGAAATTATTGATTTAAAAGTAGGTGAAGGTAAAGAAGCGGTGAAAGGTGCCTTAATTACCACGCACTATACTGGCTGGCTGGAAGATGGAACCAAGTTTGATTCTTCTATTGACCGTGGTAATTATTTTGAAACCGTCATTGGCACAGGTCGTGTAATCAAAGGCTGGGATCAGGGGATTCTGGGAATGAAAGTTGGCGGTAAGCGTAAACTGATGGTGCCTGCACATTTGGCCTATGGCGAACGTAAAATGGGTAAAGTCATTCCAGCCAATTCTAACCTGATTTTTGAAATTGAACTGTTTGATGTAAAAACACGTGATTAAAATGATTTAACTTTCTGAATATAAGTTATATTTTTTATTAAAATATGTACGGTGATTCCGGTGCAGTCGCTTCAAAATAGGCTGTGCCGGAGAAGCTACAAAAAACATCTAAAAAGATTTGAAATCAAAAATATTCCTTGTAAATTATAAGAATAATAAAGAATTATCTTGAGATAGAACGTATTTGCATAACTTGATAAGGAATGTCTGTTTTTTCGTATTTGTCTGTGCCTTTAGCTGGATGACTTGCATCACAAGTTCAGCAATCGCTCAGGATGAACTCCCGTCGCCGTCATTTCAGCAGCAATCTCACGACCATATTGCTGAAGTCCATTTTACCGAACATAGTACGAGTCCTTTGCAGGGAAAATGGCTGTTTTATCCGAGCCAGTTTATTATTCAGCCCAGTCCTGTACTGCAGTCAAAAACAGTTAGGGCGTGTTGAACATTGGGTATAAATTAATGGCAAAAAAAATAGCGAACGGTTAATCTTTAAGTTCTCACACAAAAAAGATATCGTTCGCTATGCCTCGCACCATGCTCAAAGATGAACACTGGACAAGACTGAAACCTATATTACTAGAACTTAATATCTATGACAAAGGAAATCTTAGACAAACGGTTGAAGGCGTGCTTTATCGCATGCGTGTTGGCTGTCCTTGGCGCGACTTACCCGAGTATTTTGGCAAGCCTAATACCATCTATAAAGCTTACCAGCGCTGGTTTCGCAGTAATAAGCTGATTGCATTATTTACGTTACTGATCAAAGACGCAGACCTTGAGTGGGTCTTTATCGATGGCACTCATATTAAAGCGCATCAGCACAGCAATGGAGGCAACGAGAACCTACAATCCATTAGCAAAAGTGTGGCAGGCCGCGCGACCAAGATTCACTTAGCAGTTGATGCTCATGGCAATCCGATTATCTTTCTTTTATCAGATGGCACAACCCACGATGTCAAAGTCGCACCTGATTTAATAGATAAGGTTAATTTGAGCGATACAGAGGTTTTATGTGCCGATAAAGGCTATGATTCTGATGCACTACGAGCCCATATTGAACAAGCAGGGACGCATAATAACATCCCTCGAAAACGAAACACTCAGTCTTCTAACGACCATATGGACTGGGACTTGTATAAAGCCAGGCATCTAGTAGAAAATGCTTTCGCTAAGCTAAAACAGTATAGGGCGGTTGCCACCAGATTTGATAAGCTCAAGCAGAGTTATGAAAATACGGTCGCTCTTGCTTGTGCTTATATCTGGCTCAAATTATGAATGTTCAACAGGCTCTAGTTATAACTTCCAAACTTTAAATTAATTGAGTAGAACGCACTGCCTTACACAATAACGCTTTATACTTTTCTATTGTCATGTTCAAATAAAACTGATTAAAAATAATCTGATAATAACAAAGGTACTTAACCTATGATAATGAATAAAAACGTGAATAATAAATGGCATGCTGACCCATTTTTTCAACAAGCCACCCACACAAGACAGATGTCACAAGGTGAGGCTCAGCTGCCTATTAAGTACTTTGATGCGTCAAGCCTGATTGCTTTTTTTATGGTCGATTATGACAAAGCAGTCAGTGTATTGGACAATCCAAAGTTAAAGGTTGCTAAGCTTATAGGCAATAAAGCGTTATTTAGTCTAGCTTTCTATGATTATCGTGAATTAACTGATGGCGAGCCTTATCACGAAGTTGCATCAAGTATGCTTGTCTATCCTGCAGACCAAGACACACCGACTCATCCATTGGTGGAAATGACATTACCACCAGATCGACGCAATACCGGCATGTGGGTTTGTGATTTACCGGTAACCACCGAAGTTGCGTGTCGTGCAGGTAAAGAATTATGGGGCTACCCGAAATTCGTCACCGATATTGATTTTAATTTAGACAATAAGGATTTTAGTAGTTCTGTCAAACATCCAGAGAATCCTCAAACATCAATCTTGTCATTATCAGGTACGATCGGCGCATCAGTTACCGCACCTTGGGCAGACTTAGTTTTATATTCAATGTTAAATGATGCGTTAATACGGGCAACCGCAGATACACGTACATTAAATGGCGCTAAAATTGCCACTAAAGGTGATCTTAAGCTAAGTGTTGATACAACGAACAGTCACCCAATGGCACAAAGGCTCAATAGTCTTGAGTTAAATGGTGCGACGCCTTTTTCAGTCACCTTTACTGATAGCTTGCAATTGCGTTTAAATGAAGGCGTAATTTTTTGATTGATGATTTGAACTTCAAAAATCTGCTTACAGTAAATTTTTTTAAGGAGCAATTCAATAATCAATTAACTCCTTCTACTTTAATGCTAACATGCTTACTTAAACAATCAGACTCATAATATCTATTGTTCGCATAACGGGCGTTATGACAAATGACTTCAATTAGAACGGTAATCATCCCAAGTATCAGACCCTTATCTAATAGAATTAAGTTGCATACCACTCTTTGAGCCGGTAGTGAGAAGTCAATTACTTTTTAACAGACGGTATACCCCAAAGGAACCACTTAAAAAGCCTCTTAGGCCTATTAATAGGCTACCTAAAACAGACCAATATAAGAGAACCACTTATAATAAACTGCTAGCCTTAATACTCTAAATAATCCCTGATTGGACGTTTCTTAAATTGAGAAGCGTCTTTTTTAAGGCGATTAACCATCTCAAACTCCCATCCTTGCTGCGACTGTCCAGCTGGGCTAGTCGGACTTACTAAATGATTGTATTCTGCCATAAAAGCAGGATTGCGAACGATACGTCCTAGCTGTTTATCATTTAAACCCTCAACTGTGAACATATCAGCAGTATCAACATCACGCAACTTACTTGTTTTTTCTGTTTTAGTTTTCAGTTTCTCATGAACTACAAACTTAAAGCCTGTAATTGTCCTACCTTTTTTCACCTGCGTATAACTGACTTTAATATCTGATTTTTCATTAATTTCTTTAACAGCAAGGTCTAATACTCTTAGTTTAAAGTTACCCATACGCTTGTATTCATGATCTTCTATACCTAACTGGTCTCTGAACTTGTTAAGCTCAAGCAGAGTTATGAAAATACGGTCGCTCTTGCTTGTGCTTATATCTGGCTCAAATTATGAATGTTCAACAGGCTCTAAATTACCAGCCTCTTTTAAAACTCTGGCGGGTTCAAATTCTGGCTACGGCACCTTTATTGGCTATTTTAAAATTCCGAAAGAATTTATCGGGCGACGCATCGCGATTCGGATTCCGACCCAATACGGTGCCTATCGGGTATATGTCAATGGACAGTTTATTGTTCGGCTCGGGGAAATCAGTACTACACCTGAAAAGCAGGTGACTGAAAAAGCACCGCGTATTGGCTATTTTGTTCCAGAAACTGAATATATTACTTTAAGCATTCAGGCTTCCAATTATACCCACTTGCATGGTGGTCTCGAACGACCGATGCAGATCGGCGTTGCAGGTACCATCAATCGCCAATTCCAGCAGCTCATGATGAGTATTGCCATGGTGTGCGGCGCGGTACTTGGGGTGGGGATGTTTACTATTCTGTTTTCGGTCTTCAGAGGATCACGAGAACGTAACAGTAAAAGTATCTTTGTTTTTGGCTGGTTTATTGTCTTTTTGGCCCTGCATAACCTGTTTTCTGCACCCTATGCCTATTCGGTATTTACCAATATTAACTGGCTGTGGGGAACCCGCTTAGAGTATCTGTTTACTTTTGTTGCTGCCTTCTTTTTTCTCAGTTATATGCATCTGTTTAATCGGCGCTATTTAAATCCGGTGATTTATTATATCGCGGTGGCCTTACTGGTCTTTAACATTATTTTTACCCTATTTTCACCTCCTGAGATATTTGAACGACTGGCCCTATTTAGTGCGATTTTCGCCCTGGTCATCATCGGTAATTTTATTTACGGCTTTTATCAGACCTTACGTTATAAAGAGCATTATTCACGTCTAAATCTGATTGCGATTATTTTCCTCTGTGTCACTTTTTTGAATGATTATCTGTTGCTGATCAATGTAATTAAAACCACGCATCTGTTCTTTATCTCAACCAGTATCTATGCCTTATTAATCATGTTTCAGCAGTCCAGACATTATGCACATCAAACTTATGAGACTGAACAGCTAAACCTGAACCTGATCGCACTCAATAATTCGCTCGATCAAAAAGTCAAAGAGCGTACCCAGCAGCTGCGTGAAGTGAATGCCAAACTGGAACAGCAGATGAATATTGATGCACTGACCGGAGCTTTTAACCGGCGTGCCTTAAATCATGAAATCCAGCAGCAGTTTATACAGACCCAACAACAGCCGCAACATACCTTAATTTTTGCCATGCTCGATGTCGATTTTTTTAAAAATTATAATGACTACTATGGCCACTTAAAAGGCGATGAAATCCTGAAAAATCTGGTCAGGATTATTCAAGGCACTTTGCCACCGTCTGGCTATCTGGCACGTTATGGTGGTGAAGAGTTTGCGATTCTGCTCACTGGAATGCCGGTTCAAACTGCCCTTAAAAATCTGGAAAATGTGTTAAACCAGATTCGGGAACAGCGTATGCAACATCTGAATCGGCCAGATGCAAAAGATTATGTTACGGTTAGTATGGGCGCGGCCTGGGTTGAACAAAAACATGGCTATGCAGATATTCATGAATTGATGAAAGCGGCAGATGTGCAGCTCTACGCCGCCAAACAGGCAGGACGTGATCAGTTGAAAATTGAAAAAGAGGCCGATTAAAAAACATATTTATACAGATAACGCGATTCATCTTCTGACTCGGCAGAATGTGGATGAAAGCCGCAGTGTTGATAATAACTTAAGGCAGTTTGAGTAGACTGTATTTCAATCTGATGAATTTTTTTCTTTAATAAAGCGTGATGCATTTGATGAAATAACTCGGTGCCAAACCCCAGCCTTTGGCAGTGTTGGGCCACATAATGCATCCGGATTTCTCCAGCATCACTGACCAATAAGAACCCGACGACCTTGTCATAGATGAGATAAACCCAGCAATCGTTATACAGCATATCGACAATCAGGCTGGCATGATCAAACTTTTCTAGCCAGGTTTGAATTTTGCTTTCTTCACGCTGATGATCCAGTACACAGGACTGAATGCTGTCATGAATGACCTGAATAATTTGAGGTATATCTTCGACCCTCCCTTCACGAATCATAATATTATTCATTTTCTCGAACATTTATAGGGAAGGTTTATTTGATAAAAAAGAAGAGGGTAAAAAACAGAACAATATTGTAGTTTTTTGAGCATCTTTGCTGTGATTTATCAATGTGAAGATTGGTTCTGTTGCTGATTTGTCCTGTTTGTTTATCTTAAGTTCTTAAATCTCATTACAGCGTTAAAAATAAAAAATCAAAGTAAATCCATTTTTAAATAAATCGAAGTTCGAATCTGGGCACAAATGAGCAAGCAGAGAAGATAAATAGTAAAAATAAGCCTCAAGTTTGCACTGTATAAAAAATAGACGTATGCTGAGTCAAAAGGGACTATTCAAATGAATCTTGATCCTATAACCATAAAAATAAAATTAGTCACATGAGATCATCCACCATGCTGAAATTACTGCTGTTGTTATGTGTTTTATTCATGTTGAATGCTGCCTGGATCGTCGGCAGAAAGATCTATAAAGCTCAGCGCCATCTGGTGTGTCAGCGTCCAGAAAAACCGGCACAGATTTCTAGCATGACAGAGCAAGAGGTCATCGAGCAAGAGCAGCAAGTACATCTGGTGGATGCTTATGAACTGGAACTGTTTGACGATGTGGCACAGCTATTCTTTCAACGGCAGGTGCATATTGAGAATCGGGCACAGGCCGAACAGTTACAGCAAGAACTATTACAAAAAATGCCGATGCACAGTGGTACCCAGATTCGTCAGATGGATTTAGGCGAATGGTCTATTTTCTGGAATTTTTATGATCAGTCACTGGAATATTATGTCGGTCGCTATGGCGTATTCTATGCACATGTCGACCGTTTTGGAGAAGAGCACCGGCATGAAATTCGTAGGGAACTTTTGCATTCTGACTGTGCTTAGAACACCACTTTCAGTCATTTTCTACGATTGAAGATCTCAGACTACGTACTTAAGCCATTGCAATTCAGAAAAGGTATCTCATGCCTTAGCTCAGATTTTTTCTGCCGCTTGGCGGAAATAGCCCATATAATTTATCTCCTTCAAGCCATAATCTTGCGCTAGAAAAACCTCAAGACTCGTGAATCCTATTCTTGAAATAGTCATTTAAAATGTACGAAGTCTGGCGAACAATGATCCGGACTAAAAAGGCAGGAGCGCTATGATCATTGGTTTTCATCAAGCACAATTACAGAAGTTTATTGCACTCGCGATGAAGATCGAAGCTGAGCCTGAACTGTATTTGCAGTTTGATTCGGTCTCGGATTTTTATAAGACTGACTGGTTGCAGGATTTTCCGGTTGGTACAGAATACTATATTTCCGGTCTGGACGATGGTGCCGATGAGTTTCATGCCGTGATTTATTATGGTGAAGCACAGCTACAGATCAGCTGTGGACAAGCACAGCTTTCAGTAAAACTATGTTGCAAACATTGACCGGATTGCCGGTATTTCCCGATAAAAGAATAATGACATCCGCTATAAAGTTGATATAAATTGCAGAGTCATCTCTGTATCTGATTTTTATTCGCATCAGCCGAGAGTGGCATAGGCGAATATCGTAATAAAAATAAGGAAAAAATAGCATGGCACATCAGTTCACCGTGAAAGCAATTATCAATGGCGTGTCTATTGATGAATTTAAGCGTTTGGCCAATGATATTCGTTTGCATGAGGCAGTTTGCCATCGAATTCCTGCGCAAAACTTGGAAATCCTGGTTTCGGAAAAGCAGGGGCATATGTATACCCTGAAACGCGCTTATAATCTGGATGTTAATATTCCTGATATCGCAAAAAAATTACTCAAAGATGCATTCCGTTTGCAGCGTACCGATGTTAGCGATCTGAATGAAATGACTTCGACGGTACAACTCGGTGCGAACTTGCCGATCGAGGCCATTTGTCAGCGTGCAGTTACCGGAGATGAAGACCAGATCCAGTTCCAGCTAAACTGGACAGTCAAAGTCAAAGTGCCTTTGCTGGGTGGCATGCTAGAAAAGCATGCTGAAGGTGAGATTCGTAAATTTAGTGAAATTGAACTCAGCATCGTCGAAGATGAATTGCGTAAAGGTCTCACCGCTTGAAGCAATCAAAAAGTGTGATTGACTTAATTTAAAAACTGCTCAGGTTAGACGCAGGATAGTGGTAGCTGATTGGGCAGTAGATCGCTATTTTCAGGGTACTGCCACTATCCAAAAAACTTTTTTAAGTACTGATAAAGTTTGCCGTCACGTTAATGCTGATGGCCAGAATGGTGGTATTGAATCCGTAGGCCAAAAGCAAATGTAGGGTATTGAGAACCCGCATGGATTGGCAAGTAATGGATACATCTGCAGTTTGCGCAGAAGTCCCGATGATATAACTAAAATATAGAAAGTCCGGATAAGTCGGTCTGGTGGTATTGGGGAAATCTAGTCCGCCTTGTTGCTGTTTATCGAGCGCCAAATAAAAGTCATGCGCATAATGAATTGCAAAAATCGTATGCATCAAGAACCAAGCTGAAATAATGGTCAGAACTGACAAGATTAAATGACCGGTTCGGATGGTGGTATCTTGGGGTAAATGATTAATTTCAATAATAATCGCAATAAAACACATGATCAGGGTGATGATCACCAGAAACAGAATGATCCATTTACTGGCATCCTGTTGCATGGCGCGTTGCAGAATATGAGCATGATCAATACGCCAGAGTTTTTTTATGGTCAATAATAAATAAGCGTAAATCGCGATATTCCAGCTGATTAACAGGCAGCTTGACCAGCTCAAAGGGGTGACTGTCTGTAAAATCAGATAAAATCCAATAATGGCTGGGAAAATAATAAAGAAATACAGACGGGATTGAAGTGCCGTTTTTATAGATTGAAGAAGCTGCATCATGCCATTTATATTTGTTTTGCTGACTTCTCAAGATCCTAGCACAGAACCGTTTGCAATAAAGAAGATTGCAACGGTCTGAGTTATTTCCTCTACAACATTTCATCCTAAAGGTGTCGAACTGATTCGAGTTGAGTCATTTGACTGCGCGGATCGCGTAGCAGGCGTGATTATCTCAATAGATTTTTTCTGAACTGATGTTTAAACGGATTGAGCGGGTTGTTGGATTGCAGTGCCATAAGCAAAGACTTCCACCATGCCACCTTGCATACCGAGTTCAGTCGTGCTGAGCCGAATGCCCATAATCTGAGTCGCACCAATTTTTTCGGCTTCCAGTTTTAAACGTACAATCGCTTCACGTCGTGCGCGTTCTACTACACTTTCATAGCTGGTCAGACGGCCACCCAGCATATTCTGTACATTGGCAATCGCATATTTAAAATAATCATGGGAAATGACCACATTGCTGCTGATCATCTGTCCGGAATATTCAGACACAACGAAGCGGCTATTGTTCACCCGGATATAGGCCAGACGTTGTTCCTGTTCATCCAGATAACGAAAATGTTTACCTTCGTTATAACGTCCAAAACCGAAACCAACACTAAACAGAATGGCAAAAATGATGATCTGGAGAATTAAACCATCCATGCTTTAATCTGCCTGCGGAAAAGGGTCGGGCAATTTCGGCATGATCGGATCAACGACTACGGCTGTCCCATAAACAAAGAGTTCAGAAGCACCTTGGGCGATATTAGAGGTCGAGAAACGAATGCCGACAATCGCATTGGCACCCATACTACGGGCTTTTTCAATCATGCGGTTCATGGCTTCCTGACGGGATTCTTCCAGCAGTTCGGTATAGGCGGTAAGCTCACCACCGACAATATTTTTCAGGCCGGCCAATAAGTCACGTCCGACATGTTTGCTGCGTACGGTACTGCCGTACACCACATCAATTTGCTGGCGAATGGTATGTCCCGGTACAGATTCCAGATTGCTAAGTAACATGTGCATGTTTTCTAAATAAATCGCTAGTCTATGACAATAGGAAAACTGCCTCGAAAATGCAATAAAAAAAAGCCCACCGAAGTGAGCTTTTCCTGATCTGTCTGGAATTTATTGCGCTGGTTGTTCTGCCGCACGGCGCTGTTCAGATACAGACGGTGTATTCGGCAAGGTATCCGTCGTATTGACTTTCAAGCCGCCCCCCAGGGTTTTGTAGACTTCAACCTGATTGTTCAGATTGGCCTGTTCAAGCAATAACAAACCTTGTTCTGCTGCATAAGACGCACGCTGTGCATCCAGTACCGTCAGATAGCTGTCAATTCCGGCGCGGAAACGTGCCTGAGACAAGCGATAGGTGGTGTTGGTTGCTTCGACCAGGCGGCGCTGAGCTGCAAGACGATCACCAATATTCTGACGTACCGCCAAAGCATCATTCACTTCACGGAAAGCAGTCTGAATCGACTTTTCGTAATCTGACAAGGCAATTTGCTGATCGGTTTCAGAAATACGGATATTGGCCTGACGGGTACCCCAATCAAAAATTGGAATATCCAGACTCGGACCAAATGACCAGGCAAAACTGCCCGACTTAAACAGGTCGCCTAAATCCGTAGAGGCATAACCTGCTGAACCGGTCAAACTAATCGTCGGGAACAGGCGTGCACGTGCTGCCGCAATATTGGCACCTGCCGCAGACAGACGGTATTCTGCTGCACGAACATCTGGACGGTTAATCAGCAGATCACTTGGCAAGCCTGAACCCAATGCAGTATTTGAAGTGATGCGGGTCACGCGTTGTGCTGGTAATAAATTCGCAGGCACTTGCTGACCGACCAGCAGGTTTAACAGGTTTTGTGCCTGTGCCACCTGAGTTCGGTAATTCGCAACATCATTACGTGCTGTTTCAACCGAGATTTGCGCCTGACGCACTGGAAGCTCGCTATCAATCCCGACATCAAAACGTTTCTTGTTCAGATTGAACGATTCAAGCTGGGCTTTCAGCGTTTGTTCAGCCAAAGCCAGATTAGCATTGGCAAACGAGTAGCTGAGCCAAGCCTGAGATACCTGACCAATCAAGGCAATTTGCGTCGCATCTCGCGCACTTTGGGTTGCCAGGAAGTTATCTAGCGCATTGTCACGCAAGCTGCGGACACGTCCCCAAAAATCCAGTTCATACGCAGTTACACCCAGTCCGACATTATAAGTTGTCACTGCACCACGATTCTGCGAATTCATGGTGTCCTGGCGCAATACGCTACCACTGGCACCAATCGTCGGTAACTGGTTGTTTTCAGTAATTTGATACTGTTGCTGAGCTCGTTGAATATTGAGGGCAGCAATACGCAAATCACGGTTATTGTTTAATGCCAGATCCAGCACTTGTAACAGGCGCTGATCAGCAAAAAAGTTTTTATAACCTTGTTCTGCTACAGAAGTACCAGACGCATTGGTATAGCTGCTCGGGATATCTGCCTGCGCAACCGGCTCTGGACTACGCATGCTTTGACAGGCCGTCAAAGCAAGCGCAAGGGCAGATACCGCAATGCTACGACCTGTAATAGACCATACATTTTGCATTACGACTTATACTCCTGATTTTGTTGTTTTGGTTTGTATTTAAAGACACTTCGAATCCACACGTAGAATACCGGGATAAAGAAGATACCTAACAAGGTCGAGCTGATCACGCCGCCAAGTACACCATAACCGACTGAGTGCTGGCTACCTGCACCCGCACCTGAAGCCAGAGCAAGCGGTAATACACCAAAACCAAAGGCCAATGTGGTCATGATAATTGGACGTAAACGCATTTTTGCCGCATGCAAGGTCGCTTCAAATAACTCTTCACCTTGTTCCTGCAATTCTTTCGCAAACTCGACAATCAAGATCGCGTTTTTCGCAGAAAGACCAATTACGGCAATAATCGCCACCTGGAAGTAAATGTTATTCGACAGGTTCGGGTTTTGCAGCAGCACCATTCCACCAAAGGTGAGTAATAATGCACCCACAATACCCAATGGCACCACCAGTAGAACCGAGAACGGAATCGACCAGCTTTCATACAGGGCTGCCAGACACAGGAACACGATCAACAGTGAAAGCGCGTACAAGAATGGTGCTTGTGCGCCAGACTCACGTTCTTCCAGAGACAGACCAGTCCATTCATAGTCGAAACCTTGCAAGCCCATTTCTGGTAATTTCGCCACGATTTCTTCCATGGCCACCATTGCATCGCCCGAGCTGATACCCGGAGCAGGTGTACCCTGAATGTTCATGGACGATACGCCGTTATAACGCTCAAGACGTGGTGAACCGTAGGTCCATTCGCCTGTGGCAAACGCCGAGAATGGCACCATTTCACCGCGGTTATTACGCACATACCATTGGTCCAGATCTTCCGGCATCATCCGCGAGCCAGCTTCACCCTGAACATAGACTTTCTTGACACGACCGCGATCAATGAAATCATTGATATACGAACCGCCCCAAGCAATACCCATGGTGCTGTTAATTTCAGCAACACTCACGCCCAATGCACCGGCTTGTGCATGATCGACAATGACACGGTACTGTGGAGTATCTTCCTGACCATTCGGACGCACACCAGCCAGACGCGAGTCTTGTGCTGCTAGACCGAGGATCGTATTACGTGCTGCCAGGAGCTGGTCATGACTTTGACCACTTGCAGCTTTGAGCTGTAAGTTAAAGCCAGCCGACACACCCAGTTCAGGCATTGCAGGTAATTGTAGCGGCATGATGTAAGACGCATCTTTGACAATCATGTTTAGCGCCATACCACGTTGAATAATGGCACCGACTTGAGATTCCGGACTGTGACGCTCTGACCAGTCTTTCAACTTAATGAAAGCCAGACCTGCATTTTGTCCCACACCCGTGAAGGAGAAACCTGCCACACTAAAGACGGATTCTACATGCTCTTTCTCGTTTTCCAAGAAATAGTTGGTCATGGTGCTGACCACTTTGTCGGTACGTTCCAAGGTTGCATTTGGCGGTAACTGAACCAGCGTCATGACCACGCCCTGGTCTTCATCCGGTAGGAACGAAGAAGGCAGTTTCTGGAACAACAGCACAATAATACCCAGTACCACGGCATACACCACGCCTGAGAAAATCTTGCTGTGAGTCATGCGGTTGACGCCGCCCTGATATTTCACAGAAACCTTGTCAAAACTGCTATTAAACCAGCGGAAGAAACGTGCAAAAATACCATTACTTTCCGGCTTGTTCGGATCATGCTGTTTCAGCAGAGTCGCACACAGGGCAGGGGTAAAGGTTAAGGCAACCACCAGTGACAAGACCATCGCTGTGACCAGCGTAATCGAGAACTGGCGATAAATGACCCCGGTGGTTCCACCGAAGAAAGCCATTGGAACGAATACTGCCGACAGCACCGAGGTAATACCAATCAATGCGCCAGAAATCTGTTTCATCGATTTTTCAGTTGCAGCCACCGGATCGAGATGTTCTTCCACCATGACCCGTTCGACGTTCTCGACCACAACAATCGCGTCATCGACCAGAAGACCAATCGCCAATACCATGGCAAACATGGTCAGGGTATTAATCGAGAAGCCAAAGATGTTAATGACGGCAAAAGTACCCAATACGACGACTGGAACCGCCATGGTTGGAATGATGGTGGCACGCCAGTTCTGCAGGAACAGGAACATCACCAGGAACACCAGAATAATCGCTTCGATCAGGGTTTTAACTACACTCTTAATCGACAGTTCAATAAATGGTGTGGTGTCAAACGCCAGTTGGTCGACCATGCCTTGTGGATAGTTCGGACGTAACTGTTTTAAACGCTCTTCAACTGCTTGTGCGGTATCCAGGGCATTGGCGCCAGTCGCGAGCTTAATAGCTACACCACCAGCCGGTTTGCCATTAAATTTAGAATCGAACTGATAGTTATCTGCACCAAGTTCAACTCGTGCAACATCACCTAAGCGAACCTGTGCACCAGAAGTGGCATTTTTCAGGAAGATATTGCTGAACTGTTCCGGCGTTTGTAACAGACTTTGAGCCGTTACCGTCGCATTTAACACTTGTCCTTGAACTGCAGGCGCACCACCCAACTGACCTACCGCAACCTGTGCATTCTGGGTACGGATTGCAGTAGCAATATCACTTGGCGTTACTTGCAGGCTGGCCATCTTGGCTGGATCCAGCCAGATACGCATCGCATAAGAACCACCAAAGACCTGAACTTCACCGACCCCGGCCACACGGCTTAAAGGCTCAGCAATATTCGAGTTAACATAGTCTTTGATGTCATCTGCGGTCAGGCTGCTATCAGGCGAATAGAATGCCAAAACTTGCAGGAAGCTGGCACCCGATTTGGTCACCCGCACACCCTGACGCTGTACATCTTCAGGCAGCAGGGCAGTCGCAGACTGTAATTTGTTTTGAACCTGAACCTGTGCGATATCAGGATCGACACCCTGGTCAAAGTTTAAGGAAATAGACGAAGAACCATTACCCGCACTGTTAGACGAGATATAGCGCAAGCCATCCATACCGTTCATTTGCTGCTCGATGATCTGGGTCACTGTATTTTCAACAGTTTCAGCAGATGCACCCGGATAAGTCGCAGAAATGGTGACGGTCGGTGGTGCGATGGTTGGATATTGTGCAATCGGCATTTTGCTGATGGTTAAAATACCCGCCAGCATAATGACCAATGCAATCACCCAAGCGAAAATCGGGCGATGAATAAAGAATTGAGCCATGAACCATTACTCCTTATGCATTTGCAGCAGGTTTTTGTTCAGGTTTCTCTTTAGCATCATCTGCCTTTTTCTCGCTCGCTGCAGGCTGTTGCGGTGCAGCACCTTGTGGCGCAGCAGCTTGAGGTTGATAAGGTTTTGGTACAACTTGCTGTTCAGGTTTTACTTTCGCAATACCATCTACAATCACTTTATCGCCTGGATTCAGACCTTCGGTCACAATCCAGTTGCTGCCTTGAGAACCAACGGTGGTCACTGGACGTGGCGTTACTTTATTGTCAGCACCGACCAGCATCGCCATCGCCTGACCTGTTGGAGTACGGGTCAAAGCTGCTTGCGGAATCAGGAAAGCATTCGGTACTTCACCCTGTACGATTTGTGCAGTGGCAAACATACCTGGTAGAAGCAGGTGATTTTTGTTCGGGAATACTGCACGTAAAGTCACAGTACCTGTTTCAGGGTTCACGCTGGCATCAGAGAATGCAAGACGGCCTTCAACCGGATAGATACTGCCATCTTCAAGCTTTAACTTGACTTTGGTGTTGTTCGAGCTGTTCAAGCTGCCTTGATTAAGCTGTTGACGTAAACGTAAAAGCTCGGCACTTGACTGGTTGATATCTACATAGATGGGATCTAGACGCTGGATCGTTACCAATGGCTCTGGCTGATTCGCTGTTACCAAAGCACCCGCCGTCACAGACGAACGGTTGGTCTGGCCTGAAATCGGCGCGCGTACAGTCGAATAGCCCAAGTTGATTTCTGCATTACGCAAAGTTGCGCGATTGGCATTCAAATCAGCTTCAGCCAGTTTGACCTGTGCCGCGATGTCATCATATTCCTGTTTGGAAATGGCATTGGTACCGACCAGTTGACGGTAACGGCCTTCCTTCACACGCAATACGCCCAGATTGGCTTCAGCACGGGCAATCGCTGCACGGGCATTGTCTACTGTAGTGCGGTTGGTGCTTGAATCGATTTCATACAAGGCCTGACCTTCACGTACATAGCTGCCTTCCGTGAACAAGCGTTTAAGCACCACGCCACTGGCTTGTGGACGTACGTCTGAAATTTCAAATGCTGTTGTACGACCTGAGAGCTCTACAGACTGCTCTACACTTTGCGGTTGTGCAACAAGAACACCGACTTCAGTCGGTGGCATTTGTTGTTGAGCACCAGCTTGCTGGCCCTCTTTAGGATCTTTGCTACAACCAACAAGTGCAAGACTTGTTGCCAATGCGCAAGCAGTCAGGGCAGGTGCCCAAAGCTTTGCAGACATCATTATTCCACCTCTAATTAGATTTATATCTAAATTTTCTTATTTGTGAGCCGCGCAATATCTGATCCAGACCATATACCACAACGAAATCCAAATAAAACTGATACTCCAGCCGGATATGACATCTGAAGGAAAATGTACGCCCAGATAAACTCTTGAGATCCCCATCATCAGCATCCATACCACTGCACCTATTACGATGAGGGTATAACGGGAATGTTGCCGATGGATGTAAATTGCCAGACAAGCCAGACAGGCCGCATATAGACTATGGGCACTTGGAAAGGAACTTCCAAAGCTTTCAACCAGATGCAAGGATTCTGGTGGTCGGGGTCGGGCAATCGTAAATTTCAACAGCCAAGCTAGGAGAATTCCTCCGATAATTCCGATACATATAAAAATTACATTTGTACACTTTTTATACCACAGCAATGCAATACACCATAGTGTGGATAAAAATAATACAAATGGCATGCCACCTATTAGGGATAAGGACTGAGTAATTTGATTCCAAAACTCGGTGCGATACAGACTCATCCATTCCACAGCCTGCAAGTCGAGCTTGCTTAAAGCGGGAATATTCAGGATGAACACACTGAAAATTAAAAATAAAATACCGACAAAAAGTAACAAGTAATGCATGCCAAAAATCCTTGTCCTTTTAACCGTTCGCAGATCGGTCAATTGTCTGACCAAAGTGTACTTGTCAGTACACTTTTTTTCAAGTGTGCGTATTTTATGCGAATTCCATTTTTTTCGTAAGGAATTTGTTGCTAAATATAGTGTAATTATCTCAGTTTTGAGTTTTTGTCGATGTATGATTTTCGTCAATTTCAATGCTTTGCTTGGGTGGCCAGAAGAAATCACTAGGTCGGGTCAGGAAGTGCGTCATGACCAGTTTTGCCAAAGGTTTCCACTGTTCAAAACGCACCCGGCGTGCGCGTAAGGCTACAATAATCGTCAGAGTGAAACTGACAAACAAGTTGGTCAGGCCAATGAGTAACACACCCAGAAAAGACACTACGATCAAGCCGATATCGGGACCATTGATCGTAATTAGACCCTGAATAAAGTTGGCAGAGGCAAAGGCGATATGGCGAATATCCAGTGGCAGACCGAGAATAAAACCAATGGTGCCCATACTGCCGAGCATGATCCCGAAAATAAAATTACCCGCCAGTGCACCCAGATTACGTTCAATATAGTCAGCAAAACGGTAAAGACGCTCTTGCCCCATCAGCTGCGATAAACGCACATGGGCTTTCAGTCGCGGGCCGACTTTGCGATAAACGGCCATATTGTCAAAATAACCGGCCAATAATCCGGACAGGAACAAACATACTCCGGCAATCGCTGCATGTGGAATTGCCAACGAAGTAAACGGATTCAGGTCATGCAGGGTTTTGGCAGCCTTGGCATGATTCATTAAAGGTTCATGCAGCGCAAAATCCCACAGCAGGGTAATCAATGCTGCTACAGGAATCGCAATCGAAATATTGCCCAAAATGGCGACAAACTGGGTGCGGATGATATTTACAATCAGCGCGGCCAGCTCGGCAATTTGAGCCATTTTCGAGCCTTTACGCTGCTGTACAGTAGCCGCCAGTGCGGCAGCAGTCATCGCCGGTTGTTTGGTCGCTACGGTAAAATGCAGCACATGAATCAGCATAAAGCCCAGCGAATAGTTCATGCTGTAGCTAAAAGCCTGCATTAACGGAGCCATGGTGAGGCGTGTCATCAGAACTTTTAAGGTGGCCATTGTCGCGATGATGGCACCAGCACCTGCAGCCGATTTATACATGGCCAGAAAGCCTTGCTTGTCGGTACTTACATAATGTTCACCGGTCTTGCTGGCATTTTCAGTCACTTGCAAAGCCAAAAGTTCACTATTGGTGGCCAGCAGGGCCCGCACACTGCGTTCGCTATAAATTGCTTCAGTAATGTCCGCCATAAACAGGCCAATGGATTGATAACGCAGATCATCGTCATCCATCACCATATTCAGCAGAATCTCGACCCGTTCCAGACATTGTTCCAGCAGTGCCAGCATATAGGTCAGGCTAACACTGACGCCAGTCCGCTTGGTAGAACGGCGAATCTTAGCCACGACATCATGACATTGTTCCAGCATCACCAGCGCTTGTGACGCATCAGGTGGAGTAATCGAATCGACTAGGGTAACTGTGTTGTAACGTTTTTTATATTCCTGAATAAACTCGTTAATCTCACGATTCTGTACCAGAAAAGGAGATTCATATTCCATCAGTTCAGGCTGGGCATTAATAAATTCAGGGTGCAGACCAATACCACTGATCCGGTAAGATAAAATGGTCAGTGCCTTGATCAGCTGATCTTTAATCCGGGTTTTTTCAGGCTGATTGGAATGTCCTTGATTGAGAACTGCAAATAAACGTTGCCAGTCGTCTTCATCAAAATAATCCAGCCAGTATTTATCGGTACGGTGATAAAAAATCTTGCGGAATAATTCTTGGAGTTGCTGATGGTCGGGAATCAGCGGCAAGACATGTGCACCAAGGCGCTGGTTTAGCTGGTTCCAGAATCCATCTAGAGACAAAATGCCGGTATCGGAAAACAGACCGGTCTGTTTATAGCGGTTAATGATCCGCAGGGTAAAGGTTTGAAGCGTGGCAACCGCATTCGGGGTGAGTAATAAAGCCCGGATAAATGCATTGAATTTCGCTTCGATCTCTTCGGTATTTCTGCTGTCTTCAGGTCTGATTCTTTCAACCAGTTCAATCAGAAGATTTTCATCCAGCACCGCCCGAGGTTGTTCAAGCTGGTGTTGCATGTTTTGAAAAAGATCTAGAAAATTAATATGCATAGGCGAGTTTAAAAGTTACTGAATTCGGTGTAGGGCCAGTTTGGCCAGATTAATCAGGGCCTGACGATATTCGGAGTCAGGTAATGCCTGTAAGGCATCAATTGCAATTTCAGTTTCTTCTGTAGCACGTTGACGGCAATAATCCAGCGCACCAGATTCATTGACAATCTGAATGACCTGTTCCAGATGTTCCGTACCGCCAGTCGCAATACTGCGACGGATGATTTCATGTTGCTCACCGGTGGTGTTTTTCAGTGCCGCAATCAATGGCAGGGTCGGTTTACCTTCCATGAGATCATCACCAATATTTTTGCCGAGCGTGTCCGCATCGGAGGTGTAATCTAAAATGTCATCAATAATCTGGAAAGCATTGCCGAAATGTCCGGCAAAGGTTTTTAAAGGCTGACGGAATTCATCTTTATCCGACAAAATGGCAGCACCTTCGGTGGCCAGTTCAAACAGGCGCGAAGTTTTGCCATGAATAATATTCAAATAAGTCGCTTCAGTGGTTTCCGGTTGATGCTGGGATTGTAGTTGCAGCACTTCACCTTCAGCAATTTCACAGGTGCCGGTCGAAAAATCTTTGAGCAATACCATGTTATTCAGGTCGACCAGCAAATCAAAAGCACGTGAAATCAGAAAGTCACCGACCAAAACCGCAGTCTGGTTATTCCAGGTGGCATTGGCCGTCGGGCGGCCGCGACGCAGACCGGATTCATCTACCACATCATCATGCACCAGTGTTGCGGTATGCAGCATTTCAATGATTGCAGCCAGTTTACGGTGCGGCTCTAAATTTTCAGCACCACACGCCTTGGCGGCCAGAAGGCACATAATCGGGCGCATACGTTTGCCACCCGCTTCCACCACGTGTTTACTGACGGCCATCACTAATGCAACTTTTGAGGTAATTCCTTCATTAATGAATGTGTCCATCGCAGCAAAGTCGTTAGCAACAGGAGCGAGAATGTCTTGCTTAAAGTCGATGGTCATGTGAAAGAAAACCTCTAGTCTGGTAAATCGCTGGGCGTAGTTTAACAATTTATAACATGAGTGAAACCTAAGAAATGCATAAACTCCACTAAAAATCAGCTTTTTATAGATCTTATGTAGATTCGATCCATATTTCGAGCCATAAAAAATCAGGAAAGCTCAGGGGAGTCGCCCTATTCATCAGGCTGAGTATATTAATCAAAATGGCCGGATTTCTGCTGTATTATTTTGTTGCTGAATATATCTTGAGTATTTGATTTGATAGAAATTATTTAATAGTTAAATAATTAGCGCATCCTGCTCATTATTATTTCAGTAAAATGGCTTGTTGTTTTTTTGAATATCCCTTAAAATCCTCGCCCTTAGATATCCCCCAGTGGCGTACGTCTTAAGTTCGATATATTCCTTTATCGGCACGACGACACGGGCTTGTTTGGAGTACATTATGTACGCAGTAATCCAAAGCGGTGGTAAACAGCACCGTGTAGTTGAGGGTGAAACCCTTAAAGTAGAATTATTGAAAGCTGAAACTGGCGCGACTATTACGTTTGATGACGTATTGATGCTTGTTAACGGTGAAAGCATTCAAATCGGTGCTCCAGTTGTTGCTGGTGCTACTGTAACTGCTGAAGTAGTTAGCCATGGTCGTCACGACAAAATCCGCATCATCAAAATGCGTCGTCGTAAACACTACCGTAAACAACAAGGTCACCGTCAATGGTTCACTGAGTTGAAAATTACAGCTATTTCAGGCTAATTACGAGGAGTAAATAGACATGGCAACTAAAAAAGCCGGTGGTTCGACTAAGAACGGTCGTGATTCGAATCCTAAGATGTTAGGTGTTAAAGTTTACGGTGGTCAAACTGTAACTGCAGGTAACATCATCGTTCGTCAACGTGGTACTGAATTCCACGCTGGTCAAAACGTTGGTATGGGTCGTGACCATACATTATTTGCTACTGCTGATGGCGTAGTAAAATTCGAAGTGAAAGGTCAATTCGGCCGTCGCTACGTATCTGTTGACGCGTAATTCGCTGAGATAGAAAAAAGCCCACAGTTATTGTGGGTTTTTTTATGCCTGAAAATTAATAGGCAGATTAAGCGACATTCCATAATGTAAAAATTGTCCTGAAATCTTCATAATGATGAACAAAAAAACCGGTTTCGAATTAATAACAATACAAAAGTTCTTATTTTCTATCATTTTAGCTTTTAATTTTCGTTTAAGATGAGCTATCAAATAAATTGCGATCACGCAAAATATAAAGGTGAAATTATGAATATGCTTCGTAAAACCGTCTGTGCTATGGCTCTGGGTGCAGTGACTTTAGCACCGGTGATGAGTACAACCGTGTTTGCTGCACCTGTGGCAGCTTCGGAGCAACAGGCAACAGCCAGTCTGGTCAAGCAGCTCAATCATGTGCGTAGCATGACGGCAAATTTCGAACAAAGCACTAAGGTCACCAATCCGAGAGCGACCCAGAAAAAAGGTTTGACTGCACAACATATGAATCAAACCTTTAAAGGGGTGATGAAAGTCGCGCGTCCGGGTAAATTCTATTGGGAAACGACCGCACCGTCGAAGCAAGTCATTGCAACCACGGGTAAAACCGTATGGATTTATGATCCGGACTTGCAGCAAGCCGTTCGTCAAAGCTTAGATGAGCAGGTTGCCAATACGCCGGCGTTATTGCTGTCAGGAAACACCAGCCAGATTATGCAGTCTTACCGGGTGACTCAGCCAAATAAAGGCAAAACCTATTATACGCTGTATCCTAAAAATACCGATGGTGTGTTTGAAAGCCTGACCATTAGCTTTGGCGCGAACAAAGCACCAAGCTTGATGATCTTGCAGGATTCATTGGGACAAACCACTAATATCAAATTTAGTAATGTAAAAGTAAATAGCAGTATTCCAGCCTCCACCTTTAACTTTACTCCACCAAAAGGTACGGACATCATTGATCAATAAGCATCAATATGAACCAACTAAAAAAGCAACCTTTCGAGGTTGCTTTTTTATTGCCGATCATCAGGATTGTTTTGGACAGGCTACAAGGTTCAGCTATATCTAAACACGAGAGCATCTTAGAATAAATAAAAGTCGAGTCAATGAAATTACAAAATTTTGGGAGCTCAAAATGAAGATTAATCTATTTAAAATTGCTGAAATTTACGCTGTTTTATTACTCACTGTGGGTGTGTTGGGTTGTCAGCCTCAATCCAGCTCAGTGGCAACGCTCGCGCAAACAGATCGGGTTGTGCAAATTGAAGCCAAAACCGTTCCAATTAAAGGGGCAGCCAAAGTGGTATGTGAAATAGAAGGTTGTGTGCGCTTCGATCTACAAACGGTGGACAGCAATATTGACTGGATTAATCAATATTTTATTGAGCGGATACAGCATACCGAACCTGTTGCATTCACCAAAATCACCCAGAAAAATCCTAAAAAAGCTGATGAGCCGCATTATCTGGATCAGCGCTTTATCAAGGTAGAATTTATTGGTCAGCACGCTTATCTGGCGACTTTTGCCTTAAAAAGTTCCAATCTGGCGAGGAGCAAAAATGCTTCTCTGAAACATGTGGAATATATCAATTTTGATCTAAAGCAGAGAAAACGTTTGGCCCTCTCCCAACTATTATTAAATGGCGGTGAGCAGAAACTGCTGAATGCAATGTATCAGGCCAATACTCAATGGCTGAATACGCAGGGCATTCAACCACAGCAGTTAAAATTGAGTGATAACTATTATTTTGATACAACAGGTCTGGTGATGGTGTATCCAGCAGGCGAATTAGCTCCCGCAGCAACAGGAATGCCTGAATTAAAAGTGTCCTATGTGGATTTAAAGGAAGTGATTCAGTCTGAATATTTAGCCATTTTGCAGTAAGAAGCTTCCTAAATATTGTGCTAATAGGACGCAGCCAGGGTCATGGTCACTGTATTTTTTGACGTTAAGAGCTTACACTATAGCCAGTTTTTTTCTTCTGCAAAGATTGATTATGATCGACCCGAAATTACTCAGAAATAATATTGAGGCTGTAAATGTAGCCTTGGCAAAACGTGGTGTTCAACTCAATGTTGAAGAGTGGGCATCCCTAGAAGCACGCCGTAAAGAGATTCAGTCCAAGACAGAAACACTGCAAGCTGAACGTAATGCCGGTGCCAAACAAGTCGGTCAAATTAAAAAAGCAGGTGGCGACGCATCTGAAATCATGACACGCATGTCTGCGATTGGTGATGAAATCAAAGCAGCTGAAGCAGCACTGGCTGAACTGCAAGCTGAGCTTGAAGAAAAATTATTATCTATTCCAAACTTGCCAGATGAAGCTGTGCCTGAAGGTAAAGACGAAAGCGATAATGTGGAAATCCTGAAATGGGGTACACCGCGTGAATTTGATTTCGAAATCAAAGACCATACGGATCTGGGCGAAATGATGGGCGGTCTTGAATTTGAAACCGCGACCAAATTAACTGGTTCACGCTTCAGTGTATTGAAAGGTCCATTGGCGCGTTTACAACGTGCCATTACCCAGTTCATGCTAAATACGCATACTGATCAAAATGGTTATACCGAAGCCTATGTGCCTTATCTGGTCAATGCAGATTCATTGCGTGGGACTGGTCAGCTGCCTAAATTTGAAGAAGATCTGTTTAAGCTGCAGGGCGAAAAAGAGTTTTATCTGATTCCAACTGCTGAAGTGCCAGTGACGAATTTCGTACGTGATGAAATTATTGATGCAGACCGTCTGCCACTGAAATATGCAGCGCACACGCCATGTTTCCGTAGCGAAGCAGGTTCTTATGGTCGTGATACCCGCGGTTTGATCCGTCAGCACCAATTCGACAAAGTCGAAATGGTTCAGATTGTAAAACCTGAAACTTCGATGCAAGTGCTTGAAGAATTGACTGGCCATGCTGAAGGCATTTTGCAAGCACTCGGACTTCCATATCGTAAAATTTTACTTTGTGGTGGTGACATGGGCTTTGGTGCGACCAAGACTTATGACTTGGAAGTCTGGGTACCAAGCCAAAATACCTACCGTGAAATTTCTTCATGCTCAAACATGGGTGATTTCCAGGCGCGTCGTATGAAAGCGCGTTACCGTGCTGATCAGAAGAAAACTGAATTTGTGCATACCTTGAATGGTTCAGGTCTGGCCGTGGGTCGTACTTTACTTGCAGTGATGGAAAACTATCAACGTGCCGATGGCTCCATTGAGATTCCTGAAGTATTACGTCCATATATGTGTGGTGCGACTTATATCGACTAATTGTCGATCTCAGCATCCCTAAATGTGCATGAAAATTGCATAGACAGTCAGATTTAAAATTTTGAGGTAGTTCGTGGATATTTTTCCAATCTCGTTAAAGTTGCAACAGCAACCTTGTCTGATTGTCGGTGGTGGACATATTGCATACCGTAAAGCACTTTTACTTCAAAAAGCAGGTGCGATCATTCATGTGATTGCGCCTGAAATTGAAGAGAGTCTGTTGAGAATTGTGCAAAATAGCCAAGGACAATATGTGCAGGCGGCTTTTCATCCTGAAGTTGCGTTACGTTCATATCGACTGGTGATTGCGGCGACTGATGATGCAGAGACCAATCGTCAGGTCTTTGAATTGTGTGAAGCGGAAAATGTTCTGGTCAATAGCGTTGATGATCCGCCGCATTGCCGCTTTATGGTGCCAGCGATTATTGACCGTTCGCCATTGGTCATTTCGGTCGCATCAAATGGTACGTCGCCGGTATTATCGCGACAGATCCGTACTCAGTTAGAAGCCGCTATTCCGCATGGAATGGGCAAGTTGGCTGAATTTTCAGGAAAATGGCGCAGTGCGGTTAAGGCTAAAATTGTCAATCCGGATGAACGCCGTATTTTCTGGGAAGATTTATATGCCAGTCCGCTAAAAGAGCAGGTGTTTAACGACAATATCGCGGAAGCAGATCGCCTGATCGAGCAAGCCTTACAAGAATGGCAAAAGCCGAAAGGTGAAGTCTACTTGGTCGGTGCGGGTCCGGGTGATCCAGAGCTGTTGACCTTAAAAGCCTTACGTTTGATGCAGCAAGCGGATGTGGTGATTTACGACCGACTGGTTTCAGCGCCAATTATGGAGCTGTGCCGCCGTGATGCGGAAAAGATCTATGTGGGTAAGGCACGTTCCAATCATGCGGTTCCGCAAGATGGAATTAATGCCTTGTTGGTGAAATATGCCAGTGAAGGAAAGCGGGTTTGTCGTCTGAAAGGCGGTGATCCATTTATCTTCGGGCGTGGCGGTGAAGAGATTGAAGAGCTATTTGCTGCTGGAATTACTTTCCAGGTGGTTCCAGGGATTACCGCAGCTTCAGGATGTTCAGCCTATGCCGGTATTCCATTAACCCATCGTGATTATGCGCAAAGTGTGCGTTTTCTGACCGGTCACTTAAAAGAAGGTTCGCCAGAATTGCCTTGGAGTGAGTTGGTCTATGAAAACCAGACCTTGGTGCTTTATATGGGGCTGGTGGGACTGGAGAAAATCTGTGCAGAATTAATCGCTCATGGTCAGCGAGCCGACATGCCAGTGGCCTTGGTTTCTAAAGGTACGACGCCTGAACAGAAAGTTGTAGTAGGAACGCTTGCCGATATTGCATCCAAAGTGTCCGAACATCAGATTCAAGCCCCAACTTTGACCATTATTGGTGAAGTTGTACGCTTACGTGAACAATTGCAATGGCATGAGCGAGGATAAGCAAAGCACTGCTTTGCCCGAGCGCAAGACGAATGTCCTGTCTGAATTAAATATATTGAGTGAGTAAGCTGTGATCCACGTTGTTTTATATGAGCCTGAAATTCCTGCAAATACAGGCAATATCATTCGTCTATGTGCGAATACCGGAGCACAGTTGCATCTGGTCAAGCCGCTGGGTTTTGAGCTGGATGACAAAAAGCTGAAACGTGCCGGTCTGGATTATCACGAATATGCCAATATGCAGATTTGGGAAAACATCGAAGACTGTCTGGCCGATTTGGCAAGCAAAGGCATTGGGCTGGATGCAATCTATCCATTGACCACCAAAGGTTCTGAAACACCGCATACTTCGGATTTAAACTGTCCTGTGGCCTTGTTAATGGGTCCGGAAACTCGTGGTCTGCCTGAACATGTTCGTATGATGTTTCCGCAAAAGCACTGGATTCGTTTACCGATGGCAGAAAACTCCCGAAGTTTGAACTTGTCGAATGCCACTGCAGTAATTGTCTACGAAGCTTGGCGTCAGCAAGGTTTTAAAACGCTTTAAGCTGAAATTTGTGATGATTCTAAAAGCTGCCTTTGGGTGGCTTTTTTATTTTGTGTAACAAATAGATAAACTGCTTTTCACTTCGTTGTATGCTTGAATTTATAACTTTATCAAATATAACAAAAGGTGCAGCTTTGAAGCCTCTAGTAAAACTTGTCATCGTATGTTGTCTTGGAACTGTTGCGGCTTCCGTGAATGCGGAAGAGGGCAGTGCTGCCACATCGGCAACAAAGGAAGTTCAACCCATTACTCAAGCGGAAATACAGCAGGGTTTGCTCAACATGCAAAAACGCTTAGATACGCGTATTGAAAAATGGGGGCAGAGCTTGGATGCAGATGATTTTCAATGGACCTGGCGAGGGCGTAAATTAAAGCCCGCCAAGCGTGAGGAAGTCTGTGATATTTTTCAGGATGTCGTGGATGAAATGTATCAACTGGCTATCAAGAATAAAGCCCGTTTAGGTCCGGAAGAGCAAAAGTTATTGTCTAATCGCAGTCTGTTTATTGAGAAACTGGGTTATGAAAATAATCGGGTCAATACCCAGATGGGTTTTGATTGTTATTTACATTAGTAAAATCAAAACATGACAGACATAAAAAAGGCGCATGAAGCGCCTTTTTTATTTGAATTGAAACGATATTATTTATCGTCAAATTCATTGTGCTGAGGAGCTGGGTGCTTGAAGCCTTTAGTTTTATAGCCCAAGTACAAGATACCGCCAAATGCCCAGATCAGACCGTATTTAAGCGAAGCTTCATCGACTTCTAGCCACAATGCAAATACTGAAATGAAGCCAAGTAAAGGAACAACGACAAAGTTCATGATCTCTTTAGCACTCTTGGTACGACCATCACGTAATGCATAACGTGAAATCACTGACAAGTTGACGAAACTGAATGCAGTTAAGGCACCAAAGCTGATCAAAGACACCACAAAGTCAAGATCCATAAAGCCAGCAGTTAAAGCCACTGCACCAGCGATTAGGATGTTGTAGGAAGGTGTGTAGTTTTTCGGGCTAATATGACCGAAGATCTTCTTGTTGATCACGCCATCACGACCCATCACGTACATCAGACGTGATACACCCGCATGTGCTGAAATACCAGAAGCCATGACTGTCACAATTGCGAAGTAAAGTACGACTGTCTTAAACGCCACGCCACCTACAGCTTGTAAAATATCCGGCTGTGTTGCAGCGATATCTTCAAAGTAAGTTTTTGGATCATTCGGGAAGAAGATCTGCATAAAGTAAGTACTGATGATGAAGATGATACCTGCCAATAATGCAGTCAAGAAAATCGCTTTAGGTAAGGTTTTCTCAGTATCTTTGGTTTCTTCAGCAAGAGAACTTAAAGAGTCAAAGCCTGTGAATGAGAAACACAGTAAGGTTGCACCGGTAATCAGGGCAGCAACAGACGTAAACTCATTCCAGAATGGCTCTAAACTCCACAATTGATACTTTGCATTGACCAGTGTGCCGTCTGCATTTACACCACCTTCCAGAAGTTGGTAAACCATCCAGGTGAAGTATGCAATGACGCCCAATTGTACGAATACAATCATACTGTTGAAGTTGGCAACAAATCTCGCACCACGAAGGTTAATTGCAGTCATAAAGGCGGTTAAACCAATGACCCAAACCCAATGGTTCATATCCGGGAAAAGTGCTTCCAGATAAATCACAGCCAGAATGATATTGACCATTGGCGATAACAGGTAATCCAGCAAGGATGACCAACCCACCATGAAACCTACGTTCGGGTGGATGGATTTTTGCGCATAGGTATAGGCCGAACCCGAAGAAGGGTAGCGACGAATCATATGACCATAGCTCAAGGAGGTTAACAAAATTGCAATCAGTGCAAAAATGTAAGAGGTAGGAACGTGGAAGTTACTTTCTTCAGATACCAGACCAAATGTATCGAACAAGGTCATGGGTTGAATATAAGCTAAACCAATAATAATGATGTGCCAGAGTCCCAGCGTTTTTTGCAGTTTAGCTGCCGATTGAGTCCCAGAGATATTAGTCAACGGCGTTATCCTCTTAATCGTTGATCAAGGATCAGTCATATTTATAAGGATCGTTTGAGACGAACGATCCCCCCTACAGTTTTCTATAAAAGTCCGCCAATCTACTTGAAAAGAACGGCTTTTGCTAGCTATTTTTTTGACTTTTGTCCTGCATAAAATGTGCCATTCAAAAAAGAAATCGAATTTTTTCTTATGCAAGATAAAAGCCTGATGTTTAAAAAAACATCAGGCTGGAATTTCGGCTATATTGGCTTATTTTTCAGTAATTACCAAGCCTTTTTTAAGATAGATTTTAAATCTTCTAGGGTGGCTTCTTTCGGGTTATAAATGATGGAACCATCATTCAGGGCTTTCTCTGCCACTTCATCGAGCTGGGCTTCAGAAATCTTACCGGTTTCACGTAATGTGCGTGGTAATTTGGTCAGACTGTAAATCCGGTCACGCATGGTCAGAATCGTCGCAATGGTTTTGTCAGCACGTAGATGCGCTGGCGTTTGTGCATAAATATCGGCACCCGCCAAAGGCAGGAGCAGATCTGCAATTTTATCGCCATTGACCTCTTTGTTGTATTCCAGCACATAAGGCAGGAATAAGTTCATACATAAACCATGCGGCAGGTGTACCACTGCACCCAATGAGTGCCCCAGTGAATGCACAATGCCAACCATCGAGTTGGAAAATGCAATTCCCGCCATGGTCGATGCCTGTGCCAGCTCCAGACGGCCTTGTGCATCGGAAGGGTTATCCAGCACATTAAATAGGTGGGTACTGATCTTTTTGACTGCGGCGGTGGCATAAGCATCCGAAATCGGATTGGCTGCCATGCAGGTATAAGCTTCGACCGCATGGGTCATAGCATCCATTGCGGTCATGGCAGTTAAATGTGGCGGCAAGGTCTGGGTCATGCGGGGATCCAGAATCGCAGCATGCGGCATCAGATAATAAGAGGCGAACGGCATTTTGACGTTCTTTTCAGTGTCCGACACGACAGCGACCATGGTCACTTCTGAACCTGTACCAGATGTGGTTGGAATCACAAAGAACGGTTTCAGCGGTTTAGGCAAGTTATGTGCACCCGAATATTTCAGCAGGTCATCACCGCCTTCCGATACCAGAATATTGGTTGCCTTAGAGGTATCAATGACTGAACCACCACCCACAGCAATGATCGCGTCGCAATGATTTTCGCGATACAGCTTTGCCGCACTGCGCACTGTACCCAAGCTAGAGTCGGGTGGTACATCATCAAAAATCGCTACAATTGCAGCATCTGCCATTTCAAATGCAGCTTCAATTGGTGCCAACAAATTGTTGGCACGGACGCCTTTGTCGGTAATGATGAGCGGACGTTTGGCCCCTAAAGTCGCAAGTTCAAACGGAATATGTTCTAACGCGGCATGACCGGCAATCACTTTGACCGGACAGAAAAATTCATAATAAGGTTTAGCCATGTTATACACTCCGTTTCAAATAGGATTGAGCGATTTTCAGATAAATACTGCTCGCTTCGCTTAGTTTTTCTTTTAGGCTTAGATTGCTTGGATATTCTTTCACTGCCAGTTGTGCCACCATTTTCGGCAAAATCAGTGCTTCCATTTTATTCAGGCAGCGAACGAGGCGAATGGCATTGGAAATATCGCCATCAGCAATCATACGGTCATGGGCAAAAGCCTGTGAGGTACTTTCCTGAAAAGAAAACACCAAAAAGGCATGGTGCAGATGTTTAAAGGTAATGATCAAATCAGGTGCTTTTTCCAGATTTTTAACCAGTTCCAGTTGTTTGTCCTCAGTGACTCGCGCTACAAAGGCCGGGCCATGCGGAAAGACTTTCATGGAAAGAGTAAAATTTTCTGGAAAATGGGCCACTTCCTGTTTGATTTCTTTATCCACCTGACTTGCCATGACCAGACCTCGGCCAATCACATCCATCATGAGTTTGACATAGGCAAGCTGCAAAGCGGGTTTTACGGATTTAGTCGCAATCACGTGATGATCCCTATCTCAATATTATTAGTTTAGAGTAAATACTCTAATTTATTTGGGGTTGAAATGCAAAGGCTTTATCTTTGCTCGACAGTTATTTGCTTAAAGTACCCGCTGTGGCGCAAAGTTTCAATAATTTCAGTGCACAACTGGCTAAACTGGGGTGGTTGTTCGAGCAGGTCACTCATGCGTACCATTTCCAGTCCTGCATAGCCACAAGGATTGATGGTGTTGAATCCGCTCAGGTCACAATCCAGGTTTAAGGACAGACCATGGTAGCTACGGCCTTTACGAATTTTAAAACCGAGTGAGCCAATTTTTCGCTCAGACACATATACCCCGGGTGCATCCGGTTTGGCATAGGCATCAATGCCATATTTTTTCAGCAAGTCAATCATCAGGTTTTCAGCATAAGACACCAGCGTGCGCACATTCCAGCCCAGACGATTCAGGTCAAACATGAAGTAAGCCACCAATTGACCGGGACCATGCCAGGTCACCTGACCACCACGATCGGTCTGAATCACCGGGATATTGCTTGGTATTAAAATATGTTCCGGTTTGCCTGCCTGACCTTGAGTCAGTACATCCTGATGTTGCAAAATCCACAATTGATCCGGGCTATGTTCATCACGGGTTTCCGTAAATGTTTTCATTTCCAGAAAACGATCTTCATAAGGTGTGAGGTCGTGATATTGACGAATGATCAGCTCGGGCTTTTGCAGCACATCAGTCACAGGGAGTGTCCTTAGTAATTATAAAAACTGATCATAATTATAATGGCTTCGGCATGAAATAGGGGCGAGATCTGCAATATTTAAGCGCTAGCTCAGTCATTGTACAGGCATAAAAAAACACGCCCGGAAGCGTGTCTTTTGTATTTTCGATTACAATGCAGTTTTAATCAGCGGGCAGGCGGCCAAATCTGCATACACTGCATGCACCTGTTCCAGCTCCAGAAAGCGCAGTTGTGCGGTAATGGAGTGATATTTGCCAGTACGTGATGGTGTAATACTTACGCTATCACCTTCAAAATCTGGAAAATGTTTTAGAAAAATGTCGATGACAGCGTGACGCAATTCATCGCCCGCAAGGCCAATCAGTTTAATCGGATAATCCATAGGGAAAACCCAAAGATGTTCTTGAAGTTCACGAGATGGTGTACGGTCTAACATGGTAGTCCCCCTGATTTGAAACGCCTGCGATCATGCAGGCGTTTGGGTCTGTCTTGGCTACTTAAATGGAGACTGATGATCAAATTTCAAGTCCCCACATCAAGCATCAAATCTTAATCATTCTCAAGGAATGAACGTAAGTGTTCTGAACGCGATGGATGGCGAAGTTTACGCAGTGCTTTCGCTTCAATCTGACGGATACGTTCACGGGTCACGTCAAACTGTTTGCCCACTTCTTCCAGAGTATGGTCAGTCGGCATGTCGATACCAAAACGCATTTTCAGGACTTTGGCTTCACGTTCAGTCAGGTTTTCCAGAACTTCACGTGTTGCTTCTTTCAGGCCTTCAGACGTTGCAGCATCAATTGGTGACGTGATGTTGCTGTCTTCAATGAAGTCACCCAGATGCGAATCTTCATCATCACCGATTGGTGTTTCCATCGAAATCGGTTCTTTGGCGATTTTCAGTACTTTACGTACTTTAACTTCGTCCATTTCCAGACGTTCACCCAGTTCTTCAGGCGTCGGTTCACGTCCCATTTCCTGTAGAAGCTGACGAGATACACGATTGATCTTATTGATCGTTTCAATCATGTGTACCGGAATACGAATGGTACGTGCCTGATCCGCAATCGAACGGGTAATCGCCTGACGAATCCACCAAGTGGCATAAGTCGAGAATTTATAACCACGACGGTATTCAAACTTGTCTACGGCTTTCATTAGACCGATGTTACCTTCCTGAATCAGATCCAGGAATTGCAAGCCACGGTTGGTATATTTCTTCGCAATCGAAATGACCAGACGTAAGTTCGCTTCAACCATTTCTTTCTTGGCACGACGTGCTTTGGCTTCACCGACAGCCATACGTTTGGCAATGTCTTTAATACCTTTTACATCAAGACCAAGCTCTTTCTCGATATCGGCAATTTTTTGCTGGAAGGCCAATACGTCTGGACGTACTTTTTCCAGATAAGCTTTCTGGTCTGCAGGTGTTTTCGCAATCTGCTCATCTAACCAGGCTGGATTCGATTCCTGACCCGGGAAGCTGGTACGGAACTGGGTACGATCCATACGGCCACGACGTACTGCATAGCGCATCACTTCACGTTCTGCACCACGAATCTGGTCATGGGTACCACGAATCATTTCAGAAATGATATCGAATAGACGCGGGGTAAATTTGAACATCATGAATACAGTTGCAAGTGCCTGAAGAGCTTCTTCAGCCTGTTTGCTGTCACGACCATGTTTTTCAATGGTTGCTTTGGTATTCAGCCACGCATTTTCCAGTTCAGTGAAACGCGCTTTAGCAATTTCAGGATCTGGACCAGAATCTGCTTCTGATTCATCATCAGAATCTGCTTCTTCTTCCTCTTCATCATCGTCCAGTTTTACATCTTTGGTCGATTTTTTCGAGTCAGTCTCATCTTCAGCAAGAACCGCTTCTTCTTCTAGAACTTCAGGAATTTCTTCATCTGATTCAGGATCTAAATAACCTGATAAAAGGTCAGCAAGACGGCGTTCACCCGCTTCATAATCTTTGTATTCTTGCAGTACCACTTCTACCGCATTCGGCCAGTAAGCAATCGAGTGCAAAACATCACGAATACCTTCTTCGATGCGTTTTGCGATGCTGATTTCGCCTTCACGAGTCAGAAGTTCTACTGTACCCATCTCACGCATATACATACGTACAGGGTCAGTGGTACGACCTGGCTCGTTTTCTACCGAGGCAAGTACGGCTGCAGCTTCTTCTTCTGCAACTTCATCCGCCGCTTCTGCAGTATCTTCGAACATCGTATCATCAGATTCAGGCGCGCGATCATGTACCGGAATACCAACGTCATTCAGCATCTGAATGATGTCTTCAATCTGCTCGCTTTCTGTGATGGAGTCCGGCAGATGATCGTTAACCTCAGCGAAGGTTAAATAACCTTGTTCTTTGCCTCGGCTAATCAGAGCCGCTACTTGAGAAGTAGGGGAAGTCATATCGCTCATCTTTTGCTTACTCTTCGTTGAATCTGTGGCAGTAAAAAACCGTACAATGCTGCACGATTTAAGCTCGTTAAATTTAGTGAATAGCCTACATATTTCATCAGTGAATTCAGCATTAAAGCTGTCTGATAAAATATTTAAAATGAAATTCAGTAATTTAAGATGGGGGTGAATTTGTTGTTTTCAAGTTCATCCCATGCGTGTCTGTTTATGACTCAAAAAAGGAGAATCAAAAAACATAAGGACGCAGGGTGGATTATATCATGGCACACAATTGAGACAGAAAAAACCCCTAATTACAAATTAAAAATACGAAAATCCAAATAAAACTTGACTTGTTATTTTAGGCACGATAAATAGCGCTTAAATCCTTTTACATTTTTCACTCATGAGGAAGTTTTAGTGTCTTCTACAGATTTTGAACTAGATGATAACTTCGGTGAAGATGATGTTAATTTCGATGAGGCTTCTAGCAAGCTCAGTGCTAAAGAGTCGTTGGAAAAACGTCGTCTGATCGATGATCTGCTGACCCAACGTCGTTTAGAGCGCGAACTCAAAGATTTTGACTATGACTTCGACGATGATGACGATTTTGACGACGAAGATTAACGAATTCGGATTTAGCATAGCCTGAATAAATGCTATGCTAAACCTTTCGGTTTTCTAAGTTTGGATGTTAGATGAGTGCTTTAGATTTAGACCTGTTGAGTGAATATCTAGATGGTGACCAAAATGAACATGGTCTAGATTTCGCGGCAACCCATGGTTTCTTATGTGCTATTGCAGTAGGCCCAAAATTCGACAAATGGTTAGACGAACTTTTTGATAGTAATCAAAAGAAAGTGCCTGCAGAAATCATCACTCAGGTGCAAGCATGGTTAGAGTCTATTCGTCAAAGCTTAGCCAATGAAGAAGGGATTACGTTCCCGTTTGAAATTGAAGAAGCAGATACTGAATCAAGCTTGGGTGACTGGAGTGTGGGCTTTGTAGACGCCATGTTCCTAAACGAAGACGCTTGGTTTACTGAAGAATTTGAAGAACAACTGGTGGATTTAACCCTGCCAATCATGGTCTTCAGCGGCATTGATGATGAAGATCCACAAATGGAAACTTTCCGTCGCAATGGCCAGTTAATGGACGAGCTTGCAGAAGAAATTCCAGAAAACTTAAATGAATTGTATCTGATGTATCACACTCCAGAATAATTCATAAAAAAAGCACCGCAGGGTGCTTTTTTTAGCTTTGGCCTTTTTGCATCTTTGAGAGCTGCCCGATCCTATTTTCTTTCCAAGCCTGTACGCTTGGCCAAACTATAGCGTGCATAAGCATTGTAGGCGATATGGAACAGTAAGGCATGTAAGGCAATACTTGCAGCCACCAGGAATGAATTTGTTCCTCTTCCTATATAGGTGATGGTTCTATAAATCTCATCTGTCTGCGGGTTCATCCAGATGACCACTACTAAAAAGATAAACCCGAATGTCATAGCAATGATAGTAGAGCCCCAGACCAGTTTGCTTTTCTCTTGCTGAGTCGGCAAACGAAGTTCTTTCTTAACAAAGTATCGGGCACTGAGAAAGGCAGAAGCAATCAGGGCAGGAATCAGCAGAATGGCGCCCAGATTGAATACATAGATGAGTATGCCTACCAATAGAACCAAGGTCAGATAAACGGTGGCAAAATATTTTAGATAATGCGACATCGTTTTAATCTCCTTAAGGCATCTTCCCTCAGGATGGACGATTTTTACGCTGCTGTCTACGGTAAAAAATCCAGATAATAATTACCACAACAATGGCAATAATCACATAACTGACTTTACTGAAAATTTGCTGCATCAAATGCTGGTTTTCGCCAAAATAAAATCCGACACACGCCAAAAATGTGGTCCAGATGATGGTTCCAAGTGCGCTATAAAACATAAATTTCCAGAAGGGCATATGACTCATGCCAGCAGGAATGCTGATCAGCGAGCGAACCGCAGGAATCATGCGGCCAAAGAACACAATCCGGTGACCATAATGCTCAAACCAACTCAATGATTTTTTTACATCTTCTGATTTAATAAATAAATATTTGCCATAACGATCGACAAATTTAAAAATAGAATCATGGTTAAATTTATAGCCAATCCAGTACAGCAAGGCGGCTGCCAGCAGGGAGCCGATACAGCCGGACATGATTACCCCGACGAGTATTAACTCGCCCTGAGAGGCTGAATAGCCCGCGGAAGGCATAATAATTTCGGAAGGGATTGGCGGGAAGACATTATCCAGGAACATGAGCAGAGCAATGCCCCAGTAGCCCAGTTGCTCCATAACGGAAATAATCCATTCGGTCAGATTCATATGATTGGCAAAATAAAAAATACTGCCTGTATCCTAAGCAGTATTTTTTGTGCGGTAAAGTCTTGGAATATAAATGATCAGGCAGAATTAGCTATGCGTCAGGGTATAAATATAAACTTTACGTAAGAAATAGGCCAAACAGATCGGCAGAATACTCAGCAGGATAAAATGCATGATGCTGGTATTGATATGGTAACCAATGAACAGCGCCAAGATTGCGCCAATAACGGTTCCCAAGATAACGACGAACAGATGTGACTGCTGTTCAAGCTCTTCAGAAATTTGATGAAGTCGTTGCAGCTTTATATTTTCTTTTGGTTGAAATTGAACCAGATTGTCTGAATCTCGAGCAAGTGAGCCTGCCATTTTATATTCCTTTTCAAGTAAAAATTTCAGTTAATAATGAAAGACTTAGCTTGTAAATCACCGTATCATTAGACTAACAATCTTGTTTGGAAAAAAATGAGGTTCTTGGTAAGGAATTGGTAAGAGTTTTATTACTGTTGTGATTTTTATGTAAACAAAAAACCCTCCGAAGAGGGTTTTTATATATTTCATTACAAAAGGCCAAATTAGAGGCGTTTGCGTTTTGCTGCTAAAATTTGTGATTGACGCATACGGAAACCTTCTTTTTGTTTCTCCGAGGTTTTGTCAATACAGTACACACAAGAGACACCATGTTCATAACTTGGGAGGGCAACTTCTTCTGGAAGTAAAGGCCAGCCACACGCATGACACTTGGTGTTTTGGCCTTCTTCAACACCGTGCGTTACGGCAGTACGACCATCAAACACGAAGCATTCACCTTCCCACATGCTTTCTTCAGCCGGGGTTTCTTCCAGGTATTTCAAAATACCGCCTTTCAGGTGATAAACTTCAGTGAAGCCTTCTTGAAGAAGTAAAGAGGTTGATTTTTCACAACGAATACCACCTGTACAGAACATCGCAATCTTCTTGTCTTTGTGCTGTTCCAGATTATTTTTCACGTATTCAGGGAATTCGCGGAAGCTTTCAGTTTTCGGGTCAATTGCGCCTTTGAAAGTGCCGGCTTTGTATTCGTAATCGTTACGTGTATCGACCAGAATCACGTCATCACGTGCAATCAGTTCGTTCCATTCTTTTGGATCAAGATAGTGACCGACTAAATCACGCGGTTTTACTTCCACGCCTAAAGTCACGATTTCTTTTTTTAATTTAATTTTCATCTTACGGAATGGCTTTTCAGAACTGTCAGATTCTTTGTATTCCATTTCGTTAAAACCTTCATTTAGAAGGAACTGGTGAATTTGATCAATCGATGCACGGTCGCCTGCAACCGTACCGTTAATGCCTTCACCTGCCACAATTAGAGTACCGCAAAGGTTGATGGATTTTACCAGGTCCAAAAGACGTTGCTGAAGATCAGCAGGATCTTGAACTTCTTTGAATTGATAAAGTGCGGCAACAACCCAACCAGTCGTCGCTTGCTGTTCTACAGGTGCAAGCTGTTCTACAGTAGCGTTCATGGAATACTCCAACGTAGCATGATAATTTGAAAGGCGCATATTTTAGCTTGATTCGAGTGAATAAGCGAGTAAAACGCAAGTCTTTTAACAGGCTTCAATTCATGGGAGAGAGCGTGTATAGTCATGCCCGGCCCAGGATTTTGTGCAGTGATGCAGATACTGAAAGTTGCAGTATCTTTGGAGTGTGTTTTGAGTTCAGATCGTCGTATTGCGTCTTTAACCCCATGTGCAGGGCGTTGCTCGACCGTATTTGGTGATGCGGTATGTCGTGGTTGTCGCCGTTTTAATCATGAAGTGATTCACTGGAATACGTATAGTGCTGAGCAGCATCGAGCTGTGTGGCAGCGACTGGATGCACAGCTGGATCAGATTCTGGTGCCATTGTTACCGCATGCCGATCTTGTCAAAGTGCAGGCCTTTGTGCTGTCGAAACGGGTGCGCTTGCGTGATGATGCTTCCAAAGGGCGCAAGCTGTATCATGCTTTAAAGCTCTGTGAAAAAAATCGGCATTTTACCGACGATAGTGGTTTGGGCATCCATTATAAGCAGGTGCGTCCGCTCTGGGACGAGTTTGAGCGCCGGATCTTGGCCTTGGCTACTGCCAGTTATGATCTGGCTTTTCTGCGGGCAGACGGTATCAGTCAGCATCTGATTCATATACAAGAGGAGGACTAAGTCCTCTTTTTTTATGCATAAAAATAACAATAGCTGAGGGGTGGCATGAATATTAGTGAATATTTTTTATATTGTCTGGCTGTTGTGGTGATGATCGCTACACCTGGCCCAGTGATGTTGCTGGTGGCCAGTGCCGGTTTAAAAGGTGGTTATGCGGCGGCTTTAAGAACCATTTTTGGTACCAATTTCGCCTCTCTGGTGTTAATTGCCTTATCGGTATTGAGTCTAAAAGGTTTGTTGGTCATTAATGCGCAATGGCTGGATGCGATCAAGCTGCTGGGCTGTTTATATATTGGCTATCTGGGCTGGCAGATTTTCCGTGAAGTTATTTTTAAGCAGCAGGAGCAAGCTCAGGAGAATCTAGTTCCTGTGCATGGTGGTTTTCGACAAGGTTTTTTGGTTGGTATTTCTAATCCGAAGGACATTATTTTCTTTGCGGCTTTTTTCCCGCAGTTTATCGGGATTACTCCTGATCTTGATTTAAGTTTAATTATTTTGACTTTGAGCTGGATTCTCCTGGATTTTCTGACTTTGTCTGTGGTGTATTTGGGTTTCAACCACTTATCCCATTCTCGACTCTATCCACATTTGCTGGCATTGTGCGGCATGATTCTGCTCATGATTGCAGGGTACGGAATTTATCAAATCCTGATTTAAAAATGTACAGCATACTTGGACTGTTCCTGCCTGGCATATCCTGCAAAAATCATGCTAAGGTGAAATCAAATAAAAATTGAACAGATTAGCATGTCCAGAACAGTACCATCGCCAGATCGTCCATTTTCCCCGCTGTTATTTATTCAACCTGCTGTGATTCAAATTCTTCAAATCATTGGGCTGGCGCTGATCGCTGTCAGTATCGTGTATCTGCTGGCAGCAAACTGGTGGATGTTGCCCAAGTTTGTCCAGCTGTTTATTCCTCAAATTTTATTGCTGGGTTCGGCATTGTTGAGTGTGCGTTTCGCGGCACGGGAAAAGTTAAGACAAAGTCTGGATACTGTATCGGGTCTAATGCTCGGCTTAAGTCTGGCCGTGATTGGACAGATTTATCAGACCGGTGCTGACAGTTATCAGTTATTTCTGCTTTGGGCTTTACTGCTACTGCCGTGGCTGTATCGGCCGAATATTGGGATCTTTGCATTATTTTGTGTGGTCAGTCAGCTGGCGCTGTATTTTTATTTTAAACAAAGCTTTTGGTTGGTGCGTGCTGAAACTCTTTATCTGCTCAGTCTGAATCTTTTGACCGGGCTAAGTATGATCTATGCCTTACGTTATTATCCGGTTTTGCGCTATCTGTTTATCGCCATCGTGGTACTCATTTCGGTAGTGAGTATGTTCCGGTTTGTCGACTCGGATTCGATCTGGTATTTGGCTTCGGTGCTGGTTCTGCCTATTTTATTCAGTGCTTATTTCTATACCCGAAAGCAACAGCTTGAAACCAGCTTACTGATTGCAGGACTGGCACTGAGTTTTAGTATTCTGATTTTTGATCTCACTGAGCAATATTTACAGGATTCAGCCGCCGGCTTATTGGTATTGGCTTTGTTGATATTCAGTTGGTTTGCAGCTATTACAGGTTTGCTGATCAAGCTGTTGCCCAAGAGCCGGTTTTCGGTCATTCCATTGGCCTTGGGCGCATGGATTGCTGGTGTGATCTTGGCCATGCTGTTGCTGACCTATTGGGGAAATTTTTCGATTCTGATGGGAGTCATTTTTATCGCAGTCGCCTGGTGGTTGATTCGTAGCAAGCCCTCAGTTTTTCTGCGGCAATTGGCTTATTGTTTGTGGGTGTGCGGTCAGGCCGCGGTATTGATTCATACCCAATTACTCACAGAGAGCCTATTACTGATTTGGCTGATACAAGTTGGCATTACGCTGCTGACTATCATGAGTCGTATGCATTGGCTGGTGGTGCTGTTGCAGTTGTTACTTGCACATATACTGGGAATTGCAGTTCTGGTCGACCAACATGCATTTTTTCAGGATCAGCGCCTGCTGACGTGGATCATGCTGCTGAATTACAGCATTCTGACAGGAGCTTTGCTTACTGCGAGATACTGGCTCGCTTCAGCTTATGCCAAAAGCATGAATTTATGGATGATTAGTATTTTGGTGGTGACGGCTATTTTTCAATGTTTACTGCAATTTGGTGTGGCTCAGCAATTGCAGCCACATGGTATAGATGAAGCCATGATTTTCTATATTTTGCCAGCTTTCTGGCTATTGAGTTTTGTCGGGATTCATCTCAAGCAATTTTCACGAATTCAACTCTGGCTCATTCCTGCTGCGGGAATTCTGCTGATTGCATTGGGTTACTTTGAAATTTTTATCATTTTAGTGTTTATGGCTTGGGCCATGGTGAATCAACAACGATTGATGCAAGCCTTGACCATTTTGCTACTGATCTTCTGGTTATGGCTGCTGTATTACAATCTGGGACTAAGTTTTTTATTTAAAAGTGTCAGTATTTTTGCCTCAGGTGTGCTGGTGTTGCTTTTGGCTTATGTGTTGAGTTCACCGAAGTTCCAGCTGAAAGCAGGAGTGGTCTCATGATGAAAAAGTTTATGGCACTGCATCTTAGTATTTTTAGTATTGCTTTATTCGTAGGTTTAATTGTCCAGCATGAATGGCATCTGGCCAAAAGCGACAGTATCTTTGTCGAGTTGGCACCAGTCGATCCGCGTTCGATCCTGCAAGGGGATTATATGGTACTGAACTATGATCTGCATTTTAGCGCAGTGGCAGCGGGGAATGGTTCCGAACAGCCTGTTTCTGACATAAAGATTGAAGATTTTAAAAATCAATCACATGTAATGAGTTATGTGCAGCTGGAGCAGCAGCGCAGAGTTATTAAAACCAGTTTTGATCGAAGTGCACTCAATCAATCGGAACGTGTGGCCCGATTAATGCTGAAAAACCCACGCAATACTTTTGAGGCTTTGTATCCTGCTGCTAACAGTTTCATGTTCCCCGAGGGTCTGGAGCCTTGTTATCGTAACGCCAAATTTGCAGAGCTGAAAGTGAAGGAAAATGGCAAGGCCTTGTTATTTGATTTGCTGGATCAACAATTAAAACCCTTAAACTGTGAAAGCTCTAAAAGCTGGCGAGAGGGCAGTTAAATAGGTCAATATTCGGGTATTAAAAAAGCCCGCAATGTGCGAGCTTTTGGGTATCTGGTCTGATCAGATTATGCGACTTGTACCGGAATACAGTTGGCGGTGTGGCTGACTGTATTATTTGGGTTAGCATAAACCAAGCGAGGCTGATGGGCATTCGCTTCAGCTTCAGTGAAATCGCCAAAGGTTGCAATAATCACGATATCGCCTACATCGGCTTGATGCGCAGCGCCACCATTGACTGAAATGATGCCTGAATTGTCTTCGCCACGAATTGCATAAGTTGCAAAACGTTTACCATTGGTCACGTTCCACACATGAATTTCTTCGTATTCACGAATGCCAGCCAAATCCATCAAAACGCCATCAATTGCACATGAACCTTCATAGTGTAGTTCTGCATGTGTAACGTGAGCGCGGTGAATTTTGCATTTTAATAAACGAGATAGCATGGCTAGCGTCCCCTGAGTTGACCTAAGAGTTTGATCATTTGGTTAAATCAATCTTGCTTGCTGTATGGTGAACAATCGAGCAAACGCATTTTGCGCTTAAATAAACTTTCTGGCAAGCGGAATTGTCCAGCAATTTTTGAATGTTTAGTTCGGCTTATATGCGTTGATTTGATTCATGGCTTGCTGTACTTCACCATTCACCAGCATTTTTGTGCGGGCGAGCGCATGGGAAATTGCATCATCCATTAAATTCTGTTCGCTGCTAGGTGCTTTACTGAGCACATGACCGGAAACACGGTCTTTGGCACCAGGATGGCCAATTCCAATACGCAGGCGATGGAAGTTTGAACCAATATGCGGCACGATATCGCGTAGACCATTATGACCACCGTGACCACCGCCAGTTTTCAGGCGAATGACACCGGGATTCATGTCCAGTTCATCATGGGCAATCAGGATCGATTCAGGTGCGATATTGTAGAATTTGGCGAAAGGAACAACACTTTTGCCGGAAAGGTTCATAAAGGTTGTCGGTAGAAGAAGACGGACGTCTTGACCTTCTATATTGCCACGACCGCTAAATCCGTTGAATTTCGGGTCTTTTTTGAGGGTAATGCCATATTGGTCTGCAAGGCGTTCTACGAACCAGAAGCCTGCATTATGGCGGGTTTGGGCATACTCAGAACCTGGGTTACCCAAACCAACAATCAGTGAAATATTTGACACTAATTACACCATTAACACTTATGCGCGTTTGAAGTCAGCGTGCATTGGTGTGTTTTTAGCTGGGTGACGTTGTAACGCTTGGATTTTAACGCTTTCAACTTTACCGTCTACATCAATTTCGATAACTTCTTCAAAGAATGAATTGTTTTCTAAGAATTTAACAAGCTGACGAAGCTCAACAGTAATTGCTACAGGAGCAGCTTCACCACCGTAGATGATTGCAGGAACTTTAGCTTGAAGACGAAGGCGGCGGCTCGCACCTTTCCCTTGAACTGCTTCTTCACGTGCTGCTGCGTTTAATACGAAGTTTGCCATGATAGACATCCTATTTAAGTTAAATGAACCAGACTTGCGACCAGTCTAGTGAGTAAAAGCCCTACCAAATGGCAGGGCTTTGAAAATTCAGCGCTCTATTATAGATAAGAATCGAACATTGCGCTAATAGATTCTTCGTTGTTAATACGACGAATCGTTTCGGCAACCATGCTGGCTACTGAAACCTGGCGAATCTTGCCCAGAGCTAAAGCTTCATCAGAAAGAGGAATGGTATCAGTCACAACCAGTTCATCAATCACAGAATTCTTTAAGTTTTCAATCGCTTTACCAGAAAGTACTGGATGCGTTGCATACGCAACAACCTTGCGAGCACCGAAAGTTTTCAATGCATCAGCAGCTTTGCATAACGTACCAGCAGTATCTACCATGTCATCAACGATGACACAATCACGATCTTTTACATCGCCAATCAAATGCATCACTTGTGATTCATTCGCTTTTTGACGACGCTTATCGATGATTGCAAGATCGATATCGCCCATTTGTTTTGCAACAGCACGTGCACGTACTACACCGCCAACGTCAGGTGAAACCACCATCAGGTTATGATGCGATTGTTGACGCAAGTCAGCAAGTAGCGCTGGTGTACCGTAGATGTTGTCTACAGGGATATCGAAGAAGCCTTGGATCTGGTCAGCGTGCAAGTCGATCATCACAACACGGTCAACGCCTACAGTAGTGAGCATGTCTGCTACAACTTTTGCAGTAATTGGAACACGTGCTGAACGTGGACGACGGTCTTGACGAGCATAACCAAAATAAGGAATCACGGCAGTAATACGACCCGCACTTGCACGACGCAAAGCATCAGCCATCACCAAGATTTCCATCAGGTTATCGTTAGTTGGGGCACAAGTAGGTTGTACGATAAATACGTCTTTACCACGAACGTTTTCAGTAATCTCGACAGCAATTTCACCATCAGAGAACTGACCTACAGAGGCAGCGCCTAGAGGAATATGTAAGTGACTTACGACTTTTTGAGCGAATTGTGGATGCGCAGATCCACTAAAAACGACAAGATTGGGCATGAAGCACCCTTGGCGGTTGGGATATATGGGAATAGATGGCAGGGGTAGCTGGATTCGAACCAACGGATGCCGAGATCAAAACCCGGTGCCTTACCACTTGGCGATACCCCTAATGCGGCAGAACTTTAATATTTTTGCGGTAAAGTGTCAAGGTAAATTAACAGTCTTACAGCAAATGAGTGTTCTGTCTTTTTTCGAGAAAATGGCAGGGGCGGCTGGATTCGAACCAACGGATGCCGAGATCAAAACCCGGTGCCTTACCACTTGGCGACGCCCCTAATTTGATGACTGTAAGATGGCAGGGGTAGCTGGATTCGAACCAACGGATGCCGAGATCAAAACCCGGTGCCTTACCACTTGGCGATACCCCTAATACAGTACATCTACAGGTGGAAAATGGCAGGGGTAGCTGGATTCGAACCAACGGATGCCGAGATCAAAACCCGGTGCCTTACCACTTGGCGATACCCCTATCTACACTTTAAACTGAACTAAAGGTGATTCTTGTAAACTGTTGACCAGGTAAGCTTTACATGGTGCATTTGCAAGAATATCTTCGATGTTCAGATTTTCAGTGACTTCAATAAACACACAAGCACCTGTACCTGTAAGCTTTGCTCTACCGAACTGGTCGAGATATTGCATTGCTTCATCGACTTCAGGATATAAGCTTCTTGCCAGTGGCTCAAAGTTATTTCCAAAATCAGATGGCGTTTCCTGATAGGCGCAAAATTTAGTGCTCTTCGTGTCTCTTGTCAATGCTTTTTGCGAAAAAAGCATTTGAGTGCTGATAAAACAATCAGGTTTTAACACAATGAATTTTTTTTGATCTAAGTCTATGAATGTTAAGTGTTCACCAATGCCTTCAGCCCAAGCATTTTTACCATGCACAAATATCGGCACATCTGCACCCAGTTTAACCCCGAGATCTGCCAGTTGCTCAATATTTAAATCGCACTGCCAGAGCTGGTTTATCACAATCAAGGTCGTCGCTGCATTGGAAGACCCTCCACCCAGACCTGCACCCATCGGGATATTTTTTTCCAGACGAATTTTTAGTCCGCACGGCGTTTTGGCATAGGGCTTCAATAATTGTATCGCCCGATAGATTAAATTCTGTTGCAGATCGACTGAGGCCAAACCTTCTATCTGAATCGCATCATCAGCGCTTGGTTCAAACTCCAGCCAGTCATACAGGTCAATCAGCTGAAAAATACTTTGCAGTTCATGATAGCCATTTTCACGGCGACCGGTGATATGTAAAAACAAATTCAGTTTAGCAGGCGAGGGAACACGAATCATCATGGGCTGGAATCAGGTCAATTAACGGTTTTCAATGATCATTGTAATACGGTTTTCCGCACCATTTCCAAGTGACTGCTTTAAACTTAAGCGGTTTGGCATTTTGGCCTGCGCATTATAATTGAGATCGACTGTCCAGCCCTGTTCGATAATCTGGTTAATCCGCTGCGCATCGTCTTTTTGTAATTTGGCAGCCGTGGTGGCAGGGCGGGCTTGTACCCAATCGACTAAATAACTGATCGGCGCTTGCCAGCCTGTTGCGCGTTGCAGTAATTCCTCGGCACTGGCTGCCTGAATCACACCGGTTTTTGCGCTGTTTAAAGTCACTTGTCCCGGTGTGCCAGAAATCTGGGTTTTACCGACACCTAAGATACCACTGAGCTCAATATCAAATTCTTCCTGCTGTTGTACCCAGGTAAAGAATGCGCTGCCAGTCTGTTGAGGGGTGCGAACGCCAATTTTACCTTGCAGTTGGAATTGATTCTCCGCTTGTACAGACGGAGTGGCAGGCGTTTGTGGCTTGATCATCTGCTGACAGCCAGTTAAAAATAAAGCAGTGGCTGCAAAGGCACAGCAGCCCAATTGGCTTAAATTGCGCATAAACTAATTAACTCGTTTTGGTTTGTGGTGCTAACAATAGCGAATTAAGTTGTTTCAATTCTGGGTCATTTGGATGGTTTTGTTGTAATTGTTGTAACACTTGGTGGAAGTGTTGTAGATCACCTTTCATGTACAACGACCGGGCATAACGCACCCCAATCTTCACATTCGGATTCAATTGATAGGCTTTGTATAATACGTCCGCAGCTGTAGCGAAGTCATTCTGTAAATAACAGATATAACCATAGGTATCCAGAATGGACGCCTGTTCCGGTGCATATTCCAGTGCTTGCTCTACATAGCGGCGTGCTTCTTCGAGACGGCGGTTCTGCATCGCCAGGGTGTAGGCATAGGCATTCAGATAGGTCGGACTGTTCGGTTCAATTTTAAGTAAAGTGCTAAGTAGTTCATCCAGCTTGACGCGATCCTGATGGGGATCCAGCAACAGGACTTGCGAATAGACCAGTTCAGGGTCATCCGGCAGGTTTTTGCTGGCTTCTTCCAGCAGGCGAATCGCAGCTTTTTTATTCTGCATACGAGTTAAAATATCCGCCTGAGCCAGATAAAGGAAGCTGGCATGTTGCGGATAATTCACCCTTTCCTGTGTTAAGAAACGCAGCGCATCATGCAGCTTATCTTGCTGGGCGAAAATCGAAATCATGTTGCGACGCGAAACCGTGTAAAGACTGCCATCTACCAGCCGATAATAGGCTTTGGCGGTTTCATAATGCTGTTTGCGTTCTGCATTTACCGCCAGATAATAATAGGCTTCGTTTTGATATTGCGCAGAATAACGCAGTTCGACCAGATATTTTTCGGCCTTCTCGTATTCTTCCAGGTCGATACTGGTTAGTCCGGCAATAAACAGGGCTTCTTCGGCAGTCGGCCACTTTTTTAGAATGTCTTGCAGTTTTTTCAGCGCCAAAGTCGCTTCGTTCAGCTTGACCAGATATTTGACTTCGGCCAGACGCACATCCAGATTATTGCGGTTTTTACGGCTGGATTTTTCATACCATTGTAGCGTGGCCTGAGTATCGCCAAGCGCATTGAGCAGATTGGCTTTCATCAGGATATAGCCGGTTGCATTCGGCCGTTTTTTTAAGGCGCGGTTAACCGTATTTAAGGCCTGTTCGAGCTGACCATTTTGTGCTTCCAGGCCGGCCACCAGCACCAGAATAGACGGATTGTCCTTGGCTTTGGTGGTGCTCAAAGCCTGAATCAGATAACTACGGTCCTCTGTACCTTCTGGTGAAATTCCGGCCAGAATTTCTTCCAGATCGGCACTATCATCAATTTGCAGGATTTTTTCCAAGGTCTCAGCGGCTAGCTCATATTCATGTGCTTTCAGGGCAATATGTGATAAATAAAATAAAGCGGGGACATCTTGCGGCTCTTGTACCACCCAGTGCGTAGAGATATCCAGTGCGGCCTGAAGATCGTCATGTTCCAGCGCGACATTCAGTGCACGCTGCTTGACTGAAGTGGAATTGCTTTTGATCGCCAGCACCGTATAGTTGTGCAAAGCAGTCGGAATGTCATGTGCAGCGATGGCAAACTCAGCCATCATACTTTGTTTTATCGCATCATAATTTTGATTTGCATGGTAAACTGCTTCCGCTGCATAAAGATGCGCAGTCGAAGCCATGCTACCCACCAGTAGGAATGTGGTAGAATATTGCTTAATTGTAGGGCCGTTGATACGGCTAATTGTTTGACGCAATTTTTTATTGATCCAAGTAATGCTTTTTATGACACCGATGTTGCACAATAGCATAAATTTAGTGAAATGATGACCTGATATGTCTTTCTTTGCATTGGGTGTCAACCATCAAACTGCCTCTGTAGAACTGCGCGAACAAGTGGCGTTTAACCCTGAAAAGTTAAGTGCCATTCTTGCCGAGCAAAGCCAACACCCTGAACTGAACGACATGGTGGTGGTGTCTACATGTAACCGGACCGAAGTTTACGCCATGTCTGACAATGCTGACATGGTGCTAAACTGGCTCGCCCAGAAAAATGGGGTAGATGTCAAACAACTGCAACATCATGTCTATCGTTATGAAAATGCTCAAGCGGTGACGCATCTGATGCGTGTCGCCAGTGGTCTGGATTCACTGATGCTGGGCGAACCACAAATTCTGGGGCAGGTCAAAACCGCACTTTCTCTGGCCAAAGACTCCCATACGGTGTCGCGCAATCTCAACCGAATTTTTGAATATGCCTTTTATGCCGCTAAACGCGTGCGCTCAGAAACGGCTGTCGGCAGTCATGCGGTCTCAATGGGCTATGCGGTGGCGCAACTGGCCTTGCAAGTATTTAGTCATCCGGACAAGCTGACCATTATGATAGTGGCAGCCGGGGAGATGAACAGTCTGGTGGCCAAACACCTTGCAGAGATGGGGGTGGGCAAGATCATTATCTGTAACCGTACCCGCGAGCGTGCGGATATCCTGGCACAGGAAATTGCACATCGGGTTGAGGTCGAAATTATAGGTTTTGATCAGCTTGCAGAAAATCTGCATCGTGCCGATGTCATTTCCAGTTGTACCGGCAGTTTGCATCAAGTGATCCATTTTACCGATGTAAAGGCTGCACTGAAAAAACGCCGTTACCAGCAGATGCTGCTGGTCGATCTGGCCGTACCGCGCGATATTGATGCCAAAGTAGAAAGCCTGGACGGGGTTTATCTGTATGGCGTTGATGATCTGCAAAGCGTGATTGAGGAAAATCTGGCACAGCGCCGTCAGGCGGCTGTTGAGGCCGAAATCATGGTCAATCAGCTGGCTACAGAACTGATGACCCAGCAAAAGGTCAAACAGGCCGGGGCGACCATTCATGCCTATCGTGATCATGGTGAAACTTTACGTCAGGAAGAATTGACACTGGCAATCCAGCGTATTGCCAAAGGCGAAAAGGCAGATACTGTACTGGCCGAGTTTTCACATCGTTTGACCCAAAAACTGTTACATCCAACCTCTATTGTGCTGCGTGAGGCGGCCAAAGCGGAAGATCCTGCCTATTTTGAGCTGTTGCAGGAAGAACTGGGCAATGTGGTTGCGAAACGTCGTAAATCCAGGCATTCATTTTAATCAGTATGATGAGAGGCTTGGTTCTTTGTTGATTTGTACTTCAACATAAAACCCAACCTGATTGTTTGAGAAAATGATAAATAATACTGTGAGCTAGCACTGACTTCATTTGATTCAAAAGAATCAATAATTTGAAAAATCAGTCTTCTAATAGGGTCATTGAGCGTTTTCGGTCAATTTCATAAATCTGCATTTTCAGATTTTTCATTTCAGCAATGCTGCTAAATTTCTTGGATTTAATCTTGTTTTTTAAACACTGATATTGCAGCTTGGTCGAAAAATCAGCCGCGAGTTTGTCGGCCTGTTCTGGCGATGAGGTGTAATCACTGACATTGGCATGCTGCAAAATATGCTGCAGTTCATGATGATGGGCTGCGCAGGCACCGAGCACATAGTAGATCGACAGTTCGGGATCATCTGGCAAGTCATCAAAAATCACATTCAGAATATTCAAAATTTTAAACAGCAGCTGATCTTCCGCTACCAGCGCGCGCAGCGGCTCAAAATGAATATATAGATAAGGATGATTCATCAAGATCGCAATCACATATTCTTCAGCATCAATTTTGGTACTAAAGCTTAAGGATGCATCCGTATTGACTTTTGGTTGCCATTTACGGTTAAAGCCCAGTTTTTCACGGAAAAATTGCTGCAGCAGATAACGGAAGGAGCCGTGTTTGGGCAGTAATTCAGTCAGATTTTTTAGTTCACCCATGACCTGACTTTTGCCTTCAGGGGTAGTGATATCCTGATTTTGGGTCAGATGGGCGAACACGAAGTCCGACATCAACGGCGCCTGTTCTAATAGGCGTCTGAAGTTCTCTATCCCTTCACGGCGGATCAATGAATCGGGGTCATGGTCAGCGGGCAAGACAAAAAACTTCAGCTCGCGGCCATCATTCAGCAGGGGTAGGGCAATGTCCAAGGTACGGCGCGCTGCTTTTTGACCGGCAGCGTCCCCATCAAAGGCAATGGTCAGCCGGTTACTCTGCTTGAACAGAATATTCAGGTGGTCGGTATTACTCGCTGTGCCTAAAGTCGCCACTGCGCCATGAATGCCATATTGCTGGAGCGCAATTACATCCATATAGCCTTCGACCATCAGCCATTCTTGGGCTTTCTGCTTGCGCCCTTCATACAGACCATACAGCAACTGGTTTTTATGGAAGACCTCAGAATCTGGCGAGTTGATATATTTAGGTTTAATCTCGTCATTGAGTGCGCGACCACCAAAGCCGACCACACGCCCCTTGGTATCACGGATCGGGAAAATCACCCGTTCACGCAGCAGATCAAAATCACGGCCACTGTCGCTGGTACGAATCAGACCTAAAAGTTTTAAGCCTTCAATATCCTGAGGAAAGGCTTTTTCCAGATGTTGCCAGTCTTCGGGCGCATAGCCTAAGCGCCAATAGGCAATGGTTTCTGTAGTCAGACCACGCTGTTTAAAGTATTGCTGAGCGCTCGGGCTGTTGGGTAACTGGCGCTCATAGAACTGCGCGATATTTTCCAGCAGATCATAGAGATTACCGTCTTGCTGAACTTCTGCCATGGGCAGGTGTTCAAAAGAAGCAAAAGGGTCACCATAAAAATCCTGTTCGACTGCCTGAAACTCTGCAAATGGATCGAAACTCGCCGTAGAGGCAGCACTATTATTTTCTGTTGGGGCGTTATTTTGTTGCGGCTGAGCTTGTGGTGCCGCTTGAGCAGGCGCAATTTTAGGTTTGGCTGCTTCACGTTTATATTTTAATTTATTGGAATCGGTATTGTCTTTAGGCAGTTCGATGCCGGTCTGACTGGACAGATCTTTCATCACTTCGACAAAATTACGGCTGCCAATGTCCATTAAAAAACGGATGGCATTACCGTTGGCCTGACAGCCAAAACAGTGAAAATACTGTTTATCACGATAGACGTGGAAAGACGGTGATTTTTCCTGATGAAAAGGGCAGCAGCCTGAATAGGTACGGCCCGTTTTTTTCAGTTTTACGAATTGACCAATCACATCGACAATATCGGTGCGATCGAGAATCTGATCAATCGTATGTTGAGGAATGGCCATGGTCTGTTGAGCTTCTCGCGCTGGTATTTAAGGTCTAAATCACTGAAAAAATGAAAATAGTCTGGCTGAACATTGAATATTTCAAGTTCCTTTGTATACCTTTTGCACGTTTTGTTCAAGCCTTGGCCGGACAACGCAAAAGGGCAAGTATGATACCTTGCCCTTGAGGAAAATGCACCTGTAAAGCGCTGTCTTATTTGCTGATGCTGCCGGACTTATTCAGCTTTATTCAGCCGTTTTAGGACGATCAAGCAAACCAAATGAAATACGGTTGGTGATGCTGCGCTTTTCAGTTTCTGGCGCATCTGACTGTGCATCGGTGTCGGTTACAGTCTTGGCTTCTTTACCAAAAATACCCAGTGTCGCGCGGTTAAAGAAACTGCTTTCGCTACGCGCTGCACGCAGATTCACCGTACCATCTGATTTCACCAGATTCGGATAATTCAGCTTTAACACATCCACATATTGCTGAGAAGTCGCTTTATCACCTAGCTGAGCATAGCCATAAGCAACCGTTGCCAGTGCTTCTGGAATCTGCGGAGTTTGTGGATAATGCTCAATCACCCACAAGCCACGTTCAACTGCTGCCAGATACGCCTTACGTTTGATGTTAAAACGTGCTGCGTTCATTTCATGCTCAGCCAGTTCCTGACCGATAAACTGCATACGCTGTGCGGCATCGACTGCATAAGTACTTGATGGATAGCGGCGAATGAAATCAACAAAATTCTGGTAAGCCACTTTCAGGTAGCTGACATCACGATGCGACTGTTTCAGTGAGGTATAACGCAGCAGACCGTTATAGTTCTGTTCCATATTTGAGACACCGCGTACATAGTAGGCATAGTCGACATTCGGATGTTGCGGGTTCAGACGGATAAAACGCTCTGCCAGTGCAACCGCGCCTTCATAATCTTTTTGCTGGAATTTCACATACAACAGTTCAAGCTGCGCTTGCGGAGCATACTGACTGGTCGGGAAATAAGTTTCCAGCGCTTCTAACTGTTTTGCTGCATCGGTATATTGATTACGATCTAGCGCTTTCTGTGCTTTTTGAATATAAACCTGTTCGCTAGATTCTGGACCTTTATCCACGACTTCTTTTTTTGGATTACTGCTACAGCCTACCATTGCCGATGCAATGCCTAATGTCACAGCAAGCATTGTCATTTTATAATGTGGTAGCGACATAAAAATTCCTCTGTTAATACGGGCAATGAGCTACAATTGCACTATTAAACCACTTTTGTCTGAATGAGCAAATGAGTCAAGCACAATCTTCCAATTCTAATATCCCTGATACTGATTTCAATTTACTTGAAGATTCTGAGGATGCAGATAACCATACTTCAGAAGCAACTGCAACACGTTTATCGTTGCAATTTCAACTGGATGAAACTTATATCGGGCAACGGATCGACCAGATTGCCGCAATGGTCTGGAACGATTTTTCTCGAGAAAAATTAAAGCAATGGATTAAAGATGGCAATTTATTGGTGAATGGTCAACCGGTTAAGCCGAAATTTAAAAGTGATGGTTTTGAAACCCTGACTTTAAATGTTGAGCTTGAAGCGCAAACGCGCAGTCTGCCGGAAGACATTCCACTAGATATCATCTATGAAGATGACGATATTATTGTCATCAACAAACCAGTCGGTATGGTGGTGCATCCGGGTGCTGGCAATAGTTCTGGCACCTTGGTCAATGCTTTATTGCATCACTATCCGAAATCGGCTGAACTGGCGCGTGCAGGTCTGGTACATCGTATCGATAAAGACACCAGCGGTCTGTTAGTCGTTGCCAAAAATCTGGAAGCACAGTTTTCTCTTAGCAAACAGCTTGAGAAAAAATCAGTATATCGCCTGTATGACTTGGTGGTTTACGGCAATATTATTGCTGGCGGTACCATTGATGAACCAATCAAACGCCATCCGGTGGATCGTGTGAAAATGACCGTACTTCCAGGTGGTAAAGACGCGGTGACGCATTACAATGTCAAAGAGCGTTTCCAGCATTTTACCCGTGTTCAAGCCCGTCTGGAAACTGGACGTACCCATCAGATCCGTGTGCATTTTAGCTATATCGGCTTTGGCTTGGTGGGCGATCAGGTGTATATGCCACGTGTCCGTATGCCTGCAGGTGCATCGCAATTATTAGATGATACTTTGCGTGGCTTCAAGCGTCAGGCTTTGCATGCTGTACAACTCGGTCTGACCCATCCGCGTACCAAAGAAGAAATGACCTTTGAAGCACCGTGGCCGGAAGACTTTGCCAATCTGGTTGAAGTGCTGCGTACCGAAAACAAAGCCTATTAATCTTTTTATTTAGCTCGCGTCAAAGCAAGGAATCGAGATGCAATTTGTACCAGGACTTCCACAAGGTGTGTATGTCGGCCAGACTCGCGTTCACCATGCGAAAGTACAGCCATCCGCACAGCCTGAGCTTGCAGGTTTTAACTTGGCCTTGCATGTGCAGGATAATGCGCTACGGGTACAACAGCATCGTATGGCTTTATTGCAGGATTTCGCTGCCTTTGGCGTAGATAAGATTACCTGGATGACCCAGACGCATAGCACCATTTGTCATAGCATTAATGAGCAGATGCCATTTACCGCACTGGTCGGAGATGGTCTGGTGACGCAGCGCAAGGTGCATGCCTTGATGATGATGACTGCAGACTGTTTACCTGTAGTAATGGGGAATGCGAAAGGTACGGAAGTTGCCAATTTGCATGCTGGTTGGCGTGGTCTGGCGGGTGGAATTGTTGAAAATACCATTGCCGCCATGCAAACTCCGCCGACTTGGGCCTGGCTCGGGGCAGCAATTAGCCAGCCTTGTTTTGAAATTGGCACTGAAGTAAAAGCGGCTTTTTGTAGTAAATATCCTGAACTGGACAGTGCATTTCAGGCCGGTGAACAGGCAGGTAAATATTATGCCGACCTGTATGCGATTGCGCGTTATATCTTGCAGCAACACGGCATAAATACCGTATTGGGTGGGGATCAGTGTTCTTATCGTCAAGCACATGAATATTTTTCTTATCGCCGTGAGCCAAAAACAGGGCGTATGGCGACATTCGTGTTTATGACATGAAAATGTTAAACTTAACTGAATTTTTTGGCTTTTGAGCGTTATGTCCCTATCTTCCAAATCTGTTGCGATTGTTTATCACAGTCCTTATGGACACACGGCTAAAGTGGCAAATTTTATTGCCGATGGTGCACGGGAAACCGGTGTTCAGGTGCATATGATGAATGTCGAACATATAGACTGGGATGTACTGGATGCCGCCGATGCAATTATATTTGGCTGTCCGACCTATATGGGTAGCCTGACCTCTGCCATGAAGCTATTTATGGAACAGTCTTCCAAGCGCTGGTTGGCACGTACCTGGCAGGGAAAACTGGCAGCGGCTTTTACCAATGGTGGCGGACTTAGTGGCGATAAGCTGGCAGTGTTACAGCAGATCAATCTGTTCGCCATGCAGCACGGTATGCTATGGAGTGGCTTACCATTAATGCCGACAGGTCGTGCCGTGACTGATCTAAACCGGATGTCGAGCTTTTTGGGTTTAATGACCCAGTCAGATAACGCACCGGTAGAAGTGACTCCACCTGAAGGCGATTTAAAAACCGCGTTCTGGTTTGGGGAATATATTGCCCTGACTCTGGCAAGACTGGGCGGTAAAGCTTAAAGTTATAATAAAACCTCCAAATGCGGAGGTTTTTTTATATTCAACTTTTAATCCATTATTTATGGAAAATTCGCGCCTTATCACGTTGCCAGTCACGGTCTTTTTCGGTGGCACGTTTGTCATGAAGCTGCTTACCTTTCACCAGAGCAATTTCCAGCTTGGCATGTGGACCTTTCCAGTAGCAGGCCAGTGGAACGCAGGAATAACCTTTCTGGTTAATCGCACCCATCAACTTTTCAATTTCACGGCGATTCAGCAACAGTTTGCGGGTACGGGTTGCTTCAGGCACCACATGGGTCGAAGCACTTAACAAGGGCTGAACCTGTGCACCAAACAAGAACGCTTCACCATTTTTAAAGGTAATATAACTTTCTACGATGGTCATGCGACCAGCACGCATTGATTTGACTTCCCAGCCTTTTAATGAAAGCCCCGCTTCAAATTTCTCTTCAATAAAATAATCGTGGCGGGCACGTTTATTCAGTGCAATGGTACCGCCATTATTTTTTTTTACTACAATAGATGCTTTCGCCATAATCTGATACTTCCAAACGTGCTGCTATTGTACCGCAACTAGAAATAAGGTGAAGTTTTTTAAATTAATGAGGATTATTCACCAAAAAAACAAGTTTTTGCTAAAATAAGATTCTACATAACAAACAGAGTACAAATGGATGTCTAAAACTCGTGTGATTTATCCGGGGACTTTTGATCCAATTACCAATGGACATATTGATTTGGTAACCCGCGCAGCGCGAATGTTTGATGAAGTTGTGGTAGCGATTGCCATCGGTCATCATAAAAATCCGGTATTTAGTCTGGAAGAGCGTGTCGCATTGGCAAAAGAGTCATTGAGTCATTTGGACAATGTTGAATTTGTAGGTTTTGACGGTTTGCTGGTCAATTTTTTCCGTGAGCAAAAGGCGACTGCTGTATTGCGTGGTTTGCGTGCAGTGTCTGATTTTGAGTACGAATTTCAGCTGGCAAATATGAACCGTCAGCTGGACTCCCATTTTGAAGCGGTGTTTTTAACCCCTTCAGAGCAATATTCTTTTATTTCATCCACTTTGGTGCGTGAAATTGCTCGACTAAGAGGTGATGTAACCAAGTTTGTACCACCAAACGTGGTTGCGGCCTTCGAGCGTAAACTTCAACAAGGTTGGTAGCGTGTCTTTATATATCACCGATGAATGCATTAACTGTGATGTCTGTGAACCTGTATGCCCGAATGAGGCCATCTATATGGGTGAACTCATTTATGAGATTCATCCAGATTTATGTACAGAGTGCGTCGGACATCATGATCAACCGCAGTGCCAGTTGTTCTGTCCGGTGGATTGTATTCCACTGGATCCGAATCATGTCGAAACGCAGGAACAGCTGCAAGCCAAGTATGAAAAACTGACTGCTCAAAAAACATCAAGCAATTAGTCTCGATATTTGATACTATGCCGCTCGAAGTGAGCCAGACGATCGCTGCTGTGGAGATCTCCGTGATTGAAGCAGGGGAGGAAAGTCCGGGCTTCATAGGGCAAGGTGCCAGGTAACGCCTGGGCGGTGTAAACCGACGGCAAGTGCAGCAGAGAGAAGACCGCCTTCATTATGGTTTCGAGCAATCGGAATCGGAGGTAAGGGTGAAAGGGTGCGGTAAGAGCGCACCGCATGGCTGGTAACAGTTCATGGCGAGGTAAACCCCACCGGAAGCAAGACCAAATAGGAATCCATTAGGCATGGCCCATGCTGGATTCGGGTAGGTCGCTTGAGCGCATGAGTGATTGTGCGCCTAGAGGAATGATCGTTCACGACAGAACCCGGCTTATCGGCTCACTTCAACAAATTTTGATCAAACAGCACAATATGGGGTTGACGTGATTTACAGAAAATCCCATAATGCGCGCACAGTTTAAGGCTATGTAGCTCAGTTGGTTAGAGCACCGCACTCATAATGCGGGGGTCACAAGTTCAAGTCTCGTCATAGCCACCATATTCTGAAAAAACCCACTCCGATTGAGTGGGTTTTTTTATGCCCCAATTTTATTTTGATTGGTTTGAATATCAGAGATAGCGGATTTCAAAACTTGTAGGCAAATTTTAGCTGTTTGTTCTCTAGGTGAGAATTTTTCAGTCATTTGCTGAAAAGGATGTATGTAATTTCTAAAATCTCTTAATTCTTTGCTAAATCGATATGTATCTTTTTCAATTAAATTAATTGAATGAGATACTTCAATGAAATTATGAAGTGTCCATTGATCGAAGTTTTTTACTTTGCCATCTTTTTTAGGGCTACAGTTTGAAGTATTAAAAACTCTTGGATTTAAAGAAGCAATATTTAAGAATATTCCCTCTAATGTACTACCAGCTAATAACACAACGGAAAGGTATGCTTCAGCTTTAAAAGCTTTTTCAATTTCTATTATTCTACTTTTGATTACAGGCATTAAGGTTGGGATGAGATTCAACTGAGAGCAATCAAACTTAAATTCATGTTTTATAAAGTTATTTTCAATATTTTCATTATCTGATTGGAATTGTTCATCAAGATTGATTTTTGTAATAGGTGTAAGGTTAATTTCAGTGTTGGTTCTAGTAATTTGATATTTGTCGAATTGTAGATATTTATTGAACTCTTTAATTAAATTATCTAGTCGATTTAAGTCTTCAATATAATTTATAGGATTAAATAAGTTTTTAATACATATATCTAATTTTGGTGTGCCATTTATTTGAGAAAGTCGTAGATCTGTGTACATCCATCTAGATGGAAAACCTTGCCCATATACATCTTGATAATCGAACATACCAAAAAAATCGATAATTTTTGGCCCTGATCGGTATTCGGTGATTTCATTGATTAAGTCACGAAGTTTTTCAAGTGTCTTAGTTGATAGATGCATATTTATTCAAAATAATGGTTTGAATTAAATATAATGTTTAGATCAAACTTTGTACATAATTAAGCAGTGATTTCACATCATCCGTTTGCAATTGCTCACGCATTTTTAAAAACTGCTTTTCATCTATATCATAGATTTTTAGAGAGAGTACTTTTTCTATATCTTCTTGTGGAAAACGGTATTTAATAATTTTTGCAGGTACACCACCAACTACAGCATAAGGCGGTACGTCTTTAGCGACTACTGCACCTGTTGCCACCACAGCACCTTCACCCAGCTTTACACCTTGCATAATCATGGCACGAGAACCAATCCAGCAACCATCACCAATCACTGTATCACCAGCAGGCACAAAACTGCGTGTATCGAACGGAAACGCTGAAATCCAATCGGTACGGTGTAACTGGTTACCTCCCATCATAATTACGCATTCAGCACCAAAACAGACAAAATTGCCGATATAGAGCTGGTCAATCGGCTTCTCAGGCGTAGATGGCTTATCATGTAAATAACGCACCACACAACGCTCAAAACCTGATCCCAATAAGCTGAGTAGTATGAGTAATTCCCTTTAATGTGAATATTCGGATTTTTCACCGTTTTCGAAATAAACTCGAACTCACACCAATGCTTTACAGGAGAATTAATTAACTTTTCAGACATAAGGGAGATACAAAAAATAGTGAATAAGAAATTATACCTAATCGGGGTTTAAACTTGCTGAATAATATCTAAAAGACATTCGCGCACGCATAAAACAATGATTAAGCTGTGGTCGATGCTGGAGGAATACGAGCAATCACCTTAATTTCAAAATCAAAACCTGCTAACCACGTGACACCTACAGCTGTCCAATTAGGATAAGGCTTTTGCGTAAACACCTGATTTTTAACTTTCATGATGCTTTCGAACTGCTGTTCTGGATCAGTGTGAAAGGTGGTGACATCAACAATATCATCGAAAGTACAACCAGCCGCTGCCAAAGTTGCAGCTAAGTTTTTAAAAGCCTGTTCTACCTGTTTCTCGAAATCTGGTTCAGGAGAACCATCTTCACGGCTACCGACCTGACCAGAAACAAAAAGTAAGTCTTCCGATTTGATCGCAGCAGAATAACCATGCTGTTCATAGAGGGCATGGCGGTCTTGGGGAAATATCGCAGTTCTAGTCATGTCTATTCTCATTCAATATCTAATTTATAAGTGAGTGAAAGCAACTTAACTTTCACATACGCATCGTATGTAAACATAATTGACATACGGAGCGTATGTCAATTAAAATTTTTATGATGATGAGGTAAAGTAATTCATGTCTGTTCGTGAACAAAAAATGGCGGAAACCCGCAAGAAATTAATTGAAGTGGCACGTCGTGCGTTTGCGGAATATGGTTATGCTAGCACTTCAATGGATAAACTCACGGCAGAAGCGGGGCTGACTCGTGGAGCGTTGTATCACCATTTTGGTGATAAAAAAGGCTTGTTTGCTGCAGTGGTCGACCAGATCGATTCGGAAATGGCTTCATCTGCGCAGCAACATCTGGAGCAGCCTGATGATCTGTGGGAAGGATTGATGCTGGAAGGGCGGACCTATATTCAAAATGCCTTAAACTCTGAATTCCAGCGCATTGTATTGCGCGATGGGCCTGCGGTATTGGGTGATCCTGCACACTGGCCAAGTCAAAACAGATGTTTGCAGTCCACGCGTGAATGTGTTGAGCAATTATTGGTAGCAGATCGAATTAAAACAGTTGATCCGGAAGCTGCTGCGGTATTTTTAAATGGTGCTGCAATGAATGCAGCCCTCTGGGTGGCTTCTAGCGAACATCCTGAGCAGGTACTCCCTGAGGCTTTACATGCATTTAATTTATTTGCATCGGGGTTTTTAAAAGAAGCCCAGAGCTAATTCGTTTGTAGGAAGCAGATAAAGGTAAAAAACCCCTCAATCGAGGGGCTTTAAATTAAACAGCTTTAAATTTTAAAGATATTCAACTTTTACAATTTCGTATTCAACTTCACCGTTTGGTGTATTGATTTTCACATCGTCGCCTTCGTTTTTACCTAAAAGACCACGTGCAATTGGCGAGTTCACAGAGATCTTGTTAATCTTAAAGTCTGCTTCGTCATCACCTACAATTTTATAGGTTTTCTGTTCTTCAGTATCCAGATTTTCAATCGTGACCGTTACACCAAAAACCACACGACCATTGTGTTCAAGTTCTTTTACGTCGATCACCTGAGCTGCACCCAGTTTGCCTTCGATGTCCTGAATACGACCTTCACAGAAGCCTTGCTGTTCACGTGCTGCATGGTATTCTGCATTTTCTTTTAAGTCGCCGTGTTCACGCGCTTCTGCAATTGAAGCTGTGATACGTGGACGATCCACTGTTTTCAGTTGGTGTAATTCTTTCTCTAAGGCAATTTTGCCTTCAGGTGTCATAGGATAACGTTGCATGTTGTCCCTCAAAAGTCAGTTGAAAGATATAAAATCTATAAATAAAAAAAAGCCCGCCACCAAGAAGGTGGCGGGACTTCTTGGAAGTGAATTAACCTTTAGTTAGGTCTTGCAAACGATATACATCCATCGGCAATTTAATTGCTAAAGCTTGGCATACTGCATCCGCACCATTCAATGTAGTTGTGTTATACACTTTACCTTGAAGTGCTGAACGACGGATCGAGAATGAGTCTTCTTGTGCCTTTTTGCCTTCAGTCGTGTTAATCACAAGGTGGATTTCGCCGTTTTTAATACGGTCCACAATGTTAGGACGACCTTCAGTTACTTTATTGACACGTTCACATTCAAGACCAGCATCGCTAATCACTTTAAATGTACCATCAGTTGCAAGAATCTTGAAGCCTAGGTCAATCAATTGTTTTGCGATACCAGCCGCACGTGGTTTATCAGAATCACGTACAGAGATAAATGCGTGTTTCACTTCGCCTTCAGTTGGAAGACCTGGTAAACGCTCATTTGCACCTAAAACAGCTTTATAGAACGCTTCACCAAATGTTTTACCAACGCCCATCACTTCGCCAGTCGATTTCATCTCAGGGCCAAGGATCGGGTCAACACCAGGGAATTTGTTGAACGGGAACACTGCTTCTTTGACAGAGAAGTGCTCAGGAATAATCTCAGTTGTGAAGCCTTGCGACTCAAGAGATTGACCAGCCATGCAACGTGCAGCAACTTTCGCTAAAGATTCGCCGATACACTTAGAAACGAATGGCACAGTACGAGACGCACGTGGGTTCACTTCCAAGATGTAAACATCTTCACCTTTGACAGCAAACTGAACGTTCATCAAACCGATTACGCCAAGCTCTTTTGCCATCGCCACAGTTTGACGACGCATTTCGTCCTGAATCTCTTTAGATAGAGAGTAAGGAGGAATTGAACATGCCGAGTCACCTGAATGAATACCCGCTTGTTCGATGTGCTGCATGATGCCGCCGATTACAACGTCTTTACCATCAGATACGCAGTCTACGTCAACTTCGATCGCATCATCTAAGAAACGGTCAAGCAGAACAGGTGCTTCGTTTGATGCTTGAACCGCATCACGTAAGTAGCGTTTGAGTTCTTCATCGTTGTACACGATTTCCATCGCACGACCACCAAGCACGTAAGAAGGACGTACCACTAATGGATAGCCTACTTTAGACGCTTCAGCCATACCTTCTTCAGCAGATTTTACAATGCTGTTGTTTGGTTGACGAAGTTGCAGACGTTGAATCATTTGCTGGAAACGTTCACGGTCTTCTGCACGGTCAATCGCGTCAGGTGATGTACCAATGATTGGCGCACCGGCTTCTTCTAGAGCACGAGCCAATTTCAAAGGTGTTTGACCACCGTACTGAACGATAATGCCTTTAGGCTTCTCGATACGTACGATTTCTAAAACGTCTTCTAAAGTGATTGGTTCGAAGTACAAACGATCTGATGTGTCGTAATCCGTTGAAACTGTTTCAGGGTTACAGTTCACCATAATGGTTTCGTAACCGTCTTCACGCATCGCAAGGGCAGCGTGTACACAGCAGTAATCGAATTCGATCCCTTGACCAATACGGTTAGGACCACCACCAATCACCATGATCTTGTCTTTCGCAGACGGATTAGCTTCACACTCTTCATCGTAAGTTGAGTACATGTAAGCTGTATCAGATTCGAATTCTGCAGCACATGTATCTACACGTTTGTAAACTGGCGTTACGCCCAGGTTCCAACGGTGTTTACGGAATTGTTTTTGTGAAATGCCCATCAAGTCGGCAATGCGAAGATCTGATAAACCTTTACGTTTGAACCCACGGATGTTGTCCGCATTCAAATCACCAAAACCTAAAGTTTTGATTTGGTTTTCAGTTTTGATGATGTCTTCGATTTGAATCAAGAACCAGCGGTCAATGTTCGTTGCAGCGAATACTTCGTCTAAAGTAAAGCCGTGACGGAATGCGTCGCCCACGTACCAAATACGCTCTGGACCTGGAACTTTAAGCTCTTGCAAGATCTTGTCGCGCGCGCCTTCAGCACCCACTTCAATTTTTTCGTCAAAACCAGAAGCGCCAACTTCAAGACCACGAAGGGCTTTTTGTACAGATTCCTGGAAGTTACGGCCAATCGCCATCACTTCACCGACAGATTTCATCTGTGTGGTTAAAGTCGCGTCCGCTTGTGGAAATTTCTCGAAGTTAAAACGAGGAATCTTGGTAACAACGTAGTCGATTGCAGGTTCAAACGATGCAGGTGTTGTACCGCCGGTGATGTCGTTTTTCAACTCATCAAGCGTGTAACCAACCGCTAATTTCGCAGCGATTTTTGCAATTGGGAAACCAGTTGCTTTAGAGGCAAGGGCAGATGAACGTGATACACGTGGGTTCATCTCGATCACAACCATACGACCAGTATTTGGACAAATACCGAACTGTACGTTAGAACCACCTGTTTCTACGCCAATTTCACGTAGTACAGCTAAAGATGCGTTACGTAGAAGTTGGAATTCTTTGTCTGTCAATGTTTGCGCAGGAGCAACAGTGATTGAGTCACCAGTGTGTACGCCCATTGGGTCAAAGTTTTCAATCGTACATACGATGATACAGTTGTCGTTTTTGTCACGAACAACTTCCATCTCGTACTCTTTCCAACCAATTAAAGATTCATCGATCAATAATTGTTTAGTCGGAGAAAGATCGAAACCGCGTTCACAAATTTCGATGAATTCTTCTTTGTTGTAAGCGATACCGCCACCAGAACCACCCATGGTGAATGATGGACGGATAATCACTGGGAAGCCGAAACGTGCTTGAATTTCTAAAGCATGTTCCATTGACTCAGCAACGTCAGCTTTTGGACATTCAAGACCAATTTTACGCATTGCCTGGTCAAACAGTTTGCGGTCTTCAGCTTTTTCAATCGCTTCTTTGGTTGCACCGATTAATTCAACATTGAATTTTTCTAAAATGCCGTGCTCATCGAGGGCAAGGGCACAGTTCAATGCAGTTTGACCACCCATGGTCGGAAGAACAGCGTCTGGGCGTTCTTTCTCAATAATTGCTGCAACAGTTTGCCAAGTAATTGGCTCAATATAAGTTGCATCTGCCATGGTTGGGTCGGTCATGATGGTCGCTGGGTTCGAGTTGACCAAAATAACGCGGTAGCCTTCTTCACGAAGGGCTTTACATGCTTGAGCACCTGAGTAGTCAAACTCACATGCTTGACCGATGACAATCGGACCAGCACCAATAATCAAGATGCTTTTAATGTCAGTACGTTTAGCCATGATGCTTCCTTAATTACTTCTTAGATGCTTCGATAAGTTCGATGAAATGATCGAACAATGGTGCGCAGTCATGTGGACCCGGGCTTGCTTCAGGGTGACCCTGGAAGCTGAACGCAGGTTTGTCTGTACGATGGATACCTTGGTTGGTGCCATCAAACAGTGAGCGATGCGTTACACGCAACACATCAGGCAGATTGCTTTCATCGACTGCGAAGCCATGGTTTTGAGAAGTAATCATCACTGTACCGTTATCAAGATTTTGTACAGGATGGTTCGCACCGTGGTGGCCGTGAGGCATTTTTAAGGTTTTAGCACCACTTGCAAGCGCAAGGATCTGGTGACCCAGGCAGATACCAAATACTGGAATTTCAGTGGTTTCTACAATTGTTTTTACAGCTTCAATTGCGTAGTCACATGCAGCCGGATCACCAGGACCGTTCGAAAGGAACACGCCATCTGGATTCAGTGCAAGTACATCAGCAGCAGGAGTTTGCGCCGGCACAACAGTCAGTTTACAACCGCGGTCTGCGAGCATACGTAAGATGTTGGTTTTGACACCGTAATCGTATGCAACAACATGGAATTTAGCTTCTGGTTGAGAGAAACCTTTGCCTAATGTCCAAGAGCCTTCAGTCCATTCAAAACCTTCAGGGTCGCAACATTCTTTTGCCAGGTCTAAACCGTTTAAACCACCAAATGCACGTGCTTTTTCAAGCGCTTCAGCTTCAGTGATATTTTCGCCAGCAAGGATACAGCCATTTTGCGCACCTTTGTCACGTAAGATACGTGTCAATTTACGCGTGTCGATATCCGCAATTGCCACAACATTGTGTTGTACCAAATATTCAGCTAATGATTGGGTTGAACGGAAGTTACTGTGCAGTAAAGGCAGGTCACGAATGATCAATCCGTTCGCCCAAACCTTATGAATACGACCTGATTCAGCGTCTTCTTCATTACAGCCTGTGTTACCGATATGTGGGTAAGTCAGTGTCACAAGTTGCTGTGCATAACTCGGGTCAGTCAAAATTTCTTGATAGCCAGTCATGGCAGTGTTGAAAACGACTTCACCAGTCGTACTACCCGATGCGCCAATCGAAGTACCTTTAAAGATAGTTCCGTCGGCAAGGGCTAAAATTGCTGGGGTGCTCAAACCAAAGCTCCTGAAATTTAGGCTGTAAAAAAGCGAGAAGACGAAAAAAAAGGAAGGCTATTTTTTAAACCTACCCTCCTATGTCTGCTCGCTTGAACTTAACACGGCATTATACGCAGAATGACCCCTAAAGTCCAACGGCTTTGCAGCGAAAGTATGAGATAAATGGCTTGCTTTTTGCATGGAAGTCTGTTTTGTAAGCAATGTGAAAAAATGTAAGCAATTAATAATTGTCAGACAAATCAAATCTTAATTTTTATCAAATCTACTAATATAGCTTAGTCGATATAACAATAGGAACAAGACAAATGGCTACAGCACCTAAATCTACTACATCTAAAAAAATCACTCCGAGCGTGGTCACTGAAACTGCCGAGAAGCTTGAAAAAGTAGCAGTCGAGGCTAAAGATCAGGCAATTGAAACCATCGAGGAAAGTAAGGAAAAGCTTGAAGTTGAAGCCAAACAGTTAAACGATACTGTGCAGGAACAATTGCGTCAATTTAAGCAGGAGGTGTTACAGCGTATTGATACTTTGAAGGAGCAGATTTTCGGTTCGCAGAAAGAATTAACCGAATTGAAAAGCTTTATCAAGACAGAATTCAACGCGGTCATCGAAGACTTATCTAATCTGGGTAAAGAACTGAAAGAAGATGTCAGTCAGATTTCGACCAAGCATAAGGAACATCTGACCGATACTTTTAAACGTTCTAAGGACAGTACCATTGAAGTACTGAAAAAAGTCAAACCCGTGGTGAAAACAGAGAGCTCAGACAAAAGTCCTGAGCTGAAAAGTTAGGCTGCGCTGAAAGGCCGCTATTTAAAAAGGAGAACAATCAATGTTCTCCTTTGTCTTTATGCAGCAAAACGGACTCACAATAACAATTAAAGGGGGTCACGATGCAACAGCATTTTGTAGGTGTACTTATTTTACTGATATTGATCATGCTACTGAATCTGGAAAGCGGATTGGGGCGCATACTTTATCTGGGTGTAATCGTATTATGTCTGGGAGTACTGGGACTGGTGTTTGGGACCATTCTTTTGATGATCATTACTTTTGCTTTTATTCTTTATGCTGCTGTGAAATCTATTCAGGAGCAGCATCATCTGCATCACTAAAATATGAACGTTGAAAACAATAAAAAATCTAAAATAATTACATAGAGGATCAATCATTGTTAAGCGATAAACAAAAACGTGAGACTTTAAGTCTCACGTTTTATTCGCCTGTTACACTTTAAATAGCTGATGCACAGCGTCAATCTATTTAAAACACATGCAACCAGTCACGTTTATTATGAAAATCTGCCTGAGGACTACTATGCTGCATGGCATAGTATTGATCACCTTGCGAGGTTTTTAAAACAGCAGATAAACCCAGGAACAAGTTTTCCCATTTCAGTTTATGTGTTGCCATAAAATCAGTCAGATCCACACTGACATTAAGACCATAATGCGTGCGTTTGAGCTGATTCAACTCAATATCATCCGCAGCTTGCGGTGGCATATCTTCAGGATAACGGTATTCTTCGAATTGATAAGCCTGCCAGGCCTGAGAAGGGGAAAGATTAATCTCACGATAAAAATCTTCGCCCTGAACCCCAATAAAAATTTCAAAGCAGGTCTGTTCCCACAGGAAATCCTGACGGGGATGTGCCGTCACCATGTCGGGCCACAAGATGTACTGATTGGGATCACGGATCCAGAAGCCCACATTTAAATTGCATGGGCCTTGCTGTTCAATGGCGGCAACCAGAGAGATGGCCTGAAAACGGCGATCAAATGCGCTAAGTTCGTAACTTGCCATAAGTCCTGTACTTAGTTAGACAGATGAGCGAAACGGACAAGGTTAGACAATTTTTGGTTTTGTTTCGCAGCTTTCTTGTAAAGCAGCGCAATTTTACCAATAGTTTGAACTACTTCGGCACCAGTCGCTTCTGAAATTTCAGCAATCAATGCTGCACGCGCTTCACGATCTTCAGCTACGATTTTTACTTTAATCAGTTCGTGATCATTTAAAGCACGCGCCAATTCTTCGATGACATTTTCAGTCAGGCCTTTGTCACCCAGCATAACGACCGGGTTTAAAGCATGTCCGATTTGACGTAAACGCTTACGTTCCTGAATAGATAAAGACGCCATGAGAGATAACCTGAATTTTAAAACGGCTTAGTATAGCAAAAGCAAAAAACAAACGCTTTAAATTCTCAGGAAATAATCATTTCCAATATCTCTTCATAACGAGCAAAACTCCTCGATTTAGATACACATGTATACTGCAAAATATGTCTTTTTCACGTACAATTAATAATTAGACGTTTTTTTATTTAGAGAGTTATGGCTACACGCATTACCAACCAAAAGTTATCTAAAAGTAGTCGTGATTGGATGAGAGAGCATTTAGACGATCCTTATGTGAAAAAGGCACAAAAGGACGGCTATCGTGCGCGTGCAGCATATAAGCTCTTAGAAATGCAAGAAAAGTACAAGATCATCAAACCCGGCATGACCGTGGTCGACTTGGGTGCAGCTCCCGGGAGTTGGTCACAAATCGCCGGTAAGTTGGTCGGCGACAAAGGTTTATTGATTGCATCTGACATTTTACCAATGGATGCATTACCTGATGTGACTTTCTTGCAAGGTGACTTTCGCGAAGAAGAAGTCTTCCAGCAATTGTTAGAAATTTTAGATGGTCGTATTGTAGACGTTGTAATTTCAGATATGGCCCCCAATACATCAGGTAATAAGGCTGTAGATCAACCGCGTCAGATTTACTTGTGTGAACTTGCACTGGATTTTGCCAACAAGGTGCTAGGCCCTAAAGGTCAATTTGTGGTAAAAGTTTTCCAAGGTTCAGGTTTTGACGAATTCCGTAAGCAAGTGGTTGATAGTTTTGATGTTCTGAAAACATCTAAACCTTTGGCATCACGTGCTCGCTCCAAGGAGGTTTTCCTGATCGGGCAGGGACGTAAGAAGGCTTTAAAATAAGTCTACTTGCCAAGTCGTTAAAAATTGTGCATTTTGTACGTTTTTAGATAATTGTAAGTTGATTTACAGCTTAAGTATTAAGGTCACCCTGAACAGGGCATGATCAAATTAGATTGAAATGGGAATAAAGCTTTGAGCGATCTTTTTAAGAATGCCGTATTGTGGCTCGTGATACTGGGTGTGCTGGTGTTAATCTTCAGCAACGTCAGTGACCGCAATCAACCGACTACAATGAACTACTCAGAGTTTGTTGCCGCGGTCAATGCTGGCCAAATTAAACAAGTTGTGATTGACGGCGAAAGAATCCGTGGCGAAAAATCGAACGGTTCAGAGTTTGAAAGTATCCGTCCGGCAGTTCAGGATCCTGAACTGATGCCAAGCCTGATTAAAAATAATGTTGTGGTTGAAGGTGAAGCACCACAACGTCAAGGCTTGCTCATGCAGTTGCTTATTGCAAGTTTCCCTGTACTTTTAATCATTTTGTTATTCATGTTCTTTATGCGCAACATGGGTGGCGGTGCAGGTGGTAAAAACGGCCCAATGAGTTTTGGTAAATCTAAAGCCAAAATGCTGTCTGAAGACCAGATTAAAGTCACTTTCACTGATGTTGCTGGTTGTGACGAAGCCAAGCAAGAAGTCGTTGAAATCGTAGATTTCCTGAAAGATCCAACCAAATTTAAACGTCTGGGTGCGAGTATTCCACGCGGTGTGTTAATGGTCGGTCCTCCAGGTACGGGTAAAACCTTACTTGCCAAAGCCATTGCCGGTGAAGCGAAAGTTCCATTCTTTAGTATTTCAGGTTCTGACTTCGTTGAGATGTTTGTCGGTGTTGGTGCATCCCGTGTTCGTGACATGTTCGAACAGGCGAAACGTCATGCACCATGTATCATCTTTATTGATGAGATTGATGCAGTCGGTCGTCACCGTGGTTCAGGTACCGGTGGTGGTCACGATGAACGTGAACAGACACTGAACCAGATGCTAGTTGAAATGGACGGCTTTGAAGGTAATGAAGGCATTATCGTGATTGCTGCAACCAACCGTGCAGATGTACTGGATAAAGCACTTCTTCGTCCAGGCCGTTTTGACCGTCAAGTTGTAGTTGGTTTGCCAGACATCAAAGGTCGTGAACAAATCCTGAATGTACATTTGAAAAAATTACCTTCAGTGACAGGTGTGGATGTTAAGGTTCTTGCACGTGGTACACCTGGCTTCTCGGGTGCGCAATTGGCAAACCTAGTGAATGAAGCTGCTCTGTTTGCTGCACGCCGTAACAAGAACACCGTCGATATGCATGACTTCGAAGATGCAAAAGACAAGCTGTATATGGGTCCTGAGCGTAAATCGATGGTACTTCGTGATGAAGAGCGTCGCGCGACAGCTTATCATGAAGCAGGTCATGCAATTGTTGCTGAAAGCTTGCCAGGTACAGATCCTGTGCATAAAGTGACGATCATGCCGCGTGGCTGGGCTTTAGGTGTCACCTGGCAGCTGCCTGAATTTGACCAGACTAGCCATTATAAAGACAAAATGTTGAATGAACTTTCGATTTTGTTTGGTGGCCGTATTGCTGAAGAAGTCTTCATTAACCAGATGTCGACTGGCGCTTCAAATGACTTTGAGCGTGCAACTAAAATGGCACGTGCGATGGTGACCAAATATGGTATGTCTGACAAACTCGGTGTCATGGTCTATGAAGAAGATGCACAGCAATCTTTCATGGGCAGTATTGGTAGCCGCAGTATTTCGGAAACTACACAACTAGAAGTCGATCGTGAAATTCGTCGAATTCTGGATGAGCAATATAAAATCGCACGCGATATCCTGGAAAGCAAAAAAGATATTGCCCATGCGATGGTGAAAGCCTTGATGGAATGGGAAACCATTGATCGTGATCAAATCCGTGACATCATGGAAGGTCGTGAGCCTCAGCCACCAAAGGTCTATGTTGCAGATAATCCTGTGATTGATGTAACGCCAGATGATGGTCCGTTGACTCCTCCGCCATTGCCAGCGAACTAAGCTCAATAAAAAAACCACCTTCGGGTGGTTTTTTTATGCTTGTCATTTTTGTCATATCTTTTTGAGTGTTATATTGAGCGATTAAAAATGAATAAGAAAAACCAAAATGAATATGCCTGTTCTGGAATCCAGTGTTTACCAGCTTCGTCTTGAACCGTTGAGCTGGGAACATTTTTCTGATTTAGCCATCGCATGCGCTGAAGAAAATTTAGGCGAGATTTTATATAACTCAGTGCCTTATCTGCATAACTTAAAAAAATATTTTTCGCAGACCTTTGAACAGCAAGCTCAAGGTGAAAGGATGGCTTTTGCTGTAATCGATTTAAACTCCGGCCAAGCAATTGGAACCACCAGTTATCATGATATTAAGGCGGAAATTCCAAGTTTTGAAATTGGTTATACCTGGTATGCCAAGCGCTATCACAGAACCTATGTAAATCGCGTCTGTAAATATCTTTTGTTAAGACATGCTTTTGAAAATTTAAATGCTCAGGTGGTCGGCTTTCGGACTGATCACTTGAATCTTCCCAGCCAAAAAGCGATTGAAGCAATAGGTGCCAAACGAGATGGCATTATCAGGTGTCATATGCTACGTAAAGATGGACAGACTATTCGAGATAGCTACATCTATAGTATTTTAGAAAGTGAATGGGTAGATGTGAAAGCATTATTACAATCTAAACTGATGCAATATTCCCGAAACAATTACTTCGAAATCTAGCGATTATTCTTATTCAGCTTTGCTTTATTTAATTATCCATAAGACAATATTGGGGTTATTTTGAGTGAGTATTGAATCATGCAGCTGATGCCTTTGTTACCACATGTATGGACATTTGGTGATTTAAAATTGGACTTATCCCAGCCGCATGTGATGGGGATTCTCAATGTCACCCCAGACTCTTTTAGTGATGGTGGTCGGCATAATCACAAAGAAGATGCAGTCGCACGTGCGCTTGAAATGATCGCTGAAGGCGCGACCGTGATTGATATTGGCGGTGAATCGACCCGTCCAGGTGCCGCAGTGGTAGAAGTGGAAGAAGAAATTCGCCGCGTAGTGCCTGTGGTGGAAGAACTGGCTAAACATAAGGTCATTCTCTCGATTGATACGTCGCAACCTGAAGTCATACGCGCAGCGGTTCGGGCCGGAGCACATATCTGGAATGATGTCCGTGCTTTGACTCGGCCGAATGCATTGCAGACCGCAGCAGAACTCAATATTCCAGTGATCATCATGCATATGCGCGGTGAGCCGACCACCATGAACAATCTGGATCAATATGAGGATGTCACTAAAGATGTGATACGCGAGTTATCCCAACGTGTTCAGGATGCTTTAGATGTTGGAGTAAAAGCGGAAAATATCATGATTGATCCAGGTTTTGGTTTCGCTAAAAATGCCCAGCAAAATTTAAAGCTGTTGCAAGAGTTTTATAAATTGACAGAAATGGGCTATCCGATTTTGTCTGCTTTATCACGTAAACGCTTTATCGGAGCAGTTTTGGATGGGGCAGAACCACAAGAGCGTGCAGTGGGTTCAGCAACAGCGCATTTGTTGAGTATTCAGCAGGGTGCATGTATGGTACGGGCACATGATGTTAAGGCTACAGCCGATGCGATTAAAGTCTGGCAAGCCATGCAAATGGCTTAGAAAGCGAGGCTGGGAAATCCCTACATTGGCAATGTTGTTTGGCTTTTAAGCAACAATATGCTATATAGGCACGCTTAGATTAGATAGTCATCCTTTAGAGTGCCTGTAATGTTTGCAGATTTACTTCTCCCCATGTTCGATGATGAGTATTATCCCGATATTCTGGTTGCTGAAATCAAGCAGCACATCGAACGTTTTGCCCAAAAAGTCGCTAAATCAGGTTTGTCAGATCAAGAAATTTACCAGCTTGCCAATCTGACTGTGGCTGATATCAATATCATGAAACCTCAGTTCGAAGATCTGGATTCGTCTCTGGATGATACTGCCGCGGATTATATTGCCGAAGCCATGATGATGGTGGTGCAAGAGCACGGCCTGTTCGAGATTGAAATGGAAGAACTGATTACCAATCGTGAATGGTGATTTAAGAAAACCCTGCAGATGCAGGGTTTTTTATTGTCTGTTCAAATAATCTTTAAAGCTATTAAAGCGAATTGAGCCGAGTAATTGTTGCTCTTCATTCATGCATTGCTGATAAAGGTTTTGGTAATAAGCCTGCAGATTCGATTGACCTTGAATCTGTTGTGGTGTTTTTGATTTGGATTGTTGATAAGCCCAAAAAGCCAGTTGTCGGAGTTTCTGCAACCTGATCTGGTCAATCGCACTACAGGAACTTTTAAATAAAGGTTCCAGGATGACCACCCCAAAGGAAGAAATCGCTAAAATGATCATACTAATGATGACCAGTACATCCGAATGAATCAGATAAAGGTTGAGCAATAAGCTCAGAAAAATTGGAATTTGCAGATAGAGACAGTTTTGCAAACGCTGACTATAGGCTTTGGAACTAAATTGCGCCTGATATTGTGCATGCCAGATATAAGGATAAAGCAGTGCCATCAGCACAATTAAGGTGACATTAAAGGCAATCGTGGCATTCTTGAAAAAATAATATTCCAGAAATACGGAGCTGAGACTACAGGCTACACAGACCAGAAGGGACAGTAAATTAATCGCGATAACAAACTGGATATTTTGCAAGGCATTAAATTTAAAGCGGCTATAACGCAGCTTAAGGAAAAAAGCGTCTGGATGACGTAATTGTAATGTAGCGAGATCAAAGTGTTTTAATTCTGACATGGGGATTTCGCGCTAAAAGAATAAAATTCAGGCACAAAAAAACCAGCCTAATGCTGGATTTTTTATTGCACCATTTTAATAAATATTAAAATGGTGCCCGAGGCCAGACTCGAACTGGCACGCTTTGTGGGCGGGGGATTTTAAATCCCCTGTGTCTACCGATTTCACCACTCGGGCATGTGCGCAATAATAGAGGACGAAATAAAGCTTGGCAAGCAAATTCCGAAATGATTGCTTTCTTTTCAAGCAATTCCGTGGCTTCTATTCTAAAAATCAGCAAATCAACGTTTTTTAAAATTCAATATTTGCAGATCTTTAAGATGGCCAATGAAAAAGGATAGAGAGAACTATGAATTTTCATCCAGATAGCTGTCGACATCTAGATGCTTGATCGTTTTACAATATTGATGCTCATATTTCAGCAGCCGCGTATATAACCCGGCATAGTGATTTAATTGCTGTTTTAGTTCGGCATACCGAGGATCATGGCTTGAATAAAAACGTAATTTTAGTCGGATCAGGCAGGTTTGTTTATAAGCCCAAAAACAGATTTTACGTAATTGTTGTAGCTGATAGTGCTCAGTATTTTTACTATTTTCCTTGAATAAATTTTCTCGATAAAAGCGCACAAAACCAAAGCTCACGCCAAAGAAGAATAAGCTCCACATCAGCAAACTGCTTTGTATAAAGACCAGATTTAAGGCTTGCATCAGAATCACAATAGCCATCTTGATCGGGGTATGCCGTAATAATTGATACAGCGAATAAGAAGAATGCTGAATCTGGTACAGAATCAAGGTGAGACTCAACATCAGGAACAGTAGAATGGCCAACATGGCATAACTCTGCGCCTGAAATTCGCTGATTTGCACAAAAGATTGCTGTACGAAATCTCCTAACATCAAACTGATGGGAACAAAAATCATGGCGGCCAAGGCCCAAGGAATTAAAAGCTTGGCTTTACCCCAGATTCCACGGATTTTAATCTGACTGTAAAACAGGTAATTTCCTTTAAATGCAGTCGGATATTGGCGCTTAAGTTGCTGTAGCAACAAAGTCACTTGCGTAGTGGGCATCATCCAGAGATTAATTTAATATATAGATGAAGCACTATAGTCGATTTTGCGCAAAATCGCAGAAGAAATGCAGTTTCAGAACGTAGCACTGTTTTAATCATGAAGATTTTAGTTTTTTAGCGACGAATTATGCGAAAATAGCCGATTCAAGATTTATTTTTTTAAGGACAGTTTATGACTGATCAATCTCCTCAGGCGTTAAGCGACATCGAAATTTTAGACATCCTGCAAAGTATGAAAAAGGATGAGCTAAATACTGAGGCGCAAGCAGCAATTCGTCAGGGTGGTAAAGCTGGTCGTCAGGAAGCGCATAAAGCAGCCTTAGTAGCATTGAATCAGTCATTTGAAGACAAGTTTGTCGAAGCCGTATCTTTGGCTTTGGGTCTGAATGCAGCACAAATCAAAAAAATCCGTTATAAAAAAGACCGAATCCGTATTTTAAAAGCGCGCGGTATTGATTATATGGCAATTGATGGTGCTGAAACTGCACAGGTACTGTCACAAATTGCCCAAGCAATTGTGCGTGAAGATGCAATTGTCACCCATGACCTGCATAATATTTTCCCATTCTGGAAAGAAGGCTGGCCTATGGTGCAATTCGATAATGCCTACAAAATTTTAGAAGATGATATCCAGATTCACTATCAAGCCGTTCTTGAGGCTTTATTAGCAAAAATCTAAGCTGTAACTAGATATAAACAAAAGCATCTTCGGGTGCTTTTTTAATCACGATACATCAGTGCAATCAGCCAACTGATGGGCAAAATAAATAAACGCCACCAGGTAATCAAGGGCCAATAAAAATACTCTCCAAATCTCAAGGTGGAGTCGAATCCTTGACGGCGACGTTCATGTGGGTAGGGAATAATGAAAACAGTTAAAGCCATCAGAATGATGGCTGCGAGTAAAAGCAGGGGATTCTGTTGTTTGGCAAAGAAGAAGTAAAACAAATACAAGGCTGAATAAAAAAACAGACATGCCAATAATGCAGAAATATTCATCACTCACCTTATGATTTTTTTATTAGAATAATTTTTACTATTTCTTAGAAGGAAGAACCAGACTAATCTGATTCTTCTTGAATAACTGAATTGGTTTCGATCAAGCGGGTCACCAGTAACTGGTCAATTTTAAAATGATCGACGTCAACCACTTCAAACTTATAAGCACCAAATATCACGGCATCTGCAGGACGTGGAATCTTGCGTAATTTATACATCATGAAGCCAGCGATGGTTTCATAATTTTCATCATCAGGCATTTCATCAATTTCAAGCGCATGCTTAATATCTTCAATCGGTGTACTGCCTTCAATCAACCAGGAATTATTGTCACGTTTAATAATTTGCTGATCGGCTTCAATAGGCGTCACCCAGTCACCCATCACGGTAATCATAATATCGGATAGGGTAATCACTCCGACTACCAGCGCATATTCATTAATGACGACGGCAAACTTTTCCTTGGTAGAGCGGAAACGGTCCAGAACTTCCGATAAGGTCAAAGTGTCAGGAATGGTCAACACATTACGGATGGTATTTTCATTGAGCTGCAGCAGCGACTGGTTGTTCAGAATACGCACCAGAATGTCTTTGGCATCGACATAGCCAATCACACTGTCAATGTCATTGCTACATACCAGAAACTTGGAGTAGGGATATTCTGCCAGCTTTTGCCGAATACTTTCTTCCGGTTCATTCAAGGTGAAGAACACCACATTTTCACGTGTGGTCATACTCGAAGGCACGTTACGTTCTTCCAGCTCGAATACGTTTTCAATGAAATGGTGTTCCTGTTTCTGGAGCACGCCTGCCTGTGCACCGGCATCCATCACTGCAGAAATATCATCAAAAGTAATATTGTCATCACGAATAGTATTTACTTTAAACAGACGGAACAGCATGTTGGCAATCGCATTGATAAACCAAGCCAAAGGTTTGCAGACTTTAATGAAAATCTGAATTGGCTCGATGACTGAGACTGCGATCTTTTCTGGCGCAATCATGGCCAGACGTTTCGGCATCAGGTCTGCAAATAAAATAAATAATGAAGTGACGACCGTAAAGGAAAGCGCAAAGCTGATATTGTCAGCCCAAGGTCCTTGGTAAAAGCGGGAAACAAAATTATAAATATAAGGACGGAAGGCACCTTCACCTAAAATACCACCAAGAATGGCAACTGCATTTAAACCAATTTGGGAGGCTGCAAAGAAGTCTGCAGAATTTTCTTGTAGATCTAAAACTTTTTGAGCGCGATGATCACCCGACTCAGCCAGAATTTTGAGTTTGACTTTACGGGCACCAGCGAGGGCGATTTCAGTTAAAGATAAAAAACCGGCCCCCGTGATGAGTATTAAGATAATCACGATATTTTGTAAGAGGCTCACAAATCCACCTGTGGATGAATAGTATCTTGGGATATTTTTAACACAAAAAAAGACTTGAGGTGTAACAATGACATCTCAAGTCTTCGAAGTATAATCTTAAAAAATAAGAATTTAGAAGATTTTGAGTTTAATAATGTGAAAATTGAGAATTATTGCTCAGGAATTCACGGTTTTCTTCTTCAATCATCTGGCGGGCGACATATAAAATCAGCTGACGTAACCAGCGATGCGCCGGATGATGATGCAATAAAGGACACCATGCCATTTTCAATTCAAATTCAGGAATATAAAACGGCGGATCTTTGAGAATTAAATTGTGATTCTTGGCTTGCAAACGTGCAATGCGTGAAGGCAGTGTTGCGACCAGATCGACATTGGCAGCCAATAACCCCGGCATCTGGTAGTGACGGGTAAAGACTGAGATTTTACGTTTCTGGCCAATACGTTCTAAAGCCTGATCGATCCAGCCTAAACCGGCCTGTTTTTCAGGATTTACCCCGAAGCCAACACCCATACCGGTTTTGGAAACCCAGATATGCTGTGCATCCAGGTAACTTTTAAGGTTTAAGTTGCTTGCGGCAGGATGCTTGTTATTTAAAAGGCAAGAAAAGCTGTCACGCCAGACCAAAACCTGATGAAAACTTTGCGGGATTTCATTAAAACGGTTGATTGCCAGATCGACCTTGCCTTGTTCCATGTCACGATATGACACGTCACTTGGCGTCAGGAAGTCTAATACCACGTTCGGTGCTTCTGAACGTAGGGCTTTAACCAGACGTGGAACCAGCGTGGCTTCTGCATAATCCGAGGTCATGATCCGGAAGACACGATTTGAGGTATATGGACGGAACTCGGTACGTGGTTCCAGGATCATCGACAGATCAGCGAGCGCATCTCGAATGCGGGGCTGCAATTCTAAGGCACGTTCAGTGGGTGTCATGCCTTCAGAAGAACGAATCAGGAGGGGATCATTAAATAAATTGCGTAATCGGCGTAAGATGTTACTCATGGCAGGCTGGGTAACGCCCAGTTGTTCTGCTGCACGTGTGACATTTTTTTCGCGAAGAAGTACATCAAGATAAATTAATAGATTGAGATCGACCCGCTCCAGATTCATAAAAGAAATACCGAGAATAAATACAAGAAATTATGAAGATTATGCCATAATTGCCGGGCCTTGTGTAAAGCGTCGATGAAAAAAAGCCATGTGCTCACTGATAAAGTTTACAAAATTAACACAGGCTTAAGCTCCATTATTCAAAGTGTACATAAGAGAAAAGATGCACGTTAAATAGAATATCATTTAGCCTTTTTATAGAGGGAAATGAAAACCATCTTTTCGCTTTAAAAGAACATGAGAAAGGCTGTTCTTACGTTCAGTATTTGAGTGAAAAGTACACTAAATCGAGAATTCATCAAGTTGAATAAATCATCAAAGATCAGTATTTTTTAAAGATAAAAGGGCATAAACCCCATATCCAGACTTAAGTCTAATGAATTATTTTTAAGCAACATGTGGAAATTTTATCCATTTTTATTTTTAAATAAATATATATAAAACATAATCTTAATTTAATCTATCAAGATTGTAATAAGACTTTGATCTACTCATTTTTTAAATAAATACTGAAGATTCTTGCAGACTATTGGATTAATTTTCATAAGCCCACTAATCTTTAGCTATCCCAACGGATCGTCGAAAATCTGAACAAGTCATTGAGGGTGTGATTTGAGCGGTTCGTTGCAGAAAAATCCTAATATTATTACAGGAATATATCATGACTACATACCAAACAGCGATTGATGCAATCCGCGAATTAAAAGCGAAATTCGGTAACACTTGGGCAGACATCAGTCCTGAAGATGCTGCGCGTATGCAACTTCAAAACCGTTTCAAAACTGGTTTAGACATTGCGAAATATACAGCGGCAATTATGCGTCGTGATATGGCTGCTTATGATGCAGACTCTAGCAAATACACTCAATCACTAGGTTGCTGGCACGGTTTCATCGCGCAACAAAAAATGATTGCGAACAAAAAATACTTCGGTACAACTGAACGTCGCTACATCTACCTTTCTGGTTGGATGGTTGCAGCGCTTCGTTCAGAATTCGGTCCACTTCCTGACCAATCTATGCACGAAAAAACGTCTGTTCCTGCATTGATCGAAGAAATCTACACATTCTTACGTCAAGCTGACGCGAAAGAATTAAACGACTTGTTCCGTGCACTTAAAAAAGCACAAGAAGCGGGCGACACTGCTAAAGCAGCTGAAATCACTTCACAAATCGACAACTTCCAAACTCACGTTGTGCCAATTATTGCGGACATCGACGCTGGTTTCGGTAACGAAGAAGCGACTTACTTACTTGCTAAGAAAATGATCGAAGCGGGTGCTTGTGCACTACAAATCGAAAACCAGGTTTCTGATGCGAAACAATGTGGTCACCAAGCTGGTAAAGTAACAGTTCCACACGAAGACTTCATCGCGAAAATCCACGCTCTTCGCTATGCATTCCTAGAAATGGGTCTTGATGACGGTATCATCGTTGCACGTACTGACTCTGAAGGCGCTGACTTGACTCAAAAAATCCCAGTGGTTAAAGAGCCAGGCGACATCGCTTCTCAATACATCAGCTACTTAGACACAACTGAAATCGACATTTCAGAAGCGCAAGAAGACGAAATCCTGATCAAGCGTGATGGTAAACTTCACCGTCCTAAACGTCTTGCTTCTGGTCTATACCAGTTCCGTGAAGGCACTCAAATTGACCGCGTTGTACTTGACTGTGTAACTAGCTTACAGAACGGTGCTGACCTTCTTTGGATCGAAACTGCGACGCCTAACGTTGCTGAAATCGCTCACATGGTTAACCGTGTACGTGAAACAGTTCCAAATGCGAAACTTGTTTATAACAACTCGCCTTCGTTCAACTGGACTTTAAACTTCCGTCAACAAGCATATGACCGTTGGGTTGCTGAAGGTAAAGACGTTTCTGCTTACGACCGTGCTAAGTTAATGAGCGCTGAGTACGATGCAACTGAACTGGCTGCTGAAGCTGACGAAAAAGTTCGTACATTCCAAGCTGACGCTGCTCGTGAAGCGGGTGTGTTCCATCACTTGATCACACTTCCGACTTACCACACAGCTGCGCTTTCTACTCATGAGCTTGCTCAAGGTTACTTCGGTACTGAAGGTATGTTGGCTTATGTTGCTGGCGTACAACGTAAAGAAATCCGCGGCGGTATCGCATGTGTTAAACACCAAGCAATGGCTGGTTCTGACATCGGTGATGACCACAAAGAAATCTTCGCTGGTGACAATGCGTTGAAAGCTGGTGATGATTCTAAAAACACAATGAACCAGTTCAGCGCTTAATCCGCTCAATTGATTCACCAAAAAACCCTGCATCTGCAGGGTTTTTTGTTTGGAAAAATGCTATTAATAAATAGGGAAGAGCAATCTCAATAACGTGCTCAAGAGGGATTATCCATAATTTCTCCATGATTGGTTTTTATCGCAGCTTTTATGTGTTTAATTCTTGCATTCTAGTGCTATGTCACTGAATATTTGGATATAGCATGCTTATGTTCTGCATCAATTTACCCCTATTTAATTAAAAGTGACCCGGACTTATGCTGTCTAAATTTTTTATCCACCGCCCGATCTTTGCTGGGGTGCTGGCGATTGTTGTCATGGCAATCGGCTTGTTCGCAGGGATGAACCTGCCAGTGGAACGTTATCCGGACATTGCCCCGCCAAGGATAACGGTGGCAGCAACTTATAGCGGTGCTTCTGCGGAAACTGTGGAAGAAAGCGTGACTCAAGTGCTGGAACAGCAAATCAAAGGCATTGATCATCTGCTGTATTTCAGCTCGAGTAGTGATTCTTCAGGGCGCAGCCGGGTCAGTATTAGCTTTGAAAATGGCACCGATCCGGATACTGCACAGGTGCAGGTACAAAATGCGATTAATGGCGTTCTGAACCGCTTGCCAGAAGATGTGCAACGACAAGGTGTCAACGTCTTTAAATCGCTCGGCGATACCCATATGGTGATCAGCCTGTATGATGAGTCGGGGCGCAGCAACAATATTGAACTTTCCGACTATCTGATGACCCATCTGGAACAGGACATTTCCCGGATTGAAGGCATTGGTGAGGTTGATGTTTTTGGTTCACAATATGCGATGCGGATCTGGCTGAATCCGGTAAAATTAAAACAATATAACCTGATGCCAAGCGATGTGCGTGCTGCGATTGAAGCCCAGAATACTCAGGTCGCTGCTGGTGCGATTGGTGATCTTCCCGCCATAGACGAGCAATACCTGAATGCCAAAGTTACTTCGGGTTCACGGCTAAAAACCGTGGAAGAATTCCAGAATATTATTGTCAAATCGGATCGTGCCGGCAGCTTTATTTATTTGAAAGATATTGCGCGGGTAGAACTGGGTGCTGAAAATTATCAGTCTTATAGTACCAATAATGGTTATCCATCGGCAGGTCTGGGTATTTCGCTGGCGTCAGGTGCCAATGCCATTGCCACCTCTAATCTGATTAAAGCTGAAATTGCCCGTATTTCCCAGCAATTGCCTGAAGGCTATAAAATTGCCTATCCACGTGATAATACGCCTTTTGTACAAGAATCAATTAAAGAAGTGGTCAAAACCCTGATCGAAGCCGTGATTTTGGTCATCATTGTGATGTTCATTTTCTTGCAGAACTGGCGTGCCACCTTGATTCCTACCGTGACTGTTCCGGTAGTGATTTTGGGTACCATGGCGGTGCTGTATGCACTGGGTATGAGTATCAACACCTTAACCTTATTTGCGCTGGTTCTGGCGATCGGTCTGTTGGTGGATGATGCGATTGTTGTGGTGGAAAACGTTGAACGATTGATGCATGAAAAGCAACTGTCCGCCAAAGACGCTGCCCTGGAATCCATGCAGGAAATTAGTGGGGCACTGATCGGGATTACTTTGGTCTTAACCGCAGTCTTTATTCCAATGGCTTTTTTTGGTGGATCGACTGGCGTGATCTATCGCCAGTTTTCTATCACTTTGGTTGCGGCCATGTCGCTGTCTTTAATGGTGGCATTGATTCTAACCCCAGCATTGTGCGCGCTTATTCTAAAACCGAATCCTAAACCGGCAAAATGGGCGTCCTGGTTTAACCAGAAACTGGAGCATTTAAAATATCGATATCTGAATTTGTCTAAACTCACGATTCAGCGTCAGGCGATCTGTTTGCTGCTGTTTGCCGGATTGATCGGTGTGTTTGCGCTGTTCTATCGTGCCTTGCCGACCAGTTTCTTGCCAAGTGAGGATCAGGGGATTTTAAGCCTGCAGATTAAATTGCAGGAAGGCGCCCCGATGAAAAATACCATTCAGATCGGTGAAGAAGTCCGTAAGTATTTTCTGGATCAGGAACAAGCCAATGTCAATCTGGTGATGATCCGTTATGGGCGAAATTTCTCTGGAACTGGTCAGAACCTCGCGACCGGTTTCGTGGCGTTGAAACATTGGGATGAGCGTTCCGGTCAGGACAATACTGCACAAGCGATTCGTGAACGGGCCTTGAAGCATTTTCAAGGCAATCGCAATGCACAAATTAACGTGTCCATGCCAGCTTCAGTCAATGGCCTGGGACAAACCGATGGTCTGGATTTCTGGATTCGAGACATCAATGGCAATGGCCGACAATATCTGGAACAGCAATTTAGAGCGCTGGAAGCTCGGGCGGGCAACTATACGAGCTTTGAAAATCTGGGCAAACGTTCTAATCCTGACAAAGCAGAGCTACGCGTTAATATTGATCAGAAACAGGCCATGGCCAACGGCCTGACTCAATCGGCAATCAACAGTACCTTATCCAGTGCCTGGGGGGGCAGTTATATCAATGACTTTATTGATCGCGGCCGGATTAAACGGGTGATCATGCAGGGTGATGCTGAATTCCGTTCCAAGCCGGAAGATCTGGCGCAGTGGCATGTGCGCAATGACCAGAATCAGATGGTGCCTTTTAGCAACTTCTCGCAAGTGGGCTGGAGTGGTGGCCCTGAAGTGGTCAACCGTTTTATGGGTTATACCGCATTGCAAATGGAAGCGGATCGGGCTAAGGATAGCAGTTCTGGCCAGGCCATGCAGGATGTGGAAGCTTTGATTGCCGAGCAGGAGGGAGTCGATGTAGTCTGGAGCGGTCTTTCTTTCGAGGAAAAACAGTCCAATAATCAGGCGATCTGGCTGTATCTGATTTCAATTGGTTTTATTTTTCTCTGTCTGGCGGCTTTATATGAAAGCTGGAGCATTCCAACCGCCGTGATGTCAGCTATTCCACTCGGGATTGGCGGCAATATTATTTTCAGTTATCTGGCTGGTTTCCCGAATGATATCTATTTCCAGATTGCCTTGCTGACTACCATTGGTCTGTCCTGTAAGAATGCCATTCTGATTGTGGAATTTGCTTCATTAGCGCAGCAACAAGGTAAATCGGTAGTAGAAGCCGCACTAGAAGGTGCGTCTTTACGTCTACGTCCAATTTTGATGACCTCTCTGGCTTTTGGCGCAGGGATTTTACCGCTGGTCTTTGCTACAGGCGCTGGTGCGGTGAGTCGTCAGGAAATTGGCGTGAGTGTATTTAGTGGTGTCATTTTTGGAACATTGCTGGTGCTGATTTTTATTCCATTTATGTATGTTTTAATTCGTCGACTCATCATCAAAAAATCGCGTGCTTAAAATAAAGGAAAACTCTAGAGCTGAAAAATCCCCGTTTATACGGGGATTTTTTTATCGCCAAAACTCGTCCAATGACTGGTTGCGTTTTCAGCATGGTGTGAAAATTGCTATAAAAATCATCTATTCATACAAGAATGTGTCGTGAGAATGCATCTGATGGGGATTTTTATTCATGTTGTCACGCTTTTTTATTTATCGACCTAAATTTGCAACCGTGATTGCCATTATCATGATGGTATTAGGAATTTTTGCACTGCAAAAAATTCCGATTGAGCATATGCCGAATATGGATGCACCTGCGTTAGGTGTTTCTGCGGGGTATCGTGGTGCATCTGCGGAAACCGTTGAGCAATCGGTCACGCAAATTTTAGAACAAGCGATAAAAGGCATTGAAGGTTTGGAAAGCTTTCAGTCCAACAGTAGCGTGGGGCGTGCAAATCTGGCCCTGTCGTTTGAGCAAGGCGTGGATCTCGATCAGGCATTGTTGCAAGTGCAAAATGCGGTCAATGGTGTGCTAAGTCGATTGCCTGAAGAAACCCAGCAAAATGGAGTGGCTGTTTATAAACAAGGTTATGATCAATTTGCATTACTGAGTTTATATGATGAATCAGGGAAGGCGACACCTACAGAGCTTGCTGACTATTTAATGGTGCATGTCGAACCGCGTTTTTCCCGTATTGACGGGATGGGTGAAGTGGAGCTTTATGGCGCAGGCTATGCGATGCGCATTTGGCTCAATCCACATAAACTACGCCAATTTAATTTGATGCCGAGTGATATTCGCAATGCAGTCGAGACACAAAATGCACCACTTGTGTCTGGTTCTATTGGTGGATTACCCACAACACAAGATCAATACATGAATGCCAAGGTCAGTGCGGGATCACGTTTAAGTAGCATTGATGAATTTGAAGAAATCATTGTGAAGACAACAGATTCAGGTTCAGTACTGTACTTGAAAGATGTTGCACGTGTTGAGTTAGGGGCAGAAAGTTATAACCATTTAAATTATACCAACGGTCATTTATCCGCTGCATTATCGATTCAATTGGCGCCACGGAGTAATGCGATTGCGGTTTCAGAGCAGATGCAAACGGTGTTGAAAAATGCCCAAGCCAATTTGCCTGCACATTATCAATTGCGTATGACCATGGACAGAACCCCATTCATTACCAGTTCAATTGAACAAGTCGCGAAAACTCTGGTTGAAGCGATGGTACTGGTGGTTTTGGTAATGTTTATCTTCCTGCAAAACTGGCGCGCCACTATTATTCCTGCAGTCACCATTCCGATTGTAGTTTTAGCCACATTTGCGGTGCTGTATGTACTGGGAATGAGCTTAAACAGTTTTACCTTGTTTGCCCTGATTTTGGCGATTGGTCTGTTGGTCGATGATGCCATTGTAGTAGTGGAAAACATTGAACGTTTGATGCATGAAGAACATTTGGATGCTCAGGCTGCAGCTTTAAAGTCAATGAAGGAAATTAGCGGTGCATTGATCGGGATTACTTTGGTCTTAACTGCTGTATTTATTCCCATGGCATTTTTTGGCAGTATGACAGGGGTCATCTATTGTCAGTTTTCCATCACGTTGGTCGTGGCAATGCTACTTTCTTTATTGGTAGCACTTATCATCACCCCTACATTTGCAGCGCAACTGCTAAAGCGTCAACCACATCAACCAAAATGGGCAAAGCGTTTTAATCGTGGCATGGATAAGCTCACCATGCGTTACCAAAAGCTTTCTGCACGTAGCATGCAGTTTAAAATGACGATGTTGGCTGTATTTAGTATATGTGTTTTAGGCTTTGGCTGGCTTTATAAAACCTTGCCCGAAGGCTTGATGCCAACGGAAGATATGGGCTTTGTCATGGGTCAAATTGTGATGCCGGGTAATGCACCACGTTCTGAGATAGAAAAAGTCGGGCGTTAAGTCCAAGACTATTTAATGCAGCATGAATCTGAGCGCATCCAGAGCATTGGGATTTGGTATAGTGGAAACAATGTTGGAGTTGGGCCTTATCGTGGTCAGCTTTTTGTCGTATTAAAGGACTGGGCAGCGCGTAAAAATCCTGAAGATACCGTCTTTGCCATTGTAGATCGTGCACAAAAGCACTTTGCCAATCATGCCAATGCCCAGATTTTCTTTATGGCGCCTTCTATGTCAAGTAATGGACGTGTGGTCGACTTCTGGTTACAAGATCTAGATTCAAGGGGTAGCGAGTTTTTACAGCAATCCTTCTCTGAGATTGAAACCCGTGCCAAAGCAAAATCATCGATTGAATATTTACAACTTGATGTACCCAAAGAAAGTGCCGAGCTGAATATTAAACTGGATATAGAACGTTTACTCAAATATGCCGTACCTCAGCAAAGTTTTAACAGTACGTTGGCTGCGGCTTGGAGTGGTACCTATATCAATGACTTTATTGATCGTGGACAAATCAAACGGGTCATCATGCAAGGCGAAGCGGAGTTCCGTTCTAAACCTGAAGATTTGGCACATTGGCATGTCCGCAATAGCACAGGCGAAATGTTATCGTTTAATCAATTCACTACGCTGAATTGGCAAGGTGGACCGAATAGTATCAATCGTTATATGGGCTATAACGCCGTGCCTGTATATGCAGGTATTCCCAAAGATCAATTTTCGAGTCAAACCATGCAAGATGTCGAAGCTTTAGTCGATGAACAAGACGGAGTAAATTTGGCCTGGAGTGGAGCTGCACTAGAAGAAAAACGCAGCAGTGGGCAAGCTATTTTCTTGTATCTAATTTCGATTGCCTTTATTTTCTTATGTTTAACGGCACTTTATGAAAGCTGGACGATTCCTGCTGTGGTGTTGACCGCGATTCCTCTGGGCGTAGGAGGGAGTATTCTGTTCTGTGCCTGGTTCGGTTTTGCAAACGATATTTACTTCCATATCGCCCTGCTGACGACCATCGGTCTGTCCTGTAAAAATGCAATTTTGATTGTAGAGTTTGCCGCACAAGCAGAGCGGGCAGGTCATACTCCGGTTCAGGCCGCGATACTGGCCGCGGGCTTACGCTTGCGTCCTATTCTCATGACCTCCATTGCATTTGCAGCGGGCGTACTGCCTTTGATGTTTGCCACCGGCGTCAGTGCAATCAGCCGGCAGGAGATTGGCAGTAGTGTTTTTGGTGGGGTGCTATTTGCCACTGTCCTGGTACTGCTGTTTATTCCCTTTATGTATGTATTGATCCGTGGTCTGATGATTAAAAAAACAGTTTCTCAATCAGTGGTGATAGATCATCCATCTTTAGAAAGTGAACAAGCCTGACTCAGTCAGGCTTTTTTCTAGCTAAATATCGAGGAATTGATTTATACAAAAAATATCGTCATATTGCAGCATGATCATTAAAATTATTCACATGAAAAATTAGGATACATAGGGATCAGGACAAACCTCTCTTGAATGCCAGACTTTTATAATGAGCTGCTTATGCCGACAATTTCAGAAAAAATCCAGCATATCCAACAACAATTACATTCTGAAAATCACGACATCGCTGTAGGCTTACTTAGTCAGCTGAATGTCGCCGATCAGGCGCGCATTTTAAGTCGTTTAGATGCTCGGCAACAGGCCCAAATTTTAAGGGAACTGAATGAATCAAGCTTGGTCTATGCTTTTATGCCCCTAGGGCAGCAGTTAAACGTGACCAAGCACCTATCTATTTCAGAACTTGTTCCCATTCTGGACGCAATGCCTTCTGATGATTTTGTCGATATTTATAAGCAGTTTTCGCCGCCGCTACAGCTGCAATTGATGAGCGCCTTGTCTGAAGAATCCCAGCAGACACTCACAGATCTGGCCATCTATCCGGAAGGCACGGCTGGGGCCATGATGAGCTCAAGTTTTGTGACGCTCTCACCCGATTTAACCATGGATGAAGCAATACAGGCTTTACGTGTGGTGGCCGCCGGGCAGGAAACCCTATATCTGATTTATATTGTCGATGCAGAAGAACGGCTGATCGGTGTGATTTCCCTAAGGCAGATCATTCAGGCCTTACCTGAGCTGAGCATTGCCGAGGTGATGCAACGCGAAGTGATTTCTGCCCAGGTAACAGATGATCAGGAAATTGTAGCTCGAGCCTTGGCCTACTATGATTTTATTGCTCTGCCTGTGGTTGATGCACAGCAAAAACTCTTAGGAATTGTTACTTATGACGATGCTATGGACATTGTCGAAGCCGAAACCACCGAAGATATTTTAAAGTCGGGTGCAGTGACGCCGTTGACTGAGCTGAGTCTGAAAACTGCCCCGATTTTGACCCTGTATCAGAAGCGGGTCTTTTGGCTAGTGATACTGGTTTTTGGGAGTCTACTGTCTGGAATCGGCATTGCACACTTTGAAGAGATCATTGCCGCACATATCGTGCTGGTATTTTTCTTACCGCTTTTGGTGGGCAGTGGCGGGAATGCCGGTTCGCAATCAGCCACCTTGATGGTACGTGCCTTGGCCACAGGCGATGTCGAGTTTAAGGACTGGTTTAACCTGCTCAGTCGTGAATCTCTGGTGGCGCTATGCTTAGGCGGCACTATGGCGATTGCGGTATCCATTCTGGGTTATATTCGGGGTGATATCATGGTGGCAGTGGTGTTGGCCATCAGTATGCTCGGGATTGTGTTGATGGGCTGCCTGATCGGTATGAGTCTGCCTTTTATTTTAAATAAACTCAAACTTGATCCTGCCAGTGCTTCGGCGCCGTTGGTGACTTCTATCTGCGATGCTACTGGTGTGATTCTGTATTTATTTGTGGCTTCCAAATTATTGTTTTAATTCACAGATTGATACATCAGCGTATAAAAAATACTTTATGCTCAAGAAAATCAGCATTATTTCTGGAATAACTTATGCCTGAGTCTGGACAAAAACCAAAACTAAGCCAACAAGAGGTGATACGTCTGGAACGTGATCTGGCCAAGTTTGCCAATATGATGGACTCCGTGGTGCGTATTCCATTTACCAAGCAAGGGGTGGGGGCAGACGCGGCTTTGAGTACGATTCCGGTTGCTGGAGATATTGCCGGTTTTGTACTGACCTGTTATGCCATTCATAAGGCCAAACAGATTGGGGTGCCGAGTGCCAAACTCAATCCAGTGATGAAAATGGCGGCGATCGATGCGGTAGTAGGATTTATTCCGGTGGCAGGCACGGTCTTTGATATTTTTATTCGGCCCAGTCGCAAAGCGCTCGATGTCGTGCACCTGCATATTCGCGAGGAATATCAGATTAATAGCGATCGACATGTGGTGCATCCATTTTTGCATGAAAGTCTGGAACGCAAACAACAGCAATCAGCATTCTGGCGCAATCCCGTGGTGGCCTGGATCTGGATTCATATCCCCGATATTTTAGGTACTTTATTCCTGATTGTATTTGTCTTCGCGATCGGGTGGGGTGCTATGGCGCTGTATCAATGGTTCAGCCAATGATAGGTCAGCTAAAGAATAATTGAATCCAATAAAAAAGCCTGCAATTGCAGGCTTTTTTTGAATCAAAAATAAAGTTTTACTTAAGCACAATCAAGTTGTTGCAATGCAGCGACACGTTGTTCGATGCTTGGATGCGTCTGGAACAATGCAGCAAGGCTAAAGCCTTCTTCTTTACCCGCAGAAATCGCAAATGCTTTCATTTCTTTCGGCATGGCATCTGGCATTTCAGATTCTGCCTGTAAGCGCAGTAATGCTGAAATCATGGCTTGTTTACCTGCCAGACGTGCACCTGCTTCATCAGCACGGTATTCACGGTGACGAGAGAACCACATCACAATCGACGATGCCAAGATACCGAACACGATATCCAGCACAATAGTAATCACGAAATAGGCAATACCCGGGGCTTCACCTTCTTCACGACCAAAGACATTGCGGTCAATAAAATCACCTGCGACACGTGCGAAGAACATCACGAAGGCGTTCACAACACCTTGGATTAGTGCCAGAGTGACCATGTCACCATTGGCGACATGACCAATCTCATGCGCTAATACTGCACGAAGTTCATCTTTGTTCATACGCTCAAGCAAGCCAGTTGATACCGCAACGAGAGCATCATTTTTGTTCCAGCCGGTGGCAAAGGCATTCGACTGGTAAGAGGGGAAAATACCCACTTCCGGCATTTTAATGCCTGCACGCTGAGAAAGTTGTGCAACTTCTTGGAGCAACCAGGCTTCAGCTTGGTTACGAGGTGCATTCGGGTCAATCAGTTCAGTACCCGTGGTCTTTTTCGCCATCCATTTAGACATGAACAGGGAAATCATTGAGCCGACCATACCGAACACAAAACAGATGACCAACAGGTTGCCTAGATTCAAGCCACCTACGCCATGGTAACTACCGACACCGAAGAGTGACAAGATAATGCCAGCTACAACCAGTACCGCGAGGTTGGTTAGCAAGAACAAACCAATCCGCATCATTGAGAAATCCTCTTATTACAGAAAAATAATCTGATTATTAAATGTAAATCATTGAAATCAATATGCGGTGAAATCGAGAAGAATTCAAGGAAAAAATAGCATTTGGCTACAAAAAACACAGGATATTTTTTGTACGAATTAAAACATAGGTCTTTAAAAACAAAGCTGTTTAGGAATTATTCACTCAAATATATTTTTGCAGATGCTGACGCATTCGCGGTGGCATAAGAGCCTGCCGGTGCATCGGTGAAACTGCCATCCGCTTGAGCAATGATCTGACGCTGATACTTAGCAGCCTGAATATAGGAAGCTGTGGTGGTTTCAGTCGAATAATTGTCAGAACTGGCAATCACACGGCCAGTACCAGAAGATGCTGTATAGGCAGCACTAGCATTGCCAATTCCTTGGGCATATAAGTTCTGATAACGGCTGCTGACACGACGGACATAGTCCTGAGTTTCACGAAACGGTGGCACGCCCTTATATTTGGCAACATTACCTTCACCGGCATTATAGCCTGCCAGTGCCAAAGTGGTATTGCCATTAAAGCGTTTCAATAACCAGGCCAGATATTTGGCACCTGCCATAATATTCTGCTGCGGGTCATAAGCGTTGCTGACATTAAAACGACGGGCAGTCGCCGGCATGAGTTGCATTAAGCCCTGTGCACCGACTGGAGAGCGTGCCTGTACATTAAAACCGGATTCGGTATGCATCACAGCTTTAATCAAGCCTTCAGACACGCCATAGGTTTGTGCTGCCTGACGGATGATCGAGTCATAGGCATTTTTATTTTTACTATAGCTAGGTAACACGGAAGCTTCACTCGAGCCCCAGTTACTATAACTATGAATATTGCTGTCGGGATAATAAGTTTTCTTTTCTACCTGCAGGTGATTATAGCGACTTTTCTTATTGGTCAATAAAGTACTACCATTACTGTCGCGTAATTGATAGATCGTTTGACCAGCATAAGCAAAATGACAACAGCTTGCTAATAGCAAACCACTGATCCCATAACCCCCCAAAACATACACATTTATTTTCATTGTTTATATTAAGTAAACACAAGCGAGAAAAATTTAATAAAGAGTTTAACAAAAAATTACGGAATGAAAAGACTTGTGCGCTGCATTTATAAACGAGTTTGTAAATGCAAGTCATTTTTTACATTTTAGCGATAGAAAAAAAAATATGATTTAATTTAAAACCTTAGGCTTGACAGGGTTAACTATTTGATTTTTATTAATAATTAAATTGATCAAAAAATGATCAATTCAAAGAAAAGCCTTATCTTTTGAGCCGGACAAGTTGTCAAGTCTGTTTCAATCCACAAAGTTATCCACAGCTTTTGTGGACAACTGTGGAAAAGTCCAAAAGATAAGCATCTTGACTAAAAAATGAACGCAATCGTTCAATATATCAATCTAAATAAAACATGAAAATGAAACTAATAAGACATTTTCATGAAAATAAATTCTTTTGATGCGATAGCGGTCCGAATCGGCTAAAATTGCGCGGTATTTTTTTTATGGGTTAATCTCGTCTATGTACTCGCCAGTTGAGTCCGAACAAGGATTTAATTTCAAACCTGAACTGCCAACAAGCTCAGCCTACTACCGTTTGTTGAAGAAGCTTCGCCGCCAGGTCGGACATGCCATTCGTGACTTCAAGATGATTGAAGAAGGCGATAAGGTCATGGTGTGTATTTCTGGTGGTAAAGACAGTTATACCCTGTTGGATATCCTGCTACAGTTCAAGCGCATCGCACCGATCAATTTCGATGTAGTGGCTGTGAATCTGGATCAGAAACAGCCAGGCTTCCCTGAAGATGTTCTACCGCGTTATTTAGAAGAAAATAACATTCCGTATTACATTCTGGAAAAAGACACCTACAGCATTACCAAAAAACTGACGCCAGAAGGCAAAACCTATTGTGCAGTCTGTTCGCGTTTGCGTCGTGGTTCTTTATACGGTTTTGCGCAGGAAATTGGCGCGACCAAAGTTGCTTTAGGCCATCATCGTGATGATATCCTGGCGACTTTCTTCCTGAACCTGTTCCATGGCGGCAGCTTGAAAGCTATGCCACCAAAACTGTTGTCTTCAGACAAAAAGAACATTCTGATTCGCCCACTGGCCTATGTGGAAGAAAAAGACATCATCAAATATGCAGAAATGCGTCAATTTCCAATTATTCCATGTAATTTATGTGGCTCTCAGGACAACCTGCAGCGCGCAATTATCAATGACATGTTACGTGATTGGGATAAAGCACATCCAAAACGTCTGCACAGCATTTTTGGCGCATTGCAAAATGTTTCGCCATCGCAGCTGGTCGATCGTGAATTATTTGATTTTGAAGTGCTGGACAGTCAGCGTGAATTCGACTTCAAAGGCGGTGATTCAACTGAAGAAGCTGTGGAAGGCGAGAACCGTCGGATCAATATGGTCAATCTGGGCTTTGCTGCAGACTAATTTTAGAACGTGTAGACATCAGCCTGCGGGTTGATGTCTGCTTATAAACATAAATAAAAATAGAACTACAAAAATTGAACGGCGCGTACAAAATTCTTTAGCCTTTGCGCTAATGATCATGATATAACAAAGCACAAGCATAATAGCTTCAACATGATGTCGTCTGGATAGTCGACACAAATGAACAAATAATTTGAGGAAAGATCATGCCTGCTTTTTTAACTGATGATTGGTTTTCAACTGTAGAAACTCTAACTGCGCAAGCTGGCGATTTGAATTTGCCACCAGCTTTGGCGAACCTTGCGATTAATTTGGTTGTAGCGGACACTACAGGTAATACTGAACTATCTTTAGATGGTGGGGCAATCAAGAAAGGTTTGTCTTCAAATGCCAAAACCACGCTGAATATGGATGGCGAAACTCTACGTAAAGTTTTCCTGGAATTTGATATGGCTGCTGCGATGCAGGCCTTCATGACCGGCAAAATCAAAGTACAGGGTGATATGTCACAATTGATGGCACTTCAAACTGCAAAGCCAAGTCAGGAACAAAAAGATTTGTTCAAGAAAGTGCTTGAAAATACTACGGCTTAATTCTGCTAAGACATTAGCCTGAATGAAGACCAAAAAAGCTTACCCTGAGGTAAGCTTTTTTTATGGCATTTTGATTAACGCTAAGGTTTCAGCTTAGATATTCACCAATTGTGGTGTGGTCTTGATATGCTCCAGATAAGCACGAATACGGGTCACATATTGTACCGCTTGACGGTAGCGACCATTATTGGCTTTATTTTGATCCAGATAGGCATATAAATTCACCCAGTTATTCGGGTTCTTGCCTTGCGACTGAATGCGCTTTTGCAACTGATTCACTGCACCTGGGCCCATATTATAAGCCACCAGTGCAAACCAGTTTCGATCTGGAAAAGGAATATGATCATAGCGACTAAGCATTTGATCATAATACTTGGCACCACCCTGAATGCTTTGAGCCGGATCAGTACGGTTACTCACGCCCATTGCTTTGGCTGTACTGTTGGTCAGCATCATCAAACCACGCACACCCGTCGGAGAAACTGAATTCGGTTTCAGATAAGATTCCTGATAACCAATGGCCGCCAGTAAATGCCAATCCAGATCATACTGCTGCGCTGTCTGTTTAAAACTCGCTTCATAGATCGGCAGACGGTTGTTCAAATCACGTTGAATGGTGGTCCAAGATTCCTCTTTCACGACATTCTGATTATAAAATGAAGCAAGCTGCTTAATGGCACCACTTTGTTTGCCTTTGCAGACAAAAGCACTGGCCGTCTGGCTCAAAGGATCTGTAGCAGATTTAAACACCAGATTTAAATTGGTATTCAAGCCATTACTCGACAGAATTGATTCATCGCCACAAGTGGCCGAGAACGACGTCAAACGCTTGTTTTCAATGGTGCGTATATCAGTAGTCGTCATAGCCAGATTGGCTTTACCCTGAGCAACCCACTGTAGGGCAGTCTGATTATCAGGAACGATTTTAAAATCGAGTTTTACATTCAGATTGTTAGCATAGTTACGAACCAGATCATAACCGAAGCCATGCAGATGTTGTCCATCCTGGAATACGGTAGTCGGATTTTCAACCGCAACCACGGTCAACTTATTGCTATTGACCACATGATCAAACTGAAGTGTGGTCTTACTTGCATTGATACTGTGTAGGGGAATAAATGCAGTGCTCAGTACAAGTGCTTTCAAAGGGAGAGAAGAAATTACAGATCTTAGGCAAAGCCTCGACCCAGTGGATGAACTACTGTGCATGTTGTCTCCGCTACAAGTAATTTATGCCCTAAAAATCACAGCCAATAAAGCCAGAAATTTTAACAGTTTGATAAATTCAATAAGGGTTGGGCAGTCATGACGTCATTCAAAATGACAAGAGATTTAAAGATAATTATGTAGAAAAACTACATAGATTAAAAAGTAAGCATTTCCGGAAGTTGCTGGCATATTAATGATCTAAAAAACGATTGTCAAATTTTGTACACAAATTATTTTTAAAAATAATTTTAAGATACTGAAATATAAAGTTAATTTTTTTGGAATTTTGCCATTGTGTTAAAATGGTAAATAAAATAAGCTGTTTGTAAGTTAAAACACTGAAAATATGATCAGCAAGACGTATGAAATCCAACTTAATCACCCGTGCTGGACACGATAAATTGGTGGCAGAACTTAAGAATCTCTGGCATGAAGAGCGTCCTGAAATTACCAAAAAAGTGAACTGGGCAGCCAGTCTCGGCGACCGTTCTGAAAACGCAGACTACCAATATAACAAGCAAATTTTGCGTAAAATTGATCGACGGGTCAGGTATCTCGGCAAGCGCCTCGAAGAACTGAAAATCATCGATTTTTCCCCGGAGCAGGAGGGTAAGGTTTATTTTGGTGCTTGGGTAGAAATTGAAAACGAAGAAGGCGAACAAAAAACTTTACGCATTGTTGGTGTAGATGAAATTTATGATCATCATCCGCAGCATATATCGATCAGTTCACCGATGGCACGCGCGTTATTGGGCAAGCAGGTCGATGATGAGGCCGAGGTATTGACCCCCTCCGGCAAAAAACTCTGGTTCATCAATTCAATTCGTTATGAAAAGTCAGAAAATTCAGCAGATTAATGGAATTGATTTTATTTTGTGCAGTTGATGCAGTGAAAGTATAAAAATATTTGCCAAGCGTGATTTTTGTTTATATCATGTCGGCCATGGAAGCGTGGCAGAGCGGTTTAATGCACCGGTCTTGAAAACCGACGAGGGTGTGAGTCCTCCGTGAGTTCGAATCTCACCGCTTCCGCCAAATTTTAAAAACCCCAGTCGAAAGATTGGGGTTTTTCTTTTTAGGCTGCAGATCTTGAATATTAAATTCTTCAGTCCTGAACTTAATTCATAAAATCTTGAAAAATGGACGTATCGGCCAAATATAGAGTCAGAGGCGTCAACGCGCTATCATACGTCCAAGCATCATATGGATCTCATTATGAAAATTGTCGCAGATGAAAATCTGGCATTTACCGATTATTTCTTTTCCGAATTTGGTGATATTCAACATCGTGCAGGGCGAACCTTAAGCGCAGATGATGTCAAAGATGCCGATAGCCTGTTGGTACGTTCAGTGACTCAGGTCAATGAAGTACTGCTACAGAATAGTTCGATTAAATTTGTGGGTAGTGCCACCATTGGCACAGATCATTTGGATATTGCTGCATTAGAACAGCATGGGATTCAATGGAGTAATGCGGCCGGCTGTAATGCGCAAGCGGTGGCTGAATATGTCATTACCGCATTATTGCAGGTACGTCTTGAATTACTCGATGCCAATGCGACATTTACCTTGGGTATTGTCGGTTTGGGTAATGTCGGAACCCGTCTGGCTTATATGGCGAAACTTTTGGGCTGGCGTGTGATCGGTTGCGATCCTTTTGTGCAAAGAGAGCAGGTTGATCAAGTCGAATTTCATGAACTGCTGCAGCAGGCGGACGCCGTTTCAATTCATGTCCCTTTAACCAAAACAGGCATATATCCAACCTATCATTTATTTAATGCTACTGCGTTGGCAAAAATGCAGCCTGACGCGATCCTGATTAACTCAGCGCGTGGGCCAGTGATTGAAGAAACTGCCTTAATTCAAGATATTAAAGCGACACAACGCCCCGTAATTTTGGATGTTTTTGAACACGAACCGCTGATTTCAGCAGAACTTCTGAATCTGGTGACTTTGGTGACTCCGCATATTGCCGGCTATAGCCTGGAAGGCAAGGCACGTGGTACCCAGATGATTTACGAAGCTTTTTGTCAAACTTTCGGTTTTGCAGCCAATAAACAGTTTGAATCCCAGCTGCCTATCTGTGAGCAGTTTTTTCAGGGGCAGGATTTAAAAATGGCATTGCAACAGCATTTATCCCAAATTTATGACATTGCTCGTGATGATGCCAATCTACGTGCCTGTCTCAAAGAAGGCAAAATCGATCAGCAGGCATTTGATCATTTACGTAAAACCTATCCGCTGCGTCGTGAGTGGGCAGCACATGGTGGGCCGAAGGCATGACGATGACGTATCAACCCACTTGTGACCTTCAAGCCATGCGTGCACGGGCGACCTTATATCGTCAAATCCGTCAATTTTTCGCTGAGCGGGATGTATTAGAGGTGGAAACACCGATTTTGTCTCAAGCCGGTGTGACCGATGTGCATTTAGCCTCGGTACAGGCACAGCGCCATGTGCTGGGTAAACTGAATACGCATTATTTGCAGACCTCACCCGAATTTGCTATGAAGCGCTTATTGGCCAGTGGTAGTGGACCCATTTACCAAATCTGTAAGGTCTTCCGCAATGATGAGCATGGACGCAAGCACAATAGCGAATTCACCATGCTGGAATGGTATCGCCCGGGATTTAGCTTAAAAGATCTGATGTTTGAAGTATCGGATTTGCTGAATGTGACTTTGAAAGCACGTTTTGGTGAAATCCGTCCGACTATTCTGAGTTATAAACACGCTTTTATGGATCGTCTGGATCTCAATCCGCTTCAGGCAACTTTGCAGGAACTGAAAGACTGCTGCCGCCGCGTCGGTTTAAGTCTGGATCTGGGAAATGACCGTCTTGGCTATATCGACCTGTTATTTTCACATATGGTTGAACCGAGTCTAGGGTTTGATACCGCAGTATTCCTGACTGATTTCCCCCCTGAAATGGCTTCTTTGGCCAAAACCCGAATTGATGAAGATGGTGAACTGGTTGCCGCACGTTTTGAGCTATATATCGAAGGTTTGGAATTGGCCAATGCTTATGATGAGCTGATTGATGCTGACGTATTGCGTTCGCGCTTTGAGGCAGATAATGCTGAACGAGCCAAACTTGGCTTGCATGTCATGCCTATCGATGAATATTTACTGGCGGCTTTACCGAATATGCCGGAATGTTCAGGAATTGCCCTTGGAATTGACCGTTTGCTGATGATTGCGACCAATCAAATGAAACTGGAGCAAGTAATCAGCTTTCCGGCAGATATTTCCTGATGGTACTGATCCAATATTTCTTAATTCCTTTTTTGATAAAGAGAAATTAAGTTATTAAAAAAGCACCCGAGGGTGCTTTTTTATTATTCAATCGCTACGGTCTGTTGTGTTTTGAGTTCACCAAGTGCTTGAATCCGCCGTTCAATCAGCATTTCGCCAATGTCCGCTCCCTGAATATCGGCAGGCAGGTCTTGTGCTTTAATGGCACGTACTATCTGCATGGCATCAAGTACATATTGTGCTTGTGGATAGGCACGATCTTCCAGTCCTAAACGGCCACGTGAATCACATTCACAGGCCTGTACAAAAGCTTCGACACGCTCGGGACGACGTAAAACGTCCAGACGCTGCAATAATCGCCATAAAGTACCGGGTTTGAGATTAAATGCCTGATGACATTTCAGATGCTCTTTACATACTGCCAACGCCAGTTGCTTGGTATAGGTCGGTACTTTTAAGCGATCACACAGTTCATTCACTGGCTTGATGCCACGTTCTTCATGCATGATATGTCGCGGTAATTCTTCAACCGGCGTCAAAGCCTTGCCTAAATCATGCACTAAAACGGCAAAACGTACATCCAGACTATAATTTTGACGACACGCCTGCTGCAAGGACATCATCGTGTGAATGCCACAGTCAATTTCTGGATGATATTCAGGGCGTTGTGGAATGCCATATAAGGCGTCAATCTCAGGGAATAGCACCTTTAAAGCACCACATTGACGTAATACTTCAAAATACACATCAGCATGGCGTTCAGATAATGCACGCGAAGTTTCTTTCCATACACGTTCCGGTGTCAATGCATTTAATTCACCCGATTCAGTCAAGCGCTGCATTAACGCCAAAGTTTCATCGGCAATCACAAAACCTGCACTGGTATAACGGGCAGCAAAACGGGCAATGCGTAGCACGCGTAATGGATCTTCGACAAATGCATCGGAAACATGACGTAGAATCCGGTTTTCCAGATCCTGTTGACCACCATAAGGATCATAAACCTGGCCGGCATCATCCATGGCCATGGCATTAATGGTCAGATCGCGACGAATCAAATCTTGCTCCAGTGTAACGCTGACATCGGTATGAAACTCAAAACCATGATAACCGGCGCCAGATTTACGTTCGGTACGCGCCAGTGCATATTCTTCTTTTGTTTGGGGATGTAGAAAAACAGGAAAATCTTTGCCTACGGGCTGATAGCCTAAGTCAAGCATTTGCGCGGGAGTTGCACCAACAACCACATAATCTTTTTCGTGATAGGGGTGTCCGAGCAAATGATCTCGAACTGCGCCCCCTACTAAATAAACTTGCATGAAAAAACCTCTATTCTTACAAGCATCATGCTACAGAATAGAGGTTTTCTCAAGTTAAGAAACGAGGCTGATGCGTCGTTATCTTGTCATTGGCTTAAAGTGCATCTTGTTCCGCTTGCTGGATTTCTGCAACAGTGAGTGCGGTCATGTTGATTACACGACGCGTAGTCGCAGTCGGCGTCAAAATGTGCACAGGTTTCGCAGCACCCAACAGAATTGGACCAATCGTTACGTTGTTGCCTGAAGTTGCCTTTAACAGGTTAAACGAGATATTGGCAGCATCCAGATTCGGCATGATCAGCAAGTTTGCAGAGCCTTTGAAACGTGAATTAGGGAATGCAAACTGACGAATGTTCTCATCCAGTGCAGCATCACCGTGCATTTCACCTTCAACTTCCAGCTCAGGCGCGATTTCAGACAGGATGTCATACACCTTACGCATTTTTTGCGCGCTGGCATCATGCTGGTCTGAACCAAAGCTTGAATGAGAAAGCAGGGCAATACGTGGTGTCATACCAAAACGGCGAACTTCTTCAGCAGCCAGAATGGTCATTTCAGCCAGCTGTTCAGCCGTTGGATTAGTATTGACATACGTATCGGCAATGAACAGGTTACGGTCTTCAAGCATCAAGGCATTCAAGGTAAAGAAAGTGTTATGACCATCTTTCTTGCCAATGATGTTGCTGACGAAGTCCAGGTGAATGTCGTAGCTTGAATACGTACCACACAGCATACCATCTGCCATACCATGTTTCACAAGCATCGCTGCGATCAGGGTCGAGCGACGACGTGCTTCACGCTGTGCATATTCAGGCGTTACACCCTTGCGCTGCATGATGTTGTAGTAATCATCTGCAAACATTTCATAGTTCGGGTTCTTTTCCTGATCAACAATCGTGATATTCACACCATCTTCAAGACGCAGACCCAATTTTTTAATGTTGGCTTCAATGACAGCTGGACGGCCTACCAGAATCGGAATTGCCAAACCGTCATCTACCGCGATTTGAACTGCGCGAAGTACACGCAGGTCTTCACCTTCTGCATAAGCAATACGTTTAGGATCAGATTTAGCCTGTTCAAAGATTGGTTTCATCATGAATGCAGAGTTGTAGACAAACTCAGACAAACGTTGACGATAATGCGAGAAATCCGTGATTGGACGTGTTGCCACGCCAGAATCCATTGCTGCTTGTGCAACAGCAGGTGCGATTTCTAGAATCAAACGTTGATCCAGTGGGCCCGGAATCAGGTATTCACGGCCAAATGATGCCGATTTTTCACCATAGGTTGCCGCATCAGCTTCAACGTGTGCCATACGTGCAATCGCGTGGACACAGGCAATTTTCATTTCTTCGTTAATGGTGGTTGCACCAACGTCCAGCGCACCACGGAAGATGTACGGGAAGCACAGTGCGTTATTCACCTGGTTCGGATAGTCAGAACGGCCGGTTGCCATAATCACGTCATCACGGACTTCATGTGCATGTTCAGGCAGAATTTCTGGATCCGGGTTTGCCAAGGCAAAGATGATCGGATCTTCAGCCATGACCTTGACCATTTCTTTGGTCAGAATGCCCGCAGCAGAAAGACCGAGGAACATGTCTGCACCCGCAATCACGTCACCAAGCTGAGTAGCTTCGATGTCTTGTACATAGGCTTTCTTGGATTCATCCAGGCCTTCACGATGCGTAGTCAGCAGACCGCGTGAATCGGCAACGATGATGTTCTCTTTTTTAGCACCCAGAGCGCAAAGCAGATTCAAACAAGACAGTGCAGCAGCACCCGCGCCTGAAGCCACAATCTTGATGTCTTCAATTTTTTTGCCGTTGATTTGCAATGCGTTGAGGAGCGCAGAACCGACAATGATCGAAGTACCGTGCTGATCATCATGGAATACCGGAATATTCATGCGTTCACGCAATTTTTGCTCGATATAGAAACACTCTGGCGCCTTGATATCTTCAAGGTTAATCCCGCCGAAAGTCGGTTCTAATGCAGCGACAATATCCACAATTTTGTCTGGATCATTTTCAGCAATTTCGATATCGAATACATCAACGCCAGCAAATTTTTTGAATAATACGCCTTTACCTTCCATAACAGGTTTAGAAGCCAAAGGACCAATATTACCCAGGCCAAGCACGGCAGTACCATTGGTCACGACAGCAACCAGGTTACCACGAGCCGTATACAATGCAGCAGTTGAAGGGTCGCGTTCAATCTCAAGACATGGTGCAGCTACGCCAGGCGAGTAAGCAAGGGCCAAGTCACGTTGGTTGACCAATTGTTTGCTTGGTGTAACGCTGATTTTCCCCGGGGTAGGAAACTCGTGATAATAAAGGGCCTGTTGCTTTAAAGATTGTTCGTCCATCAGTCTCTCGATCGTTGTAAAGATTACCCGGTCAGCGGGCAAAGAATTTATTTATGTTCCTGAATATACCATTTGTTAGCCAGTTCGGACAGACAAAGACGGCCGTTTTTCCAACAAACTTATTGTGGTCGGGTATGGACTTAGACTTGAGATATATAAGTCTGATGTGTCTTGTCTCGCACTAAATAAGCGGTTGCATCCTGCTCAGGAAGCGGTTTGGAAAATAAGTAACCTTGGGCAATATCACAGTCTAAATCACGTAGATATTCTAGCTGCTCTTCAGTCTCGATGCCTTCCGCGACCACGGTCATGCCCATGGCTTTACCCATGGCCACCATGGCACTGACAATGGCTGCCTGCTTATTTTCCCCAATCTTGCAAACAAAACTGCGATCAATTTTTAAGGTATCAATCGGAAAATCAGCAAGATAGGAGAGAGAAGAATAACCTGTACCGAAATCATCTAGGGCAATATGAATATGTCGCTGTTTAATTTCATTCAGCAGGTTTTTGACCGCTTCCGAATTTTCAATTAAAGAAGATTCGGTAATTTCCAGCTCCAGGCTGGCGCCAGAAATCTGGTTGTCTGCAATGGCTTGGTCCAGATCATCAAGTAATTGACCACGACGCAATTGCTGCGCCACGATATTGACTGATACACAAATATGATTAAAGCCCAGATCATTCCATTGGCGAATCTGTTTAGCGGCCTGCTGGATCACTAGGCGGCCAATGTCTGAAATCAGGCTGGTCTGTTCCGCTAAGGGGATAAACAGCCCTGGTGCAATAATACCTTTTTCTGGATGGTTCCAGCGAATCAGCGCTTCAAAGCCATAAATGCTTTGATCGCTGAAATTGATTTTTGGCTGATAATACACCACCAGTTCATTATTCTGGATCGCTTTACGCAGATCCCGTTCCAGAAAAACCCCTTTGTTCTGTAATGAATGATTTTCACTGGAATAAAAGTGAATAGTATTGCCGCCAAGATTTTTGGCTTCGTTCAATGCCTGTTCGGCGCAATTATTTAAATAATCCAGCTGACGGCCATGATCAGGATAGAATGCCACGCCCATGGACAGGGTAATCACATGATCCTGACCGTAAATATTGAATGGTCTGCTAAAGGCCTGAGCGATGCGTTCACAATGGTGTTGAACTGAAGGGCGAATATGTGAGATTTCATAGAGAATCGCAAAATCATCACCATTTAGATGTGCCACAAATAGCGCTTCTGCATTGGTCATCCGCAGCCGCTGCGCCACCTGGCGTAAAAGTTCATCACCGCCGTTATTGGACAGGTATTCATTTAATGGCCGGAAACGGTCGATGTTAAGCCGAATCACAGCCATCTCTTTAATCGAGTCTTTTTGCGAAACTAGATATTGATGCAGCTGATAATTATAATAAAAGCGGTTCGGTAAGTCAGTCAGCGTGTCATAATTTTCCAGATAGGACAGGCGCTGTTCCTGTAATTTACGTTCAGTCAGATCTGATACGATACCAATATAATGAGTAATCCTGCCTTCATCATCAGTCACGGCATTAATATGCAGCCATAAGGTCGACTCTTTACCAGACAGAAATTTTGCATAAACCTCTCCATCATAAGAGCCAATCTTTTGAATCTGTTTGACAATATTGGCCTGAAAAGTACGTTGCTGGGATTTATTTTGCACTGCAATATCAAATAAGGATTTACCGATAATCTCGTCACGCTCAAAACCGCTCAAGTATTCGTAGTGAGGATTGACATCGATATAATCTAATTCAGGATTCAGAATGAAAATCCCTTCCGCAGCCTGTTCCAGTACACTGGCCACCAGCTTTAAACGTTCTTGAGACAGACGTTCCTGCTGGATATCACGACGGATGCCCACCATACGCAAGGGTTTTTTATTTTTAGGATCACGACTGATCACCCGGCCAATATCATGTACCCAACTCCAGCCACCTTCACTGAGCTTGATCCGGTAAGTGGCATCATAGCGTTCAATCTGGCCACGCAGATGCTGCTTCATATTGCGCTTAAAATAGGCCAGATCTTCAGGGTGAATCAGATACTGTAATTGCAGATGATGATCTTTGGAATCGCGCAGAATCTTTTCGTCTTTATGATTGGTTAAGGTGATGCTGCGCTCTTGAATATTCCAGTCCCATGGCCGAATACCGGCAATTTCATGTGCAAGTTTTAGATTCTGCTGCTGATTCTTCAGGTCATGATTGATCTGTTCAATATCATAGGTACGTTCCCGTACTTTTTGCTCCAGCAATTGGTTACTGAGCTGTAATTGCTGTTCAATATCTTTGGATTTATTGACTTCAGTTTTGAGTTGCTGGCACAGTTCATCAGTCCAATGCACTTGCTGTTCTGCATTTTTCACCAAAATATCATTTTCTGCATACAGACGTGAGGTGCGGCTGTGAATTCGATAACTACTTGTCGCGCACAGCAGAATCACTATGAGCGCAAAGTTTAAGGCCAGACCAAAAAAGGGATTGGAATGACCGACATGGTCAAGCTGCGACAGTAAAAAAGGGAATAAGGACGGCAAAAAGACCAGACAAAAATAGCTCAGTTTCTGGGTCAGGTAGGTCAGGCCAAATGCTTGGCTTACAATCAGCAACAAGGCAGACAAGGTCAGTGCTTCAATATCTTCAAATACAGGATTGGCCTGCGGCAAATAGTAATAAATTGTATAAATACCGGCCGCGATACAGCTTCCGACTGCAAGGCTCTGCATCTGTAACCAGCGGTGCGCGCTTTTCTGATTATATTGTTCGGGTTTGAAATACAGCGTATTCACCAGCCAGCACATGCTGACCAGAAGTTCTGTCAGAATAAACCAGGTATTAAAATACGTATTAGAAGGACTATATTGAATGTGATAAATACAAAAAATATAGAGGCAAATCAACATGATACTGAGCAAAAAATAGCGACTATGGCGAAGCGTATTCGCAATTTGAGCATCATGCAAATGCTGCTGAATATAGTCGTCCTGATTATCAACCATGTGATTCAATGCCTGTATTCATCCTAAACGGTTTTCGTCCTTGTGCATTGTTGTTATAAAAACCCCAGGAAATGTGTGAAATCAATTAATAAGTATTTATTATTCTTTAGTCGAGATTAGATGTCTTAAAAGTAAAAATCAACAAAATTAAAGACAAATTTTTACCCATCCGATGAACTAAAGCACATAATTCAAAATTGACAGGGCAACAACAGGAGCAGTTTCGGTACGCAGGACACGCTCGCCGATACACCAGTTGAGAAAACCTTTCTGGTTTGCGGCACTAATTTCTGCCTCACTCAAGCCACCTTCGGGGCCAATCAGCAGGGCAAGATCTAAAGTCGCATCTGCCAGTACATCTGTTTCATCTTTATTGGGTGCTAAAACCAGTTTGGTGTTCGGAAGTTCAGTATCCAGCCATTTTTCAAGTGACATGGGCGCTAAAATTTCAGGCACAATGTTTAGACCACATTGTTCACAAGCCGCAATAGCAATGCTTTGCCAGTGATCCAGCTTTTTCTGGTCGCGATCATACTTTAAACGCATTTCACAACGATCCGAAGTCAGCAGCTGAATTTCGGAAACGCCCAGTTCGACTGCTTTCTGAATCGCATAATCCATACGGTCGCCTTTACTCATCACCTGACCGAGCAAAGCCTGGAACTTTGGTGTGCGATTGGCAGGATTAAATGCATTGACCGAGACGGTGGCTGATTTTTTAGCAACCTCGGTTAAAGTCACGTCATATTCGCCACCCTGTCCATTGAACAGGGTCGCGCTTTCACCGACTTGCGCGCGTAAAACCTTTACCCAATGATGAAATACAGTTTCCGTAAGCTCAAGGCTGACATCAACAGTTAAATCAGCATCTATATAAAAACGTGGCATTGATCGTTCTACTCAAAAAATCGGTGAAATAAAGGGCTTAAGCTAAACCAAGATCGGTGACCAGCTGACGGGTCGGGTCAGTAGTATTCATGGTGTAAAAATGCAAACTTGGTGCACCACCTGCAAGCAGACGCTCACAGAATTTAACCACAACTTCATGGCCAAAGGCTTTAATGCTAGCAGTATCGTCACCATAGGTTGCCAGTTGCTTGCGAATCCAGCGTGGAATCTCAGCGCCGGTACCATCAGCAAAGCGAATCAGGTTGCTGGCATTGGTAATTGGCATGATGCCTGGCGCAACTGGAATATCGATTCCTGCTTTCTGGATACGATCTACAAAATAGAAATAAGCATCTGGATTGAAGAAGAACTGAGTTAAAGCAGCATTGGCACCTGTATTGACTTTATCAACAAAGTGCTGAATGTCTTTGTCAAAGCTTTCAGCCTGAGGATGCATTTCCGGATAAGCTGCGACTTCAATCTTAAAATGATCGCCTGAATGTTCGCGGATAAAGCGAACCAGATCAGCTGCATAAGGTAATTCGCCCAAACCTACTTGGCCTGAAGGCAAGTCACCACGCAGGGCAACAATACGGTTAATGCCTTGAGATTTGTACAGGTCTAGAAGTTCAGCAATACGTGCTTTGTCATCGCCAATACAAGACAAGTGAGGGGCAACAGGTGCGCCTTTGCCATTAAAGTCATTGATAGTAGACAGGGTGCGTTCACGAGTGGAACCACCAGCACCATAGGTCACAGAGAAGAACTCTGGATTTAAGAGTTGTAGCTCTTGATGCACAACTTTGAGTTTTTCCGCACCTAAATCAGTTTTGGTCGGGAAGAATTCAAATGAAATTGGAATCTGTTTAGACATGTTCAAATCCTTTTTATAAATACTTTTTAATTAGTTTTACCTCTCCTAAATCCTCTCTTGCGCTGAGCTTCAAAGCAGTGCTTTAAGCACGCTCAGGAGAGGATTTACCCTCGATGACATACATTTGGTAATGAATGTTCCCTCTCCCTATGGGAGAGGGTTAGGGAGAGGGTGGAGTTTAATTAGTATTTATAAGCATCAGACTTGAATGGACCTTCAACTTGAATGCCTAAGTAATCCGCTTGTTCTTGAGTCAATTGAGTCAAGACACCACCGAAACCAGCAACCATCGCAGCAGCAACTTCTTCATCTAATTTCTTAGGAAGAAGTTCTACACGAATTTGTGCAGCTTTTTCAGATTCTGGAAGATCAGCAAATTTCTCAGCGAATAAATGCATTTGACCCAATACCTGGTTGGCAAATGAACCATCCATAATACGTGATGGGTGACCAGTCGCATTACCAAGGTTCACCAAACGGCCTTCAGAAAGAAGGATCAGGTAATCATTTTCATTTTCTGAACGATACACCTGGTGTACTTGAGGTTTAACTTCAACCCACTTGTAGCCACGTAGGTAAGCTGTATCAATTTCAGTATCAAAGTGACCGATGTTACAAACAACTGCGCCAGCTTTTAATGAATCAAGCATTGCAGCGTCACATACGTGGTAGTTACCTGTTGTAGTTACGATAAGGTCAGTGTTTTGAAGAAGGTCAACATTGATGTCTTCTTTCTTGCCAGTTTGCACGCCATTTTTGTATGGAGATACAACTTCATAACCGTCCATGCATGCTTGCATTGCACAGATTGGGTCAACTTCAGTTACGCGTACAATCATGCCTTCTTGACGAAGTGATTGTGCAGAACCTTTACCTACGTCACCGTAACCGATTACAAGCGCACGACGGCCAGATAAAAGCATATCTGTACCACGTTTGATTGCATCGTTCAGTGAGTGACGGCAACCGTATTTGTTGTCGTTTTTAGACTTGGTTACTGAATCGTTTACGTTGATTGCAGGAACTTTTAAAGTGCCATCACGAAGCATTTCGTACAGACGTTGAACACCTGTCGTTGTTTCTTCAGTTACACCGTGAATTTTTGCAATCACTTCTGGATATTTTTCATGAACAAGTAGCGTTAAGTCACCGCCATCGTCAAGAATCATGTTGGCATCCCAAGGCGTGCCATTTACATTGATTTGTTGTTCAAGACACCACATGTATTCTTCTTCAGTTTCGCCTTTCCAAGCAAATACAGGAATGCCCGCAGCAGCGATTGCAGCAGCAGCATGGTCTTGAGTTGAGAAGATGTTACATGAAGTCCAGCGAACTTCTGCACCCAATTCAACCAGCGTTTCAATTAAAACGGCAGTTTGAATGGTCATGTGGATACAGCCGAGAATTTTCGCGCCTGCAAGCGGTTTTGCTGCTGAGTAGCGTTTACGCAGACCCATTAGGGCTGGCATTTCAGCTTCAGCAAGTTTGATTTCTTTACGGCCGTAATCAGCAAGTGAAATATCAGCAACTTTATAATCTGTAAATGAAGCAGTAACCGCGTTCATCAGGATCTCCTAGGAAAAAATAGATTGGATCGTTCTGTTCGCGGATGCCGTTGTTGATCAGAACGAATGTCTGACCGATGGTCGAGCCTAGCGATTTTACATTTAGTGCCTGTAAAACGTCGCAGCATCCCTCGACTAGCGCAGTATTGTACTTGGATTCTATGAATGAGCCAAGTTGAAAAAAGATAATATTAATTGTTTTCTAAGTTTTGAGTTTTTAGTTGATCAAAAGCCTGTCAGCCTGTAGGCATTAAAATCGAATATTTTCTATTTATTCTTTTTTTGATTCTCCCGCCTCACAGGGGAATAAGCACGATATTTAATTTTATCGTCATGATTATGCGTTTAAAAAAGCCCATCATCTGACGTAATGCCAGTCAGTTAAGAAATTGACTGGCATTTTCTTGGATATTTTTGTGCTTTAATTTTCACTACTCGCGGACATTGCCTTTGCCTTTTTTCAGGTAATACAAATATTTTAGATTGTTCAAATAATTGCGCTAAATGTTTGGGTAGGTTTCCTGCTGATTCTAAAGGTGTGTGCCTTAAGATATTGATAATACTCATAGATGCAATATGGAAACTGATCCTTAAAGGACTCACCTTTGCATGTTCAGCGATAAACCTCATCTGTCTTCTTAAGATATTATATGCAATAAATACCCCCCACAATTCTTGATAGACCAAATCAGGTTGTTTGCTTCTTAAAATCCTTGCATCCTGTAAATCACTTTTAATTTCCCGATAACACATTTCTATTTCCCAACGCTGGATATAAAGCATTGCAAGGTCTTTGAATGGATAAACTTTAGAATCTGTTAATGATGTAATGTAACGTCTTATTTTTCCTGCATATTCAACTTCAATTAAACGTGCTTCCCAATAGTCACCCAATGACGGATTTATCTTTTTTGCTCTTGCTGAAACAGGCATTTTGATCTGAAAGTCATGGGCCGCATTATGATGAATCACTTCATAACGCAGGTTGTCCTTTGCTCGCATCAACCAATGACTCTCTTCTGCCTGAGATTGCCAGCTCACTAAAAAATCAGCAGAGAAGTAAGCACGATCAAATAGGGTAATACTGCGAACTGGTGCTTTTAATTGACTGGCTAAGGTTAATTCACCTTGATCCATACTGCCCATTTGGGCATCAATCATTTCATGGGTATTGGTATTCACCAGGCAAGTCGCTCTAACTTGTGGGTAAGGTGCAGCTGCTGTTTTGCCTTTGGATGAACCAAAGTGCTTAAAGTTTTCTTCTGTATGAGGCATAGACCAAACCACACCATCTACAGCACAAACGCATAGACCGTGAAAGTTGCTATATTGTTGTTGTGAGTCTTTAAACCATGCCTGACTTAATGTCGAAAATAAAGCACTCATGGGTTCTAAGCCTAAGCGCTGTCTTGCTTGTACGGATGCACTCGGTACACAGTATTCTGCCGTACCGAAAACAAGTTGCAATTGTTGAACCACATACCAAATCGGCTGATTTCGAAATAGAGCAAGTCCGATTACCAGCCAAACAACATGTTCAGCAGGCAGTTTTCTTTTTCGAATTGATGCTTTACCTGTTTGGTCTAAGCAATCTTCAATCCAGTTTAAATCAATCAATTCACTGAATTGTGAAAGTGAAGGTAGGGTTTGTTTTAATGTTAAATCTAGATTCTGAGATAAATTCATAAAAAAAGAGCGTATTTACATACGCTCTTTTTACAGCATTTTAACTTTTTTTGCTTAACTGACTGGCATTAATCATCTGACGGGCTTTTTATTTATTCTATTTCCTGTTCAATCTTATCTGCTTTTTGTGTCCAGTAATCTGCCTGTATGTCATCAGCGACAACACCTAAACCGTTCCCATAAATAAAAGCAAGATCGCGCATGGCCTGAACTTCACCCCATTCCGCAGCCTGTTTGACTAAAGAAATCGATTTCTCTACATCTTTTTCAATTACGTCACCACGACGGTAAAAACCAGCCAGCTCTAAAGTCGCAGCAGGGTGCTTCTCGATATTGGCCTTGCTTAACCAGTAATAGGCTAACTCAAAGTGAGCTTTAGATTCTTCCGGATCTTCTTCCGCTAATTCTTTAGCGTAAACGGTATAACCTTCACCTAACCAGTACATCGCATCAACCAACCCGCCGTTGGCTGCTTTTAATGCCCATTCTTCAGCCAGAATGATGTCATCATCATGCTCGCTTTGCATATACAGTTCAGCCAATTCAAATTGCGCTTTAGCATTGCCAGCTAAGGCAAGATTGGTCAGGGCAGCAGAGGGAGAAACACGCTGGGTCATATCAACATCTCAAAAATATTATGCGTAGACTAATGCTTTAAACTAAAAAAGCCAATCCGAAGATCAGCTTTTCAAATGAGGATGGGTAAATTAGAACTTTAGATTAAACAAATGATGCCTGAAATGACGGCAATCACCGCACAGATTGAGGTAATCAGTTTAATTTTACTTTCCAGATAACTCAGGCTTAAAGCTACGACCAGGGCCGCAAAAGTCAAACTGCCGAGCCAATAACTGATCATGTTGCTGGCAAATCCTGTTAACAGACACAGAATCAGGGCAATTATGAGCAATACCCAACCCAGAATAGTCGCAAGTTGTGTTTTTTTAGGGTTGAGTTCTGTGTCAAAAATCTGTTTTTGATGTTTGGACATCGACATTGCAAGTGCAAAGAAACCCAGTGAAGTTAAAGCCCAAATCAATAAGAAGAACATCATGCCTGATTCTCCTTGAGAGCAGCCTTGGCTTTTTTAGAGGGCAAGCCTTGATGGTTTTTCACTTTTTTAAATGAAAACCAGAACAAGATCGCAAGCACCCACATCGCCAGATCAAAAGAAGCAATGACCCATTGACCATGCATGATGCTATTCCAGATCGCTTGACCACCGGTCATGAAATTCACGATTGGCAACAATGCGAATGCAGCAGTGGCAAGCAGTAATAGTTCCAGCCAGGCCTGACGATGACTGCGAATCATGGCATACAGCAATGTCAGCAACCATACAATAAAGAAGCTACGTATTTCCCAGTTCAGACGCATGTCCATGTCTGCCGGAATAAAACGGTTGGCATAGAAATAGGCAGCACAGGCAACAGGTAAACCAATAATGGCAGCGATATTGGTGACTTCCACAAGACGATAACCAAACGATTTATAGCCTTGTTTCTGTTGCTGTGGTGCACGTTTGACACACCACAGAATCAAGCCGGTGGCAATCATCAAGGTGCCGACCACGCCCGACATGAACAATAACCAGCGTAAAGCCAGATTCACGCCACGTGCTTCATGCAATGTGGTGAATACATTATAAATACCATTTGCGATTGAAGGCATTTTCAGTGTGGTTTGATCTGGCTTTAATTCACCTGTTACGCCATTAAAAGCAAGGCTCGGATAAACATTGCGATAAGCTACGCTGACTCCGTTTAAGGCACGAAGCTCAATTTCTGCTTTTACGGTATTTGGCTGGATAATAGTTATCATACCCACCGGATTATTTTTCCATTCTTTTTCGGCTGTTGCCAAGATCGGAGCTAGATCGGTTAACGGTGCAGGAGGTGCAGCTTGCATTTCATCACGAGAGCGGCGACCTTCACTGCGTGCAGACATTTCACCGCGCTCGCCACGATTTTCTCTCTCAGCTTGCGGTCGACGTTCTTTGCTCTCACTATGGCTTTCACGGGATTCAGCCTGAATACTGTTGTCTTGAACCAAACTCTTACGTTGATCCTGAAGGAAAGCACCACGATTTTCATAAATCTGGTTTACGCCCCAGGGCATGAGGGTAAAAAGCAATAATAATAAGCCACTGAAGGTAATCATGATGTGAAAGGGCAGGGCAAATACCGCAGTAGCATTGTGTGCATCCAACCATGAACGCTGACCTTTGCCGGGACGGAAAGTAAAAAAATCCTTGAAAATTTTCTTATGGGTAATGACACCGCTGATGATTGCCACCAGCATGAGCAGGGTCGCAACGCCGACCATCCAGCGCGCCCAGATTCTTGGCAAACCATACAATTCAAAGTGGAAACGGTATAAGAATGAACCACCGCGTGTTTCACGCGCTTGCAAAACTTCGCCGGTGGCGCTGTCAATCGTCACGCGAGTACCGCCACGACGGGCACGCGGATCTTCGCCGGCACTACGAATAGTCAGGGTGGTAGTATTTTGGCGTGAGTTAGGAAGCTGGATTGCCCAGCTGCCAGCATCCGGATGGTGCTGTTGCAGATAAGCCAGTGCCACACGGGTTTGTTCGATTTGAGTCTTTGGTGGAACTGATTGATGAAATTCCGGTTTCATCCAGACGGTAATTTCGTTTTGGAAAAAGCTTAAGGTTCCGGTCAAGAAAATCGCATATAAAAGCCAGCCTAAAATCAGACTGGCCCAGGTATGCAACCACGACATCGACTGGCGTGGACCTTCGGGTTTTGCATCTACTCTCATCTCAATTTCCTAAAAGCTTATAGGCGATATAGAGTAAAACACCGGGAATCGCGATCCCGAGCGTAGCTTTGAGCGTCTTATTCACCATAAATACCCAGATAAATGCAGTAGCATTCAAGCTAAAGCCAATCAGGGTGGCGGACATGGCTGCACTGCTTCCACTGTCGATAAAAAGCTGGGCAATCACGATCGTTGCCAGTGTAGCCAGTAGATAACCGCCAGCACCCGCCAGAATAAAGCGATATAAAATCATCCCACGATAAGCCAGCATACTTGCTTTGACTTTATTTTTGCTTGATGGTTTCGGTGCAGTAACTGTTCCAGTCGCTATGGCTTGCATATTCGGACTATTCATCATCGAAAATTCTATTTACAAACTTATGAAGTAATTAATGATAATGATAACAATTATTGTTTAGATCTTAAATATGGGTTGTTGAACTATTTATATGAAAAATAAGTAAAACTGGAAGTTAGGTTAAAAAAGAGAGGGGGAAGGGAATTAAAAAAGATCAAAATGTAAGGCTTGAAAATAAAAACAGCGGCTCGAAGGCCGCTGTCTAAACTTCATTTATTCACGATTAGTCTTGCTGAATACCTGCAACCACCCAGTCCTGATTTGAACCTGCTGGTTTGGTGAAATGCCAGATTTCTGCGAACGGTTGCGGCAAGCTGTTTAAGTCTTCGCTTACCGTACCTGTAAAGCGTACGCTGACAATATACTGGCCATTGTCAGTCGATGAGTCGACGACCATCGCATTCAGATTTGAAAACTCGGCAACATCCTGATCCTGATTGCTCATGATGTCGTTATACATTGACTGATAAAGTTCAGGAGTCAGATAACGCTGAATTTCAGAAATGTTGCTTGCTGTATTCATGGACTGAATATGGTTAAAACGCTGACGCGCTACACGCAAGAATGCTGCAGGTTCAGTACCATCCGGTAACTGGCTGCCACTTTGGGTATAAGCTGCACCAAAAGGCGCGTTATTTACCGGAGCAGAACCGAACGGAGCATTGTTGCTTGACGTTTGACCACCCACATTCTGACCAAAAATATTGGTACTGTCACCACCGCGAGGTGCAGTCGGTGCCTGACCAAAAGGTGCTGTATTACCAGCACCGCTATTTGGTGCGTATGGGTTAGAAGCTACTTTTTTTTTTGCGCCCATCTTACGGAAAATGAAGAAGGCAACAGCAGCAGCAAGAAGGATCCAGATCCAGCCTGGAATACCACCTTTTTCCTCTTCGGCTTGAGCAGCCTGAGCTTCAGATGCTGCTACACTTTGATCATCGGCCAAGGCATTGGCAGCAACTGCACCAATCGCAGCACCGGCTATACCCGCGGCAACCATGCCGCCGACACCCGGACCGGATTTTTGCTGGGTTGCAGCACCGGCAACTGGCGCTTGTTGAGCAGGCGCAGCTTGACGAGGTTGTTGATAAGATTGAGTAGGTTGTGTAGAACGTTGCATGCCGTGACTTTTACCGCCACCGGCACGTTTTGCTTCAGCTGCAAAAGGCGCAACCAATAAAACTGCTGTCAAGATACCTGTGATCAAACCGCGCTGTCGAACTTCCATTCATTTTTCCTATGAGAATAAAACCTGTTTGTACAGTCTATTTATATAGGCTTTGTGTGGAATTTCAATCAAAAATCTGTATTTTTTTGCTCTTTGTACGAAATGAGCCGGTTTACAGTTAATTGAGTTCATCACTCAGCGCCATTGCCTCGCTCAAGGCTTCATGTAAACGCGCGACTGCAATAATTTGCACGCCCTCGATGGATTTTTGCGGTGCATTGCCGCGAGGGACAATAATGTATTTAAAACCATGTTTAATCGCTTCTTTCAGCCGTTCCTGACCGTTCGGCACAGGGCGAATCTCTCCAGACAGTCCGACTTCCCCAAAAACCGCCAGCTGTTGCGGTAAGGCTTTGCCACGAATGCTGGAAGCGCAGGCGAGAAGTACCGCCAGATCCGAACCTGTTTCGGTAATTTTCAATCCACCGACAATATTGACATAAACATCCTGGCCGGAGGTTTGCACACCACCATGCCGATGCATGACTGCAAGGAGCATATTTAGACGGTTCTGATCCAAACCAAGCGCTACGCGTCTTGGTTGGCCATGTGCATCATCGACCAGTGCCTGAACCTCAACCAGTAGCGGGCGCGTACCTTCGCGGCTGATCATTACAATCGAGCCGGGAATGGCTTCATCATAACGGCTTAAAAAGATGGCTGAAGGATTGGACACTTCGCGCAGACCTTTATCGGTCATGCCGAACACACCGAGCTCATTGACCGCACCAAAACGGTTTTTGACCGCTCGGATCATCCGGTAACGTGAATCCGACTGGCCTTCAAAATACAGCACACAGTCCACCATATGTTCCAGTACACGTGGGCCGGCCAGTGCGCCTTCTTTGGTTACATGACCGACCAGAAACAAAGACGTGCCACTATTTTTGGCAAAACGCGTCAACAGGGCCGCGGATTCACGAATTTGCGATACACCACCCGGAGCAGATTGTAAGGTCTCGGTATACAAGGTTTGAATAGAGTCTAGAATAGCCACCGCAGGGCGTTGTTGGGCCAGTACTTCACAAATACGTTCGACGCAGGTTTCTGCCATGACTTTGAGCTGGTCGGTCGGCAGATCCAGACGCTGAGCACGTAAAGCCACCTGAGACAAGGATTCCTCACCGGTCACATACAGGGCCGGATTTTTGGCAGATGCCATGTGTGTGGCTGTTTGTAGCAAGATGGTAGATTTACCAATCCCGGGATCACCGCCGATCAGGACCACCGACCCGGTTACCAGTCCGCCACCCAAGACCCGGTCAAATTCGCTGATACCCGTTGGTAGACGGGTTTCATGAGAGACTGAGACCTGATTTAAAGTCGTGATGCTGGACGCCTGGCCTGCATATCCACCACCGATTTTTGGCTGGGCGCGATGCGTCACTGCCGGTGCAATGGTCACCTCAACCAGGCTGTTCCATTCCCCGCATTCAGAACACTGCCCCGACCATTTTGGATGATCGGCACCACACTGTTCACAACGATACACACTTTTTGCTTTAGCCATATTTGAAGATGTAGCGATTGAAATTGAGTGACAGCATAGCGGTGAATGCTATAGAAAACCAAGCCTTTCACCTGAAAAATCATGGTTTTTACGACAAGGCTTGTCGTTTTTATTTATGCTGATTTGAATGCTATGCGTCAACGCCGTCTATAATGCCCATCTTGTTATGCTGGAATGGAACAGATCTTGTCACAATTGCTGAAACATATTGATGCGATCGCACGTGAAAAAAACCGTGATGTGCTGTTTGTGCATTTTGATCATTATGTACATCCAGATCGGGACGCAAACTCGGTTCGCCAAATGTTGATCGGCTGGCTAGAGCAACAGGGCATTGTCTATATGCCGTGTTTAGGTGTGGATCAAACCGTCCATAGTGAAATCTACCTGGGTGGTCTTTATCTGGATGTACCTTTTGATCTGCATCATAAAACCTATCAAAAATTGAGTGGATATCTGGAAGATGAACAGGGCAATATGAAAATTAAAGGCATTCAGTTTTTTGTTTTATCTTTAGGACTAGCGTTGGAGCTTGAATCTGAGTGGGACAAGCTGGCTTGTAGTGGTTTACGTTGCTAAATTTTCATGATGAAGAATGGAAAAGATGAAGCATAAAAAGCCACGATTAACGTGGCTTTTTACTATTTGAATTGAGTAGTTAAATAATAACTTATCAATTAATAAAGTTCACCAGATTTACGTCTTGCAATGAAGTCTTTCGATTCTTTGGCAATGACACCAGACAGTAATAATAATGCGATTAAGTTCGGCACCGCCATCAGGCCGTTAAAGGTATCGGCGAATAGCCAGACCAGATCCAGTGTTGCAATGCAGCCGATAAACACTGAGGCAATATAAATAATGCGATAGGGCAAAACGAATTTTTCGCCAAGTAAATAGCTGGTACATTTTTCGCCATAGTAGCTCCAGCCCAAAATGGTGGAATAAGCGAAGAAAATGATCCCGAAAGTCACCACCCAGCCGCCAATACCAGGTAGCAGCTTGTCGAATACACCGATAGTCAGTACCGCACCGGTTTGATCTCCGAATGAATTACCGGTCATGATATAACCCATCACCAGAACAATACCGGTAATTGAACAGACAATAATGGTATCAATGAAGGTACCGGTCATAGACACCAGACCTTGACGGGCTGGATGATCGGTTTTTGCCGCTGCAGCAGCAATCGGCGCAGAACCCATGCCGGCTTCGTTGGAGAATACACCACGTGCCACACCATAACGAATCGCCGCACCAATTGCACCGCCCACTGCGGCTTCTCCAGTAAAGGCATAGGTGAAGATGATTTTAAGCGCAGGAACGACCAGTTCAAGATTATTAAAAATGATAATTAATCCCCCTGCCACATAGCCTATAGCCATAATAGGAACAATCAGTGACGCTGCTCTGGAAATCGATTTAATCCCGCCCAAAATCACCAGTGCCGAAAAGGCAGTAATAATAATACCGGTCATCCAGGTTTCGATGCCCAAGCTGTTTTGCACTGCCAATGCTACGGTATTGGACTGTACGGAGCTGCCGATCCCAAAAGAAGCCAGAGTTCCGAACAAGGCAAAAATCAGCGCCAGCCATTTCCATTTCAGACCCCGCTCGATGTAGTACATCGGACCACCGGACATTTCACCTTTCTCATTTTTGACTCGGTATTTGACTGCCAGAACACCTTCGCCATATTTGGTCGCCATACCAAACAGGGCAGTCATCCACATCCAGAACACGGCGCCCGGACCACCGAGGACACAGGCAGTGGCTACGCCGGCAATGTTACCGGTACCAATCGTGGCAGAGAGTGCGGTCATGAGTGAAGCGAATTGGGAAATGTCCCCTGAATGGTCAGGGTGCTTGCCAAAGACCTGTTTGAAGGCTAGGGGCAACATGCGGAACTGCCAGAACAATAAACGGAAGGTGAGGAAGATCCCGGTACCGACAATCAGTACCAGCATATAAGGGCCCCAGACCCAGCCGCTTAAAGTTTCCATTAAACTTTGTAAATTTTGCCTCTGTACACGACAAAAATAGATAACTCATTGAAATAATGTCATAATAATTGTTTTCTAACGACGAATACTATGACACATCTCAATGAGTTATATCTTATCTTAAACAAATATCTAAAATGGAACAAGTCACATTTAAAGTGCTTTGCGCTCATCATGCTTGTGATTATTTTAAAGCAAACATGTAATCTTTCTTCTGCATCTAAAGCCTTGCCCATCAAGTGCTTACCACAATCATTTTATCGACGTATGCAGCGCTTCTTTGCAGGTCAGTATTTTGATTATCGTCAAATTTCTCAGTTGATTTTCAATATGTTTTCATTCGACCAAGTGCAACTGACTTTAGATAGAACCAATTGGAAATGGGGAAAACGAAATATTAATATCCTGATGCTCGCAATCGTTTATCGTGGAATAGCGATACCTATCCTTTGGACATTGCTTAATAAACGTGGAAATTCAGATACGAAAGAGCGTATTGCTTTGATTCAACGCTTTATAGCCATTTTTGGTAAAGACCGTATTGTGAATGTGTTCGCAGACAGAGAGTTTATCGGTGAGCAGTGGTTTACATGGTTAATTGAACAAGACATCAACTTCTGCATTCGTGTTAAAAAAACTTCATTGTCACCAATCATTTAGGAAAGAATCATAAAATTAGTGATTTATTTCGCCATCTTAAAGTTGGTCAAATTGAATGTCGTAAACGACGGATTTTGGTTGGTCGGGTGAAACTATATATAAGTGCACTACAGTTAGAAAATGGAGAGCTTTTACTCGTCGTTTCTCCTCAGTTTAATGCCAATGCTATTCAGGATTATGCATTACGCTGGGAAATTGAAACCTTATTCAGTTGTCTCAAAGGACGCGGGTTTAATCTTGAAAATACGCGCTTGACAGACCCTAGACGAGTGAAAAAATTGATTGCGGTGTTAGCTATAAGCTTCTGTTGGTGTTACTTAACGGGTGAATGGCAACATGATCAAAAAAAAGCGATAAAAATAAAGAAGCATGGACGACTCTCAATGAGTTTATTTCGCTATGGTTTAGACTATGTTCAAATGGCGATTCAGCGTTTAATTGGTTTTGGGAAAAAAGAAGAGTTTAAGGAAATTTTGGCAATTTTAAGAAGGCAGAACCCTGATAGGATAAGGGTTCTGTGAAATTTGTCGTGTACAGAGAAATTTTGCATAAAATTCTTCTTATTGATCCATGTCTGTGTAGTTCGAGGTATTGATTAAAAAGCAATTGCTATGCCAGATGCATTCATCCTGAATACATAAATTGGCTGAATAGTGTTCTATTTTTTACACAGTTTTAAAAATTTGACAAGAAATTACTGGAATATCGCAGGTCAAAAATAAAGCAGAAATGTAACTTTAGAGCGATATAAGAAAAATAAATTAACTTCTTCAATTAATCAGGAAATACAAATGATGCAAATTTTATTTTTGTATTCAGCATTTTTTACGTTAATTTGTCGCGAGTAAAACTCAAAGTTGTAATTAATAATGTCAGAAAAATATAACAATTCGTCGGCAGAGCACGGTGAATTAAAGCGGAGTTTGTCCAATCGGCACCTACAGTTAATTGCCATTGGGGGCGCCATCGGAACTGGCCTGTTTATGGGGTCGGGTAAAACCATCAGTCTCGCAGGTCCTTCGATTCTGGTGATCTATATGATCATCGGTTTTATGGTCTTTCTGGTGATGCGTGCATTGGGTGAACTGTTACTCTCCAACTTGCAATATAAATCTTTTATTGATTTTGCCACGGATTTGATCGGGCCTTGGGCCGGATACTTTGTTGGCTGGACCTACTGGTTGTGCTGGATTACCATCGGGATCGCGGATCTGTCAGCCATTATTTACTATCTGCAATTCTTCAATAATGGCTTGCCCTTTAGCCCTGAAGAAGGCGTCATGATCAGTGTTGCCGCGATTGTGTTTATCATGGGCTTGAATCTGGTCACGGTAAAACTGTTTGGTGAAATGGAATTCTGGTTTGCCCTGGTCAAAATTATCGCCATTGTGGTGCTGATTGCCGTTGGTCTGTGGATGGTATTTACCGGCTTTACCAATGATGTCGGTACGGTCGCATCCTTTAGTCATATCTGGGAGCATGGCGGTTTGTTCCCGACGGGTGCCATGGGCTTCCTGGCCGGTTTCCAGATTGCAATCTTTGCCTTTGTCGGGGTAGAGCTGGTGGGTACTACCGCGGCTGAAACCAAAGATCCGGAAAAGAACCTGCCAAAAGCGGTGAACTCTATTCCGATCCGTATCATTATTTTCTATGTATTGGCACTGCTAATTGTGATGTCAGTGACACCGTGGAACCAGATTGACCCGAATGTATCGCCGTTTGTAAACCTGTTCAGTCAGGCTGGCATTGCAGCGGCTGCGATCATCATGAACCTGGTGGTGTTGTCCTCGGTGATGTCATCGATGAACAGTGGCGTATTTTCGACCAGCCGTATGCTGTTTGGCCTGTCGCGTGAAGAGCAGGCACCGGTTGCCTTTGGTCGCTTGAACCGTCGCGCAGTGCCTGCAAATGCCCTGTATTTTTCTGCCGTGTGTTTGTTGCTGGGTGCAGCACTTCAGTATTTTGTTCCTGATACTGTTCGGGCCTTTACCTTGGCCACGACTTTATCCACGATTCTGTTTATTTGTGTCTGGATTATCATTATCTGGAGCTATATCGTGTATTACAAAACACGTCCAGAGCTGCATGCCAAATCAACCTTTAAGCTGCCAGGTGGATTGGTGACCTGTTGGATCGTGATTATCTTCTTCCTGAGCATGATCGTGGTCTTGGCGCTGGAAGAGGATACTCGCCAGGCACTGATGATCAGTCCGATCTGGTTTATCCTGCTAATCATTGGCTATTTTGGTTTCTATAAACAGAAACATAAATAAATCTTATCAATAAAAACGTCAGCGATCTGCTGGCGTTTTTTTTTGTCTAAAGCTACTCTCTAGCGTTTAACGCTTGGGTCATGCCGAATGATCGCGTTATACTTCATCGAAACTATTACATTAGGTGGTCAGATGCGCCAAGTCATTTGCTACATCAGTATCTTAGCTACAGGTCTTGCTCTTGCAGGTTGTGGACAGTCAGGTGCTTTGCACTTGCCAAATGATCCGAATTACGACAAGCGTACCAAGTATCTGTTATACAAAAATACTGAAACTGAGCCTAAAGCGTCCGATGAAGAACGCGAGGCACCTGTGCAACAACAGTTTGCTGCACCTACCGATTCAGACGTTAAAACCACACCATAACGCTTTCACAGAAAGGATACCTTCATGAGTTTCACCCGCATTAATGGGGTATTGCACGCTGAGCAATGTTCATTACAACAGCTCGCGGAGCAATTTGGCACACCACTCTATGTTTATTCTAAAGCTACTTTGGAAAAACATTTTTTAGATATGGACCGTGCTTTTAACTTCATCGATCATCAAATCTGTTTTGCGGTAAAGTCCAACTCTAATCTTGCGGTATTGAATGTATTGGCCAAACAGGGTGCCGGTTTTGATATTGTGACCGGTGGTGAATTGGCCCGTGTGCTGAAAGCCGGTGGTGAGCCTTCGAAAATCGTATTTTCGGGCCTGGGCAAATCTGAAGCGGATATCAAAAAAGCGTTGGAAGTCGGCATTGCCTGTTTCAACGTGGAATCTTATGCCGAGCTGGATCGTATCCAGAAAGTTGCAGCTGAATTAAATGTCAAAGCACCGATTTCATTGCGCGTGAATCCGGATGTCGATGCCAAAACCCATCCTTATATTTCAACCGGCTTAAAAGAAAATAAATTCGGTATTCCATCGGATAGCGTGTTTGAAACTTATCAATATGCAGCGTCATTGCCAAATCTGGATGTGGTCGGGATTGACTGCCATATCGGTTCACAGCTGACTGAAACCCAGCCATTTGTGGATGCACTGGATCGTGTCATTGTGATGATTGACCAGTTAAAAGAGCTGGGCATTCACCTCAAACACATCGATATCGGTGGTGGTCTGGGTGTGACGTATAAAGATGAATCCCCGCCGTCGGTTGAAGAATATGCCAATGCGCTGCGTCCAGCTTTAGAAAAATTGGGCTTGAAAGTGTATATGGAACCGGGACGTAGTATTTCTGCCAATGCAGGTGTGCTGCTGACTAAAGTGGATCTGCTCAAGCCAACCAATCACCGTAATTTCGCGATCATTGATGCAGCGATGAATGACCTGATTCGCCCTGCGTTATATGAAGCATGGATGGATATTCAATCTGTTACACCTCGTACCGATGTCGAAATGAAAGAATGGGATGTGGTGGGTGCAATTTGTGAAACTGGTGATTTTCTGGGTAAAGAGCGTGAGCTTGCGATCAAGGAAAATGATGTGCTGGCTGTGCTGGGCGCAGGTGCATACGGTTTTGTGATGAGTTCAAATTATAACAGCCGTGGCCGTGCTGCTGAAGTAATGGTCGATGCTGATCAGGCGCATTTGATTCGTGAACGTGAAACGATTGAATCACTCTGGGAACGTGAGCGTTTATTGCCTTAAGGATAAATCAGGATGTTATTAGAATTTACCAAGATGCATGGTCTGGGCAATGACTTTATGGTGGTTGACCTGATCAGCCAGCGTGCTTATTTAGACACTTTGACCATTCAGCGTTTGGCCAATCGTAACTTCGGCATTGGTTTTGATCAACTCTTGGTGGTTGAGCCACCCGATGTCCCAAGTGCAGACTTTAAATATCGGATTTTTAATGCCGATGGTTCAGAAGTGGAACAATGTGGCAATGGCGTGCGCTGTTTTGCCAAATTTGTACATGATCGTCAGCTCACGACCAAAACCAAAATCAAGGTACAAACCAAATCTGGTATTGTAGAGCCGGAATTGGGTGCGAATGGTTGGGTACGGGTCAATATGGGTTATCCAAAATTTTTGCCTCAGGAAATTCCATTTGTAGCTGATGCGCCGGAGAGCCTGTATGACATCGATCTTGCTGGCGGTGAAAAGCTGACCATTGATGTGGTCAATATGGGGAATCCACATGCGGTGACAATCGTGCCGGATGCGATTGCTGCCGATGTCGCACGTATTGGTCCACAAGTTGAATCACATGCGCGCTTCCCGGCACGAGTCAATGCTGGCTTTATGCAGATTATTGATGAAAAACATGCACGTTTACGTGTGTACGAGCGTGGTGTAGGCGAGACCTTAGCTTGTGGTACAGGTGCCTGTGCTGCCGCAATTTCAGGTATGCGTCGTGGTCTGCTGTCGAGTAAAGTCGAAGTTGAACTGGCAGGCGGCAAGCTGCAAATTGAATGGAAAGAAGGTGATGTGGTCTGGATGACCGGACCAACGGCGACCGTGTATGAAGGACGTCTGGATTTACGTTATTTCCAGGGTTAAGCTTGGTTCCGCTTGAGAAAAAAGCACTGTCTTCGATGGTGCTTTTTTTATGCTAGGATGGGAAAACTATAGAATTTAATCGTCATAGGTAAAAAGTATTTCTTTTCACACTCATGCAGATCAGGTTGCAATGCTGATTCAAGATTATCTGGAGCAATTCTAAATGGAGCAAGCCGTGATTGTGCCACCTCAACTCTTGCTCAACATGTGGCTGAAAGAACGGGAAATCCAGAACCAGTCCAAACATACCTTGCAGGCCTATGAGCGTGATGTTTCGGATTTTTTAGAGTTTTGCCAGCGTGAACAGCTCAATTTAAACGATGTAGAAGCCACCGATTTACGCCAGTTTCTGGCTGAAAAAGTCGAACAGCATCAGCTGAGTCCCAGCAGTCTGCAACGTATGCTCTCGGCCATTCGCCAGTTTATGAAATGGGCTGAGCAGGCACAGCATATGGTTTTTAATCCTGCGGATGATTTTCAGTTAAAACGTCAATCGCGTCCTTTGCCGGGCATGGTGGATATTGAAACCGTCAACCAAATTATTGATCAGCCTGCGCCTGAAAATGAAATACAACAGCAAATGTGGCTCCGGGACAAAGCGATGTTAGAATTGCTTTATTCCAGTGGGCTGCGTCTGGCAGAACTGCAAAGCCTGAGAATTAAAGATATTGATTTCAACCGGCAGTTATTACGCATTACTGGTAAAGGCAATAAAACCCGGATAGTGCCTTTCGGTTCCAAGGCCAAAGACAGCGTGATGGCTTGGTTGCAAGTCTATCCCTTATGGAATGGCGATTTTGTACCGGAGGCGAATGTATTTATTACCCAGAAAGGCAATCCGCTCGGTGCACGACAAATTGAAAATCGGGTCAAGTTTCAGGCGCAGCGCGCAGGCGTGAATGTAGATTTACATCCGCATTTGTTAAGACATTGTTTTGCGAGTCACATGTTATCGAATAGCCGGGACTTACGAGCCGTGCAGGAAATGCTGGGACACAGTAATTTAACCACCACGCAAATTTATACCCATGTTGATTTTGACCATCTGGCCCAGATTTATGATCAGGCCCATCCGCGTGCGCAGCATAAAGAAGATTGATCATGTGCCCAGTTTTAAAGAATAAAAATCATGAAAATTGTATTTTTGGCACAAAACTTTCATATATAAATCTTAAAATGGAATTAAACTGAACACTGGCGTTCGGGTAAGCATTTCACTATTGTCTTATTCGTTAAATGCGCCATTTCAGGTATAACAATAAATAGTATTTAATATTTAAAATGAATATTGCTGAGTAACATCTCAGTATTGGACCGATGGGAGGTGACATGGACACACTGGTAATTGCAGATATAGAGCAAAAATATGCACAGTTAAGTGAAGCTCAAAAAGAAATGTTTGCAGGTTATGGTCTGCGACAAATCAAGCATTTTGTGGACATTAGCTTACCCAATCTTGAAGCGACTTTACCTGAAGGCGCCATCATTCAAGGGATCAATGCCGATGGGAAAGTTCAGGCCTTTAATGCGGCTACTGGGCAATACTATTTATGGATTTCTGACCTGCAATGGCAATTGTCGAATCGTGCGACCCAGGCAGTGGATTTAAAAGAAGATGCGATTGCGATTTGGCAAATTTTTGAATTGGCAGACTATGAACTGGTGGATTTGAGCCATGTACATCGTGATTTTTTAGCACAAGAAACTGAGTAAATTCTGAAGTATCCACACAGCATAAAAATAAGATTCAGTCCTGTGGTTTGGCTTTGCTCAAGAGGAAAAAGTTGTCTTCTATAGGCAACCTTTTCTTATAGTAGAACTTGTAATCTATGCGCTTGCAGCACAGGTTATAGTTTCAGCAAGCTACGATTATTTAAACCGCAAATTAAGAACATAGCTTCGTTATCTAAAATCAGTTTGTCTATAAATCTTCTAAAGGTAGCTGGAAACTCTGTTTAATAATCTGGCTGGGTAAATCTGTTTTGACACTGGTAATACCATTTTTTTTGGTTAGATGTGTGGACTGAAATTTACGGTAACTTTCCAGATCAGGTACCACGACTTTCAGCATCGCATCACTTTCCCCCAAAATAATGTAGCACTCCATCACCTGAGGCAGTTCTTTCATTGCCTCAATAAAGGTATCAATAGTTTCGGCATCCTGACCGACCAGCCAGATGCGTGAAAATAAAATCAACTGAAAACCAATTTTTTGTTGATCGACAATAGTCGTGTAATTCTGAATGACGCCTGCATCTTCCAGTAATTTCACCCGGCGTAAACAGGACGAAGGTGAAAGTCCGATTTCACGTGCCAGATCATTATTCTGAATACGGCCATTGGCCTGTAAATGTCGAATGATATTTTTATCAATTCGATCAAGTTTTACCCGCATAGAATTGGTGGATATTTTCATAAATTAGAATAATATTCGAAAAATAATACTTATTATAAAATAAATTGAAAGCCAATTTTGTAAAAAATCGCAGATACTTATTTCACTTTCTGGAGTTTGAAAGGAAAAGGAAATGTCTGTATTTGTACTCTTTGCACTGACCGTGCTTCCCCTGATTTTTACGCCTGGACCCGATATGTTATTTATCCTGTCTCAAGTGATGGGTAAAGATGCAAAAGCAGGCATGATGGCAACCTTAGGGGTGTGTTGCGGTTATCTGGTGCATTCTATTCTGGTAGCACTCGGGATTGCGGCTATTATTGTCTCTTTTCCGGTGCTGTTTGAAACGATTCGCTGGCTTGGAATTGCTTATCTGCTGTATTTGGCCTTTGGTTTGCTCAAATCGGTATTCAGTAAAAATGCGCTGAACATTGAGAAAAAGACCTCAGCCAATCCGATTAAAAAAGGTTTTTTTACTGCGCTGTTAAATCCGAAAGGCATGTTGATTTATTTTGCGATTTTGCCGCAGTTTATTGATAAATCAGCCAATACTGTCAGCCAAGGTTTGATCCTGTCCTTTATTTTTATCAGTCTGATTTTTGTAGTGTATTGTAGCTTAAGTATTTTGTTCAGCAAAATCAGCCAAAAAACCCAAATGGATGAACGTAAACAAAAATGGGTAGATGGAACTTCTGGTGGTTTACTGGCACTTGCCGCAAGCTGGTTAATCATTAATTAATCGGATTGCAAAGAAGCATACTGTTCGCAGTATGCTTTTTTTATAATTGTGAAGATTTGAAATTAAATATTCACTTTGTCGGCGTAGAATTCAATGCGCTGGTTTATTATTTGGTCAATTTGTCTTTATATTAGGTTTAATTCGCTCTCAAAAAAAGTTCTGTCCAAAATGACAAAAGCTGACATACGTATATTCCGGCTGTTTTGCTGCAAGCTGCTTTAAATCAATTTAAATTAAATGTGATCAATCAAAACTTCTGATGTGATTAATCAGATAAAAAAATAATATAAATCAATGGTTAAATTTTAAGTAAATATTGATAGATTTCATTGTAATAAAACGATAACAATTAATTGTGAACGCATCGTTCAGGGAAAATTACGCATTTTTACAGCTCTTTGTTGAATTGTGACTTGACCGAAATGCCGTACACATTGCAAGATAGGGCACCTAAAAAAATTTAAGTGAAGAGTTACACTAACTTTTCTCAACATTTACATTTGCTAAAACAGCCGAGGATTACATGAAGGCTCTTGTTGCTGTAAAACGTGTGGTTGATGCCAACGTTAAAGTTCGTGTTAAACCGGACAACAGTGGTGTTGACTTAACTAACGTTAAAATGTCAATTAATCCATTCTGTGAAATCGCAGTGGAAGAAGCGGTTCGTTTAAAAGAAAAAGGAACTGTTTCAGAAATCATTGTTGTTTCTATTGGTCCTAAAGAAGCCCAAGAACAGATCCGTTCTGCAATGGCGCTTGGTGCTGACCGCGGTATCCTGGTTGAAGCTGATGACAGCCAACTGGGTGCGCTGGAAATCGCTAAAATTCTGAAAGGCGTTGTTGACGCTGAACAACCACAATTGATCCTTCTGGGTAAGCAAGCAATTGATGATGACTCGAATCAGGTCGGTCAGATGCTTGGCGCTCTAATGGGTGCAGGTCAAGGTACATTCGCTTCTGAAGTGAAAGTAGATGGCGATAAAGTACAAGTAACACGTGAAGTAGACGGTGGTTTACAAACTGTTGAACTGACACTTCCAGCAATCATTACCACTGACTTGCGTTTGAACGAGCCTCGTTATGCGGCACTTCCAAACATCATGAAAGCGCGTAAAAAACCGCTTGATACCAAGTCACCTGCAGATTTCGGTGTAAACCCTGCAACTAAACTGAAGACAGTGAAAGTTGAATCACCTGCAGAGCGTAAAGCTGGCGTACAAGTGAAGTCTGTAGACGAGCTTGTAGAAAAATTGAAAAACGAAGCGAAAGTGATCTAATACAGAAGGATAAAAATCATGAGTATTTTAGTTATCGCTGAGCACGACAACAAAGCATTAAACGCTGCTACTTTAAACGTTGTTGCTGCGGCGCAAAAAATCGGTGGTGATATCACTGTATTGGTTGCTGGTTCTGGCGCTCAGGCAGTTGCTGACCAGGCGGCTAAAGTTGCGGGCGTAAGCAAAGTATTACTTGCTGATGACGCTGCTTATGCAAACCAATTGGCTGAAAACGTGGCTAAACTTGTTGCTGAATTAGGTAAAGGCTATACACATATCCTTGCTGCTTCTACAACAACTGGTAAAAACATTTTACCACGTGCAGCTGCGCTTCTTGACGTAAGCATGATTACTGACATTATCGCGGTAGATGGTCCTAAGAGTTTCAAACGTCCGATCTATGCAGGTAACGCAATTGCGACTGTAGAATCAGGCGAAAACATCGTATTGGCGACTGTTCGTGGTACGGCATTTGATGCTGTAGCTGCTGAGGGCGGTTCTGCTGCTGTTGAAGCTGCTGCGTCTACGGGTGATGTGGGTATTTCTAAGTTTATCAACGAAGAAATCGTAAAATCTGAACGTCCTGAACTGACAGCTGCACGTATTGTGGTTTCTGGTGGTCGTGGTGTAGGTTCTGGTGAGAACTATCACAAGATCCTTGATCCATTGGCCGACAAGCTTGGTGCTGCTCAAGGTGCATCACGTGCTGCGGTAGATGCTGGCTTCGTACCAAACGATATGCAAGTGGGTCAAACTGGTAAAATCGTTGCACCTGACCTGTACATCGCGGTAGGTATCTCTGGTGCGATTCAGCATTTGGCGGGTATGAAAGAATCTAAAGTGATCGTTGCGATCAACAAAGACGAAGAAGCGCCAATCAATGCAGTTGCTGACTACTGGTTAGTTGGTGATTTGAACACTGTAATTCCAGAATTGGTTTCTAAAATCTAATTCCTGAATCGGGTTCAAAAACGCTCTTGCGCAGGCAGTAAGTGAATACTTGCTGCTTTGCTCAGGGGCGTTTTTTTATGCAAAAATTTTAAAAATACTCGGCAGTCGAAACTAGAGTATTTCATTTGCATGAAAAGTGATAAAATCCCGGTTTGCTTTTTCTCCTGTTTTTAATCATGTCCTTTTCCAAAGCCGCCCATATCCTGTTTATTAGTTTTTTGCTGATTGCGCTTTATCTGGGTATTTGTATTCATACTGCCCTGAATGCACCAGCTTCGGTAACTCAGTATTTATTTAGTGAATCAGGCGCTTTTGAAGTCATGAGTCCATGGTTATGGTACTTGCTGGCAGTGCTGTGTTTGCTTAATGTTGAAATCAAACCTAATACCCGAGTGTTTACGGCTATAGCAGCGACATTGTTGGGATTACGGGAAATGGATTTCCATAAGCAGGTGTTTGAAATGAGTTTTATCAAAACTAATTTCTATCGCAGTGCTGAAATTCCGCTCATGGATAAGCTGCTCGGATTTATTTTATTGCTCGGCATTATTTTTGTCTTTCTGGTACTGGCGAAAAAGCTGGTTCAAACCATACGAAGCATGAAGAATTCTTTGAATATTGCCTCTGTACACGACAAATTTCACAGAACCCTTATCCTATCAGGGTTCTGCCTTCTTAAAATTGCCAAAATTTCCTTAAACTCTTCTTTTTTCCCAAAACCAATTAAACGCTGAATCGCCATTTGAACATAGTCTAAACCATAGCGAAATAAACTCATTGAGAGTCGTCCATGCTTCTTTATTTTTATCGCTTTTTTTTGATCATGTTGCCATTCACCCGTTAAGTAACACCAACAGAAGCTTATAGCTAACACCGCAATCAATTTTTTCACTCGTCTAGGGTCTGTCAAGCGCGTATTTTCAAGATTAAACCCGCGTCCTTTGAGACAACTGAATAAGGTTTCAATTTCCCAGCGTAATGCATAATCCTGAATAGCATTGGCATTAAACTGAGGAGAAACGACGAGTAAAAGCTCTCCATTTTCTAACTGTAGTGCACTTATATATAGTTTCACCCGACCAACCAAAATCCGTCGTTTACGACATTCAATTTGACCAACTTTAAGATGGCGAAATAAATCACTAATTTTATGATTCTTTCCTAAATGATTGGTGACAATGAAGTTTTTTTAACACGAATGCAGAAGTTGATGTCTTGTTCAATTAACCATGTAAACCACTGCTCACCGATAAACTCTCTGTCTGCGAACACATTCACAATACGGTCTTTACCAAAAATGGCTATAAAGCGTTGAATCAAAGCAATACGCTCTTTCGTATCTGAATTTCCACGTTTATTAAGCAATGTCCAAAGGATAGGTATCGCTATTCCACGATAAACGATTGCGAGCATCAGGATATTAATATTTCGTTTTCCCCATTTCCAATTGGTTCTATCTAAAGTCAGTTGCACTTGGTCGAATGAAAACATATTGAAAATCAACTGAGAAATTTGACGATAATCAAAATACTGACCTGCAAAGAAGCGCTGCATACGTCGATAAAATGATTGTGGTAAGCACTTGATGGGCAAGGCTTTAGATGCAGAAGAAAGATTACATGTTTGCTTTAAAATAATCACAAGCATGATGAGCGCAAAGCACTTTAAATGTGACTTGTTCCATTTTAGATATTTGTTTAAGATAAGATATAACTCATTGAGATGTGTCATAGTATTCGTCGTTAGAAAACAATTATTATGACATTATTTCAATGAGTTATCTATTTTTGTCGTGTACAGAGGAATATTGCACATTTTTTTATCTTTCTCACCATTGCCTGTGGCGGACTGAGCAAAGTGCTCGATCGCACGACTTCAACCCTGAAAGAAGAATTCGGCATCCAGTTGGTGCCACATACTCAAATCATGATTATGACCATTGAGGAAGGGGTAGAAATGTTATTGCCAGTTTTATTGATTGTGGCCGTGCTGAGCTATCGTAAAGTACTGAACCAGGCACAATAAAAATATAGAAAAAACGATGAAGATGCGCCAGTTGATTGGCGCATTTTGTTTTTGTACTCCTGTATTTCTCAAAATTTTGGGTATTGAAAAATCCTGTCTGGATGCGCTGATTTTCGGTTTTGAAATAACAAGAAAATGATCACTAAAATGAAGATAATTAACAAGGTTAAGCTGAATATTTCGACACAAAAATACAAGTGTTTATGCTATAATTTAGGGCTGTATTTTAGTTTTTAACTCAGTCGTTTGAGTTAATGATTTTGCTAGTTTTACGACATATAAATACAAGCCAAAATTGGCTTGTAGAATAAGGAGTATGCATGAGCGTATCGGAAATTAGACCGATTGCCATTGAGGATGAACTTAAAAGCTCATATCTCGATTATGCGATGAGCGTGATTGTGTCACGTGCATTGCCCGATGTACGAGATGGTTTAAAACCTGTTCATCGTCGTGTGCTTTTCGCAATGCACGAATTAGGCAATGACTATAACAAAGCTTATAAAAAGTCTGCACGTGTAGTCGGTGACGTGATCGGTAAATATCACCCGCATGGTGATTCTGCCGTATACGAAACCATTGTACGTATGGCGCAAGATTTCAGCTTGCGTTACCAATTGGTTGATGGTCAAGGTAACTTCGGTTCGGTCGATGGCGATAGCGCAGCAGCCATGCGTTATACCGAAGTACGTATGCGTAAACTGACCCACGAACTGTTAGCGGATCTTGAAAAAGATACCGTCGAGTGGGAAGACAACTACGATGGCTCTGAGCGTATTCCTCAAGTCATGCCAACCCGTGTACCGAACTTATTGATTAATGGTGTTACCGGTATTGCAGTCGGTATGGCGACCAATATGGCGCCGCATAACATGACTGAAGTGGTGAATGCGTGTCTGGCCTATGCTAATGATCCTCAGATCAGTATCGAAGGGTTGATGGAACATATTTCTGGTCCGGATTTCCCGACAGGCGGTATCATTTACGGTAAATCAGGCATCGTCGATGCATACCGTACCGGTAAGGGCCGTTTGCATATCCGTGGTAAGTACCATTTCGAAGAAGATCCGAAGAATGGCCGTACCACGATTGTCTTCACTGAAATTCCATATCAGGTCAATAAAGCAAAAACCATTGAGCGTATTGCTGAACTGGTCAAAGAGAAAAAACTGGAAGGCATTTCAGAGCTTCGTGACGAGTCTGACAAAGACGGTATGCGTATCGCGATTGACCTGAAGCGCGGTGAAAACGCTGAAGTGATCGTGAACAACCTGTTCCAGAACACGCAACTTGAAAACTCTTTCAGCATCAATATGGTTTGCCTGGACAATGGCCAACCAAAATTGATGAACCTGAAAGACATCATTGCCGCGTTTATCCGTCACCGTCAGGAAGTAGTCACGCGTCGTACCATGTTCGAATTACGCAAAGCGCGTGAACGTGGTCATATCTTGGAAGGTTTAACCGTTGCTCTGGCAAATATTGATGCCATCATCGAAACCATCAAGAGTTCTGCAAATCCGGCTGAAGCGCGTGAGCGTTTGCAGGCAGGTGAGTGGGCAGGTGGCGGTGTTTTGGCCTTGTTGGAAAAAGCCGGTTCAGTTTCTGTGCGTCCGGATGAGATTGAAGGTGAAGACCCAAGTCGCCCATTTGGTTTGGATGGCGAGATTTATCGTTTGTCACCAACCCAGGTGAATGCAATTATGGAACTTCGCTTGCATCGTTTAACTGGTCTGGAACAAGACAAGTTACATGCTGAATATAGTGAAATCCTGTCACAAATTGCTGAACTGACTGCAATTTTGAATGACTTTAATCTGTTGATGAATGTCATTCGTGAAGAGCTGGCATTAATTCTTCAGCAGTATGGCGATGCACGTAAAACGTCGATTGTCGAGTCACGTATCGATTTCTCTCGTGAAGATCTGATTCCTGAAGAGCAAATGGTGCTGACGGTATCGAAATCAGGTTATGCGAAAACTCAACCATTGTCTGACTACGCTGCACAGCGTCGTGGTGGCCGTGGTAAGTCTGCGACCAGCATGAAAGAAGATGATTACATTCAACATCTGATTGTAACGTCAAGTCATGCGACGGTACTTTGCTTTACCAACGTTGGTAAGGTCTATCGTCTGAAAGTCTATGAAGTGCCGCAAGCCTCACGTGGTGCCAAAGGTCGCCCAATGGTGAATTTGTTGCCACTGGATGAAAACGAGACCATTACTGCGATTTTGCCTGTGATTGACGCGCCGAAGAAATTCAAAGAACGTCTGGCTGACTTCAAGGCATTTGTCAAAGCCAATGCAGCGCAGTTGCAAGCCAATGAAGTGATCAATGCTCATTTTGCCGAGCTTGAAGCAGCGCTGACAGAATCTGAAGATGGTGCGGATGATATTTCTGATGCATTGCGTATTCAATTGAAACAGTTGGGCTTGGAGCTTTCTGCAACAGACCTTGATGATGACATCATCAATGACTTTGCTCAGCAGGCTGAAGCGGTACGTAAAAACTTCTATGTGTTTATGGCAACCGAATACGGTACGATTAAACGTGTAGAGCTTGAACAGTTCTCAAATGTTCGTTCAAACGGTTTACGTGCGATTGAGCTGAATGGCGATGATACCTTGATTGGTGTAGCGATTACTGATGGCGAACAGCAAATCATGTTGTTCTCGAACGAAGGTAAAGCCATTCGCTTCGCAGAGACTGATGTACGTTCAATGGGCCGTTCTGCCAAAGGTGTACGTGGTATGCGCGTGACCATTGGTGCAGCTGCACAGCTAGAAGAAAATGACGAAACTGAGATCGAGTCTGATGACGAAGATGGTTCAGATTCAGCATTGATTAGCCGAATCGTATCACTGGTGGTTGTACCTGAAACTGGCGAAGTACTGTGTGCATCTGAAAACGGTTATGGTAAACGTACTCCAGTAGACGACTTCCCGACCAAGAAACGTGGCGGTAAGGGCGTGATTGCGATCAAGACCTCTGAACGTAACGGTCAATTGGTGGGCGCTGTTGCCATCGATGCTTCTAAAGAACTGATGCTAATCTCTGATGGCGGTACACTGGTTCGTACCCGTGCATCTGAAGTGGCGCAAACCGGTCGTAACGCACAGGGTGTTCGTCTGATCCGCCTAGGTAATGACGAATTGCTGGTCGGCGTGGTTTCAATTGAAGCTGTTGAAGAAGACGAGTTTGTTGAAGCGATTGAAGGTGCAGAATCTTTAGTGGCTGAAACGGATGCAGTTGCTGAAACTGAGCAAGTGGAAAAAGACGGTGAAAATTCAGTAGAAGAATAAGTTTTTTACTGATAAAAAGGGCGCTTCGGCGTCCTTTTTTATAAACCTTGACTGCATAAGGGTAAGCGATGAAAACCAAATTAATGTTGTTGGCAGCAGCGGTTGCATTGAGTGGCTGTAATTCAATGGACAATATTCCGGATCCGAGTCCTGAACAGGAAAAGGCGGCACAGCTAGCCTATGAGGATTTGCGTGACGGGAAATATGAGGAATTTCTGGATCAGTTAGAACCGCAGTTGCAAACCCAGTTTAAGGATAATGAAAAGCTGATGAAACGCTTTTCACGTTCAATTCCTCAAGGTGAATACAAGTCTAAGACTTTAATGACCAAAGAGATTGAAGAAGCAACCAATCAGCTTGGGCAATATAAGGTCAGCTATGAAATTGCCTATCCGGAGAATCTGGTTCAGTATGATGTGAGTTTTGACACGCCGAATGGTAGCAACAAGATTCGTAATTTCAATATTCAAGTCTTTGGCGAATCGAGTAAATAAGTGGAATAGGAGCATTGCTATAATGCTCTATCTGCTTTGATGACCAGAAATTAAACGTCGATAAGCCAGGAAAAAGCACAAGCTACCGATCATTCCAAGATAGAGCAGTTTAGGCAAGACTAGCTCTGTAGGCACACCCATTTGATTGAGTTGAATAAACATCTGCACAATTTGGGTGGAAGGCAGGATTTCGCCAACGACTTGCATCCAGATGGGCATGGCGGCATGCGGCCAGGCCGCACCAGATAAAAAGAACAGCGGAATAGAAGTGAATACAATGACATGCCCCGCACGTTCCGGCAGATCCAGAAAACTGGCAAATAGGCAGGTCATGCCCATTATCGTGTAGATAAAAACTGGAACAGCCAGTAGCATCCCGAGAAGGTTGCCACCGCGTGGATAATCAAATAGCCAGAAGCTAAAACCGAATAAATAGAAACATCCCAGACAGCCAATAGTAAAGACCGCTAAACACATCCCAATCAATGCATTTGCGTTTAATTCTACTTTTCTTTCCCGATATACTAAAATCAGCATACTCAAACCCAAAAGAATGGTTTGGTGAATAATTAAAGGTGCAACCGCAGGAAAGACATAACTGCCATAGCCGGACAGCGGATTAAATAAAGGAATTTGATGCACAGAAAGGGCCGGTGAAAAATCCGAGACCTTGCCAAAGCGTTCAGTATAGTCTGCCAACGTTTGCTCAACCGATGTGGCTAAGCCCAGACCAATTTGTTTGGTCACTAAAAAGTTGGCCGTGCTTAAATACAGTCCAATTCCGCCTGTTTCACCATGCCTTAAGCTTTGCGATAAATTGTCCGGCAGCAGTAAAATTCCATCGGCTTTTTGAGATTCCATCCATTGTTTGGCTTCGGCAAAATTTCCGGTAATCGCCTGAATTTCGACATTGGGGCTTTGTGCCACCTGACCAATAATGCGGGTGCTTAAGCTACTTTGTTCTTCATCGACAATGATAATCGGTAAGGCTTCAGCCTGCTGCGCCTGATAAGCAGTTGGATAAAAAAAGCTGTAAAACAAGACAGATAGAATCAGCGTGGTAAAGATCGTACCGTGACTGACAATATCTTTGAAGCTTTGTAGATAGTAAAACCAAAGGGATTTCATTGGACTGCTCCTTTGGCTATTTTTTTAAGAAACAGATAAGCCAGCAGAGCATAAACCAAAGCATAGACCAGCAGCATTAATCCAGCTTGCAGTGAAATATGCAATGGACTACCAATCACCCATTGTTCAGTTTGTAATTTGGCATAGGGCGTAAACGGAATAATATTGGCCCAAAACTGGGTGAACAGGGGCGCATTATTTAAAGGTAGGGTCACACCGGCAAAGCTCAAAGATGAACCCCCATAGACCGCAATGAGGCCGAAAGATTTACTTAAATCTTTGGTCGCCAGAACCACTGCACTGCTTAAAAATGCATAGGCGCTATATAGCAGAAATTGTGCCGATAGAATCAGGGCGAGCGAGCCGGCAACAAACCAGCCGCGAATTTCAATCAGCCAGAACATCCAGACCCAGGTCCACACACTAAAAATAGCCACATAGACCAGGTTCTTAGACAGCAATGCCATCCAGATGGATGAGTTGCTGAGCCAGCTTGTTAAGGTCTGTCGCTTCAGTTCCTGACCGACGGAAAATGCCACACAACAACACAGCAGTAAATGCAGAATTGCCGGAATGACATAGGGTTCCAGATAGAATTCATAATTCAGTTGTGGATTATACAGCGGCGATATTTTGATATGCGGTGACGGTGCTTCGAGAGAAGGCAGTCGGTTGCCCAGATATTGCTGTCCGCCAAATTCAGCCAGTGCTTGTAGGGTACTAACCAGCATGGCAGAGGAGATGGTATTTCCGATACTGAAATAACTCTGGTTAAAGGCAATACTGATGTCAGCATCCCGGGCACGAACCAGACGTTGCTCGGCACCGCTTGGAATATGGATATAACCCCAAATTTTATTTTGATTCAGTAGGCGCTCAATCTCAGCTGTTTGTTCCGACACTGTAGCAATTTTAAGAGTATGATTCAGCGCCACATGCTGATAAATGCTTTGACTCAGCGCACTCTGGTCTTGATCAATAATCGCAATCGGTAAATGATCCGGTTTCCCTTGAGCAAACATGCTGCTGAATAAAATAATCACCAGTGCAGGTGCGAGCGTGACTAGACACAGATCCCATTTTTCTCGGAGCAGATAGCGCAGTTCGCGCCATATACCCGTCCACATTATCGGGTCTCTTTCAGTTTAAATAACACGCTCATCCCAACTTTCAGTTCAGGAATCGCTGGTGTGGGCACAAGATGCAGCTTAAAACTTCGCACATCATAGCCGCCGGTTTGGCGTGTGGTTTTAATGGTGGCAAATTCACCTTCAGCACTGATCTGCTTGATTTTAAAAGTGGCGGTTTTATCTAGGGCAGGAATATAACCTTCAATACTGCTCATTTTTTGAAATGGGGCATATTGATCTTCACGAATATTCAGGCTCACCCACATTTGATCTTCAATCAGACTGACCACAGGGACTGCGGTGGCTACCAGCTCCGAGACTTTGCCATAGGTTTTAGACACCGTTCCGTTTACAGGTGCTACTAATTGGGTTTCTGCCTCTAATGCATTGGCTTCATCCAGCGCAGCCTGGGCAATATCTACTTGTGCATCGGCAGAACTCTTTTGCTGCGAGGTGCTGCCACGTTTGGCACGTGCGTATTGCTGATACGCTGCTTCTGTCATTTGTGCCGCTGATTGACTGGCTGCATACAATTCATCACGGCGCTGGCGTGAAATCACACCTTCCTTAAATAAATTTGCACCACGCTCATAAGAAACTTTGGCTAAATTTTGCTGTGCTTTCAGCGATTGCCAGTTGGCATACAGGCTGGCGATATTTTCTTCTTGCGAGCCACGTTCAGCAGTCGATTGTAAGGCCAGCGCAGATTGTAAAGCCGCTGCGGCTTGCTGTTTTTTGGCCTGAATTTCCGGGCTGTTTAAGCGCACCAGCACATCGCCTTTTTTGACCCGCTGACCTTCTTCTACATAAATTTCTTCAATACGGCTTGGCACTTTGGTCGCCACCTGAACTGTTTCAGCTTCTACACGACCCTGCAATTCAAGCGGAGCCGGTTGGTAGCTTTTCCACAATCCAAAAGCGATGACTGCCAGCAGAACTGGAATCAGGGCGAGCAATAAATATTTTTTCTTTTTAGCGATTTCAGGAGCTTGTTGTTGCTCGGTCGAAGTCGTCGCGTTGTTTTCTATTTCAGTTTTAGTTTCTACCTGTTGCACAGGAGATTTTTCTGTATCGCTGGATGAAGCCGCTTCATTCACAGGATCATTGGATTTTTGATCTTCGTTCATGTTCGGCTCCATTAGCGAATATAGTGAGTATTGGTATGTTGGATGTAGTTCGGAAATTCTGCAATCGAGCCATGGCTTTGTAATAGTGTGGCCAGTGACATCACATATTTGTAAGCATTCAAGGCAGTTTCGGCTCGTAGTCCGCTCAGCATATTTTGTGCATCGATGACCTGTATGGCGGTGCCCATATCTTCTTTAAAGGACAATTCTTGGATGCGTAAATTTTCCTGTGCGGCTTTCAAGTTTTGTGCCAGAAGCGCATCACTTTGCTGTGCACTGAGTGCTTCGCTATAAGATTTATAAATCAGATTTTCAATTTCCTGCTGGGTGCGTGCAGTGAGAAATTCTGTGGCAGAGCGTTTGAGTTCGGCAGCCTGAATATTTTTGTTTTTATCGATCCCGGAAAACAGGTTATAGCGTGCGGCAACTCCGACAATCCAGTTTTCATTTTGATCCAGACTATATTCACCAAAAGCAAAAACATTCGGTTTTTTCGCTGCTTGCTGGGCTTTGACATTGGCTTGAGCCAATTGAGTATCCAGCTGCATTTTTTGAATCAACGCAGAGTTTTGACTAAAAGTTTTTAGCAGATGATTTAAGGCCTGTGGCTCGGTTTTATTGACAAATAAAGGCGTCGAAAGTTCGGTGATGCTACTTTCTTGAAGCAGATTATTCAGCTGGAACAGGGCAGCATTCAAATTGGCCTGCGTATTTTGCTGACTGCGCTCGGCATTATTGCGTGCCACTTCAAACTGCATGCGCTGGCCTTTACTGATAAAACCTTGCTGTTCCATCTTTAAGGCATTGCGATAATGCTGCTGCATGGCATTCAGGTTAAACAGCGCAGCTGCATGCAGTTGCTTTTGAAGCTGCAAATTGAAATAACTTTGAATCAGTTCAAAACGCTGCGTGTCTTGCTGCTGTTTGTTGCTGAGCTGACTACGACCGACCTGAATATTGGCGATTTCTTTGGCGCTGCTTGTCAGTCCACCAGTATAAAGCGGCATCATGATTGAAACCGTCGGGCGAATCACCTGATCATCCAGTACGACATTCGAACTATCAGGAATTAAGCCAACTCCATTTTGAATAGGTTGTCTTAAGCTATTTTTTAGTGGGTCAGCCAGACCCCCTAAGTTCAGTTCATCAATTCTATTATTGACACCATCCGTTAAGGATTGCTCTAAATTATTTTTTAATGCACCCAAAGGCAGATCGAGTTCATTATGAAAGGCATACGCACGAACATTCAGGTCGACTCGTGGCAGACCTATACCTTTCACTGCTTCAGCTTCAAGTTTTGAGGCCTGCTCCAGACTTTGATAGGCTTGGCTGCTATAAGAATTTTGCAACAACTGACGTTCAGCGTCCTGAAAGCTGATGCTCTGCGCATGAGTAAAGCTGCCATACATCATCGATGCAAGCAGATTTAAACCCCAGACAAGCTGTCTTTTATTTTTCTTTAAGTTCATAAAGTCGCTAAACTGATTTAAAGCCGGTAATGTTATCCCGCTAGTATAAATCAAAGGTTCGTAGATAGAACTAGTGTAAAGTTATAGTATTGTTTCTTTTACATCTGTATTTCAAATACTTATCGGCTGTTTTTAATGGAATATCTAGAATCAAAAAATGGCTTAATCTTGAATATTTTCAATTGTTAGTTCAAAGATGATAAAAACAGCAGGCTAAAATACTGGTCAATTTATCTTGTGAATCTACATTGATTTTTTGACTCTATCTTGACTCATAGATTGAAATAATTTTGTGCAAGACCCTGCCAGATATGGTTAAATGCCATCATTTTATTGTGTTTCACTCTGAAAGGAAAAATCATGCGCGCGTACAACTTCTGTGCTGGTCCTGCTGCATTACCGACTGCCGTACTTGAAAAAGCTCAAGCTGAAATGCTTGACTGGCACGGCAAAGGTCTTTCGATCATGGAAATGAGCCACCGTAGTGCCGACTATGTTGCCATGGCTGAAAAAGCGGAAGCAGACTTACGTAAACTCATGAATATTCCTGAGAACTACAAAGTATTGTTCTTGCAGGGTGGGGCATCATTACAGTTCTCGGCAATTCCATTGAACCTGCTTGGCAAAAACAACAAAGCAGACTATATCGATACCGGTATCTGGTCTGAAAAAGCCTTGAAAGAAGCGCAGCGTTATGGCGATATCAATGTTGTAAAAGCAGGTATCCAAATTGATGGCAAATATGCGATCAGTGCACAAAGCGAATGGAATCTTTCTGATGATGCAGCTTATGTGCATTATGCCGATAATGAAACCATTGGCGGTCTGCAATTTGCTTCAATTCCTGAAACAAACAAGCCATTAGTTTGTGATTATTCATCTAGTATTTTATCTGCGCCAGTAGATGTCTCTAAATTTGGTTTGATCTATGCGGGTGCGCAAAAGAATATCGGGCCTGCTGGTTTAACGCTGGTGATCATTCGTGAAGATTTACTTGATCAAGCTAAACCTGAAATTCCAAGCATCTTGAAATATTCAGATCAAGCGAAAAATGGCTCAATGGTTAACACACCATCAACTTATGCATGGTACTTGTCTGGTCTGGTGTTTGAGTGGTTGCTAGAAAATGGCGGTGTAGATGCCATGCACAAAGTGAACCTTGAGAAAGCTAACTTGCTTTATGGTTATATCGATCAAAGCGATTTTTATGCGAATCCGATTTCAAAAGCAAACCGTTCAATCATGAACGTCCCATTTACCTTGGCTAATGCAGATCTTGAGAAACAGTTCCTGAAAGAAGCAGAAGCACAACATTTATTGAATCTTGCCGGTCACCGTTCAGTGGGTGGTATGCGCGCAAGTATTTATAATGCTGTGCCTTTAGAAGGCGTGCAGGCATTGGTGAACTTTATGGATGACTTTGCCAAACGCAATGGTTAATTCCTGAAACGAAAAAACCCAGCACAGGCTGGGTTTTTTTTATGAGTACAATAATTTTAGAAAATAAAAGTATGCAGGATGAATCCGCAGATCAGCATCCCCAACATGAAAAAAAGGCAGGACATCATATCAATATTATAGCGGGAGCTAAGATGATGCTCGACCTGTTGTAATGTTTCTTCTTGCACGATTTTCATAGATATTTATTGTCCGATCTATTTATCGTTAATACTAATTTGTTGTGAGTATTTTTATCATAAAAAATTGATTAAATAAAGTACATTTTTAATTAAAGAGCATAAATTTCATTTTTATTTAAATATTAGATTTGTATGACAACAGATTATTTATATGAGAAATCAATCGCTTATTTTTACAAGGTTTTTAGGGTTATTTTAAATATTTAAAATGAATTTATTTGAATTTAAAAATGTGGATAACTCGGTTTTTAATGAATTTAAATAGATTATTAAGCCAGAAAATATGTATAAAAAATAATCAAAAATTAAAATGACAAATAGGGTCTGTTGACATTTACTGTTCATAATTAACCCTATAAAGGTAGCCATAAAAATATACAGGCTAAAGCAACAGAACTTTGATAATTTCTTTTGAGCTTGTCATATCGAGTAGCTATTCCTCTAAATTGCTTTAATCTACAAAACATATTTTCAACTAAATGCCTGATTTTATATAAATAACAGTCCATATGGTCATTGTTCGATTGGCTATTTGTTTTCTTTGGTATATTCGCTTTAGTCCCTGTTTTCCTGATCTGTTCACGCAGTGGTTCTGAATCATAGCCTTTATCTGCACATACCACTTTTGTCTCTTTTAAATCTAATGTTGATATTAAATCAGGTGCAACTTTAACATCATGTGTGGTTCCATCGGTAATCATGAAATCAATAGGATTGCCATGTGCATCAACAATCAAATGTATTTTTGAGGAGTTTCCTCCTACACTTTTAGAAATAGATTGATTCGCTATACCGGCAGAATGTTGATGAGCACGTACATGAGAGCCATCAATAAAAATCCACTCCATATCGGGGCATGAGGCTAGTAATTTGAATAATCTAAGTAACTTACCGCTGCTTGACCAACGATTAAAACGTTTGAAAATAGAGTTTGAATGACCAAAACAACAAGGAATATCTCGCCACGGACAGCCTGTTCTAATTCTATAGAGAATAGCTTCAATAAAATTGCGTAAATTTGAGTTGTGGTGAATGGATAAATTACGCAGAATAACTTTCAACTTTTGCCAGTGTTGATCTGTCAGCATGGTACGAGGCATAGCGAATAGTAAAATTGGGTTTGGCGATTTGATTTTACTACTTCGCTATTTTTTTAAGCTAAAAGTGTCAACACACCCTAAGGATATAAATGGATTAAAAGAAGATACCCATCAAAATGAATATCTTCTTTTTCTGTTTGAACTTAGGCCGCTTTTCTATAAATATTGGCCTGAATCCACAAGTTGCCACGAATATACTGGCCAATCTGGAAGTCTCTGTACTGGTCATTCCGCGTTGCAATCCGGATCAAGGTCGCAGGCTGGCCTTCATCATGAATGAGGGTGACATCATAAAGGGTATAGTCCTGACCCATAAACTGCATAGTCGTTTTACCGACAATATTGCCCTGGAACCAGGCTTCATCTTCCTGACCCATGGTTTCGCCGTATAGATAAGCTACCATTTTAGAAAAATCTACGGTTACAGGTTCTTTATCTTCTTCGCACTGCGGCTGCCAGGCATCAATCTGTTCCTGCAAATTATCCGGTGCTACACCATTATTGGCAGCCAGAATATCATTCAAGGCACGGTGGTGCTTGATCGAAGCCGGATCATCAACCACCAGATGCTCATGATCTGCGACCGCTTCAAGTTCATAGGCCCAGCCATTCAGATTCACCACATAGGACTGGTCTTTTTCATAATGCGGATGATTGACGCTATACAGGCTATCGAAAGCGTAAATAATATTGTTAGCACCCAGATTCAGGCGCAATACAGCCTGAGTATTGGATTTACAGCTAATAATCCGGTCAATCGTGGCTTTCACCTGATAAGGACTGTCAAAGCACGGAAATGCAGTTTTTACCGCTTGAGGTTTGTTGTTTTCGACGGCAATCACCTGACTCAACTGTACCGCAGCTTTACTCGGTCCCTGAATCAGCCAAGTCTCTGCATCCATATCACATTCTTGTGTACAAAGGCCCATCGGCATGATTGGTTCATCAAGAGCTTTGCCTAACCACTGTGGTACATCTGTGCCCGGATTGTCGGTGAGCAAGGTCCAGTGTTCGACATGACTACCGAAATTTTGATCATCAATGGTGATGATCTCTGGGCTATTCTGATTTTTCATATGCACAATTGATCTTGGATGATGTATTTATAGTTAATCGAGGGTCATTGCGATTTTTCAAGTCAATCGAATGAATTTTAAAATTAAAATGCCAGTCAAATGAAGTCAATTTTTTTCTCGTGTGAATCACGCCAGTTTTACCGGGCACATACTTTTTAAAATACAGAAAGCGGATGCAATGAAAATGGAGCGATTTAATCATCAACCTGATCACTGCAATTTGCTAGAATAACCATGATTTATACCTTAATGGGAAGCCCTGTGTTGCCATTCAAACTTTGGGTCGATGCCGATGCATTGCCCCGTATGCTGCGAGATGTGATTATTCGTGCTTCGGATCGCTATCAGCTGGAAGTCACTTTTGTTGCCAATCAGCCGGTAGGTATTACACCTTCGGTCAGAATTAATTCAATTCAGGTGATGAGTGGGGCGGATGCTGCAGATAAAGAAATTATTCTGCGTATGAAAGAGCATGATATTGTCATGACCCAAGATATTCCCTTGGCTGCGGAAGTGATTGAAAAAGGCGGAATTGCGATTCATCCCCGTGGTGAAATTTATACTACGGCCAATGTCAAAGCGCGCTTACACCTGCGCGATTTTATGGACAGCTTACGCGGAGCTGGCGTGCAAACGGGTGGGCCACCCCCGATTTCAGAACGGGATAAACGCGAATTTTCCAGCGCACTCGATCAGACCATCCAAAAACAAAAACGTAAAACTTCCGCGCTTTAAGCCTTATTCAGAGTGACTCGCATGCCCACACAAACCAATATGATTGCCACCTATCTTTTATTGGTTTTTATCTGGGCAACGACACCGCTAGCTATTGTCTGGAGTGTGACGGATTTGCATCCGCTCTGGGCTTTGGCATTGCGTTTCTTTTTGGCTTTACCTTTTGCATTTACCTTGTTGTGGCTGTTTAAAACCCGTTTTCCCTTAGATAAATTATCCATGCACAGTTACCTGGCAGGTGCATGTAGTTTTATCGGCTCACAGATTTTCACTTATCTGGCCACGGATTATCTGAGTTCAGGCATTATTGCCCTGATGTTCGGACTGGCCCCGATTATTACCGGCCTGATTGGCCGTTTCGTTTTTCAACTCAAACTCTATCCTTCACAGTGGTGCGGCATGGCAATTGCACTGCTGGGACTGGGGATTATTTGTGTGGGTGGCAAAGATCAGCATATTCAGCCCGTGGGCATCGGCCTGATGTTACTCAGCGTGTTTATTTATTGTGTGTCAATGTTCTGGGTGAAAAAGGTCAATGCACCTTTGCAGCCCATGGCACAAGCGGCTGGTTCGATCGCGGTTTCAGCCCTCATGGCCTGTGCCATGCTGCCTTTTATCTGGCAATTTGCGCCTACCCAGATGCCACAGGCGAAATCACTGATCGGACTGGGATATGCTGTGGTGATGGCTTCACTGATTGCCATGTTCTGTTATTTTAAACTGGTGCAGAAAATCAAGGCGACGACCTTGTCTTTGACCACAGTGCTGACACCGATGCTGGCCTTATTTGTCGGCGTACTTCTCAATGATGAAAAACTATCCGGTGCAGCAGTTGTTAGTGTCGGCATTTTGCTGGCGGGTTTATTGTTATATTTTTCCAGAGAAATTAAAGCCAGCTATGCTGCCCGCCTGCCATCAACAAACCAGCACCACTAAGTCAGCGATTTAAGCAAAGTCGGCTTTGACACATTCACCCAGTTTGACACGATCTTGTGGATGCATGGTAATAAAATACGCACCTGTCCGATATTTACCATTTTCTTCTTCGCGACTGTAGGCCACCTGAGCGGTTGCTGCAATATGGAAGAAATTTTCCGGATGACTCAAAGTCACGTGCAGATAAGTGCCTTCAGCGATAGGACGCTCATTAAAGAAGCTAAAACCGGTTTCTGAAAAGTTCACCTGTTCCGGTACAGGTAACATGCTTTGTACAATTGCGTCATACAAAGAACCGGTAATAAGGTTTAATTTTTGGTTGAATAAGGATAAGATTCGAGCAATTTGTTGATCTTTTTCAGATAATTGTTCTAATTCGTAGTTAACCGCATGATCAAATTGATCTAGTTCTGCAAGTAGTAGAAAATAGCGGGGCAACACGAAGTTAGGATCGTAAGGATCATTCAAGGCAACATCATCGGAAATAATCTGATAATTAATTCGTAAGGCAGCATCGATTCGAGACATGACGCGTCTTTCCGCAAATCCGTTTGGATGCTGTACATTTTCCATAATTTATTACCTCGGACTAGATGGTTATGTTCAAACCAATCTCGCTGTATATAGGGTTGAAATATACTCGCGCACGGCGTAGTAACCACTTCATTTCTTTTATCGCGTTGGTCTCAATGATCGGCCTTACACTCGGTGTGGCAGTCCTCATTACAGTCTTGTCTGTGATGAATGGTTTTGACCGAGAGTTGAAAAATCGTGTCTTGGGAATGATACCTCAAGCGACTGTTTCCTCGACGCAAATTTTAACAAATTGGCCTGAACTTGCAAAGCAGATTGAGCAGCATGAACATGTCCAGGGGGTTGCACCTTTTACTCAATTACAAGGTATGCTGACCGCACAGGGTCAGGTCGCTGGCATCATGGTCAGCGGGATTGAACCCGAGTATGAGAAAAAAGTTTCGATCATACAAAACCATATGGTTGAGGGCAGTATCGACAGCCTTAAAAAAGGTGAATTCGGTATTGTTTTGGGCAAGCAAATGACCGATGCCATGGGTGTAGGTTTAAACGACAATATTACCCTGGTTCTGCCAGAAGCCACCCCTTCACCCGCCGGTGTCGTCCCACGTTTTAAGCGTTTTAAAGTCGTGGGAATTTTCAGTATTGGTGCTGAAGTCGACTCAATGATGGGTTATATCGCTTTAAATGATGCGTCAACTTTACTGCGTCTACCGGATGGTGCGCAGGGTGTGCGGATGAAACTGGATGATATTTTCCTGGCACCACAAGTGTCTCAGGAAATTGTGCGTGATTTACCGGCGAATTTCTATGCTTCGGACTGGACGTATACCCATGGTAATCTGTTCAGCGCGATTCAGATGGAAAAAGCCATGGTCAGCCTGCTTTTATTCCTGATCGTTCTAGTCGCGGCATTTAATATTGTGTCTTCACTGGTGATGGTGGTGACGGATAAAAAATCGGACATTGCTATTTTACGAACTTTGGGTGCTTCACCTGCCACCATTACCAAAATTTTTATGGTACAAGGCACCGTGATTGGGGTCATTGGAACTTGCGCAGGAGCTATCCTCGGAATTATTGCGGCAACCAGTATCAGTAGCTTTATTGGGTGGCTGAACAATACTTTAGGTCTGAATATGTTTGATGCCTATTTTATTAACTACTTACCTTCGTATCTGCGCTGGCAAGATGTTCTGGTGATTGTAGGCTTGTCACTGGCACTTAGTTTTGTCGCGACGATTTATCCGGCTTTACGTGCAGCAAAAATTCAACCGGCAGAGGCATTGCGTTATGAGTAATCTGATTTTAGATGCCCAAAATATTCACAAGTCCTTTACCGATGGTAAATCCACTGTCGATGTGATTCGCGGCTTGTCGCTACAGGTAAAAGCAGGTGAGTTTGTTTCGATTGTAGGTTCAAGTGGTTCAGGCAAAAGTACCTTATTACATGTTTTGGGTGGATTGGATCGCCCGACGTCAGGTCAGGTCATGGTGAATGGCCGCCGTTTTGATACCTTGTCTGAAGCAGAACGCGGTTATGTGCGGAATGAGCATTTGGGCTTTGTTTATCAGTTTCATCACCTGTTGCCAGAATTTACGGCACTGGAAAATGTGGCCATGCCGCTGATGTTACGCGACAACATGAAGTTTAAGGAAGCCAAACAGCAGGCCGAATATTTGCTGGAACGTGTTGGGCTTTCGCATCGTCTGACTCACAAGCCGGGTGAATTATCCGGAGGTGAGCGTCAGCGTGTAGCTTTGGCGCGTGCAGTGGTCGGTAAACCTAAACTGATGATGGCCGATGAACCGACCGGAAATCTAGACCGCAAGACTGCAGCAAAGATTTTTGAACTGCTGACCGAATTGCAACGTGAGTTCAATATGGCGATGCTGATTGTGACGCATGATGAACAGCTAGCCCATGCAGCAGATCGGATTTTACATATGCAGGATGGTCTCTGGATTGAACCATAAATAACGAGAATATTCGCATTTGATTGAAGCTCACTCCGGTGGGCTTTATTATTGGGCAAAATAATAACAAGACAGAATAAGATTCAATGTTGCAGTGGCTATGTATTGGCTGGATTTTAGGCCTTGCGTGTATGGGGAAAAGTTTCCTGTCTGTTCAACTGAGCGGAACGGCAGTTTTGATCGTTGCGCTGTTGTGGTATCTGTGTTGCCATAAATTAAAGCTCATCTTGAATACACCACTGCGAAGCTTGTTGATCACTGGATCAAGCCTGCTTTTGGGACTATTTTTAGGTCATGCTTATGCCAATCTGCAATTGGCTGAACGTTTATCCAAACGAGAGCACGCGGTCTCTGAAAAAGAAATCGTGGTCTATATCAAAGAGCTGAATAAACTGGGCGATCAGAATATCCAGCAAGCCCTGCATGTGCTTAACCCTGATGGCACTACAGTCAAATGGATGGGTTTTCTGCCAGTTTCAGATCCTGTCACATCCAGTTTAGTAAATGATGAAACCAAACAGCAGACTCTTGAACTGGAACACTATTATTTATTACAAGGCCAGATTCGACCTAACCATAGTTATGCGACACCGGGTGCTTTTGATGCAGAAAAGTGGGCATTGCAGCAAAATGTTATGGCCGGTTTCCGGATCAAAAGCATTCAGGAGTTGCAACCGCAACAACTCTATGCACTAGGTCATGGCAAATATCTACGCCAGCAACAAAAGTTGGATCAGCGATTTTTGCTTTGGGTAGAGCAACAGCGACTGGCTTTAAGAGAGTTTGTGGCCAGACAGCCGGTACAGCAGAAAGGCTTGTTACTGGCTTTATTAAGCGGTGATGAAAGTTTTTTGGATCAAGCAACTGAGCAGAAATTCCAGCGTTTTGGCATGAGTCATTTACTGGCGATTTCCGGACCGCATGTCCTGATCTTTGCCTTTATTGTCTGTGGTACGTTGCAATATCTGATTTCAAGGTACACACCGCAGATTTATCTGAAATGGCCAAGGCAGTATTTTTTGAGTCTGCCTTTTTTATTATGTGTACTGCTGTATTGTGCCTTCGTCGGTTTTGAAATTCCGGCGTTACGCACTTTACTGATTTGTGTGATTGTGACTTTTACGCTGTTGCTCAGGCAAAGTGTGCAGCCATTAAAACTGTTGATTTTAAGTGCTGCCTTATTGTTGTTATTTGATTCTTTTAGTATTTTATCGGCCGCATTCTGGCTGTCTTATGGAGCCTGTTTTGTCTTGCTGCGAATCTATCAAACCATTCAGCAGCAACCGCATCAAACAATACAAACAGCATTACAATGGCTGTATTTTGCAATGAAAGTTTTAGTGGAGTCGCAGTGGAAAATTTTTCTGGCCCTGTTTCCCTTAATGATGCTGTTCTTTAAGCAGATCGCCTGGATTACGCCGCTAAGTAACCTGGTGGCTATCCCGTGGATTGGCCTGCTGATAGTTCCCGTAGATATTCTGGCGGCTTTATTATTTTTCATCTCTGAACCACTTTCGAGTCTGCTGTTTCAGCTCAATGATATTTTTATTCATATGCTGCTGGCATTTCTGAATCTGCTTGATCGGCTGTTTGCGCCACAACTGATTCCGGTAGCCATGAATGTCTGGATGATTGCTCTATGTATTTTGGGCTTGTTAATTGTCTTTTTGCCGCGTGGCTTAGTGCCCAAAAGCTGGACAGCAATTGCCTGTGTACCGCTGTGCATTCCTCAACTTAATCAGCATGCATTTCAGCTGTCTGTTCTGGATGTCGGGCAGGGACAGGCCATCTTCATTCGTGACGGGCAACACAGCATGATGATTGACATGGGTGGTTATTATAATGAAGAAAAATTCAGTATTGGCCGGCAAGTGATTATGCCGTTTCTATCTGTGCAAGGTGTTGGAGAACTGGATCGACTAATTTTGACTCATCTGGATCAGGATCATAGCGGTGCTTATTTCAGCATTAAAGATCAATTAAACATCAAGCAAGTGTCATCCAATCAGATGCCTGAAACAGCTGCTTCTTCAAGTTTTCAGTTTTGTTATGCAGGACAGCAATGGCAATGGTCTGAGACGATTAACTTTAAAATTCTGGCACCTCGGCAGCAGCAGTTAAATACGCCAAACTTCAATAAAAACGACCGCTCTTGTGTGATATATCTGCAAGTTAAAAATGCCGGACCGTATCAAAACTTTTTACTGATGGGGGATGCGGGTTGGGAAACTGAATATCAGCTGCTCCAAGACTATCCCGAACTTCAGGTCGATGTGCTGATACTCGGGCATCATGGCAGTCAGCACAGTTCAGCCTATCAATTTTTAGAAGTTTTGCGGCCTAAATTGACGATTGCCTCGGCTGGGAAATTTAACCGTTATGGCCACCCGAGCCAACTGACGCAGCAACGGTTAAAAGCTCTTAATATTCCATTATTGACCACGGCAGAACAGGGGAGTGTGCACTTCCAGCAACAAGGCTCAAAACTGGTGCTTTCTGCCGAACGACATGGATGGCAGTGGTTGTATCGTCAGCCTTTAAGTGACTGATTCCAATATGGGCGAAACTTCATGTAGTTCTTGTGTTCTCAACGCATTTACTTTGTTCAGGGCTTGTTCATGTTCAAGTTTATAGAGATTTCCTAAGTCTTGATGCGCATTAAAACGTTTATAACTCCAGTGATAATGTTCCGGATGGCGACGAATTAAATTTTCAATACTATTGATAATGACTTGCGTGCCTTGATTGGCATTGCCACTATAAATTTTTTCATCAACCGTTTCGATAAAGATATCGAATCCATCATCAGTATTACGCAAGGCATATAAAAACAGGGCACGCGCTTTGGTCTTTTGAATCAGTTTAGCACTCAAATTACTCGTGGCCAAAGGCACGCCGAAATAGGGAATATATTCACCACCGATATTCGGGGTATGATCCGGCAGGATGACCGTAGTGCCGCCTTGTTTTAAGGCCTTAAAAATCTGACGAACGCCAGATTCATCGGTCGGTACCAGATGCGCCTGTTCCCGGCTACGGGCAGCCCGTACAAATTGATCTGCAGCCTGATTTTTCACAGGTTTATACATAATGGTCATTGAAGTGAACTGGGCAATATAGGCATTCATAATTTCCCAGGTACCAAAATGCGGCACGATTAACACGAGGCCTTTATTTTGTGCAATGGCATCATGAAGTAGATCTTCGCCAATAACGCGATGAACGCGTTTAAGATTTTTCTGATTGCTTGAGCCCCAAATAGTAAAGAACTCGAAATATGACATTAATTCATTGCGAACCGCAGCACGGTTAATCTGTTCACGTTCCTGATTAGACAGTTCTGAAAGACTGATTTCAAGGTTGAGACGAATGACTTCCGAAGTTTTAGTGACTTTAAAACTGTTCACAATAAAGGCCAGAATACGGGCCATCCAGCGAGAAACCGGAAGCGGTTGGCGGCTAATGTATTTGAGTAATCCGTAAGCTGAATTCCGTGAGCCCTGTTTCGTCATTGATTTCGTCTAAGTACAAAAAAAGAGAACAAAATTTATTATAGGCGAAAACGTTTTGTTTAGACAGAATTACCCGATTCAGTGTATATAATGGATTCAATATAAATCAATTTATTGGATTATTTATGTCCGATTGGCCACCAAAACCTGAAAATCAAATACAAAATACGCAACAGCCAGTTCAACCGACTGGTCCGGAATGGAAATTGCTTGAAAAAGCAGTTTTAGCTTCGGTAGAAGAACAGCGCCGTGCGCGCCGTTGGGGAATTTTCTTTAAATTCCTGACTTTTGCTTATCTGCTTGTGGTTATTCTGGCATTGGGCAAGAGCTGTAGTTCAGTCTCGTCAGATGCCAGCGCTGGTGCGGGTTCTCATATTGCAGTCGTGGATATTGTGGGTACGATTGCAGCCGACAAGCAGAGTGTCAACAGTAGCAATACCATCAAATCATTGAAAAAAGCCTTTGAAAATAAACAAAGCAAAGCAGTGGTACTAAATATCAACTCACCTGGCGGTTCACCGGTACAGTCGGATGAGATCTGGCAGGAAATTCAGTATCTGAAAAAACAGCATCCTGGGAAAAAACTGTATGCCGTGATTGGCGATACGGGGGCTTCAGGTGCTTATTATATTGCTTCAGCCGCGGATGAAATTATTGTCAATCCATCGAGTCTGGTTGGTTCAATTGGGGTAATCATGCCGAATTATGGTGTGACTAATCTATTGCAAAAGTTAGGCGTTGAAGATCGCACCATGACTTCAGGTGAAAATAAAGCTTTGCTGTCTATGACTCAGCCGGTTGATCCTGCGCAAAAAGCCCACGTACAGGGTGTGCTGGATAATGTGCATGGTCACTTTATTAATGCAGTTAAACAAGGACGTGGCAATAAATTGAAATCCAATGATCCTGCTATTTTCTCTGGCTTGTTCTGGACCGGTGATCAGGCGGTGAAATTAGGTATTGCGGATCGTATCGGTAGCTTAAATACCTTGAAACGCGAACTGAAAACTGAAAAAGTGTTGAATTACACCATTGAATATAGTCCATTTGAATCAGTCTTGGGTCGTATGGGTTCATCGATTGGGGATGGAATTGCTTCTTCAGTTGCACAGAAGCTTCAGTCAGAAAATAGCACGACACTGCAATGAAACCACTGATTCATTTCGCGCACGCCAATGGCGTGCCATCTAAAGTCTATCAAAAGCTGTTTGATGAATTGCAAGATGATTACGATATTATCTATGTGCCGCTTTTAGGGCCGAATAAGCGTTATCCGGTTGATAACCATTGGAAAAGCCTGACCCGGCAAGTGATCGACAGTATTGTACGCCAATCTCAAGGCCGACCCGTGATTGGTTTGGGACATTCGTTGGGCTCTGTATTAACGTTTCAGGCCGCTTTACAGCGCCCGGAACTGTTTTCACAAATAATTATGCTGGACCCGCCAATGATTATGGGCAAAGAAGCCTTTGCCTTGCATATCGCCAAGACTTTTCGTTTAAAAGCATTGGATAAAATGTCTCCGGCAGGTTTGTCGAAACGCCGTCGTGACCATTGGGATTCACGTGAACAAGCCGCTGAATTGCTGCGCCCTAAAGGTTTTTATCAGGATTTTGATGCAGATTGCTTCCAAGCTTATATTGACCATGCCTTGCAGGATGATCCCATCCGGGGTGGGGTAGAACTCACTATTCCTAAAATGGATGAGGTCGCAGTCTTTAGAACCAATCCGTCACTATGGTGGTTGCCTCAGGCAAAACCCAAAATTCCTGTGCATTTAGTTGTGGCTAAGAAAGGTCCATTTCTGGCCCGCAAGTTCCCGCAGCAAGTGCAAAAGAAATTTGGTATTCCTTTTACCGTGGTGGATGGTGGACATATGTTCCCATTGGAACAACCTGATCAAGTAGCTGGCTTGGTCAAACAGCTGATTCAGCAACAGTCTGCTTGAATTATTGAATATATTGGAAATAAAAAAACGCATCCGAGGATGCGTTTTTTTATATCTAAATTTTTTTAGAACTTGCAGAATTGAACAGGCGCTTGCATTTTCTCATTTCGATATAACACACCATCTTTAGTATGTTGAATCGTTCCGCTACAAATCCATTCTACGACTTGTGGATAGATCACATGCTCGAGGCTATGCACACGTGTTGCCAAACTTTCTACCGTATCATGATGAGAAACCTTGAGAACACCTTGGGCAAGCGCTTGGCCTGCATCCAGTTCAGCCGTAACATAATGCACCGTACAACCGTGCAGAACATCACCGGTATTGAGTACACGCTGATGCGTATGCATGCCTTTATAATAAGGCAACAGGGAAGGGTGAATATTTAACATTTTTCCTTCCCAGGCTTTCACAAATTTTTCACTTAAAATTCGCATAAAGCCGGCAAGTACCACCAGATCCACATCCCAGTCCAAAAGCTGTTGATGCATGACATCATCAAAAGCTTCACGGTTTGGATATTGCTTGTGTTCAATAACTGCAGTCTGAATGCCTGCCTGTTGTGCACGCGTTAAAGCAAAGGCTTCAGGTTTGTTGGAAATCACGCCCACAATTTGCCCTGAAAGATTGGCATCAATCAAGGCTTGCAGATTTGATCCACTACCTGAAACAAGTACAGCAATTTTAATCATGCGAAATTACGCAAAGATCACACGAATTTTTTCGTCTGCATCTGCAACTGATTCAGTATTGTCTTGAATCTGACCCATCGCCCATGCTTTTTCGCCAAGCTGGTTGAGTAATTCAACAGTTTTGTCTGCATCAGCTGCATCAACAACCAGCACCATGCCGACTCCACAGTTGAAAGTACGATACATTTCAAATTGTTCTACGCCGCCTTCACGTTGTAGAAGTTTGAATAGCTCAGGCCATTCCCAAGAAGATTCATTTACCAACGCTTGAGCACCGTTTGGAAGTACGCGAGGTAAGTTACCTGGTAAACCACCACCGGTGATGTGTGCCATCGCATGGACATCAACGTGTTTTAACAGTTCAAGAATTGGTTTTACATAAATGCGTGTTGGTTCCATTGCAACATCTGCAAGTGGGCGGCCATCGACGATTTGATTCAGATCAACGTTTTTCACGTCTAAGATTTTACGAAGCAGTGAGTAGCCGTTTGAGTGTGCACCTGAAGAAGCTACACCAATTAAAACGTCACCCGCTTTGACTTTAGAGCCATCAATAATTTTGCTTTGCTCAACAACACCGACACAGAAACCTGCAAGATCGTAATCTTCGCCTTCATACATGCCTGGCATTTCGGCAGTTTCACCGCCAACTAATGCACAGCCAGCAAGTTCACAACCAGCGCCAATACCTGTGACTACATTTGCAGCAACATCAACATTTAAGTGACCAGTTGCGTAGTAGTCGAGGAAGAACAGTGGTTCAGCACCACAAACAAGAAGGTCATTCACACACATTGCAACCAGGTCTTGACCAATTGTGTCATGACGGTTCAAATTCAGTGCCAGACGTAATTTTGTACCAACACCATCTGTGCCAGATACGAGAACAGGTTCTTCATAACCTTTAGGAATTTTACAAAGTGCACCAAAGCCACCTAGACCGCCCATGACTTCAGGACGTGAAGTACGCTTAGCGACAGATTTGATACGATCGACTAACGCGTCGCCCGCCTCAATGTCGACACCTGCATCTTTGTAGCTTAAACCAGTGTTTGGGGTAGAAGTTGAGTTGCTCATAATGAAGTCTCCGCATTCGCGGGTGCGATTATAACCTGAATATGTAAAACTCTTATGGTATTTGTGGCCTAAAATGCTATCTTTATTAAAATATTTTAATTTTTAGAATGATTAATAGAGAAAAGGCAAGATTCTATGGTCGATCGTACCTTACGGCGCATTCTTATACTTGCTGGTATAGCATTGATGCTTTGGGTTTTATATCTGCTTAAACCAGTTGTGGTTCCTTTTGTGGCAGCTTTTCTAATTGCTTATTTATTTAGCCCCTTGGTCGATGTTTTGCACCGCATTGGGCTGGCTCGATGGCTCTCGATCAGTATTGTATTTATCGGGATTGGGGTCGTGGTCACCTTGGTGATGTGGTATCTAGTGCCACTGGTCTGGCAGCAGCTGATGTATGCGCGTGATAGCATTCCGGCCGGGATTCACTGGATCAATTACACGTTCTTACCTTGGCTTTCCGATAGCTTTAATCTGGTCCCGATGGAAATCGATACCGATCAGATTTCCTCAGTCGTAATGGACTATGTCCAGACCAATTATAGTGCTGACAGTATTCAGGCAATGCTGCTAAAACTGGCACAGTCTGGCCTAAACTTTATCCAGATTGGCGGCACGATTGTCCTGATTCCGATTATTGCCTTTTATTTCTTGCTGGATTGGGATCGTATGTTGGATAGCTTACGCCGTCTAATTCCCCGTCCTTATGAAAAAACAACCTTAACTATTGTGAGTGAATGTCATAGTGTCTTAGGTGCCTTTGTCAAAGGTCAGTTCCTGGTCATGGTTCTGCTGGGCGTGGTTTATGCAGTGGGACTGCAACTCATTGGCCTAGAGATTGGCTTGATTATCGGGATGGTTGCCGGATTGTGCAGTATCATTCCGTATCTTGGTTTTGCGGTTGGAATTATCGCTGCAGTCATTGCAACCTTCTTCCAGTTTGGAATCGACTGGTGGCAACTGGTATTGGTCGGGATTGTCTTTATGGTCGGGCAGGCAGTCGAAGGCTATATTCTACAACCATTCCTGTTGGGTGATAAAATCGGTCTTTCCCCTGTAGCTGTAGTATTTGCAGTTCTGGCAGGTGCGCAACTGGCCGGATTCTTGGGCATGCTGATTGCTTTGCCGGTGGCAGCCGTGATTGTGGTACTACTGCGGCATATCCGTGAGTATTATGAACATACGCCATTTTATGGTGATCGGGCTGTTATCATACAAGATGCATCTACCGGTTCAATCAATATTGAAACAGCAGACTTAGATGTTGATATTGAAATGAAAAAGCCACAGAAAAAACCGCTGCAAGCAGAGGAGAACTCAAGTAAAATTCACGATCCACATCGTAAAGACTCATAAGGCCAAAAAATCGTATGCGTCAATTGCAGTTAGATATAGAACCTCAGCTCGATGCCCGAATCAGTGATTTTTCAGGGCCGGGTTGGGGGCATGTCATTGATGCTGTCCGTCAATTACATGCAGGCCTGATCAACCGCTTTTATGTCTATGGGGGAGCCGGTACAGGTAAAAGTCATTTGTTGTCTGCCATCTGTGACTCTTATCTGGAAGTAGGTAAATCTGCAATTCAGGTATCTTTGCTTGAGCTTTTAGATGCACCGACTGAGGCGATTACTTCTCTAGATCGTTTTGATCTGGTAGCACTTGATGATATCGAAGCGATTAGTGGCGTACCCCATTGGCAACGCGCAGTATTTCACTTGATTAATTATAATAATGAAGGTGGTGGGCAGTTGGTGTTTTCGTCACGTTTTGCACCTATCGAACTCAAACTCGAATTGCCAGATTTACAATCCCGTCTCACGCAGGCGGTCAGTACCCGTGTTCCGAGTGGCAGTTTGTATGCTGATCGCTATGCGCTGGTTTCCTCGGTACTCGATCGTCGTGGGATCCATTTAGACCCTCAAATCTTTGACTATTTACTAAGCCATGGGCCACATCAAACTTCAGTGCTGCTTCAAAGATTAGAGCAGATTATTCAATTGCTTAAAGGGGAAAAATTGAAAGTCAGCAATGCTAATCTGCGGCAGATATATGCCTTGATTGACGAATATCGGTAAAATATAAAAATTCTTGAGTAATTACTCAGTCTATGACACAGTAAGGCAAAATAATTCGCTGTTGCAAGGATTCTGCAACTTTAGAAGAAAAAGAAAGAAATAAAAATTAAGGAGAAGGTTATGCTCAAGAAGAGCATAGGCATAGCTTTGCTATGTATAGCGGGGCAGTCGTATAGTGCAGATATTATTGTAACCACTACAGAAGATATTGAAAAAGATGACAAGGAATGTTCACTTCGAGAAGCTGTTGAGTATGTTAACCGTGGCTTAGCTAAATCAGGTTTTATGGGGTGTGGTGGGGAGAACTCATCCAGTACCATTATTTTAAAAGAAAAAAATACCTATGTGTTGAACCAGCATATCGCGATTAAAAAATCTCTTACCATCCGTGCGGTCGCAGAAAGTGATGGCGAATTCAGTACGGATGAAAAAGCATTAGGCTTGCATAATGCTCATATTCAAATGAAAGGTACTGATAACCTTTTCCGGATCAACAGTACAGATACATTGGTTCAGTTAAATTTGAAAGAACTGGATCTTGAAGGCTGTGGTAAAACCAGTTGTGCTGAACAAGGTGGCCTAATTTATAATAAAGGTCAGCTAATTCTAGAATATAACCGTCTATTTAATGCTGCTGCCAACTTGGGTGGGGCAATTTATAATGCTGGCAAGTTTGGTCAGAACTTAACAAGCCGTGCACAAATTAAAAATAGTCTGATCGAAAATAATAAAGCCCAACGAGGCGGGATCCTGTATAGCGAGCTACCTGCTTTCCTCATTTATCAAAGTGTACTTAAAAATAATCAGACACTGGATAATTCCGCGACCAATATTTATAGCGCGGGACAGTTTGCTGACTCCAGTAAAGATCAAGGTATTAGTGGGGAGGTATTAAGTAGTACGATACTAAAAAATAAGGGTGTATTTATTAATGTCCTGGACGGGATGGGATTGAATAATCTCACCATAGTTGACAATGAAAATACTGCTTTAAATATCCATGCACCGTATGGAAGAGCTTATGTAGCGAATAGTATTATTTTAAGAAATGGTACACAGGATTGCCAAATTATCACTGGTGATAAGTCTGTGTCTCAAAATAATCTGCTGACAGCCTCGTGTGGTGTAGGGGATGCCGTCGCGCCGAACCAGTTCTGGAATGGTACACGACTTTTTGCTGAATCCTCAGATAAAAGTGAAGGTATTTGTCAGACCCTACAAGAAAATAATAATGCCATACTTTGTCCATATAGCGTTCCTAAAGGACAATTTCTCGGTTATATGCGCCCACGAATTTTGTTGAACTATATCCTTGTGAGTGAATCACCGATTGTGAATAGAGGCACAGGATTGAGTTTAGCAAATCCAACAGTAGCATGTGAGGCGGCAGATCAGCGTGGGATCAACCGTTTGATGGATAATCTGTTTTGTGATCGAGGTGCTGTTGAAATCACAATACCAATTTCAGGCAGTCTAGTGGGACAAGATCTGTTAAAGGGTGAAATTGCCAAGTTTTCAATTGAATCTTATCTGGGAGATAGTGATTTAATTCCAAAAGAACAGTGTAATGCCATTGTTGGTCATAATCCGACGGGTGAGCCTTGGCAAGATGGCTGTTTGAAAGTGGTACAAACCAAAACAGCTTCCAAGGGTAAAACAATCATCGATATTCATGGCAATGTCGTTTATACCCCCGATTCTACCTGGCATGGAGCAGATATTTTCGAACTACAAGTGGTGACCTCATCTACACGATTTAATAAAAGTAAACCTTATTTGACTATTACTACTCAAATTGTTCAGGAGCCAAAAAATGAAATGGAAGACAAAGCAGTCAAAACTTCAGGCGGCTCATGGGGGTGTGGTGGATTACTGATTTTACTCGGATTAATAGGTTTACGCCGTGGATTAAAAGATTAAGGAAAAATCATGAAAAATTATAAAAAAGGACTGCTTGCGGCCATGATTTTATCTGCCATGAGTTTGATGGCAGCCGAAGATAAAACGATATATGTGACTACTTTTGCTGATGAAGATGGCGAGAATAATAATGCCTGTTCTTTGCGAGAAGCCATTAAAACTGCAAAACTGGATAAATCTTATGGCGGATGTAATGTAGGACGTACGCTTCGATTGGATGGTTCAGCTGCAGATGTGATTCAGCTTGAAGCAGGCGAGTACAAATTAGATAAAGAGCTGATCGTAGAGTCAGCGCTCAAAATTTATGGGAAAACTCCGCTTAATTATGCTAGTCGTAGTCCGATTACGCTGTTATATCCAACCCGGGAGGCTTTAAAAAGTACTATTTCGGGCCAGGGGAAAACCAGATTATTTAATAGTATGGCCAGTCAATCCAGTCTGGAAATTCATCATCTGATCTTAAAGGATGGCTATGCAGCAATAAATACCTTGGATAAAGGTAATGGCGGTACTTTTTATGTAGCAGGGCCTTTAAGTATTAATACCAGTGAAATAGTAAATTCCCGAGCAGCTGCAGAAGGTGGTGCGATTTATAGTGTAGCAATGAATACGGAAAGGAATATTGTCATTCAGGATTCTTTGATTCAAAAAAATCAGGCGAGTTCATATGGTAGTGTTCTGGCGATGGATTGTCAGGGAAATTTAGGTACAACTCAAACCAATGTGAAAATTAATTCCAGTAGTATTGTTAAAAATGGTTCAGACACTGCTAACAGTATTATTGATTTTTGTGGCTATGCCACAGTAGAAATTGTTAACTCTACTATTGCGAAGAATACTGCCAGTACCACAGGACATATTGTGCGTATGACGAATGAAGTTAATCGTCCGCTCAGTAAATTCTCCAGTTTAACTGCATTAAGTAATACTATTGTTGAAAATACAGCCCAATCTACTTTATTTTATGACAATACCGGGTTTAGGTATTTTAATTTCAATATTTTAGCCTTTAACCAAGGCCTGTCTTGTGAATATGCCTTAAATCAGGGGAATCCGACCAAGGCACAACGTGTTGAATTTTCTACAATTCGAAATGCAATTCAAACGACTGGGCCATCACGTTGCGTATTGCCAGAATTAGACGAAGATACTACTTCAAATAATCTTGATGTCTCTAACAATATAATCAGCAGTTTATTAACAAATTATATTGAGCCTGCTATTGATAATCGCTATTTAGGGTTATATTACCCGCGTGATAATCAGACCGCAACGGATTTGGTAGATATCGGAGTGAGTGGCTGTATTGAACAAGACCAGCGTGGTAAGTTGTCATTAAAAAGTAAACATGTATTCTTTTCCGAATTGGTTTGATACTTTCTCCACCCATTGCTCTATTTTGTCAGCTGTCATGACTTGAAAATCTCGCCAATAATATTTCATCTGCTTCCATACCATCTCGATTCGATTTAACTCAGGGCTATAAGCTGGAATAAAATACAGATTCGTCGAAAAGTTAGTTTTAAGTAGCTCTCTGTAATCAGCCATCTTTTTACTTCTATGAATCGAGGCATTATCAACAATAAGAACCAATGGAAGGTTATACGTCTGTTTTACTTGTTGAGCTATTCCAGTTAAATAGGCATAAAACCAAGTGCTTGTCACTGACTCTTGTAAACAACTAGTCACCAGTTTCCCCGTTGAAAGCAAACACCCCATGACATTAACTCGTTTTAATCTTATTGCATCAACCGCATGAACATCACCTATCTTTGTCCACGCATAGCGGTTATCAGGTGTAGATGAAAATCCTGTTTCATCAACATAACCTAATATAATTTCACCACGTGCCGCTTGCTCTCGTAATTCTTCAATCTGCTGTGTTGCTTGTTCAAATGCAATCGGATCTCTTTTTTTTCAAGCTATGACGGGTACGCTTGAAGACCATACCTGAATCCCGTAAAAACTTACGAATGGTTTCAACAGACACGGACACTTCGTATTCTTCATGTAGTTTGACTCGGATTTGTTCTGCATTGAGTGGACTTGTATTGACCCAATCTAGGATTTTCGCCTGATAGTCTGAGATCAATGTATTGGGTCGACCTGAGCGATGACCTTCTTTAATCGATTCAAACTCATACAATTCCCAACGTCGGCGTTGTAGCCTTATGGTTTCTGGGATACGTTCTTGTAGAGTGGCAACTTCCGCAACACTTTTACCTTCGGAAAGCCAGAGAATAGTTTGGGCACGTTGCCTTTCACGCCAATGTTTTGCATGCTTGACCAGAAAAATGAGTCGTTCTCGCTGTTCTAAACTAAGTGGTACAGAAACAATTCTAGGCATGTGTGAACATCTGTTAACTAAAAAAACCTTTTCGCATCATTAGTTATTTTTGTCAACTTATTGATCGTGTGATTGGATCCACATTAACATTTGATCCAAGTGCAAAAAATACTTGCGAGATCGGCTCAGTTGAAATCCGACGTTTGACTGCAGCCGATATTACGGACTTGCAAAATAAGAGTTTGGTAGAACTCAATGACTTTTATCAGGAGAATATAGATGATCTCGAAGAAATCATTGCTGATAAAAATACTCCAGAAAATGAGCTTCCTGGTTTAAAGGAAGAATTGAAAAGTTATCAGGATTTGCTTAAATATACCAAGCAATATCAGAAATATCGTGCAATCTATATTAATCCTTTTATCTTGGCTATGCCTCAAGAAACTCTAACCAATGATAAGATTCAAATTAAAGCCTTAAATTCAGAAAATTATGAGGTCAGTGTAAAAACTTTAGGTGTTGGTAAGTTAATTGGTACTGGTAATTCGACCACTGTGGAAGGAAATCCCAATGATCCAAATCTTAAATGTGAGTGGAAACCTGATTTAAACCGGATCATGATGTATCGCACTGATGGTAAGCAGACCAGTTCGGTTGATATGGAGTTCTGTAGTTATACACTTAAAGACCAGGCTACAGGTGTAAGCAGTGCTGGCCTCTTAAGAGCAGCTTTTAACAACATTGCACCAATTGCAAAAGATGATGAATATCGGCTTAGTCCAGAGAATAATCTTACAGTGATGGTAAATCCGCTTGAAAATGATAGTGATGATGGGGATGGGCCTCTACCATCAGGAAAGTCGGCTTTTTATCAAGATAAAGATGGAAAAGAGATCCCGATTCATATTGTTAAGCTGCCTGCGGGAGTTTCACTGAAGGCAGAGCGACAAGGGGCCTGTCCTGATACCTACCAAAATCAGACCTGTTATGGTGGACAGCTGACATTTAGTGTAAAAAATAATTTAAGCCAGGCAAATTACAGCATGGATTATGCGATTTTTGATGCTGATGAAAAAATGTCAGAAAAAGCGACAATCTTGTTACGTAATACAGTTAAAAATACGAATACGTCCTCAAGTGGTGGTGGGGCAATTGGAATGTGGGGGCTACTAGGATTATTAGGGCTTGCAGGTTATCGACGCTTAAGAAAATAAAATATGATTGAAACATCAAAAAAGCCTCCATATGGAGTAATGCCAGTCAGTTAAGAAATTGACTGGCATTTTCTTGGGTATTTCTGCGGTTTTCCTTTCACAACTCGTGGGCAACTTCTAACCCTTCTCTCAGGCAAAACATACCTCCTCGATTTCTCCAGTAAACTTTCTAGATGTTTAGGTAAATTCCCTGCGGAGTCTAAAGAATCAAATCTTAATATATTCAGGATGCTGATAGAGGCAATATGAAAGCTGATTCTCAAAGGACTGACTTTTGCACGTTGAGCCATATGTTTCATTTGTCTTCTTAGAATATTATAGGCAATGAAGACCCCCCATAATTCTTGATAAATTAAATCAGGTTGCTTGCTCCTCAAATGCTTACCTTCCTGTAAATCACTTTTGATTTCTCGGTAACACATTTCTATTTCCCAGCGCTGGGCATAAAGCTTCGCCAAGCCTATCAGTGGATATGCCTTTGAATCCATTAATGAAGTGATATAACGTCTAATTTTCCCTGCCTGCTCAACTTCAATCAAACGCGCTTCCCAATATTCTCCTAATGATGGATTTAGCTTCCTGGCTCTAGCTGAAAGAGGCATTTTGATTTGAAAGTCATGCGGGGAATTACGTTTAATGATCTCATAGCGTAAATTATCTTTTGCTCTCATTAACCAATGACTGGCTTCTACTCGTGTTTGCCAGTCAATCAAGAAATCAGCAGAGAAATAGGCTCGATCAAACAAGGTAATACTATGCGATGGAGGACATAATCGATTTGCCAGTGTAAGTTCACCCTGATCCATGCTACCTATTTGGGCATCAATGATTTCATGGGTGCTGGTATTTACCAGGCAGGTTGCTCTCACTTGTGGATAAGGGGCTGCAGCGGTTTTACCCTTAGATGAGCCAAAGTGTTCAAAATTCTCGTCTGTATAAGGCATAGACCAAACCACCCCGTCAACAGCACATACACTAAGGCCATGAAAGTTTGAGTATTGCTGTTGGGATTCTTCAAACCAGGCTTGGCTGAGTAGAGAAAACAAGGTATTCAAGGGCTCTCGTCCTAAACGTTGTCGTGCTTGCACTGCTGCACTGGGGACACAATATTCTGTTGTACCAAACACAAGTTTTAGTTGCTCTACGACATACCCGATCGGTTGATCTCGAAATAGGGCAAGCCCAATTACCAGCCATACCACATGTTCGGCAGGTAATTTTCTTCTCCTGATAGAAGCCTTACCTGTTTGATGTAGGCTTTCTTTAATCCAGTTTAAATCAATGAGTTCACTGAAATGGCTGAGTGAAGGCAAAGAATGTTGAAGGGTGCAATCTAAATTTTCAGATAAAGTCATAAAAAAAATGAGCGTATTGGCATACACTCATTTTTACTACATTTTTCTAATGTCTGCTTAACTGACTGGCATTATCCATATGGAGGCTTTTTTATATTAAGTTTTTAATGCGAGTTAGGCTGCTGAGTCACTTGCTGATATTTGAGAATGTATTCTTCGCGAATGGCAAGGCGTTGCTCAGGAGACGCTTTTTGCATACGTGTGCCCAGTTCTTTGCGTTCCTGACTGCTCATCATTTGCCAAGTCTCACGCATTCTTTGTTTTTCCGCATTAGGGAGTTGAGTAAACCAGTCCATACGCTGCTGTAAGCTAACACGTTGTTGTTCGGGGATTTCTTTTAGAGATTGGTAACGTTTAATCAGTGCCAATTGTTCAGAATCAGAAAGACTATCCCAAGTATCAGTTACTTGGGTATTCGCATCTTTGGAAAATAGCCAAAAACGTTCAAATCCTGCAAAGCTGGTTTGCAGAAAACTGAATGCACAAAAAGCAATCACCAATTTTTTAGCTGCCATGTGGAACTTTGTCCTCACCTAAAACCATTAACATTTCTAAATCTTCAAGCATTTGCGGAGACAGTTTTGGGACTGACACCATTTGAGTTTGCGGTTCGTTATGGTCCGAAAGATTCGGTAATACCACAACGCCTGCAATCGCAGCTGCCAAAGCAAAACCTGACATTTTTAGAAATGCAAAGCGTGAGTGTTTTGAATCCTGAATTTCTTCAAGAACATGGTGCATAACAACAGGTTTGTCTTTATGTTGTTGTGCCAGTCCATCAAGTTTGGAAGTTACTTGTTTTAAGAAATCATCTTGATTCATTCGGATGACCCTCCCAGATATGGATTTAAATGTGCTAAAGAGGCACGTAAGCCTTGGATAGCACGGTGATAATGGGTTTTTACACTGCCTTCTGTGCAGTTCATAATTTGTGCGGTGGTATGCGTATCAAATCCTTCCCAGGCTCTGAGCATAAATGCCTGCTGCTGACGCACAGGCAATTTTGCAATCGCTTCCTGGATTTCTTCAGCAGTGACTGCCTGATCGAGAAAGTCCAGAGGCGTTGGTGTTGATTCATCGACGACATCATCAAATTCAATTTCGTCATCATCGAGACTGACTTTTTTGAAAAATGAAAACATTTGACCACGCCGTGACTCTTTACGACGCCAGTCCTGTAACTTGTTGTTGAGAATGGTATAAAACAGGGGATACCATTCTTCAGTGCTTTTTTCTGCATAGGATTTGTGTAAGGAAATGAAAGCTTCCTGAACCAGATCCATAGCAATACCATGATGACCTTGAGTCGCACTTTCCATCATCACCAAGGCACGCCCAGTCACATCCTGCATAAAATTCTTCAGACGTGCTTCAGCCGTACTCTTCAGAATACTTACATCGTGTGTTTGCAACTGTTTTGGTGCTAAATCCATAGAGATGGAAAATCCTGTCATTGGACACCCACCATTATTCCCAAGTTCATAATCACATAACGTTGGGAATCCTGGTTTGGTTGACAATTAAGTTTATTATTTTTGTAGTTTAATCTATTTTATACACGGGCAGGGCCGTATTAAAACACTGTAACCTAAATCCCTAATTAGATACGTTGACGTACCATTTCAAAGAAACAGATCGAACCGGCAATTGCGACATTCAGTGATTCCTGACCTCCAGGTTGCGGAATGCTAACGGCTTCAGCATGTTGCATCGCATAATCAGACACGCCTTGGCCTTCATTACCCAGAATCCACACGCAAGGTTTACGTAAGTCTTTTGAATACAGGCTTTCAGCACGGTGTGAGCTGGTTACATAGACAGGGATTTGAAATTGCTCAAGAATTTGTTCAAGCGCAATATTTTCAAAGGTTTGCAGCGTGAAATGTGCACCCATACCGGCACGTAATACGCGTGGAGACCAGAGCGATGCAGACCCTTTGGTACATACAATCTGTTCAATACCGGCAGCAGCAGCAGAGCGAAGCAGGGTGCCTACATTACCCGGATCCTGTACATTTTCCAAAATCAAAGTGTCTGCTTTAAAATCCAATGCATAATTTGCTGTCGGTAGAGTGACCACAGCTAAACAGGCTAAAGATGTTCCTAAGGTGCTTAAATCTTTGTATAAAGACTCGCTCAGAACAAAGACCATACCTGTGTATTTTGCAAGAATTTTCTCGAAATCAGGATGTGAAAGTGCATGTTCAGTGGTGAAAATCGAATCAATTTTACGGTTTTCATGTAGCCAGGCAAGAGACAGATGCGTGCCTTCTAAAACCGTTTGACCTTGTTTTTTACGATAAGTATTTTGTTCGATTAAACCACGTAAGTGTTTAATCTTTGGATTGTCTTTTGAATCAAGAAAAAAAGTTGGCATGGGAGATATAATCCACGGCAGCCGATTCAATATCGACTACCGCTATAAAAATTAGTTGTGGTAGCTGGTCACAAGATCAACTTCGTTTTTAGAACCAATGATCACTGGCACACGTTGATGTAGATCTGTCGGTTCGATCTCAAGAATACGCACACGACCTGTAGTTGATGCACCGTCAGCCTGTTCCATGAGCATGCTCATTGGGTTAGCTTCATACATTAAACGCAGACGGCCAGCTTTAGCCGGATCTTTAAGGTCATATGGATACATGAAGATACCGCTACGGCAAAGAATACGGTGAATGTCGCCCACCATACAAGCAACCCAACGCATATTGAAGTCTTTTTCACGAGGACCGGTTTTGCCTGCTAACAATTCATCGATATAACGCTGTACTGGTGCTTCCCAATGACGTTGATTCGACGCATTGATCGCATATTCTTTAGTATCTGCAGCTACCTGAATTGCTTCAGAAGTCAGTAGGAATTCTTGAGTCTCAGGGTCATAGGTAAAGAACACTACGCCTGCGCCGACGGTCAATGCCAACATGGTCGATGGACCATAAAGCACATAACCTGCAGCTACCTGATGAACACCGGCTTGCATAAAGTCTTCTGCCTGAGTCACGGCATTTTTTGCAGGAAGAATCGAAAAAATGGTACCAACACACATATTGATGTCGATATTGCTTGAACCGTCTAATGGATCGAACAATACCAGAAATTGACCATTTTCTTGTGCAGGGGTGAATTCATCCAGTTCTTCTGAGGCCAAACCACCCACATTTGGATGTTGCTGCAAGGCATCAATCAAATAGTCATTAGAAATGACATCCAGCTTCTTTTGCTCTTCGCCTTGAACGTTTTCATGCTGTGCACTTCCCAATACACCCGCTAAAGCACCTTTTTGCAGTAATTGATCAATGTCTTTGCAAGTGTTTGCAATCGTTTCAATAACTTGTGCAAGTTCAGGTGTGAGATTCCCGCTTTGTTGTTGTAAAAACTGGGATAAAGTGCGGTATGACATAGGGGAAACTCCAAAACTTAAATCGGGAAAAAATGATCAAAACGATATGCGGCTATATTTTAGATGAGAACGTACTAAAAGAAAAATTAAACTGGATTATTTGTATCGATTTTGCCCTTGCAACTCCTGCGGAAAGTGCTATGTTGAAGACAAAGGAAAATTGAGAATAGGAGCACAGATATGACAACATTGAAGTTTGATGCGACTCCAACGCCAAGCGAAGGCATTACTTTAGATGATATCTCTGAAGACAAGATGAAAGAAGCCTGGCGGGATTATGAAGCAAAACCAGAGTACAAACAATTCAATAAACATGACCTGATCGAATCGATGCATCCGGCTGAACAAGATCAGCTTCCCAAGTAGACCGATTCTTTCATTGAAGCAAATAAAAAGCACTCATGATTGAGTGCTTTTTATTTGATGAAACCATCATGAATGAAAGTTATTTCAACAATGGTGGTACCGCTTCATAATTAATTTCTACACGGCGGTTTTCTTTCCAGGCATTTTCGTCATGGCCCGCATTGATTGGCATTTCCTTGCCATAGCTAACTGCTTCTAGTTGACCAGGATTAACACCAGTCGTCACCAAGAAGCTTTCTACTGCTTTGGCACGACGCTCGCCAAGTGCCATGTTGTATTCACGGGTACCGCGTTCATCGGTATGGCCGGTGAGTGCTACACGTGAATTGGCATTGGCCATCAGGAATTGCGCATGGGCTTGCAGCGTATTTAGATCTTCATTGCTGAGTTCAGTACTGTCATAGTCAAAATGCACCACGCGTTTTGCCAAGAATGCTTTATTTTCTGCAGTAACGCCTTTTGCAGAAGCGCCTGCCATGTTTTGTGCATTCAGTGCTGCATCTTCACTCAAGCCTTGAGTATTCACAGTTGTTGTACCGGTCGTATCTAAACCGCCCGTTTGAACTTCAGCGGCAGGCTTACGGCTCGCACAACCTGTCATGACAACAGCTGCTGCTAAAAGTGGCAAGGCAAATAATTTTACTTTGTTCATCTTCATCTCCATGAAGTTTGATTATGGGGTAAAGGGTTTATCAATATAAAAATCTTATTTTGGTGCCCAAGCCGGTTCACGGACTTCGCCCGTTTCACTTGGCAAATTCATACGGAAGCGGCCATCCAGCGACATGATCGACAAGAGTCCGCGTGCACCTTCACGGGTGGCATAGACCACCATCTGGCCATTTGGCGAGAAGCTTGGCGATTCGTCCAGCGTTGTTGGTGTCAAAATGTTGTTCACACCAGAGGTCATGTCCTGAACCGCAACTCGATAGTTACTGCCGCTTGGGCGATGAACTAATGCAAGTTTTTTACCATCTGCGCTTAGCGTACCACGCGCATTGAATGCACCACGGAAGGTCAGGCGTTTATTGCTACTTGATTCAAGATCATGGCGATAAATTTGTGGAGAACCACCACGGTCAGAAGTGAAAATAAAAGATTTTCCATCTGGCGAATAACGTGCTTCAGTATCAATGGCACTGTCATTGGTCATACGTTGTAGCTGACGCGTTTCCAGATTCATCTGGTAGATTTCCGGATTACCGTGCATAGAAGCAGTAAACAGCATGCTCTTGCCATCTGGAGAGAAGCTCGGCGCGCCATTCAAACCGCGGAAGCTGGCCAGTTTTTCACGTTGTCCGGTCGCCAGATCCTGTACATAAATCGCCGGGCGTTTAGTTTCAAAGGACACATAAGCGATTTTTTTGGCGTCTGGTGTCCATGCTGGAGAAAGAATTGGATCACGTGAGGTCAAAATAGTCTTTGGCTGTTCGCCATCGGTGTCGGCAATCTGCAAGGTATAGCGTTGTTCTGGGGTAGCAGGATTACGCAGTACATAGGCAATACGTCCGCTAAAGTCACCTGGAATGCCGGTCAATGCCTGATAGATGGCATCACTGATCATATGCGCTGCCTGACGGGTGCGTGAGGCTGGAACAGTTAGCAATTCATTTAATAGATATTGTTTTTTTTCGACATCATAGAGCTGATACTGGATTTCGAAAGAACCATCGGCTGTGGCCTTGGATGAACCGGTGACCACATAGGGAACACCAGCTGATGCCCAAGCTTCTGCATTCGGATTATTCAATGTTGCTGTTGCAGGCAGGTTTTTTGAAGCACTGGTAAAGCGGCCAGAACGATTCAGGTCATTTTCCACAATAGGATAAATGCTCTGATCCTGACTGAAAGGTACAACGGCAATTTTAGGTGCTGCCTCAGGTGCCTTGGTAATTTCCAGATGCAATTGGGCATAGGACTGGGTTGCCAATACAGGGCTTAAAGCGCTAATGATTGCGAGGCAGAGTAGATGTTTGCGAGTCTTTTCCATCATTCGTTATTTACTCAAATCAACGGATTTATTGTATAGGTGCTTGGGCTACATCATCGCATGGATTTAATAGAATAAAACCATGAATTTATGACCAAACTGTTATGACACTGTGAAAAGTGAATATTATTTAATCAATTTAAAGTGAAGTTTAGCTTAAAAAATAAAAGCCATCACAACATTATTTATGTGATGGCTCCGTTTTTATTGCGCAGTAAAGGTTGAAGTAAAGCTTCGTGCTTCACGGCGTGCATCTGGATCGGATGGCATTGGATAAGGTGCTGCAGCACGGACTGCAGCTTCTACACTGGCTTTCATGTCTGAATCACTTGAATTCACAATGACCGAGACCACACCGCCATTATCATTCAGGGTTACACGTGCAGTGGCACGCTGGCCTGATGATCCGACTGGTGTATCCCAGGCGCGTTTGATTTTGTTTTCAAAATCGCGCTTCGCAGTGGATGCAATCCGTTTTGATTCCGCTTTTTTCTGTGCAGCTTCTTCAGCAGCCTGTTTCGCGGCTGAAGCTTTGGTATCTGCATCTGCATCAGCTCTGGCTTTTGCTTCGGCATCTGCTTTGCGCTTGGCATCTGCATCAGATTTGGCCTTAGCATCGGCATCTGCCTTGCGTTTGGCATCAGCGTCGGCTTTTGCTTTAGCCGCTGCATCGGCTTTAGCTTTCGCATCAGCGTCCGCTTTGCGTTTCGCCTCTGCATCATTTTTAGCCTTGGCTGCCGCGTCTGCTTTAGCTTTCGCATCAGCGTCTGCTTTACGTTTCGCCGCTGCATCATTATTGGCTTTTGCTGCCGCATCTGCCTTTGCTTTAGCAGCAGCTTCAGCCTTACGTTTGGCATCAGCCTCTGCTTTGGCTTTTGTGGCAGCATCCGCTTTTTGCTTGGCAGCTAAGTCAGCTTTTTTCTGTGCTTCCAGTTTGGCTTTTTGAGCAGCATCGGCTTTGCGCTGTGCATTTAGTTCAGCTTGACGTGCAGCTTCGGCTTCCGCCTTTGATTTTTGCGCTGCATCCGCTTTGGCTTTGGCTGCTGCTTGTTTGGCCTGTTCAGCGGCTTGGGCACGTTTTGCTGCTTCCGCTGCTTGCTGCGCAGCCTTGGCTTGTGCTGCCTCTGCCGCTTTCAGTTCCTGCTGGGCTTTTTGTGTATCGACTTTAGGTGTAGGTGGAGCAGGAGGTGTGGCAGGCGCCGTCGTTGGAACCACTGGAGCAGGTTCTATACTGGGTTCAGCAGTCTGGGTAATTTCTTCTGCGACATTTTCATGTGCAGTTTCCTCAAATTCGGTTTCTTCGCGAGTCACCGGTTTAAGGTCTTCTGGCTTGATCAGAACGGTTTTGATCTGTTTTGGCGGTTTAGGGGGATTACTCATGCCCAGATAAAGTAAGCTCACCAAAGCCACTGCATGGATGCCGAGCGTAAATCCAATCGCAATTGCTTTTTTTTGAAAGGGCGGTTTCTGATAATTTTTCATACTTTATTCTAGGGGTTTGGTCAGTAAACCGACTTGAGAAAGGCCAGCATCCTGCAGGCTGGACATCAAGGCCATGACATCGCCATATGGACGGGTATTATGGCCATTGATCACGACATTGAGCACCTTGTTTTCATTTTGTGCCTGGGTTTGGGCATCAACCAGAGTACGCGTCAATTCTTCCAGTGTGACCGGACCAGTCGCCTGATTTTTATATTCTAGATAATATGAACCATCTTCTTTCAGTGTGACAATGGTCGGGGCATCCTTGGATTCGATCGGTAATCCGTTGGCCTGAGGCAAGTCAACCTTGATACCACTGGTAATCATCGGAGCGGTGACCATAAAGATCACCAGAAGCACCAGCATCACATCAATATAAGGTACGACATTCATGTCACTTTTCAGTGGCTTTTTAATACGCTGAAAGCGTCCTGAACCTTGAATCGCCATTAGTCTTTGTCCTGAGTTATGCCCACGGACTGACGTTGTAGCAGTGCCACCATTTCTTCGGCAAACAGGGCACGATCAGAGTAAACGGTTTCACCTTTGGCCGTGAAATGGTTAAAGGCCAACACCGCTGGAATAGCTGCGAACAGGCCAATGGCAGTTGCAATCAGGGCTTCAGCAATACCAGGTGCAACCGTCGCCAGCGTCACCTGATCGACATCTGCCAGGCCAATAAAAGCGTTCATGATGCCCCAGACGGTACCGAACAGACCAACATAAGGTGCAACCGAACCAATACTGGCCAAAGCACCGAGTCCTTGCTCCAGATGACCTTGATCACGGCTCAGGCCGACACGCAGAATACGCTCTGTTCCTTCAATGGACTGGGCAGTCGGTGCATGGCGTTTTTTCAGTTTCAGGAACTCACCCAGACCCTGATAGAAAATATCTTCAAGGCCAGTGCGTTTAGAATTGAGCTGGGCATTGTTATACAGGGTATTCAGTTCAGCGCCAGACCAGAAGATTTTCTGGAAATGTTCATCATCGGCCTGGGCTTTTTTATAACTCATATAGAGTCTGGCAATCAGATACCAGCTATATATTGAGGCTAACAGAAGAGAAAGCATCACCAGTTGTACGACAGGGCTTGCTTGTAAAATAAGATCTGAAACTTGAAGAGATGATTCTAACTGAGTCGCCATAGTTGTTACGTGTGCCAATAAATTTTTTAGTCTTGTTCCAATTCTTTTTGAATTAGTTCGCGTATTTCATCCGGGAGTCGACGTGGTCGCATCTCTGCACTGATACATGCCAACTCAACCTCACCCGATGCAAGCATGATTTCACCACGATAAATATTTTGTTGCAATACAAATGATGAAGCTTTACATGAAATCACACGTGCAGTAACAGTAATTAAATCATCCATCAGGATGGGGCGCATATATTTGACATTAATTTTGTGTACCACAAAATTATATTCTGCCTGTTGCCAGTAATGACTGACTCCGGCAGCACGCAGCCATTCGGTACGGGTACGTTCCATATAGCGAATGTGGTTAGCATGGTAGACAATACCACCTAGATCAGTATCTTCAATATATACGCGGATATTGAATTCAAAATGATTCGCCATAGTTTTGTTCCATGCAGATTTTCGAAATTTTTGCTTGTTTTTAGATGCAGGAAAGGGATTAGAGTTTGCCGGATTCCTGCCAACAGTCAAGCAATTTAGCGGTTCAAAGTTTAGCATTGTGAGTCTTGAGACCAATGGCACAAGGTGTCAAATCTGGAGAGAAGTCACTAAGATGAAGTACTGAGCGCTTAACAGCTCATTTATAAAACAGCAGCAGATACTAAAATGCGCGAGTCTATTGAGCTGCGCATTTTAGTAATAGAAGATTAGCCTTTATTTTTCTGTTTCCAGTTGGCCTGAACCTGCTCGGCCACTTTTGGATAGTCCAGAATAAAACGGACATGGCTTTCGACCCCGGTTTTCAAGGTCGCATCATCGACAATGAAATTCGGGTTGTGGTTCGGTGCGGCTTTTGCCGGATCCTGATCTGCTGGTGTGGCACCGACAAACACGAAGAGCGATGGCATGAGCTGGCCATAATAAGCAAAGTCTTCACTGGCGCTGGCATTGTTGTCTAAAACATGCAATTTATCTTCACCATGCACGTTCGCCAAGGTTGGACGCATCAATTCAGTCAAGGTTTTATCATTGGTGGTTACTGGTGCATAAGGTGCAATTTCGACTTTCACCTTAACCTCATTGGCTGTGGCATTGTGTTCCAGCATTTTCGGCAAGTCTTTTAAAATGCTCTGACCTACATTTTCACTATTGGAACGGATGGTTCCAATCATATTGACCTGATCTGGAATGACGTTACCGATGGAGCCGCTCTGGATGCTACCAATATTGACTGCGCCCATACCTTTGGTCAGATCAGCTTTAGGGCTGATCAGAATTTGTAAGTTGGTCACTATCTGGGCAGAGGCATAAATCAGATCTTTATCTGCCCATGTTTAGAGCTTGAAACCGTTATAAAAAAAGCTTAAATTTTAATGAAAAACATAATATTTCAAAATAAAAAAGCAGCTTAAGCTGCTTTTAATCATTTATCCTTTGGCTCAGGCGGCATCATCCCAAACTGCAAATACGCCATATTGGTTGCAATACGACCACGCGCAGTACGCATCACATAACCTTGCTGAATCAGGTAAGGTTCAATCACATCTTCTAAAGTGCCTGAATCTTCCGCCATGGCAGCAGCCAAAGCTTCAACACCGGCAGGACCACCATCAAAACGCTCAAGAAGCATAGATAAATAACGGCGATCGAGTGTGTCTAAACCATCTTTATCGACTTTGAGCATGTCCAAAGCACGTTGAGCCATATCCTGATTGATTTCACCCGTACCTTTGACCTGAGCGTAATCACGAACACGACGCAATAAACGGTTGGCAATACGTGGCGTACCTCGTGAGCGACGGGCAATTTCTTTTGCGCCATCTCCCGTCATAGGTACATCCATCAGATTGGCTGAACGTTTGACAATGTGGGTTAAATCTTCAACCGAATAAAACTCTAGACGTTGCACGATTCCGAAACGGTCACGCAGCGGAGAGGTGAGTAGACCTGCACGTGTAGTTGCAGCTACCAAGGTAAATGGTGGTAAATCCAGTTTAATCGAACGGGCAGCAGGGCCTTCACCAATCATGATGTCGAGCTGATAGTCTTCCATCGCTGGATACAGGATTTCTTCAATCACGGGGGAAAGGCGGTGAATTTCGTCAATAAACAGGACATCGCCTTCTTCCAGATTCGTTAGCATCGCGGCTAAGTCGCCGGCACGTTCCAGTACCGGGCCAGAAGTTGACTTGAGATTACCACCCATTTCTCGGGCAATAATATTGGCCAATGTCGTTTTACCCAGACCTGGCGGGCCAAAAATCAGGGTGTGATCGAGGGCTTCTTCACGGCCACGTGCTGCGCCAATGAAAATTTCCATTTGCTCGCGGACCACTGGTTGACCGATGTAGTCATCGAGGGAAGTCGGGCGGATGGCACGATCGAAATGATCTTCGGGTTTTTCAGAACCACTGATGAGACGGTCTTGCATCTTTTGAGTTAATCTCTATGGTTTATTTGAGGTGAATAAAGTCATAGCCTCAAAATGCTCTTGGAATTTCTATGCCATTGAGTCGGCATGCTCTTACTTTTGACTGGGCAAAAGTAACAAAACCCATTTGTTAAACTGATGCTACGTCCTGATAGCACAGTTTAACAGGCGACATCCATGTCGCCAGGTAGATTCTGATACTGGCATAAATTTTATATTCAATATCTGATTGCTATTATTTATTCATCGACTTTAATGCAGCGCGGATGATATCACTGGCTTCGGTAAATTCACCTTTGGCAGCATTCACCAGTTTTTGTGCCTCAGCAGGTTTATAGCCCAAGGACTGTAATGCAGCTTCCGCTTCAGCCACGGCTGAATTACCCATAAACTGAATTTGTGGTGCAGTTGAATTGCTTGGTGCAGCACCTGAAGCCATGGCTTTAAAGCGGTCACGTAATTCAATCATCAGGCGTTCAGCAGTCTTTTTACCTACCCCCGGAACTTTGACCAGAGTGTTGATATCTTCATGTTCAACGGTGTGGATCAGCATTTCCACACTTAAAGTGGAAAGAATACCAAGCGCCATTTTCGGACCAACGCCGTTCACCTTTAATAAGGTACGGAAAATGGTTTTTTCCTGCGCATTGATAAAGCCATAAAGTAACTGGGCATCTTCACGAACAGCCAGATGGGTCCACAGAGTAATTTTCTGACCTTTTTGCAACTGGCAGAAAGTGGTTAAAGGGGTATCAATCTCATAACCTACGCCGTTCACATTTAATAAAACAGTCGGTGCTTCCAGCGCCAGCACTTCCCCAATCAGGCATCCAATCATTTTTTATACATACTCAAATTTAATACAGGCATAGTAGTCAGCATTTTCGATAAAGGCAAAACTCTATCATTCAAATCCAGTGATTTTGCTGAGATTATCATCAAGCGTTCGTTCGCATTAGAGTAACCCGGCTTTATTGCCATGCAGTTCCTGCGCCAGATTATAGGCCTGATGATCAGAAAACTTGGAGACAATATCCAGCACCTGCATAATGTTGTCATAATGATCAGCACTAAACTGCGCACCCGAACGTTTTAAAATGGCCATTAAACGCTGTTCTTTAAAGCTTAAAGTTTTGTGCGGCGTGGTCAGTGGAATAAAGGCATCCAGAATCGTTTGTAAACTTTGATGCGCGATAATTTCCAGACCGGCTTTTTGCGGATGTTCGAAGATCTTGTCTCGCGCCAGTTCTTTGGCCCGGTTAATGCCAATCTCAATGTCGGCACTGCAATAACCCAGCAATGAGCCTTGCAGTTGGCCCATTAGAATTTCCTGCTGATGTCGGGCAAAGGCTGTGGTGACTTCATCTACCAGACGTTTCATGACCCGGCCACGTAAGGCGGCAATTTTTTGTTGCCAGGTGGTATTAGGCAGATTGATTTCTTCAGGCGTGCCATATTCACCCAGCAAGTTCAGGAAAACTGGCTCGACTTCGGCATAACTGAGCATATTCAGGCTAATACCATCTTCCAGATCAATCAGGGCATAACAGATATCATCCGCAGCTTCTAAGAGATAGGTCAGCGGATGACGACAATAATGATATTCACCAAGCCGGATTAATCCTAGCTGTTCAGAAATTTCCTGCAAAATCTCTTTTTCAGACTGGTAACAACCAAATTTTGGACGCCGGCTGGCGGGGGTGTTACCAGTGGGGTCAATGGCCTCAGAGAGCCACGGATATTTAAGATAGGCACCAAGCGTGGCATAAGTCAGGCGCATGCCGCCATCATAAGGATGGTAATCAATCTTGGTCAGCAGGCGCAGGCCTTGGGCATTGCCTTCAAACTGGCGTACATCGGCTTCCTGTTCAGGACTCAAATCTTTTAAAAAGTCGGTATGTGATGCATCGTCAAACCATTCCCGAATGGCGTATTCACCGGCATGACCAAAAGGCGGGTTGCCAATATCATGCGCCAGACAGGCAGCCTGAATGATGGCACCAACATCAGCCGGAGAAATCCAGGCAGGTAAATTATCTTTGATTTTCTCGGCAGCCAGCATACCCAGTGAACGGCCAATACAGGAGACTTCCAGCGAATGGGTCAAACGGGTATGAATGCCATCGTGCTGGGTCAGTGGATGGACCTGGGTTTTGCGGTTTAACTGCCGGAAGCTTTGCGAAAAAATAATACGGTCATAATCTTTATGAAACGGGCTGCGTGCCAGTTCAGTGCTCTGCTTTTTACTACCAATCCGAACTGTCGAAAGCAGTTCTAACCAACGCATTTGAGTCATTTATCATTATTCAGTGATCCACTATTTGCATCATGCCAAAAAACTGGTTCGGGGACTAGGGCAGTGCGACATGAATTGTCTTGCTGCATATTGTTATTTCAGTCAGCTGGAAAAAACTAAGAATTAAAAATCGAAATCATCAAATGAACAATAAAAAAGCAGACTCAATGGCCTGCTTTTTGTTTAAGGCGAAGAATCAGATTAGCTCTTCGCCATTTTTTTTGGCTTGTTGTGTGTCTTTATAGACATTCAGGCAAATCGTGAACAAGACCAGGCTTGCCACCAATGGCCAAAAAAGTACATATAGGGTCAATAATTGACTTGTCATCTGAAATCTCCTTATTTACTTTTCTCAGATAGCTGGTGAAATTCAATCACCATCTTGTTGATTTGCTTAAAATCAAATTTTTCTTTGCTGTAGAGTAGCGTCAACACAGTACATACCAGCGCACTACTGCCATACGCTGTCAGTGAGCTTAACAAGGTGCCGTATTCACGCAAGAAGCCGATGGTCCATGGCATGAAGCCAATACTGGCCAATATGCCAACGACCAGACCCACTTTCTTGCCAAAGAAACCAAAGGTCATCAGACCCAGCACCACACCAATCCCCAGGGTCGCAACGAGTTCAAAGCCAAGTGCGATCAATCCCTGAATCGGAAGCCATTCAAAACGTACTATCAGAAAGCTGAAAAATGCGAGGCCCACTGACCAGTTAAAGGCCCGGGCATTCACCTTGTCCCAATACAGACTAACAATCACCGGGAATACAATAGAGCCCCAAAGCGCACCCACAAAAATCAGCATCGACAAAATGTCAAACTTTAAGGTGGCAATCACAATTCCAAGCATGGTGGCAACGATCATGGTCATACGGCCAATGAATAGCATTTTCTTTGGATCAGGGCTGTTTTTCGCAATCTGTTTGCCATAAATGTCCGTCATGACAATCGCAGACAGGGCAGACAGATCCGAGTCAGCGGTAGAAGACAGGGCTCCAATCACCATGATGAATAAAAGCGCGACCATAAATGGAGAAAGATAAGTCGCTGCCATTTGCGGAATCAGGTTATTCAGGTTGCCATCAATGGGCTGAATACCTGCAAATAACGCCAATAATCCAAGCATGCCTAGACCAATAACAATTGCAGCATAACCAATCGTTGCAGTAATAAAGCTTGGCTTAATCAGATCTTCACGGACTGCAAACAGGCGCTGGGCAATGGTCTGATTACCAATCGCGTAGGCCAATACGGCAACAAAAAACGGTGCACCTTGTTCCAGAAAGGCTGTTTTAGAGAAAAAATCCAGCTGTTCTGGTTGCAGGTTATGAATCCCGCTTTGAAACAGGGAAGGTCCACCTAAGGTGAAGAACAAGGTTGGAATAATGATCACAGCCGCGACAATCATCGCCACCAGTTGACCAAAATCGGTAAACACCGAAGAACGGAAGCCCGACCAGAGGGTATAGGACAGCACACCGATACCGGTAATCAGCACGCCATGGATAAAGCTTAAAGGAGATAAAATCTCAACCAGTGCCCCAGCGGCGGTAAAGTTCACCATCAGGCTGATCACGCTGCCCACAATATTGGAACCTGCCAGAATCATCTGGCTTTGGTTGCCATGCCGGGCATGCATAATTTCTGCCAAGGTGTGGGCATTAGGCGCCAGTTCACGAAAGCGCTTGCCAAAGGGATAGATAAATAAAATCATCAGCGCACCCCACAAACCATAGTGGAGGGCACCGGAAACGCCGTATGTATATCCGGATGAAGCTGCTGCATAAAACGAGGCGGCCCAGATCCAGGTGGCGGTCATACTGGCCGCAGACATTCCAAATCCGATGGAGCCATTCGAGACCATGTAGCCATCAACATTCTCATTTTTCTGTTTAATACGTAACGATAGTAGAAAGGTGATGCCATAGAAAAGCACCATCAATAGTACAGTTGCTGTACTAGTGAATTGAAACATACATACTCCTTAAGCGGGTCACCTTTTGTTTTTGAAAATTAAATCATTGGTGACAGATTAAGGCTCTAAAATAGACAGAGCAGTGAAGCTATAGAACATCAAAAAGTTAGTGTCCGAATATAGAATTTATATTCATCTCTACAGCAGAAAGGAAAAACCATTGCTAGGTTCAGAATTTGGACATTTCCTCAGCAATTCGGTTAGAGCTTAACATAAAATCATCAAATTTACTGATGAAGTGTCTATTTGGTAAGATTTTTAGCTGATATAGATATGTGAGTCTGTAGCTCTGTTAGTTGAATAAAAAAGAAAATTTTTGATATTTTTCTATTAATTACAAATATTTATTTTAAATTTTCAAGTTAAATAAAACATGGTAATAAGGATTAAATAAAAAAGTAACAAAATTTTATTATTAATCATTTCTTCATTATTTTTTTATATGAGCCTCATAATTCCTGGTGAATTTTCTTATAAATACGAGTGGTGTTTTGCTATTTATATTGTGCTTTTTACGCATAATAGAACTAATGAATAAGTGATGAAATTTCAAAATATTAGATATGGTGGAGTAATTTTATGGATATGATTTTTGGTCTTTTAGATGAGTAAATTCCGCTTAATTATGATCTGAGAAGATAAACATCAAATATGAAAAAATAAAAGGATCAAAATAAGGAATTTTATTTTTATTCTTTTGGAAGATGAGAATAGATGTCCGGTTTTTATTCTGAAGACTATGTCAAATTAAAATGCCACTCATTATTAATTACTCATTTATATGGCAGAGTAATTTGCCTCTGGTGCTGTAATGGAGGAGATGAGCGGAGAACTGTTCCTTGTATTGCAGAACGGCAGAAGACTTTTAACCAGTTTTCTAATCTTAGAAGTCAAAGTTAGGAGTCACTCAAAAGAATTAAAAACAGTCTCAAAAAATACGACTTCATGAAATCTTGTAATCAAGTATTTCATTTTGGCCTAAATCGGAGTTTTGGCAGGTCATGACAATAAAACCTGAATTTGAGTTTGCACTGATTGTTGTTGAAAAATAATACAATTTTTACATATAAAATTATTCTGAAGCGGTTTTGATTTTTCTTTAAAAAAATGTGATAACCTGTGCGACTACATTCAATTTTCCTGACTGAAAATAAACGAAATATTTTAAAAGTCCAGGATATTTCAGACGTAGTTTTCTGATTTGGCATCTAGCCGATTTCCTTATTTCACAGTAGAATATGCGCTCTCTCAAGTCACATTGTGGCATGGTTGTTCAGACCATCCCGTGGAGCCAAAATCAGCATGTTTATCGTTGCCGGTGCACCCGCACATTCTTCTTTTAAGAAAACTCAACTATTATCGCGTTTGACGTCAATTAGTTCTGTTCAATCAATTGAAAGTCAATGGGTCTACCTCTTTGACCAAGCGCTCAGCGAGCAACAACAGCAATCAGCTTTACAGCTTCTCAACGATGGTCAATCTTTTGAATTGCACCAGGCTGCAAGTGATGAAATCCAGATTTTAGTCACACCGCGCGTCGGAACCATCTCTCCTTGGTCCTCTAAAGCGACGGACATTTTCAAAAACTGTAATACGCCGGTTCATCGACTTGAACGCGGCGTTTTATTTACTTTGAAGGGCGTAAAAGAGCTTTCTAAAGAAGCATTGCAAGTACTTCACGACCGTATGACCGAAAGCGTATTCAATGCGATTGAAGATGCTGCGGTATTATTTGTGGAAACTGCGCCAAAACCACTGAACTCGATTGATATTCTGGGTGAAGGTAAAGAAGCACTTGTAAAAGCCAACAACGAGTTTGGTTTTGCATTATCAATGGATGAAATTGATTACCTGACTGAAGCTTTCATCAAGCTAGGCCGTAATCCAAATGACATCGAACTGATGATGTTTGCTCAAGCCAACTCTGAGCATTGTCGTCATAAAATCTTCGGTTCAGAATGGACGATTGATGGTGAAGTTCAGCCATTGTCATTGTTCCAGATGATCAAGAACACCTATAAAGAATCACCAACAGACGTATTGTCGGCTTATAAAGACAACGCTTCGGTGATTGTTGGTTCGGATACCCAGCGTTTTTATCCAACCCAAGAAGACAATGGTCATCAAGTTTATAAATACAAGAGCCAGGCCGCGCATATCCTGATGAAAGTGGAAACCCACAACCATCCAACTGCGATTGCACCATTTGCCGGTGCAGCGACAGGTTCAGGCGGTGAAATCCGTGACGAAGGTGCGACCGGTCGTGGTGGTAAGCCTAAAGCAGGTTTAACCGGCTTCACCGTATCTAACCTGAATATTCCGGGCTTTGAACAGCCTTGGGAAGAAAACTACGGCAAACCATCGCGTATGGCATCGCCGTTACAAATCATGATTGAAGGCCCATTGGGTGGTGCTGCGTTCAATAACGAATTTGGTCGTCCAGCTTTAAATGGTTACTTCCGTACTTTTGAACAAAACGTCAATGGCGATGTTAAAGGTTTCCATAAGCCAATCATGATCGCTGGTGGTTACGGAAATATCCGTCCAGATCACGTTGAAAAAGATCCGATCTTACCGGGTGACTTATTGATCGTGCTCGGTGGTCCAGCCATGCTGATCGGTCTTGGCGGGGGTGCTGCATCTTCTGTAGATAGCGGCAAATTGGGCGAGAACCTTGATTTTGCCTCAGTACAACGTGAAAACCCGGAAATGGAACGCCGTTGCCAAGAAGTGATCGATACTTGCTGGCGCATGGAAGACCACAACCCAATCGTGTCGGTACATGATGTCGGTGCGGGTGGTGTATCAAATGCCATGCCTGAACTGGTGAATGATCACGAATTGGGTGCGGTGCTAGATCTTCGTAAGATTCCATCTTTAGAACCTGGCATGTCGCCAATGGAGATCTGGTCAAACGAAGCGCAAGAACGTTATGTATTGGCGATTCGTCCATCTTCTTTAGAATTATTTGAGTCAATCTGTGCGCGTGAACGTTGTCCGTTTGCAGTACTGGGTGAGGCGACTGAAGCACGTCACTTAACCGTTGAAGATCCATTGTTCGGCAACAAACCGGTGGATATGCCAATGCAGGTGATGCTTGGCGGTACTCCGCGTATGAGCCGTTCCTATGAAACGATTGAACGTAAAGGCGATGATTTTGACGCGGCTAAAGTTACGGATTTAAAAGATGCGATTTATCGCGTTCTGAAAAACCCGACAGTGGCTTCTAAATCATTCCTGATCAGTATTGGTGACCGTTCGATTACCGGTATGGTCGCGCGTGACCAGATGGTGGGTCGCTGGCAGGTTCCTGTCGCGGATGCTGCAGTAACAACTACAAGTCTTGTCGGTTACACCGGTGAAGCAATGGCAATGGGTGAACGTCCTCCAGTAGCGTTGTTGAATCCTGCTGCATCAGCACGTTTATCTGTGGCTGAATCGATCTCTAACATCATGTCTGCGAAGATTGAAAAAATCAGCGACATCAAATTGTCTGCAAACTGGATGGCTGCTGCGGGTCAACCTGGCGAAGACCAGGCATTGTTCGAAGGCGTGAAAGCTATCGGTATGGAAATGTGTCCTGCACTCGGTATCGCGATTCCGGTCGGTAAAGACTCATTGTCTATGCGTACCACCTGGAATGACGAAGGTGAAGACAAGTCTGTGACTTCTCCAATGTCAGGTGTGATCACTGCATTTGCACCAGTGACTGATGTACGTCAAACATTGACTCCTGAATTAAAAGATCTTGAATCTGTACTGGTTCGTATTGATCTGTCTAAAGGTCAGTTCCGTCTAGGTGGTTCGATTCTGGCGCAGGTGTATAAAGCAATCGGTTCAGTGACGCCTGATGTCGACAGTTTCGATGACTTCAAAGCATTTTTCGCATTGGTTCAAGACTGGAACAACCGTGGCTTAATCAAAGCGTATCATGACATCGGTGATGGTGGTTTATTGGCAACTGTTGCAGAAATGATGTTCGCTTCACGTCTTGGTGTCGCACTTGAAGATCAATCTGTTGCTTCATTGTTCGCTGAAGAAATCGGTGCAGTTCTGCAAATTGCCAAAGCAGACTGGGAAGATCTACAAGCTGAAGTTGCAGCATCTACGCTTAAAGATGCAATTGCAGTGGTGGGTACTGTAAATAATTCTGACCAATTGTCTGTAAATGGTCTGGTACTTGAACGTGCTGATCTGCAAGTGGCATGGACTGAAGTTTCTCATCAAATCCAGCGCCTGCGTGACAACGTACAAACTGCGGATCAGGAATTTGCTTTAATTACCGATAAAGCGCACAAAGGTATTATCGCCCAACCAACATTCGACTTGAATGAAGCGATTGAAGTACCATTCATTAACTTGCGTCGTCCAAATATGGCAATTCTACGTGAGCAGGGTGTCAATGGTCATATCGAAATGGCGGCAGCATTTGACAAAGTGGGCTTTAATACCGTTGACGTACATATGAGTGACTTGCTGGCAGGTCGTATCAGCCTGGATGATTTTGAAGGTCTGGTGACGTGTGGTGGCTTCTCGTATGGTGACGTGATGGGCGCTGGCGGCGGCTGGGCGAAATCCGTATTGTTCAATGCTAAATTACGTGACCAGTTTGAGAAATTCTTTAACCGTCAAGAAACCTTCTCGCTGGGTATCTGTAACGGCTGTCAAATGTTGTCTCAATTGGCCCCATTAATTCCGGGTGCGGATGCTTGGCCACGTTTCCATCGCAATACGTCTGAAGTATTTGAAGCGCGCGCAGTGAACGTTCGTGTAGAAAAATCGAATTCAGTATTGTTACAAGACATGCAAGGTTCGATTCTGCCAATCGCTGTGGCGCATGGTGAAGGTCGTGCAGTTGCAACGGCGGAAAACTTTGCTGCATTGAATGCATCGAATCAGGTTGTTCTACGTTATGTAGATAGCCATGGCAATGCAACTGAACAATATCCATTGAACCCGAACGGTTCACCAGAAGGTATTACCGGTGTAACGTCTCAGGATGGCCGTGCAACGATTATGATGCCGCACCCTGAACGTAACTTCCGCGCGATCCAGCATTCATGGAAACCAGAAGACTGGGATCAGGATGGTGCTTGGTTACGTATGTTCCGTAATGCACGTAAATTTATTGGTTAATTCACTTTAGCTTGAAAAAGGGTTGCGCAAGCAGCCCTTTTTTATTGCAGAAATTACTGGAATAGCTGCAAAACTGGAAAATCCTTCAGCTTTTGTTTAGACTATCTTCATCAATTGCCACCTTTGGGTGGCTTTTTGTTTTTTAAGGATTTTGATTTTTTAATTTTCCTTCTCCTTACGGACTTGGTTTAGATTTTGCTTTCATATTGTATATAAAGTGCTATGGTATATTTTATGCACAACTTTATTGCACTATAAAAGAAAGATGGAATAGATCGGTTCAGTATCAATTCTCAAAGATGAGGTGATGACATGGCTAAGATACTAAGAATCATGGATAAGGCAGCAATGCGTCAGAAAGGTTGGTGGTTATTTGGTTTTGTGGTTGGTTTACAGATGCTGTTTTTGGTCGGTAGTTATTTGCTGCAGGGTTCTTGATCATCAGATTTTAAAAAACCACCGTTAAGGTGGTTTTTATCCATACAATAAAAAGAATGATGACAACTTTATAAAAGCCATGGATTAAGTTGAAAAATTAGAATTAATCCAAAATATTTTGCTTGCAAGAGCAACACATAAGCATCAAGAAAGTGATGATAAACAATATCAGCAATTAAGAAATGATATGCTTAATTCAACAAGCCAAAACTATTTACCTTCTATGGTAAAAACCTCTAGAAATCTTGATCAATTTTGGCAATTTATAAAGTTGAAATCTGATAATTACAGTGATAGAAGAACTTTTATATATACGGAGTTTCAGCCTCATTTGAGTTTTTTGAAAAATCAAATATTGCACCTTTGGATAAGGTGATTAAGGATACTATTCTAAAATTAGACTCTAATTATATTCAGACAACGTGGGATAAAGCACTTGAACGTAGAATAGATGATCCACAAGGTGCAATCACACTTGCTCGAACTCTTTTAGAGTCAACGTGTAAACATATTCTTGATGAGTTAGAAATTGATTATGGAAATAATCTAGACATTAATCAATTATATAGGGTAGTTAGTAAAGAATTAAGTTTGTCACAATCACAGCATACAGAACAAGTTTTCAAACAAATTCTAGGTGGTTGTAGTGCGATTGTTGAAGGTATCGGCGCATTGAGAAATAAAGTCGGTGATGCTCATGGACAAGGTAAGGTTAATTTTAAACCTGCTTCAAGACATGCTGAATTGGCTGTGAATTTAGCAGGAACCATGGCAGGATTTTTATTTTCTACTTGGGAAATAAAAAAAGAAAAGATATAAAAAGACTACCCTAGGATCACTGCTGTCCCATAGTTTGCTTTAAATAAAAAAACCTGAGTCCTAACAGTTAAAATATGAGTGCAAACAAACACTTTAACGACTAGGATTCAGGTTTTGTCACATCAGAATACCGTATTTCATGAGCTAATTAAACCTGTTGTGCGACAGGATTTTGAACAACTTGCTAAAGTACACCATGTTGGACAGAAATTTAGAGCGGCTTCCCGGTGGGATCAGTTTATTGCCATATTGATGTCTCAATTCTCTTGTAGGCAAAGTCTGAGAGATATTCAATCCAATTTGGAGTGCCAACAGGAAAAGCTAAGTCATCTCGGAGCAAAGTCTATTCCCCGAAGCACGCTGGCACGAATCAATGAGCAGCAGCCTGCTGCCTTGTATCAACAGCTATTTTACAAGTTGCTTAAATACTATGAACACTCAAAAGTAGCTCATAAATTTCGCTTTAAGAATCCCTTGTATTCCTTGGATGCCAGTCATATTGACCTGTCGCTTTCCTTATGTGAATGGGCCAAAGTTCACAACTCAAAAGCCAGCATGAAACTCAGCATAGGATTGAATCACAGCAATGATATTCCTGAGTTTGTTGCAGTTGAAAATGGCAAAGAAAATGACATGGTACAAGGCCGTAAATTCCAGTTTCCTGCTGGCAGCATTGTAGTTTTTGATAAAGGCTATGTCGATTACCAATGGTATGCAAATCTGACTGCTCAAAACATTGGATTTGTCACACGTTTTAGGCCTAAATCTGTGTATCAGGTGATCCAGCAACATCCAGTGCTTGAATCCAAAGGTATTCTAAAAGATGAAACCATTCAGCTGAATAGCGCACATGCCCTAAAAAGAAAAGCCCCAGTGTTAAGAAGAATTGAATATAGAGATCAGCAAAGTGGCAAGCACTTTAGCTTTCTCAGCAATAACTTTCATTTAGCCGCCTCCACCATTGCGGCGATTTATAAAGATCGTTGGAAAGTTGAGCTGTTCTTTAAGGCGATTAAGCAGAATCTCAAATTAAAAGCGTTTCTAGGCCGCAGCAGGAACGCAATTCAGACACAAATCTGGATTGCGATGATCGCCTATTTATTGGTGAGTTTCGCTCAACATTTAGGAAAAACAGGTTGGACAGTTCAACGTTTACTCAGAATAATTCAAGTGAATTTGTTTGAAAGAAGAACTTTAAAAGCTTTATTTTCACCCGATAAAATACCCATAAAACAAGAGGAAGCTCAAATGAGCTTCCTCTTGTGAAAAATTGTGGGACAGCAATGACCCTAGGATAGCCTTTTTTATATTTACTTAAACACGGCTATACATGGTACAGAGCTCTTTTTCTTCACGCTCAATACGTTGCACCAATGCAGAACCAATCGCTTCATATTCTTCTTTAAATTCAGCAGCAGATGCACGGTTTACCCCAAAATCCATCCAGTGATCTATAAACTTAATCACAGTCCGCTCAATGACACGCATTTCCTTTCTAAACTGACGTAGAGATAAAAATGCCTGGCTTTGTTCTTTTAAGCCTTGTTCCAAGTAACCATAAAACTTGATATTTTCAGCATCTAAATGCGCTTTAAAATCTTGTTTAAATTGAGCTAATTGATCAGACAGTAAATTATATTCCTGTAGATATAAAGAATTGCCAATGTTGCCGTACAGACTCAGAATTTGTTGGTGATCTAGTTCCAAATGTTTAATCAGATTCGGATAAAAAGGAATACCCACATCATCATGTTTAGAGGTGGTATCAATCGAGTGACGATTACCCAAATCTAGCGCCGTTTCATTTTGTGGATTGTCCGCTTTGGATGGGTTAAATCCATTGAAAAGTGATGAAAATAACTATTTTAACCAATTAAATAACATTGGGGGAAATCCTGAATTTAGATTTTATTTTCAAATCAAGATCATCCATTCTTTTGATTTGAAAACATAAAATTTTTGCGTTTAAGTGTTTCAGGCCGGAATGTCATTGGCATTGCATTCGCGGTATCAATGAGAGGATCAAAAGTTGAAGTTAAGTTTTCGACCATTCCTAAAGCCGTCGAATATCTGGGAGAGATTTGCCATGACATGTGCTTACTTCACAACGAACATTATCTTGCTGGCTGAGTGCGGGAGAATTTGAACCACAGATCAGCAAAATGAATGTGTCCTAGCTATACAAGGCAGAACAGTATGACTGAACCTGAATGAGGTAAATTACACTGTATTAATGTGAAATTTATCACAAAATCAATTGTATATGTGCATTGGTATTGGAAGGAATCGTTGCGATTAAATAAGTTTTAATCAATCAGGGAGTTTAGGAAAGAAATTTTAGAACAAAGTGGCTTCAAGAAAAGCTGAGAGTCAGTATATGTCATTATTTTAAAAGCATAAAAAACCACCCGAAGGTGGTCTTTTCAAAACTTATTCATTAAATAACTAGCTGAACCTGTTTGAGTACTGCTTTTAGCGTATTTTCATAATCAAAAGCCTCATTGGTACTGTCCTGATAACGCCAAGCCACATAACCATCCGGACGAACCAGCACTGCGCCAGATTCATGGATTTCAGATTTGCTGTTCCAAGTGCCATACACATCACGGTAGTCACGAGAACCGATCTGAATCACATCTAGATAAGGTAAGTTCAGTACTTCAACAGCCTGTTTCCAGCCTTTGCCAGATAAACCTGTGAGCAGGGTAAAACGACCTTTACCGGTAATATCTAAAGTCGACTGCTTTTGACCTTTGGTATTGATCAGCCAGGTATGCGGAACTTTAGCACCCGGGCGAGTCGTTGCCTGTAAATAAAGCTGTTGATCTCGCTCAAATCTTTCAGGCTCAGATTCGCTAATCACTGCATTGGAGCTATATCGTTGGTTCAGCTCTACACCTTGTGCATTAAATTCGAAGTTTTTAATTTCCAAAGCTTCAAACAGCTTTTTGCGGATTTCAGCACCTTGCTCATCTTCCGAAAAAATACGTTCCAGCATTTGTTTTTGTGTAGTCACACCATTGTCAAAACCAAAGACTTCTTTCAGGTATTTATAATCAAAACGTGATTGATTCGCTCGCGCCACAATTTGCTTGCCGACCGGTGCACGCTCAGTCGTATAGGAATCCAGCAGGGAAGGTGCAGCCCAGCCTTTTACCGCGTATGCTAGTTTCCAGCCTAGGTTAAAGGCATCCTGCATGCAGGTATTTGAACCTAGGCCACTCGATGGTGGATGACGGTGTACCGCATCACCACCGCAGAATACGCGACCTTTAGAATATTCAGTTGCCCAGGTCTGGTTCACATACCAGTACGACAATTTCTGGATTTCGACTTCTTCAACTTTCGCACCGACAAAGGCATTCAGGCGTGCATGTACCTGTTCTTCAGTCACCTGTGGCTCGCCTTTGGAAATGTCAAAGCCCCAGCCCATAATCCATTCATTCCAAGGAGTAATCGCACGTAACAATCCCATACCGAGATCGCCAAAGCTGGCTTCAGGATTCACGATCCATTGCAGAATCGCAGGACGATGTTGAACGTATTGAGAAAGATCAGCTTTAAAGGTCACATAGACGGTACCGGCACGTGCCATCACGCCTTCCAGTGGCAAGCCGAGCTGTTCCAATACATGAGATTTAGCACCATCCATACCCACCAGATATTTTGCTCTTAAGCTAAATTCAGTATTGGTAATGCGGTTCAGGAAAGTAGCAGTCACGCCATCTTCGTCCTGCACATGTGACAGGTATTCAGTATTGAAGTTATAAATTGCACCACGTTCACCGGCATTTTTCACCAGTAAAGCTTCCATTTTGGGTTGGATCAAATCAACTAAAGGACATGGACTGCCTTGGATATAGTCACCATGACGTTCATCACCGGTACCCCATGCACTTAAACGGGCGATTTCTTCGCCGACCAGACTGGTGGTAATCAGGCTTTCACCCATCTGTTCCCATGGTGTTGCAATCTCTTTAACCTGTTCTTCAATACCTAAATCACGTAATACTTCCATGGCACGCTGATTGGTAATATGGGCACGTGGACTATTGGCCAGCCAGCTAAACTGGGTAAACAGTTGTACCTTGATACCATAATTCGCCAAAGCCAAACCTAATGTTGAACCTGCAGGACCAGTACCAATGATCAGAACATCAGTGTCATAGTGTTGTGTCATACAAGACTCCATGTGTATAGGTGAAGAACAAGCTATCTATATAATCAGGCAGTCTAGTAAAACAGGATCTGTTGATATAGCGATATTCATATAAACTATCGACCTATTCTTATTTGCAATACGTGGGTCATAATCTTAAGATGCTGACCTGATCAGAAACCGGGCAGGCTATGGAACTTCGACATTTACGCTATTTTATTACTGTGGCGCAGCAACAAAGTTTTACCAAGGCTGCCGAAAAACTGTTTACCGCTCAGCCGTCATTAAGCCAGCAAATTAAGGATCTGGAGCAGGAAGTAGGCGTCATGCTGTTTGATCGTTCATCCAGAAAGGTCAAACTCACCGATGAAGGGCGAGCTTTTCAGATCTATGCCGAAAAAGCACTGGAAAATGCCGAGTTGGCAGTGGCAGCAGCACGCCAGGTCGCACAGCAGAAAAATAACCAGATTCATATTGGCTTTCTGAATGTTGCAGAAATCAAAGTGATGCCACAGATTCTGGCCCAGCTTAAAAAAACCATGCCGGACTTAAAAATCCATCTGCATAGCCTGACCTGTATGGAACAGATTCAGCGGCTAAAAAATGCTGAACTGGATTGATGTATTACCCGCTTTCATCTGGACCATCCAGATTTTGAGAATATTCATTTATTAACCGAGCAAATTTATCTGGTTGCCGCTCAGCATTTACATCCTACAGATCGAATCCTGAAATTACAGGAACTGAAAAATCACAATATGATTATGTGCGAGCAGAATGCTTCGCCCGTATTTTATGAGAAGCTGGATAAACTGCTCTGCATTGATCAACTCGAACATGAACAGCTGTTGTGGGTGACCAATGTCTTGCAACACATCAATCTGACCAATATGGGAATGGGCTTTAGTTTTGCGCCCGAATATTTACTGCGTCTTTTGAATGAGCATGTAAAAATTGTCCAGACTGATCAGGCACTGCCAAAACTGGGCTTGTATGCAACATTTAACAAGAATTCCCAAAATCCTGCATTGAAGATGATTACCCAAGCGCTTAACAATACGACAAGTAACTGAATTTCAGGAAGGAATATATGTTAAAGCTGATTTATTACGTGCCGGATGAAAATCTGGAAGACACTAAGAATGCGATATTTGCAGCAGGAGCGGGCGGTATTGGTGAGTATACGAATTGTGCCTGGCAGGTTTTAGGAACCGGACAGTTTAAGCCGCAGGAAGGTGCAGATCCTCATATTGGTGAAGTGGGTAAACTGGAACAGGTACAAGAATGGCGGGTAGAAATTCTGGTGCCGGATGAAAAGGCAGTCGAAGTGGCCAAGGCGCTGAAAGAAAGTCATCCTTATGAAGAGCCAGCCTTTGAATTTATTCAGCTTCTGGATATCAAAGTCTAAAATTGATACTCTGCTGCGGCGCGTTTAACTTAGCGCGCCGTTAATCTAGATTCAGAAACCAGCCGACCTGCTTTTGTTATTATCATTTCTTCCAGAATAATCCAAAGAAAAAATATAATAAGGAAAATAACAATGCCGTGGCCAAAACCGCTGAGCAGTGCGCTTAAGAATACCCTCAGTAAATCTATCCAGTACGGTACAGAAATCCTGCATCAGCGCATTCCATATTCGCCAGATAATCCCTATCTGGAAGGTATATTTGCACCAGAGCGGCAGGAACACTTTTCCACAGATTTAAAGGTTGAAGGGCAGATTCCTGCAGAACTGGATGGCGCATTAATGCGGATTGGTCCAAATCCTATTACAGTCAAAAACCCACGCAACTATCACTGGTTTACGGGCGATGGCATGTTGCATGCGCTCAGACTTAAAGGTGGTGAGGCACATTGGTATAAAAGCAGTTATATCGGTTCTGCCAGTGTGCAGAAAAAACTTCATCGACCACAAATTCCCGGTAAAACGCGAGGTGTCGCGGATGCAGTCAATACCAATGTCATCCACTTTGCCGGAAAAATCTGGGCACTGGTAGAAGCGGGTGCATATCCAGTTGAGTTGAATGCTGCACTGGAGTCAAAACGACATCATTTATTTGAAGATGATCAGGATTTTCCATTTACTGCCCATCCGCATATTGATCCTGAAACGGGCGATATTCATGCGATTTGTTATGATGCTTTAAGTCAGAACAAAGTTTTTTATTTGCAGATAGATTCAAAAGGTAAGTTGAAACATTATGTCGACATTCCAGTGAAACATGGTCCGATGATTCATGATTGTGCCATTACCAGATCTCATGTGCTGATTCTGGACCTGAATGTAAACTTTTCTGTACGCAGTGCTTTAAAGGGTTCAATGTTGCCATATCAATGGAATCCAAAACGGCAGGCACGCATGGGTATATTGCCTTTTGACGGTAAGGCAATTGATATTCGCTGGTATGAGATTGATCCCTATTTTATTTTTCATACCGTGAATGCTTATGAGCTGGATTCTGGTGATGTGGTTATGGATGTGGTGGTGCACTCCAAAGCCTTGGTCAGTTCGATTCAGGGACCGATTGAAGATCAGGATATTCGGCTGGAGCGGTTCATTTTTGAACACGGCACTGGAAAAGTGGCTCGGACGATATTATCCGAGATGAAACAGGAATTCCCACAGATTAATGAAGCTTATACAGGTCGGCCTTATCGCTATGTCTACACTATTTCCTTTGGCGAGTTTGATGATCCTTCTCATGTCAGCAGCAATACTCTTTTGAGCCATGATGTGGAAACTGGCAATTCAGAAAGCTATTCTTTTGGAGAAAACTGGGTAACAGGAGAGGTGATATTCGTCGCACGGGAAGGTGCTCAAGCTGAAAATGATGGCTGGCTGATGTCTTATGTTCATGCTTTAGATGGACGCCCATCCAAAGTGGTGATTCTGGATGCACAGCATATGGCTGAAGGGCCGATTACAACCATTCATTTACCAATACGTGTACCCGTCGGGTTTCATTGTAACTGGATTGATTATCGGAAATTGAGAACAATATGAGCTTGAGTTGTTTACAGATAGCTATATAAGCAGAAGTCTACCTGAAATCAAGCGGGCTTTATCATAGGCTTACAATTGAAATTCAATTCCAGAATTCTTGATATTTTGAGACCCAATACAATTTGGTTTTTATGTCGTAGCTACCATCGGGATTCAGGGAAATGAGGTAATGAATGTCTTTGCCTCGACTGCGGTTACCTTTATCTTCAGGAACTTGATACTTATACTTTTCTACTTCTTGAGGGGGAGTTAATATAATACGTTTCCATTCTGTGGCTGGAATTTTTGCTACACCTTCCTGTTTCGCTGCCATTATAGCGAGTCTTTTTTTTGCTGCCTCTTCTCCTTGAGCATAACGTAGTTCTTCAGGAACACCATATCCTTTTTTTATTTGCTCTTCATAAGTCAACCAAGGGGCATATTTAATAATAATTTGTTCAGGCACATAACCTTCAGGAGATACTTTACAAGTGTTATCTGTAGTTAAATATTTAGTTTTTCTTTTTACAGGCATATTTCCATCGCTATCATAAAAATTACGACACAATGGCCAATTGTTTTTAAAAATAAAGTTATGCTCAAAGTCGGATGGTCCTACAACAAAAGTGATACTATTCTTCATAAGCGGTGCCGTTGCTTGACAGCCAGTTAATAAGTATCAACTAAAAAGTAAACATGTATTCATTACCAAAACCCTTTGAAATCTGCCCAACCCAACGCTCTATTTGATCTGCCTTCATTACCTTAAAATCCCGCCAGTTATACTTCATCTGCTTCCAAACCATCTCAATTCTATTCAGCTCAGGACTATACGCAGGTAGAAAATACAAAGTCGTTGAATACTCTTGTACAAGAAGCTTGCGCCAATCTACCATCTGTTTGCTGCGATGAATCGAGGCATTGTCAACAATCAACACCAAAGGAACTTGATAGCTGCGTTTCACCTGTGCTGCTACACCCATCAAATAGGCATAAAACCAGCGACTGTTAACGGACTCCTGTAGGCAACTGGTGATCAGATGACCCGTTGACAGGAGACAACCCATCACATTAACTCGCTTTAGTCTTACAGCATCAACCGCATGAACATCGCCTATCTTTGTCCATGCATAACGGTTATCTGGCGTAGCCGAAAATCCTGTTTCGTCGACATAGCCCAATACAATTTCACCACGTGCCGCTTGCTCACGTAATGCTTCAATTTGCTGTTGCGCTTGTCCAAATGCGGTCGGGTCTCTTTTTTTTCAAGCTGTGGCGGGTGCGTTTGAAGACCATGCCTGAATCTCGCAAAAACTTGCGAATAGTTTCAACAGACACGGACACACCGTGTTTTTCATGCAGTTTGACTCGGATTTGTTCTGCATTGAGTGGGCTTGTGTTGACCCACTCTAAGATTTGAGCCTGATAGTTTGATGTCAGTGTATTGGGACGGCCTGAGCGATGACCTTCTTGAATCGATTCAAACTGATGTAGCTCCCAATGTCGGCGTTGTAGCCTTATGGTTTCTGGGATACGCTCTTGTAACGCAGCAACTTCGGCAACAGTTTTACCTTCGGAAAGCCAGAGAATAGTTTGGGCACGTTGTCTTTCACGCCAATGTGCTGCATGCTTGGTCAGGAGAATTAGTTGTGCACGCTGTTCTAAGCTGAGTGGGACGGTAACAATCCGTGGCATGTGCAAACATCGTTTAACCAAAAATGTCTTTTCGCATGTTTAGTTATTTTTGTCAACTTAAGCAGATACCGCAGATTACTAGATATTTTATTTTCATTAGTTTGCTCCTAGGTTTAAATCTAGATTAAATTTTAATGCTGTCCCTTAATTGGCCTTGATCTAGTTAAAATAATTTATGATTTGAATTATTTTTTTAAATGTTCTTATTATATAAATATTAATTAAACAGATGATTATTTTTTAATTATAAAAGATATCTATTGTTTTTAAATAGATATCTTTTATGCTAATTATTATAATATTACGTCCTGAAATTTAAAAAATATACTTTCCCCTGATTTTAACTCAATTTTTATATACTTTAATTTACCTTTGATTCAACTAATGCGAAGGAGCCAGGTTGCGGAAGATATGCTTAAGGCTGTGTAGCATTTTTTCAATTTGCAACGGTGTTAAACCATCGAAAGATTGCTCTAGTACAACAACACTAAGATCATTAATCTTTTTAATCATTTGCTGACCTTTTTCGGTTAATAATACTCGGGTAATTCGTGCATCATCCTCACAGGAATAAGTATGTACTAATCCCTCATCTTTCAGGCGATAGATGATTTTAGTGGTAGTTGACATCTTATAAATCAACATGTCAGATAAATCAGAAATACTCGCTCTATTTTTAAATTTTAATGCCAGTAAAATACGTCTTCGAGAATTGTCTAAACCGTATTTCTTTAAGGCATAGTCAACATTTTGCACATATTGGGTATGCACTTGACTAATCCAATGGTAGGGCGAATCTTCTAAATTAAAATCTGTAGGAATGGATAAAAATTTACTATACTTTTTTTTCATGGCCTCAACTCTTCTGTATGTTAGGGTCTTTTTAATTTGTTTAAAAAATGCATTTTATTTCAAAATATTTACTATCCTATTATAAGGTTATGAATCTTATCTTCAGTACGCCTTCACCTCCTATTTAACTTCTTTTTAAGTGAACCCTCTAATTCTTTTTTGCTTCTTCGAGCCTCTTTTTATAAAAGAACTAGAGAGCCAAAATTTCAGTCACATTTTTTATTTATCTATTGTTATTATGCGAACTGATTAAATCATCTTAATGATTAAATGATCTATCACAAAAAATACCATTTTTAATTAAGAAATACTTAAATATTTGTTCTGGTTGGCATTTTTTTATTTTGGAAAATTCATCTTTCTTTTTACCTTAACTTTAATTCAGTAAGCTTAAGATAGTTCTATAAGTCTTTTTAAAACATATTAAGATATTGTTTTATATTGATATTTAATATTTAAACTTTTTTATACTTTAAAAGTATAAAAATTATCTTCATAAAAAATAGAAGAAAAATAAACTATCTTTTAAATTCCACAATAGACATTTTGTGTGATCATGTAAAAAAAATTAAACTTTTTAGCTCAGCTTAATTTTCGATTAAAAAGAAATTTAACTAGAGAAATCACTAAATTGGATATTGAACTCAAAACTTATAATCAAAAAATTAATGGAAGAAGAATCGGAATTGTACATGTATTGGGTAGTGTGAAAGCTTTCAAAATCCTTGCTGAAAGATATCGTAACAGAGGAAAAAAACTTGGTTTGAGATTTAATTTGATTGCTGGAATATACAACTTGGAGCTAAGTAAAAAAATGACTTATGAAAGAGCGTTAATAAAAAATATGAAATTTCCGTTAAGATTTATCTTATGTATAGTTTTTAGCGTATAAAGAGTGAATTATGTGACATCCATGTCATAAGATATCTATCAGATTTAAGGTATTTAATTTCTATAGATACGAAGCTTAAACCTTCTGAATAAACAGTTCACGATCAAAACGGTATTGCGGGAAGAACACGCCGTCTTCAGCACGTTCACCTGCACCAATTACCATGACCGGATACTGTTCATCATTCAATTCTAGAATTTCACGAACCATCGGTTCATCAAAACCTTCCATCATACAGCTGTCAAAACCATAAGCACGTAAAGCTAAGACCAGGTTTTCACAAGCAAGCGCCGTCGTTTTGGTCGCCCACAGTTTCGCATCAGCTGGACTGAAAGCAGAAACTGGCATTTGTTTGTCCAGTGTACGGGCAACTTTGAAAGCCACTTTCTTAAAGTTACCAAAAGCATTCAGATAACCAGTCTTATAGTTGTAGGGAATATATTTATAGTATTTCTTAATCGCGGGCGGTGCTTCAGGAAATGGAAATTCATTCACATTACGTTTCGCCATTTCATCGATACGGTCGGTACGTGCGATACAGACAATTAGCTCAGAAGCTGTTTTGGCTGCCAGTTGACTCATACAGGCTTTGACCAGACGTTTTTTCTTGCCCGGATTTTGTACCACATAAAAAGTCCAAGGCTGCAAGTTCGACGAATTTGGTGCCAACAACGCTAGATCCATACAGGCATCCAGAACTTCGACAGGAATTGGCTTTTTGGTAAATTTACGCACTGAACGTCGGCTTTCAATCACCTTACGAAAATTGTCTATATCTATATCTTGAGGTGCAGGTTCGTAATAACGTTTCTTTTCTGGATTTGAACTATCTGTTGTTTGAGAAGAGGTTTGAGAGTTTTGATTTGGCATACTTCAGATTCTTGGAAAAATAAAAGATTGAGGCAGTCTAAACCACCTCGTTGAACTCATAAGTTTGAAAATTAGTTGAATTGTGTGAAATCAGGTTTACGTTTTTGCATAAAGGCTTGAACCGCTTCCAGCATTTCTGGCGAGCCAACACGCTGCATGAAAATTTCTGCTTCATGGTCAATCCATTCCACAATTTCATTCACATTATGTTTCATCAAGGCTTTAGATTGCACCAGTGATGCCAATGGCAGGGCAGAGAGCTGGGCAGCTTGTGCTGCTGCTTTAGTATAAACATCTTCTTCAATGCTATTCACCAGACCTGCGTCGAGTGCTTTTTCGCTATTGAATTTTTGCGCAGTCAGCAATAATTCGGCCGCTTTATGATAACCCGCTTGCTGAATCAACAGCTTGCTTGAAGCACCTTCAGGCGATAGACCCAGACTGACAAATGGAATCTGGAACAGGGCGGTATTGTCACTATAGACCAGATCACAATGCAGTAAGATCGTCACGCCAATGCCGATTGCAACACCACGCACGGCTGCAATCAATGGCTTGGAAAATTTTGCAGCAGATTTCAGTAAAACAAACGGTGGGCCTTCAGCGGCGGGTGCCTGACCTTTCTTCGCAGCAGATTTCATAAAATCCTGCATATCATTGCCCGCACTAAAGTCTGCATCCTGACCACGTAAAACGACCACACGAACTTCAGGCGCCTGATCTGCTTCATCTAAAGCTTTCGCAATCCAGAGATAAAGTTCGCTATATAACGCATTTTTCGCTTCCGGACGATTGATGGCTAAAGTGAGTACACCATGTTCTAAATTCGCATTCAAATGCTCATGAGGTTGTTGAATACAGCTCAGTGTCATCGTACTATCCTTGCTTTAAAACTTAATTTGATTTTATGGGAATGATTATGTCGCATATTTATTGGGGCAGCACAACTCATGAGTCATAAAAAACTGATCCCTTATGAACTATACATTTGATTATCTGGTTTTCATTGGCCGCTTTCAGCCTTTTCATCTGGCGCACATGCAAACGATTAACATTGCCCTGCAACACAGTCAACATGTGATTTTGGCTCTCGGCTCTGCGCAAAATGAACGCAATATCAAAAATCCATTCTTGGCTTCGGAGCGTGAAGCCATGATCCTGTCAAATTTCAGTCCTGAAGATCAAGCTCGGATCAAATTTGTAGAAGTCATTGATGTTTATAATGATGAAAAATGGCAAAAACTGGTGAAATCGCTGGTGAATCAGGTTATTGAACCGGATGCCAAAGTTGGGCTGATTGGGCACTTTAAAGATGATTCTTCTTATTATTTAAAGTTTTTTCCAGAATGGGAAATGGTCGAACTTGACAGCCTGGAAGATGCCTTATCCGCCACGCCGATGCGTGAAGCTTATTATCGTGGCGAAATTCAACGAGATAAATTTCCACAAGGCACGATTGATTTTCTAGAGAATTTCCAAAAAACCACGACCTATCAGCAACTCAGTGAAAAATTTGCCCAGAATGATAAAACCAATCTGCTTTAAAAGTATCAGGTTGTTATGGGTTGATTCATGGTAGTTTGAGCATGCTGTTTCAAACATTCGCCTAAAATTTCCAGGGCAGACGACTGTTCTTTCCAGTGATGCCAATACAAGGGTACTTCAATTCGCATCTCACTCGAAAGTTCAAGCAGTTCACCTGACTCCAGCAAATCCCTGGTTTGATAGTCCGGCAGCCAGCCATATCCTAGACCCATGACAATCGCATCAAAAAATGCATGGGTCGATGGAATAAAGAAATGAGGATATTGAGCAAGGTTCAGGCCAAATTCGTGCTGAATAAACTGGGTATGTAGCTGGTCTTTTTCATTAAAAATAATGGCAGGGGCAAGGCGTAGCGCATCCCGATGTACCCCTTGATGAAACCAGTTTCGGGAAAAGTCAGGGGTGGCGACCAGACGATACTGCATCTGTCCGATCAACTCAGCCCGGCAACCTTTCATTGCCTTACTCTCTGTACTCAAACAGGCATTGACGAGACCTGCTTCTAACAGATGATGAGTCTGTGATTGATCATCCACCTGAAAATGCAACACAATTTTATGCTGGATCAGCTGGGCTTGTAAGGTTGGTAATAGCCAGGTCGCGAGCGAATCAGCATTGGTGGCAATATTCAGACAATAGAAACCTTCCTGTTGCAATTGTCCACCCAAATCCTGCATCAGATTCTGTTCTAGCAAACGTTGATGCTGTAAATAATGCAATAAGGTTTGTCCGGATTGAGTCACACGGCAAGGCCGATCTCTCACCAGAAGCAATTGTCCCAATTTTTTTTCCAGACTTTGAACACGAAGGGTCACTGCCGAGGCAGTAATATTTAGCTGCTCGGCAGCCAGATCGAAACTTCCCGTTTTTGCAACTGCGTAAAAAGCATCACATTGTTTCGCATTCAGCATATCTGTTATCTAAAAATAATTTAGTTAAATTGATATTAACTTAGTTTTAATTAATCGCATCCATTTTGTTGAATAATTCATTTATTCAAAAAAAGGGGAATGTGATGTTCAGTTATATGATGAGTGGTTTTGCAGTGGGAATGAGCCTGATTGTCAGTATCGGTGCACAGAATGCTTTTGTATTAAAACAAGGTTTAAAACAGCAGCATGTGTTCTGGGTCTGTGTGATTTGTGCCTTGTCTGATTCCATTTTAATTCTGCTTGGCGTACTAGGCTTTGCGCGTATCATTGAACATTATCCAGATATTGTTATATTTTCTAAATATATTGGTGCAGGATTCCTGTTTTATTATGGTTTGCATCATGCGATCAGCGCATTTAAATCAACAGAGGTTTTGGCACCAAGTGACCAGCTAACAGAGCATTTTCTACAAGTACTGATGATCTGCCTGGCTTTTACTTGGCTAAATCCGCATGTTTACTTAGACACAGTCATATTGATTGGATCAATTTCAACCCAATACGCCTTAGGAAAATGGTGGTTTGCTTTAGGTGCTGTCTGTGCTTCCTGGTTCTTTTTCTTTAGTTTGGGATATGGGGCAAAGATACTGACGCCTTGGTTCCAGCATCCAAAAGCATGGAAAATACTGGATGCTATTATTGCCTGTACCATGTGGGGCGTCGCGGTGTCATTAATCCTCAGTATTTGATTCAGGCTACAAAAGCCGATAGATCGGTTAAGAAGTTGACCAAGCGTGTCATTTTAGATAGGTATCGAGAATGGTCAGCGCAGAAAACAACTCTTTTCAGTACTGCAAGCACATAGATATTTCAATATATATTGAGCTTAAAATAAACGATCTGTCTGGTATAAAAAAATTTTAAAATCAGAATTTTATAAGATGAAAACAATCTCCTGCTAGCCTAGCAGGGCCACTTATCAGAGAAAAACCAGCACAAGCATTTTGTCCGTTAGTCATGAATGATTTTACAAAAACTTCAATAAACTGGTATAAAAATAACGAAAACCTGTTCGCTCAAAAAACAAGAAAATTTAGTTTCAGATTAAGCCGTGTACTTAAATCCGATCAATAAGAAATTAAACAAGGTGGATTTAAAATTGAAAACAACAATAAAAACTGGGCTCCTTAGCTTGGCGATCTGTTTAGCTTTGACCAGTCAGTCTTTTGCAAGATCATGGACCTTAACTCCCAAAAGTGATGTCGGTTTTGAGATCAAGTCGATGGGTCTTACTGTAGTTAAAGCCAAGTTCAATCAGGTTCAATCCACGATGCAGTTTGATGCTAAAGCACCGCAAAATGCCTCAACCCATCTGGTCATGGATGTGGAAAGTTTAAGCTTTAGTAAGCCGCTATTTAAACATATGATTCTGGGCGAAGACCTATTTTATGTAGAAAAATATAAGACTGTAATTTTTAAAAGTATCCAGTTTAAAGAATTGGGCAATGGCAAATACAATGTTTTAGGTCATTTAACCCTGCGTGGTGTGACCAAGCCTGTGATTTTCGAAACAACCTTTAAACCCAGTATGTCGAATACCAACCTGCTTGATGTTCAGGCATCTGCTGTGATTAACCGTAGGGATTTTGGTATGAAAAAAGGAATTGCCGGGGTAGGAGATAAAGTGAATCTTCATCTTTCGGGACAGTGTGAAATGAACTAGGGTAGATATAAAATACTTGATGATATGACATTTATTGTAAAAAAAGCCCGAATATTTCGAGCTTCTATTTATACACAAGCATGCAATTAAGCAGCTTGTAAAGCTTTTAAATCTTCCAGAACTTGTTCTGCGTGACCTGCTGCTTTGACCTTACGGTATTCTTTGACCAGTTGGCCATTATGGAAAATAAAAGTTGAACGCTCAATGCCCATCACTTGTTTACCATACATGTTCTTTTCTTTAATCACATCAAAGTGATTGCACAACACTTCTTCTTTATCACTGATCAGGTTAATACTCAGGTTCTGCTTTTCAGTAAAGTTCTGATGAGCTTTTACCGAATCACGGGATACGCCAAGAATTGTGGTATTTAAAGCATCGAACTGATCTTTTAAACAGGAAAAGCCAACTGCCTGAGTCGTACAGCCTGGCGTAGAATCTTTAGGATAAAAATAAATCACCAGCCATTCTGTATTTAACTGGGTTAAATTGATTTCGCCTGTCGTCGCAGGAAAATTCTGGTCAAGCAAACTAATTTCAGACATAAAAACTCCTGTTTTCTTTAAATTTTTTCAAAAAAATAAGCCACATTATAGTGGCTTATTTTATCAAAGAATAATCAGATCTTATTTCTTTGGTGCCGCTTGAGCTGATTTCATTGCTTCTTCAGTCAAAGTTTTCAGTTTGCCTGTTAACTGTGGACCAAAGCATGCTTGAAGATCTTTATTCTGCTTCTGTACAAAAGCTAAAGTGCCTGGGCTTTTCTTCTGGTTAATGGTGCTTTGAATTTCCCATTTTTGTGCATTGGTTAATTTGCCATCTGCTTCAATAGCACAACCACAATATTTGCTGACTTCAGCAGATGTCAATTTTTTGCTTTTGCCAGTTTCATTTTTACAAACATTGATCAATGCAGATTTTACATTGGTGCTTTTATAAGCTTGTTGTAATTTGTCATCAGCCGCTTGAGCCGTAGTTGCGAACATAGCAGCAGCTGAAACAATTGCTGAAAGCACGATGCTTGATTTTAAATTCTTCATAAACTCTACCTTGTTATTACGGTATATAACGTGTCGGGTCTTCAACACCTGCGTCCGCAAAACCCTGTTTACGTAAACGACAACTATCGCATTTGCCACAGGCACGTCCTTGGTCATCTGCTTGATAGCATGACACCGTTTGACTGTAGTCTACGCCATGTTCAATACCTAAGCGAATGATATTTGCTTTGGATAAATGTAACAAAGGTGTTTCAAATTTGAGCGCCTGACCCTCTACGCCAACCTTGGTCGCAAGGCGTGCCATGTTGGCAAATGCCTCGATAAATTCCGGACGGCAATCCGGATAACCGGAGTAATCAACCGCATTAATTCCGATGACAATCGCTTCAGCTTCGAACACTTCTGCCGCGGCTAGAGCGTAAGACAAGAAGATAGTATTACGTGCAGGAACGTAAGTAATCGGAATGCCAGCCTGTTCATGGTCGGGTACCTCAATACTATGATCGGTAAGGGCTGAGCCACCCAGATTACCCAGATCAATATTGATCACTCGATGTTCCACACCCGCACGTTGCGTTAAAGCTTTTGCTGCATCCAGCTCGGTCGTTGAACGCTGACCATATCGAAAACTGAGTGCGATACATTCATAGCGTGCCTGTGCCCAAGCCAGACATGTGGTTGAGTCTAAACCGCCAGATAACAGGACAATGGCACGAGGGCGCATAAGCTGATTCTCCAAAAAAATACTTTACAAAAAATTAACGACCAGTTTCATCATTCCATAACAACTTGTGCAGCTGTAACTGGAAACGAACAGGGAGATGGTCTTCTAAAATCCACTGAGCCAAATCACGTGCCAGTGGCGGTAAACGAACCGCACCTTTTTCGACCGCAAATGCAGGCGAAAACCAAACTGTACTCACTTTGTCTTGAAGTTGGTACTGTTCAAGTTGTTGTTTTGACCATTCATAATCTTCACGATTGCATATTACGAACTTGATTTGATCATGTGCAGTTAAATGATCGAGATTAGCAAGCAAATTCCGTGCAACTTCACCTGAATTTGGTGTTTTTAAATCTAAAACTTTAGAAATACGTGAATCCACTTTGGACACATCTAAAGCGCCACTGGTTTCAAGTGAAACCTGACATCCTAAATCTGCAAGTCGCTGCATCAGGGGTAGGGCATTTGGTTGTGCCAGTGGTTCACCACCGGTCACACAGACATAAGGGGTTTTAAAATCTAGCGTGGTCTGGATAATATCGTCCAGAGACTGACGCTCACCGCCTTCAAAGGAATAGGTGGTATCACAATAGCTACAACGTAATGGACAACCGGTTAAACGGATAAATACCGTTGGCAGTCCTGCGGCATTGGCTTCACCTTGCAATGAATAGAAAATCTCCGTAATGCGTAAACCCGCAGACGGATCAGAGACAGGAATTGCGGAAGATCGAAGCGTATTCATAACAAAACTAACCAATGAGAAATAAATAACCGGATATAAAAATAAAAATCCCTACGATTATTACTAATCGTAGAGACGAGGAGCAGTTGAAGCTCCGAGGAACACAAATGTGTCCTCTAAGTTAAGACATCTTAGTCTTCACGTAATAGATCGTTCAGACTTGTTTTAGAACGAGTTTGTGCATCAACTTTTTTCACGATGATGGCAGCATACAGGCTGTAAGTGCCACACTTAGAAGGGAGGCTACCAGCAACAACGACTGAACCTGCTGGTACACGGCCGTAGTGGATTTCGCCAGTGGTACGGTCATAAATCTTGGTCGATTGACCAATGAATACACCCATTGAAATTACAGAACCTTCTTCAACGATTACGCCTTCAACGATTTCAGAACGTGCACCGATAAAGCAGTTATCTTCAATAATGGTTGGATTCGCTTGCAGTGGTTCAAGCACACCACCAATCCCTACACCACCTGACAAGTGAACATTTTTACCAATTTGCGCACATGAACCGACAGTTGCCCAGGTATCAACCATCGTGCCTTCATCTACATAAGCACCGATGTTGACATAAGAAGGCATCAAGATCACGCCTTTGGCCTGGAAAGAACCTTTACGTGCGACAGCAGGTGGTACGACACGTACACCAGCAGCCTTAAATTGTTCTTCAGTCCAACCTGAGAATTTAGTCTCTACTTTGTCATAGAAACGAAGATCACAAGCTTCCATTGGTTTGTTGTCGTTCAATTTAAATGATAACAATACCGCTTTTTTAATCCATTGATGAACAACCCATTCACCATCGATTTTTTCAGCAACACGTAAAGTACCATTGTCTAGACCAGCAATTACTTCCTCAACTGCTTGACGGATTTCAGCAGAGCAATCTGCAGCTGTAAAATTCGCACGGTCTTCAAACGCTTGTTCAATGATTGTTGAAAGCTGCGACATGATCTTCCTTCCAGAAAAAAATTTTCTAGATTTTACACTATATTGCAGGAAAAATAGTTGAAAGCACTAAAAATAGATGAAAAATAACCAAAAGTGTAGAAAGCGTGAAATTATTAAAGTGATAAGTATACTTTTTCATTATGTTGAAATGTAGGAGAAGTGTTAGAAAATGCTTGGTTCTGAACAAGAAAAATTAATTTGTATCAAAAAATAACAAAAGATGAGCAAAATGCGAATAAAAAATATTTTTTAAGTCCTTTATATTGAGCCTATCACGAATAACTAATGATCAAAATAAGTTCTTTTGAGGAGAGAAATAATGAAATCTTTACATAACATTTTAGCAGTATCAGTCTTAGCTCTAGCAGCGAGTTCTGCGATGGCTGCTGATGAAACAATCGTAACAGATGAAGGCGTTGCTGAATTCTCTTTCTTTAAACCAGCTTCTGTTCGTGCTGAAGTCGGTACTACCGGTTATGGTGGTGCAATTTCCTGGAGTGCTAACCCATATGTAGGTGTCACTTTAGGTTATAACGGCGGTGATATTTCCTGGTCTGATGATTTATCAATCAATGGTTCTGATTATGACCTAGATATGGACAATAACCTGACTTATCTAAATGCTGAAATTCGTCCTTGGGCAAACTGGTTCTATATGGCGGCTGGGGTAGGTTATATTGATAATGATTATGGTCTAGAACGTCGTCCAGGTACTAATGCTTCATTTACAGTAGGTGGAGAACGCTTTAGCAATCCAACTGGTGCCGATGTTCGTATTAGTGGTGATTTATCCTACAAGAACAACATTGCTCCTTATGTAGGTATCGGTTTTTCTCCCGCGATTACTAATCGTTGGGGAGTATTTGGTGAAATTGGTGCCTACTATAATGGAAATCCAACTGCAAATTTAACTGCTAATCCAGAAGCTTTAATAGCAGTAGGCCCAGGAAGCGAAGGTAACAGTTTAGAAGATGCTCTTGCTCAAGAAGAACGTGATATTCGTAACGACAATAAATACGAATGGTTACCAGTAGCGAAACTAGGTGTGAGCTTCCGCTTCTAAGATTTAACTTAATATAAAAAAACGGGCTTCGGCCCGTTTTTTTATATTTTTAGAACAATTTTAAAAGTGATAACCCAGTTTCAAAGCTAGGATCAAAGCACTATTTTCAGAAACTGCAGATAAACCTGCAATCTGTGGCGTCATAGGTTCGGATGAGGAAATTTCAGGTTTTTGAAACTTTAAATAATATAGTCCAGTAGCAATATCCCAGGTTTCTTGAATCTTATAAAGATGACCTAGTCCGATACCCCAATAGCCATCACTCGGATTCAAGGTTGAAGCCGGATTTCCTGTACCAGAATCCCATAAAAGTTCAATCGAATTTATGCCAAAAGATGACCATTGATGGGCAAGTCCGATTTTGCCAGACCATTGATCCTCACGATAATCAATCATTCTAAAAGGTTTTACTTCAGGGAACTGTAAGGCCGCATAGTCAATTACAGCGCCAAATTTAGGTGGCTGGATCACGAAATTCTGCCAGTTTGACCAACGCAGCGTGCCATAGAGCGCATTTTGATCAGTTAAAGCTGTCTGAAAATCCAAGTTCACAGACTGTGGAGTTTGAATTTCTGTATAAGGTGCTGGATTTGTACCTACAATAATTGATTCAGTGGTTTTATTGTGATGAGTAATTGCAGAACGATAGGTCAGTGCGGTTCTAAAAAAATATTCAGGAATCTGATAACTGATTACTGCAAGCCAGCCCCAAGCGGGATCTCGTTCAAATGTGGCTCGATAACCATTGAATATATAAAATGTCTGCCCGGCTAAATATAAATTTCCCTCTAAGCTTTGATAACTTAGCCCTGTATAAAAATTCCAGTCAGCGTCTGGTTGAAAGCCAATTAATGAGGTCAAATTATGGCTCTCAAACTGAATGGTAGCAGCCTCAATGGGAAGTGCCGCACCTGCAAAAACAGGATCATAATGATAAGCGATATCTATAGAATAAGGCCGATCATAAATCAGTCCCCACGACACTTGAGGATTTAACTGGAATTTTAATGCGGCATTGGAAACCCATTGGCTATGGGCAAGATTTCCTGTAGAAAAATCGATGATGCCTAATTGTTGTAGCTCTTCGGTATGTTGTACCTGACCGCTGATATCAGGGCGAACCCAGGCCAATGAAACTTCAGCATAATGATTTTTTTCAAAAAACGATTGGATGCTTTGGTTAGATTGTTCAAACGCTGCTGCATAACCTGACCCGGAGAAAAACAAGCCCACGGAGAAAAGAGCAAATTTATTATTGATCATCTTGGTATAATTCAATTTATTATGCATGTGATTATGCTTGATATTTATATTCTTTATCTACTCAAAAAATAAAAAAGAGGCCAATGAGCCTCTTGAGTTTAAAGCCTGAATTTAGTTCAGTCGTCTGGATAGGCGACTTTTTTAAGTGCTTTAATATTGGCATCTGGCGAGCATAGGGAAATAAACTCGTAGCCATAGCCACGCAGTAAATGTCCTTTACGTACCGCAATCCAGGTGGTATTGACACCAAAAATGTCGGTTTTAATTTGCTTTAAACGATAATCGCGCTCAGGGTTATAAGCGACATCGTTGACGATACCCACGCCCATGTTCATTTCGACATAGGTTTTAATCACATCGGCATCGAGTGCGGACATCACGATATTGACATCAAAGCCGGCTTCTTCAAAAGCAGTATCAATCTTGGAACGACCGGTAAAACCACCATGATAGGTAATAATCGGGTAGTGAGCCAGATCTTCAATCCGGATGTTTTCCTTACTCGCCAGCGGATGATTTTGCGGCGTAATAATACTGTGTTGCCAGTTATAATAAGGCACGCTGGCCAGATTGTCTTCAGTCGTCAGGGCTTCAGTCGCAATACCGATATCGGCTTGGCCTTCCAGCAGCATTTCCGTAATTTCCATCGGGCTGGCCTGTTGCAAAATCAAATGTACTTTAGGGAATTCTTTTTTGAATTGGCTGACAATTGGTGGCAACACATAACGCGCCTGGGTATGCGTCGTGGCAATCGTCAATGTGCCTTCATCGACTTTATTGAAATCATCGGCCAGACGTTTGATATTGTCGGCATCGACCAGCATGCGTTCCACAATGCCTAAAAGTGCCTGACCTGGTTCGGTTAAGCCCAGTAGACGTTTACCTTTACGGATAAATAACTGCACCCCCAGTTCATCTTCCAGATCTTTAATATGCTTACTTACCCCGGACTGTGAAGTATAAAGCGCAGCAGAAGCTTCAGTTAAATTAAAGTTTTGTCTAACCGTTTCTCGTATAATTCTTAATTGTTGGAAATTCATAATTCTCTTACCCTAGAAGAGGATGGGGCATTTTAAAGCCCCATCTTTTGATCTTAAGCGACCTGGTTTTCAAATAAATGCAAGTTCACCGCACTTAACCAAACAGTTTGATTTGGGCGGAATTGGTGCGCTCTCGCTTCATCAGGCGTCAGTAAAATTTCAATCAGATTGCCTTGACGGTCATTTAGCTCTGCAACGACTTTACCCGCGATCCATAATTCACGAATGAAAGTCGCTTGAATGGCATTGTCGTGTGGCTGTGCATGAATGCGTAGTTCATCTGGACGCGCGAATAAAATCACTTCACCTTGAGCGGCATTTTTTGCACCCTCAAATTGAATGCGGTCTTCGCCGAGTTGGATGAGGCCGCCATGGTTCTGACCTTCAAAACGGTTCGCCTGACCCAAAAAGTCGAATACAAATGGAGTTTTCGGGGTTTCATAGACCTCACGCGGTGAACCGATCTGCTCTACATTGCCTTTGTTCATTACTACGATCTGATCTGCAACTTCAAGTGCTTCTTCCTGATCATGAGTCACGAAGATCGAAGTAATATGCAATTCGTCATGCAGGGTACGTAACCAGCGACGCAGTTCCTTACGCACTTTGGCATCCAGTGCACCGAAAGGTTCATCTAGTAATAATACACGTGGTTCAACGGCCAGAGCACGTGCAAGGGCAATACGCTGACGCTGACCCCCAGAAAGTTGAGCTGGATATCGGTCAGCAAGGAAACCGAGCTGAACCAAGTCGAGTAAACGTGTCACACGTTTTTTAATTTCCGCTTCCGATGGACGAGTTTTACGTGGACGCACACGCAGGCCAAAGGCAATATTGTCAAATACCGTCATATGGCGGAACAAGGCATAGTGCTGGAATACAAAACCAACTTCACGCTCCCGTACATGCACATTGGTAGCATCTTCGCCCTCAAGAATAACCTGACCGCCATCTGCTGATTCCAGACCGGCAATAATCCGTAGCAAAGTGGTTTTACCACAGCCTGATGGACCAAGAAGTGCGACCAGTTGACCATCTGGGAAATCCAGCGAGATATTTTTAAGTGCATGGAATGCACCAAAGTGTTTTTCAATATTTTGTACTTGAATACTCATGTGGGCATTCCTTAAGAAACTGTTGAATCTTCATTACGTTTGTCTTGTTTTTCCTGGCGCAGTTCCACCCATGTTTTTAAAATCAGGGTCACAATTGCGAGGAGAGCCAGAAGCGAAGACACGGCAAACGCAGCACTAAAGGTATATTCGTTATAAAGAATTTCGACGTGTAGCGGCAAGGTATTGGTTTCACCACGGATATGGCCGGAAACCACCGACACCGCACCAAATTCACCCATGGCCCGCGCATTACACAGAATCACGCCATAGATCAGACCCCATTTGATATTGGGCAGGGTCACTTTCCAGAAAGTCTGCCAGCCAGATGCACCGAGTACAATCGCAGCTTCTTCTTCTTCGGTTCCTTGTGCTTCCATTAACGGAATTAGCTCACGCGCAACAAAAGGTACCGTAATAAAGATAGTCGCTAGGACAATCGCAGGCACTGCATAAAGGATCTTGATATCGTGATCCATCAGCCAAGAGCCCATCCAGCCTTGGGTACCAAAAATCAGTACCAGCATCATACCCGCAATCACAGGTGAAACAGAGAAAGGGAGATCAATAATGGTCGTCAGGAATGATTTACCTGGAAAGTTAAACTTCGCCACAGACCAGGCTGCCGCAACACCAAATACGACGTTGAGCGGTACTGCGATTGCAGCCGTCAGCAAGGTAAGTTTTACTGCCGACAGAGTATCCGGATGCACCAGCGCTTGGGTATAAACGCCAACCCCTTGTTTAAAGGCTTCAACAAAAACCAGAATCAAGGGCAGAATCAGGCAGCTTAAAAAGAAGATTAAGGCAATAGTGAGCAGCGTATAACGTACCCAAGTTGGCTCACGGGTTGCATCACGGGATTGCAACTTTTCAGCCAGCGCATTGCTGTTGGTATTTAAACTCATCGCGCAGTTCTCCCGGTACGACGGCTAGCCCATGCCTGTAATAAGTTAATCAGGAATAGCATCACGAAGGAAATCAGTAGCATGACGACAGCAATCGTGGTTGCACCGGCATAGTCATATTCTTCTAGGCGAGAAATAATCATTAACGGTGCAATTTCCGTTTCAAAAGGCTGGTTACCGGCAATAAAGATCACCGAACCATACTCACCGACACCACGGGCAAAGGCCAAAGCAAAACCAGTGATCAGCGCAGGCAGAAGAATTGGAAAAATCACTTTGGTCACAATCTGAAAACGGTTGGCACCCAATGCAGATGCAGCTTCTTCCAGTTCAGTTTCCAGATCACTCAGTACCGGTTGGACGGTACGCACCACAAAAGGCAGGCCAATAAAGATCAATGCCAATGTAATACCAATCGGGGTATAAGCGACTTGAATGCCAATTGGTTCTAAATATTGACCAATCCAGCCGGTCGGTGCATATAAAGAGGTCAGGGCAATACCCGCAACTGCAGTTGGCAAGGCAAATGGCAAATCTACCAGAGCATCGACTATGCGTTTGCCCGGAAAGCTGTAACGTACCAGACACCACGCCAGCAACAGGCCAAAAACTACATTGACCAGTGCAGCGACAATGGCCGCGGTGAAACTTAACTGCAATGATTTCAAGATACGTTCAGAGCTCAGGATTTCCCATAAGCCATCCCAGCCAATGCCCAGTGATTTAATAAAAACAGCTGACAGCGGGATCAAAACGATTAATGACAAATACGCTAGGGTAAAGCCTAGAGAAAGACCAAATCCTGGCAGCACTCGGGATCGCTGCGACATGATTACTCCTCAGAAGAGAGAAAGCTGATTGAAGTCAATCAGCTAAAATAAAAAAACAATTTGGGCACAAGCATAATTTGCAGCGACTAAAATGCAAATTTAAAATAACACTTGCTCTCATCAACTTTGCTGATATGGGGCATAGTGTTTTCTGAAATCAAATAGTGTTCAATTTCAGGAAAAGGGCCAAAACCAGAAGCGACATTGACATGACCGACTGCACCCAGATTAATTGGTTTGATTTTCCAGGTTTGGGCCAGTATGTGGGCATCTTCAAAACTTAACCAGGGATCATTTTCACTGATCAATAACGTGGTGGGCACCTGAAGCTTGAGCTGTTGAAAATAGGTGCTGTAGTCAGTCTGACTGTCGCGCGAAAAACCATTTTCCCCAAATCGTGCCGGATTAGCTGGTGCCACCAATAGCAGATTTTTTACTTTTGCATTGAGTTCGGGATGTCGGGCAAGGGCCGCAATACTGGTCAGACAGCCAAAGCTGTGTGCGACAATCTGAACCTCTGCTGGAATGGCTTGCAGAGTTTTGACAAATTCTGCTACCCAGATATCCAGTACCGGATGATTCCAGTCCTTTTGCTGCACACGGGAGCATCGCATCAGCCGGTGCTGTAAGCAGGTTTGCCAGTGGTTGTATTCACTGCCACCTACACCAGGAACGATAAGCGTATGAATCATGTCGATGCTCCTATATCAATCAGCTTGGAAAATTATTTCGCGCTGTTGGCTTTAACGATCTGGTCAAATACACCACCATTTTCAAAGTGAGCCTTTTGTACTTTGTTCCAGCCGCCAAATTCCTGATCAACCGTCACCAGTTTTAATGGCTTAAATACTTGGCTGTATTTGGCCAGTACTTTGGCATTACGTGGACGATAATAATGTTTACCTGCCAGGTCTTGACCCAATGGCGAATACAGGAAGTTCAAATAACCTTGAGCCAAGTGCTGGTTGCCTTTTTTCTTGGCATTTTTTTCTACAATCGCCACCGGTGGCTCAGCCAGAATCGACAGAGAAGGGGTAATAATTTCAAACTTGCCCGGCTGTTCGCGAAGGGCTAAATGCGCTTCGTTTTCCCATGCGAGTAAAACATCCCCAATGCCACGTTCAGCAAAGGTCGTGGTTGAACCACGTGCCCCGGAATCCAGAACTTTGGTATTTTTATAAATTTTACGAACAAATTCTTGCGCAGTCTTATCGTTGCCGCCCGCCTGATGTTTGGCCCAAGCCCAAGCCGCCAGATAATTCCAGCGTGCACCGCCTGAAGTTTTCGGGTTTGGGGTAATGATCGCTACGCCCGGTTTGACCAGATCACCCCAGTCCTTAATCTCTTTCGGATTGCCTTTACGCACCAGGAACACGATGGTTGAAGTATAAGGCGTCGAGTTTTGCGGCAATTTCTTCTGCCAGTCCGCAGGTAACAGTTTAGCTTTTTCTGCCAGCACATCAATATCGGCAGCCAATGCTAACGTTACGATATCTGCATCCAGACCATCAATCACGGCACGTGCCTGTTTGCCTGAACCGCCATGCGATTGCTTGAAATTGATTTTTTGACCGGTACGGCTTTCCCAATATTTGCCAAAATTCTTATTTACATCTTCATACAGTTCACGGGTCGGATCATAGGATACATTGAGAAAATCACGTGCTGCTGCACCAAATGAGGTTGCCGAGATAACAGCTGCTAAAACCCCAAGTTTTAATGTGTTTGAAATGCTCATCTGGACTGAATCTCTGATATGTTCTGTAACATAAGCGCAGAATAAACTTATTCTTTATGCATAAAAAATAATTAAAAATGAATTTTATATGAAAAAAAGAGATAAATAAGCTCTTAAGTGTTTGAAATAAGAATGGCCTTATGAATAAAGGCCATAATGAACTGCATTTAAAGTATTATTTTGCGTGATTGGTTTTGACAATCTGATCAAACACACCACCATTGTCAAAATGCTGTTTCTGAACCTTGGTCCAGCCACCAAATTCTTTATCAATGGTGACCAGTTTTAAGGACTTGAATACGGTACTGTATTGCTTTAATACATTCGCATTACGTGGACGGTAAAAGTTTTTCGCCGCCACAGTCTGTCCAGCAGGTGAATAGAGGTAATTTAAATAGGCTTTGGCCAGATGTTCATTACCATCTTTCTTGGCATTTTTTTCTACGATTGCCACGGGTGGTTCAGCCAGAATAGACAGAGAAGGAGTAATGATTTCAAATTTTCCCGGCTGTTCGCGGACGGCCAAATGTGCTTCATTTTCCCAAGCCAGTAATACATCCCCAATCCCGCGTTCAGCGAAAGTCGTGGTAGCACCACGTGCACCCGAATCCAGTACTTTGGTTTGTTTGTAGATTTGACGGACAAAGTCTTGTGCTTTGGCATCATTGCCACCTTTCTGGTGTTTGGCCCACGCCCAGGCAGCCAGATAATTCCAGCGTGCACCACCTGAAGTTTTTGGGTTCGGGGTAATAATGTCTACGCCTGGTTTAACCAGGTCTCCCCAGTCTTTGATTCCTTTTGGATTGCCTTTACGTACAAGAAAAACGATGGTTGAAGTATAGGGTGTCGAATTCTGCGGGAATTTCTTTTGCCAGTCTTTAGGCAGCAAACCACGTTCTGCAATTTCATCAATATCTGCTGCCAGTGCCAGTGTTACAACATCGGCACCCAGTCCGTCAATCACGGCACGTGCCTGTTTGCCTGAACCGCCATGTGACTGTTTATAGTTAATATCCTGACCGGTGGTTTTTTTCCAGTATGCGCTGAATTCCTTATTGAAATTGTCATATAATTCACGAGTCGGGTCATATGAAACGTTTAGGAAATCTTTTGCAGAGACACTAAAAGCGCTTGCTGATACCAGTGCTGCCAATACCCCAATTTTTAATTTACGAATGCTCATTTTTTCCTCAAGTTTTTTAGCTTTTGTTAGATGAGGCAAGAATAGCTTGAGTTTTTTTGCATAAAAAATAATTAAAAAAGAATTGGATGTGAGTAAAAAAGATATATAGGTGAAGCCTGAATCTGACTGCTCAATTTTTCATTTTAGAGGCTGCAAAATATGCTGTATTTAAAAAATGCCCAACAGGTCAGCCAGATAGATGTGCTGGATCGTGGCTTTCATTATGGTGATGGCTGTTTTACCACGGCCCGGATTCGGCATAACCGGATTGAATTATATGATCGTCATCTGGCACGTTTGCACATTAGCAATCAGAAATTAAGCCTGAATGCCAATCTTGATCTGATTGCAGAAAGCTTACAGATTTTACGTGCATCAGAACATGAACTGAATGGCACATTGAAAATCGTGCTGAGTCGTGGAATTGGTCAGCGCGGTTATAGCTTGCCGGATCATCCTGCAGATCTCTGGCTATTTTATTATCCTCAAACCGTACAGGATTTTAAGTTTGAACAGATTCAAAGTGGCGTATTGCAGCAGGCAGTGGGATTGACTATGCCCAGTCTGGTTGGACTGAAAACCCTGAACCGCCTGGAGCAGGTTTTACTGAAACAGGAAGCAGATCAACGCGGCTGGCCTGAGGCAATAGTGACAGATGTACAAGGTGGCATTGTCGAAGGGGTGAGCAGTAATTGTTTCATTCTTATAAAGAATACATGGATTACGCCAGAACTCCGTTATAATGGCGTCTTCGGTGTCATGCGTGCAGAAATTCTACAACGTATGCAAGATCAGGGTATTGTCTATGAGCAACGATATATCGGTATGGATGAAATTTCCCATATTCGGAGTCTGTTTTTCTGCAATGCACTCAGCCCGATGAAAATTGTCACACAATTTGAGCAGCGCGCCTTGGATGGCAATGCTTGTATTGAACTTTTTAACCGTCTTCGATTAAACCAGATGTCTTAATATGTCAGCTTCCAAACCTAAAGCCAAAAAGAAAAATAAAGCGAGATTCTCCTCATCTTTCAAAGGAATTGCCTTGGTCCTGATGGGGATTGTTTTGATCTTGGCGTTGATCCTGAAAAGCAGTTTGTGGAAGGATTATCCTGTAGAAGGAAAAAAACAGCTGCTCGCGATCGAATCTGGTCAAACCTATTCCGGTTTTATTGATCGTCTGGCCACAGAAGATCAGGTGAGTTTCCCGATCATTCTCAAGCTGTATCAGCGCATCATGATTCATGACACCATGAAAGCGGGCGTGTATGAAGTACGCCAAGGCATGAGCATCCGTCAGGTCTTGGAGATGATTTCCGATGCAGACAATGCCCAGATGAGCCGGATTCTGGTAATTGAAGGCACGACCTTTAAGCAACTGATTGATGCCCTGAAGAAAAATGATTTAGTCACCAAAGAAGTACTGCATCTGCCTACTGAGCAATTACTCAAAGAATTGAATATTCCGTTTTCACATCCTGAAGGGCTGTTTGCACCGGATACTTATTTCTTTGCCAAAGGTGAAACTGACCGTAAAATTCTGACCAATCTGTATCAGCGCCAGATGAAAGCACTGGATGAGGCGTGGGCGAAGCGTGCAACTGATCTGCCGTATCAGAATAAATATGACGCGCTGATCATGGCCTCAATCATTGAAAAAGAGACCAGTGTGGATCGTGAATTGGAACAGGTTTCTGGGGTATTTGTACGCCGTTTAAAAATTGGCATGCGTTTACAGACCGATCCAACAGTGATTTATGGCATGGGTGACAGCTATAACGGCAATATTACTCGCAAGGATTTACGCACACCGACGCCGTATAACACCTATACCATTTCAGGTTTGCCGCCAACACCGATTGCCTTGCCAAGCAAGAAAGCCATTGAAGCAGCCATGCATCCGGATAATTCTGACAACCTGTATTTTGTCGCTACCGGTAATGGTGGGCATAAATTCACGAGCAATCTGAATGACCACAATAAAGCCGTACAGGAATATCTGACGATTTTACGCTCGAAAAATAAGGAATGAGTATGTTTATTAGCTTTGAAGGCACAGAAGGTGTAGGTAAAACCACGCTCATTCGTTCGATCTATGAAGATTTTATCGCACAGGGCAAAGATGTTATTTTGACTCGTGAACCCGGTGGAACCCCGATGGCTGAGCAGATTCGCTCGCTGTTGCTGGCTGTGAACCATGAAGAAGCCATGGCGCATGATACCGAGCTGTTATTGATGTATGCGGCGCGTGCCCAGCATCTGGCACAAGTGATTCTGCCCGCATTAGAAGCTGGGAAAATTGTCTTATGTGACCGTTTTAGCGATGCCAGCTTTGCCTATCAATGTGCAGGTCGGGGTCTGAGCGAAACCAAGTTGCAGTTACTGAATGACCACTTTGTCGCACGCATGCCGGACATCACGTTCTGGTTAGAAGCACCTATTGAACTGGGGATGAACCGAGCACGTGAACGTGGTGCGCTGGATCGCTTTGAACAGGAAAAAGTCACTTTCTTTGAGAAAGTGAGAGCGGGATATGAAACTTTATGGCAACGTCATCCTGAACGGATCAAACGTCTGGATGCAACTCAAACGCCTGAGCAGGTATTTGAGCAGGCCTTAAGTTATTTAAAATAAGCCGATTATTAAAATACTTTTTATTTAATTTTTCTCTAGGTTTATCTGTGAAGAATCTTCTATATTAAGGCTGATATAGAAGATTTTTTAATCATATGAAAACGACCAAAACTGAGATAGAACAATTTTTACAACAAGAATTTCCACAAAGCCTGGAGAAGTGCCGGATTGAAGCCGTTTCTCCGCGTGGAGCCACTTTGCTTTATCAGGTGAGATCAGAGGAATTGCGTCCAGGCGGCACGGTTTCTGGCCCAACCATGATGACCTTGGCGGATTTTGCTCTTTATGTTGCCATTCTGGGTGAAATTGGATTGGTCGGTTTGGCCGTGACCACTAACTTGAATATCAATTTTTTACGTAAACCTTCAGGTGGAACCGATATACGGGGAGAATGTAAGCTGATCAAGGTCGGCAAGGCACTGATCGTGGGAGAGGTCTGGATTTATTCGATAGATAATGAAGAACCTGTGGCGCATGTGACAGGAACATATTCAATTCCACCACAACGTTAATTACCTGAAAGATAGAAGACTGGCTGTAAATAGCCTAAGTTAAATTTAAGCAGATAAAAATCTAAAAAGAAAAGGAGATATCACCCAAAGATGTTATCTCCATCCACTTTTAACAATTCACCAAAGGTGTTTCCACTTCAAAATTTGGTGGGACGAGGACTGTTTTGCGTAGTTCTGGTAGCAGCTCGGGATAATCCAAGGTGAAATGCAGACCGCGAGATTCTTTGCGGTGCATGGCGCAGCGCACGATCATCTCGGACACCAACACCAGATTACGCAGCTCGATCAGATTTTTGCTGACCTGGTAATCCTGATAATACTCGGTAATTTCTTTTTTCAGCATTTCAATGCGATGTAGTGCACGTTCCAAGCGTTTGGTGGTGCGGACAATGCCCACATAGTTCCACATGGTCTGACGTAGCTCATCCCAGTTTTGCAGAATCACCACATCTTCATCCGGGTTGGTCACCTGAGAATCATCCCAAGATGGGACTGTAGGAGCTGGCTGATCGGTCTTGAAATTTTTCTGAATGTGCTTGGCCGCACTCATACCATAGACAAAACATTCTAAAAGTGAGTTACTTGCCATTCGGTTAGCACCATGCAGACCAGTATAAGAGGTTTCCCCAATCGCATAGAGTCCGGCAATATCCGTCTGACTGTTTTCATCGACCACGACGCCACCGCAGGTGTAATGGGCTGCCGGAACCACTGGAATCATGTCCTTGGTAATATCGATCCCTAGTTCAAGTAAACGGGCATACAGGGTAGGGAAATGCTCTTTGACAAAGCTTTCATCTTTATGGGTAATGTCCAGCCAGACATGACGTATACCGAGACGCTTGATTTCATAGTCGATGGCACGTGCCACGATATCACGCGGTGCGAGTTCGGCACGTTCATCAAAACGCAGCATAAAGCGTTCACCATCAGGCAGACGCAGATAAGCGCCTTCACCACGCATTGCTTCAGTAATCAGGAAAGAACGTGCTTGTGGATGATACAGGCAGGTCGGATGGAACTGGTTAAATTCCATATTTGCGACCCGGCAGCCGGCACGATAAGCCATGGCAATACCATCACCCGTAGCAATATCTGGATTTGAGGTGTAAAGATAGGCTTTCATGGCACCGCCACAGGCTAGCGCGGTAAATGGTGCCAAGAAGGTATGCACTTTTTCAGTTTTTTCATCCAGTACATATAAACCCAGCGCGCGATTATCGCCGTCTAACCCCAGCTTTTGTGAACAGATCAGGTCAATCGCAATATAATTTTCAAAAATTTTAATATTCTTTTTTTCTTGAGCGCGTTGTACCAGAGTAGTGGAAATGGCACGACCCGTGGCATCGGCCGCATGAATAATTCGGCGCTGTGAATGACCACCTTCACGGGTGAGATGTAATTGTTCCTGTTCATCGAGGGTAAATTGAACGCCATGTTTCAGCAGGAAATCAACCGAGGGTTTGCCACCTTCTACCGTCTGTTTAACCGCATCCATTTCACACAGTTGCGCACCTGCAATCATAGTGTCATCAATATGTTGTTCAATCGAATCCATTTCATCCAGTACTGCGGCCACGCCACCTTGAGCATAAAAAGTGCTGGCATCTGTCAGGGTAGATTTCGCCAACACTGCAATATTAAAATGATCTGGGAGCGATAAGGCTAAACTTAAACCGGCACCGCCACTGCCCACAATAATGACGTCAAATTGATGGGTAAGGGATAAATTAGACATGTCCATCAGCTAATTTTAAAAAAGTTTGGTAATAACAGCGCTTTTTTATACAAAAGGCAAGCGTTGAAGTGCTCATTTATTGATGAAAAAAATTAATCAAAGCCTTAACTTAATGCTTTAATAATGAGATATTGCCCAGAATAAAGTATTGAAACATATTATTACTTAAACTTTACAGTGTTTGTGATAAAACCTATTTACATAAATTTATCAATAATTTGAGTGAATAATTTATATGAAAATTCTAGACTTAAAAAAAGGATTATTTGCAGCCACTCTCACCATGAGTGCTGCACAGTTGCAGGCTGTAACGCCGGTTGATTTTTCAAATCTGGTCGAGCAGGTCAGTCCTGCAGTGGTCAGTGTCAATGTCGTTAAAAAAATGAGCGAAGAAGAGCTCTTACAACAACAAGTGCCGGAAATTCTGCGCCGCTTTTTTGGTAATCAGGTGATTATTCCGCAACAGCGTATGCCACAGGAAAAGACGGGCTATGGCAGTGCATTCTTTATCAGCAAGGATGGTTATCTGCTGACCAATCATCATGTGGTTGAGGATGCTTCCAAAGTCACCATTACCCTGAATGACCGTCGTGAAATTGATGCCACTGTTGTAGGGAGTGATGCACGAACTGACGTAGCTTTGCTTAAAGTTAATGGCTCGAATTTCCCAGAATTACGGACGGGTGATGTAGGACGCTTACGTGTTGGTGAGCCTGTACTCGCAATTGGTTCGCCATTTGGTTTTGATTATTCCGCTTCTGCCGGAATCGTTAGTGCCAAAATGCGTAATATGATGGGTGAAACTGCAGTACCTTTCATCCAGACAGATGTAGCATTGAACCCGGGTAATTCAGGGGGTCCTCTATTTAACCAGCGTGGTGAAGTGGTCGGTGTCAACTCACGGATCTTTAGTGGAACCGGTGGGTATATGGGCTTGTCCTTTTCGATTCCGATTGATGTGGCAATGGAAGTTGCAGATCAGCTGAAAAAGAATGGTAAAGTGACCCGCTCTTATCTGGGCGTGAGTTTGCAGGATATCGACCGTAATCTTGCTGAATCCTATAACCTGCCTAAGCCTGAAGGTTCCTTGGTGACTCAGGTTGCGCCAAATTCACCGGCTGCACGTGCGGGTCTGCGTGCCAGTGATGTGATCTTAAAATACAATGGTACCCCAATCTCACGTACCAGCGAGTTGTTGAACTATTTGAACCGTACTGCACCTCAGCAGCAGGTACAACTTGAAATCTTGCGTGATGATAAACGTCGTAGTATTGCAGCGACTTTAAGTGCGGCACCAGATGATACCCCAGCAAAAGCAAGCACACAGGCTCAACCCAGCAAAGGGCCAGTGATCGGGGTTTCAATTCGTGACCTCAGTCCAGCAGAGTTAGCGAGTCTGGAAATCAAAGGTGGTGTGGTGATTCAGGATGTACGTCCGGGTGGTATTGCAGCACAGGCACGAATCATGCCGAATGATGTGATCACGCAAATTAATAACCAGACAGTACTGAATTCAAATCAGTTTGTGCAAGAGGTGTCTGAACTGAAAAAGGGTAGCATCGCGCGTGTCACCTTGATTCGTCAGGGGCAGCTTGCTGTGGTCGGAATGCGTATCTCATAAGATTGCTAGATTTTCTTGAAAAACCGCTTGTAGAAGCGGTTTTTTATTTTTTGCAATTTATCCGGGCGATAAATTCGGTAGACTCTATAGCCTTAAAATCATGGAAAGGATAACAGCACAGTGAGCGGTATTTTTGATCTTGCATTAACGGTAAAAGCCAAACATATTGATGGATTGGGCCATGTGAATAATGTGGTCTATGTGCAATGGATGCAGGATGTCGCCACAGCCCATATTGAAAAGCTGGGATTGGGATTGAAGGAATATGTGGCACTGAAACATGCCATGGTGGCGGTTGAACATCAGGTGCAATATCGCAAGGCCGCTTTCGAAGGCGATGAAATTATTTTGCGAACCTGGCTCAACGATATCAACGCGCTGTATTCATTTCGACAATATGCATTCTATCGGCCACAGGATCAAACCCTGTTATTTACCGGAAGTACGCAATGGGCCTGTATTGAAATGGCCACAGGGCGCCCAAAACGCATGTCACCAACTTTTACCCAGGCTTATCAGCCACTTTCAGAACATGTAAATCCTTTTGATTTTTCAACTTTACATCTGGATTAATGAGGCAACATTTTCCAGTTTGATCAGTACACTTTGATAATATTGATGAAGAAGTGGAGTTGGGGAGCTATTTTCTAATCATGGTGATCCAGACTTCATCTGACCGATGTGTACACGACATAGGGAATAAAGGAAAAAATATAATTCTTTTTCTAGATCACCATTCTGCTATAATCCTTCGCAATTTCTATTCGGCTTTTGTTATGTAATATTTTTAAATTACATAGCGCGTTTTTTTCTCAAGGTAACCCATGGCGCAAGCTAAAAAATCTGTTGATATTAAAAACATTCGTAACTTCTCGATTATTGCGCACATTGACCACGGTAAATCGACCCTAGCGGATCGCTTTATTCAAACTTGTGGCGGTTTGCAAGATCGTGAAATGCAGGCTCAAGTCCTTGACTCAATGGAGCTTGAGCGCGAACGTGGGATTACCATTAAAGCCACTTCGGTAACCTTGTACTATACGCATCCCAACGGTCAAGAGTATCAGTTGAACTTTATTGATACACCGGGACACGTCGACTTCTCGTATGAAGTCTCACGCTCCCTTGCTGCCTGTGAAGGTGCCTTGCTGGTTGTAGATGCTGCGCAGGGCGTAGAAGCACAGTCTGTTGCTAACTGCTATACCGCAATTGAACAAGGTCTGGAAGTACTTCCGGTACTGAACAAGATCGACTTGCCGCAAGCTGAACCTGAACGTGTCATTCAGGAAATTGAAGACATTATCGGGATTGAAGCCACAGAAGCGCCGACCTGTTCTGCAAAAACAGGTTTAGGTATTGAAGGTGTGCTTGAAACACTGGTCAATGTAATTCCTGCACCTGAGGGTGATCGCGAAGCGCCATTACAAGCGCTGATTGTGGATTCATGGTTTGACAACTACCTTGGTGTAGTTTCTCTGGTTCGGGTCAAGCAGGGTCGAGTGCGTAAAGGCGACAAGATGTTGATCAAATCAACTGGTCAAACGCATATTATTACTTCTGTAGGTATCTTTAACCCGAAACATACTGAAACCGGTATGCTGGAAGCGGGTGAAGTTGGTTTTGTCATTGCCGGTATCAAAGATATTTTCGGTGCGCCAGTCGGTGATACGATTACATTGGCAACCACACCTGAAGTGGCAACATTGCCGGGCTTTAAAAAGGTGAAACCACAGGTTTATGCTGGTCTATTCCCGATTGATGCCAGCGATTTTGAACCTTTCCGTGAAGCATTGCACAAGCTGCAAATCAATGACTCGGCTTTGTTCTTTGAACCTGAAAGTTCAGATGCGCTCGGTTTTGGTTTCCGCTGTGGTTTCTTGGGCATGCTGCACATGGAAATCGTACAGGAGCGTCTGGAACGCGAGTATGATCTTGACCTGATTTCTTCTGCGCCAACCGTAATTTATGAAGCGGTGATGAAGAATGGTCAGACGATTTATATCGACAGTCCATCCAAAATGCCGGATGGTTCAACGGTTGAAGATTTACGTGAACCGATTGCTGAGTGTCATATTCTGGTACCGCAAGAATACTTGGGTAACGTCATGACGTTATGTGTTGAGCGCCGTGGTGTGCAAAAAGACATGAAGTTTATGGCGAATCAGGTTTCCATTACTTTCGAAATTCCAATGGCCGAAGTGGTCATGGACTTCTTTGATAAATTGAAGTCTTGTTCACGTGGTTTTGCATCACTGGACTATAACTTTGTCCGTTTTGAAAGCTCATCTTTAGTCAAAGTAGATGTCTTGATCAATGGGGAAAAAGTCGATGCCTTGGCGATGATCTGTCACCGTAATGATGCACGTCATCGTGGTATTGCACTGGTTGAAAAAATGAAAGACCTGATTCCACGTCAAATGTTTGATGTCGCGATTCAGGCGGCAATTGGTGCGCAAATCATTGCACGTTCGACTGTAAAAGCGATGCGTAAAAACGTATTGGCGAAGTGTTATGGTGGTGACGTGTCACGTAAGAAAAAACTTCTGTCTAAACAGAAAGAAGGTAAGAAACGCATGAAACAGGTGGGTAGCGTAGAAATCCCGCAAGAAGCGTTCTTAGCTGTATTAAAAGTCGAACGCTAAAATAATAAGGATATAAGCCCATGGATTTTGATTTTAATTTGATTCTTGTTCCTGCGACCCTGTTTTTTGTCGCAGTGTGGTTGCTAGACAAGTTTGTTTTGAAGCAAAGACAAACCCGAGGCAAAGGCCATGAGAATTTCATTATCACCTGGGCTTATGACTTTTGGCCGGTACTGGCCATCGTGCTGGTATTGCGTTCGTTTTTATATGAACCTTTTAATATTCCATCCGATTCGATGGTGCCGACGCTGGAAACCGGCGATTTTATTCTGGTGAATAAATTTGACTATGGCATCAAACTGCCTATGGTCAATACCAAAATTATTGATACCGGCAGCCCGGAACGTGGTGATGTAGCGGTATTCCGTTATCCACCGCAACCGACCATCAGTTATATCAAGCGTATTGTCGGCTTGCCAGGCGATCATATTGTTTATGATCATGGCCAGTTGAGCATTAATGGTGAAAAAGTGGCGAAAGTTCCAGTAGAATTTAGCCGCGAAAAAGACCGTTTAGATACTCCAAATGCCATTTATCATAAAGAAACCTTGGGTGAGCATACCTTTACCATGCGTGAGCTGGAAGGTGTGAATGTCGCTCGTCAGGCACCTTTTATTAACTATCTGGAAAATGGTAAATATTCAGGTGAAAATGGTTTATATTGGGAAGTGAAAGTGCCAGAAGGTCATTACTTTGCGATGGGGGATAATCGCGATCAGAGTGCTGACAGTCGTTTTTGGGGGCTTGTTCCGGAAGAAAACTTAACAGGTCGTGCCTTCTATATCTGGATGCATAAAGAACCTGGCTTTAAATTGCCATCGTTTGGTCGAAACGGAACAATCGATTAATTGTTTCAATCAGGAAAATAAAAATGAGACATCAACAAGGTGCTTCTTATATTGGGGTTTTAATTGCAATCGTGGGCTTTGCATTTCTTGCAAAAGTGGCGATTGCGGTGTGGGGACCATACTTCGATGATCGTATGGTAGATGGTGAGATTGAGGCGCTGTTAAAAAGTGCTCCAGCCAATATAACGCCAGAAAAATTCCGTCAACAGATGAGTCAGCGTTTAGAAATGAATAATATTCGTGATCTAAAGTTTGACGAAATTGCCAAAGTTACCAATACCGATGGTTTACAGGTGCACAAGAATTATGAAATTCGTAAAAATTTCATAATGAATATCGATTTAGTGATGAAGTTTGAGAAAGAGTTTGATCAAAGCACAGTCAAAGCTAAATGATGAACGTCTTGCCAAACGGATCGGCTATCAGTTTAAACAGGCTGATTTGCTGAAACTGGCATTGACTCATCGTTCAGTCAGTCATAAACACAACTACGAGCGCCTGGAATTTCTGGGCGATTCTCTTTTAGGGATGATCATTGCGAATTATCTTTTTAATGCCTATCCAAGCGAAAATGAAGGCCGGTTGACGCGTATGCGTGCAACCCTGGTTCGTCAGGAAGCATTAGGAAAAATCGCCAATGATTTAAAACTGAGCCAGAATTTAATTCTCAGTACCGGTGAATTGAAATCTGGTGGTCATCATCGTGAGTCTATACTGGCAGATACGGTAGAAGCCATTATTGGCGCAATCTATGTCGACTGCGGTGATCTCACTGTGCTAGAACCGATTGTGTTAAAATGGTACGAACCCTATTTAGATCATATTGAGCCCACAGATCAGCTTAAAGATCCTAAATCTCGCTTACAAGAGTATTTACAAGCACGTAAGAAACCTCTCCCAGTTTACGAGGTTGTAGATATTCAAGGTGATGCACCCAATCAGCATTTTAAAGTGGAATGCCAGATTGCGGGATTGCCGACTATGCAAGGCGAAGGCGCGAGCCGGCGTTTTGCTGAACAAGCCGTTGCGGCGGATATTTTGAAACTTTTGGAGCATAAGTCTTAATGACTACTCATTCCGATCACATTGATGCTGATCACGAGTCGCAAAGCGACAGTCACGACCTTATTAGTCAATTTTTTAGTGCGCAAGGCACCGAAATCCCATCAGATTATCGTAGTGGTTTTGTTGCTATTGTAGGTCGCCCGAATGTGGGTAAATCTACCTTAATGAACCATATTCTGGGTCAGAAACTTTCGATTACTTCACGTAAACCGCAAACCACACGTCATAAAATTGTGGGGATTGATTCACGTGAAAAATCTCAGGCAGTATTTGTTGATACACCTGGGATGCATAAAAAAGAAGTCCGTGCCATCAATAAAATGATGAACCGTGCGGCACATTCGGCTTTGCGTGATGTGAACCTGGTTTTATTCGTAGTGGATGCACAAAAGTGGACGCCAAACGATGACCTGGTTCTGGAAAAGCTGAAAAATGCTGAAATGCCAGTCATTCTGGTGATTAACAAGCTGGATACTTTTGAAAACAAGAACGAAGCTCTGCCGCTGATTCGTGAACGCGAAAAGCTGATGAACTTTGCAGAAATCGTACCGGTATCTGCGCTTCGTGGTGCCAATCTTGAACATTTGCGTGACACGATTGCCAAGTATCTTCCATTCCAGCCACCACTGTACTCGCTGGATCAACTGACCGATCGTTCAGAGCGTTTCCTGGCATCTGAAATTATCCGTGAAAAGATCATGCGCCAACTGGGTGAAGAGCTTCCATACGATTTGACCGTTCAGATCGAATCCTTCAAAACTGAAGAACCGGTCTTGAATGAAAAAACCGGTCGTATGAAGGCAGCCTGTACCTATATTGATGCCACGATTTTTGTCGATCGTCCGAGCCAAAAAGCCATTGTGATTGGCGAGAAAGGTGTCAAACTGAAGAAAATCGGTATGGATGCGCGTCTCGACATGGAAAAAATGTTCGAGCAAAAAATCATGCTAACCCTTTGGGTGAAAGTCAAAGGTGGCTGGTCTGATGATGAGCGTGCATTAAAAAGCTTAGGTTATAGTGATATCTAAGCGATAAAAATTTGTAAGACTCTTTAAGGAATGCCGTGATGATAAAAGTGTTAGCAGTAGTTGTATGTGTTTTATTCCTGCAAGGCTGTATTCATAAAGTGGTCACGGTTCCTGTCAAGGTGGCTTATAAAACCACAAAAGTCGCAGTCAAAGGTACTGCGGCTGTTGTGGGTGCAGTGATCCCGGATGGGGATGACGAAGAAGATGATAAAAAATCAAAAAAAGATAAGGATTAAAGTACCCGCTTATGCGTAATGAAGTACTGCATGGCTATTTGATTCATCATCGTAAGTACCGTGAACGCAGTCATATTGTGCATTTATTTACCCAAGAATATGGCAGGGTAGATGGTATTCTCAGGCAAATGCCACCACCACAGTATCAGCCCATTCGCTTGCAGGCTTCAGGTAAATCCGAACTCAAAAATTTTACTAAACTGGAAATTGTCAATCAGCCGATTTTCTTTTTTGGCGATGCCTTTTTCTCGGGTTTTTATTTGAATGAAATCCTGTTACGGCTATGTCCTTTAGAAGTCGAAATGCCGCAAACTTTTGCCAAATATGCTGAGACCTTGACTGCATTACAGCAATTATCCGCACAATCCAATCCAAATTTATATTTAAAACAGATCTTGCGTCAGTTTGAGCATGTTCTGCTAGAAGAACTCGGTTATGGTCTGGATTTTTCAGTAGATGCCAATCAGGTGCAGATTAATCCTGAGCAACATTATTATTTTCAGCTCAATGCTGGCTTTATGCCATCGGCTAAGGCCTTGCGCTCCACTATGTCTGGTCAACAGATTTTAAGTATGTTGACGCATGAAAATGGTGGGGATTTTAATCCGGAACAGTTACAATTACTGACGAAACTATATCGACAGGTGATCACGGCTTTGCTCGGTGATCGACCATTAAAGAGTCGACAACTCTGGATTCAAAACTCTCAATCTCAATCGTAGTTAGGAGAAGATTATGGCTGCATTACTTGGTGTCAATATTGACCATGTCGCAACATTAAGACAAGCACGTGGTACGACGTACCCAGACCCAGTCAATGCTGCATTGATCTGCGAACAGGCAGGGGCAGAAGGCATTACCTTGCACTTGCGTGAAGACCGTCGTCACATTCAGGATGACGATGTACGTCGTATGCGTCCTGTGTTAAAAACCCGTATGAACCTTGAGTTGGCGATAACGGATGAAATGATTGCCTTTGCCAAGGAAATCAAGCCACAGCATGTTTGCTTTGTTCCTGAAAAACGTCAGGAAGTGACCACTGAAGGTGGTTTGGATGTCGTGGGCAATTTTGATGCTGTAAAAGCAGCGACTCAAGAACTGGCAGCCATTGGTTGTGATGTATCTTTATTTATTGATGCTGATTTTGCACAAATTGATGCAGCAGTTGCTTGTGGTGCACCGACGATTGAGATTCACACAGGCGCCTATGCCGATGCAGAAACTCCAGAAGCGCAACAGGCGGAACTTGAACGTATTATCAAAGGTGCTGAATATGCTGTATCTAAAGGTCTGGTGGTGAATGCAGGTCATGGTTTAAATCTGGATAATGTAACGCCAATCGCCGCGATTCCGCAGATTCATGAGCTCAATATTGGTCATTCTTTAATTGCGGATGCGGTATTTGTCGGTCTGGCACAAGCGGTTCAGCAAATGAAAGCCGTGATTAAGTCAGCGCGTTAAGATTAGAGTAATTATGTCGAATATTAATTATGATGAACTGATGCAGCCAGTGATTGCTTTCCTCGGTTGTGAAACACCGCAAGCATGGCTAGATATGGCGGTCGAAAATCTTGAAATCTTAATGCAAGATCATGCCAACTGTGAAAAAAAAGCAGCTAGCACTGCCATGAACCTGATGTTCCGCTATAGTTATTTTGTTGATCTACAGGTGAAGCTTGCGCAGCTGGTACGTGAAGAAATGCTGCATTATGAGCAAGTACTTGAATTGATGAACAAGCGCGGTCAGGCTTGGCAGAACTTGAGTGCAGGGCGTTATGCTGGTGGTTTACGCAAAGAAATCCGGACTTTTGAACCTGAAGCCTTGATTGATGTCTTGGTGATTGGTGCCTTTGTGGAAGCACGTTCCTGTGAGCGTTTCTACGCACTTGCTTCGCGTGTTGATGATGAGTTAGCACGTTACTACCGTTATCTGCTCAAGTCCGAATCTCGCCATTTTGAAGACTATCTGGCTTTGGCGATGGATGTGGCAACCACGGCGAAACTGAAAAATCCGAAAGAGGATATTCAGGAGCGAATCTTGCATATTCGTGAAGTTGAAAAACAGCTAATTCTCGCGCCTGATGAAACTTTCCGTTTTCATAGCGGTGTGCCGGCTCAAGCGGCTTAATCTCGGTGACAGCTTAAAAATCCTCCATCTATGGGGGATTTTTTATATCTCGAAATTTTAAAAGAGGGGTATTTATATATCGAGTTTTATGAGGGATTGAAAATAATTATTTATTTTAAATATTTGAAAATAACAAGCCGTCAAATTTTAAGTAATAAAAAAGCCCACTTCATTATGAGTGGGCTTTCTTGAATTTGGCTCTCCAACCTGGGCTCGAACCAGGGACCTGCGGATTAACAGTCCGTCGCTCTACCGACTGAGCTATTGGAGAATCTGAAAGCGATTATAGAGAGATTTTGACAGGGGTCAAGTAAAAATTATCATATTTATTATAAATACAGCCTGTCTGTTTTTAATTTAGGCAATTGCATAAATTTCACGAAAAATACTTGTCAGAATAAATTTCACTTGCTAGATTAAAACCATAAAGTCGTTTGACCAAATGGTCAAACAGTGTGGATTTAAACCTACTTGCCAGCACAAAAATGGCTAAACCGGAGACAGCGAATGAATACGCTCAGCATCCCTCAAATTTTCTCTCAACTGGCTTATTATCAAGAAAACTATCTGCAAATTATTGCTGATCCTGCACAGTATTATATCCCGGTTAAAGACGCTCATATCACGCTATGGCCCTTGGCGCAAAAATCACTTTATTTAGGTGATTTGCTGCAATTATGGTTTGCAGAAAAATGGTTGGTAGAAACTGAACGTCAATTTAACTTTGAAGTTTTCCTGAATGCAGACTATCTGAAAGAGCGAGACAAAGATCTTTATATCTATGCCATTTCTGGGAATCTTTTGACGGGAACCAATCAGTCTAAAGCGTGGCAAGCCTCAATAACACAAACACAAGATGTGGAATTAGCCAATGTTTCCAAGCATTATTTTGAGTTTCAAGGCTTAACTCGACCACGCTTGTCATTTGTTGAAGCGGGGCAGGCGAAAAGCAGTATTATTTAAATGAATTACCTGATGAGTTGTGCAGGCTAGCAATTTCATTCAGTCCGAATAATCATACAGGTCGCAGTGGCATGAGCATACAGGCGACCTTCTTCATCCAGAATCTGACCTTCAGAAATACCTAAATTTTTACTGAGATTAATTGATTTTCCTACGGCTTTCAGTGGCTGATTCTGAGGTATAGGGCGGCACATCTTTACATTCAGATCAATGGTGCCATAACCGACACCTGCTTCAAGTAAAGTATGAATCGCGCAGCCTGTCACGGTATCCAAAACGGTTGCAGCAAAACCACCATGGACGCCGCCAAGCGGATTTAAATGTCGATGATCAGCTTTGACCTTAAATTCTACATGTCCGCTTTCAATCACTGCTGGTTGCATCGACATGGTTTCGCTAATACTTGGGGCCGGGATTTTTTCATCACGCATCGCTTCCAGTAATGCTAAACCGCTCATTTCTTTTGGGTTCATTGTACTTTTCCTTTCATTATTCTTGAGTTATTGAGGTTTAATTCAAAATTGTGACATCGATAATAGCAATCTGGTATAGGAATGGCGGATTATTTTGTAAGAAGTGCATTGCCTGCACCTGAGTAAAATCATTTTTATAAAAAATAAGAAATAGAATAATTTATGGCACGATACTGGTATACATTTCTAATGAAATATCTCAGATCTAAATAATCTGCCAAAAAAAACGAATCTTATAAAAGAATTAAAAAATCGAGTGATAGGGTGATGAAACAGTTTCTGCATCTTTGGGTGCCTATTTTTCTCAGTAATGCCATTATTATGCTCAGTAGTTTGTTCGACGTGATTTTTCTATCACATTTTTCACCTCAGCATGTGGCTGCATTGGCAGTCTGTTTGTCTGTTTATTCTTTGTGCTTTGTGACGGGTATTGGGGTGTTACAGGGCATGATGCAAGAGCTGGCAGAAGCCAATGGACGTCAGGATTATGCGGATATACAACGTATCGTGAAGCAAAGTATTTTGATTGTACTGGTGATTTCTGCTGTTGCGATGTACTTGTTTAATCATGCGACTCCTTTACTTTATTTTTTAAAGGCAGATGCGGCCTTACAGGCATTGATTGTGCCATGTCTGTGGCTGTTGGCTTGGACGATTCCAGCGCATTTATTGTTGCGTATTTTATATATTTTCACCCAAGCCTGTGGGCAGGCTAAGCGTGTGTTTTACGCCAATATGATCTATTTACTGCTCAAAGTGGCTTTGGCTTATGTCTTGATTTATGGCATTGAGGGTTATGTTACAAGCTATGGGGTTGAAGGTGCATTCATGGCACATTTAATTGTGCAGTGGGTACTGTTGTTTGTTTACTATTTTTTCTTCCTTGAGCAGAAGTTAAAGATCCAGTGGTCTGGTGTTTTCTTTCACTGGCAGACTTTGTTGAAAATTTTAAAAATTGGATTGCCCAATGCGGTGGTGACTTTTGTGGATGTATTTGCCATCAGCGCGATTGCTTTGCTGATCTTGCCTTTGGGTGACATTGTAGTGAATGCACATCAGGTGATGCTTGGTTTATTGGGCCTGATGTTTATGTTGCCGATGTCGATGGCATCCGCCTTCGGTATTTTGGTGTCGACTCAAATTGGTGCGGAGCAGATTGATGCTGCATGGCAACTCAGTAAGCGGGCACTGATGGCTGTGATGCTAATAGCTATCGTTGTCGTGTTGACTATTTGGGGCTTAGATAGTTGGATTGTGGGGTTATTTAGCAATGATGCGCAGGTGATTGCATTAGCCTTGGCATTGATCCTGTTAATGTGTTGGATGCATATCTTTGATGCGCTACTGGTGATTAGTTTGGCAATGCTACGTTGCTGGCGAGAAATTGTCAGACCGATGTTTATTTTTATCAGTACCGTGCTGGTCGTGGGCTTAGGTGGTGGTTGGTATGTGACGTATCATCCAATGACACTGTTCAATTGGCAAAGCAATGCATTGGGGATTCATGGTTTTTGGTGGATGTTGAGTATTGCGTACACGATTGCAGCAAGTCTATGTTTTGTTTGTTTGCTCATTAAATACTTGAGCTATAAGCGAATACGACTCACTGTTTAATACATGTTGAAGAACATAAAAAAACCCGCGAAATTCGCGGGTTTTTTTATCTAGGAAGCTAGATTATTTTGCAGCTTTTTCAGCTTCGATTGAAGCAATCGCAGCATCAACGCCTTCGATAGAATCAGCAGCTTTCTTGATACGAGCAAGGGCATCTACCAGTACTTCGTCAGCAGTAGCGTAAGAGATACGCATAAAACCGCCAAGACCGAATGCATCGCCAGGAACCACTGCAACGCCAGTCTCTTCCAGTAACCATGCAGAGAATTCTGTGCAAGATTTAAGACCTTTGGCACGAATCAACGGTTTGATGTTGGCATATGCATAGAATGCGCCATCAGCAGGCAAGCAAGAAATACCGTGAATATCATTCAAGCCTTTCACAACTAGGTCATGACGACGTTTGAATGCTTCAATCATTGGTTCAAGAACGTCTTGAGGACCATTCAATGCAGCTTCAGCAGCAACTTGCGAAATAGAAGTTGGGTTAGAAGTTGATTGAGACTGGATCTTTTTCATTGCACCAATCAGTTTAGCAGGGCCCGCTGCGTAGCCGATACGCCAGCCAGTCATTGCATAAGCTTTAGACACACCGTTTAACACAATCGTGCGGTCATAAAGGTCTGGAGCAACAGTTGCGATGTTGTAGAACTCGTCATCCCAACGGATTGGTTCATACATGTCGTCAGATGCGATAAATACTTCTGGGTATTTACGAAGTACGCCAGCCAGCGCTTCAAGCTCAGCTTTAGTGTAGATCATACCTGTAGGGTTAGATGGGCTGTTCAATACCACTAGACGTGTTTTGTCCGTGATTGCAGCTTCTAATTGTTCAGGGGTGATTTTGAAACGTTGTTCTTCACCACATTTCACAATAACTGGTACGCCTTCAGCGATGATCACCATGTCCGGGTAGCTTACCCAGAAAGGTGCAGGAATAATCACTTCATCACCTTTGTTTAACAAAGCAAGTGCCAAGTTAAAGAATGATTGCTTACCACCACAAGAAACCAGAATCTGGTTTGCTGCATAGTCTAGGTTATTGTCGCGTTTGAATTTAGCAATAATGGCTTTTTTAAGACCTGGCGTACCGTCAACAGCGGTGTATTTGGTGAAACCGTTGTTAATCGCTGCAATTGCTGCATCTTTGATGTGTTGAGGGGTATCAAAATCTGGTTCACCTGCGCCCAAACCAATCACGTTGTGACCTGCAGCTTTTAATTCAGCAGCTTTGTTGGTCACAGCAAGCGTAGGGGACGGTTTGATGGCATTCACACGATCAGAGAGACGTACGTCCACGGCAGTATTCCTTCTTATAGGGATTAAAAAATAAAAAGCACATTATCTTAGCCTAAAATGGTGCAGATAGGGCAAAAGAATTTGGAAAACTTTAAGGAAAAAATGGTGTATTGACCGAACTTTATCTTGAATTTCGATGCGCTGGGAGCAGGCGAGGAGAGACTTGTTACATCTCGGTCATGCATATTGATGCATGAAATATAAAATAAAAATGGCCACTTTAAAGTGACCATTTTGTGTTGTTGATGTTGTGGTTACGCACTAAAGCGTGACAAATCTTCGTCCGGGCGTGCTGTTAAAATTTCCGCGCCGGTTTTAGTCACCAGAATTGTATGTTCATATTGTGCCGACAATGAGTGATCTTTGGTGACCACTGTCCATTTATCACCGAGTAATTTGGTTTTCCAGTCGCCGCCATTGACCATTGGCTCAATGGTAAAGGTCATGCCTTCTTCAAGCACCATGCCAGTATCTGGTTGACCATAATGCAGCACTTGCGGTTCGTCATGGAAAGTCGTACCAATACCGTGACCACAATATTCACGTACCACGCCAAAACGCTCAGATTCAACATACTGCTGAATGGCATGACCAATATCGCCAATAGTTGAACCCGGTTTTACAGTTTCAATACCCCGGTACATGGCTTCTTGCGCTACCTTACATAGACGGTTGGCAAGAATTGAAGTTTCACCACCCACGATATACATCATGTTGGTGTCACCATGGTAGCCATCTTTAATCACGGTCACATCAATGTTCAGGATGTCGCCTTTTTTCAATTTTTTACTGTCTGATGGAATGCCGTGACACACCACATGGTTTACAGAAGTACAAATAGTATGTTGGAAGGCAGGTCGACCCGGTGCAGCGCCATAGCCTAAGCATGCAGGAATTGCCTGTTGTTGATTGACAATATAGTCATGACAAATCGTATCAAGTTCCAGAGTGGTGACACCTGGAACAATATGCGGTTTGATCATATCCAAAACTTCTGCCGCCAGTCGCCCTGCCACACGCATTTTTTCAATTTCGTCAGGGGTTTTGATGAGTCGACGTGGAGCTTGATAAGTGTTGTTCATGATCTCTAAAAACTTTTGGAAATTTGTGTGTGACTATGGTATAAATAGCCGCCCATTTTATCAAATGCTTTTTCGTGAATAAATTTCACGGGCTTTGTGCGATGAGGCAAAAAAATCCGCACATATATCGACACATTACTCTGGGTGCCCTTTAGGGTGGAGAATGCGGGTATATGGAGGCCTAACCCAAACTTTAAGGTAAAGAAAATGGCAGATTACAACGTAAGCATGCGCGACCTTCTTCAAGCTGGCGCGCACTTTGGTCACCAAACTCGTTTCTGGAATCCAAAGATGCGTGATTACATCTTTGGTGCGCGTAACAAAATTCACATCATCAACCTTGAGCACACTGTTCCTGCGTTAAATGATGCTTTGAACTTTGCTAACAACTTGGCTAGCAAAAAGAACAAAGTTTTGTTCGTTGGTACTAAACGTGCAGCTTCTGCGATCATCCGTGAACAAGCTCAACGCGCTGGTCAACCATATGTAGATCACCGCTGGTTAGGTGGTATGTTGACGAACTGGAAAACACTTCGCCAATCTATCAACCGTTTAAAAGACCTTCAAACTCAATCTCAAGACGGTACTTTCGCTAAGCTGACTAAACGTGAAGCTCTAGAGCGTACTCGTGAGATGGAAAAACTTGAGCGTGGCTTAGGCGGCGTTAAAAACATGGGTGGTTTACCTGACGCATTATTCGTAATCGACGTTGATCACGAAGCGATTGCAATCAAAGAAGCGAAGAACCTTGGTATTCCTGTAATCGGTATCGTTGATACAAACTCTAACCCAGACAACGTAGACTACGTTATCCCGGGTAACGATGATGCGATCCGTGCAGTAACACTTTATGCTTCTGCTATGGCTGATGCGATTCTTGCTGGTAAAGAATATGCTCAATCACAAGCAAATGCACAAGCTAAAGCAGAAGAAGCTCCAGCTTCTGAGGCTTAATGCGTTTGACGCTAGCTTGTCATTTTTGCGACATGTGATGGTGGCAAAGTAAGCGTTATGTATGCAGGCGGCCCATGAGAACTCCTCTGGGCCGTTTCTGTTCTAAAAAGAATTCATTTTCTACCGAATTTAGGAGATAAACATGACTGCAGTTACAGCAAGCATGGTTAAAGAATTGCGCGATCGTACTGGTCTTGCAATGATGGAATGTAAAAAAGCTTTGACAGAAGCGGGCGGCGACGTTGAACTAGCGATCGACAACCTACGTAAATCTGGTCAAGCTAAAGCTGCTAAAAAAGCAGGTAACATTGCTGCTGACGGCGCAATCACAATTGCTCAAGACGGCAACAAAGCACTTCTTCTAGAAGTTAACTGTCAAACTGACTTCGTTGCAAAAGACGAAAACTTTGCTGGTTTCTCTGCGAAAGTTGCTGCTGCTGCACTTGCTGCAAACGTAACTGATCCTGCTCAAATCGCTGAATTGAAACTAGAAGATGGTGCAACTGTTGAAGAAGCGCGTATCGCTCTTGTTCAAAAGATCGGTGAAAACATCCAAGTACGTCGTGCGAAAATTGTTGAAGGCGAAAACCTTGCAGTTTACAAACACGGTCTTAAAATCGGTGTTGTTGTTTCTTACACGGGTGATGAAGCTACAGGTAAAGGCTTGGCAATGCACGTTGCTGCGTTCAACCCAGTTGCTGTAAATGCTGAAGGCGTTTCTGCTGAGCTTATCGCGAAAGAGAAAGAAATTGCTGAAGCGAAAGCACTTGAATCTGGCAAGCCAGCAAATATCGTTGAGAAGATGGTTGTAGGTTCTGTTGAGAAATACTTGAATGAAGTTGTGCTTGAGCGTCAAATGTACGTAATCGACAACGACAAGAAAGTTGCAGACGTTCTTAAAGCAACTGGTACTACAGTTGCAAACTTCGTTCGTTTCGAAGTTGGTGAAGGCATTGAGAAAAAAGCAGAAATGAGCTTCGCTGAAGAAGTTGCTGCTGCTCAAGCTGCTGCAAAATAATTCCTTGGGAATTAGAAAAAGCCCTATCTGATTGATGGGGCTTTTTTATGTTGATTTATTCTTCATCAGCAATTCAAGAATAGGATTTGGGTTTGGTGATAGAGCTCAGATCATGTATTCATCATTTAATAAAAAAGTTATAAAAATGCCAAATAAAACCAATCTGAGCATCGGTGCAGTCATTGCACTGTTGATTGCTGCTTATCTGGGCCTGGATCTACAACAATCCCAACCACTTATTCCATCCGCATCTGATACTACAATTGAAACGCTTGATTCAGAGCCTAACTTAGTACCGTCTCAAAAGACTGATGATCTGGATCGAATTGCACGGGCGTTTCAACATCGCCAGAGTGATGTACAGGTTCGTTCAAGCGGGCAGGTGGTTGCTGTTTTACCAGATGATCATGAAGGATCGCGTCATCAAAAGTTTATCCTCGAGTTACCAAATGGCCAAACTATACTGGTTGCACATAATATCGATCTGGCACCGCGTATTCAGAATATTCAAAAACAGGATCAGGTCGAGTTTTATGGAGAATATGAATACAGTGACAACGGTGGGGTGATTCACTGGACGCATCATGACCCTGCACGAAAACATGTCGCTGGCTGGTTAAAACATCAAGGAAGAACCTATCAATAAGGTTCTTCTGATTGGATAAATCGAATATAGCGTTTAAATGCTCATAATTGCGCTGTTATGGCGTGATTTCCAGTTCGGTAGGATTTTACCTAAATAGGCATCCATGCACCAAATTGGGCCAATGAGGAGGAATTGGAGGTCTTTGAAGAATGAAGGCTTTTTACCTTCCACTTTGTGCCCATAAAATTGGCCAATCCAGGCCAAGGCAAACAGGGCAATAAAGAAACCGGTACCGACTGGCAGAATCCAGATGAGCCAGGCCATGACCAAAGTCAACGTAGCCATCGCTACTGCCAAAACAAGATCTAGGCGTGCATAGAAGATAAAAGCCAAAACCAGTAGCAGGGTAGTCAGCAAAGCGCTGAAATGCGCCAGAATGCCAATAATCGAAAAATAGATGGTCGGTACGCAAACCCAGTGAATCAGCTTGTTGGTTTTATTTTGATGGCTGTCGCTATATTCATCAAACCATTCAGATATTGTTTTCATTCTTCGCTCCATTCCATGAACATGTTTTTGCTTATCTGGAAATATAAAGCAGAATCCGGATATGGTCAAAAGTTAATCATGCAAGCGAGCGAATTTTATCAGGCAGGATGAGCCTACCAAAATTTTCTTGAAAGAACTTTAAGATAGGGCTGAGCAGGAGCGTTTATATTCTTCTAGAAAATGAGCACAATAAAAAAGCCACATTGCTGTGGCTTTTGTTAAATGTGTTGCAGGTCAAATCTTAAGAATTTGGACCAGCGACACGTTCAATACTGACTTTTGCAGTACCTGCACTGGTAATACCCAACTGTTTCGCAGCACCGTAAGATAAATCAACAACACGGTTACCATGGAAAGGACCGCGGTCATTTACTTTAACCACGACGCTCTTGCCATTATTACGGTTGGTTACGCGAATATAGCAGTTCAATGGCAGGCTACGATGAGCAGCTGTCATTGCGTTCATGTCAAAGGTTTCACCGCTTGCGGTTTTACGGCCGTGGAATTGACGACCATACCAAGACGCTGTACCTGTCTGACTGAATTTACGTACAGTATTAGAAGCCACTGTATTCAGTTTTTCAATCACTGAAGGCTCTTCTGCAGGAAGTTCAATTTTCGCTGCAATGGTTTCACGGCGAACTTTATCGCCAGAACGCTCAGTGATTGAAAGGCTGTTCAAATTTGTGAAATTTGAATTGAAGCTTTGAGCTTCTTTATTGAGTACTCGCGTTGCAAGACGCGAATTATCATTTTCATTGGTGAATGAAGATGACGGAACCATATCTGCCTGCGATTGCGTCAGCGTGACGATCGTGGCAATGGCCATAAAAGACTTCAAAATTGAAGAATGCATCGAATCAACTCCTAACAGCATATCTATTGGTTGTTCATAAATGGCTGAAAAACCATGTAAACATGCCTGATATTTAACTTATGCAACTACATTTAACGAAATGGATAATATTCATGTCGGCAATACCCTGTCTAGTGTTTAATTAAAATAGTTAAAAAAAGAACGCAAAATAAACAATTATTGATCAAAAAATAATCAATATTGTAACGTAATATTAAAATTGCTTAAAATACGCACAAATTAATCCATAAAAATGTTGACTTTCATAATTTGTATTAATTTTTAGTGTTAACGGCTGGTAATTTCGGTACCTAATAACCACAAAGCAGTGGCATACATACGGCTGCGATTATAGGTGGTAATCACTTGAAAATTTGGATAAGTGATGTAGTAAATCGAGCCATAATTTTCTTGTAATTGAATTACATTAACCAGATCCAGATCGTCAATTTTTACGATTGGATTCATTGGGCTGATGCCTTGCGTTTTTAACACACCATAGGGGGTAGGTTGAGTCAGATCCTTGGCAATCACGGTATCTGGATTTGAACCGGTATAACGTGCCGGAAAGGCAATGGGCTGATTACGCTGCCAGCCATGCTGTGCCAGATAGTTGGCAATCGAACCAATCGCATCTACCGCTGAGTTACGCAGGTCAATATGACCATTGCCATCGTAGTCCACGCCGAATTTTGGAATGTTGCTCGGCATAAACTGCGGATAGCCAACAGCGCCGGCATACGAACCCACCACAGAAGAGGTGGCAACCCCATCTCTATACGACCAGGCAATTAAAGCAGCCAGTTCATCCTGAAAATACTGGGCACGACGTTCATAGCCAAACCCTAAGGTTGCTAGGGCATCACGAGTGACAAAAGAGCCCTTGTTGCTACCAAAACCGGTTTCTACACCTAAAATGCCCAGAATGATCGCCTGTGGTACACCAAACTGCTGTTCAGCACGGTTAAGCGTTTCTGCATATTGCTGTTTAAAACGTACGCCGCGCTGAATGGTAGATTCAGCTAAGAAGTTAGTCTTATACGAATACCAAGGCTTACTTTCACCTGGGCGATTCATGATATTGATGATATTGGGCAGGTTACGCGTCCCACTCATGGCAGAATCTACTTGCTGGGCACTTAGCCCATAGCTCTGCATGGCATTCTGCTTAAAAGCGGCATAAGAAGGGTGATATTGGAAATCGTTGGCCAGACTCAAACTGCTGAGACCAAATGCGGTAAGTGCGATTGAAAGCTGCTTAAACTTTTTATAAAAATCCGATTTCAACATCTTGCTACGATTTCCAGTTTTTTTGATGAGTTGCTGGCGATGTCATTTGAATCATGCCATGAAAAAGATTGATAAAATTTTTTCAATCGTGAGGCTTAAAGTGCCAGATTAAAGATAACATTCGGATGAATAAGAGACCTAGCCGCTTATACAAAAATAGCGATGGATTGGCTATTTTTACGGCAGTTTGTCTTATAGAGTCGCTTATCTGTAACAAGCTATTTCACTGATCATAAAAAAGCCTGACCGAAGTCAGGCTAATTCCTCAAGATTTGTAGAAAATCTTGAACTATTCTGTATAGAACAAAGTGTCGTGATATTCGGCCATGGCGCGCAGCTCATCTTTATTCAAATTCAGAATGATTTTATCTGCTGCCATATTGATGGCCTTGATCACTGCAGATGCGCCAATATCTGCTGCCTTGCGTTTGATCATGCCAAGATCCAGGGTTTTATTAAAGTCGACCATAAAATGTCGTACTGTCGCTTCACCAAATTGCTTGTACAGGTTGCTGAACGCTTGTTTATCAATAGTCTGACCGGCTTTAAGTTCTGCGTAATGATGTTTTAAATTCGTCACCAGACTGGCATCCAGTGATTCACCAATGCGTAAATGTCCTTCAGGATCTTTAAACAGACTGCGCTCAGAGAATGCAATTGACTCTCTGACCACATCGTTCGGCGCTTTACTCAATAGCTGCTTCAGTAAAACCGCAACAGTCGACTTGATATAGCCAGCCAGTTTTTCCGCAGTATCACGTTTATCGCTGGCAGGAAAGCGACGCACCAGCTCGGTAAGAATCGCATCAATAATTTCATCATTAATCATTAATGCGGTTTTATCACGCAATGGGTAAAGCGGCTCACTTGAATTTTTGTTTTTTTGTGCAGTCTGAATTGTATTTAAAAGCTCTGCAGAAGGAATAAACCCAAAAAATGGCATTGTTCAACCTCAATGTTTTTTATTGTCGCGCTAAACGAATAGGGCGAGGCATCCATGTTAAATCCGATACACGGCAAGGGTTGATATCCAATCCACCACGGCGTGTATAGGTTGCGTAGACCATCAGCTTTTCCGGTTTCAGTTGCTGCCAGATATCGGCAAACATCTGCTCCACACATTGTTCGTGGAACCCATTATGCTGACGGTAGGAAATAATATAAGCTAAAATACTCTTATAACAAGGTTTTTTACCTTGATAACGTATAAAAACTGTTCCCCAGTCCGGCTGGCCAGTGACTGGGCAGTTACTTCTGAGTAAATGTGAATACAGCTGGATTTCACCTTCTGCTGCATCATCCGAATCCAAAGCCAATAAACTGGCATCTGGATGATTTTCTAGGCGCTCAGGTGTCAGCTCGTCAATGCAGATGCCTTCCGGCTTGCTGATCTCTAATTCATCGACCTGAAACAATTGCAGTTTAACTTCAGCTTCAGCCGCAGCAGATAAATCTTTTTCGACCGTCGTGATAAAGGCATCTTGAGATTCAAACTTGGCAAAATTCAGGCTATTGAAATACAGTTTTAAGGATTTGGATTCAATCAGATTCGGCGAAGACGCTGGCAAGCTAATGCGGCCAATAGCCACTTGCGGCACACCGGTTGAATTTAACCAGGAAATTTCAAATACATGCCACCAGTCTGCACCTTGCTGAATCGCTTCGACATGTGCGTATTGTTCACGGGCAGGCGCGCGCGAAATCGGAAACAGAACATCAGGCTGATATTCTGTCGGGTAATTGGTGTCTTTACCAAGGAGAGATTGTTCTACACTCATTATTCACGCATTCCTGAACCACGGGAGAGTAAATGATAGGCCACTGCATACAGCACGGCACAACATAAGGTAATTACTGTCAGTGAAATGGCGACATTGACATCGCTATGCCCTAAAATGCCATAGCGGAAAGCATTCACCATATACACGACAGGATTAATTAAAGATAAATTTTGCCAGAATGGGCTTAAGCTCGAAATAGCATAAAATACACCACCCAAATAGGTCAGTGGCGTTAACACAAAAGTCGGGATAATCGAGATATCATCGAAAGATTTGGCATAGACGGCATTGATAAAACCACCCAAGGAAAACAGCAGGGAAGTAATCAAGACTGTATATATAGTCACAAACCAGTTGGTGATGTATAAATCGGCAAAAAATAAGCTCACTGCACTGACAATGATCGCAACCAGTATCCCACGAATCACACCGCCCAATACATGACCCCATAAAATGGCATGCATCGGTACCGGACTCATGATCAGTTCTTCAATACTTTTCTGGAATTTTGAGCTGAAGAAGCTAGACGAGACGTTGGCATAGCTGTTGGTGATCACGGCCATCATAATCAGACCGGGCACAATGAACTCCATATAACTATAGCCGCCCATTTCTCCAATGCGTGAGCCGACCAGATTACCAAAAATCACAAAGTACAGGCTCATGGTAATTGCAGGTGGCAACAGGGTCTGTGGCCAGATGCGCATAAAGCGACGGACTTCTTTATAGATAATGGTATATAAAGCTACGCTGAGTTGATTAATGTTCATTGCGCAGCTCCATCCAGATTTTTCTCGACCATTTTCACAAAAAGTTCTTCCAGACGATTGGATTTATTGCGCATACTGCGTACCTGAATATTCTGTGATTCCAGTAACTGGAACAGATCATTCATGGTATGTGCCTTGTCCATGGTAATTTCTAAGGTCATCGGATCGATCAGGTTAAATCGCACGCCGATGATATCCAGATGCAAAGGTTCAATCGGTTCGGCCAGATCAAAAATAAACGATTCTTCATTGAGCTGACTTAGGAAGCTTTTCATGGTGGTGTCTTCTTTAATCACACCGCGATCGATAATCGCAATGCGGCGACACAGCATTTCCGCTTCTTCTAGATAATGCGTGGTCAGAATGATAGAGGTGCCTTTTTCATTCATCTCGTTTAAAAATTCCCACATCGAACGACGCAGCTCGATATCAACACCAGCCGTCGGTTCATCCAGAATTAGCAGTTTCGGTTCGTGCATCATGGCGCGCGCAATCATCAGGCGACGTTTCATCCCGCCGGATAACATGCGGGCCTGAGTGGAACGCTTTTCCCATAAACCCAGTTTGGTCAGATAAAGCTCCGCCCGTTCCTGTGCAATTTTTTTAGGAATGCCGTAATAGCCTGCCTGAGTCACCAAAATATCGAAGGTTTTTTCAAACTGGGCAAAGTTGAATTCCTGAGGCACCACACCTAGACACTGTTTGGCCTGAGAGGGGTGGGTATCCAGATTATGACCAAAAATTTCGACTGTACCGGATGTTTTTTTTGTTAATGAACTGATAATACCGATGGTGGTAGATTTTCCTGCGCCGTTAGGACCCAGTAGCGCATAAAATTCACCTTCTGGTACATTTAAGTTAATTCCTTTCAATGCCTGAAAGCCATTGTGATAGGTCTTTGACAAATCCCTTAAGATCAGTGCATCAGTCATGAATATCTCAAATGGTGAAAAGTTGAGATATTGTGAGTGATCTCGCAAAATAAGCCAAGTGATTCACATATAATTCTGTGTTGCTGTTTTGGAACATTGTATAAAGCTTAAGCATAAAAATGATGAAGTTAGAGATAGTTGCTTTACCTTATGCTTTTTTTTGTTATGATGTGCGCGATCCAAAAAAGATGCGCTCATAGCTCAACTGGATAGAGTACAGGTCTCCGAAGCCTGTGGCGTGGGTTCGAGTCCCGCTGAGCGCACCAAATCAATAGCAGAGCATACAAGAACATGGCTCTTAACCCTTTAAATACAAGGGTTTATATAAAAACATAGCAGAACATAACAAAATAAATAAGGATATAGTTGCAAGTTATAAGGATATATATGAGGATATATTCGATTCTATTGACTTTTATATCCTTATTCCGACTATGGCTAAGCACATCACACCGCTCTCAGATTCCAAATGCACAAGCGCCAAGCCACAAGATAAAGATTATTCTTTATACGATGGACAGGGCTTAATTCTGTTTGTACGAAAAAGTGGCACTAAGGTATGGCGATATAAATATAAAAAAGCAAATGGCAAAGATGGATTGATGACTTTGGGTAATTTCCCCGCATTAAGCCTAAAGTCAGCAAGGGATAAACGCCGTAAATATGAAAAACTACTGGCACAAGGTACAGATCCCATCGAATATGAAGAAATCCAAAAATATAAAAAGGACAATTCATTTAGTTTTGAAGCGATAGCCCGCGACTGGCATAAGGAATATAGTAATACAGGCAGATGGATACCCGATACCGCAAACAAAGCATTAAGAAACTTAGAGGACTATGTATTCCCCTTGATCGGGAACAATTCTATTGATGAAGTGAAGCCAAAAGATTTAGTTATGGTTTTGCGGTCAATTGAGGAAAAAGGATTTACAGAGGTACTCAAGAAAACAAGGCAGAGATTTAGCGCCATTTTTGCTTATGCAATCTCAAGAGGTTTATTAGAAGAAAACCCATCCTATTTTTTAAAGGACGTATTTGTTAAGACCAACAAGGCGAAGCACTACCCGCAGTTGCCACTTGAACGACTGCCTGAGCTACTGCAAAGATTAAGTAATGATACTGGCTATCCATTAACACGATTATGTACGGCGTTTACATTACATACTTTTGCACGTTCCAGTGAGGTGCGTTTTGCTCGCTGGACTGAGTTCGACCTTAAAAAGGGGATATGGACGATACCACCAGAGCGGGAATTAATAGAAGGGCAGAAGTTTTCTAATCGTGGTGCAAAAATGAAAACTGAACACCTGATACCTTTATCGCCTCAAGTCGTTTCAATTCTTAATGAGATTCATATCTACAGTCATATGACTAAAAATGTCTTTCCTAAGAATGGCGACCCTCAAGGCTTTATCAGTGAAACAACAATCAATAATACTTTGCGCCGTTTAGGTTATGACACGGATAACGAGATATGCGGGCATGGTTTTAGGGGGATGGCTTGTTCTGCCTTGGTACAAAGCACACTATTCCAAACAGAAGCAGTAGAGAAGCAAATGAGCCATCAAGAACGTGACCAAGTACGTTTAGCTTATACGCATCAAGCCGAATACTTAGAAGAACGGAAAGCTATGCTGAATTGGTGGAGTGATTACTTAGAGGCAAATCAGCACAGCTTTATAAGTCCTTATGACTTCACTCAGCAGCTTTTAAGCAATGATGTAATCAATTTTAAATATGCAAAATTGGCTAAGTGACAAGACTTTTCGCAGTAATGCCAATAGATACAAAAATATAGTTTTATATCGTTTATATTCAGTTTGCTAAGTCTAGGTTTGCTCCCGAAAGTCGGATACCCAATTCGATTGGCTTAGCTATTTTTTTTGGGTGCGCCGTGGGAGGCAAAATGAGTAAATATACAGACTTTAAATCAATCGAACTTGTTATAGATAAAAGTAATCCTTATGTGAAAATTTGTAAGGAATTAATAGATGATAGTAGATTGAAACTTTCATATTTAGTCGCTCTAACAGGACTAAAAGAAGTCGAATTATTACGATATTTTTGTTGGATCGGTGGGTATGGGTTAGCCGAGTGTGTGGTTACCGATGATGATTATGATAATGAGGTTAAACAGGTAATAAATGCAGCACATCAAGATGCCCAGGGAGCATTTAAGGAGTTCAATAAAGTATCAAAAATAGTTTTTACCTGGGATCAAGCTACCACTTTAGCTGTAGGAATTACATCTATTGAATTCGTTCTTAGTGAAATTGCTGTAGATAGAGAATCAAGAACTTGGAGGGAGGCTGAACAATACGAAAACTTTAAACAAATAATTAAAGTTATAACAACAGCCAATTTTTTGATTGGTCTTGCCATAAGCGATATTTCTGAAACAAAAGCCAAGAACCAGATTAAAAAAATGGCATCTACTGGAGGTAAGGCAAAAGCTAGTAATTACAATACAAAAATGGATCCAATCTTTGAGGAAATTTTTCTTCTTTTTCAAGAAGGAGATCCACGAACTGGTAAAAAGTGGAGATTTAAAAGTGTATGTGCAAAGTATTTTATTAAAGAGTTTTACTTAAAAAATCCTAAAACTGATATTGATTTAGATACTAAAAAGTTGGTTGAAGAAATTACTAAGCGCTTAAATGACCTTTCTGCTAGTAAAAAGGTCACTTTGCTAGCTGATCGGTATCTTTGCTAGCAGGCTTGCACAAACTAATTAGAATAAAATTGATACTTAGCCATATTATTTCATGTATGGCTTTTTTATGACTACTTCACCTATCCGCATTAAATTCAAAACAGTTTGTGAGCTACTAGATATAAGCCGTGAATCATTACGTCATATTGTGCGTAATGATGCTTCTTTCCCAAGACCGATAAAAGAGGGGGATACTAAACAAAGTCCAGTATATTTTGACTATGCTGAGCTTATAGAGTGGCATAACAATAAAAAGCAAAGCCTCGCAGTATTGGAGGTTTGAGCATGACTACTAATACCCAATTAGAGCAAGTTTTAGACCATTTGAAACAATTCAAAACCATTACACCAATCGAAGCATTAGAGAGATACGGATGCTTTCGTTTAAGCGATATCATTCTGCGTTTACGCAAAGCTGGCTATGACATTGTGACCCTTCGTGAGCGCAATAAGTCGGGCATTGGCAGACATGCACGTTATCAACTTATCAAGTAGGTGGTAGCATGATGAAAAGTATATTTTTGGACTTGCTCAAGGGTGTATTTATAGGCATATGCTTTATTGTATTTTGCATTTTTATTGCAACGTACAGCAGTTCTGTTTATTCTAATACCGTTCACCCTCATGGTGAACTAGCTTTGGTCGGCTATAAAAGTAACATAGGCGCACAGTCCGAAAGGGCTTTTTTTGTGCGTAATATCTCTATGCGCTCGCATGTTATGGCGGAGCTGGAGAGGGACACCTTCGGGTGTGCAGGTTCCCTATGTTGCCTGTCGACCAACCCTTTTCAGCTTTGCCACCCTCACTTGGTCGTGACTGGCAAGGCTTCTATTAAAAACATAGGAGCGCATTAATCATGCCTAAATCCATCTCAAATAAAACCGCTCAAAACCATTTAGAAAATTCTGTGATAAATGTAGGGGGTATAGCATGAATGCAAAACTCCCTTGTGATAAAACTGCAATCGTTTTGGCAGTAAGTACCGATCCAGTGTCAGGCTTTAAAACCGAATATCATTCGCTTGAAGATTTTATAAAAGGCTGTATTGATGAACAGAGCTTTAAAGTAAAGCCTGAGAGCTTTATTTGTTATGAATTACCACAATATAACTGTGAAGGATGCATAGCACTCCCTTATGTGAATCCTCAGCAATTGGATGAAATTGTAGGCTACGCAATCAGAGGCATTGCAAAAAAATACGATACAAATCAGATACCACACAAAGAAATTGATTCTCAGAAAGTATCTTTTTGGATTGGTAAAGCTGGAGTGTTTGCAAGCAATACAAATAAAAAATATATGTCTTATGTATTGGGTACTGACGATATAAATTTATTTGTAAAACTTGCGAAGGCTGGAGAGGCCATTGTATTTCATGAGGATATTGATGCAGCGTATCAGATTATAAACAATGGTATGCCTGAAACAATATTTAGAATGTTAATAGGAAAAAAACCTCCTAGAAATAATACTGATTTATTTATCCATACGGATCAGGATTTTAAAAAATTAAGTCCAAATTCTATCAAGGCATTCTTATCTGAAAAAAAGCAGCAAATCATAGAATCAATTGAATTTGATTCTCTTGAGCAACATCCAAAAAATGAACCAGCCAAGCAACTACAAGACCCTAGCCAGTGGGGTAAATGGAAAGAGCCGAAAGAAATTAAGGCAGAACTCTCTCCTGTGGCACCGCTCACGAAAGAAATGCTTCCTTATGACTTGGACGAATACGTCAGAGACGAAGCGAACCGAGCCGACAATATGCCGCCTGATTTTGTAGCAGTATGCACACTAGTTGCATTGTGCTCTGTGGTGGGCGCGCGAGTTGGGATTAAGCCAAAGCAGTTCGATGATTGGACAGTAATTCCAAACTTGTGGGGCGGTATTATTGCGCCACCATCTAGCAAAAAATCTCCTGCTTTTAATGCTGGCACGTATGCGCTAGACAGGCTTGTTGTAAATGCAAGAAAGGATTATGACGAAGCGCTGAAAGAATATGAAATATCATCATTAGTGAAGGAATCCAGCATAAAAGCCTTGAAGGATAAGTTAAAAGATGCTGGCAAAAAGGCAGATAAAGAAAAACAAAATCAGATCGCCAGTGAACTAAGAGAGCTGCAAGACGAAGCCACAGGCGAGCCAATTTTAAAGCGCTACAAGACTAATGACGCTAGCCCCGAAGCGTTGGCGGAACTTGAAAAACTTAACCCGAACGGCATTCTTGTGTGCCGTGATGAATTGGTCGGGCTTTTATCCTCACTAGATAAAAATGATAGTGATTCAGGCCGAGCATTTTATCTTGAAGGGTGGAATGGAAATAAGCCGTATGAGTTTGACAGAATTATGAGAGGAAACGGATTTATTGAGAATCATTGTTTATCGGTCTTGGGTGGAATCCAGCCTGACAAGCTAGTGGCCTACCTTGAGCCAAGCATTAAAGGAATGGGCAATGATGGCTTGTTACAGCGCTTCCAGCTACTCGTTTATCCTGACACAAATAATTGGGCATACCGTGACGAAACCCCCAACAAAGACGCACGTAAAGCGGTCTTTGAGCTATTCCAATCGTTAGACAATCTCACTACTAACGCAATTGTGCAGATTGGTGCCAAACCTGCGGATGAATATAACCCCCGACCATATTTCAGATTCAGTGAGGATGCTCAGGAACTATTCATTGCATGGACTACCCATCTACACAGTGAAGTTATAGCAAGTGAGGAACATCCAATCATCATCCAACACTTAGATAAATACGGAAAATTAATGCCAGCACTGGCTTTGATATTCCATCTTATTGATGGCGTACAGATGGGGCATGTTGGTGATGTAAGTAAGCGCTGTGCTGAGATGGCTATCGAGTGGTGTAACTATCTCGAAACTCACGCTAGGCGCATTTACGGTCTTGTTCTCCAGAGCACAACCATGAAAGCAGGCACATTGTGTCAGAAGCTAAAAAATCTCAAAGATGACGATTGGCGTGTTAAGGGTTTTACCCCAAGACAGGTACAACAAAAGAACTGGAAAAGTCTAACAAATGCCGATGCGGTTAGTGATGCTTTGGATATTTTGGTAGATAGTAATTGGCTAACGCTAGAGGAGATAGAGCCGACTGTTAAAGGTGGCAGACCATCAAAGCGCTATTGGATTAATCCTAGAATTTTTGAAAACACCTAAAACCTACACTACAAAACCTACGAAACCTCATTTTTAGTTTTGTAAATCATGCTAATCCATCATCAGAAACCAGTATTTATTTTTTCAAACGTGCCAAAAATCACACTACAAAACCTACGAAACAATCTTTTTATCAGTTTTGTAGGTTCTGTAGTGTCACTGGGGGGTATTTTAGAAAATATTATCCAACAAGAATGCCGTATTTTATATATATGCAATATCCTGAATTTACTTTGAGCAAAGCAGAAATACTTTATTTTTATTGGCATAAACTACCAAGAAAAAGGCTCAAGACGAGCCTTTTTTAATGCCTATCGTTTACGCCGTATATTACTAATATAAAACA
>NZ_KB850160.1:549366-866600 GCF_000369725.1 Acinetobacter sp. CIP 101966 | reverse complement strand
CTATCGTTTACGCCGTATATTACTAATATAAAACAATAGCTTATTGGGGTTTCAACCGAAAATTTAGGGTTGTTTATGCTGTTTAGGGAAACAACCCCATGATGCTCCATGTCAAGTACTTTTAAAGAAAGGATTTTATTGGCAAAAAATGCTCTTAAAAAGATGGATAGATAAAACAAACAATCAGCGTATATACTTCGAATTGGTTAGGGGTAACCAAGCCTTAATAGGTTTAGCAAATAGAAATTTTTATTCAGTTCAGTTGAAGCTAATAAAGTAAAATATTTATGTGAGGGTGTCAGTGTTAATTTCACGCAATCAAATCATTAAGAATGCACGTAAGTTCAGTAAAGATTGGAAAGATGAGGTTAGTGAAAAAGCTGAGTCTCAAACATTCTGGAATGAGTTTTTTGCGGTTTTTGGCATTAGCCGCCGTCAAGTCGGGATATTTGAAGCCAAGCTTACTAAGCTCAATGGGCATCGTGGTTTTATTGATGTGTTCTGGCCCGGTAAATTGGTCTGTGAGCAAAAAAGTCGAGGTCAAGACTTAGAAAAGGCTTTCCATCAAGCTATTGGATATTTGGAAGCGACTGCGAAAGTCGATCCTGCTCAATTACCTCGTTATGTAATTGTCTGCGACTTTGAGTTTCTTCGACTGTATGATTTGGAAACACAAGATCAGACCCAGATTCTTATTGCTGAGTTAGCCGATCATGTCCACCTCTTCGGTTTTTTACATGATCAAATTAGCGAGATTAAACAAGCCGAAGAAGCTGCCAATATTGAAGCAGCCGAGAAGATGGGTAAGCTGCATGACCAGTTAAAAGCAGTTGGTTATGATGGTCATGTACTTGAAGTTATGTTGATTCGTTTGTTGTTCTGTCTATTTGCTGAAGATACTGGAATCTTTGCCAAGTACCAGTTTACGAACTTTATTCAACGTAAAACTAAAGCAGATGGTTCAGATTTAGCACAGCAAATAGCTATGCTGTTTTATGTGTTGAATCAACCCGAACAACAACGCCTCAGGAATCTAGATCAAGATTTTGCAGACTTCGCTTATATCAATGGACAGCTATTTGCAGAGCAATTACCTCCAGCATCATTTGATGATGAGATGCGTAACCTGTTACTCGAAGCTTGTGAGATGGACTGGAGCAAGATTTCTCCTGAAATCTTTGGTGCACTGTTCCAATCCGTAATGGACACTGAACAACGCCGTAGCTTGGGTGCACATTACACCAGTGAAGAAAATATTCTCAAAGTCATTTCATCTTTATTTATGAATGACCTTCGAACTGAATTTGAAGAGTTAAGAAGAAAAGGAAGAGGTAAAGCTAGGACTGCGGCACTTGATGCCTTTCATGAGAAGTTAGCTAATCTGGATTTTCTAGACCCAGCATGTGGTTGTGGAAATTTCTTGATTGTGGCCTACCGAGAGCTGCGTTTACTGGAACTGGATGTGATTGAAGAAATCCATGCCAAAGGTCAGTTATTGGATGTATCCACCATTGTGCGCTGCAATGTCAGTCAGTTTCATGGTATTGAAATTGAAGATTTCCCAAGCCAAATTGCCCGTGTCGCCATGTGGTTGGTTGACCATCAAATGAATATGCTAGTTTCAGAACATTATGGAACTCACTTTGCCCGTATCCCATTGAAAGCTCAAGCACATATCCAAAGAGCCAATTCTCTTGAAGTATTATGGCCAACTGTAGATTTCATATTTGGTAATCCTCCATTTGTGGGGAAAAACTACCAAACACCTGAACAGAAAAGTTCTTTGGCAAAAGTCGGGAAAGATATAGCAGGGGTTGCATCACTAGATTTTGTGTCTGGATGGTATATCAAAGCGACAATCATAATGGCAGCCAACCCATTAGTAAAAACAGCTTTTGTTTCCACCAACTCCATCACTCAAGGGGAACAAGTAATTACCTTATGGAATTGGATGCTTAAACAAGGAGTATCCATTTTCTTTGCACATCGAACTTTCCAGTGGCAAAGTGCAGCGAAAGGAAAAGCTGCTGTACATTGTGTAATTATTGGCTTCTGTACAGGTCAAATTAACAAGCCTAAATATCTATTTGATGCTACAGATGAAGGAGTGGTTTGTACTACTGCTTCCAATATCAATCCTTACCTGGTTGATGGTAAAAACCTTATTGTTCAAAAAAGAACAAGTCCATTATGTTCAGTTTCTAAAATGGTGAATGGTAGTAAGCCTACGGATGGTGGAAATTTACTATTATCAGATATAGAAGCAAAAGAGCTTATTGAAAAAGAACCGCTTTCTGAGGCGTGGATTCATCCATTTTCTATGGGGGAAGAATTTATTAATAATATTCCTCGGTATTGTTTATGGCTTGTTGATTGTTCTCCATCTGAGCTTAAAAAGATGCCCTATGTTATGAGGAGAGTAGAAGCTGTTAAAGCTATGCGGGAAAAGAGTACTGATGCTGCAACAAGAAAAGCAGCTGGTAGCCCTACACGCTTTCAAGCAATACGCCAACCAAACACGGCTTATTTAGCACTCCCTCGAGTGTCATCCGAAAGACGAAAATATATACCTATTGGTTTCCTGCCCGCTCATCATATTGCTGGAGATAAGTTGCAATTGGTTCCAGACGCTTCTTTATATGCATTCGGGATATTAAACTCATTGATGCATAATGCTTGGTCACGCATAGTTTCAGGAAGATTAAAAAGTGACTATCAATATTCAGCATTAATTACATACAATAATTTCCCTTGGCCTTTAGAGCCAACAGATAAACAAAAAAAAGCTGTTGAAGATGCAGCGCAAGCAATATTAGACGCTCGTATTAAATACCCGGACAGTTCATTAGCTGACTTGTATGACCCATTGCTTATGCCTATTGAGCTGTCAAAAGCGCATCAAGCTTTAGATAAGGCTGTAGAGGCGGCGTATTCTCGTAAAAAGTTCAATTCTGAAGCAGAGCGGGTCACTTTCCTGTTTGAACTTTATGAGCAATATGTGGAGGCAGAAAAAGCGGTGCAAGAGAGAAACGTCAAAACTAAGAAGCCAAAGGCAACAAAAAAGACAGTAGAAAGTTAAAAAACCTTATTCATCTTAATGAATAAGGGCTTCGTGAAAAGATGATTTTTTTAACTTTTAAGATAAAAAAGCCAGTTTAATACTGGCTTTTGGTTTCTAGGCTGTTTGTTTTTTAGGGGCTAAAGCCATATAGAAAATCATACCCATAATGATTGATATACCAAAGCTACTAAAAATATGTTCTTCAATAGAGGAGTTCAATTGTATTGTTTTGATGACAGCCCAAAAAAGCACACTCAAGAAAAACCAGACAAGCGTTACAGCTTGTTTTTTGTTTACCGACCAATTGGCTATTTCTGGCTTAGAATTAACAACTGCTTTACCCACAGCAAAAGAAACAACTGCATGAATAACAAGAAGAATAAACCCCATATAAACCCCTATTTTTTTATGATTAAAGTTATAGACCATCATAGATGAAAAGACTGCATGAAACCGGTATTTTTTTAGAAGCTAATCTTAAATTCAATTTACCTTAATGAAATAGTGAAAAGTACAGCATAAAAATTCATGAAACCTTGCTTGAGCAAAGCAGAAATGCTTTATTTTTATTGGCATAAACTACCAAGAAAAAGGCTCAAGACGAGCCTTTTTAATGCCTATCGTTTACGCCGTATATTACTAATATAAAACAATAGCTTATTGGGGTTTCAACCGAAAATTTAGGGTTGTTTATGCTGTTTAGGGAATTAACCCCATGATGCAAGTCGGTAAAAGATATTTTTTTTAATAAGGGATTGGCAAAATATCACTATTACAGGGTGTGAAATTAGCTATCAAACAATTAGAAATATTCTGCATCACGGAATTGAAAAAGCCCCCATGCTTATTAGTAGGCATAGAGGCTTTTCAGCGATGATAGAGGTTTAAAACTTGAGCAACATTATCATAGTTCAGCCATGATTAAATCAATAAGAAAACTAACTACCTGAGTAATGATGGACGGGCTATATTGGAAACAAGCAACAGGAATCACAGGAACGTGGATTTGAAAACCGCACAAAACACAACCTTGAATGGCCGATATAAAAATATGTATTCAAAATCGTTACATTCTACCAATCAAGCAGGCTTAGTACGGAGAAACAAGAAGTTAGATAACTTGATTAAAAAAAAGGGTACATTCAGAAATGAGGATACATAAGAGGATACAAAGCAATAGTTATAAATGGTAAAGCCTTGCTGTATATGGCTTACAAGGTATAGTTCTATCCCCGCTGAGCGCACCATTTATTTAACTATAAATCTGAAAAATCAAATTAGTAACGCACACAGTTGCGTCCATCGTCTTTCGCCCGATAAAGATTGTTATCGGCAGTTTTCAAAACGTCTAGAATATTTTTAGAACTGTCTGGCCAAGAAGCAATACCAATCGAAATGCTAATGTGACCTATGTCCTGAATCTCTTTACCTGCAATTTCTTTTCTGAACCTTTCTGCGCTTTCATAAACTTCAGTGAGATTGCTGTTCGGTATAATAATGATAAATTCTTCACCACCGTAGCGGCAGCAAATATCATCTTTACGAAATTTTTGCTGCATCGTCTTGGCAATATGCTTTAAGACAACATCACCTTGATCATGACCATAATTGTCATTAATGTTTTTAAAATGATCCACATCCATCAGAAGTACTGAAAAAGGGATGTTCATCTTCATGTTTTGAGTCATGGCATAATTCAAACCACGACGATTCATCAAGCCGGTTAAAGGATCTGTATTAATATGATGATCCATCTTGCTCATTTGTTGCGAAAATTTGCGAACACTGAGCAGTAGGGCTAACTTGAATTTTGTGACCTCATAGTACCAGGGCTGGATATTCTTAATTTTTGAGCCGATTTCTGCCTGATTCAGTAAACTCGCCATATCTGCCAGTTGGTTCAACGGGGCCGAGATAGAGTCAGACAGTCGCCATACAATATAAAAAACAAGCAGATAAAATAAAAAGAATCCTGCGGCTAATTTATAGAGGATAGAATTTGCCTGTTTAAGTAAGTCATGGGTGGGTTGTTGGGAAACCACGATCCAGTTTGAAGTCGGAATATGAGAAAAACCTGCCAGATTATCAACGCCTTGACTATTGATTAAACGAATTTGACCATTTTTATGCGCATGCATATATTCCAGACCAGTATTATTGCTGGCCAATTGACCGATTCTTTCACGATCGGGATGGAAAATAATTTTATTTTCATTGTTAATCACATACATATAACTATTCTTATAATTTTTATAAGTGGTTAGAAGCTGATTAATTACATTTTTTTCTTTTAAATAAATCGCTGAACCGATGAAGCCCTGATAGTGATTTGACTTGTCAAAAATAGGTTGAGAAATAAACACAATCATATTTTTTTGCACAGAAAAATAGGGCGAAGATATATAAGTCGATTTTTTATGAAGAGAGTCAATAATCCCTTGAGTATGTTGTATTTTGCTTTTATCAATATGCAGAATATTAGGGGAAAAGTTTATCAGTCTGCCTTGGGTGTCACTGATCACAACACTGTTATAGTGTTCAGACTGATATTTTAATTTATTGACCTCGGCTTCTCTTAGCTCATTGTTATTAAAGTCTTGACCTAATATCTTGGCACTATAGTCCAGCTCAAGAAGCATATTTCTAAAATGGTTGTCTGTGCTTAATGCAATTTTATGTGCATGATCAGAGTTTAAGGCAAGAGAATTGTCGATTAACTGATTTTTTACGATCTGATAGCTAATAATGAGAGAAATAATAAAAAGGCTAGACACACTAAAAATAGCCAATAAAAGTATTAACTGCCTTAAATTGAGATCAAGGTGTTTCCTAAAATTATTAGCTGACATAAAAAATTAGATATATCTCGATGTATTTATGAGCATTGTATTGCATTTATATTCAATGTTTAAGGTTGATATAAAATTAAATTTTCATTAAGTGGATGTTTTTATTTTAATCAAATTGAGAATCTATAGATCGCTTGGCTGTAAATAGGGTGGATTTGAAAAGCTGAGTAAGGTTCTGAATATTTGACTATGCTGCAAATAAAAATATGGTATTTAACGTTCAGAAAATCAATTGAATAATTTTGATTTCCTTATGTAAGTAATTAAATACTCAGACAAAAATATGGTTAATTGATCTTGATGGGAGATTAAATTGTTGCCATTTTTTGAAAAATAATCATTTTAAAATTAGTCGTATCGATTCTATGACAGTAGTTTCTTTGAATATTGCGTCCTTTTCCGGAAGTATTTTTTTATAAAAAATCATATTCCAACTTAAATTTTAAAGCGCTTATTGAGATTATGAACGAGAGTATTGAGCCGTCTATGCAATGGGAAGTTGTATGCTTAATAAGGTATTTTTCTAGAAATCAATAAATTAGATAAAGATGATATGAATGCAAAATTCTTCGTAAGACAAGCCAGAAATATTCTAATCTGCTTTAAAAAAATGACAATTGGAATCTTGTATAAGTCTTCTTTTAGAAGTGTAAAAGAGTATTGTTGGCTAAAAAAATACTGTTATATTGAACTCATGGTAGGTCGTAAAACCAATAAGACGCTACCGATAAGTTGGACGGATCAATGACAGTTAGTTGAGTTTGATGTTCATCACCAGACAATAAATCTAGCACTAGCCATCCAACACAGAGCTCGCAGAAATGCGAGCTTTTTTAATGTCTGCGCAATTCATTCAGTTTAATATTCTTTTTATTATAATCCCTCCAGATAAAAAAGTTTACATTGCCAAATTCGTTAACATCTTGAAGATTAATCGCTTGGCTAATTATGGTATAAAAAACTGCAAATTGGATAATGAGAGAGGAAGGAAAAATGTCAAAGATGATTGATATCAAGGTGAAAGATCAATTTAGTCAAGTGACTGAGGCGAAAGCTATGCTGCGTTCCTTTGCAGAGCACAACACTCATCATGTAGCTGAGTTGGTCAAAAAAATTGAACATATTGTGGTGGATGGTGAAACCATTCTGCCGAGTATTGAGCTATTATTTGAAAGCCAACAATCTTCAAATATTTATCGCGTTGTCGAATAATTTAATCAGTGAACTTCAGATAGGTAGAAAAAAATTGAACTTATTTATCCGAAATCACCGATTCAGCAGTTAAAAAACTCACCATTTAGGTGAGTTTTTTTATACTTTGGTATTTGCTAGCTTGGATGCTAATGTGTGCAGCTATAATCATAAGTTGATTCAATCTCTAAGAGAAGACAACGTGGTAGTGGGCCTTGATTGGCCGAAGAAATATCCAATTTTGATAAAAAATCAATAGAATGGGCAGGTGGTTAAATCTGTTTAAGCTGTAAATTCACATCATATTTTTCAAATTCTTGCAAAATCTGCGCTAAAGTTTGCTGTGCGGTTGTATGCTCAGGGCTTAAAGAAATTTCCTGACGAGTCGTGCTATCAAAACATTCAATGGCCTGAATCAGCCAATGATGCTCAATGGGACTTTTTTGAATCAATATACGGCGCGGTTGCAAGCTATCACTGATCTGGCGGGGAAGCACATAGGTAATCGCCAGTTGCACAAATTGCAGTTCTTCAACCGGACTTAAAAAGGTGATCACCCAGTTGCCAACTTTACTCAGTTGCATTGGATTATCGAACGCATCGAATTCTAAATAATGTGACATATACATGATCCTACCGGATGTCTATGCTCACTATATGGCGGGATTGTAATTATTTTTTCTATCACGCTTAAGTCGGATATTCCGAGCTTTAAATTTCGCTTGAATATAAATATTTCAAATAATCAATCAGTTATCTTAAATAATCAAAGCTAGCTTATTGTTAAACTTGCTCATTTAAGAGTTTTAAAGACTAAGATCTTATTAGTCTTCAGCTTTATTTTGCTGTAATTGATCTAAAGCAAAATTGATCTGCTTCAGAATGTGATTCAATTCTTGGGGAGCAATACGGCTTTCCTGAAGGGACGTGATCCATTGCATTTGGCACAGTTTTAAACTGCGCGTATCCGGCGCCTGTAAAATCTGATGAATTTGCTGCTTGGCCATCAAGCCACAATATTTTTGTAAGCTTTCCATCATCATATATTTAAGGTCTTCAAAAGACATAGGTTGCAGTTCAGGCAGCTTTTTTGCATGGCTTGAATCCGTTTCAGCAGATGGAATGTCCTGCGCTACTTTAATGGATTCCATCTCAGGATGGAGTTCTTTTGTCGCAGAATCCGCTGCTATCGAGGAATTCAACGAACGGTGAATCTCAGAGTGTGCCAGATCAACTTTTGTATCTGATCTTGCATCAGCCTGCTTTTGACTGATAGCTACCTCGCCAGTTTCAGCCGGAACGATTAGATCCATGGCATAAAGCTGATCTAAGAGTTCGGCAGGAGCAAGCTGGTGTTTTAAGCCATCATTTAATAAGTTGAAATCCTGGCTGCCGATCAGAACCAATAAGCGGCGTTGGCGTGCGGTCAGTGGGATGGAGCGATCCTGTAGCACCTCGATCCCACGTTGAGTTTTATAAAAATGCATCATAACTGAATAGATGGTTGCTTAAATTCAGCTAGAGCATAGTCTGTGAAAATTACATTAATATGAAGTATTTATTAAAATACAGAGGTTTATTTTGATAAAAACTATAATGTCGTGATCGCCGTATTTTCAAGTGCCTTACGTAAATAAGGATCTAGCTCATCTTGACGCAACAACCATTGCACATAGTCAGCAGGTAGCTCTGCAATAGCGGTGCCGCGATGTTTACCAAAATTAATCGTACGTGGAATTCGGGCATCTTCAGAAGCATCGAATAATTCCTGCATACTGTTGATTTTTAAATGATGCACAATATGCATTAAAATATTGGCCGTTAAAATAATATCCATATCGGCACGATGCGCTTTACGGATCATTTCACGCGCTCTTTCGCTGCCTTTGGTGATCATATAAATCAGGGCAGAAATATTGTGTGCTTCCGCATCTGGCCAGACCCGACGTGCTAAAGCCAGTGTACAAATCGCCTTGATTTTTGAAGTATCTACACCACATTTTTCGATGGCACGGACGTCATAATCAATATTATGGCCGATCATGTAGACGGTTTCATCAGGCAGGCGAAAGGTACTGTAATGCGGCTGACCTTCCAGATCCGATTCCAGAATATGATGCACGGCCATGGCAGCAAAAGAAATGGCTTCGTCACATGAATAAAGCTGATCAAACAGGCGGCTTTTATCCAGACTGATTTTATGCTCTACAATTTCGACAGGCGCATAAGCAATTTCGATGGGTTGACCATTTAAAGTATGCGTTTCGGTATCAAGAATAATGGCCTGCATGTCGGAAATGTGCCTGAAAAGAGAGGAGAGTAAAATCTAACATTATTATTTTGCAACTGACAATTGAATTGCTTTATTTCTGTATTAATTGCAGGCTTTTTAACGTATGACGACTATTTGTATAGTTCTGGAGAGGAGAAATTCTCTATTTTAAAGTTTGTTGATTTCATAATAAATCTAAACCGGTGCGAATTTAATAGAAAAAATAACGCATTCTTTTCTTGATATTGTTTAGATAAATTGGGAAATTACATGTGGTTTTATCGTTTGTTAAAGATAAAACCAGAAAAACTCATTAGAGATGATAATAAATAAGATAAGGATAAGATCGATGAAACGTCAAGTATTGACCTGTACTCTTCTCACATTAAGTGTGGCCTTAACTGCTTGTAACGATGATAGTGATAATGATCGTTTTTACGAGTCCAAACCTGCTCTTCCTGTAAATGATATAGACAATCCGGTGGTGGCAACCCCGGTGGCCTATACTGAAACGGATTTCGCCGGGATCGCTGACGAAAGTGTGATCATGACTTATAAGATGTTAGGGATTAATGGTAAAGAAACACAAGCGACTGCATTGGTGTTCACCCCTGAGGGAACACCACCAGCAAAGGGATGGCCGATCGTCGCATGGGCTCATGGCACGACTGGCGTTGCTGACCAATGTGCACCAAGTCGAAATGCACTGAATCCTTTTATCAGGAATATGATTGCTGGATTTCTTCAAGCGGGATATGTGGTCGTTGCACCCGATTATGAAGGTTTAGGTGAGCCTGGTGGAAAAGAGCTCCATCCTTTCCTGAATCTCAAGAGTGAAGCCTATTCGATTACCGATGCCGTTGTCGCTGCAAAAGATTATTTAGGGACAGATGCATCTAGTCAATGGATGGCTGTTGGGCATTCTCAAGGGGGACAGGCAGCTTTAGGTGCTGCACAATATGCAGCACGAGCTGCTCAAATGACTTATAAGGGGACAGTGGCTCTAGCACCTGCTTCTAATTTTAGCCTGATTTTGTCAGGTGGTGAGGCGCAAGCTGGACAAGAAACCGATCTGGGTAAAAAGATTGAAACTTTGGCGTCTTTAGATACGTTCACGGCATTGATTACTGCCGGTTTACGTAATCCAAACCCAAATCTGCAATATAGCCAGATTTTTAAAACACCGACTGACCAGATCGCTAAGAATGCGGAAACTGATTGCTATGATGTACTGGGTAATAAATTTGGTGCTGCAATGGGACAGTATGCTCAAAATAACGGAACTTTAGAAGGATATCCTCGTACTCAAACTAACTTTATGAGTATTCCAGTCGTAAAGAGCTTCTTGGAAAAAGATTCTCAGCCTTTACTTGTTAAAGTTTCTACGCCAGTGATTATTTATCAGGGTTCAGCAGATAGTACCGTTCCGAAAGCAGCAACAGATGTTTTGGTTGCACTCGCCAATCAGAAACAAACTTCAGTACGTTATATTACGGATGAGTCAAATGCGACTAAATGGGATCATGGTAGCGTCTATGCACTGAATATTCCTAATATTATTTCAGATGTAAAATCTCTAATGCCAATTCAATAACTTATTTTTATCTGAATGGCTCATGTTTTTTTAGATATGAGCCATTTTTATTGCAAACTGAATAAAGTTCATGATCGAAAATTTAAAACTTCATGCTACAATACGCGCCAATCTTAGCACGGCTTAAAAGCCCTAAATCAATAGGACCTCGCTAATGTTTGCCAATATCTCTATCGCTGAATTTGATCCAGAATTAGCTCAAGCAATCTCGAATGAAGATGCTCGTCAAGAAGCTCATATTGAGCTAATCGCTTCTGAAAACTACTGCTCACCAGCAGTTATGGAAGCTCAAGGTTCAAAACTTACTAACAAATATGCGGAAGGCTACCCAGGTAAACGCTACTATGGCGGTTGCGAGTATGTAGACGTTATCGAACAATTGGCGATTGACCGTGCTAAAGAACTCTTTGGTGCTGATTATGCTAACGTTCAGCCACATGCTGGTTCACAAGCAAACTCAGCAGTTTACTTAGCGCTTCTTAACCCAGGCGATACAGTTCTGGGTATGAGCCTTGCTCACGGTGGTCACTTGACTCACGGTGCAAAAGTAAGCTTCTCTGGTAAAACATATAACGCGATTCAGTACGGTTTAAATCCTGTAACTGGCGAGATCGATTACGAAGAAGTTGAGCGTTTGGCGCTTGAGCACAAGCCACGCATGATCGTTGCTGGTTTCTCTGCATACAGCCAAATCGTTGACTGGCAGCGTTTCCGTGAAATCGCGGACAAAGTTGGCGCTTATCTGTTTGTTGATATGGCTCACGTTGCAGGTTTGGTTGCCGCTGGCGTTTACCCAAGCCCGGTGCAAATCGCTGACGTTACTACGACTACGACTCACAAAACACTTCGTGGTCCACGTTCAGGTCTGATCCTTGCGAAAGCAAACGAAGAAATCGAGAAGAAACTTCAATCGGCTGTATTCCCAGGCAACCAGGGTGGTCCTTTGGTTCACGCGATTGCTGCGAAAGCAATCTGCTTCAAAGAAGCAATGGCACCTGAATACAAAGCTTATCAGCAACAAGTAGTTGTGAATGCGAAAGCAATGGCTGAAGTATTAATCGCTCGTGGTTATGACGTAGTTTCTGGTGGTACTGAAAACCACTTGTTCTTGTTGTCTTTAATCAAACAAGACATCACAGGTAAAGAAGCTGACGCTTGGTTAGGTGCTGCTCACATTACTGTGAACAAAAACTCTGTACCAAACGATCCACGCTCTCCGTTCGTCACTTCAGGTATCCGTATCGGTACACCTGCAGTAACAACTCGCGGTTTTGGCGAAGCTGAAGTGCGTGAACTTGCAGGCTGGATCGCTGACATCCTAGATGCTAAAGGCGATGAAGCTGTTATCAACGCGGTGAAAGAGAAAGTTGCAGCGGTATGTGCTAAATTCCCAGTTTATGCATAATCGCTTATAAACGGAAAGGAGCTCCCAACCGGGAGCTTTTTTTATAGCTGTAAAAATAACGATGTAAAAGATGTTTAGACTTGATCGGGCTTATATAGATCAATTTCCATGCCGTAAGAGATTGAGTCATCAATAAAATCATATTGAGTTTTTCTCAATCTGGCTTAAAGTCTTTTATCAACTATTTGTATTTTTAAATGCTTTAAAAGAATGAATGCATTCGTTGCATGCTTTGCTTGAAATTATTTACAGGAATTATTTTCAGAACCTGACACTTTAAAAATAATAGGTTATTGAGCTGAAGATCATGGTAGATGAAGCGCTTGAGTGAATCCCATGTTACTGTAAGGTGGTGCTGATATAAGCGCCGTGAATGACATCATTCTTTTTATTTAAACGTTATATGGATCGGTATCATTTGAATATGGGTAAATCCTGTATTTAAAAATGCTGCTGGCGGTTGATTGATTAATTTTTCATTTATGCATTAAACAAGGTAATAAGGATGACTAAACCCAACATTATTTTATCTGAGCAAGATTTACATCGTCTGGAAACGATGCTGGAGAATCAGAGCAAGCTGAGCGAAACCATGATCCGCTTAGAGGATGAATTGGCACGTGCCGAAGTGGTCGAGCCGCAAGCGATCGCAAGCAATATCGTGACCATGCATTCCCGTGTGTTGTTGACCATTGCACCTTCTACGGAAGCTGTTGAGGTGACACTAGTTTACCCACACGAATTTAAAGGTGAAAAGGGGCAGGTCAATGTCATCGCACCGATAGGTGCAGCCATTTTGGGCTTAGCAGAAGGTCAAACCATTGAATGGCCACAACCGGATGGTAATACCATGAAAGTGACCATTGAAAAAGTGCTGTTTCAGCCGGAGAGCGAAGGGGATTATCTTTAAGCCAGCGTTGGATCATCCTTGAAAGCCATAGCAATATGGCTTTTTTGTATATGGATTTTAAGTAAAACCTGGTGTTGTAAGCATTTAGATCAGATTGAATACATTTTAAAGTTCTAAATGCTTAAAGTTAAACAATTCTCAAGATGCTACGTAGCCATTTATCTCTGTAATTGGATTGTCTTGCCAAAATCATAATTAAAATAAAGATAAAACATGCATTTAGTTAAAGTGATGTAACGAATTTCTGGATAAATATACACAACGCAGTCTGTTTTTTTGCTACATTCGAAGATGTTCTAGACTTCTTTGTTTCACTTTTTTTAAAGGATATCGCCTCAACCATGTCGCGCTTTGAAGCTCTACCTGCCTTGACTGACATGATGCTTGATCGTGAGGAAATTCTGGCGATTAAGCGTAATGAGCTTGTGCCTGTACTGGATAATCAATATGGGCTGAATCATTATGCAGATGCTTTGATTCAGGCACAGTCCGTTCTACTGAATGGTGTAGACCCGCACTTGACCCAACAGTTAAGCCATACCATTGAGCAATTGATTCAGGCTTTGGCAGAATCTAAAAAATATCTGAAAAAACGTAAATTTAATGCCCTACAGAAATGGCTAGGCATCGATCTGGATTATGGCTCAAGTCAGGTGGAATATTATCAACGGCTAGACCGTTTGCTCGATCAGGCCGATCACTTAAGCCGTAAATTGCAGATTGAAATTCAGAAATCGCAGTCACGTTTTCAGCAGCTTTTGGGGTTGCGCGAACAGATGGCCAAGCACATTGTCGCAGCAGACGAGTTTCTGTCTGAATATCCGCTATTCGTCAAAAACCAGCATCCCTTGGATAATTTTTCAGAACGCCTCTCCAAGAAAATTAATACCTTACGTACCTTGCAAAGCAGTAATGACATCGCCATTACCCAGATGCAGCTTTCGCAGCAGCTTTCCTTTAGCCTGCTGGATCGCTTTAAGGAAGCACAGCAGGTCTTGATTCCGGCCTGGCAATATCATGTCAAACAAAGCCAGACGAAACACTCGACAAGTGATCTGGAAAAACTTGATAATAGCCGTGAGAGTCTGATTAAAACGTTAAAAAAATCCCTCGAGAAACCCTCGAAAACATAACAATATAAGGTGAACTATGACCAAGTCTGATTTAGTAAATTTACCTGTTGAAAGCTCGAATGAACTGGTCGAACAAAAATTCCAGCAAATGGACCTGAAAGAACTGGGCTTACAGCCTGCTGACTTTCAGGAGGTGCTGGCTGCACGTAAAGAGTTGCAGAACATGAGTCATAACAGCGTGGCTGAATATGGCAAAAATATTGCGACCAAAACTTCGACCTATACCGATGAATTACTGAATCTGGTGCAAAATAGAGATCTGGATGCGACAGGACAGAAGCTGAATCAGGTGGTACAGGTGGCTCAGCAGCTGAATACCAGCAGTATTCTCAATAAAAAGAAAAGTTCGGGTTTTTTTGGCAATATCATTAGCAAATTCAAAGGTGCGAAAGATAACTTTGATGCGCATTTCAATACCACTAAAGAGCAGCTAGATGTACTGGTGAAAGAGATTGAAACCTCGCAATCCGGTTTGAAAGCACGTGTTGATACCCTGGATAAAATGTTTGACGGGGTACAGGATGAATATAAACAGCTCGGGGTACATATCGCCGCAGGCCGTTTACGCGAACAGGAGCTGCAGCAGGAAATTTCCACTTTAACCGCCTTGCCGCACGATCAGAGCACCACCCAGAAAATTTATGACCTGAACCATCTGGCCAATAATCTGGAAAAACGTGTCAGTGATTTACAGGTATTGCAGCAATCTGCCATGCAGACCTTGCCAATGATCCGGATTATCCAGTCGAATAACCTGATGCTGGTCGACAAGTTCTATGCGATCAAAAACATTACTTTACCGGCGTGGAAAAACCAGATCAGTCTCGCAATTTCATTGAGCGAACAGAAGAACAGTGTACAGCTGGCCAATACCATTGATGATGCCACCAATGAGCTGCTGCGCCGTAATGCTGACCTGTTACATCAGAACTCGGTCGATACTGCTAAAGCCAACCAGCGCTCGGTGATTGACATCGAAACGCTTGAACATGTGCAAAATACCCTCATTAAAACTGTAAATGATGTGATTCAGATCCAGAAAGAAGGTGTACAAAAACGCACAGAAGCAACCGTGCGTTTGAAAGCTTTGCAAGATAATCTGAATCATTTGGTGATTGAATCAAGTACCAGTGGATCCACGCCCAACTAAATCAGGTAGGGCCAAAATCTGAAAGAAGGAGTAGAGATTGCCGCCCTTAGATGAATACGCCGTTAAGCCTCAGGACATCAAGCAGGGGGTAGTTGCACTCAAGAAACGTCAACGCAATTTGATGCTATTGGGTTTGACTACTTCTACCATATTTATAGCCTCATTGATCAGCCTATTTTTCCAGCAGGAACTGGTCTATGGCTTTTTTGGCCTGAGTACCCAAGTACAGCAATTGCATTTACCGGTCAGTGTAGATGCCACACTGGCCAGCATTGGTGATAGTCCGGATTATTTTTTTAGTTTGCTGAGCTGGTTTGGCTGGCTGATTATTAAAATTTTTGCCTCTTTTATCGGTGCATTTTTTGTGATTGGCTTACTGAAAAAGTTGCGTTTCTTTTATGTTCGCTTTCAGTCTTTTGTGCTGAAATTTGTCGCCTGGCTGATTGCTTTTATCGTGATCTGGTCAGGATTGACTTACTGGCAGCATGATCTACGTAATGATCGGGATGATGCTTATCAGCAAGTGGTGTATTATGACAGCAATATTAATGACAGTGAAATTGCTCGTTATCTGGCTGATTCAGAGATTGCAGCACCGGTGAAATCTTATTTACTGGCGCAAACGGCATTGCTGCATAAGCCGCAGGATTTATCTGCCGCAAAACCTTATGTTTTAAACCTGGTTGAAGCAGAAAAACAGGATCCTAAATTTGAACAATATGGTTTCAAGCCTGAACAAATCTGGACCATGCAGCAACAGGTCTATGGTCAAGCCATGACACCAGTCGCCAAGAGTGTAAATACACAGGTGCAACAGGCGGATCAGTTAAATCAGATCACGAATCTGGTTATTATTGGTGTTGCTATTTTATCGGCACTACTTAGCCTAATCTTGTTTTTCTTGGCCAACTCAATCAAGGGTCGATCACTCCGTATCGAACAGCGGATTCATTAATTTCCCAAAATGCTCCTGAATAGGGAGCATTTTTTTGATAAAATTTCAATGCTATTTTTAAGATAACCTATTCAACTTGCTTAACACAGCTCAAAAATTTAAATAAGGCAGTAAAAAAAACTAGGTTTAGCTTAATAATCTAAAATATCGATCAATAAAATAAAAACAACCTGTTTTACCTATTTATGCAATTCATTTAATATCCTGTTATCAAATAAACATTTACTCCTTTGGAGACGTTAGCAATGTTAGACCAAAATACTTCAGCTCAACTTAAAACCTTATTAGAACGCCTGGAAGGCCCGATTGAACTGGTCGCGACTTTAGATGGCTCTGACAAATCAGCCAAAATCCAGGAACTGGTTGCCGAAGTGGCTGCACTGTCTGACCTGGTCACTGCACGCTTTGACGGGACCAATGCACGTGCGCCAAGTTTCGGGATTGCCAAACAAGGTGAGGAACCGCGTGTGTTCTTTGCAGGCTTGCCAATGGGCCATGAGTTCACTTCGCTGATCCTGGCATTGCTGCAAACTTCCGGTTATGCACCGAAAGTCTCGGATGAAGTGCTGGCGAATATCAAGAGCCTGGGTGTTCAATCCAACTTTGACGTATTTGTATCGTTAAGCTGCCATAACTGTCCGGATGTGGTTCAGGCACTCAACCTGATTGCCATCTATAACCCGGGCACTACTGCCACTATGATTGATGGGGCTTTCTTCCAGGAAGAAGTGGAAGAACGCAAGATCATGGCGGTGCCGATGGTATTCCAGGACAACCAGCATATCGGTCAGGGTCGTATGACACTGGAAGAAATCATTGCCAAGCTGGATAGCAATGCCGCTGCCAAAGATGCGAAAAAGCTGAATGCCAAAGATGCCTTTGATGTCCTGGTGATCGGTGGTGGTCCTGCAGGGAATACTTCAGCCATCTATGCAGCACGTAAAGGCATTAAAACCGGGATCGTGGCTGAACGCATGGGCGGTCAGGTCATGGATACCATGGATATTGAAAACTTTACGTCTGTACAGAAGACCCAAGGTCCTAAATTTGCTGCCGAGATGGAAGCCCACGTGCGTGAATACGGGGTCGACATCATGAACCTGCAACGCGTGTCTGATATCAAAGGGGCAGACGAAACGGCCAATGGTCTGGTGGAAGTGACTTTAGAGAATGGTGCCAAACTGGAATCTAAAACCGTGATTCTGTCGACCGGCGCACGCTGGAGAGAGATGAACGTTCCAGGTGAGCAGGAATACAAAACTCGTGGTGTGGCCTACTGCCCGCACTGTGATGGTCCACTGTTCAAAGGCAAACGCGTCGCCGTGATTGGCGGTGGTAACTCGGGGGTGGAAGCTGCGATCGACCTGGCAGGGATTGTAGAGCATGTAACTTTGGTGGAATTTGATACCAAATTGCGTGCGGATCAGGTGCTGCAAGACAAACTGAACAGCTTGCCGAACACCACCGTGATCAAGAATGCCTTGTCGACTGAAGTACTGGGTGACGGTGCACAAGTGACTGCACTGAAATACAAAGACCGTGCTACGGATGAAGAGCATACAGTTGAACTTGCAGGGATCTTCGTGCAGATCGGTTTGTTGCCAAATACGGACTTCCTGAAAGAAACCCCAGTTGAGCTGACCAACCGTGGTGAGATCGTGATTAACGATCGCAATGAAACCAATGTGAAAGGTGTATTTGCTGCAGGTGACTGTACCACAGTGCCGTACAAGCAGATCATCATCGCGACCGGTGAAGGTGCCAAGGCGTCACTGTCTGCTTTTGATTACATCATCCGTTCAGGACAATAAAAAAATAGCACCTGGGTTCCCCAAAACCGAGGTGCTATATCTTATAAATACATTATTATCGCTTTATAGGAACTCAGGACGCTAACACCCGAGTTCCTTTTTTTATATTTATTATTGGAACAGCCAAAAGTGTCCCCACGCACTTTCAGCTGTTCCTTTCCTCTGCACAGTTTTTGTTTTCAACCCTTATTTTTATACTTTCCCCAAGGTTGTTTTTATATAAAGCAATGTTTATTCCATCGCTTCATTTTTAAGATTTAAATAAGTTCAAACCCTTAAATTTTTCCAGTAATTGTTCTTGTGTTTCCCGATACTCCGGATGTGGAACAATGCATTCAATCGGACAGACATCTACACAGGTCTGATGCTCATAAAAACCGACGCATTCTGTACAACGGTTCACATCAATTTCATAAACTTTCGCACCCTCATAAATCGCGTCATTTGGGCATTCCGGTAAACACATATCGCAATTGATGCATTTGTCGGTAATTAGTAGTGCCATATTTAACTCGCTTGATAAGCCAGTGAAGATGCCGAAATATCCATAGTCGAGCTTGGCAGATTACGGATGAGCAGGGCATATTGCATATCAACATCTGCCGGAACTGGAATCTCAACGATATGACCTGAACCTTTGGCGTCTTCGATCAGATTACCTTTTTTGTCTTTCATTTCGGTTAAATTGAAAGTGATATTGCCTTTAGTCGTCATCAGTTCGAGTGAGTCACCGACGATAAAACGGTTTTTCACATCGATCTTGATGTAATCTCCATTGCGCTCCAGTACTTCACCACAGAAAATTTGATGATCAAAACTGGAAGAACCATGTTCATAATTCTGATATTCACTATGCACATGGCGGCGTAGAAAACCTTCGGTATAACCACGATTCGCTAAGCCTTCCAATTGTGTCATCAGTGACGGATCAAAAGGTTTACCCGCAAGCGCATCATCAATCGCTTTACGGTAAATTTGAGCAGTACGGGCGCAATAGAAATAAGACTTGGTACGGCCTTCGATTTTCAGTGAATGCACACCCACTTTAGTTAAGCGCTCTACATGCTGGACTGCACGCAGATCTTTCGAGTTCATAAAATAAGTGCCGTGTTCATCTTCTTCTGCGGCAAACATATCTTCATCATTCCGCTGCAATAACACAGGCTCATCAAACTGATGTTGTTCTTGCATGTGTTGTTCGTCGGCATCTTTGGAGCAGCAGCCTGAATCCAGATTTTTCACTGGAATCACATCACCGGTTTCATCTTCCTTAGCATCCAGCACTTTATATTCCCAGCGGCAGGCATTGGTGCAGGCACCCTGATTGGCATCACGTTTGTTCATATAGCCTGACAGCATGCAACGGCCAGAATAGGCCATGCACAGTGCACCATGAACAAAGACTTCAATCTCCATATCGGGCACTTGCTGTTTGATTTCTGCAATTTCTTCAATCGACAATTCACGTGACAGAATCACGCGGGTCAGGCCCATATTTTTCCAGAATTTCACGGTTGCCCAGTTCACGGCATTGGCCTGAACAGACAAGTGAATATCCATCTCTGGAAAATGTTCACGCACCAGCATGATCAGACCTGGATCGGACATGATCAACGCATCTGGCTGCATCGCCACTACAGGCGCTAAATCACGAATAAAATTTTTCAGCTTGGAGTTATGCGGCTGGATATTGACCACCACATAGAACTTTTTGCCGAGTTCATGTGCTTCTTTAATGCCAATGGCGAGATTGTCATGGTCAAATTCATTATTCCGAACCCGCAGGCTATAACGCGGCTGACCGGCATAGACTGCATCTGCACCATAAGCAAAGGCATAGCGCATATTTTTCAGTGAGCCAGCAGGTGAGAGAAGTTCGGTAACAGTGGTAATGCTCATGATCAAATCGAAAGACATATAAAAAGTACGGCTTTATTCTAATCATCTGGAATTTGGATTCAACCTAGTAAATCACTCGGAAATACGCGATTTGGATGTAAAACAAGGTTCTTTTTTAAGTAGGGAATCCTCCATAAAATATCTTCAATATTCAGTCATTTTCAGGATTTTCAAGCGTTTTTAAAATCTGGCAATGATCAATAGTGGTTGGGGTGTTGCAACGTTCTCTCAGTGTGATCAGTTGCCGTTCAAATATTTGTAATTCTTTAATTTTATTTGAAATATCCGAAAGATGCTGATCAATCAATTGGTTTACGGCACAGCACTCCTGCTCCGGATTTTGTTCAAGTTGAATCAGGGTTTCAATCTCTTTTAATGACATGTCCAAGGCACGACAACGCTTGATAAAAAGCAGTCTTTTTAATGTGTCTTCACCATAATAACGATACTGATTACTTGCTCGAAAATTCGGCTGAATAAAGCCTTTTTTCTCATAAAAACGTAAGGTATCGGTGCTTAGACCAGTTTTTTTGGCCATTTCTGAAATCAAATAAACTGACATATCGCCCTCATGCTTGACCTTGGAGTTAGTCCATAGTTTCTAATCAATTTATCGTATTTTGGATAAAAAATCATCGGGGGAGTTATATGGCCTGTAGTTGTAGTCCTGAACCGGCACCCATCAAGCCCAACAGCAAATTTAGAGCAGCGCTATGGATTGCCTTGCTGGTAAACTTCACTTTATTTGTAGTGGAGCTGATCGGTGGTGCATATGCACATTCATCAGCCTTGTGGGCAGACGCGCTAGATTTCTTTGGTGATGCCGTCAATTACGGGATTTCTTTGGCTGTACTTGGTGCGAGTCTGTATTGGCGGGCAACAGTCGCTTTGGTAAAGGGGATGACCATGGCATTGTTTGGTCTGGTAGTGATTGGCAAAGTGATTTACGCCTATCTGCAAGGCATTCCACCTGAAGCACTGACAATGGGCCTGATTGGCATCCTAGCCTTAGTGGCGAATGTATTTACAGCAGCAATTCTTTATGCTTTTCGTGAAGGTGATTCCAATATGCGGTCGGTCTGGCTCTGTAGCCGTAATGATGCAATTGGCAACTTTGCGGTCATTTTGGCAGCCGTAGGCGTATTTGGTACAGGCAGTCTTTGGCCGGATATTATTGTGGCTGTAATTATCGCTACACTCGGCATCACATCAGGTTATCAAGTGATTAAGCAGTCTCTGGAAGAAAGATCACTTAAACATAAATCCAGCTAATTTTTATATTTAAAGCTGTCCTGCAGGGCAGCTTTTTATTTATTTCCATTTTTATAATATTTGAAAAATAAAGCTTTACAAATAAACAAATTAAATTAGAATCTCTGGCGAAATTCAGAAAATATACATAAATTTTAATAATTTAGTTTTTTGCATCGTGCGAGGGTTAATGTGAATTTAATTAAAATTTTTTCAATATTGGCAATATCGGGGCTAGCCGCTTGTAGTTCCAAAGTCGTGACTTATGATGCAACAGGAAAAATCATCGGTTCATGTATGGCGACGCGTGGCCTACTTTCGACCGCAAGTGCACATTGTAGTGGTTCAGGCGATGCCTTAGGTGTGAATTACAATACGCCAGATGCGAATACAGGCCTATTACCAACGCCACCAAGCCAAAATCAGATTAATTTAAAACCGTAAATAATAAAGGGGAATATCATGAAATTATCAGCACTTATTGCACTTGTAGCGACTGTTGTATTGACGGGCTGTGCATCGTCAGTAACTACATTTGACTCTCATGGCCGTATGATTGGTTCATGTAAAGCGCAAACGGGTTTCATCATTGCAGGTGGCGCAGGCTGTTCAGGTTCTGCAAACCAGGAAGGTCGCGATCGTTAATTATTTAGTGATGGTTCCAATAAAAAACCGGACTTTTAAGTCCGGTTTTTTAGTTTAGAAAATCTTATTTTTCAACGAATGCACGTTCAATCACGTAATCGCCTAAAACGCCCATTTTCGGAGATTCTTTCAGACCGTGTTGATCAAGAAGCGCAGCAACGTCATCTAGGAATGCAGGGCTACCGCATAACATGGCACGGTCAGTTTCCGGGTTGAAACGTGGCAGACCGATTTTTTCAAACAGTTCACCGGTTTCAATCGCGGTGGTTACACGACCTTGGTTTGGATATTCTTCACGGGTGACGGTTGGGTAATATACCAATTTTTCTTTCGCGCCGAGTTCAGAGAAGAATTCATGATTTGGCACTTCATTCAGGATCAAATCTTGATAAGCCAGTTCTGAAATGAAACGGGTACCGTGAACTACGATGATTTTTTCAAAACGCTCATAAGTTTCAGGATCGCGAATAGTCGACAGGAACGGTGCAAGACCAGTACCAGAAGAAAGAAGGTAAAGATTTTTACCTGGGTTCAAGTCATCAAGTACCAATGTACCTGTCGGCTTTTTAGAAACCAAAATGTCATCACCGACTTTGACTTTCTGTAAAATCGAAGTCAGTGGACCATCAGGCACTTTAATTGAGAAAAATTCTAACTCTTCTTCGTAGTTGGCGCTTGCAATTGAATATGCGCGCATTAACGGCTTGCCATTGACTTCAAGGCCGATCATTACAAACTGACCGTTTTTAAAACGCAAAGCAGTGTCACGAGTCGTTTTAAAAGAGAATAAAGTATCATTCCAGTGGTGGACGTGAGTAATCTTTTCGACGTTAAAAGCAGCCATTAAAGGTCTCAATAAATTATCAAATTAGAACAGCTTGCTATTCTAATCTAAATTCATTCTCGATAAACTGAATATATTTAATTGAGCTTATCAAAAAAAGTGATGATGACTGAACTGACGCTGCCGATTATTGGTTATATGCGTTCTCCCTATAAAGAAAAATTTGGTATTCCTCGTCAGCCGAATCTGGTTCAGGTCGAAAGCTATATTGAAATGGTCGGGTCCTATAATGACCTGCTCGCCTTTGAGGGAATTGAAGAATTCAGTCATTTGTGGCTGGTCTGGCAATTTCATGACAATAAAAACCAGCACAACAGCCAGTTTCGTCCACAAGTGCGTCCGCCGCGTTTGGGTGGTAACAAGAAAATAGGCGTGTTTGCTACGCGCAGCATGTATCGTCCATCACCGATTGGTTTATCTGTGGTCAAACTCAAAGAAGTGAGAAAAGTGAGCAAACATGTTCGAGTGTATGTGACAGGGAGTGACTTGCTCGATGGCACGCCAATTATGGATATCAAACCTTATATTCAATATTCGGATGCCATCATTGAAGCACAAAGCGGTTATGCACAGGATGAACCACCACGTAAAACCGTCATTTGGAGCGATGAAGCGGAGCAGCAAAAGCAACAATTACTAGGAAATGGAAAAATTTCTGTGCAGACTATTCAGGAACTGGAAGCTGTCTTATCTTTAGATCCAAGACCTGCATATCAGGAAGATGAAGAACGGGTATATGGGATGAAGTTTGCAAATGTTGATATCCATTTCAAAATTCATGCTCAGCAAGTGCTAATTGTTGCTATCCAGCATATTCCTTCCTAGATTATAGGTTCCACCACAAAACCCCAATCAACACTGCCATATGCAAAATCTGCACAGGCGCAAAATAAAGGACAAACTTCCAGCCACCGGTCAAAGCTGCATTGGCTGACTTGGCCAGGGCATGAGCACCCAGACCTAAAAGCAGGGCATAAATCAGACGCATATTTGAAGGATCGCCTTGAACGACGACACTGGCCATCGCGGCATGAATCTCGAATAAAGAGGCGAGCAAGGTCCCGGCCAGTAAGCCGGCATCCCCGAGCCAGACCTCCAGTCCGTAAACTCCAGCCTGAATCAATGTTAATGTGACTGCAATAATCACAGCTTCTTTTAAGCTGAACATCTGGCTGTCTGACGATTCCATGCTCGGCGCAGGTTTTGCCTTGCGCAATAATAAAAATGCACAGGCTGCCAGAAGGATTACGGCAACTAAAGAGGGCAAGAGCAGGATTTTAAGCCAGCTCCAGGATACGCCCCCGATCACAATCAATAGCAACACAATAGTCGAGATACAGGACATCAGCGCGGCACCGGCATTCGATCGTGCATCCATTTCACCTTTACGGACCTGTAAGCCCAACTGAGCGATGGTCGCCGTACTGGAAACAAAACCGGAAGCGATGGAGGACAGCATCAGGGCATTTTTAGTCGAGAAAAAGCGTTTCGCAATATGAGCCAGAGCTTGTACCACTAAAATTAAGGTCAGTAATTTGAGAATAAGATAAGGATTAAGCACTTCGCCCCAAAAAGGCCGGTCAGGGGTCAGCGGCAGACCAATCAAAATTAAGGCCAGTAATAATAGTCCATCCCTAAATTCGGCTTCTTTAATCCATTTTCCGGCAATATTGTGCATGGTATGTTTGGCCATCAAAATACCGGTTAAGAGCACAGAAAGACCGGCTGCCAGAGGAATATTCCACAAACACATGGCGCCAACAAAATAGGTCATCACAAATGCAAGCTCTGTGGTAATGCCCGGATCATCAGGCTGATTTTTGATGGATAAAATGACCATACCACCCACGATCAAAGCACCTATTACAGCAATCACGATTCCAAACAGGAAACACAGTGCACCCAATAAAGCACAGATTGCAAAGGAACGTAAGCCGGCAAAACTCGGTTGCTGCTCACGTTGTTTATGTCGTTCCCGCTCCAGACCAATCAATAGGCCGCAGCCCAATGCCGAGGTGAGTATCGTGAGCAGTTCATGAAAAGAATGCGCATGCAGGGGAACCGCAGTCAGATCCATCTGTGACCTCAGCAAGCTAAGAGTTGATTATTTAAAAATATATGTGATGAGATCAGGTTTGCATAGATTAAAAATGTTGCGGTAACGATCAAATCCATTCTTTACTTTCTTTTTGAGATTGAAATAGAAACGTACATTCAAAAGGTGGGGAGCATGCGAAAAACTGCAAAAACTTGTTATAGTGGAGGCAAGTTTGGGGACTGATAATAATGAAATTTGACTTTGAAATGGATACGGCATGGTGTCTAGACCAACTCTTTAAAGACGGTAAAATCAGTGAACGCGACCGAATGCTGGTACAAACCACTCATCGGCAACGTGAACAATTAAAATGGCACCCTTTACAGTGGATTGCCAATTTTAATCTGGTCGATCAGTCCCATCCCCAAACGACTTTGACCCTGAACCGTTTATGTCAGTGGCTGGCAGAAAAAACCGGATTGATGTTCTATATTATTGATCCGCTTAAAGCTGATGTACAGGCATTGACCCATGTCATGTCGCAGGAATATGCACTGCGCAACCATATTTTGGCAGTAGAAATTCAGGCAGACAAAGTTCTGATCGCCACGGATCAGCCTTATAAAACCGAATGGGTGTCGAATCTCGAGCAAAATATTTCCCCGAAAAAAATACAACGGGTATTACTGAATCCAGAACAATTACAACGTTATATTACTGAATATTATCAGGTCAGTCGTGCAGTCAGTGGTTCACAAAAATCCTCTGCCTATGACCGGGAAAATAAGGGCGTCGAAGCCTTGCTGCAATTGGGTGATTCACAGAATCCGGATGCCAATGACCAGCATATTGTCAAACTGGTGGACTGGGTGCTGCAATTTGCCTTTGAACAAGGTGCCAGTGATATTCACATGGAACCACGTAAAGACACCGGCAAGATCCGTTTCCGGATTGATGGGGTGCTGCATACGATTTACAATATGCCGGCCAATACATTGACCGCCGTCATTTCCCGAATCAAGATTCTGGGCCGAATGAACGTGGCGGAAAAACGTAAGCCACAGGATGGCCGACTGAAAACCCGCACGCCCAAAGGACAGGAAACTGAACTGCGCCTGTCGACCTTACCGACAGCTTTTGGTGAAAAACTGGTAATGCGTATTTTCGATCCGGAAGTGCTGGTGAGAAGTTTTCAGCAACTCGGTTTTGAAGGTCATCTGCTCAACGACTGGAACAATCTGACCAGTCATAGTCATGGCATTATTCTGGTGACCGGTCCGACCGGTTCCGGTAAAACTACTACGCTTTATTCAACTCTGAAGCAGCTGGCGACTGAACAGGTCAACGTCTGCACGATTGAAGATCCGATCGAGATGCTGGAACCTAGCTTTAACCAGATGCAGGTCAATAATGGTATTGATCTCGGTTTTGCTGACGGCGTGCGCGCACTAATGCGTCAGGACCCGGACATTATCATGGTTGGAGAAATTCGTGATCAGGACACTGCCAATATGGCGATTCAGGCAGCATTGACCGGTCACCTGGTTCTATCGACTTTACATACCAATGATGCGCCGTCGAGTCTGACCCGTCTGCATGATTTAGGCGTACAGCCATTTTTGACAGCAGCAACCATCTTGGGTGTTCTGGCTCAACGTTTGGTTCGTAAGCTGTGTCCACACTGCAAACAGGAAAGTTTCCTGAACGAGCAGGAGTGGCAGCATCTGGCAGCCGATTATCCTTTGCCGCGACCGGAATTTGTCTTTAAGGCGGTAGGCTGTGAAGAATGTCGGCATACCGGCTATAAAGGCCGTATCGGGATTTATGAGTTTATGCCACTGAGTCTGACCACCAAACAGTTGATTGGTGCGGATGCTAACCTGAACCAGCTGCGTCAGCAGGCGAAAAAAGAAGGCGTAGAGCCGCTCAGAATTGCCGGGGCGCGCAAGATTCTGGAAGGTGTGACCACGCTTGAAGAAGTCCTGAGAGTGGTGCCCTTAAATTAATTTTGAAAATGAAGCAATCTTAAGATTCAATTCATGTTTGGCTGTTTTAATAGCATCATCGAAACAAGGCAAGACTTTAAAGAGGTAACTGCGATGAAAATGATGATAAATACGGTTTTGGCAGCTGCATTGATGGGTTCTATCGCGACAGCTACGATAGCAAGTAGTGACACGGCTGTGAATCAGGCCGCTTTTGCTAAATCGACTACAGTCAAACAGGCACTGGCCATGAAAGATGACAGCAAAGTTCAGCTCAAAGGTTATGTCGTGAAAGCAGTCGGTGATGAAAAATACCAGTTCCGCGACAGTACAGGCACCATTACGGTTGAGATTGATGACGAACTTTGGCAAGGCAAACCGATTTCAGCCAAAACACCGGTAATCATCACAGGTGAAATCGACATTGATTATAAACCGGCAAAACGTGTTGAAATTGAGGTTGATCAGGTTCGCTTCTAATATCGCCTGATTTGCTGAAATCAGTTTGAACATAGCAACAAAAAACCACATGCAAGTTACCAAAAAGCATGTGGTTTTTTTGAGTCTGCTGCTTTTTCAGGGCAAGATAGAACAAGGAAGCAAACGGAGCAGAATATGCGTATTCTTTTGGCAGAAGATGATCAGTCTCAGGCAGACAGTATCCAGACCTGGCTGGAAATGGATGGTTATGTGATTGATCGGGTAGAGCGCGGTGATCATGCGATCCTGGCGATTGAACAGCATCAATATGACTGCATTTTGCTGGATCGCGGCCTGCCGAATGCCACTGGAGACGAGATTTTGAAAAGTTTGCGCAGCCAACAGCAAGATACGCCGGTGATTTTTATTACGGCCAAAGACAGTATTGATGACCGGGTTGAAGGTCTGGATTTAGGCGCGAATGATTATCTGGTCAAACCTTTTAGTCTGGAAGAACTTTCGGCCCGGGTACGTGCCCAGCTCAGACAGAAGCAGCAAACACCGAATCATATCCTGCTCTGGCAGGATCTCAGTCTGGATACTCAAGCCAAAACCCTGACTAAAGAAGGTCAAGCTGTGAATCTGACTGCGAAGGAATTTCAAATTCTATACAAGCTGATGCAGCAGCCTGAACATATTGTCACCCGTGAACAGCTGGAAGAATCGCTGTACGCCTGGGGCGATGAAATTGAAAGTAATGCCATTGAAGTATTTATCTATCAGCTGCGTAAAAAAATTGGCAGCCAGATGATCAAGACCATTCGTGGCTTGGGCTATCGTATGCATAAGGCTGAGGCTTAACCCCATGTCGGCTGCTATTTCCCTGCAAACCCGGCTGATCAAACATGCACTGTTTAGTTCCATCTTGGCTGGAATATTGGCCTGGCTGCTGTTATTGGGAATTTCCAGTTATCAAGCCAGTCAGCTGCATGATGAATTAATGGAGCAGATTTCTGAGTTGCTGCTTGGCGATGTGACCCAGGCCAAAGACGCCCAGGTCGATGAACTCAGTGAACAGTTCGATATCCAGTATGCCTTGTTGCTGGATCAGCAGGTACTGACAACTTCGATTGATGATGAATTAATTAATCCCATTCCAAAAGCACAGAACAACGGCTTCCAGTTTGCTTATGAAAATGGCCATTTTATCCGTATTCTGACTGCGGAAGATGACGACCTTCAGGTCAAAATCGTACAGCCACTTTCAGTACGTTTCGATGAACTCTGGCAAACCACCTTGGGCTTTGCCGGGATCTTATTCATCTTATGGCTAGTGCAATGGCTGATTTTGCGTGTTGCGATCAGACGCCAGTTACGGCCATTAAACAAGATTTCCCGCGCGATTGGTTCCAAGACTGCTCAGGATCTGAGTCCTATTAAAACACCTGACCCTGAAATCACTGAACTGCAACCGATCATTCGTCAGCTGAATGCCATGCTCGGCCGGCTGGAGAAATCACTGGCTGCTGAACAGCGCTTTACTGCAGATGCTTCACATGAGCTGCGTTCGCCACTGTCTGCGATTCAAATGCGGCTACAGGTTTTAAAACGCAAATATCAAGATGATGCACAGCTCCCTCAGGCATTACAGTTGATCCAAAATGATGTCAACCGCGGTACGCAGGTGCTGGAAAATTTACTCTTGCTGGCACGACTCGATCCGGAGCGAACAGGGCAATTAGCAACGCAAACGATTAATCTTAAGAATCTGGTTCAGGAGGCTTTGCAGGCCTTGCAGCCTTTTGCAGAAGAAAAAGACATTCATTGGAATCTAAAACTTGAGGATGCTGTGATCGAAGCGAATCCAGAACTGATTTTTAGTTGTATTCGCAATCTGGTCGACAATGCGATCCGTTATACGCCGCAACAGGGACAGGTCGAGATCCGAACAGTTATTGAGCAGCATCAGATACAGTTACTGATTGAAAACTCAGGAGAGGGGATTGCTGATGAGGTACTGGAACGTTTAGGTGAACGTTTTTATCGGGCTTTGGGTACGCGAACTCAGGGTTCGGGTTTAGGCCTGTCCATTTGCCAGAAAATTATGGCACTGCATGCAGCTAAAATTGACTATGCGCCGTCGGACTTGGGTGGACTTAAAGTGTCATTGAGTTTTGAGCCTGATGGCAAAATCTCATGATTAGAAGATTAAAAAGCAGTATGCGCTGATTCATACTGCTGCTTCCCACGTTTGTTATTTTAGATTGTTTTAATTATTTGGTCAGAATAAGACGGTTGTTGCGGGTCAGGCGCAAGCGGTATTCTTCGCCGGCATGCATGATCCGGATTTCACGACCCAGTGCAAACAGATTGTTGGAGTGCAGCATTGGCAAGGCATGGTGAGTATCATTGTTACGGGTGAATAGGCTAAATGGGGCGTTCATTCCGTCGACTCCGTGGTGTGTTTTGGATTGATTTAAATGATAATCATTATCGAATAGATCTGTCAACGAAATATTGAGCAATTTATAAAAAACTCTAATTTGCTTACAATCTGTAAAACTTTACCGGTTCTGTACATCATGACTAAAGCTACAATTCATGTCGCAATTGCGCTTTTATTTTATCAAAATCAGGTTCTAGTCGGCTGGCGTGAGGCCAAGCAGCATCAGGGCAATAAATATGAATTTCCAGGCGGAAAAGTTGAACAGGGCGAATTACCAGTCGAAGCCTGCCGCCGCGAAGTGATTGAAGAGGTCGGGGTTGATATCGAACGCTGGCATGCTTCTGATTTTATTTCTCATGAATATGAAGATCTCATCGTCAATTTGCATATTTTTCATGCTTCAGTACAGCCTACTCAACTGGCTGAAATCAAACAGCCTTGGCGTTGGTATAGCCGGGAAGAACCTGGTCAGCTGAATTTCCCGAAAGCCAATCAGTCCATGATTCAAAAGCTGCAATGGCCGCAGCGCATCAAGATTGCTGAGGATCTGGATATCTTATCAAGTCTGGATACAGATCAAATGTTGTATTGGCGCGTGGAAGCAACGCCTGAACGGATCATGCAATTACAGCAATATCCGGTAGATCAACTCTCCAAGTTAATCATTAATCAGCAGCTTTGGTCACAACTGAATGAATTGCAGCAGCAGACGATTCGTACGATTCATCTAAAACAGATTCAATTGATGGACTTGAAACAAGGTGAATTGAAATCTGGTTATCGTTATCTGGCAGCCTGTCATGACCTGAGTGCTTTAATGCATGCAGAACAGATCGGTTGTGAAGCAGCCTTGCTGAGTCCGGTACTGGCGACCGCAACGCATCCGGACACGCCTGCGCTAGGCTGGGAGCAATTCAAGCAAATGGCAGAGCAGGTACAGATTCCGGTTTTTGCTTTGGGTGGAATGAAGGCTGATGAGCTTGAGTATGCAAAAAGCCAGCACGCTTATGGCATTGCCGGCATTCGCTATATTTAAACACTTTATTTATAAAATAAATTTTCTATTGGTAAGTCAGTTTCTATGGAAAATTATCTTAAAGCTTTTTCAATGCCTGTTGAGCTTGCTGAATCGCTTTGGCATTTTTCCGCAACTGAGCAGATTTAAGGCGCACTTGCCAAAGCTGCTTTTTCATGGCACTAGATTGTGCATAACTCAGGCCACGTAAGGCAAAAGCATCGGCGCTTGCTGGCTGATTTTTACGGTTAGCAATCATACCCAAGTATAAATAGGTTTCCGGTGCCTGAGGGGCCAGTCGCTGTGCCTGAGTTGCAGACGCTTCAGCTTGAGCGAACTGCTGCTTGGTATAGGCCTGCTGGGTTTGCTGCATCAGACTCTTGAAAGCCGGCAGATTACGGCCATCATCAAACTTTTGGCTTTTCGGCTTCTGTTCAGGAATGACAATTTTCTGACGTTTGATGTCAGGACGGTCATAAGGCGTAATCACTACGCTGTCTGGCGTTTTTGCCTTAGGTTTTTCCGTCGCAGGCTTGACTGGGGTAACTGGCTTTTCTGGCTCAGAGATACTTTGGCAGCCCACCAGACTGAGGATGAGCAAACCAGGGAGGATTTTTCTTAACATAAACATAGACTCAATTAATGGCTATAACTTCCACTGGCGATAATACGGGTTTCGCTCTCAAGATCGCGTTCTATTTCTGTTTCACTTTCTTGTATGTAGCGACTCATATCATCCTGTTCAGCATCAGATGGCGCAGGTTCTGAATCAATATCATAAGGTTCCGTCGCATAGTGCGAGATGCCGCAGGCAGTCGCCTGATTTGGCAGGGCATGACGCGAAATCGGGATATACATGGCGCCTTCACAGCCTTGTGCAGACAACAAACCCGTATGACGATCTAGCCAATGCCATTCGATTTCATTCGGCTGTGGCAGATTCACCGGTTTCTGGCGCAACTGTTTCATGACATTGGTCCAAACGGGCAGGGCACCCGATGAACCGGTCAAGCCAGTGACTTTATTGTCATCCAGACCGAGCCAGACCACGGTCATATAATTACCTGAATATCCGGCAAACCATGAGTCACGGCTGTCATTCGTGGTACCGGACTTACCGGCAAGATTCAGACTGCGTGGCAAGCTGTTATAGGCTGCACGGCCTGTACCATTCGACATGACCTGTTGTAAGCCATAATTCAGGGCATAAGCGGAAGCAGGATCAATAGTCGGTTGTACACTCAGGCTATAACGATCCAGAGAGCGGCCGTTGGCATCCACCACAGAGCGGATGGCTTTAGTTGGATATTTAAAGCCGCCTGTAGCAAAGTTGCCGTAAATGTTCATCACTTCCATCGGGGACATATCTACCGCACCCAAGTAAATCGACGGATAAGATGGAATATCTGAAGTTACACCAAATTTTTTCAGATGATTAATAAAGGTAGACAGGCCAAATTCTTGTGCTAAACGCACAGTAGACAGGTTATAGGATTGCGATAGTGCTTGTGACATTGGAATGACACCATGTCCGCGACCACTATAGTTTTTCGGCGTCCAGGTTTTGCCATCACTCTTAATGCTGATTTCACTGTCTTCAATCGGGCTCGCCCAGTGATAACGGTTCGATTCTAGTGCGCTCAGGTAAATCACAGGCTTTAATAGGGAACCGACTTGACGCTTGGCATCGACTGCACGGTTAAAGCCGGTAAAATCTTGAGTAGAACCTAGTGCGGCCACCAGCTCACCATTTTCCGGATGCGATACCAATACCGCACCCTGTAAATCTTTCAGGCGACCCGGATTGGATTTGCTTAAACGCGCCACCGTCTCTTTAAAGCTGTCCTGAATTCTGGTTTGGGCCAAAGGATCTAAAGTAGTGAAAATTCGCAGACCCTGATTGGTCAGATCGGTTTCCTGATAATCTGTGCGTAATTGACGACGTACAATATCCAGAAAATCCGGGAAGCGGGCAGGGCCTAAAGTCGGTTTTGAAATGACATTTAACGGACGTGCGGTTTCTTTTTCATATTGTTCCTGAGTCAGATAGCCCATCACCAGCATATTATTCAGGACGATATCACGGCGTTTTTTCGCACTTTCAGGATTGCGCCATGGATTGTATAGACTCGGGCCTTGGACTAAACCCACCAAAAATGCTTGCTGGGAAATATTCAGTTCACGCAGTGGCAGGCCAAAATAAAACTGCGATGCCAGACCATAACCATTAATGGAGTAGTTACCATTCTGGCCGAGATTTACCTCATTCAGATAAGCTTCTAGAATTTCATTCTTGTCATAATGCAATTCAATCAGCATCGCCATAAAGGCTTCATTCACTTTACGTTTTAAGGTGCGCTCAGGGGTTAAATAGAAATTTTTGACCAGCTGCTGGGTCAAGGTTGAGCCACCCTGACGTTTACCACCGGTAATATTGCTGACTACGGCACGTGCAATACCACGCGGTGAAACCCCATGATGCTCATAGAACTTACGGTCTTCGGTCGCGATCAGCGCTTCGATCAAGGGCTTAGGCACTTTATTTAGCTTGATCAGCACACGGTCTTCGTTATGCTGCGGATAAATCCCACCAATTAATAAAGGTTCTAAACGCGCAATCCCGCTTGAAGACGGTTTGGTTGCGCTGACTTCTGCAATCTGTTCACCGCTGAAACTGACTTTCAATATTTGTTCCGGTTCAACCCGGTCACCAAAATCAAAGCCGCGTGTATGCACATACAGGGTATTACCCGTGGTGACAAAGTTGCCTGATTTAGTATAACTATCCGAATTTTTATAACCGAGTAATTTTAATTCTTGTTGGAAATCCTGCAGGCTGACTGGGGCATTCACGTACACTTCCATCGGACGTGCGAAGACCTTGGCCGGAATATCCCAGCGCTGACCTTCAAACTTGTCGCGTACAATATTGTCTAATCTAATCAAATAGATACTAAATGCTACAAAGATAGAAATGACAATAATAGAAAAAATTAAGGCAAGAAACCCCATGCCACGTTCAGATTTCATAAATACTTATAAGATCCTGTGAAATTGTGCTAATCATGCGAAGCTTTTCATTATTTTGCAATATTTAATCAAGAAATGCGCTTAAAATTAAAATGAAACCCCACAATTTCTCCTTAATTCGAATATATTTCAAATAATTTCCTACCTATGAAGCACTGTTATAAATTGTCATCCAGGTATAGCTTAATGTTATGATAAGCAGGATTCGTAGCGGAGCGACGACACTGGTGCAAATTTCCCATAAGACCTTTCGAAATATCGGGTTAATAGGACGTCCTGATAAATCGTCGGTGGTTGAAACCTTATGCCTTATTCACGATCATCTTCTCAATTTAGGCCTACACCCAGTTTTTGATGCAGCGACAGCTGAACTTGTTCCCTATCAAAATACCCAAACCGTCAGTCGTGCCTTATTGGGTGAGGTGGTGGATCTGGTGATTGTCGTGGGCGGTGACGGCTCGCTATTACATGCAGCACGCGCCTTGGTCAAGTACAATACCCCGGTGATCGGGGTTAACCGTGGTCGTCTGGGGTTTTTAACGGATATCAAGCCGACTGAAGTGATATTCAAGCTGGATCAGGTATTAAAGGGTGACTTTCAGACTGAGCGACGCTTTTTACTCGAAGTCGAAATTCGCTCCAAAGGTGAAGTGATTTACGATGCCATTGCTCTAAATGATGTGGTGCTACATTCAGGGAAATCGGTACATATGATCGATTTTGAACTGAATATTGATGGACAATATGTCTATCGTCAGCACAGCGATGGCCTGATAGTCTCTACGCCGACTGGTTCTACGGCTTATGCGCTTTCTGGTGGTGGCCCGATTGTACATCCAAGTATGGATGCGATTGCCTTGGTACCGATGCATCCGCATACCTTGTCTTCACGCCCGATTGTGGTCGGTGGACATAGTGAAATTAAATTACTGATTCGTGAAAATCGCGTACTGCCGATGGTTAGTGCGGATGGACAACACAGTGTGTCTTTGAATGTGGGAGATAGCGTCCATATTCGCAAGCATCCCTTTAAACTGAATCTTCTGCATCCACCGGGTTATGACTTTTATAATGCCTGTCGAACCAAACTGGGGTGGAATCAGGACTTTGATTATTTTAAGCAGGATTAAATCATGAATATTGAACAAATGCTTGCCGTACTCAATCCTGAGATTGTTGAACGTCTAAGAACAGCAGTCGAAATTGGAAAGTGGCCAAACGGTGTAGCCTTGACACCAGAACAGCGTCAGACCTGTATGCAGGCAGTGTATGCCTGGGAAATGAAAAACCTGCCTGAAAATGAGCGCAGCGGTTATATCGATCGCGGTACTAAAGAAGAGGGTGAGGAATGTGATGATGATCATCACAAAAATGAACCAGAATTCAAGCCGATTCGTTTTGTTTAAGGCTTAATTCCCAGCCAATAGCAATACAATTAAAAAAAGCATTGTTAAGTGATTAACAATGCTTTTTTTCTTTATACTATAAAGATTAAACCGTGTGGCGATTCACCCATAAGGTTTTGGCTTTTTGCATCGCAGCTTCAAAGCTGTCACACACGCCCATGGTATATAGCGCAATGCCCATAGTTTCTATCACTGCAATCTCGCCATAATCATGGCTTTGCTGACCGTCCCAGACAGCTTTAAATAGCGCCAGATCCAGTTCTTCTTCAATCGGACTGCGGTAGTCAGTTAGTTTCGGCAGTTCATGCTCATATAGTTCACCATCTTTAATGCCACAGATAAGCGTTTTGGCATCCGGATTACGCTCGAATTCGCCGCCTTCACCTTTAATCACTGCGCTGTTTTTATAGCCTAAGCGGAAAGCCGCTTGCTGATGCGAACCACGATAAGCCGGATGGAAAATTGCTTGCAGGGTCGCTTTGGCATTAAACGGATTGATCAGACGCGCCAAGGTATGAATTGGGGAGCGTAGCCCCATGACATTACGCAGCGTAATCAAGTCCGCCAGAATTGGAGAAATCACTTCTAGCGGGATATAAGCAAAATGCTGTTGTTGTAGCTGCTGTTCAACCTCGGCATCATTTTGACAGATTGGATAGCCTAAGTAAGTCAGCACCTGTTCGGTGTAAACGCGGTTCATGGTATGGCCCGAGGCACCATGCATCACAATATTATAACCATGCTTGGCCAGTGTCAGGGCTGCCAGAATAAACCATGGATAATGTTTGCGTTTGCCTGCATATGAAGACCAGTCCAGATCGACATCCAGTTTTTTGAAATTCAGCTGATCCCGTGTCGCCTGTACAAAACCGGCCAACTCATCTACAGATTCTTCCTTGACCCGCAATAACATCAAGAATGCACCTAACTGCACATCCAGCACTTCATTTTTTAAAATCATGCTAAAGGCTTGATAGGCTTCATCATAGCTGAGAGAGCGGGCGCCATTTTTCCCTTTACCCACAATGCGTACATATTGGGCAAAGGGATGTTCGAAATCTTTATAAATATTTCTTTTGGTATTCATAACTTTTTACAGCTTGCAGAAAATATTAATGTCAAGGGAGAGGGTGAAAATCCATAAACATTTCAGTATACGTAAAACAATCAGTTAAATCTGATTATCGACTAATGTCTAATCTATTCTGGTTAAAACATAAACAAGCGCATAATAAGTTATGCACATTTAGTCTGAATATTCGGTAAAATTTAGGCAATTTTTAGAGTCTGTTTAATTTTTCTTAATCTCTTTCTCCCATTTAATACTTTGGTCTGATACTTGAGTGTCAGATTCAATGCATGGCTGATTATCATTTTTGAACATTCTCTTGAGCCTTTTGAGACTTGATCCGGTTCATCCTGAGAAGGGATGAAGAGGTCAGTATATTTCTCAAAATGGTCTTTCTTATTTTTGATATCGTTCAAGTAGATTTATTATGGCGAAACAACCAATTTATAAGTCACTGTATTTTCAAGTGATTGTGGCCATTATCGCAGGTATTCTGGTCGGGCATTTTTCGCCTAGTGGTACGCAAATTATCAATGGCGTAGAACAGCATGTCCCTGGCTTGGGCGAACAGCTTAAACCGCTTGGTGATGCATTTATCCGTCTGATTAAAATGATTATCGCACCTGTGATTTTCTGTACCGTGGTCAGCGGTATTGCAGGTATGGAAAGCATGAAATCAGTCGGTAAAACTGGTGGTGTGGCTTTACTTTACTTCGAGATCGTATCCACGATTGCTTTGGTCATCGGTCTGGTCGTGATTAACATCGTCAAGCCTGGTGTGGGCATGAACGTTGATCCTGCTTCACTGGATACCACTGGCATCAGTAAATATGTCGCTTCAGGTGAGTCACAATCGACTATCGACTTCCTGATGAACATCATTCCAAATACGGTTGTGGGCGCATTTGCGGAAGGCGAAATTCTGCAAGTTCTATTGTTCGCGATCATTTTTGGTTTCGCACTGCATAAGCTGGGTGATCAAGGCAAGCCAGTCCTGAAACTCATTGACCAGATTTCACATGTATTCTTCAACATCGTGAACATGGTGATGAAACTTGCTCCAATCGGTGCATTTGGTGCGATGGCATTTACAATTGGTAAATATGGTATTGGTTCTCTTGCTCAGCTGGCACAGTTGATCATTTGTTTCTATATCACCTGTGTACTATTTATTTTCATCGTATTGGGCTCAATTGCGCGTTTTGCTGGTTTCAGCATCATGAAGATGATCCGCCTGATTCGCGAAGAACTTCTGATTGTACTGGGGACGTCATCTTCAGAGTCAGTATTACCACGTATGTTGAAGAAACTGGAACTTGCCGGTGCCGAGAAGTCGGTAGTAGGTCTGGTGATTCCAACTGGTTACTCATTTAACCTGGATGGTACGTCGATTTACTTGACGATGGCTGCGATCTTCATTGCACAAGCGACCAATACGCAACTTGATTTGTCTCATCAAATTACCCTGCTTCTGGTACTTCTGATCTCATCTAAGGGTGCGGCAGGTGTGACTGGTTCAGGCTTTATTGTGATGGCGGCAACCTTGGCTGCCGTAGGTAATATTCCTGTTGCAGGTCTGGCCTTGATTCTCGGTATTGACCGTTTCATGTCTGAAGCTCGTGCCTTGACCAATCTGGTTGGTAACTCTTTGGCGACTTTAGTGGTTGCGAAATGGGTTGGCCAGTTAGATATGGACAAGCTGAACTATGCTTTAGCAAATCCTGCAGAAATTGATGAAAAAATGGCGCAAGAAGGAAATAACGCTCACTAAGTTTGAGTCTGTCTTTCGTGTCTAAAAGGGAAGCTTCGGCTTCCCTTTTTTATTGACTGTGAAGTTAGTAAAAAGATGAATGCCGGCACATGACAGGGAGCATGAAAGTCGATAGTCTGTGAAAAGGAAACTCAAATGATAAACAACAAGGACAATAGAATGCTTGCCTACGATGCCGATCTAGAATTATTCCGCGATAATTTTAAACGCTTTATGAACGAACATGTCGCACCATACTATGACCAGTGGGAACGTGAAGGTCTGATGCCGCGTTCAGTCTGGAATGCACTCGGTGAAAATGGCTTCTTGTGTGTCGATGTTCCGGAAGAATATGGTGGCTATGGGGTGCCGACCGATTATTCATTGATGTTGATCGAAGAATCTGCACGTGCCGGATACAGTGCCATTGCCACAGGTCTGTCTTGTCATTCCGATATTGCAGCACCGTATATCCTGCATATCGGTACCGAAGAACAGAAAAAATACTGGTTACCAAAAATGGTGACCGGTGAAGTGGTCGGTGCGATCGGTATGACCGAGCCAGGCGCAGGTTCAGATTTACAAGCCATGCGCACCAGCGCTATCTTGCAGGATGAATATTATCTGTTAAATGGCTCAAAAACCTTTATTTCCAATGGTCAGCATGCTGACTTGGTGGTGCTTGCCGTCAAAACTGATCCGCAAGCCCGCGCCAAAGGCGTTTCATTGCTGCTGGTTGATACTCATCTGGAAGGCTTTAAAAAAGGCACCAATCTGGACAAAATTGGCCTGCATGCTCAGGATACGTCTGAGCTGTTCTTCGACAATGTTAAAGTGCCAAAGGAGCAATTACTGGGTCAGCCGGGACAGGGATTTGCTTACCTGATGCAGGAATTGCCGCGTGAGCGTACCGCCATTGCTGCCACCGCTTTAGGCGCTATTCGTGGCTCTATTGATGTGACTACACAATATGTGAAAGAGCGTCAGGCTTTTGGTCAGGCCATCGGCCAATTCCAGAATACCCGTTTTGTGCTTGCGCAAGCGAAAATTGATGAATTGGCGACCGCAGCTTTTTATAACCAGAATCTTGAGCTTTATATGCAAGGGAAGCTGGATGTAGAAACTGCAGCAGCATTGAAAAGCTTTTCTACCGATATGCAGATGAAAATCGCGGACAATCTCCTGCAATTATTTGGGGGTTATGGCTATATGACTGAATATCCAATTTCACGTTTCTTCGTTGATGCGCGGATCCAGCGGATTTATGGGGGTACCAATGAAATCATGAAAGAGATCGTGGCACGCGGTCTGTTAGGACGTTAATAGCTCAACCATAAAAAAAGAGTCCCGAAGGACTCTTTTTTATAGGGGGAGAACATAGCCAAGATGGGAAATATTTTTTAAGACTTTATGATTTTAAGACATCCAAACATTCATGAATAAAAATGGGTAAATCATTGGGTAGACGCGATGAAATCAACTGATTATTGTCATTCACCAGTTCTGCATCATAATACGTGCCACCGGCACGTTGTACGCGACTGGCATGCGCGCGAATACTGGTAATAATTCGATTTTTTAGCACATCTGCTTCACATAGTAATAATGATGCATCACATAAACTAAAGATGGTTTTCTTGGCTTGATTAAAAGCCTGAATAAACTGCAGCACCCGGAGATCGGTAGATAAGGAAACTGCAGATTCACCGCCAGGAATCAGCAAGGCATCAAAATCATCAATACTGATTTGTTCGATGCCCCGGTCAATCGTCACTGCAGAACAGCCATGCAGACCATAGACCACGTTTCCTGCATTAAACTCAATATTACAGATGCTATGCTTTGCTTCAAGCAAGGCCGCAACGGGTTCAAGATATTCCTGATCTTCAAAATTATTCGTCAAAAGTACAGCTATTCTTTTTGGCATGACTGACACCCAAACGCTTGTTTTAAGTTAGACTATCTATGATTGGTTAAAAAATCGTCTCTGCTTTGTAATGGAGTAGTGATTTAATGTAAAAAATAAGTGAAATCAAAGAGAAGTCGATAAAAATGGTGTTGCAGAGTGTGCATTTTATTGTGAAATCTATCTTAGATATGAATGGTTCAAAAATGACGTTTGCAAAGCAATTATTTTAATTTTCTTATGCTTAAAACCGCTATATAGATTAAGAAATAGTGATATTTCATCTTCCTTAAAATCAGTTAATATGGACAGGCAAAGTTTACAATTTAATAATGTAAATCAAGCAGAAAAGCTGAAGTAAATGTTACTAGATATGACCAAAAGCGATAAACGGTTAAAATCAACTGTATGTTTTTAAGACTTAATCTACCAATGTCATATTGCGTAACATTTGAAAGCTCACTATTGTTATACTGAACAGATAAGGTTTATGAAGGGCGACAGAACAATGATCAACGACGATCAAAACACCACGACTTCTCTTGATTTGGTAAAAATTCGTGAAGATATCGATTCTGTTGATCAGCAAATTCAGCAATTGATTAACCGTCGGGCACGTTTGGCTGAAGCTGTGGCAAAAGCAAAGTTTGCCTCAGAAGAGAATCCGCTGTTTTACCGCCCAGAACGTGAAGCTCAGGTTTTGCGTAATGTCATGGAACGTAATGAAGGGCCATTGTCTGATACCACCATGGCGCGTCTGTTCCGTGAAATCATGTCGGCCTGTCTTGCACTTGAAGCTCCGCAAAGCATTGCTTTCCTTGGCCCAGTCGGGACTTATACCCATTCTGCGGTACTCAAGCACTTTGGTCATGATGCTGTGGTTCGTCCTTTACCGACCATTGATGAAGTTTTCCGTGACGTGGAAGCGGGCAGTGCCCATTATGGTCTGGTGCCGGTAGAAAATTCTTCTGAAGGCGTGGTCAACCATACTTTGGACTGTTTTAAAACATCGAACCTGAATGTAATTGGCGAAGTTGAATTACCGATTCACCATCAGTTCCTGATTTCTGAAAATACCCGTAAAGACAGCATCAAGCAGATTTATGCGCATCAGCAGACTTTGGCACAATGCCGTAAGTGGCTGGATGCCCATTATCCGGGTGTGGAACGTGTCGCTTTAAGCTCCAACGCAGAAGCAGCGCGCCGTATTCGTAATGAATGGCATTCTGCCGCGATTGCCTCTGAAATTGCCGCGAGCATTTATGATCTCGAAATCATGCATAGCAATATCGAGGACAATCCTGAAAATACCACACGCTTCTTGGTGATTGGTCGTGAAAAAGTGCCGCAAAGTGGTAATGACAAGACTTCATTACTGATTTCAGCACATGATCGTGCCGGGGCTTTGCTGGAAATTCTGGCGCCATTTGCCAAGCACAATATCAGTCTGACCAGTATTGAAACCCGGCCTGCACTTCCTGAAAAATGGGCTTATGTGTTCTTTATTGATCTTGAAGGCCATATTGAGCAGGAACACGTGAAAGCAGCCATTGAAGAAATTCGTCCTTTGGTCAAAGAAGTTCGCGTGCTCGGTTCATATCCTGCAGCTGTACTTTAAGTCAGCTATCCGTGGTCAGGGCGAGGATGCTGACCACTGTTTTATACCTAAAATTGGAAGTCTAAAATGTCGTTTGTTCCAGCCAATTCAGGCATCTCAAAATTAAAGCCATATCAACCGGGTAAGCCAATCAGTGAACTTGAGCGCGAGTTGGGGCTTACCGATATCGTCAAACTGGCTTCAAATGAAAACCCGCTAGGTTGTTCAGATAAAGTCAAAGAAGCGGTAGCTGCGGAAATTGCTGAAATTGGCCGTTATCCGGATGGTGGTGGTTTTATCCTGAAAGATCAGATCAAAACCCAGTTTGGTTTTAATCATGATCAGATTACCTTAGGGAATGGTTCAAACGACTTACTGGAAATGTTTGCCCGTGCATTCGTTTCAGAAAATGATTCGGTGGTGTATAGCCAGCATGCTTTTGCAGTTTATGCATTGGTAACTCAAGCCATTAATGCACAAGCGATCGAAGTACCAGCAAAAGGCTTCTCGCATGACTTGGAAGCAATGGCGGCTGCAATTCAAGACAATACCAAACTCGTCTTCATTGCAAACCCGAACAATCCAACTGGAACCTGGTTCGAAGAAGCTGAATTTGAAGCTTTCATGCAAAAAGTTCCTGCCAATGTGATTGTGGTTCTGGATGAAGCGTATGTTGAATATTTCCCGGAAAACTTCAACAGCTTGAAATTCCTTGCGCAATATCCAAACCTGATCGTTAGCCGTACTTTGTCGAAGTGTTATGGTTTGGCTGCACTACGTGTTGGTTTTGCTCTGGCTTCAGTTGAAGTGACAGATTACCTGAACCGTATTCGTCAACCATTTAATGTCAACCATCTTGCGATGGTGGCTGCGGTGGCTGCACTGAAAGATGAAGATTTTATCGCGCGTTCTCGTGAAGTGAATAAAGCCGGTATGGCGCAACTTGAGGCTGGCTTTAAGGCTTTGGGTCTTAACTATGTACCTTCACGTGCCAACTTTATTCTGGTAGATGTACAAGCAGACCCATCAGCAACCTTCAATGGTTTGCTTAAGCAAGGGGTGATTGTGCGTCCGGTCGGTATTTCTAATCACATTCGTGTATCGATTGGTACTGAAGCAGAAAATGCGAAATTCTTAAGCGCATTGGCTAAAGTACTCGGTTTAGAGGCAAAAGCTTAAACCATGTCGCAGCCACTGTTTGAAAAAGTTGCATTTATCGGGCTTGGACTGATTGGTTCAAGTCTGGCGCGTGTCATTCGAGCTGAGCATTTGGCCAATGACATTGTTGCATCGACACGTTCACAAAAGACTTTGGAAGATGCTAAATCTCTTGGCCTGATTTCCGAAGGCTATGCAGATCCTGTGGAAGCGGTCAAAGGTGCTGATCTGGTAGTGCTTGCATTACCGGTGCGTGCCACGCAAAAGGTGCTGGAAGCCATCAAGCCTTATTTATCTGCCAATACCATTATTACTGATGTGGGTAGTACCAAAGGTAATGTGGTCGATGCAGCGAAAGCGGTTTTTGGCGATGAACTGCCTGAAGGTTTTGTACCGGGCCATCCGATTGCAGGTGCCGAGCATACCGGGGTGCATGCAGGTAAAGTTGATTTATTTGCCAATCACAAGGTGATCTTGACGCCACTGCCAAGCAGTGCAGACTGGGCCGTCGATAAACTGATTCAGCTGTGGCAAGCGGCGAAAGCCGAAGTGATTTGTATGGATGTCGACAAGCACGATGAAGTGCTGGCGCATACCAGTCATCTTCCGCATCTCATGGCATTCAACTTGGTTGAGCAATTGGCCAAGCGTGAAGACAATTTAGATATATTTCGTTATGCTGCCGGTGGCTTCCGGGATTTCTCGCGAATTGCCGCTAGCGATCCACAAATGTGGCATGACATCTTTTTTGCCAACAAAAAAGCAGTTCTGAATGCTGTTGATGGCTTTGAACAGCAGCTCGCGATTATTCGCAAATTGATTGAAGATGAAGATTCCCACGCATTGATGGGCTTATTGGGTCATGCGCAGGCAGCTCGCCAGCATTTCAACCATATGCTCGCCAAGAAACCTTTCATGGAGAAAAATAAAGTGACACAACAATTTACCATTCAGCCGGGTGCCAAGAAATTTCAGGGTAAATTTACCGTGCCAGGTGACAAATCTGTGTCACATCGCTCGATCATGTTTGGTGCGATTGCAGAAGGTACCACACATGTGACCGGCTTTTTGGAAGGTGAGGATGCTCTAGCGACACTGCAAGCTTTCCGTGATATGGGAGTCAGCATTGAAGGCCCTAAAAATGGTGAAGTCACCATTCATGGTGTTGGCATGCAAGGCTTAAAAGCGCCGCAGTCTGCCATTTATATGGGCAACTCAGGCACTTCAATGCGTTTGCTGTCGGGTATGCTAGCAGCACAGAAATTTGATTCAGTCATGACTGGTGACGCATCTTTATCCAAGCGTCCAATGGAGCGTATTGCCAAGCCTTTACGTGAAATGGGTGCGCAAATTCAGACCACTGGTGAGCGAGGTACGCCACCTGTATCCATCACCGGCAACCAAAACCTGAAAGGGATTCAGTACGATTTGCCAATGGCCTCTGCTCAGGTGAAATCAGGGATTTTACTTGCAGGTCTATGGGCAGAAGGTGAAACTTCGGTGACTGAACCAGAACCAACACGCGACCATACTGAACGTATGCTACGTGCCTTTGGTTATGAAGTGAAAACCGAAGGTAATCGAATTTCACTGCAAGGTGGCGGAAAGCTGGTTGGAACCAATATTCAGGTGCCTTCAGATATTTCTTCTGCTGCTTTCTTTATGGTCGGTGCGGCCATTACTGAAAACTCGGATGTGACCCTTGAAGCAGTTGGCATTAACCCGACCCGTACTGGTGTGGTCGAAATCCTCAAGCAAATGGGTGCGGACATTACAGTTGAAAACGAGCGTATTGCAGGCGGTGAACCGATTGCCGATATTCGTATCCGTGGTACACGTACCTTAAAAGGCATTCATATGCCGGAAGATCAGGTGCCATTGGCAATTGATGAATTCCCGGCGCTATTCATTGCGGCTGCATGTGCCGAAGGTCAAACCATCCTGACCGGTGCTGCCGAGCTTCGCGTAAAAGAATCGGATCGTATTCAAGTGATGGCCGACGGTCTTCAAACCATGGGCATCGACTGTACCCCAACGGACGATGGCATCATCATTGAAGGTAAGGGCAAGTCTGGTGACTGGTCGCCAATCTTTACGGGTGGTGAAATTGAATCGCATCACGATCACCGTATCGCGATGAGTTTTTCGATTGCCGGTTTGCGTAATTCGGAGCAGATCAAGATTGTCGGAACCGAAACGGTCGCAACCAGTTTCCCGACCTTCACAGAATTGACCTCAATCGCAGGACTGCCAATTCAAGTATCAGAATAATTTTTAAAATTATGTGAAACAGCCAAGCTTTTGCTTGGCTGTTTTGTTTATATTGCTTATGCTAAACCCATATAAGAAAAAAGCCATTTGGAAGTAGCGATGCGAAAATTAAAATTCATGGCCAATACCCAGAGCCAAACACCACGGGATGGTCAAGAAACCCAGGAATATGTAGCACATTTACTTGCCGAAAAATTAGGTAAATACGGTTTTCAGACCTTAAGCCAAAGTGGTGCTCAGGTTGCCGTCAGCGTAGAAGAACATGCGCTGCCTTTATCAGTGAGTTGCGAAACCAGAGATGAACAAGGGCATCTGGTCTGTGAGATTGCCTCATATCCTGAAGAAGAACAGGACTGGCTGGATCGTATCACCGAAAGAAGTTTGCTTAATCAGCTTGCACAGGCAGTGGAAACCTCTCTAAAAGAGCAGGAACGCTTTAGCGAGTTTGAATGGAAGAGCTAATTCAACAGACTCAATCAGCTTTGCCTACACTGCAAAGTAAACGCTTGATCCTGAATTGTTTTAAATCAGCCGATGCCAAAGAAACTTATGCTTCAATTACGCCGAGTTTGACACGTTTTATGGCGTGGGACCCACCACAATCTGAACAGGGATTTGCAACAGTCTGGCAAAATTGGCTGGAAAATATGACTGATTATAAAGAATATGTATTTGTGATCCGTCATATTGAAACACAAGAATTTATTGGGCTATGTGGTTTGCATCGACTTCATGATGAAATACCTGAAGTCGGTATTTGGATTCGTGAAACTGCACATGGTCATCATTATGGACATGAGGTAGTGCATTGTGTTGTGGCTTATGCTTTCAATACATTAGGGATTCAAGTTTTAAGCTACCCGGTAGCAGAAGAAAACTGGGCTAGCCGTAAAATTGCAGAACGCTTGGGCGGAAAAATTATCCGCTACATCGATAAGCCTAAATATCGGGCTGTGATGTATGAAATTTTTGCAGAAGATTTTGTCTTTTAATAAAAAACCCATCATTTGATGGGTTTTTTTATTTAGCCAAGCGCTAAGTACCGGGTCATTGCGATCCGTAATTGCTTTAAATAGCCGGTAAAGAAATGGTTGGCACCAGGTAATACGGTCACTAAATGGCGTTGTGGCTTTGCCCATTCAATCATATCTGAGAGCAAAGTCACTTCATCGGCTTCACCGTGAATGAACAGAATGTCGCCTTTGATGGCTGGTGTCACATAATGACGAATACCAGCTACTGTTGCAGTCGGCAGACCACATAAAATGGTTTGCTTTGGTTGCAGTTCTACCGGTAAGGCTGCATAGCTTTTTGCCATGACATGCGCACCAAAACTAAAACCGCCTGCATAAAAAGGCAGGGCAATATGCTGGTTGCGAGCGAACCGAATGACTTCTAATACATCATCCGTCTCACCGAAGCCCTCGTCGTGTATACCTTCACTTTGACCAGAACCACGGAAACTTGGACGATACACAATACAGCCACGTTCCAGATACATTTGTGCCAGTAAAACCGGAACCTTATGTTGTGGTGTACCGCCTTGCAATGGATGGGGGTGACAAACTACCGCGAATCCTTTCACTTCACCCTGAGGATAATCCACAAAAACTTCAATCTGACCCGCAGGCCCTTGAAGAAAAATTTGCTCGGGCATATAAAAACCGATGATTAACAGGAGAATCGTGCATTTTAACGATTATGGTGAATAAAAACATGAATTGGAATTAAAATAAGCAGACTGATATAGTTTGATTAATCATTTTTTGACCAGGTTGCCATGCTCGCTTTAATTTCTCCAGCCAAAACTCTCGATTACGATACTCCATTACCGACTGACCAATTTACTCAAGCGAGATTATTAGAACATTCACAGGACTTGATCAACGTTTGTCGCACACTTTCTGCAACAGAAATTTCCAGCTTAATGAGTGTTAGTGAAAAAATTGCCACTTTAAATACCGCACGTTTTAATGACTGGCAACCGAATTTTAATTTAGCCAATGCCCGTCAGGCGATTTTTGCATTTAAAGGCGATGTCTATACAGGTCTGGATGCCTATAGTTTAAAACATGAAGATCTGCACTATGCACAAGACCGTTTACGCATGTTGTCTGGATTATATGGACTCTTACGTCCCTTGGATTTGATGATGCCGTACCGTCTGGAAATGGGAACCAAATTGGCCAATTCCCGCGGGCATAACCTATATGACTTCTGGGCACATCACATTACTGATCTGATTAATCAGGATCTAGCAGCAGCAAATTCTGAAATCCTGGTGAATATCGCCTCTGATGAATATTACAAATCAGTCAACGAGTGCAAAATTCAGGCAGACATTATCAAGCCGGTATTTCTGGATCAGAAAAATGGCAAATATAAAGTGATTAGTTTCTATGCCAAAAAAGCACGCGGTCTCATGGCGCGTTTTATGATTGAAAATAAAATTGATTGTGTCGAAGAGTTGAAAGCTTTTAATAGCGATGGCTATTATTTCGATGCAGACAGTTCACTTAAGGGAGAACTGGTGTTCAAACGTGATGAACAACTGAGTGCATAAATGAGATGATTCCCAGTATTCAGCATGAGGATATATATGCCGGATATTGGGATGTCGTTATTATGGTTAGGTTCTTGAACTATGTACATGCATGTGATGTGAGTAGGGAATAATAGACAGCATCATGACAACTATAAAATCTGTAATTCTTGAATATCAGGTAGAGCTTCAAGGTAATTAAAAATAAAAAATATCGCTAAACATCTTGAAATCCCTAGCAAAATCTCCCTTATTTAGATCATTTTATTCTAAAAATTAAAGTTGAGCATTCTTGGAAAAGGCCGATAAAATAAATCGAAATAATTTCTATTGAATAGGTTAGATTTCATTTATCTCCATATCTTAATTTTGAATAAACTTCTTTTAGGTGGTTTAAAAAATATATTAAATTCAATTATTTAGTTTTTTTTAAAAGGATTTTTAATAGGATCGATTTTTTGAAAAAAGAATTATAAATTAATTAAGTATTAATAAATAAAACGACATAAAATTAATATTTAGAGGATAAATAAATGCCTTCTATCGGGTTAAATGTAAACTATGTCACAAGTTTGTTAGGTTTTTTGTTAGCATAATTGCATAGTGTTACAAAGCAGCATAATAAAAATGAAAATATATGCTATCCCTGTTTTTGCCTTAATGATCAGTTTATTAGGATTTTGTGTCCATAAACAGTCCGAAATCAGAAAATATGAAAAGATCCGTCATGTCTTGAACGATGGACGTGATTCAAGCAAATTGCTGGAATCCAATCGGCATCGACATTAAGCAGCTTGTACTACCTTCCTCCCGCCAATTGGGCTGGATTAGTAAAATTAAAAACATAATAAATATAATAAAATTTTTTAAATATTCACCTGGAATATATTAATTTCTAATAAAGTGTAAAATCAAATAAGCAATAAGAAATCAATGTGTTATAATTTGCCAACGATCAGGATGAAGCAGAATTCATCTTGTTAAGCATTTGATTTAAATCGAGAAAATAAAGCTGCATAAAGGTTATGCAGCTTTTTTGTTTAGATTTTTTTTGGGTTTTTATAGCATAGCCCTGGGGCTGTAAGCTGTTCCAACATTTTAACCCGTCAAATGGCTATGCTGGCATATTCGTTGCTAACACATCCTTAAAATTGATGAATTTTTTTATAAAATTTCATTTATTTGACGGCTTGCTTAAAGCATAAAGTTTACTCAATAGGGGCTAGGTCATGACGACTCCTAATCCATCTTCAGAAAGTATGCTTGAACGTCTGTTTAAACTGAGTGAAAACAAAACCAGTTTCCGTACAGAAGTTCTTGCCGGTGTGACAACATTCTTAACGATGTGTTACATCATTATTGTCAATCCGATGATTTTGTCCGAAACGGGGATGGATCATGGGGCTGTCTTTGTAGCAACCTGTCTTGCAGCCGCGATTGGCTGTTTAGTCATGGGCTTGATTGCAAATTATCCAATTGCACTTGCACCAGGCATGGGCTTGAATGCCTTCTTTACCTATTCCGTATGTTTGGGAATGGGTGTGCCTTGGCAAACAGCACTTGGGGCTGTGTTTATCTCCGGTCTTGTGTTTATTGCGATCAGCATATTCAAAATCCGTGAAGCCATTGTCAATGCGATTCCAATGTCGCTGAAACTGGCCATCGGTGGTGGTATTGGCTTATTCCTTGCGCTGATTGCTTTGAAAAATGCCGGCCTGATTGTGGATAATCCCGCTACATTGGTAGGTTTGGGTGATTTAAAACAACCATCGGTTTTACTTGCATTATTTGGTTTCCTTCTGGTTGTTGTGATGCATCACTTTAAAGTGCGTGGTGCGATCATCATCAGTATTTTGGTGTTAACCGGTATTTCAGCAGCATTGGGTCTGAGTGAATTTAAAGGTGTGGTTGGCGCAGTGCCATCGATTGCACCCACATTTATGCAAATGAGCTTTGAAGGTCTGTTCACTGCCAGTTTAATTGGCGTGATTTTTGTCTTCTTTCTGGTTGATCTGTTTGACTCAACCGGTACGCTCGTAGGTGTTTCACACCGTGCAGGCTTGTTGAAAGATGGCAAACTGCCGCGTTTGAAAAAAGCACTTTTTGCTGACTCTTCTGCAATTGTTGCAGGTGCAGCTTTAGGTACCTCATCGACTACACCATACATTGAATCTTCTGCAGGCGTAGCAGCCGGTGGCCGTACAGGTCTAACTGCCGTCGTAGTCGGTATCCTGTTTGTTGCCTGTTTGTTCCTGGCACCATTGGCACAGTCTGTACCAAGCTTTGCAACCGCGCCAGCGCTGTTATTTGTCGGTGTCTTAATGATTCAAGGTATCGTGCATATTGACTGGGAAGACATTACAGAAGCAGTCCCTGCATTTTTAACCATTGTATTTATGCCATTTACCTATTCGATTGCGGATGGTATTGCGATGGGCTTCATTAGCTATGCACTGATCAAATTGTTAACCGGTAAGGCATCAACTGTACCGTATATGGTCTGGATTGTTGCAGTACTATGGACGCTTAAATTCGCACTATTTGGCGGCTAATTTTTCTAGATTTGGAAAGGGTGTAAACTCAGTTTGCACCCTTTTTTTATTATTTTAGGTTTCATGAGGAGAAGCGATGAACCGTCTTGAGTTGATTCGAGCTTTGCCAAAAGCCGAGCTTCATGTTCATATTGAGGGCACTTTTGAGCCTGAGCTAATGTTTGCGATCGCTCAGCGTAATAAAATTGCCATCCCGTATAAATCTGTTGAAGAAGTTAAACAGGCCTATAACTTTCATAATCTTCAGTCCTTCCTGGATATTTATTATGCTGGTGCTACTGTATTGATTCATGAACAGGATTTTTATGATCTGGCCTGGGCGTATTTTGAGAAATGTGCTGAAGACCGGGTCGTGCATATTGAAATGTTCTTTGATCCACAGACCCATACCGATCGTGGCGTTGCTTTTGCAACCGTGATCAACGGCTTGCAAAAAGCCTGTGATGATGCCAAAACTAAACTTGGTATCAGTTCACATCTGATTATGTGCTTCTTGCGTCATTTAAGTGAAGATGCTGCATTTGCAACATTGGAACAGGCCTTACCTTATAAAGACCAGATTATTGCAGTCGGTTTGGACTCAAGTGAAGTCGGGCATCCACCTTCAAAGTTTGAACGTGTCTTTGCTAAAGCGCGTGAAGCAGGTTTCTTGGTTGTAGCACATGCAGGTGAGGAAGGCCCGGCAGCCTATGTCTGGGAAGCTTTAGATTTGCTGAAAGTAAATCGTATTGATCATGGTGTACGTTCGGAAGAGGATCCGGCGTTAATGCAGCGCCTGATCGCAGAAAAGATGCCACTGACGGTTTGCCCATTGTCAAACCTGAAACTCTGCGTCGTGGATGATATGCAGCAGCATAATATCCGTCGCCTCTTACAGCAAGGTGTGCATGTCACGGTCAATTCAGATGATCCATCTTATTTTGGTGGTTATATGAATGACAATTTTATTGCCATTGCTGAAGCACTGGATTTAAGCAACGAGGAATTGAAGCAGTTGGCCATCAACTCATTTGAAGCTTCTTTTATTACCGATGCTGATAAAGAGCAATGGATCAACCAGATCCGTGCCCTGGTTTAAGTTTTTAGATAACAGGCAGGGTACGCTCTGCCTTTGTTTTTTATAAATGGATATGAAGTTGAAACATGTAATTCTACTCATCAGTAGCGTGTTGATATCTGCCTGCTCAAATGCAGATATGACTTTGACACAGCGTACTTTAAAACCCGTGATTGAATACCAATGTGCAAAAGAATTGAAAGCATCTAAATTCTGGACTGCCTCGACCTATTTTATGCAGGACAAAAATAAAGCTGAACTTGAGCAAAATGTCTGTTCATGTGTAGGTGAGCATGCACTCAAGGATATTCCGGCAAGCACTTTACTGAAAGCGACTCTGGATGAAGAAGTAAAGTCAAAACTCACGCAACAGGCTATTGCAAACAGTCTGAAAGGCTGCATGACCGAGTTCTTAAAATAAAATCAGCTTTGCAATGAAAGCTGATTGAGTGTGGTTTTGCAGATTATTTTTTAGAAGATTTGGATTGTCGGGTCATGCTGTTGAGTACATGATCTTTATCGATAAAATGATGTTTCAGTGCTGCGAAAATATGTCCAACTAAAAGTAAGCCAACTGCCCAGGAAAGCCAGATATGCAGGGGTTTTACGATCGCGGTTACAGCCGGATTTTCTGAAATCAGTGCCGGCAGGTTAAATAAATATAGCACTGGTGCTGGATAGCCCAGACTCCAGCTATATAAACAGCCGGTGACAGGTAGGGCAATCAGCATAAAATACAAAGCCAGATGACCTGCATGTGCCAAAGTTTTCATCCGGGGTGACATAGTGTCCGGTAGTTCAGGGGCAGGGTGGGTATAACGCCAGAAAATTCGCACAACCAACAGGAAAATAATGGTGGTGGCGATATTTTTATGCAGGGTGATGACATCGCCTTTAAAGCTGCCATCGACTTCATAACTTAAAAAATTCCCACTATAAAAACCAATCAGCCAGGCCGCAATAAAGATAACTGCCATGATCCAGTGCAACCATTGTACCGTGCGCGTGTAATATTGTACTTTTTCCATGTGATTTTCGATTGCCCTCAAAGATGGATGCACCTTAGCAAAGGGCGAATCAGCCCAGCAATTCCAAATCTGCAACGCTATGGTGGCTTTCATGCAACATCCATTGAAATGGCTGGGTGCAGATTAAACATTCAGGATGATTTATAGATTTCTTATTCAGGTGAATTTCGGCACAATAGCGTCACGCTTCATATATGAATAAACAAGGAACAGATCTGTGAAAAAATTATTGGCTGCACTTGCTCCGCTTACTTTGGTTTTATCGGCTTGTGCAACAACAGGCAGCCCTGAAACGCAAACCACGACTCAACAGCTGGGTGGGGCTGCGCTTAAAATCGCGATCAATGCAAAATGTACGACTGAGCTGAATAATATTCCAGCATGGCAAACAGCTACACGTCTAATGACTACGACCCAAAAGCAGAATATCCAGACTGAAATTTGTGGCTGTGTCAGCGAAAAAGCACCCCAAAGCGTAACAGCGGTAGATTTGGCGACTGCAGCGATTGACCCGGCAGCACGTGCGACGATTGTCGGCAATGTGGTTGCAAAAACCATTAACGCTTGTGTAGCTGAAGCTGTAAACTAAGCCAAGATTAAATTGAAATAGGCTGACTGGTTCAGCCTATTTTTTATGGAAAAATAGACATGAAGATTGCTGGTGTAGATGAAGCAGGGCGTGGGCCATTAGTGGGTTCGGTGGTCGCTGCGGCAGTTATTTTGGATCCGAACAACCCGATTGAGGGTTTAAATGATTCTAAAAAACTCACTGAAAAGAAGCGTGAAAAACTTTTTATCGAGATTCAGGAAAAAGCGCTGGCATGGGCCATTGCTGAGGCTTCTGCGGCAGAGATTGATGAACATAATATTTTGCAAGCTTCTTTGCTGGCCATGCGCCGTGCTGTAGAAGCTTTGCCAGTTCAGCCTGAGCATGTATTGGTCGATGGCAACAAGATTCCACAGGGCCTTGCTATGAGCTGTGATGCCGTGGTGGGTGGTGATGCACTGCATGCTGAAATTTCAGCAGCCAGTATTCTGGCGAAAGTAACCCGTGATCATCAGATGATCGAGATGGACCAGAAGCATCCGCAATTTGGCTTTGCCAAGCACAAGGGTTATCCGACCAAGGCACATTTTGAAGCGATTGCCTTACATGGCGTGATTGATGAGCATCGTCGCAGTTTTGGGCCGGTAAAAAAGGTGATTGCAGCATTACAGCAGGGTGCAGAACTTTAAGTTTTATTTTAAATTATCTAAGTATTTAATATTTTTGTATAAAATTTAGACAAATTTAAAGCGGCTCAAAAGCCGCTTTATTCTTCGCACAAACATTAACGGTTAAAGTTATTTTGTGTCTGGCTATCGTCTTCATAAGAAGGTTGGTAATCTTGATCGATATGTTGAAGATGTTCATGCATTGCACGTTCATGCTGGATACGCTGGTAAATCTCTTCACGGTGCACAGAGACTTCTTTCGGAGCATTTACCCCGATACGAACCTGGTTACCTTTTACACCAAGCACAGTCACACTGACTTGATCACCAATCATTAAAGTTTCCCCGACGCGTCGAGTCAGAATCAGCATGTTTTTCTCCTTGCAAAATGCAAAACCTGCAATCTATTGAATGTAAAACAAAAAGCACAACCAAAAATTACAAAATAAGATCTGGATAGAAATTCTGTCATCTGGGTGAAAGATTTTAATCTATCTCAGCTGGTTAAAAATCCTCAGGCTTAATATAACAGAGCCACTATAAAAAAAACTATAGTGGCTCTGCATTTTTGTAGACTTTTATAAAATACTGTCAAACAATGACAATATTCTGTCTTAACGCTTAAGCACGTGCGCTAGATTCGCCTTGTTCACGGTCTAAACCGAATGCGGTATGCAATGAACGAACCGCAAGTTCAAGATAATTTTCTTCAATGATCACAGAAATCTTGATTTCAGACGTCGAGATCATCAGGATGTTAATACCTTCATCTGCCAATGCTGTAAACATTTTGCTCGCTACACCGGCATGTGAACGCATACCGACACCTACGATCGATACTTTTACGATATCTGAACGAGTCGCAACTTCACGTGCACCAATTTCTTGAGCAGTTGCTTCAAGAATGGCTTTGGCTTTATTTAATTCGCCACGGTTCACAGTAAAAGTGAAATCAGTTGTACCATCTTCTTCAACGTTCTGGATAATCATATCCACTTCAACATTGGCATCACCAATCGGGCACAAAATTTTAGAAGCAATACCCGGTTCGTCAGGCACGCCTAAAATAGTTAATTTTGCTTCGTCACGGTTAAATGCGATACCGGAGATAATTGGCTGTTCCATATTGTCTTCCAATTCAGTCGTAATAAGTGTACCAACGTTTTGCTTAAACTCTTCGTCGAATGCGCCATCGTTGTCATTGTCGAAACTTGATAATACGCGTAAAGGCACCTGGTATTTACCAGCAAATTCAACTGAACGAATTTGCAGGACTTTAGAACCGAGTGACGCCATCTCAAGCATTTCTTCAAATGAAATACGATCAACTTTTTTTGCTTTTGGTGCAACACGTGGATCGGTGGTATATACACCGTCAACGTCGGTATAAATCTGGCATTCATCTGCTTTGAGGGCGGCAGCAATTGCAACACCTGAAGTATCAGAACCGCCACGCCCTAAAGTGGTGGTATTGCCATGTTCATCAAAACCCTGGAAACCGGCAACGACAAGTACGCGGCCTGCATCCAGATTTGAGTTTAGGACTTCAGTATCAATGGATTCGATACGTGCCTTATTGAATGAGCTGTCGGTTTTCATGCCAACCTGGCGACCTGTTAGTGATTTTGCTTCAACTCCAATTGAGTTCAGCGCCATTGCTAACATAGAAATCGTAACCTGTTCACCCGTAGATACCATTTGGTCTAGTTCACGTGGGTCAGGGGTTTCGGTAATGGCCTTCGCTAAAGCAAGCAGACGATTGGTTTCGCCACTCATTGCTGATACCACTACCACTACCTTGTGGCCGTGGTCATGCCAGCGCTTTACACGACGAGCAACATTTAAAATGCGCTCGGGAGTACCCATAGAGGTACCGCCATATTTTTGAACGATTAATGCCATAGTTGTTCCATATAAGCCATGACCCTGATGTACCCATCAGGGTCAGTTACACAAAATTGAAGTTTTATTTTGCTGCAAGCCAGGCAGTTAAATCTGCCATCACTGGAGCAAACTTCTCGTTAAGTGGCGCGCCACCTTGTGCCAAGTCAGGTTTACCACCACCTTTACCACCTAGCTCATTCGCTAAATGTTTGATGATGTCACCTGCTTTAATAGAAGCAGTAAAGTCTTTTGCCACAGATGCGATCAAGCTCACCTTGTCACCCTCTACACCTGCAAGAACAATCACTGCATTTTCTAATTTTGATTTCACACCGTCGTGCAGGTTGCGAAGTGCTTTCGCATCCATGTTTTCAACAGTTGTAATCAAGGTTGCACGACCTGCAATGCTTTGAACTTGGCTTAGAAGTTCACCGGCTTGCAGGCTAGCAAGTTTTTGATTGAGTTGTTCGATCTGTTTCTGCAAGCTCGATGCAGTATCAACCAACGCTTCAACTTTTTCTAAAGTCTGGTCTTTTTGTGCTTTGAGCAAACCGTTAATCGTATTGATATCGCGATCGGCTTTTTGCGCAACTTCAACTGCTTTAGTGCCTGTTACTGCTTCAATACGACGTACACCGGCTGCCACACCACCTTCAGAGGTGATTTTGAACAGACCGATATCACCGGTACGTTTTACGTGAATACCACCGCAAAGTTCGATTGAGAAGTTTTTCTCTTCAATCACTGAACCCATAGACAGTACACGTACTTCGTCACCGTATTTCTCGCCAAACAGCATCATCGCGCCTTTAGCTTTCGCAGACTCGATATCCAGAAGTTCAGTAGACACCGCAGTATTGGCAATCACTTCAGCATTGACCAAACGTTCAATTTCTTGCAGCTGTTCAAAGCTTACAGGTTGGTCATTGGCAAAGTCAAAACGTAACACATCAGATGCAACCAATGAACCTTTTTGCTGTACATGTGAACCTAAAATTTGACGTAACGCAGCATGTAGCAGGTGAGTCGCAGAGTGGTTGCGCGCAGTTGCTGCACGAATATCTGCTTTTACTGTTGCTTCTACATTTTGAGTAACTTTCAAGTTACCCATCGTCACGATACCTTGGTGTACAAATGCGCCACCAGATTTTTTGGTATCTTGAACTTCGAAAATACCAGTATCGTTTTTAAAGATACCTGTATCACCGATTTGACCGCCGCTTTCTGCGTAGAAAGGTGTTTGGTTGAGTACGATCAGTGCTTCATCGCCTTCAAACACTTCATCAACTTGCTCGCCATCTTTGTAGATTGCGATGATTTGACCTTCACCTGCAGTTGCGTCATAACCATCAAACTGAGTTTCACCTTCGACTTTCACAACAGAATTATAGTCGATCGCGAATTTACCTGCATCACGTGCGCGTTGACGCTGTGCAGCCATTTCAGTTTCGAAACCAGCTTCATCAATAGTTAAGTCACGTTCACGTGCGATATCTGCAGTCAAGTCTGTCGGGAAGCCGTAAGTGTCGTAAAGTTTAAATACTACTTCACCCGGAATCACAGAACCTTTTAACTGTGCCAATTCACCTTCAAGCAATTTCAAACCTTGCTCAAGTGTTTTGGCAAATTGTTCTTCTTCTTTAAGAAGTTGTGCTTCGATACGTGCTTGTTGAGCAGCAAGTTCAGGGTATGCATCGCCCATCACTTCGATCAGTGGCTTCAACATTTTGTGGAAGAACGAACCTGTTGCGCCTAATTTGTTACCATGACGTACTGCACGACGGATAATACGACGTAGTACATAACCACGGCCTTCATTCGATGGATTTACGCCATCAGCGATCAAGAATGAACATGAACGTGCATGGTCCGCAACGACTTTCAATGAAGCAGGATACTGAACTGGTGTCCCTTTCTCAGCAGCTTCAGCTTCAAGTGCTGTAGTGTTCAAACCAATGATTTCAGCCGCAGCTTTAAGTAAATGCTGGAACAGGTCGATTTCGTAGTTTGAGTTGACGTGCTGTAAAACGGCAGAAATACGCTCCAAGCCCATACCTGTATCCACAGAAGGCGCTGGAAGAGGGTGTAATACACCATCCGCAGTACGGTTGAACTGCATGAAAACGTTGTTCCAGATTTCAATGAAGCGGTCACCATCTTCTTCAGGCGTGCCTGGCAGGCCACCCCAGATATGCTCACCGTGGTCAAAGAAGATTTCAGAACATGGACCACATGGACCGGTATCGCCCATTGCCCAGAAGTTATCTGATGCGTATTGACCGCCTTTGTTATCGCCAATGCGGATAATGCGAGAAGCGTCTAGACCGATTTCTTTGTTCCAGATGTCAAAGGCTTCATCATCGGTGTGGTAAACGGTTGCATAGAGTTTATCTTTAGGAAGACCAAGCCATTCTTCGTTAGTCAAAAAGTCCCAGGCAAATTTGATCGCATCACGTTTGAAGTAATCACCAAATGAGAAGTTACCCAACATTTCAAAGAAAGTGTGGTGACGTGCTGTATAACCCACATTGTCTAAGTCATTGTGCTTACCACCTGCGCGTACGCATTTTTGTGATGACACTGCACGTACATAATCGCGTTTTTCTAGACCTAAGAAGCAATCTTTAAACTGGTTCATACCAGCATTGGTGAACAGCAAAGTTGGGTCATTGGCAGGTACTAGAGAACTCGACGCGACACGTGTATGCCCTTGCGATTCAAAGTAACGCAAAAATGCTTCACGAATTTCAGCTGATGTCATAAAACGAGTACTCACAACCAAGTCACTCCATAATTTCCGATTTGGCTAAAACACCACAGTCTGACAAGCATACAAGAGCTCTGCTGCAATGCGGGGCTTAAAAATTTAAAACGCCAAATTATAACGGAAAAAGCAGTATGCACCAATCATTTTAAAACCAATTGCGAAGGATTTATTTACTCAGGTTTTTCGCTGAATAATTAAATTGAATTTTCCCACAGTAGAATTCGTGGATATCCATCACATTAAAAATAACTGGAATTTTAAATGACCCAGATACAGACGGATGGATCAGAAATAAAATAATCGAAAATCAGTATTTTCACTGAAGTTTTTTAATGTACGGCGCCAGAAATCCTTTAACATAGAAGAGTTTTAAAATAGGCATATAAAAGGTCGAGTCATGCAACGAGTGGCAATCAATGGATTTGGGCGTATTGGACGGAATGTACTGCGTGCATGGTTTGAAAACCCGAAAGATTTTAATTTTGAAATCGTTGCCATTAACGATATTGCCGATGTTGAAACCCTGATTCACCTGTTTAAATATGACTCGACCCATGGCCGTTTTCCGGGGCAGGTGGATCTCAGCTATGATACTGAACATATCTATATGCATATCAGCTATCAAGATGCTGCATTAAAAGTACAGGTTTTGTGTGAGTCGCAGCCGGCTAAGTTGCCTTGGCAAAACTTGGCGGTAGATGTAGTGCTTGAATGTACTGGACTGTTCCGTTCTCGTGAAGCCGCGACCCAGCATATTGGAGCAGGGGCGAAACGTGTGATTATCGGCGCAGCACCTTTTGATACGGTCGATGCCGCGATTGTCTATGGTGTCAATCATCATGAAGTCAAAGCATCGGACCAGATCATTTCCAGTGTTTCTTGTACTACACAGGCTTTGGTGCCACTGGTCAAAATTGTCGATGATGCTTTTGGCATCACTAGCGCCCTGATGACTGAAATCCATGCTGTAACGGCGGATCAGTCGGTACTGGATCATGCGCATCGTGATTTGCGTCGTGCACGTGCTTCAGGCCATAACATCATTCCTACGACTTCGAGCGCACTCGGTGCCTTAAAGCGTGTCATGCCAAAAATGGAAGATCGTATTGATGGTTATTCAATTCGGGTGCCGACCATTAATGTGGCCGCGATTGATTTAACGTTTGTCTCCCAGTCGCCGATTACCGATCACAAGCTGAATGAAGTGCTGATCAAGGCTGCCCAGCAGGATTTTGCGGAAATTATGGCCGTGACAGATGAGCCATTGGTATCGAGTGATTTTAATCATTCCCCATATTCATTGATTGTGGATTTGACCCAGACTCTAGTCGTTGGGCATCAAGCCAAAGTCTTTGCCTGGTACGATAACGAGTGGGGCTATGCCAACCGTCTGCTGGATTTATGTGAATCATTTCATTAAGTTCGGGTTATCTAAACCTCAAAAGCACCGAGATACGGTGCTTTTTTCTTGCCTGTAAATATTCTGCAAGCCATGTTTTAAGAGAATTTGCCGGTAATTGATCGAAAATCAGGAATTGAGGCTGAATTATTTACGTTATCTGCAGCATTTTTCGTTAAGATAAAGACAATAAAATGAAATAAGAGCAAGCACATGATGGTGGTTTGGGGATTTATTATACTGCTGACTTTGGCGGTAATTTTTCTGATCTGGCTGCAGTTTAATCAGAGTGATGAGCCACGTAGCGTGGAAGGCGTGCCAGTCGAAGAAAAAATCGTGCATCTGGAAGAAAATTTAAAAAAGACCCTGGAAATCATGCAGGATCTAGCCAAAAAAATGCATGTGCAGCAGGAAGTGCTGGATCAGACCACAGCCAAACTTCAGCAGGTTGAATTGCAAAATGCCGAACTGGTCAGTTTGCTGACCAAAGTGGTTGATCCACAGAAATAAACAAAACCCCTTTAGAGATCATTTAAAGGGGTTTTTCTAGCGTTAGATTATTAAAATTCTTAAAATTGCAGCAGAAACCATACTGATGGCGACGGTCGGTAATAATCCAAAACGTGTAGCGGCAAATAGCGTTAAAGCCAAGGCGATCAGGTCTGCAGGATGGTCGCGTACAAAATAGGGTGCAATCACTGAAATCAGCACGCAGCCGGGGACTACTTCCAGAATTTTTCGCTGGCGCTGTGTTAGTGTTTTATTTTTTAACAAGACATAGCCCAAGATCCGGGTTAAATAAGTGGTCGCAGCAATCAGAATAATGGCCACCAAGGTGCTCATCTGGATCATGTTTGATCCTCTTGAATCAGGAAAAATGCCGAAGCGATTCCAGACAAGGCGCCAATCGGTACATACCAGCCCGCAGGTAAATATAAATAAGCCAAAGCCGCACAGACTAAACTGACCAGCCATGGCCGGGCAGCCTCAAAACCTTTCCACATACTTCTCAGTAACACCAGAAATACAGCAGGAAAGGCCATATCGAAACCAAAACGGTTGATGTCACCTAATACAGGTCCAAGCATGGCGCCGAGTGTGGTAAATCCGACCCACATCAAGTACAGGCAAAAACACAGGCCAGCATAATAAGGCATGCTAAACGCAGCACGATAACCCAAGTGCGCCTGTTTCCTTTGTGCATCAGCTAGACCGAGCGCCCAGCTTTCATCGACCATAAAAAATAGCGCCGGAAAAACTTTACGATTCGGGAGATGCTTTAAATACGGCACCAAACTGGCACCCATCAACAGATGCCGGCTATTTACCAGAAAGGTAATGAACATCAGCATGAGTAAATTTGGCGGACTGCTCCAGACTTCCAAAATGGCAAACTCAGAACCACCGGCAAAGTTCAGACCTGTCAGTAACGGCACTTCGAGCAAGCTGAAATTCTTCTGTACCGCCGTCGCACCCAACACCAGCGCAAAGGGAATAATCCCTAAAAGCATGGGGATAGAATCTTTCATGCCACGTTGAAATTCGCTGAAATCGGTAGGAACAACCACCGCTGCGGTGCTTTGTCTAAACAAAAGCATGGAAATGACCTGGGTACTGCAAAACTAAACCATATTTTATGGCGATATTCAGGCTATTTGCTATTGTAATGAAAGATATTTGAGTTTTATTTGAAATTAAATTGCGCTAAATTAAATTTAAAGGGTTTTAAATGCCAAAGTATAAATATGGATCAAATAGATAAACGCATTTTGCATGAGCTGCAAAAGAATGGAAAACTACAAAATAATGAACTGGCTCAATTAATTGGCTTGTCACCGTCACCCTGTTTAAGACGGGTGAAACAGCTGGAAGATGATGGTGTGATTGAGCAATATGTCGCGCTGCTGAATCCGCAAAAGGTCAATTTGGCGATGAGTGTGTTTGCACGTGTCTGGCTCAAGTCTCAAGAAGCTGCCGTGGTCGACCAATTTGTCGAAGCGATCAAGGAAATGCCAGAAGTGGTTGAATGCCAGCTAATGGCGGGCGATTGTGATTTCTTTTTAAGAATTGTGGTGGCTGATCTGGATGCCTATCGTAAATTTCAGATTCATCATTTAACCCAAATTCCCTGCATTCAAAGCGTAAAAACTGAAATTCCATTGCAAACGGTTAAAAGCACGACTGCATTGCCTTTGGTTTAATACCGGATTTTTTCATGCTATTTGTTTTGAATGTGCATTAAAACGCTGATAGTTGACACTATTGTTGTTGATTTCATCAGGTAGCGAAAATTATAAAATTTGCGATGCACAGCCAAAACTATCGTGCTAGACTAGGAGAAATCGGGTGTGCTCCCGATTTTTTTATGCGGATTCGTTCCGCGCTGACAAGAATTTAGGTTTACAACATGCCCATTTCAGAGACATGGTTATTACCTGATGGTGTAGCTGATGTATTACCAGAACAAGCGCAAGTTATTGAAAGTCTGCGCCGTAAATCACTGGATTTCCTTGCATCTCGAGGTTATCAGCTGGTGTACACGCCATTCATTGAATACATCGAATCTCTATCTTCTCTCTCAGAATCGAATCAAGATTTAGACTTAGCCACTTTTAAGGTAATCGATCAGCTTTCTGGTCGTTTGCTTGGTGTGCGTGCCGATATGACACCACAAGTGGCTCGTATTGATGCGCATGTACATCCAGTGGAAGGTGTGGCACGTTACTGCTATGCAGGAACCGTTCTGCATACCAAGCCTCGCGGTTTTAATACCTCGCGCGCGCCACTACAGTTAGGTGCGGAGCTCTTTGGTTCAGACAGCATCGATGCCGATGTGGAAATGGTCGATTTGATGATCAGTCTGATTCAGGAGACAGGTCTGGCAGATGGTATCCATCTGGACTTAGGTCATGTCGGTTTATTCCGCAGTCTGGTGGCTCAAGCAGGCTTGAACAAAGTCGCTGAACAGCAATTATCTGATTTATACCAACGCAAGGCTTTGCCAGAATTAGAAGAATTCACGGCAGACCTGAAATTTGGTCAGGATTTTTATGCCCTTGGACGCTATGCCAGCGACCTGGATGCATTACAAGCGCATTTAAGTGCTGAAGTGTTGGCAAATCCAGCATTTACGCAGGCTTTTAATGTCTTGCAAACCACCAAAGACGAAGTTCAAACCCGTTGGCCAAACTTGAGTATTGGTATTGATGTGGTTGAATTACGTTCATACCATTATCATACTGGCTTGATGTATGCAGTTTATGCACCGAACCGTGCAGCTGCACTGGCACAAGGTGGCCGTTATGATGGCATTGGTGAACATTTTGGCCGTGCGCGTCCGGCAACCGGTTTCTCTTGTGACTTATATGCTTTAAGCGCAGGCCAGTTTGATGCGGTACAGGTCGTGGTTGCACCTAAAGGCACTGATGCAGAACTTCTGAATGCAATTCAGAATATTCGTGCACAAGGCTTAAGTGTAATTCAGTTACTGGGTAATGATGATTTAAACTCGATTCCATATGCGACGCACCAGCTGGTGAATGCGAATGGTGAGTGGACAGTCAAAACGATTTAACTGCTTGGCTCAGTGTTCATGTCGCTGAGCGGGGCTTTCAACTTTAACAGCATGATGTAATGAGGCTATTATGGGCAAGAATGTTGTGGTACTTGGTACCCAATGGGGCGACGAAGGTAAAGGTAAAATCGTCGACCTGCTCACAGATCAAGCGGCAGCGGTAGTTCGTTATCAAGGCGGACATAACGCAGGTCACACTCTTGTGGTTGGTGGTAAGAAAACTGTCTTACACCTCATTCCATCAGGTATTTTACGTGAAAACGTATTGTGCTTAATTGGTAACGGTGTTGTTCTTTCTCCTGAAGCGCTCATCAAAGAGATGGACATTCTTGAAAAAGAAGGCGTTCCTGTTAAAGAACGTTTACGCATTTCTCCTAACTGTCCATTGATTCTTCCGAACCACATCGCACTTGATCAGGCGCGTGAGAAAAAACGTGGTAATGCGAAGATTGGTACGACAGGTCGTGGTATCGGTCCTGCATACGAAGACAAAGTAGCGCGTCGTGCAGTACGTGTTGCTGACCTAGTACGTGGTGGTGAACATCTGACTGCTCAGTTAACTGAACTTCTGGACTACCATAACTTCCAGCTGACTGAATACTACGGTGTTGAAGCAGTTAAATTGGAAGATGTGCTGGCACTTTGCGACGAATGGCGTAAAGTTGTTGCGCCACTGGTTGTGGATGTGACCACTGAATTGCATAACTACCGTAAAAACGGTGACAACATCATGTTCGAAGGCGCGCAAGGTTCACTTCTTGACGTTGACCACGGTACATATCCGTATGTGACTTCTTCGAATACCACTGCTGGTGGCGTAAGCTCTGGTTCAGGTCTGGGTCCTTTGCATCTTGACTATGTACTGGGTATTACCAAAGCGTATACAACGCGTGTAGGTGCAGGTCCATTCCCAACTGAGTTGGTGTATGACGCTGCAAATGACACGGGTGATGCGATTGGTAAACACCTCGGTACGATTGGTAATGAATTTGGTGCCTCTACTGGCCGTCAACGTCGTTGTGGCTGGTTCGATGCTGAAATCCTACGCCGTTCAGTTGATGTAAACTCACTTTCTGGTATTTGCCTGACTAAACTTGACGTTCTTGACGGTTTAGAAGAAGTGAAAATCTGTGTGGGTTATGAAGCTGCAGATTCTGGTTGTGTCGGTTCTTCTGATGCGCTTGCATTCGAAACTTTAAAACCGATTTACGAAACTATGCCAGGCTGGTCTGAGTCAACTTTCGGTGCGAAATCACTGGATCAATTGCCAGAAGCTGCATTGAACTATGTAAAACGTCTTGAGCAATTGATTGAATGTCCAATCGACATCATTTCAACAGGTCCAGACCGTGAAGAAACGATTGTTCTTCGCCACCCGTTTGATGCTTAATCTTCATTTGATTAAAGCTTGAATGATAAAAACCCATTTCCGGATGGGTTTTTTTATATCCTGAATTTATGCAGCTATTTCAAGACTAAAGTTGCATCGGTAATACCACGTGATGTGCTTTAACATAGCGGTATATAAAGAAAGAAAAATGAGCAGCAGGATGCAAAAAAATATATCGGCGACCATGTTTTATTCATTGTTATTCGCGATGGGCGGGGCGCCAACAATGGCCATGATGATTATTCGTGCGCAAACCCAAAACCCCGAAGTGATTTATGCGGTGCTGATTGGTCTGAGTGTCATTATTGCATGTATATTAGTGCCTATTATTTTATTGCAAAATGCTTTTTTATATTTCAAACGTAAAGACGAAGTGCTTGAACAGAAAATCAAACCACTGAGTCAGGTTTACTTGGGCCTCAATATTATTTGTCTGATTTATTGGTTGGCGATACAGTATTTGGCTTAAAAATTACATAATTTATAAGAAGATGAATGAATTAAGCGTTTAGCTGCTACGCGCTTTCACTTATAATTTTTACAATGTAAATTGCCCTTGAGCCAAGGTGGAGTAAATTATAATGAAGAATAAACTTTTATTGAGTATGGCTGCTGCTACAGTCGTCACATTATCAGGTTGTACCACCATTGCCGATATGGCAGGGGCAGATACTGCGACCTTAAATGCATCTGCGAGCCAAAGCTATAATGCCATGGTCAATGATGCGAAGAACAAAGGTCAACTGGATACCAGTTCAGCGACCTATAAACGGATTAATAATGTATTTAACCGTTTGAAACCGGTTGCTAACCAGATGAATCAAACCGGTACGGCATTCCAGTGGCAATTGGCTGTGCTCAAATCTGACCAGGTTAACGCCTTTGTTGCGCCAGGTGGTAAGGTTGTATTCTATACGGGTATCGTGAATAAACTGAATCTGACCGATGCTGAAATTGCAGCGATTATGGGTCATGAAATGGTGCATGCTTTAGAAGAGCATTCTAAGCAGAAAATCGGTGCTCAGGCCCTGACTGATCTGGCCTTGGGTATCGGCTTGAATGCAGCAGGTGTGGGTCAAGGTGGTGCTGCAGCCGCACAATTGGGTAGTCAGATCGGAATTGGCTTGCCATACTCGCGTAATCTGGAAAGCCGTGCTGACCAAGGTGGTTTAATGCTGATGGCGCGCGCAGGTTATAACCCGAATGCAGCCATTACCCTGTGGGAAAAAATGAACAAACTCGGTGGCAGCAGTGGTGCAACCTTCCTGTCTACGCATCCATCGAATAGCCAGCGTATTGGACAAATGCGTCAACAGTTGCCAGCAGCCATGCAGATTTATAACCAAAACAAATAATCCACTAATCATCCTGTAAAAGGAGATCTTGATCGGATTGGAAAGGCAGGGCAATGGCTCTGCTTTTTTTTATAGCTAATTGGGTGATTAATATTCTACGGGCTATTTTCAGGCAATAAAAAAGGCAAAGTCAGACTTTGCCTTTTTTCACTCAAGATCATAAGATCTTAGTGTTGGTGACCGCCTACACCGTGTACGTGACCGTGATCTAATTCTTCTTGAGAAGCTTCACGAACAGATACGATTTCAACTTCGAAAGTCAGGTCTTGACCAGCAAGTGGGAAGTTAGCATCAACAACAACATTGTCGCCTTCAACTGCTTTAACAGTTACGATTTGCACGCCGTCATCAGTTTGAGCTTGGAACTGCATGCCTGCCTGAATGTTGTCTACGCCTTGGAACATTTGCGCAGGAACTTCTTGAACTAGGTCAGGGTTGTATTCGCCATAACCTTCAGCAGCAGGAACGTTTACAGTGAATTTTTCACCTACAGTTTTGCCTTCTAACGCATTTTCTAAACCTGGGATGATGTTACCTGCACCGTGCAAATAGGCAAGTGGTTCACCTTGAGATTGGTCGAGAGTTTCACCCTCTGCGTTAGTCAATGTGTAGTGGAAAGAAACCACGAGGTTATTTGCAATAGCAGTCATGTTAATTGATCCATTCAATTTTTTAAGGGTACATCATAAAGTGAAATTGCATTTTTGTAGACTAAAATTAGCAAAAAAACGCAATTTGACAATTTTGTTGACGATTTTTTCATTGATTGGGCCAAATTCTGGAATTTCAATGCAATTTCAGCTTTGGAGAAATTTTTCGTGTAACAAAATCTTTTGCAGTCAGAATGCCGGCATGCGCATAACCATGAATGGTCGCCTGATGAATTCGGTATAAAGAAACGTACATTGACTTGGCAACAAAGCCTTGAACATTCACCTGACCGAGCAACTCGCCGACGGCTTTATTCTGGCTTAAGGAAATCAGTGAACCTTTGTCAGAAAATTTAAACATCGGTAAATAGTTTTCTTCATTGACACGCGCTTTCAAGGCATTCGCCAGAAAATTGGCCTGTTGGCTAGCCACTTGTGCACGTGGACCCAAGACTGGTTCATCTGCAGCAGGCTGGCAGTGTGCACAGTCACCAAAAGCAAAAATGTCTGGATCAGATTTGGTTTGCAGGGTGGAGTAGACTTTCAACCGGTGAATATTGTCTTTTTCCATATCTTGCAGTTGTGCCAAGACTTCAGGTGCTTTGATGCCTGCAGCCCAGACTTTAATCTCGGCATCCAGACTTGAGCCATCTGCAAAATAAATCTTGTCTTCATCAACCTTGGCCACGCGGTGACTGGTCAAAACCTCAATGCCAAATTTTTCCAGCTGTTGCATGGTATGTTCGGCGACTTTCGGCGAGAGTGCAGTCAGAATACGATCCGCCGCTTCAATCAGGGTAATTTTGACTTTATTTGGGTCGACCTTGTTTAAGCCATATTTAAAGAAATTGTGTTTGGCTTCCACCAGTTCAGCTGCCAGTTCTACTCCGGTTGCACCGGCGCCAATAATCGCGATATTCAGTTCACGGCTCGAAGCTTCATGTTGAGCATTCAAGTAGAGATGCAACAGATCCTGCTGAAAGATATCAGCTTGTGGACGGCTGTCGAGAAAATGACAGAACTGTTTGACGCCTTCGGTATTAAAGTCATTCGAGGTAGAACCCAAGGCCAGTACCAGGGTGTCATAGTCGATGCGCTGGTTCTTCTTGGCTTGGGCTTTTTTGGAGAAATATTCTGTTTCTACCACAATCTGTTTCGCTTCACGATCCAGACCGGTAAATGTCCCCAAGACAAATTCATAATGATGTGCGGCTGAATGGGCAAAATAATTAGTTTCTTCTTCATGTGGATTTAAGGTGCCTGCGGCAACTTCATGCAGCAGCGGTTTCCAAATGTGTGTCAGTTTTTGATCGACCAGAATAATCTGGGCTTTACCGCTTTTACCCAAGCTCTCACCCAGCTGAGTCGCCAGTTCCAGACCACCGGCACCACCACCCACAATCACGATTTTATGTGCTGTCATATATGATTAACCTGTTTATTTTTTTAATAAAAATAAGAGAAATAGAGAGAAAATATACTATGGCATGCACTAAAACGCGTCTTGATTAAAATTGTTATACAAATTACAAAACGTAGCAATTCTGTGAGAGCAGGTAAGTATCGCTGCTTTGAGGAAGCAAGGGGAGAGCGAGATTGATAAAGGGAATCTGCTAGAAGATCAGAGAGGAGATCTTCTAGCTTAAAGAAAAGTGACTTGAGATGTAGCGCTATTATCTATCTAAAGGATAAAGCTTTACGCTTGGTGTATTGTCTGAAAATAAACCGAATAAGCCTTGTAGCCAGCTAAAGAACTTCTGAAACAGATTGGCTTCTTCAATTTCGACATGATCTTCAATTTGAATGGTGCGAATCAACTGATTATTCTGATAAACCTGAATGGTCGCCAAAGGCATCATGGTCGCCAAAGGTGCAATGAGTTCAGATGCTTTCACTTCAACATTGATATGAGTCTGAGTTTCCTGTAATGGCTCGATACTTTTTAAAACGCCATCACCTGTATTCAGCATGACACGCTGTTGGGTTTGATCAAACTGGTTCAGGTCAATGCTGTAGCCCTGATCATATAAAGAAGTGGTAATGATCTGCGGTTGCTTGGTTTGCACCTTAAACATTTTTAAAGTGGATTTAATCACAGGCAATTCAGCCAGTAGCTGTTGATCTTTGATCGCCACTTCATTGCGGGTATAGGTATAAGCCAGATTCATCAGCTTATGTGATACTTCAGCGCGTTTTGCTGCACTTTTAGTACCCAGCACCACCACAATCAGACGGCGATTTGGCATTTCAAAATCTGCGGTGACGCGATTGGCTGTCAGCGCCAGATTATAGCCCGCTGCACGGGTAAAACCGGTTTTTAAACCATCTACTGTAGGATCGACCTGAAGCACACGGTTGGTCGCACGATGAAAATGCTGATTGTAGGTAAAGCTTGGCTGCTTGGAATAATACAGATAATCCGGAGTTTCATTCACCACCGCCATAGACAGTCTGGCTAAATCGGCGGCAGTCGAATAATGCTCAGGCATGGTAATACCGGCCGGATTCTGGAAATTGGTATGTTGCATGCCCAGTGCTTTGGCTTCCTGATTCATACGTTCAACAAACTGCGGAATACCACCCGAAATTTTCTCAGCCAGCGTCACCGCGGCATCATTGGCAGACATGATAATTAAGCCCGCCAGAAGCTGATCGACTGAAATCAGATCACCTTCTTTCAGGTACATCTGTGACTCATCCCACATCACGGTTTTAACCACAGAGGTCGCGGTTAACACTTCATTTTTATTTAATTTTCCGGCCTCAATTTCCTTTAAGGCAATATAAGCCACCATCATTTTGGTCAGCGAAGCCGGAGCACGCTGAACGTCGGCATTGTGCTCTGCAATGACTTGACCAGACTGTGAATCCAGAATGGTCCAGGCTTCAGCTTCAACGCTTTCAGGCACAATATTGAGTAGGGCAGCATGTGAAAATGCAGAAATAAATAAACTGAATACCGCAATCAGTGAGATGATGTATTTCAATGGTGTTCCTTGATAACCCGCTGGGTGTTGAACGATTTAATTTTCACGCATGCTATGCCTTTTTTATACAGATAGCTAGTCGTAAATGTAGACAAATAAGACAGCTAAACCATACTGGCTTAAAAAATGCTAAGCTAAGCTATATCTCATTTATTTTAATTTTATATCGTTCATTATGTTGCATTATCAAATTGAATTTGACGATTATCGTCAGCATCTTATTCACGTGACTGTTCGTTTTCTTGCGGACCCAACCCAAGTCCTGTCATTGCCGACCTGGATTCCGGGAAGCTATCTGATCCGGGAATTTTCCAAGCACATTGAAGCAGTTAAAGCCTATGATGAAGATGGGCGCCAGTTACAGATCCAGAAATTTGAAAAGAACAAATGGCGTTTATTCAATACTGATCATGAACTGATTACAGTGGAATATGATGTCTATGCCTATGATCTGTCCGTTCGTGGTGCATATGTGGATCAAAATCGTCTCTACGTGAACCCGGCTTGTGCATGTTTAGGGCTAGAAGGTCAGGAAAATAAAGAAATTGAACTGGAAATTTTCCTGCCAGATGAATTAAAGCATTTTCAGCTGGCAACCGGTATGCAAGCCAAAAGTCTGGTCAAAGGCCGTTTCACGCTCAAAGCCAAAAACTATGCCGAATTGATTGACGCACCATTTGAGCTGGCAGAACAAACCCGTTTCAGTTTTGAAGCAAATGGCATTCCACATGAATTTGTGGTCTCAGGTAAACATGCCATGAATGCCGCGCGTATGCAGCAGGACATTGAAAAAATCTGTGCCACAGAAATTTCAATGTTTGGTTCAGCGCCGTTTACAGACTATACCTTTATGACCATGGCAACCGGCAATAGCTATGGCGGTTTGGAGCATCCAAATTCTACCAGCCTGATTTCACCGCGTGATGACTTGCCGAAAGCCAATGAACCTGAAGAACCGTCGAAAGATTATCAGCGTTTCCTCGGCTTATGTAGCCATGAATATTTCCATTCCTGGTTGGTGAAATTCATTCGCCCTGAAAACTTTGTTAACTATGATTTAAACAGAGAAGGCTATACCTCTCTGTTATGGATCTTTGAAGGTTTTACCTCTTATTACGATGATTTGATTTTGCTGCGCAGTGGCGTGATTAATCAGGAATCGTATATTGCTTTGTTAAAAGCACAGATTGACCGTTATTTACAAAATCCAGGGCGTGCGATTCAGTCAGTGTCTGAATCCAGTTTTGATGCCTGGGTGAAATTCTATCGTCAGGATGAAAACTCGAATAATGCGGGTACCAGCTATTACAACAAAGGTTGTTTAGTTGCATTGTGCCTAGACTTAGGTCTGCGTTTACGTGGTTCAAGTCTGGATGCCCTGATGCGTCGTTTGTATGAAAACGCTCAGAAGGGTGTTCAGGTACATGAACGGACAATCTTTGAATTATGCAAAGAGCTGACTGGTGATGATTGGTCAGAACAGATTAATCACTTGATCAATACCACAGATGAATTGCCGCTTGATCAGCTCTTCCCTGAGTTTGGTATGGGTTATAGCCTGAAAAATGACAAGTCTTTGCCATTCGGTCTAAAGCTGGTAGATAAGCCGGAAGGTGTGCTGGTTCAATCTGCGCGTCGTGATAGTGCCGCTGTGCTCGCTGGCCTTTCTGCCAATGATGTCATTATTGCAATTGATGGCTTAAAAGCAACGACCAAACTCATTGAAAGCTATGCAAAACAGCAAGGTATTTTTACGGTACATGCATTCCGTCGTGATGAAATGATGACCTTCGACGTTCAAGCCGCGGGTTCTGAACTGACCGAAGTGGAATTGAAAGTGGAAGATCCGGCTAAAGTCGAGAAATGGCTTAAAGCTTAAAGCTTCACTTGTTCGTCATTTAAAAAAACCGGTGCATAGTCACCGGTTTTTTATTGCATTAAATTTTGAGAAAAAATTATTTAATGATCAGTCGTGATGTGCCACGGAATTCTGCCACAATTTGATTATGTTGATTCATCACCTGAATATCATAAATGCCACTACGGCCACTGCTGGCTTTGTGTTCAGCTACAGCAGTCAGTGTGTCGCCAAGCAAGCCCGGTTTTAAATAATGAATACCGCAATGTTGACCAACTGCCGGATGTTCACCGGTATTGCAGGCAATTGCAAAAGCTGCATCTGCCAGTGCGAAAATCACGGCACCGTTACAGGTCTGATGACCCTGTAAATGCTGTTCAGTCACCTTTAATTCGATCTTTGCATAATTGTGGTTATAAGAAACCAGATGAGCACCAAGATGCTGAATTAACCGGTCCTGATTAAACATCTGGCTGACTTGCTGATCCATTACAAAACTCCTTTTAAGATACGTTTTATTTTAAATTATTAAATATATGAATCATAAATAGCATTAGATAGTCAGAATGACAAGAGGGCAGAGTTAAAAATCTTGTTTGCACACATAAGAAAAAGCAGGTAAAACCTATATTTAGGTATGGGTTTTGTATTGGATAAAATGAAATTATATAAATATAGATATGGTTCAAAACGTGATTTGGAAGCTTTACAGAAAAATTATTTTTATGCTCCACATTCGACACAGCTGAATGATTCATCTGAGAATCTATTCAGTGAAAAAGACATTCATAAAGTATTTGAGCTGTTTCATAATATATTTGGTTCTTCGACTTCTGATATTAGGAAAGAATTTGATTAACTATGTCAAAAAGTTAGGAAGGAGGTCGGGATTTACTCTCTAAGTCGAATTCAAAAGGACGAATTACTTTGGGCATATTATGCCGATTCACATACTGGATTCTGTATTGAATATGATTTTGAAAAGCTTGATGAGCTGAGACCTATAAGTGCTGCGTTTGAGATTGATTATGCTGAACAAAGACCAGAGTTGAAGTTTGATCATGTATTCAAAAATGGAGCGACAGCTGTGGAAAAATTATTGCGAGTTACAACAGGGACTAAATCTATAAAATGGCGACACGAAGAAGAGTACAGGATTTGTATCGAACCTTTTGGTAGATTTAACTATGATTATAGGGCAGTGAAAGCAATCTACTTCGGAATGAGGATGCCTAAATCAAAAATTGATCTCGTAAAAAACAACAATAAATTGCCGGATTCTTATGCAACAGTATGCCAACAGCAAGTCATGGAAGTATTGAAAGGAAGAGGTATTAAGTATTATCAAATGAAATTAAAATCGGATAGTTATGAGTTTGATTGTTATGAGATAGCAGATATTTATCAAGATGCTCAAAAATACAAAGACAAAGTTCATCTAATTTCAAAGAATTTGATTGACTATAATGACTATGGTCGAGGGGTTGAAAGAGGTTATTTTGATAAGGTTGCAGACATCATTAGATGTCTTTCATAAATCATTTTTTACTCAGCTCCAAGTTGTAGATTCCAGCGATTAAATTGAATCTCAAACCAAGCCTTTTACCTCTATTTCGATAACGCTCAGCAAGGATTTTGAAGGTTTTCAGGCTGCCAAATACATGCTCAATTCCGATTCTTCTTTTATTGATTTCTTGATTATAGATTTTCAATTCAGGATCCAATTTACAGTGTCTTTTGGCTTTTAATGGCAACAGGCTATTCGGATACAACACATAAATCCCCTGATAGCCTTTATCTGCAAGGATAAAAGCCCCAAAAGGAATCTGGTTTAAATTGCGTTTGAACAACTCGAAATCATGCACTGCACCGCGACTGGTACATAAACTCAGAATTTGCTGAGTTTTGTAGTGAATCATGGCCTGTACTTTAAAGGTATGGGTCTTTTTCTTACCGCTATAGCTTTTCTTCTGTTTTTTTAGGCCTTTGGATTGGAATTTCCGTGGCATCCACGATCACAACATTCCAGTCGATGCCTTCGCCCTCGGGTAAATCTTTGGGTAAATTAAACAGATTGGACCGAATCAGGCAGTCTTCAACATGACGGACAATTCTTGAGGCTGTGGGCTCTGAAACCCCGTAACTCGTCGCAACGTGAAATAAGGTTCGGTATTCCCGCCAATAGCTCAGACAGAGCAGAACCTGATCCTCCAGGCTTAACTTGGGCGGTCTGCCTTTGGCAGAGACATGCTTCTGCAATTGCTCAACCATCAAATAGAAAGTTGACCATGAGATGCCTGTGTATCGCTTGAACTGAGGATCAGAAAGCTTGTTTGAATCGATGTATTTCATCCGCAGATTATGCACGAATGCCAAGAAATCCGGAGTGCAAATATTAACCAAAAAGAAGGTCGTTTTTTGATTTATGAAAGAGATCTATTAGTAAAGAACCATATTTTTATGAGCTAAATAGTATCCATATCTCGAAGGAAGAATCGATTAAGAAAAATCAGCCTGTTATCTTCGCAGGATTTTTTTATGAAAAGAATAATTTACGCCAAATTAAAAGATATTTCACTTTGGATGAAGTCAATGAAAAATATAGCCTTTTGAATATGGGTTAAAAATTTGGTGACAACATGTCCTACATTTTAATTCCCCCGATACGTCGAATACCCATAAGAACTTAATAGCAGTGGAATATGGTAGTGCTCTAAAGCACCATCAATCACAAAAACCACCGGTACTTCAGGGAAGAACGTCCGTTGATTATTGGCCTTAAACCAATCACCCGTTTTAAACGTTACTTTATAAACGCCTTTTTGTAACGCGGTGTCTTTAGGATAAAATTCTTTAATACGACCATTACTGTCTGTCTTGGCTTCATTGAGCTTTACCCATTTCTCACCTTGCTGAGCTTCTAGGGTGACCGTGACATTAGCAGAGGGTAGGCCAGTTTCTTGATTAAGCACATGAACACTTAGTGGATTGGCAAAGCTAAAAGTTGAAAGGGAAGTCGCAGCTAAAGCACAAATTATTCTTTTCATGAGACTCATCGTAAAATGAACACTTCAATTGATTCTAATAGACTGAAAAATAAAAAATATTGAAGTTATGTAATAAAAAAAGCCCACCGAAGTGAGCTTGATTAAATCTATTCAAACTTAGCCACGACCGCGACCGCGACCACGTGGTGCTTTGGTATTTGGACGAGTTGTGCCATTGGTCTTACGACGCGGCTTTTCACTTTCATCCATTTGCCAGATACGTTTGGTGCCAGACTTTTTCACAGAACCATCTTTATTTTTACGAACCATTGGCTTACCACCCGTACCACCCGGCTTTTTAACATAAGAGCGTGAACGGTATGGTTCTTCCGCAGGAACATTCTGAAAGTCTGGATAAAGTAAGGGTTCAATTTCTCTGGTTTCGCCCGGTTGCAATCCCATACGAACCAAATCAATCTCACCAATTTTGGTACGGATCAAACGCAGTGTAGGGAAGCCGACAGCAGATGTCATACGACGAATCTGACGGTTACGACCTTCACAGATCGAAATCTCAACCCAAGACGTTGGAACAGAGGCACGGAAACGTACAGGAGGATTACGCTCCCATAACCATTCAGGTTCAGATACTTTTTCAGCACGTGCAGGAAGCGTCATGCCATCTTTCAGTTCAACGCCTTTACGAAGCTGTTCTAGTGCTTCTTCGGTCACATCACCTTCAACTTGCACCATATAAGTTTTAAACTTTTTATTGGCAGGATTGGTGATATATTGGTTGAGACCACCGTGATCGGTGAGGAAAACCAGACCTTCTGAGTCCATGTCCAAACGGCCAGCAAGACGTAAATCTTTGTTGTTGACAAAATCAGCCATGGTTGGGTGCTTTTCATCCGCACGGAATTGGGAGAGGACGTCATAAGGTTTGTTTAGAATGACGATTTTCATAGGAAATAACTTCTATAATTACATTAATTTAAAAAATGTAGAGGTTTATTTAAAAGGGAAATTTAGTTATTTCCCGTATAAATCTCAAAAACAACAAATCTGGATTAGAATATTATGCGTTAAGAACAGTTGAAAGTATTGCCTAATCGGCAATTATTTTAGATTTGTCAGCGGCATCCGGGAGAATACTAATAATGGGATATCAAAAAATCGTAGTACCTGTGGATGGTACCAAAATTACCGTTAATGCAGACCTGTCACTCAACGTACCAAATAATCCAATTATCCCATTTATCGAAGGGGATGGAATCGGTGCAGATATTACACCAACAATGCGAACTGTGGTAGATGCTGCTGTGCAAAAAGCATACGCCGGGAAGCGTTCCATCGAATGGATGGAAGTCTACTGCGGTGAAAAAGCTGACAAAATTTACGGCACCTATATGCCTGAAGAAACTCTCGAAGCACTGCGCGATTATGTGATATCGATTAAAGGTCCACTGACCACGCCAGTCGGTGGTGGTATTCGTTCCTTGAATGTGGCTTTACGTCAGGAACTGGATTTATATGTCTGTGTACGTCCGGTGCGCTGGTTTGAAGGGGTACCTTCGCCAGTACATAATCCGGAACTGACCGACATGGTGATTTTCCGTGAGAATTCAGAAGATATTTATGCCGGTATTGAATGGAAAGCAGATTCTCCGGAAGCGAAAAAAGTTATCAAGTTTCTGAAAGAAGAAATGGGTGTAACCAACATCCGCTTTGAAGACAATTGTGGAATCGGAATCAAACCTGTCTCCAAAGAAGGTAGCCAGCGTCTGGTGCGTAAAGCGATTCAGTTCGCCATCGAAAATGACAAGCCTAGTGTGACTTTGGTACACAAAGGCAATATCATGAAATACACTGAAGGGGCATTTAAAGAGTGGGGCTATGAAGTCGCGCTGGAACGTTTCGGCGGTGAGCTTTTAGATGGTGGTCCGTGGGTTAAAATCAAAAATCCAAGAACAGGCAAAGACATTATTATTAAAGATGTCATTGCCGATGCCTTCTTGCAGCAAATTTTGATGCGCCCGGCGGATTATTCTGTGATTGCGACACTCAACTTAAATGGTGACTATATTTCTGATGCGCTGGCTGCGGAAGTCGGTGGGATCGGAATTGCACCAGGTGCCAATATTGGCGGTTCGATTGCAGTTTATGAAGCAACCCACGGTACAGCACCTAAATATGCTGGACAGGATAAAGTAAACCCGGGTTCGATTATTTTGTCTGCAGAAATGATGTTACGTGATATGGGCTGGATAGAAGCTGCCGACCTGATCATTAAGGGGATTTCGGGTGCGATTGCGGAAAAAACGGTGACTTACGATTTCGAACGCTTGATGCCAGGGGCGACCTTGCTTCGTTGTTCTGAGTTTGGTGAAGCGATTATTGCTAAGATGGATGCCTAAAATTGCGAGGCAATTTATGAGTTAAAGCCCGCAGTAATTGCGGGTTTTTTATAGTTTTATTTTCAGAAAAAGTCTGAACAGCTAAGAGCTAAACGTTAAAATAAGTATCAGGCTGCAAGATCATGTAAGAAGTGTAATGAGCCTAGAAATGATTCGTTCTAAGCTGAATAACTTAGTAAACACTGTATTACATTGACGTATTTGGATACAGCTCAGCGATTGGCTTATTTTGTATAAACGTTACAGTGATGAATGGAACTTCCAGTGAATAGAGACGTTTCTCCAAAGGAGTAAATCATGGCTAAAGCTAAAGCGAGACATAAGCAGGTCCAACAAAAAGACAAGCAGGACAATGCTCAGAATGAAGAGCAGCAACAGCAACAACAGCAACAACCATCGAAACCATCTCGTGCTAAAAAACGTAGATAATCTCCTATCCACCTAAAATAACAAAACCCTCATTTGAGGGTTTTGTTATTTGAACGCTTGTATAAAATCATCACTAAAAATAACAGGATTGTGACTTTAAATTAGGCGGTTGTGATTAAGATAAAAGTCATCTATTTAATTTAATGCGAATATTGGTGAAATTTCTTCGGATTATAAGCTTACTGTTATCTATAGGTTTTCTACTAACTGCCTGTCAGCCACCGCCTTCAGGTGAAGCAGCAGGTTGGAAAAGCCCTTATCTGTATTGGCAATTACAGAGAGCCCAGTTAGAAGCTCCGCTACAGATTCCGGTTGAAGGCGTCAGAGTTGGTCAGATTAATGATACTTGGGGAGCAGCGCGTAGTGACGGTCGTAAACACGAAGGGACGGATATTTTTGCCAAACGCGGTACGCCAGTATTTAGCGCGACCCCAGGGATTGTGCGTAGGATTGGCACCAACAATCTGGGTGGAAAAATCATCTGGGTGACCGGTCCAAATATGAGCCAACATTATTATGCACATCTGGATGACTATGCAGAACATATTCAGGAAGGCGACTGGGTTGAGGCAGGTGAAGTCATCGCTTATGTGGGGAATACAGGTAATGCCAAAAATACCCCGCCGCATTTACATTATGGGATTTATTTAGGTGGGCAAGGAGCAACCAATCCTTATCCTTATTTAGTCCTTTCTCCATGAGCAGACACTGGCTGAGTTTGTTGTTCAGATTTGAGTCTGACAGGACGTGTGTACCAGAACAATTGTAACGTTCCTGATAAAAGAACAAATGTGGCCAGTATGAACTGTTGATGATAGCTCAATCCAAAATATTGCAGCGCACTAAAACTGAGCCCACCGATTAGCTGAATCGAGGCAAAACACAAGGTGGCAATACTCCAGAGCTTTTTATAAGCCAGTCCATACAGTTGCAAAATGGTATAGGAGGTCAGGAACACCACAGCCGGATTTAGCATCCCGGTAAAAAAGGAAGAGCTAAAAGTAAGCAATGGGCTGGCATCTAGGGTTGCAATAAAAATAGCCACAATATAAAGACTATAAAGAATTTTCAGGGCAACAAAATTACCCCATTTTCTGGCCAGTGCATAAGCACTCAAGGCGCCTAAAGCACTACCTAGTCCATACAGAATCCAGTTGAAATTAATCCAGAACAAGCTCAATCCCAACTGCTGGCTTAAATAATCAATCCAGAAGAGTGAATGCGGTATATAAGCGAAAGCACTACAAGCATAAACTGTAAGTAAACTATAAAAGACGCTATTCAGAGATAGATGAGAGGTAACCGCAGGAGCTTGTGCCGACAAATATGGCTTAAATTTCTGAATCAGTAGACTTAAAACGATACAGATAAGCAAAGCAAAACCACATAAGATTAGCCATGCAGTCTGTATGGAAATTTGATCCAGATAAGGCAGAAACAGGGTCGCAATTAAAACGCCTAGTCCAATCCCACTAAAACCAATAAAGTTGATTTTAAGACGGTCTTGAAGTTCACAGCACTGTGCAACCACACTCGGCGATAAGATCATCATCAGTCCACCGCTGATCCCGGAAATAATCCGCCAAGCGATATACCATACTTCAGAAAAACCAGAAAATGCACAGCACATCAGGCTGAGCATACCGGCAAAGGCTGAAATTTGAATATAGGTACTCATGCTGCGGTCTTGAGGCAGACGCATGGCCGTAAATGCACCGATTAAATAACCCAGCAAATTGGCACTGCCCAAGAGACTGGCAAAATCTGTACTCCAGCCAAAGGCTTCGCGTGTGCCAGGTAACAACGCGGTGTAAGAGAAACGAAGAATGCCAATGCCCAAGCACATACTAAGACAGAGAAACAGGCTGAGCTTCATTGTGTTTGAGGACATCCGTGTACTCATAGAATTTTATATTTGATCAAAAAATAACATGAATCTTCATGATTGAGGGGAAATTGCCTGAGAAGAAACCATTGAGTGCAGAAATTTGCTCAAAGAAACCGGTATGATTTTTAAGATTTCATCAGTCAAAAGCCTGAATTTTTTCAGAGAAATAAAAAACCGCGTATCAACGCGGTTTTTTATATTGTCTATTTCAAGAATTAACGCATCTTGGCCAGGAAACGGCCAACACGGGTAATGGCTTCACGCAGTTCATTTTCAGCCGGCAGGAACACTACACGGAAATGATCCGGTGTTGGCCAGTTAAAGCCTGTTCCTTGAACCAGAAGTACTTTCTCTGCACGTAACAAATCCAGCATCAGTTTTTCATCGTCCTGAATTGGATACACATTCGGATCCAGTTTCGGGAAGCAATACATTGCGCCTTCAGGTTTGACACAAGACACACCTGGAATCTCGTTCAGCATTTCCCAGGCAATATTGCGCTGTTCATATAAACGCCCACCCGAACGAATCAGGTCGTTAATTGACTGATAACCGCCCAGTGCAGTCTGAATTGCATATTGTGCCTGATGGTTGGCACACAGACGCATCGATGCAAGCATATCCAGACCTTCGATATAGTCTGCTGCACGTGCTTTATTGCCGGTAATGGCCATCCAGCCGGAACGGAAACCAGCAATACGATAGGCTTTAGATAAACCGTTAAACGAAACACAGAGCTGATCGCCAGCCAGAGCTGCTACAGCAACATGCTCAATCCCATCGTAAATAATTTTGTCGTAGATTTCGTCAGCAAATAAAATCAGGTCATATTTCTTGGCCAAGTCGACGATTTGTTGCAACACATGACGTGGGTAAACCGAACCGGTCGGGTTATTCGGGTTGATAATCACAATACCACGGGTATTCGGCGTGATTTTGCTTTCCATATCAGCAATATCTGGATACCAGTGATTTTCTTCATCACATTTATAGTGAATCGCTGTACCTCCAGACAGATTCACTGCCGCCGTCCAGAGTGGATAATCTGGCATTGGAATCAGCATTTCATCGCCATCATCCAGCAGACCCTGCATGGCCATCACGATCAGTTCAGACACACCATTACCGATATAGACGTCATTGACGTGCATATCTAGAATGCCTTTTTGCTGATAATACTGACAGATCGCCTTACGCGCCGGGAAAATCCCTTTGGAATCGGTATAGCCAATCGCATTCGGCAGGTTTAAAGCCACATCGTTGATAATTTCCTGCGGCGCTTCAAAACCGAATGGGGCAGGATTGCCAATATTTAATTTGATAATTTTGTGACCGGCTTCTTCCATCTCGATGGCCGCTCGTAACACAGGTCCGCGAATGTCGTAGCATACATGCTCGAGCTTAGATGATTTCTTGATCTCGCGAGGGGTTTGGAAAGTGTTCGGCATTTTGATGTTCTCGGAAGGAGTGGAGGTCACTTTTGCATAACGATATAAATAACTTTTAAATGTCTCAGTTGTGACTAGATCGAGATCATGTTCATCTCGAAGTAGTGCAACAATTTTTTCATGCGTAAATCCAAGCTGCTGATATTGTTTGATCACAGGCAGCAGATTTTTAAAAATTACGCTCTTTTTTTGCGACATTTTTTAATCCTGAGCAAATTTAGAGCTAAGAATACCATTAAATTTGCTCACTAAAAAACATTTAATGTAAAAATTGCTTACTTTTATTTTTATATTTGCTTTCTTTTTGCTTTTTTGGGCATTATATGTCTTTTGTAAAATGTTGAATAAAGACTAGAATTTTTAAAATGAATCACGTAAATATAGGATTATCCTATTTTAAATAGCAAGATAAAAAGGTATGTGATCATGGGAAAACTCAATAAATCAGACCGGGAATGGCAAAGAGAGTTATCACCTGAGGAGTTTCGCATTACGCGCGAGAAGGGAACCGAGCCGGCATTTACTGGAAAATACTGGAATACCAAGCAAGATGGCACTTATGTATGTCGTTGCTGCGGCACGCCACTGTTCTCTTCTGAGACCAAGTATGACAGCGGCTGTGGCTGGCCAAGTTTCTACCGTCCTGTCAGTAGTTCGGTGGTAGAAGAATTACCTGATACTTCACACGGAATGGTCAGAACTGAGATTGTTTGTCATCATTGTGACGCACACTTAGGGCATGTTTTCCCGGATGGCCCAGAACCGACCGGTTTGCGTTATTGTGTCAACTCGGCTTCTTTGGACTTAGAAACACAAGAAAAAAATGATGAGGAAACCTATCCATGACTAACATTTATCAGTTTGAAGCTGAATTGTTAGATGGCAAAAGCAAGCCACTTGCAGATTATGAAGGCAAGGTACTTTTGATCGTCAATACAGCGAGTAAGTGTGGTTTTACCCCCCAGTTTTCAGGATTAGAAAAACTTTACGAAAAATATAAAGATCAAGGTCTGGAAATTTTGGGATTTCCATGTAACCAGTTTGGCGGCCAAGATCCGGGTTCCAATGAACAGATTGGTGAATTTTGCCAGAAGAATTACGGGGTATCTTTCCCGATGTTTTCCAAGGTAGATGTCAAAGGCCCTGAAGCGCACGCCATTTTTCGCTATTTAACCAATAATTCCAAAGGTATTTTAGGCAATGGAATTAAATGGAATTTTACCAAGTTCCTGATTGGCCGTGATGGCAAGGTATTGAACCGTTTTGCACCAACCACCAAGCCTGAAGATCTTGAGGATGAAATTGCAAAAGTGTTGTAAGACTCTGTGTTATTTTCTCAGTATGAGATAAAAATAGAACTCATCTGATTTCAAGTAAAAAACCCACTTTAAACCAGTGGGTTTTTTAGTTTTGATTAAAACTTAGAGGATGGCTTTCAGGCGTTGAATGACTTCTTCACATTGCGCCAGATCGGCCACAAGTGCCAGACGTACATGATTTTCACCCGGATTACCCTGTTCAGTATCGCGGGATAAATAACGACCCGGAAGTACTTTAATATGTGCTTCTTCCATCAGGCGTTTAGCAAAGGCTTCATCATTGTCAACTTTTAACCAGTAATAGAAACCTGCATCCGGTTTTTTGAGTGGCAATAAATGTCCGAGTTCCTGTTGAAATAAATCAAACTTGGCACGGTATTGCACCCGGTTTTCTTCCACATGCGCTTCATCATCCCAGGCAGCGATTGAAGCCAGTTGATGTTGTACCGGCATCGCTGCGCCGTGGTAAGTACGATATTGCAAATAAGGTTTTAACAGGCTGGCATCACCGGCAACAAAACCTGAACGCATACCCGGAAGGTTAGAGCGTTTAGACAGTGAATGGAACACCACGCAGTTTTTATAGTCATCCCGGCCGATTTCAGCACAAACTTCCAGTAAACCTACAGGTGCCTGATCAAACCACAGCTCCGAATAGCATTCGTCTGAAGCAATCACAAAGTTATATTGATCCGACAGGGCAATCAGTTTTTTAAACTGTTCTTTAGACAGCACTGCACCGGTTGGATTGCCCGGAGTACAGACAAATAACAGTGCCGTTTTTTCCCAGACTTCTGCCGGAACAGCATCAAAATCACCAAGGTAGTTATTTTCTTCAGTACAGTTGATGAAATATGGTTTGGCGCCTGCGAGCAGTGTTGCACCTTCATAAATCTGATAAAACGGATTCGGCATCACCACATAAGGTGCCTCTTCACGATTTACCAAAGCCTGTACAAACGAGAAAATCGCTTCACGCGTACCAGAAACAGGCAGGATATTGCTGTCTGCACTGATGCTATTTAGCTTAAAACGGCGCGTCAGCCATTGAGCAATACTTTCGCGTAGCTCAGGCAGGCCTTTACTGTTTGGATAGGTCGATAAATGTTTAAAGTTATCGATAATCGCTTGTTTCACAAACTCCGGTGCAGGATGCTTCGGTTCACCAATCGACAGGGGAATTAAAGGCATATTTGCAGGCTGGATATCCGCAAAAAGCTGATTTAACTTTTCAAACGGATAAGGATGCAGTAGAGACAAGCTAGAGTTCATGAATAAGTAACCGCGTTTTAATGTGAGTGTTGACTACAAACCTGATGAGAGGCTTCATCCAGCGCAGTTTTAAGTGCAGCTGCAAATTCAGCAGATTCTTCAGGTGTCATAGGGTTGCCATCTTTTTTGGTGACAAAAAATATGTCTTCGGCACGTTCGCCAAGTGTAGCAATTTTGGCAGAGTGGATATCCAGGCCTTGCATCATAAATAAACCACCGATTTTGGCAAGTAAACCGGGATGATCGAGAGTAGCGATTTCGACCATATTTTGATTCAAGGCAGGATTGATACTAATATCGACTGTATTTTCAATATCGAAATGACGTAATTGACGCGGAATCCGGCGCTGCATCAGGCCCGGATATTCATCAGAATGACTCAAGGCATCTTTCAGAGCTTCAATCACTGTGGCTTCGCGTTCCGGATCGGTCAATAAGGTACCAAAACGGTCCAGTACTACATAGGTATCCAGACTGAAGGCTTTAGTCGCTGTAATAATCCGTGCGTCTTGTACATCCAGATTCATACGATCCAGAATAGCCACGGTGGTGGCAAACAGGTTGGGTTGATCCTGCGTATAAATAAAGATCTGTACCGCATCCTGCGCATATTTACGGTGCGCCCGCATCAGCACCAGTGGGGCAGGATTATCGCCGTGTTGTAAAATGGCACGGGTATGCCAGGCAATTTCATCTGCTGTTTCTTTGAGGAAATAGTCATCACCAAGTTCCTGCCAGACTTTTTCTACCTCATCCAGTGAGAAGTCCTGAACCAGAAGTTCACTGGCTGCAAATTTAGTATCTTCAATCAGCATTTGATAATCAACCGGACGGCCCAGACCAGAACGGATTACGTCACGTGCCTGAGTATATAGTTGACGCATCAGCGAAGCGCGCCAGGTATTCCACAGCTTCGGATTGGTGGCGTTAATATCGGCGACTGTCAGGGTGTACAGATAGTCCAGATGTTCCATGTCACCCATTTTTTCGGCGAATTCTTTGACCACATCCGGATCGGAAATATCTTTTTTCTGGGCAGTCACCGACATCATCAGATGATTTTGGATCAGCCAGGCCACCAGATTACTTTCGCGTTCAGTAAAGCCATGGCTACGGCAGAATTTAATCGCGTCGCTGGCACCGAGTTCACTGTGGTCACCGCCACGACCTTTAGCAATATCATGGAAAATTGCTGCCAGATAGACTATGTCACGACGGGTCAGACGCTGAAACACTGAACTGACCACCGGAAATTCCTTGGCAAATTCAGGTTCTTTAAAGCGGTTTAAATTACGCAGCAGCAATAAGGTATGTGCATCGACCGTATAGATATGGAACAGGTCATATTGCATCAGTCCCAGAATCTGTCCAAAGGCCGGGATGTAATTTCCAAGCACACCATAACGCTTCATGGCAACCATGGTGTCATAGAGTCGATGCGGTGAACGGATAATCGCCATAAACAGTGCCTGATGCACCGGATTATCACGGAAATCCTGATCAATACGTTTTCCAGCCAAGGTCAGCAGGCGTAAGGTACGCGCACGAATGCCTTCGATTTCAGGACGATTGGCCAGCAGATAGAAAATTTCCAGAATTGCGCTTGGATTTTCCGAGAAAATCTTATGATGTTGCACAGCCAGTTTGCCATCGACCAGTTTAAAGTTCTGGTTGATTTCTTCGATCTGGCGTTCATATTGCGGTAAACGTGGCGTAATGACCGATTCATTAAAATAGGCCAGCAGCATTTCGTTCAGTGTAGACACTTGCTGCGCACTGCGGTAATAGCGCTTCATGAACTGTTCAATTGGATAGTTCGGATGATGCGCCTCTTCACGTACATAGCCAAATTTGGCTGCAATGTCGCGCTGATAATCGAACAGTAAGCGGTTTTCATCGCGCTTGGTCAGGCGGTGCAGGTGATGACGGATTTCCCAGAGAAAACTCTCTGCTTCCTCGAGCACACCGAGTTCAAATTCTGAAATAAAACCGAGGTGCACCAGATCGTAAATGCGATTGACGCGGAAATGCCGTTTGGCAATCCATCCAATCTGGTTGATGTCACGAATACCGCCCGGCGCATTTTTAATATCCGGTTCCAGATTGCTTTCGGTATTGTTGTGCTGAGCATAGCGTTTATGCTGCTCATCCATCTTGGCATCAAAAAAGGTTTTGTCGGTCCAGGTACGTGACACGATGCGACGTGGCCATTTGCACAGGTTTTCATTGCCAATAATCAGGCGGGCTTCAATCAGGGTGGTGGCAACGGTCAGATCACTGCTGGCCTGATTAACACATTCATTGATGGTGCGGACACTGATACCGGGTTTGAAATTCCCTACATCCCAAAGCGATGAAATAAATGTAGAAATCAGTTGTTCCTGTTCCGGGTTAATCTCGTCTTCTGACAAGATCATGATATCGACATCAGAATAAGGCAGCATTTCACGACGGCCATAACCCCCGACAGCAAACAGGGCCAAATCGGTTTGATCCAGTTCGGCATGCTGCCAGAGAAACTGCAGGGCTTCATCGATCAGATTGGAACGCGCCAGAATAATATCCCGAATCGACTGGCCATTTTCAAAACTCTCCTGAAGCTGATTTTCGACATCACTGCGCCATTGATTGATGGCTTTAATGTCATGGTTGCTTTTAGCGTAATTCAGCAGTGGATGGGTGTTGATCATATACAGTCGTCCGTTGGTATTTCAGCTTAGTTTTGGTTGACGCTAACTTGGTTGGCGACCTGGAGGGCCAGTTCACGTGCCTGTTCAATGTTTTCCGCACGTGCTGTGGCAACGCCCATACGACGACGTTTAAAACCTTCAGGTTTGCCAAACAGGCGCAAATCGGTATTGCCGTCTGCTAAAGCAAGATTCAGGCCAGAAAAGGAAAGATTGCGATCATCTACCCCAGCATAAATTACCGCACTGGCAGCCACACTATGTCGTGCAGTATTCACCGGCAAGCCTAAAATAGCACGTGCATGCAGCTCAAATTCACTTTGAAATTGGGAGGCTAAAGTCACCAGTCCAGTATCGTGTGGACGTGGGGAAACCTCACTAAACCATACTTTTTCGCCTTTTACAAAGAGTTCCACTCCAAAGATTCCGCAGCCACCAAGTGCTGTAGTGACCTTGTTGGCAATGCGCTTGGATTCTTCCAGCGCGGCTGGAGTCATCGGTTGAGGCTGCCAGCTTTCCACATAATCACCTGAGTCCTGACGATGTCCGATCGGGTCGCAATAAGACGTTTCGATTTCGCCGGTTTCTGGATTTTTTGCACGAACAGTCAATAAGGTAATTTCAAAATCAAAGTCAATTTGTGATTCTACAATCACAGTACCCTGATTGACCCGGCCACCGGTTTGCGCATATTCCCAGGCAGCATCGACTTCATCAAAACGGGTAACACGAGACTGACCTTTGCCTGAAGATGACATCACCGGTTTCACAAAGTTTGGATAGCCGACATCGTCACAGGCCGCGCGGAAGGATTCTAAACTGTCGGCAAAACGGTAAGCTGAAGTTGGCAGACCGAGTTCTTCCGCAGCCAGACGACGAATACCTTCACGGTTCATGGTCAGATTGACGGCTTTAGCAGAAGGAATGACTGTAGCAATGTTCTGGGCTTCTATTTCAAGCAGAACTTCGGTCGCAATCGCTTCAATTTCAGGAACAATTAAATGTGGCTGGATTTGATTGATGAGTTGTTTGAGTTCTACAGCATCTGCCATATTCAAGGTATAGGAATAATGCGCAACCTGCATGGCAGGGGCATGATCATAACGGTCAGCAGCATGAACTTCGACTCCAAGGCGTTGTAGTGAAATCACCACTTCCTTGCCCAGTTCACCAGAACCCAATAATAGAACTTTATAGGCAGAAGATTGAAGGGGAGTACCAATAGTCACGCTCATGTGGATCATCCATGCTTGATTTTATGGACTTTTAGCATAGCAGAACTGAGCCGACAGTTAAGCCAAGATTCATACAAAATTGTGATATTGACCAACAGTTTTATTTATAAAGTTTTTCTAGATTTAATAAGGAGGCGCTGTCATTTTCACATCGCTGTCAGACTGCGTTTGCAGAAGATAAATCCCGCTTTGAGACTTGAGCTTTTCTATTTGTGCAACTTGTTCAGTATTGATATTTAGCATCTTTAACAGACGTAATGTACGAACATGCAGGAAATACGCATAGGGCAATACAAAAGGCAGTACAAAGCACAGCAAAAATAACAGTAGCCCAAAAACTGTGAATTGAATGCAGTCTCGCAAGATGGTGGTGAGCTGGAACTGATCTGCTGAAAAGGCGGTAGCTGAAAAAAGAATAAAAAGGAGCGCAAATAAACCAGCAAAAATTTTTAGAGTATTCGGCAGGACACGATGTCTGAAGCTCCATTTACCCAAAATCAATGTCAAAGGATGAAGATGCAGCACGTATTGGCTCTGATTAAGCATAGCAATAATTTGATGGGTGCTATTCTTTTTAATATAAACCACCCGAACTTGATCTGCTGGTTGAGCATGTATTTCGACAAAATGTCCGGTAAAATTTTGAGCATTGATAAAACATTCAAAATATTGTGCCGGCACTTCATGTCGATGGAATACGGTTAACATTTCATCGCGCCGATGATGAATAAAGATTTTGCCTTCAATCACCTGTTTGACTTCAAACATGCGCATCCTTCCTTGTTTTTATTGTTATATAAAAAAAGACCTATACTATGAGTTTAGCATAAGTCTTTGTTTCAATTGATCAACGAGTTAAAGCTTAAAAGGGTACCGGAACATAAGTGTAAACCAACCCATAGGTGAGCGCTGCGGTCAGTGTCGCCATCACAATCCGTTTAAACTTAAAGTACAAAACCGTGAGCACAATAAAGCCAACCAGCATCGCAAAACTTTTATTCGGTGTTTCTAATAAAGGTGGCAGGGTAGCAACCACCAACATGGAGCTGATCGCAGCAATGCCAATTGAACCCAAGGCAATTTTTAGCCACAATGCTCCACGTTTTTGCGAACCTTGCTGAAATTTTTGAATGACAAAAAAAGGACCAAAGCGCGAGGCAAAATTGGCAATCCCGACTAAAATCCCGACCAGAATAATCTCTAGATTCATGCTTGATCTCCTGCGTGTTCAGGATCTGGCTGTTTCAAAATATAGTGCTTGAACAGGCCTGCGAAAATACCAGAACTTATACCGATAAAGATCGCGGCAGACAGGTCGATAAAATAACAGGCAATCGCAGACACCAGAATTGTGACAGCTACAACAAAAGTATGTTTTTTCTCAAAAGCGGCTAACAAGAAGCTCAGGAACAGCGCAGGTAACAAGAAATCCAGCGCAGCCTGTAAGAATTGCGGCAGGTTGCTGACCTGATCGGCAAACAATCCACCGAGGAAAGATCCGAGTGCCCAGGACATCCAGCTAAACAGGCTTAAACCCAGCATCCAGGATTCTGACCATTCCTGTCGCCGTTGCGAGAGCTTGATCATGCCGGAGGCAAAAACTTCATCGGTCAAACCCCAAGACCAGATTGCCGTTTTCTTTAAATTCAGCCGGTCTTGAATCAGATTTTGTAACGCAGGGCCATAAAGCAGATGACGAATGTCTAAGGCAATCACGGTTAATGCCGTCATCCAGATAGATGTTCCACTACCTAAGAGCGCGACCACCAGGAACTGGCTGGCACCTGCATACATCGAGCAGGACAGGAACAGTGCTTCCCAGGCGGTAAAGCCAAACTGGGTGGCTGAAACACCAAAAGCAAACGACACTGGTAAATAAGTGAAGATAATCGCTTGGCTATCTTTTGCACCTTGCCAGAAGCCAGCAGGTTGCGTAGCGAGTTGATTCGGTTCAGACACGACACACCTTGAAGGAGAGTTGAACGATGGGTCAAATGAAGATTGTGTATTCTACGTGAATTTAATAGCATAGTGCCGAAATGTTTAAATTGGCGAGCCTGATATGTGGATGTTCAAGACACGTGCGATGCTGATTGCTGCTTTAATAAGCACGGCAATATTGTTACAAGCGTGTGGGAATGACAGTCAATCGACTGATAAGCCAGAAATTAAACCGGCACCTAAATTGACTAATGATGCGACGACTTATGCCAATGCCGCATGGCAACTGATCAATGAAGTGGATCCACTGGTCTATAATAAAGAAGTGGATCAGCTGGAAACACAGGTACGTCAACCAGCACGTAAATTGAGTACAGACTGGCGTATTAATGTCAAAATGACCGATTCGGTGACCGAAGGCAAATATGCTCTGTGTCGTAAAGCTTTGACCAGTCTGGAAATCTGGGCGCGGACGACCATGGAAAATGGCAACAGCCTACAACAAAAACAGGCAGATTATGAGCGCGATAAAATGCAATGTCAGAATGCCATTGCCCATCCTGCACTCGGAAATACCGATCCTAAGCAAAAAGGTACTGCAATTGCCAATATGCAATAAACCTTTGCCCATTTAAATGTACCTATAAAAAGCCAGTCATTCAGACTGGCTTTTTTAGCAAAATAAACTTTAAAAATAGGGCATCCATACATGTTCTAATAAAAGCACCATTACACCGCAGATCAGGAGTGTGCTGCCAATCATGCGTTGAATCAGTGTACGTATAGACATGACCGATCTCCTCAAAGATTTAAAGCGCGTTCAACGCTTCCAGATAACGACGATTCACTTCTTCCCAGTTCACGACATTGAAAAAAGCCGAGATATATTCCGGACGACGGTTTTGATATTGTAAATAATAGGCATGTTCCCAAACATCCAGACCTAAAAGGGGAATATTGCCATGCATCAGCGGAGAATCCTGATTGGCGCTACTTTCTACAATAAGCGTTTGATCTGGCGCCATACTTAACCAGGCCCACCCACTACCAAAACGGCTAAGCCCTGCTTGGGTAAACGCTTCTTTAAATGCCTCGAATCCTCCTAATTCATGTTCGATTGCCTTGGCAATTTCAGCTTCGGGATGACCACCGCCGTCTGGACTCATCACTGTCCAGAACAGGGAATGATTGGCATGTCCACCAGCATTGTTCATCACGTTCTGTCTGAGTTGCTCGGGCACTTCATTGAATTTGCTAATTAAGGCTTCGACTGATAAATCTTCCCATTCAGTGCCTGCTATTCCTGCATTAATATTATTGATATAGGTTTGATGATGCTTGCTATGATGAATTTCCATAGTCTTGCTATCGATATGAGGCTCTAGCGCATCATAAGCATAAGGCAGTACAGGCAAGGTGTAGCTCATTGGCAGGATTCCTTGGGGAGAATGGAGTTAGGTTATTTTTCATTAGATTTAAGATACACTCTAATTTAATATTCATATATGAGAATAGTTATCATTATTGTTAATATGTGTTGATCTTATGCGCTTCCAGAAAGCCTGTTATACGTATGAATCCTCTTTTTATAAGCAATAAAAAAACCCCAAGAAGGGGCTTTTTTTAACAGCAATGACTTAAACGTTAAAACGGAAGTGTAAAACATCGCCATCCTGAACGATGTAAGTTTTACCTTCTAGACGCCATTTGCCTGCTTCTTTCGCACCGGCTTCGCCGTTGTACTGCACGAAATCATCATAAGCGATACATTCTGCACGGATAAAGCCTTTTTCAAAGTCGGTATGAATCACGCCTGCTGCCTGTGGTGCAGTTGCGCCAACTTTTACGGTCCAGGCACGAACTTCTTGTACACCCGCGGTGAAGTAAGTTTGTAGGCCAAGCAGTGAATAACCCGCGCGAATCACCACGTTTAAGCCAGGTTCTTCCATGCCCATTGCTTCAAGGAATTCAGCACGGTCTTCATCTTCAAGCAATGAAATTTCAGCTTCAATCTGGTTGCACAGTGGAACTACAATCGCATTTTCTTCAGCAGCCAATTTTCTCACTGCATCTAAATGTGGGTTGTTCTCAAAACCGTCTTCAGCAACGTTGGCAATATACATGGTTGGTTTAAGGGTCATTAAGCCAAAACCACGAACCAGTTTACGTTCGTCATCATCTAGGTCTGCTGCGCGAGCCGGTTTACCTTCATCCAGTAAAGGCTGGATTTTTTCCAATACAGCTTTAGTGGCTAGCGCTTCTTTGTCACCACCTTTAGCAGATTTAGTCAAACGCGTAATTGCTTTGGCTACAGCATCTAAGTCTGCGAGCGCAAGTTCGGTATTAATCGTAGCGATGTCATCCAGTGGATCAATACGACCATTCACATGAATCACGTTTTCATCTTCAAAACAACGCACAACGTGAGCAATTGCATCAGTTTCACGAATGTTGGCCAGGAACTGGTTACCCAAGCCTTCACCCTTAGAAGCACCTGCTACCAGACCTGCGATGTCTACAAACTCCATAGAAGTCGGAATAACACGTTGCGGTTTAACAATTGCAGTCAATTTGTCTAAACGTGGATCAGGAACAGGTACAATTCCGGTGTTTGGTTCGATCGTACAGAAAGGGAAGTTTTCTGCAGCAATAGCAGCTTTGGTTAAGGCATTGAAAAGTGTAGATTTACCAACGTTCGGCAAGCCGACAATACCGCAATTAAAACCCATGAAATAACTCACAAAAGCGTTATATAAAAATTGCCCCCGATTTTACATGAAAGCATGACTAAAGTCAGGTCATGTGCTTGTGGTTTATTGCAATCAAATGCTTCTGGCGACCTAAAATGACTCGCTGAGCTTTCCGGGATGTGTAGTGAGTCCACCAACCATAGAGGAATAATCAGCCAGTATTTTACTTTTGAATAAAAATCACATTGTTTTTCTAAAAGTGAGTGACTAAAGTATCTGAATAAAACAGCGGCCTACACGCCCTGATCCAATAACGATAAACATGGAGCATACATGCGAACTTTATACCAGTTTCCTTTATCTCACTTTTGCGAAAAAGCACGTTGGATGCTGGACCATAAAGAGTTGTATTATGTTGCTCATAATCTGATACCCGGGGTACACCGCGCTTTTGCCCGCCTGAAAACAGGACAGAATCGTCTGCCTATTTTGCGTGATCAGGATCGATGGATCGCAGATTCCACCCAGATTGCTCTGTATCTGGATGATACTTATCCAGAACATCGTTTACTGCACGCGGAAGGATATTTTCGAAATAAAGCTTTAGAAATTAATGAAATTACTTTGGAATTGGGTCGTCATGTCCGTCGCTGGATGCTCTCTCAAGCACTGACTTCTGATCATGAATCTCTGGATATTTTAATTGGTGAGCAGGGCTATCTGCGCCAGTTTGAAAAATTTTCTAAACCTTTATTGAAAGCGATGGTGGCCAAGGGGTATGCATTGAATGAGGAAACCGTGGCGGAATCTAAACAACACATCGATGTTGCTGTACAGCAGCTTAATCAGATGCTGGTCAGCCAAGGTGGGCATTATTTTGTCGGAAATCGTTTAGGTCTGGCGGATATTGCAGTTTGTTCCATGTTGGCACCGCTTCTGGCGATTCCAGGTACGCCGTGGGAAAAAGAAAATTTTGAAACCTTGTCCGAAGAATATCGCGACTATCAGCAGTATTTGAATGAGCTACCACTGGGTGAATATATTTGCCGTATTTACCGAACCGAACGCAATGCACGGGTAGACTGGCGTGGTGTATAAGTTTAAATGCTAATCCAAGAATTAAAAAAACGCGCATGAAGCGCGTTTTTTAATGAGATTATGATTAACCCCAAGGATTAGTCTGGTCGATATCAATATTTTTAGTAAAATTATTGAGGAGTGAACCAAAATCAAATCCGGATGAAGAACCGCCACTGCCGATATTCTGAATTGTATCTTTAATGCCCGGCAGGATAGCAGACAGATCAATATTGGAATCAGTCGTACCCACACCTTGGACAAGATCACCGAGGTCAGGCAATTCAATCGAAGAGCCACTACCAACCAACTGACCAACACCTTCGGCAATACTGCCTAAGTCAAAGCCGTTTGAAGCAGAGGAAATACCTTCGATCATACCACCCAGATCCAGATCGCTACCGAGATTGAGATTGCCTAATAATCCACCTAAATCTATGCCATTTGAACCATTCGCAATCAGACCGCTCAGTAAGTCAGTGAAGCCACCGACATCAAAACCACCTGTTGCATTTCCGCCTACAAAGCCGCTAATTAAATCGGTAATAGCACCAAGATCAAAATCACCGCCTGCATTGCCACCGATTAAGCCACCCACCAGACCTGCAATTGCTCCAATATCTATATCACCTAAACCGTCAGAACCACCGATCAGACTACCGACCAATTCAGCAATTTGTGCGATATCAATTTCACCATTACCGCCAATCAGGTTGCCGACCAGACCTGCGATGGCACCAATATCTACACCGCCCAATCCGCCAGAACCGCCGATCAGGCCACTAACCAGTTGAGCGATTTGCGCAATATCAATCTCGCCATTGCCACCGATTAAGCCACCCACCAGACCTGCAATTGCTCCAATATCTATATCACCTAAACCGCCAGAACCGCCGATCAGACCACCGACCAATTCAGCAATTTGTGCGATATCAATCTCGCCATTGCCACCAATCAGGTTGCCGACCAGACCTGCAATCGCACCAATGTCCACGCCACCTAGGCCGCCAGACCCACCAATCAGGCCGCCAACCAGTTGAGCGATTTGTGCGATATCAATCTCGCCATTACCGCCGATCAGGTTGCCGACTAGACTAGCAATCGCACCGATATCAATATTGCTTGAACCACCGATTAAGCCAATAACCAGTTGAGCAATTTTCGCGATATCGATATCACCATTACCACCGATGAGGTTGCTGACCAGACCCGCAATGGCACCAATATCAATATTACTTGAACCGCCGATCAGGCCACCGACCAGTTGAGAAATTTTACCAATATCAATATTGCCCGTACTGCCGCCCAATAAGCCGCCCACCAGTTTAGAAATAGCCTCAAGATCCAGGCTGCTGCTATTGCTCCCCATTAAGCTCTTTAATAAGTTGGTGACCTGGGTAATATTAAAGCTACCGCCATTGGATTGAGTTAAGCTACTGATCAGGCTTTGAATATTTAAACTTGAGGCATTCGAACCAGAAAACTGAGTTAATAAATTGCTGAGATTTGTCGTACTCAGGCTGCTTCCAGAAAGGAGATTATTTAATAATGAGCTGACTGAAGGTTGAGTATTGGATCCGGTGAGATTGCCAATAAGATTGGTGAGGGTGCCTGATGTCGTTCCACCGAATAAGCCGCCCAATAAGCTCTTCGTTTGGGTTTCGACGGTTAAAACAGGACTCACTTTTGTTTTTATCAAGCTTAAAAGTTTAGAAGCCATGACCGTTCCTTGTGTAATATTTTTGAAATGCGCTATTTTTGTTTTTAAAGCGCCTTTGTTTTAATCTATTTCTATACACTTGTAAAAGATGGGCGGTTAAGTCGTGTGGGGGCTGAGGGGAATAGCCTATCTGTTGCCGTGTTTACCCAATTTAAATAATTTAAAAATAAAGATTTAACGTAAAATACCATTGGTCATATTTTTAATTAATGCGATTAACGGTCATTTGATTCAGTATGAAAACCGTATTTATAAAATAAGATCCCATTTGGAAAAAAATTTCAGAATATGAAAATTTTGTGAAAAATAAATAAATATTGTATAACAGAGATGGCGCAAAATTTTCTGCATCTATTGATTATTGATATAAGAGTATAAAAATGGAACTGGATCGTTTCGATAAACATATTCTAGAAATATTGACCCATGAAGATGTCAATCTGAATGAACTGTCCGAGCGGGTGAATTTATCTGTCAGTTCGGTGCATCGCAGGATCAAACACTTAATCGATCATAATATTATCAGTGGCTTAAAACGTGAAATCAATTACCAGAAATTAGGTTTCAGCCTGCATGTGCTGTTACAGGTATCCTTAAGCAAACATGATAGCGATACTTTTGCTAAATTCCTGGAAGAACTGGAAAGTATTCCCGAAGTGATTAATGCCTTTTTGGTCACCGGTCAGTCTGCGGACTTTATTGTCGAAGTGGTGGCAAGGGATATGGAAAATTATAGTGAAATCCTGCTTAAGCGGATTGGAAAAATTGAGCATGTGGTGGCACTGCATTCCAGCTTTGTCATTAAAGAATATAATGTCTTTAACTGTAGCGGATTACTCAATAAAGTTTAATCAAAGCTAGGGTGGTCGACAGCCACAAAAAAACGCACCCTAAGGTGCGTTTTTTGAATCAGTGACAGTTAAGCATCAAGTTCTGCTAAAACAGCATCTGAGAATTCAACGTTGGTATATACGTTTTGTACATCATCCAGATCTTCAAGCATATCAATCATTTTCATGATTTTTTTCGCCTGGTCGATGTCTGTGATCTCTGCTTTGGTAGAAGGGCTCATCACTACTTCAGCATTGTCAGATTTTAAACCTGCAGCAGTTAAAGCATCTTGAACATCACCGAAAGCTTCAGGTGTGGTAATGACCAGGATATCATCTTCAGTGACTTCGATGTCTTCAGCACCTGCTTCTAATGCCACTTCCATGATTTGATCTTCCAAAGACACATCTTCAAAAGTGATCTCACCACGTTTCGTGAACAGGAATGCCACCGAACCATTGGTGCCTAAGTTACCATCAGTTTTAGAGAAGCAATGACGTACGTCAGGCACAGTACGGTTCAAGTTGTCAGTCATGGTTTCAACAATAACCGCAACACCACCTACACCATAACCTTCGTAGGTCACTTCTTTCAGGTCGTCGTTATCTTCGCCACCAGCACCACGTTGAATGGCACGGTTGATCACATCACGTGTCATATTCACTGATAATGCTTTTTCAACCACAGCACGTAGACGAGGGTTGCTTGCAGTATCTGGACCACCAAGCTTTGCAGCAGTGGTTAATTCACGAATGTATTTGGTAAAAACTTTACCACGACTCGCATCTTGTTTTGCTTTGCGATGCTTAATATTGGCCCACTTGGAATGACCCGCCATGCGAACTATGCTCCTTGTAGATTGGCTGTATGCCTATCAGAATGCCGAAATTCTACCATAAGCGTTTTTTTAAAAAAAAGTGCCTGGATTTGAGATTTCAGGATAAAAACAAAAAAAGTGCAATATCGAGGAAAAATAGAAAGAGGATAGGGAGATTTATAATTCTATTTATACATTGATATAGACAGATGACTTGGACATAAACAGCAGAATCGCTGATTATGTCCGTGCTTTTATTTTTAAAAAGCTTATTCTGGAATAACGATATCCAGGCCAACCTTGTCTTTATATAGTTGCTTGATCAAAGCCAGGTCATGCGCAAGGTCTGTCGGATAGATCTTGCCAAGAATGCCACCTTGCTTGGTTCTGGAATTGGCGTATAACAACACGATTGGTACATTGGCAGCCTTGGCAATATGCCAGAAACCGGTACGGATTGGTTTGCGTGCTTCACCTTGTTTAGCCCGTGTTGCTTCGGGAGCAATCACCAGATTGAACTTTTCATTGTTCTGAAAATGTTCCACCATCTGGGTCACGATATCTTTACTGGCCTTGCGGTCAACCGGAATACCACCCACAGCGTTCAATAGCGGTTTAAACGGTCCTTTAAATAATTCTTTTTTAATCAAGGTATGAACCTTGAGGTCATAAATCTGGAACAGGGCAATTGACAGTACCGCATCCATCATTGAGGTATGTTCAAACCCAATAATGACCTGTTTATCTTCAAGCACATCGGGTTCGACATGATATTGCCAACCTGCAAGTTTAAATGCAGATTCGCCAAGGAATTTATTTAGCATAAGTACGGAGAAGTAAAAGCTGTATGTAGAGAACTGCATAATTTCATCTTGTTCGCCCATACAGTCAATAGGCTTTCCAATAAAATCAGCGAATAATGTAAAAATCTATGATTTATTCATCTTTTTAAGCTGCAAGATTAAGAGTTAATATATATAAATAAAACAATATTAAGATCTTAAAAATATCATTAGATACAAAAAAAGTCTTAAAATGATGAAAAAATGACTATCCAGAGCACACTTTAGTTATTAGACTTTTGTCGAAGAAGAAGACTGATACAGGTCTTTTCTATTTTCTTATTCTTTCTACTCTGAGATTGAAAAGTATGACGTACATGACAGCCTTCGTAGTCTCCCTATTGATTTTTGCGCTTATAATTGTATGGTCTTTGATCGAAATTAAGCAGGATTTACATAAAGACGAAGAAATGAAGTCTGAATTCTAGTCATTCTATCTTCTTTAGTTCTAGGCTATTCCTTTAACATTGCTGCCTGAGTAATAAAGAATTTTGATACCTTATAGATATACTAAGACCTTAAATCTATCAGTTTTACGCTTAGTAGACCGGATTAAATTCAAGATACAGGCTCATTTATCTTAAATGATGCAGCATGTATCTCATTTTTCTATATGCCTCCTATACTGAAGTCTTAAGTAACTGAATTTTGACTAAGACAAGTCGCCCATGATTGCTGCCTAAATGTTCAAGCAGTTATAAAAGCACTTGTCTTTCCAAAAAATCTTAGCTAGTATTCATGACGCCTGAACTTATTGATAAATAAAGTTTTCAGCATATAGGGCCTATAGCTCAGTTGGTTAGAGCAGCGGACTCATAATCCGTTGGTCGACAGTTCAAGTCTGTCTGGGCCCACCAAATTTTATACTTATATAGCTTTATATAAGATCTAAACCCTTAATTCTAATAGAGTTAAGGGTTTTTTAATGCTTTACTTAAATGTATATAACTTCATATGGGAACACGTCCTGTGTATCCTTGTTTGTATCCTTTAAATAAAATATAACTCAGGGATACACCAAGGAAAAAATCTCTGGAGATTCCATAAGTTATGAAAACAAATGATGTAAAAAGTGATGTAAACGCTCATTCAAAAAATACACCTCAGAATGTAAGTGTAAGACGTAAAAAAAGCGTTGAAGATATTTACAAAGCACTCAAGCCGAAAGCTAAAGAATATCGTCAACCCACAGACATTGCTGGATTGTATTGTCGAGTTCAGCCAAACGGTAAAAAGTCTTGGCAGTATCGCTATAAGAATGATCAAGGTAAATGGGCATGGATTGGTTTGGGGGCTTATCCAACAGTAAATTATGTACAGGCACGAGAAAAAGCAGAAGGTATGTTAAATGGCACGCTTGAAATAAAAACACAGGCTGAGATTAAAAAAATAAAGTTACAAGATAAAGATGCCTTATTTTCTACTTTAATGAATGAGTGGTTAGAACGTAAGAAATTAACGTGGAAAGCTGAAACATATCGAAAAGAAAAACAGTCTATTGAGAAACATCTTTTATCAGTTTTTGGGGATCGGGAGTACGCTACAATTACTTCTAGAGAGTGGTTAAATCATTATACAGAAAAACAAATTAACGAAGGTATTTTTAACCGTATTGAAAAATTGATCTCATACTGCTATGGAGCCTATAGTTTAGCTAAATTTAAGAAAGATCTCTTATATAACCCTTTAGAAGGTATAAGAGATCATTTAGCTAAAGGGGAAACAGAGAGCATGAAGCATGTAAAAATTCATGAGTTACCTGAAATGATTTCTTTAATCAGAAATTCATCTTCTCGACCCGTGGCGATCGGCTTAGAGCTTTTAATTCACATGTTCCCTCGACCAGGGGAGCTGAGACAGGCACGATGGGAACAATTTGATTTTGTTGAAGCTGTATGGATCCGACCGCCGAGTATGATGAAAAGAGGCATTGAGCATGGTATACCGCTATCTCAACATGTTATGAACCTTCTAATAGAGTTAAAAGAGATTTCTCCAGAAAGTGAATACTTATTTCCAAGCCGTGACAATATTAATAAACCGATTTCTAATCTGACATTTAATGCGGCATTAAACAGGTTGGGGTATCGAGGTAAGCAAAATCCTCATGGATTTAGGCATATTGCATCAACAAATTTGAATAAAAATTTTAGTTCTAAATCTCAGGTGATCGAGTCTGCATTGTCCCATTTAAAAGGTGGCGTTAAAGGGGCATATGATAAAGAAGCACATCTAGAAGAACGCTACGAAATAATGGAGTGGTGGAGTAATTATATAGAGTCTTTACTCAAGCATTAACACAAAAAAGTGATCACTTTTTTGTGTTTTAGGACGGATGGGATTTGAATTATTTTTTTTTGATAGCATGATTTCTCTATTATTAAACGAGGATCCTCAATTGGATCATTTTAGAGCACATACATCACATACTCGTCGTAGTATTGTACGTACTGTTAAAAAAATTGATGATTTAGATATACCAGTGGTTTGTCACAATATGAAGCCATTTCGCTTAAAATACAACCAAGTTTGTGAGTTGCTTAATGTAACACGAGATTGCTTACGTAAAATCATCGAAAATGATCTTTCATTTCCACGGCCATTAAAAGAATGTAGTACTCGTCAAGCAGCAGTATATTTTGATACAGCCGAAATTGAAGAGTGGTATAAAACTTACAAAGCTAAATGTAGGAGTGAATAATCACTATTTAAACAACCATCTAGGCAATACTAGATGATCAATTCCACATAGCAAACACACAATGTGTTTATATCCATTTCGGGGCTATGCAAAAAAACCACTTTAAGTGGTTTTTTAATTTTCTAGTCTTCAGATTCTATATGCAGGGTCGACTCTAGTTATGATCTAAAGAAACAATAAATTTCTCAATCATTCTTCGCTCAACCTCAGGTAATTTTTGCAGGGTGCTCACAAGGGGATCAACACCTAATGCACTCATATCTTTACTTCGTCCTAGGATGTAGTCTGCTGATATATTAAGTACGACAATGAGCTTATAAAAATTTTCTAAAGAAGGTTTACGTGAGCCCGACTCAAAATGCGCAATAGAGGTTACGGGTATTCCCGTTTTTTCAGCAAGTTCTTGCTGTGTCAGCTTTCGTATCTTTCTGACTTCTTTCAATCGAATTTTAAGTTCATTCGAGTCTAATTCAAGTGTCATTATTACCGCCAAATAGACAATAAAAACTTGACGTTTTAGTCATGTTTTTATATAAATATAGACATAGTTTAGATGCTTACTTGTGAAACGAGAAGTAACTAAATCATTACTTGATAAAAATCTAAATCAATTGAAGGCCAAACGCTCATGATGAATTATTCTTCGAGTCGAATTTTGACATCGATGCATCCTAGTATTCGACATCTGAATATTCGCAATGTAGCTAAAATTGTAGCCTCAAAAATTATTTGTAATACGCAATTACAGTTGCAATATAATCCTGACTTTTGTAGGCAACTGGGCGTATCAACTTATCTCAACACGCACATAGGATTAGCTTATTTCATTGATGATCGCTATTTTGACCATTATGGTTTACAACCAGAAAACTTAATAAATTTTTCAGATGTCTATACTCAATTGTTGCATGACTTTTATGAGTTTTCAGGTTATCAGCCAGATCAGCTATGATCTAGGTTGCGACGGTGTACATAGGATCAGTAAAACCAACATGCAATAGCGTAAGACGGTTAGTGCCTTTTCATTATTTTGGGATACTAGCTCAAGCTTAAAAGCATTACTTAAACTGCTGTTCATTCGGTAAGGTATTGATTTAATCTGCAGTTTTTCAGTAAGCTTATCTTGTGAGATTTTAAGGGGTAGAGCGATCTGCCAATATTTTGTTGGAAATAAAGAATAAATACCTGTCAAAAATCGATTTGCTAGTCTTACTTCAGCACTATTAAAGATTAATCCAGCATGTGAAATGTTAGCCTTCATTTCAAAAATATGGAGTGAATTTAATATATGGATATCATCACAACTATGCTGGTTGAGCTGTTTAAAAAAATATTCTAAGACTATTTTTTCTTCCGTTGTTTCAATATGCGGAAGTATGCGTTGTGATTTATCAGCATTAATAATGAAGCGAGGCCGGTTCTTGCGATTTTTGAGTTGTTTGAGTCTAAGTATATTTTGTTGCCACAGTATGAGGGTCTCAATTGAAAAGTCATACTTTTGAGCAAGAAGCTCAGGTGTATAAGATTGATCTAATGCCTTGAGTATTTTTATGACTAGAGAAAATGGATAACTAGATTTACTGGTTCCATAGAAAAAATTGCTATCTTCTGCTTGAACTAAATCACCTTTAATCTTAGATGTGTTGATGTATTCATCAGGCATTGTTATAGGTTTTATTTTTATTAGACTTCCGTCATAAATCAAAAAACGTACAATTTATTTGATCTTAAATTAATCAGCAAAATTATTTAATTCAAGGGATAATCCTTGGATGAAATTCAAAGATATTCAAAAATTATCAGACGTTAAGTTTCGTAGGCTTACCGGTGTTAGTTGGGCTACATTTAACCTCATGTTGGCCGAGCTAAATAAGCATTTACCTGGTCATATTGGTAAAGGACGACCGCATAAATTACCGTTGGAAGATCGTTTGCTCTTATGTATAGAATATTGGAGAGAATATCGAACATTTTTCCATCTTGGTATGAGTTACGGTGTATCTGAAACGAGTGCAATTCGTATCACACGTGTTATTGAAGATACCTTAATCCGTTCTGGAAAATTCAACTTGCCAAAACAACTTCCTAATCGAGATGAAGTGGATTGGGAAGTTGTTGTGATTGATGCCACTGAAAGGCTTTGTTGCACAAACCTATCTGTAAAGGCTTTTTCAGCGATATAATTTTCAAATGAAGAAGCCTACACACAAAATCTACCGCACAACCAATTGGCCCGCATATAACCGAGCACTCATGAGTCGCGGAAATATTGCCATTTGGTTTGATCCTGCTACGCAATGGTATGCGCCATCAAAAGGCAAACAAGGGCGAAATCAAACCTACTCCGACGCAGCTATCCAATGCTGCTTAATGATTAAATCCTTATTCCGTCTATCTTTACGTATGGTCACTGGCTTTGTGCAAAGTCTGATTAAACTTTGCGGATTAAATTGGACCGCACCAGATTACAGTACGCTTTGTAGAAGACAAAAGCATATTGATATTGCAATCAGCTACCAAAAAAGTAGCGATGGGCTGCATCTACTCGTAGACTCTACAGGCATGAAGTTTCTAGGTGAGGGCGAATGGAAACGCAAGAAACATGGAGCTGAATATCGTCGCCAATGGCGTAAACTACATATTGGTATAGATGCCAAAACCCTACAAATACGCGCTATTCAGCTCACAACCAATAATGTCAGTGATTCACAGGTGCTTGGTGATTTACTTAATCAGATTCCACAAGATGAGCAGATTGACTCTGTTTATACCGATGGAGCTTATGACACCAAGCAATGCCGTCAGGTCATTGCAGATCGGCAAGCACATGCGGTGATTCCACCTAGAAAAAATGCGAAACCATGGAAAGATACAAAGAGTAGCTCGCTAGAGCGAAATGAATTACTTCGAACAGTTAAACGTTTAGGCAGGACATTATGGAAAAAATGGTCAGGCTATCATCGGCGCAGTTTGGTGGAAACCAAGATGCATTGCATCAAATTATTAGGCGATAAATTAATGGCAAGAAGCTTTCCTAGTCAGGTGAATGAAATTCATGCACGTGTAGCAGTCCTCAACAGATTTACGGAATTAGGTCGACCACTTACCCAAGTTACGCCTTAAATTTGGCTCAATTAGGGGCGCTTTGCATTTCAAATCTTTGTGCAACAAAGCCCCTGAATATTCAAAATTTTATTTCCGTAATATTCTATTAAGGGCATTCTTCGTTAAAGAAATGAACCTTGTAACACGAGCATCGCTCAGCCAAGAGTTACTAAAAAAACTAGCCGTTCCATTTTCAAGTTTAGAAGAACAAAAGCAAATTGCGGATTTTCTTTCTGCTAAAGAACGAGTTTTTGACAAACTAGTCAATGATTGTATAAAGCAAATTGAATTATTAAAAGAACGCCGTACAGCTCTAATTTCATCTGCGGTGACAGGCAAAATCAATGTCAGCAACTGGCAACACCCCAATGAGGCTAAAACGGAGTTAAGCCTATGAATATTCTCAGTTGCCTCAAACAAATGTGGAATCAAGCAGATACAAAAAATCATTGCATAAATAATTGCAATGATTCACTATATGCTCAACAACACCCGACAAGGCTAGGCAAGCAATTGCATCCTCAAACTGTCGGGTTACTTGTTTCAGGAGCCCTAAAAAATATAAAAATAGGGGTAAGTCCTCTATGTGTCTTGTCCTGAAATAGATTGACAGTATTCCACTTCAAACCGAGTTAAGCAATTAGCTCGGTTTTTGTTTGCTCATACATCTGATTCGGGGTGTTCATATTTAAACTTAAATGCGGTCTATAACAATTGTAAATCATGATAGATTCCGCAATTAAGTGATCTAACTCCTTCATGGTTTGACATCGCGTGGTTAAAAACTCCTGCTTTAATATTCCATTAATTCGCTCTGCTAATGCATTCTGATAACAGTCCTTGCCATCTGTCATGGAAGGACATATCCCATAATGGCGCAATGCCGATTGATATAGCTCAGAGCAATACTGAGAGCCTCTGTCTGAATGGTGAATCATCCTGGCTGCCCGATCTGTCACATGCTGCATCGCCATATGTAGTGCCTGCACAACATTCTCTGCACGCATATCATTCGATAACTTATAACCTTTAATCTGTCGGGTATAAGCATCTGTCACCAAGGATAAATAATGCACACCTTCAGCACTCTCAACATAGGTAATATCACTAACAAAGACTTCATTGGCTTGCACCGCTGAATAATCCTTTAATAAATTTGGATGCTTCTTCATCCAATGCTTGCTATCCGTAGTTTTTGTATAGCGACGCTTAGGGCGAATCAATAAGTTATTTTCTTTCAATATTTTAAATAACTGATCCCGTCCACACTTTAAACCACGTTGCAACAATTTGCCTTTAATAAGCCAATACAGCTTACGTGTTCCGATACTTGGCATGAGACAGCGATATTCCATAACCAACTCAAGTATTTGTTCAGTTGCTTGTGCAGTCATTTGAGCACGTTTTTCTGCTTGATAATAAGCTTGTCGGGTGATTCCCAACCACTGACAATAACGTGAAACGCTTAGTCTTCTTTGGCTTTGCCAATCTTTGAAACGTGCTCGGTATACTTTTTTCCAAGATCAGTCCCACATTCTTTATCAATGTGATAAATCACATCCTGAATAAATTCAGTTTTAAGCTTTTCTGCGGCTAACTGCTTTTCTAATTGGCGGATTCGTTGTTGGGGTGTCAATTGGCGTTTAGAAGAAGTCGGCATATTCGAAGTCCAGTCCTGTTGTCCGTGCTTGCGTAACCATACCAGCACAGTTGATCTTCCTTGAATACCATATTTTGCCTGAGCTTGCTTATAAGTAATTTGCCCTTTTTCTACTTCATGTACCACCATCATTTTAAAGGCAAAGCTATAGTCACGTTGTGTACGTTTAACTCGTTGTTCTCGTTTATGTTCCATAAAATAAGTCTCTTAAGGTGTAAACTTATTTCAGGACGGGACAATGAAATCTTTTAATAAGCCTGCCAAAACCTTTGCTGAACAGATCGAGTTATTAAAAGCGCGTGGTATGCAGTTTGCCAATGAACAACAGGCACAATTTTACCTAGAGCAAATCAATTATTATCGCTTAGGTGCCTACTGGCTTCCGTTTGAATACAGCCATTCACCACATTGCTTTAAACCAGATACCAGTTTTGAACAGGTGTTAGAGCTGTATGTATTTGATCGTGAATTAAGGTTACTTATCCTGGATGCCATAGAACGCCTGGAAGTTGCCGTTCGTACCCGTTTTGCCTATGAACTGGCACATCGGCATGGTTGTCATGCCTATCTGCAAGGGCAATACTTTAAACCCGCCTTTAGATGGCAAAGCTTACTCGAATCACTGAAAACTGAAGTGTCCCGCGCAGATGAAGTTTTTATAGAACACTATAAACGCAGCTATGATGATCCTGAATTACCACCAATCTGGGCCACCTGCGAAGTCATGAGTTTTGGGCAACTGTCTAAATGGTATCAGCTGCTGGCACCGATTCAGACACGTAAAGCCATTTCCAGTCATTTTGATTGCGATGAAAAACAGTTTGAAGGGCTGTTACAGCACTTTGTTTACTTAAGAAATACCTGTGCCCATCATTCAAGACTATGGAACCGAAAATTTACCAAAACCATTGCTAAGCCACGCAGTAAGCCACTGGGGCTTCGGGTGCAATGCAATTTTGAAAATACCAACGCATCAGATCGAAAAATTTATAACAGTCTGGTATTTCTACTCTATTTCATGGACAAAATCGCCCCGCAGCATACATGGCGTAAACGTCTGGTTGATCTGCTTTTGACACATCACAACATATCAAAAACAGCGATGGGCTTTCCTGAAGATTGGCAAAGCTATCCAGTTTGGCAAATAGAACAGTAATAAAGAAATTTGAGTATTTAGGGGTAGGGGAAACATGAGATTAGATGCAACTTTAGAAACTATCTTCCAGCAAGATATTATTGCGCAAATGCAATCGCATGGTTGGATTGTGGGTTCTGGGCAAGGCTACAATTGTGAAAAAGCCTTGTATGAGCAAGATGTTTTAGACTTTGTACAAAAGACCCAACAGGTCGAGTGGCAGAAATTTAAAAACATCTTCCCCAATGATACCGAACGCCATTTTTTAGATACCGTGGTGGCTCAACTTAAAAAAGCCGATATCAATGCCACCGATGTTGAATCCCGTAGTTATGGCACATTGGGCATACTACGTCATGGCATCAAGACCCGTGGCACACGCTTTTCATTCTGTCAGTTTAAACCTGAACATAGCTTAAACCCTGAACTGAATGAACGCTATCAGCAAAACATCTGCCGTGTCGTGCCTGAACTAGTCTATAGCCCATACACATCCAAAGCCGAATTAGAGGCAACAGGCAAGCAAGCCAAAAAATGGCGGATTGACCTGGTACTGTTTATCAATGGCTTTCCTGTGGCAACTCTGGAGCTCAAGTCCGAGTTTAAACAGGCTGTGCAAAATGCCATGACACAGTATCGAAAAACCCGATTGCCCAAAGACCCTGAAACCAACAAGCCTGAACCCTTGCTGATGTTTAAACGCGGGGCATTGGTGCATTTTGCCGTCAGTCAGTATGAAGTCTATATGGCGACGCATTTAAGTGGTGACAGCACCTACTTCCTGCCATTTAACAAAGGCACCAAAGAACAGGGTGCAGGCAATGATGTGCCTGAAGATGTCAATGAATACGCTACAGGCTATTTATGGAATGAAGTCTTAACCCCGGATAGCTTGCTGAATATTTTGGGTAACTTCATTCATTTACAGATTGAAGAAAAGGAAGACTGGGAAGGGCGTAAATACAAAAAAGAAAGCCTGATCTTCCCCCGCTATCACCAATGGAAAGTGGTGAATAACTTGGTTCAAGATTCCCTTAAAGAAGGCACAGGGCAAAAATACCTGATTCAGCACAGTGCCGGTTCGGGTAAATCCAACTCGATTGCATGGACGGCGCATCAGCTTTCCAGTCTGTATGATGCCAATAACAAAAAGATGTTTGATTCGGTGATTGTGGTGACAGACCGAACCATCCTGGATGCACAGCTACAAGATACCATCTACCAGTTTGAACATGCTGATGGCGTTGTGGGCAGAATTAACAACAAAGAAGGCGATGGTTCAAAATCTGAGAAATTGGCAAAAGCCTTGGAAATGGCGCAGCCAATTATTATTGTGACCATTCAAACCTTTCCATTTGTCCTACGTGCCATTGAAAACAGCACCAGTTTAAAAGAACGTAAATACGCCGTCATTGCCGATGAAGCCCATTCATCGCAAAGCGGTTCCACGGCGCGTCAGCTCAAAGAAACCCTAATGATTGAAGAGCGTGAAGAAGATGAACAGCTTTCTTCTGAAGATGTACTCGATGCAGTGATGGCATCACGTAAGGGCAGTGCTAACCTAAGCTTCTATGCCTTTACCGCAACACCAAAGGATAAAACCTTACAACTGTTTGGACGCTTGCCCGATCCAAGCATGCCGCCGTCTAAAACCAATATTCCTGTGGCATATCATGTCTATTCCATGCGCCAAGCGATTGAAGAAGGCTTTATTTTGGACGTGCTGAAGAATTACACCAACTATAAAGTGATCTATAAGCTCAAGCAGAAGATCGAAGAAAAAGATGCTCAGGTCGATGCCAAGAAAGCCAAGACCAAGCTGAATCAGTGGGTACGCTTACACGATCATAATATCTCGCAAAAAGTGCATATCATTATTGAGCATTTTAAGAAAAATATTATGGGCTTACTCGGCGGACAAGCCAAAGCCATGGTGGTGACCAGTTCTCGTAAAGAAGCGGTACGCTATAAACAAGCCTTTGATAAATACATTACTGAACAGAACTATGCCAACATTCAAGCCATGGTGGCATTCTCAGGCGATGTAGAATTTAATGCCAATGATGCAGACAGTAGCCATCTGTTAGGTCAGAAATTTACTGAAAGCAATATGAACCCGAATATGAAAGGTCGTGAGATGCGTAAGGCATTTGATAGCGATGACTTTCAGGTGATGATTGTGGCGAATAAATTCCAGACCGGCTTTGACCAGCCAAAACTGTGTGCAATGTATGTCGATAAGAAATTGGGTGGCGTGGAATGCGTACAGACATTATCTCGTTTGAATCGTACTTATCCGGGTAAAGCAGAAACTGGCACCTTTGTTCTGGATTTCTTTAATGAACCGCAAGATATTCTGGATGCCTTCCAACCTTACTACCAAACGGCAGAACTGGCAGATGTGTCCAATCCTGATCAGGTGTACGATTTGGCCAACAAGTTGAAGTCAGCAGGTATGTTCCTGATGACTGAGGTAGAGCAGTTTACAGAAGCTTTTTATAGCAAGAACAAATCCAATGCGGCACTTGCCAATATCTGTAAGCCTGCGATGCAACGCTGGCAACATCGTTACACGGCAGCCGTGAATGATTATGATGTCACTAAGAACCGTTTAGAACGCTGTAAACAGACAGGTGACGCCGTACTAATTGCCAATGCGGAAAATGAGTTTGCAGAAGCGAAGAAAGCCCGTGATGCTCTGGAAATCTTTAAAAAGGATTTAGGCAGTTTTACCCGTTTCTATGAGTTTATGTCGCAGATCGTGGAATATGACGACAAGGAGTTGGAGAAGCTCAGTCTTTTTGCCCGTAACTTGCGCCCGATGCTGCGTGAACAAGCTGCGGACGAAGATGAAATTGATCTGAGTAATGTAGCAATGAGCCATTACCGCTTGTCTAAGCTTCGTCAGCAGGATATTCAGCTTAAAGCAGACAGTACTGAGCATAAATTGGAGCCTGGGAATGATTTGGGTACAGCCAAGGCGAAAGACAAGAAAGAAGACTTCCTGTCGGTGATTTTAAGCCGTGTGAATGAGATCTTTATCACGGATAAGCTGACCGATAAAGACATGATTAATTATGTGCATACCGTCGCAGATAAGATGTCTGAGAACACACGCATGATGAAGCAGATCCAAAACAATACCCGTGAACAGGCCATGCTGGGTGAGTTTGACACGGCGCTTGATGATGCTGTATTAGACAGTAATGCAGCGCATATGGAGCAAATGACACAGTTGATGAGTGATCCTGCGAAGATGAAGCAATTTGCGCATATTATTTATGATGTGTTGGTGAATAAAGAACCATAACAAGGTTGCTAGGCTACCAATTGGGGTTAATTTTGTCCCTAAATCATTACCAATAACATTGGCATAAATCATCAGCTGACGCGTTGCGGCAGGCACTTGAGCGCTATCAATAGCAAGTGCGCCGATAAGGGTTGACGGCATATTATTCATTACATACGCTACGATAGCTGATAGAAAGCCTGTGCCAACCGCCGCCAGTTACTACCACATCAAATATCTTAGTTGACATAATTACCCTCAGTGCCTGCTACTAAAAAGGTTGGCTGCTTATTTTTAAGTTTTGTTAAAATCTCTATCTCTGTTAGACGTTCATAGATCTTGATTAGATTACCATCAGGATTTTAATGCACAAGTCACATAAACACTCATCATACTAATGTCATCGAATAAGGTTAATAAACTAGCTCATGCCATCTACGCTCCTTTGCGCCTATTTGCGTAAATTAATAAATAGATTTCTATTGAGCTTTTTTTAATGTTTTTTAGTATCACCAACAATCTTGTCCATCAAGGCAAACAATAGGCCTGAAAGTACAAACGTCATATGAATAATCACTTTCCACATCAATCTATCAGCATCACCCTCGCTCATATCTTTGGGTATATCCATAAATGATTTAAGAAGATCGATAGCAGAAATGGCAACAATAGCACCAATGACTTTAAGTTTTAGGCCAGAGAAATTAGTTTTTCCCATCCATTCAGGACGATCCTCATGACCCCCTGTATCAATTTTTGAGACAAAAATTTCGTAACCACTGAATATAATGATGAGTAACAAACTTGCGACCAATGACATGTCGATAAGAGCTAACGCACCAACGATCACATCGGCTTCAGACGCACTGAGCACATGGGTGATCATATGCCACATTTCTTGGAAAAACTTGATAAATAATAAAATAATACCGAGCACTAATCCCAAATAAAATGGGGCTAGTAGCCAACGGCTATTAAATATGATTTTCTCTAATCTTTGCTCAGTTTTCTTTAGCATATGGATATCTTAAGGTTTTTGATGGTATTAATTATAAGGCTTAATATGATGACAATCACATCATTGGTAATCGCAAATGCACTAATCATGCTTTCAAGACTGAATGAGACATTAAGGACTTCAAAGTATAAAAAACAATAATACCTTTCCTCATAATTGCGCTGGTTGCTTATGCTACTATAAAACTGAGCCTTCTATTGCTCAATTTTTTATGCCCATTTTTCTTAACGATTACTCTAATTTTTATAAGGAAACGCACTGATGTGGTTAGCAATGCTAGCAGTAGTAGTAGTAGGTCTAGCAATCTTGGTTTGGAGTGCTGATGTTTTTATTGATGGTGCCGTCGCTTTAGCTAATAAGCTGAATGTACCCAGCTTTTTGATTGGTGTCATCATTCTAGGTTTAGGCACTTCAGCACCAGAGATGATAGTGTCCATGTTAGCTGCTTTAGAAGGTAGCCCTGGGCTGGCATTGGGTAATGCTTATGGTTCTAACATTGTTAATATCGCCTTAGTATTAGGCGCAACGGTATTAATAAGTCCAATTATTATCCGAAAAAGTATTATCAATCGTGATATGCCTTTACTACTGTTGGTGACGGCAGTAGCTGCTTGGCAATTAAGCGATGGTGTCTTAGGTAATACCGACGGTATAGTATTGATAGTGCTTCTAGTCGTTGTCTTAGGCATACAAATCATCTTGAGCCTGCGTGAAGGCAACCACGAACATGAAGACGATACTGTAGAAGAAACTGCAAAGGCTGAACACAGTATGGCACAAGGTTTAGGTAGGTTATTTCTTGGTTTGTTCGTATTAATACTAAGCTCGCGCGCTATCGTTTGGGGCGCTACTGAACTTGCTACTTTATGGGGCTTGAGTGAGCTTATCATTGGTCTCACTATCGTCGCTATCGGTACGTCACTGCCTGAATTAGTTGCGAGCTTGTCGGCCGCACGTAAAGGTGAGCATGATATGGCTTTGGGTAATATTATAGGCTCTAACGTTTTTAATACTTTAGGAGTCGTAGGTATAGCAGCACTCATTGCGCCTATTACTCCGAGTAGCATTATTCTGTCGCGTGATATATTAGCGATGAGTCTCTTAACCTTACTACTGTTTGTGATGTGTCTATTTGCATTTAAAACCAAGCGTGTATTCGGTCGTACTTCTGGCACTACTTTAGTACTATTTTTCGTCGGCTATACTGTCTGGTTAATTCAGACGGTCAGTCTGTAGCAAGTTACTAATAATCACCTACGTTTGATTCGACAGTTTACAGTTTCTAATGATCCGTCATAGATTTTCATGTAACTACCTAGGCGTATTCAAAGTGATAGTATTGGAGGGCTTTGTTGCACAAAGATTTGAAATGCAAAGCGCCCCTAATTGAGCCAAATTTAAGGCGTAACTTGGGTAAGTGGTCGACCTAATTCCGTAAATCTGTTGAGGACTGCTACACGTGCATGAATTTCATTCACCTGACTAGGAAAGCTTCTTGCCATTAATTTATCGCCTAATAATTTGATGCAATGCATCTTGGTTTCCACCAAACTGCGCCGATGATAGCCTGACCATTTTTTCCATAATGTCCTGCCTAAACGTTTAACTGTTCGAAGTAATTCATTTCGCTCTAGCGAGCTACTCTTTGTATCTTTCCATGGTTTCGCATTTTTTCTAGGTGGAATCACCGCATGTGCTTGCCGATCTGCAATGACCTGACGGCATTGCTTGGTGTCATAAGCTCCATCGGTATAAACAGAGTCAATCTGCTCATCTTGTGGAATCTGATTAAGTAAATCACCAAGCACCTGTGAATCACTGACATTATTGGTTGTGAGCTGAATAGCGCGTATTTGTAGGGTTTTGGCATCTATACCAATATGTAGTTTACGCCATTGGCGACGATATTCAGCTCCATGTTTCTTGCGTTTCCATTCGCCCTCACCTAGAAACTTCATGCCTGTAGAGTCTACGAGTAGATGCAGCCCATCGCTACTTTTTTGGTAGCTGATTGCAATATCAATATGCTTTTGTCTTCTACAAAGCGTACTGTAATCTGGTGCGGTCCAATTTAATCCGCAAAGTTTAATCAGACTTTGCACAAAGCCAGTGACCATACGTAAAGATAGACGGAATAAGGATTTAATCATTAAGCAGCATTGGATAGCTGCGTCGGAGTAGGTTTGATTTCGCCCTTGTTTGCCTTTTGATGGAGCATACCATTGCGTAGCAGGATCAAACCAAATGGCAATATTTCCGCGACTCATGAGTGCTCGGTTATATGCGGGCCAATTGGTTGTGCGGTAGATTTTGTGTGTAGGCTTCTTCATTTGAAAATTATATCGCTGAAAAAGCCTTTACAGATAGGTTTGTGCAACAAAGCCGTATTGGAGATCATGGTTTGGACCGTTAGACCACAGAGGTTAAAGCGACAGAAAGCTTAGTTGAATATCAAACCTAAAAACGCGTTAGTCAAGATGATAGCGCGCAAGAGTATATAGAGGCTCATCCTAAGCAGACCTATCTGACACCAACAGAAGCAGATGAAATTTTAAATGCAAAATATCCTGATCAATATATCAGTCGTCAAAAGATGACTGTTGTTACCAATGAGGTTGGACGTGAAATTGCATTGGTACTGACGGGTTCAAAAGCAAGTTTCTTTATTGAAATAGATCCTGAAGGTTGTACGGATTATAGATTTCAATTCAAATCCACGAAAGAAGTTCCTAACGGAAAATACTCTGAGCATGATGGGCGGCATAGTGGATTAAAATCACAAAGTAAAAACTTGTGGTTAGGTAATAGAGCTTATTATATCGAGATAGAATCGGCTCAAGAACTTGAGGAATTCTGTGATTGGTATGAATAAGAAATACATCAATCTCACGCTACGGTGCTTGAGCGCAAAGTAAAGGAATTTTTAAAGTTTTGGCCAATAGACCGTTTAAAAGACCTTACACTTGAGCACTACCACCAAGCTAAAAATAAAGAATGTTTTATTACGCAAATTGACAGCTTTGATCCAACACAAGGCGATCCTACCTTTGCTTGTTATTTTGATATTTGGGAGCCTATAGGCCTAGGAGATAACGACAAATATCATAATGAAAAGCCGTATTCATGGAATAAACGGCTTGGGGATGATGCAAGTCTCGCATTTGAAACACTCAAGCAAGAAATACTTGAGATTGTAGATGCAGCTCAGCGCCGTGACTTAAAGGCAATTGACCAAATTCAGTTTACTAAAGGACTGAAGTGGACGATTGCATTTTTATATCAGGATTTTAACGATCCTTTCATCATTCCAATTGTGAGTAAAGTGAATACAAAACGTATTGGCTATGATCATCTATACCCTAAATTACCACTTCCAGAGTTTTTACCTCTTTTATTGGCTGATAAGGGAGAACAGCAATTTTTCCCTTATGTAGAAAAGCTTTTTGCGATGGTAAGAAAAGGCTACCTGGATAACAAACAAAAGAAACAGCAAACTGAAGAATTAATGGATGAAGTCATGACTCAACAACCTTTAAACCGTATCTTATTTGGCGCTGCGGGTACAGGTAAGACATTTCATACAATCAACCATGCACTATCCATTATTGAAAATAAAACCCTTGAATCATTAGAGAATGAAGATCGCACGGTGCTCAAAAAACGGTTTGATGAATATAAATCTCAAGGGCAAATCAAATTTGTCACCTTTCATCAAAGCTTTAGCTATGAAGATTTTGTAGAAGGGATTCGTGCTGAAACGGATGATAAAGGAAATTTAAAATATCCGGTTAAAGCAGGGGTATTTAAAGAAATCGTTGAGTTGGCTAAAGGAAATGTTCAATCCAATATTGAAGATGAAATTGACCTATCAAATAAAAAAGTCTGGAAGATGTCTTTGGGGAAAGCAGGGATTGAAGATGACCTGTACCGCTCTTGTTTAGACAATAATGTCATTCTGCTAGGATGGGGGGATGCAGTTAATTTTAGTAAGTGCGAAAATATACAGTTCATCAAGAGTAAATTAGCTGAAGTTAATTATCCTAAAGACAGTGAAGATACAGCTGCTGGTTATGTGAATACTTTCAAGAATAAAATTCAGAATGGTGATTTAGTCGTTATTACTGATGGGAATTTGAAGTTTAGAGCAATTGCTGAGGTTACAGGGAATTATGAGTATGATGAAAATCAGGAGTTTGGATATCATCAGCTCAGAAAGGTCAATTGGCTAAAAACTTTTTCACCAAGTTTGAAAAATGAGGATTACTTTAAGAAAATTTTCTCTCAATCAACAGTCTATAACTTAGAAAATGCTGTTGATAAATCGAAGCTATCAGCTTTGTTACAGCCAGAAGCTAAGCATTCAAGTAACTTAGAAAATAAATATGTATTGATTGTTGATGAAATCAACCGAGGTAATATTTCACGTATCTTTGGTGAATTGATTACTTTAATTGAAGCTTCAAAACGTGAAGGAGCAGATGAAGCTTTATCTGTAACTTTGCCATATTCTAAAAAAGAATTTTGTGTGCCTGATAATGTTTATCTGATTGGGACGATGAACTCATCTGACCGCTCTTTAACAGGTTTAGATATTGCCTTGCGCCGTCGCTTTACCTTTATTGAAATGCCTCCAAAGCCAGAATTACTAAATGATGTGAATGTCGAAGACGTAGATGTTCAACAGTTACTAACGGTCATTAATCAACGTATTGAAGTCCTGCTGGATCGTGATCATTGCATTGGTCATGCTAATTTCATGTCATTGAAAGATCAGCCAACCTTGCAAAATCTCGCAGATATTTTTAAGCAGAGGATTATTCCACAGCTTCAAGAATACTTTTTTGATGATTGGTCAAAGATCAATATGGTCTTAAATGCCAATGGCATGCTTAAACCAAAAGTAGTGGAAAAATCAGCTTTATTCCCTAATGTCGATACTGGTTCAGAAGGCTTCTTTGAAGATCAAAAAACCTGGGAATTAGTTGATTCCACATTTGATTCAATTGAAAGTTTTACTAAGATCATTAAGCATTAATCGGGGATATCTATGCCTGATTTTACAGTTCGAGAATATGCCTTCATCAGTATCGCTTATGAAGGCTGTCCTAAGTCGACACTAGACCATGCTTATATTTCTGAGTCTGCCTTTGAGCATTTGTGTGAGTTGGCTGCATCCTTTTCAAAGCACGGCGCGAAAGTATTTGAATTGGCAGGTCGAAGAAAGATCAAGCTAGATCAGTATGTGGGTGTCATTGAAACCAAATGTGGCACACGTATTGAAATACTGCCGAAGCATGTGGAAATGAGTGGGACTGATGATCAAAGTATCATTCAGCAAGAACGTAGACTGCTTCAGAAAATGCTCAGTGTTTCTTTGCATTTACCCTACCGTGAAGCGGGTGCGGCGAACCTAAATCGCTTTAAACAGTCACTGCATGAGTGGATTATCAGCCAGTTTTTAGCCTCTTTTGAACGATTGGTTCAACGTGGCTTACGTTTTGACTACAATCGAGTTCAGGAAGAGCAGAAATTCTTAAGAGGGCAGTTGCAGCATGTAAAATACATGCGCCAGCCTCCTTCTAAAAGGCATATTTTCCCAATCGAACATGATGTATATGAGGTCAATCGCCCTGAAAATAGGCTGATTCGTACCGCATTGGAAATCGTCTGTAAAAAGGCTAAAGATGCGAGTAATTGGAAATTAGCGCAAGAACTCCGCCTGATGACGGGTGAAATACCACGAAGTCAGAACATAAGGCAGGATTTGAGACAATGGCAATCAGGACGCTTACTTGCGCTCTATGATGAGATTAAGCTTTGGACTGAGCTAATCCTTGGCGAATATATGCCTGTATCAACGTCCGGTGAGTGGCGTGGTATGAGCCTGCTGTTCCCAATGGAAAAGTTGTTCGAGCACTACGTGGCCTATCATCTGCGCCGTAACTTGCCTGAATCCAAGGTCAAGACACAGCATGCGATGGAACATATCTGTAAACATCAAAATAGCAATATCTTCAAACTCAAGCCAGATATTTTTATTGAGCGATCTGATGATAAAAATATTGTCATGGATACCAAATGGAAGTTGATTGATCAAAGTGATCGTAGTGGACGATACGGTTTAAAAGACAGTGATATTCAGCAGATGTTTGCTTACAGTCACTTTTACTTAGAACATGAGAGCGAAGTAATATTGATTTATCCTTATAGAGTTGAAAAGTTTAATCGGCCTTTAGATGAGTTTGAGTTTAGGCAAACGGATGGTGCAAAGCTGCGAGTCGTACCATTTAATCTGGATGAGCCAGAAAATTTTAAAATTATTTAGTCTTTTATCTTGTGAGGTTAGTACCATATTTGGGACTTAAAGCTACTTTTTAGCTAGATAGGTCCCAATTTAAGTACTTATCATTTGTCGTGATTAGACAAGTATTTATGGGTAATATGCCTTTATTCATTGAGTTCTTTGAGTCTTTGTAAAACCTGTTCCGAAAATGGGAGCCAGTAGTTCCAAGATTTATATGTAGGATTGTATGAGCCGCGTCCTTCACGTTTCCATTCTTTTAGCATCGCAGTGATTGCAGGGTTGTATGCACTATTTACTGAAATCATACCACTAGCAAAATGGCGAACATTAAGGTGCATGCCTTTAACTTTAAATTTATAGTCCTGCCAATTCGGACTGGTGTTCTGTAGTTCAGGCGTTACTGGTAGTGTGGTGGTTACTTTGAAGGAAGTAGAAGCTATTTGTTGCTGAGTGGATTGTTCTTGCGGAAGTGGGTAAATCCATTTTCTATTGTCTAGGTTCTCGAGGATTTGCTGTTTGGCTTCTGTACTTGGAATTGCAATATCATTTTTAAGAAGTGATGATAAATCGACTTCAATACATTTTGATTTAAAAACCTCAATGCGTTTTAGTTTTTCAGCATCAATAAAATGAGTGACTGCGATCTCAATTAAAATAGGTTCGCCATCAAAATAACCAATAAGGTCAGGGCGAATTAAACCGAGAGAAAATTCAGGTAATAATTTTTCGAAGGTCCACCATGCAGCTTCACTATCTGAGTCAGGTAGAGCAGGAAGCATAAGTCCCATAGATTCAAGAATAACCTCTTTGGCATATTTATGTAGTACGGATTCAGAGTTAATCGTACAGCTTACTTTATTACTTGCATGAGCAAAATGATGTTCCTTAATCTCACCTTTACGAGCGATAACGGCTTCACCGCATTCAAAGCAAGTACACTGGCAAGCGAGTCCACGTTCAACCTGCTCAATATTAACCAATTTATTATTTTCGTTTAATGCAATATGCATCGTCATGACTAAAATCCTTAGTGAAGTTGATTTACTCACTCACTATGCTTATGGTCTAATTCTGATAACACTGTATAAACGGGGTATATACGGGTATGTGGGGGTTTAAGTGTTTGAATTAAAATTAAAAGTTTTTTCAATTTTATGGAATGTGCTCAAGGATGATTTAGCACAAAATAGGGCTTATGAATGCTTAAAGGTAATGTGTGCTGCGACGCTTGGGCTATTAAAGGGGCAAGTTGATGATCATGTTGCCTATTCAAGGTATAAATTGAAGGCAGCTGTAGATGGGAAGCTTTCTGCGGATAACGTAGATCCAAAAGAATTAGGAAAATGGATCAATGAAAGAAAACTGAATGAATACCTTGAGCGTTTAAGTTCTAAGCATATTCAAAAATTTTCCGAAATCGGATATGTGCCGGTTGTACGCACGAACGACACTGTTGGTGGAAAAGGTAATGAGCGTCTTTTTTGGTTGGACATTCAAGAGACTGTAATTGAAAGTGTTGATGAAAAATTAGTAAATGAGGAAGATATTGAGTACATCACTTATGAACGTGTAGATTCTTCAGCAATAAAGATGTCGTGGTTTTATCGATTTATATTTAAGAATGGTGAAATAAAAAATAAAAGTATAAGAGGACTGTTTATGCTGATAGTTCTCTTTGGCGGTTTTATTTCATGGGCTTTATATATTTGTGCATTTTCAATAGTTTTAGTACGTGAAGGACAAAACTTCACGACACTTGATTTGTTATTTATAGTCTGTCTAATTGGATTTTCTTACCTATCATTCAAATATTGGTTCGTTCCAATGTGGAATTTACCGGAGCATCGTGTCATTAAAGCACCTATGACGTTTATTTCATTAGCTGAAGAACATGCTGATATTGAGATGTATCGTGATAGAGAGCGTAATCAATTAACACGTGTAACTCGGTTTAGAGGGATATGTCCTATTTGTTCAGCAGAGGTTGTACTTAGAACTGGCCAAACTGATCATAATTTGCCATTAGTTGGACGTTGTGTAGAAAGTCCTTTTGCGCATGTGTATAGCTTTGATCGAGTGCTTATGATTGGAAAGCTGTTAAGTCGGTAATGATATTAAAATTAAGTGTGAAGAATTAAGTCAATGAGCTATTCTCCTATTTGTACAATCAATGCAAATCAAATGGATAATATATATGTGGTTGGTGATTTACATGGCTGTTATAGCCTGTTGATGCAGGAGCTCCAAAACATTAATTTTGATTTTCAAAATGATGTGCTTATTTGTACTGGCGATCTTGTAGATCGAGGTGAAGAAAACTTAGCATGTATTTCCTTATTGGGTGAGCCATGGTTCTATACGGTGCGTGGTAACCATGAGGAAATGTGTATAAAGTCACTTCATGACTCTAAAATTAGAGATATTCACGCACGTAACGGTGGAGAATGGTTTTATCAGTTATCCCAAATACAGCAACTAGAAATTATCGAGCGTTTTAAGCAATTGCCTTTAGTAATCGAAGTTCAATTGGAACATAAAAAGATTGGTGTGGTACATGCTGATATTGATATACATGATTGGAATGCTTTCAAGCAAGACATTGCAAAAGGCGACTATAAAATTTCAGGTGTAAGTTCTGCTTATGCTAATGCGCTGTGGGGGAGAGGACGAATTCGTCAGCATTACGTTCACTATGATGTTGTCGAAAATATAGATGAAATTTATCTAGGACATACCATTGTAAAAGAGCATACTAAAATCGATAACTGCCATTACATTGATGTTGGTTCCTTTTTTACCAAGAAACTTTGTATTGTAAAAATCCAATGAATCTGGCGATGTGGTAGGGGAGTTTGGTGGTAAATAAAGTTTAATTGATTAAAAAATGAACATTTAAACCATGTATCCTAGCTTGTATCCTGTAATTTTTTTAAAGTAATTAGTGTAATAAAAACAATAGGATAGGTGATAGTTTTTGTCCGTCTGGGCCCACCATATAAAACAACCCCTTACGTGCATTAATCGTAAAGGGTTTTTTGTTTTTGGATATTATGAAATCTGAAGTAAGCAATTCACTTAATTGATCGTCGTTCTTATCTCGAAGGGCTTAAAATGGGTTGCCTCCACTGATAATGAACTTTTCTAGTTTGCCTTTCAATAAAGATTCTTCGTTACCAGCTTAATAAAAAAGCATCTCCCTCAGATATTACTTTTGTTATCTAAATTCCATAAACATCCTCTTTAATCAAAAAAAAGTTCATATTTATGAAATAATTGTGATGTAGTTCAAAGAATATCTGCAAAAAAAGTGAAAAGTAGATGAAATGCATTTTACAACTGAAAAAATTATGCTAATTAATATGAGATGATTTTTTAGTCAAAAATCATGATGTTTCAGGACGGAATATCTTAAGAAGCGTATTAAAAAAATGATTAAACAGGAGTTTCAATGATGCTTCAGCTTTTAAGAAAATTGTTTTGTTTGCATATTTATGAATATGAGCAAATGCAAGAAATCGGGGAACACAGGGAGTGTCGTAAGTGCGGTACGAATAAGGACTAAAGTTTTTGCAAGAAAAGTGAGCAATGGCTCACTTTTTTATGCTTGTTATGGGCTAATTTCCGTTAAAATTAAAGGGAAATTTCATCACGATGAACAGGCATATGAGTAAAGATTTTCATGCAGATACCTATATCGTCGACAGCAACCTGGCAGATACGCTGCACTGGCTCAGCCTGCATCAAGATAGTTATGACTCCTTTAGCTATGATGCAGTCACGCAAGCGCTGATGGTGCATCATGCCAATGGAGTAGATCAAATCCGAGTCGGAGATTATCTGAATGCCCGTTATGGCATTTTAATTACTGCACATAACTTTTCTGCGAGTTCATCAAGTTAAACAGTTGTTAGCTTGCCATGGCATCTGTAGCCAGACTGCGAACACTCGGTTTTGGCTGTTCTGCAACTAAACCTAATTTTGCAAAAAGTTGCTGATCTCGACTTTGGGATGTATTAGGGGTCGTCAGCAGTTTTTCACCAGAGAAAATAGAATTGGCACCAGCCATAAATGCCAAAGCCTGATCCGAATCGCTTAAGGATTCACGCCCTGCAGAAAGGCGAATATAGCTTTTAGGCATCAACAAGCGTGCTACGGCAATGGTACGAATCCATTCAATCACATCCAGTTTTTCTACATCTGCCATCGGTGTGCCTTCAATCGGCACCAACATATTAATTGGCACAGATTCAGGATGGATTGCCAGAGTTGCAAGCTCATATAACAAACCAATCCGGTCATCACGACTTTCGCCCAGACCCACAATACCGCCACTACAGACTTTCATACCAGCTTGACGCACATGATCCAGAGTATCCAGACGATCATCAAAGCTACGCGTGCTGATGATATGTGAATAGTATTCACGAGAAGTGTCCAGATTATGGTTGTAATAATCCAGTCCTGCATCTTTCAAGCGTTCAGCCTGTGATCCATTTAGCATCCCCAGTGTCATGCAGGTTTCCAGACCGAGTGCTTTAACTTCACGTACCATTTCCAGCACATAAGGCATATCGCGTTCATGCGGGTTGCGCCATGCAGCCCCCATACAAAAGCGTGAACTGCCTGATGCCAGCGCCTGTTTGGCTTCCTGAATCACTTTATCGACTGCAATGCGTTTTTCAGCTTCCAGTTTGGAATCATAATGCGCTGATTGTGAACAGTATTTACAGTCTTCAGGACATTTACCGGTTTTAATCGAAAGCAGGGTGCTCACCTGAACGGTATTCGCAGTGAAATGTTCACGATGAACCTGTTGCGCCTGGAACACTAAATCCATTAAAGGCTGTTGATATAGAGCTTGTATTTCTTCACGTGACCAATCATTACGTACCGCATCACTACTGTTCATCTCTTTCCCTATCTGTGCTTATTTATCATTCGGTTCATCTTAATAAAAATAAGCTTTTGCTTCACTAGCAAAATATGACCTTATATAAATGACAAAGCCCACACGAGGTGAGCTTTGTTTTTCAGTTGCCAGATTATTTATTACTGTGATTTCCATGAATATCCTGGCCATGCAGATCACTACGGTGCTGCTTGTTAAACACGCGCTGATCCTGTTCATGCTGATTGTTTTTTGGGGAATTAATCGGGCCATGTTGCGGCTGCTGCTGTTGTTGCTTCTGCTGGTCATGCTGAAGCTGCTCCAGCAGTTCTTGATTTGGATTTTTTGATGACATCATCTTTCCTCCACTTCATTTCTGACTATTTTTATTTATGCCATAGTCTGAAACATGGGTGTGTAAGGCTTTTAAGTGAAACTGTGACGCTAGGTAAAGATGGAAAATTAACTGGATTTTGCCAGTTGTTCTTGAATAGCCCAATCGATATGTACCTGCACAATTTCATCATGTTGATTACGCTGTTGCTGAAGGGCCGGAATAATCTGCCCATCAAAGGGTGCATTGCCCAAACCAATGGCGATATTGCGCATAAAGCTTTGATAACCCGTACGACGCATCGGACTGCCTTCAGTCGCACTTAAAAACGTGGCTTCATCCCATTGCCATAAATCCAGTAAACTTACTTGATCCAGTCCATGCCGCGGATGAAAATCCTCTATCGAGGTCACTTGGGCAAAACTGTTCCATGGACATATCAGCTGGCAATCGTCACAACCAAAAACCCGGTTACCAATTCCGCGTCGCAAATCTTCTGGAATAATGCCTTTATATTCGATGGTCAGATAGGCGATACAGCGGCGAGCATCTAACATATAAGGCTCGACAATGGCTTGAGTCGGACAGATGTCGATACACGCAGTACAGGAGCCACAATGTTTGGTCGCGGGTTCATCAAAGGGCAGTTCCAGTGAAGTAAACAGTTCACCCAGTACAAAGAATGAGCCTGATGTTTTATGAATCAGCAGGGTGTGTTTACCTGTCCAGCCCATGCCGGCACTTTCAGCCAGCGATTTTTCAAAAATGGGTGCAGAATCCGCAAAAGGACGTGATTCAAAATCTCCGATTTTTCCCCGGATTTTTGTCGCCAAGGTTTTCAGGCGACCGCGCATGGTTTTATGATAATCCCGGCCACGAGCATAACGCGCGATAATGGCAGAGTTGGGTGCATAAGGGATATAACGTGGTTCTGGTGCGTCGACCAGATAATCCATACGCACACAGATAATGCTACGTGTGCCGGGAACCAGTAAGGCGGGATTGGCACGTTTTTCCAGATTCTCTTCCAGAAACTTCATGTCACCATGATAACCACGATCCAGATATTCCTGTAAGCGTGCTAATTCTGCTTGAGCATCTGGTTTGGCAATGACACAATCAGAAAAACCCAATTCTAAAGCCTGCGCTTTAATCCATGCTTTTAGCTCGGCTGGATCTTGTTGATAAACTTTAATTTGCGCTTGAGAATCGGGAGTTGCCATAAACCAAAGACAGGGAATAAGAAATGCAGCAACAAGTTTACCATAGCCGTGATCTACAAGCATGGGAGCAGCGCTGGTTTCAACAGCAAAATAGTTCCTACGGTTTAATGCAACAAGTCGCCTGGGGGATTAGTCAGCGGCTGATCACTTTATTTTCCCAGCAAAAAATAAAAAAAATCGCTGTCTGCTGTGGTCAGGGTAATAATGCCTGCGATGGCTATCTTGTGGCCAAATATCTCAAACAGGCGGGCTTCAGTGTTGATATTTATGCAGTTGATTTGGGTAATTCCAAAGATTTAGCATCGGCTGTGCAGGAAGCTCAGCAAGCTGGCTTGCAGCCTTATTCGCATTTTGATTTTCAATCTGAATGTGAGGTCTATATCGATGCCTTATTCGGAATTGGTCTAAACCGTCAGCTGGACTTTGACTGGCAAAATGTTATTCAAACGATCAATCAGCAAACTGGATTAAAAATCTCAATTGATATTCCGAGTGGATTGGATGCCAATACCGGCCAGCCTTTGCCTGTTGCGATTAAAGCTGACTACACTTTCACGGGTTTAGGGCTTAAGGCAGGACTGTTTACCGGACAAGGCAAAGAATATGCGGGCAAGATCGAACTGATTTCTGCTATCCCGACAGATACTGAGCTTCAACCAATTGCTTGTCTTTCATCACATCAGATTCAATTGCCGAAGCGTGAAGCCTTTGGTCATAAAGGCAGTTATGGTCATGTCTTGGTTGTAGGTGGTCATGCCGATATGGGGGGGGCAGTGATCATGGCAGCAGAGGCAGCATTTGCTGCCGGAGCAGGTAAAGTGACGATCGTCTGTGATGCAAAACACCATACTGCGATTTTGTCACGTGCACCAAATATCATGCTGCGTGATATCAATCTTTTAACTCAGGAGCAACGCCAAGCACTGATTCAGCAGGTCGATGCAGTCTGTTTTGGCATGGGATTAGGTCGTGATTCTTGGTCAGAGCAACAATATACAGCTTGGTTTGAGCTGACTCAGCAATCTGATCTGGAGGTTGTTTTGGATGCGGATGCCTTATGGTTTCTGGCCAAGCAGCCTCAAGTTTTGAATTCCCAGACTTATGCCACACCACATCCAGGAGAAGCTGCAACTTTGCTAGCATGTAGCACTGCGGAAGTTGAAATGGATCGGATTGCAGCCATTCATGCCCTGCAACAAAAATATCAGGGACAGTGGGTGCTAAAAGGTTCAGGCAGCCTGATTCTGGAAGAAAGGCTTTACATCTGCAATGCTGGGAATGCTGGTATGGGCACTGGCGGAATGGGGGACGTGCTGGCTGGCATGATTGCCAGTCTAAAGGCGCAATTTGCACAAAAAATTCATTTGCATGAAATCGTAACTTTACATGCACTTGCAGGTGATGAATTGGCCAAGAATGGTGAACGCGGTTTACAGGCTCAAAATATGAAATATGCGATTTATCAGGTGGTGAATCGTTAAGGAGAATAGTGTGCCAGTCATCAAACTGAATATTTCAGGCCAAGTCCAAGGAGTTGGATACCGTTACTGGTTTGCCGAGCAGGCTCAAGCACTTGGACTGAAAGGATATGTGAAAAACTTGAGCACAGGTGAGGTGGAGGCTGTTATTGTTGGAACAGACTCCCAGCTTGACGAAATGATTGCACGAAGTTGGCAAGGGCCTGCTCGTGCAACTGTACAAGCGGTTATTCAAGAGCATCTGGAATCTGACCTAGATGTTCAAGACTTTAAAATATTGCGCTGAACCTTAGCGACGACGGCTGCTGACACGACTCCGGCCGCGTGCCATACCGCCTAGAGCATTCAACACCGCCATTTTACTCATACTGCCTGAAGCATGAGCATGACAAATGGCAGCAGCTAAGGCATCGGCAGCATCCTGTTGCGGTTTGATGCTGAGTTTTAGAATATTCATCACCATCATCTGCACCTGTTCTTTATCGGCAGCACCATAACCTACTACCGACTGCTTGATCTGGCGCGCGGTATATTCAGCGACTTTCAAATCCAGATTGACCAAGGCAGCAACAGCAGCACCACGGGCTTGACCGAGTTTTAAGGCAGAATCCGGATTTTGTGCCATAAAGACCTGTTCGACCGCAGCTTCAGTGGGGCCATAAAATTTTACAATGCGCTCCACGCCGGCAAAGATGCGTTTTAAACGTTCAGGCATTTCTGTCGTTTCTGTTCTGATGGTGCCGGCATCAACAAAAGTCAGTTTGGAGCCGTCTTTTTCGATAATTCCGTAACCGGTTAAACGAGAACCGGGGTCAATCCCAATAATTAATGACATGCCCGCACTTTAAAAATAGAATAATGCCCATATTGTTACATAAGCGTATCAAAAAAGCTTGATCCTGATGAAGCAGTTGATTCCAGCATCCTATTATTTATTTTACTGAGATTAGATTAATTTTCATGAAATTATTTCTTATTATCCTTGCAGGCTTAATCCTAGAAGTATTTGTCTGGATTGGCGTGGGTGACCTCGTCGGGAGCATGTGGTACGTATTTTTCTGGTTTGTAGCCGCATTTTTTATTGGTATGAATCTGATCCGTAAATACTCGGCCGGTGTCATGCCACAGATGCAGCAAATGCAGATGGGACAGATGAGTGCAGATCCTGCATTAACAGGAAATTTACCTAAAATTCTGGCAGGTTTCTTTCTGCTTATTCCTGGATTGATTACCGATGTATTAGCTGTATTGATGCTCATTCCAGCGGTTCAGCAGGTCTTTAAGGCGGCCATAATGAAAGCGATGATGAAACGTCAGCAACTCATGATGGAAAAAATGATGGGTGGCATGATGGGCGATATGGGTGGGGCACAAGGCCAAAATCCATTTGCCGAGATGATGCGTCAAATGCAGGATATGCAAAATCAGCAATCAGGTCGCGGCGATTCCACCATTATTGATGGTGAAGCGCGTGAAGTAAGACCTGAGGCGAAAAAAATTGAAATGAAAGATATCAATCCGAAATAATTGTTTTCTTTAAAAAAACTCTATTTAAACCGAATCTGATGATTCGGTTTTTTATTGGAACTTTCTAATGTCTTTAAACAAACGTTATAATATATTTTTATAAATTTACCTTATTTTAATGTCTCTGCTTTTTACGATCTGTCTCCTACATTTTGTTGCTCAACTAAGTCCCGGTCCCGATATTTTGCTCATTGCCAAAAGTGCCGCATCCACCACACGCCAGAATGCCCTGAAAATTATTGCAGGGATCTCTGCTGGTATCGTGGTTTGGGTAATACTGACACTTGCGGGTTTTACTGTTTTAATTGACCAGTTTCCATGGATTCAACAGGTATTGATGGTGCTCGGTGGCATGTTCCTGGCGAAGATGGGATGGGCCATGTTAAAGGGTGGTGTGCATAGCTTTAAAAATAGACATCAGGCCGACGACGATACAAATGGACAGGTACAAGCTAAAAACTATTTTATGTTGGGCTTATGGACCAATCTTTCTAATCCCAAAACACTGATCTATTTTAGTAGCGTATTTTCACTGGCCTTAAGTTCGTCTGCTTCTGATTATTTGAAAACACAGCTGGCAGTGATTATTCCTTTGCAGACCTTTATCACCTTTGCTTTATTGATGCTGTTGATTTCCCAACCAAAAATTAAAACCTTGTACCAGCGTTCGGGGAGTTATATTGATATGATTTCAGGCGGACTATTTCTGCTATTTGCATTGTGGTTATGGTATGACGCACTTATTCTGATGAATTAAGTGGTATATCTTCATTTAATACTGGAGATATTGGTGAGGTCGGGGCAGGAGAGGCTGAGTTGTCTAGTGTTTTAACCGCCGTTTGATAACGATTAGGCTTTAAGGTGGTTTCAGTATTTTCAGAGCCTTGATAGCTACGGCTACGGTTGGCACGTTCGCGCAATCCACCTTTTTTAATTAACTGAACCATGGCACATCTCTCATTCAAATCCACAACTATTGTAAATCAAATCTGGATTTGATGAGGCTATTTTCCGCATAGCTATTTGAATTATTCAAGAGTAATAAAAAGACCTGTTTGAACCAACAGGTCTTTGCTGTGAGATGAATGAAATTAGCGAAGTCTTTTATCTTCTTCTTTTAAAACGTCCAGTATAGAGTGTTGTACGGGAACTTCTTGTTGTGACTGCACATACAAATGCACCACTTTAAACACAATTGCTGTAACGAGACAGGCGATTACACACAAAACCCAGAAACCAAAAGGGCTGCGAATATGATGTGAGCCGCAGTTTGAGCATGATTTTTCTGTAGAGTCGACTACTTTTTCACAGCAGGCACAATGATACTGGTAACGTAGCATGATGATCTCCTTGAATTCACAGCATTCCAGTGAATAATTTATTTTTCTAATGTACATCAGCATTTTTTACACATTAGATTCTAAATCAATGCATGAACTATGCCTATGGGGTTTAACAAAAAAATTACTGAAGCATTGTTTGCATAATAAATATACAGTTAAAAATAATTAATTTAACAGAATTTTTAGAGCTGACGAGTGATGTTGTTTGAACAGTCTAGATTCTGTATAAACAATCATAAGTGCTGAAATTAATTCATGAATTTTAATTAAAATCAGTCGTATATAATGGAAATTCATGCATGAAAGTATGTTTAATATTTAAACAATTATGATAGTTTATGTTATGTAAAGATAAATACTAGAACAAAGAGCAACAGCATGAAAAAAATGGCAGTGTTACTTGCAGCATTATGTACGATGGGGCAAGTTTTTTCACAAACTGATCTAGAAAAAAAAGTAATCACACAGTTTCATCAAGACTTTAACGCGGCTGCATATGAAGCAATGTATCAACGTTTTTCTCCTAAAATGCAAGAAGCTTTTCCTGTTACCGTGCTAAAAAAAGTATCTGAAGATATCAAAAAGCAGCTAGGATCTATTCAAAATATTGAGTTCATTGAGAACAAAGGTAAATCTACAGCGATTTATAAAGTGATGTTTGAAAAGGATCGTCTTAAATTATCTTTGAGCCTGAATGATCAACAGCAAATGACAGGTTTATTATTTAGCCCATATATTGAATCAAATGCTGCTAATAACACAACGGAAAACTATATTCAAAGCTATCCAAAAAACCTTGCAGAGAAAATTTTTGCAGCCACACGTACTTTTCCTGAAAATACTCAAGTAGCGATTGCTGTGTTAGACCCTAGCAAAACACAATATTTGGGTGTGCATAAACATGACAATAAAATTCATGAGAAAGCTAATCAAGATCTTGTTTTTGGCATTGGTTCCATCACCAAGGTGTTTACAGCGACAGTCTTAGCGGAATTGGTCACCCAAAAGAAAATTGGGTTGGAAGATAGTATCAACCGTTATTATCCATTTCAGTTTAAAGATAATATTCAACTGAAATTCAAAGATTTATCCAACCATACTTCAGGATTGGAGCGTTTACCAAGTAACTTGGCAACGGATGACGATTCAAATCCTTATAAAGATTATGATGTAGAAAAACTAAATGCGTATCTGAAAAATAATTTGACCTTATATGCAGACCAGTTAAACAGCAAAGCACCAATTTATTCTAATTTAGGAATAGGTTTACTTGGGCATACATTGGCTTTGGCAGAAAAAACCACACTAGAAAACTTGTATCAGCAATATATTTTTAAGCCATACGGCATGCAAAGTAGCTTTGTGAATCAAGTGCAAGCGGACAAACGTCTTGTACCTGCTTTGGATGTAACTGGCAAACAAATTCCAACTTGGGATTTCGACGTGTTTTTAGGTGCGGGCGGGCTGCTTTCTACGGTTGAAGATATGAAACGTTTTGTGAAAGCCCAACTTGAGGCAAAAAATCCTGCCATTCAGCTGACCCAGCAACCCACTTCAGCCAAAGTTGGGAATTACCAAATGGGATTGGGTTGGTTTATTCGTGAAGGCGAAAATGGCCAGAAAATGATTTGGCATGGGGGGAATACCGCAGGGCATACCTCAATTTTGGTATTGGATCTAAATAAGAAAAAAGCAGTGACCATCTTAGCCAACGTATCTGCCGCTCATCCAGAAATGGCTAATATCGAGCAGTTAGCAGTCGAGTTATTGAAATAGAAACTGTACTTAAAACAAAAAAAGCCAGTCATGATGACTGGCTTTTTTATCGCTGAGATTACTGCCCTGAACGGATAATGTAATCAAATGCAGACAATGACGCCTTGGCACCTTCACCGGTCGCGATGATGATCTGCTTGTAGGGTACAGTGGTACAGTCACCTGCAGCAAATACGCCTTTCACATTGGTTTCGTTGCGGTCATTAATCACAATCTCGCCACGGTTGGTTAGCTCAACAGCTGTTTCTTTCAGGAAGTCCGTATTTGGCAACAAACCGATTTGCACGAAGATCCCCGCCAGCTCAACCACATGCTCTTCATCGGTGGCACGGTCTTTATATTTCAGGCCGGTCACCTGTGAGCCATCGCCCAGTACTTCAGTCGAGAGGGCATTCTTGATCACCGTAGTGTTTGGCAAACTGTTGAGTTTGTCTTGCAGCACCTGATCCGCACGCAACTTAGTATCAAATTCCACCAGCGTGACATGTTCTACAATCCCTGCCAGGTCAATCGCGGCTTCAACACCTGAGTTACCGCCACCAATCACAGCAACACGTTTGCCTTTGAACAGTGGACCATCACAGTGCGGACAGTATGCCACACCACGAGTTTTGTATTCCTGCTCACCTGGAACATTCATCTCTCTCCAGCGTGCACCTGTAGATAGGATCACAGTCTTCGATTCAAGTTTTGCACCGTTTTCAAGTGTCACTTCAACTAAACCATTCGCAGTTTCATCCGCACCTTTGATGTTAGAGACACGTTGCAAGTTCATGATATCGACCCCGTATTCACGCACGTGGGCTTCCATCTCGGCAGCAAACTTCGGACCTTGGGTCTTCTGTACAGACGTAAAGTTTTCAATATCCATGGTATCCATGACCTGACCGCCCATGCGTTCAGCCACGATCCCGGTTTTAATGCCTTTACGTGCTGCATAGATGGCTGAAGTATTCCCTGCAGGACCACCACCGATCACCAGGACATCAAAGGCATCTTTGGCATTCAGCTTTTTCGCATCTTTGGCAGCGGCATTGCTATCCAGCTTGGCAATGATTTCTTCCAGTGTCATACGACCCTGACCGATATGCTGGTTGTCCTGGAATACCATCGGCACCGCCATGATCTTGCGTTCTTCCACTTCTTCCTGGAAGAAAGCCCCATCAATCATAGTGGCAGTAGTGCCCGGGTTATAGATGGCAATCAGGTTGAGTGCCTGAACCACATCCGGACAGTTATGGCAGCTTAACGATACAAATACGTCAAAGTTGGATTGAACACCCAGGCTCTTGATATTCGCCAGCACTTCATCCGAGACTTTCGGTGCATAACCGGAAGTTTGCAGCAATGCCAGGATCAGCGAAGTGAACTCATGGCCCATTGGCAAGCCTGCAAAGAACACACGCGGTTCCTCACCTTGTTTGGCAATCCCGAAACTTGGCGCACGTGCATTGGTCCCGTCAAAGCGTGCAGTGACCAGGTCAGACAGTGCAGCCACTTCGGCAACCAGTTCCTGGATTTTGGCTGATTTGTCAGAGCCATCTAAAGTCGCGACCAGTTCAATCGGGCCTTCCAGGCGTTCTAATAAGGTTTTAAGTTGAGCTGAAGTATTTTGGTCTAACATTGCTAACGTCTCCAAAGGAGTAAATGTTTATTTGATAACAGGATATTAAATGAATTGCATAAATAGGTAAAACAGTTTGTTTTTATTTTGTTGATCGGATTTACAGATTTATTGAAAAATTCATCATTAATTTCAAAGTTCTATATGGATTCAAAAGATTAATTTTCAAGTAGTTTAGAGCAAGAATAATGATTTTCAGCTAAGATTAAAACAAGATATTTGAGACTTGAATGATGGAATTACAACGCGGTATTTATCAACATTATAAGGGACAGCTTTATCAGGTGTTTCATGTCGCCACGCACAGTGAAACTGAAGAAAAGCTGGTGGTTTATCAATGTCTCTACGGTGATTATTCAATTTGGGTACGTCCTTTAACGATGTTCACTGAAACCATTACCACTAACGATGATCGTGAAGTAGAGCGTTTTAAATTGATTCAGGCACTTTAAGCCCAACAGACTCAGGGAAGAGTGATGCAAAACTCAGATGAATTTGAAGGATTCATGCAAAAATTATATGAAAAATTTCATAGGCATGATCTTAAGCAGTCAGATCGACTGCACCGATATCGTAATATAGAACCAGAATCAGGCCGATTTTTATCTATGCTGATTCGTGCGCAACAATCCAAAAGTATTCTGGAAATTGGGACTTCTACTGGTTATTCCACTTTATGGCTGGCAGAAGCGGCTCGGCAGACTCAAGCCATGATTACAACTCTTGAAATTAATGCAGAACGGGTTGCTCAGGCAAAGCAATATGCGACAGAAATAGATCTTGCAGATTTAATCAATTTTAAAGTAATTGATGCTCAGGTTTATCTGGAGGCAGAAAAGGAAATATTTGATTTTATCCTGTTAGATGCTGAACGAGATGCTTATGTCAGTTACTGGCCACATTTGAGTCGATTACTTAAAGCAAAGGGCGGGTTACTGGTAGTTGATAATGTCATTTCACATGCAGCAGAAGTCGAAGAGTTTATTGCCTTAATTCAGCAAGACCCACGTTTTATCATGAGTATTGTACCCATAGGCGCAGGTTTGCTGATGGTGGGATTTCGTTAAATGGATTCACTTCAATCCATGCAAATTTTATTAAAATGTAAATTATATTCGAGATACTTTTCTACGAATGCGGCTTTGTCTTGGCGTCTTAACAGGTTGTCATAAATAAATTCAGGTACGGGATGATACAGCTCGGCATGACCATTACTGTATACAATTTTCAGGTGGCGGCTTGAGGGATTGTATTTCCAAGAAATCACGGTAAGCAGTTTTTGCATATGCGTTCCTCCACTGAATATTTCTTATCTTATCATTTGAACTTATGCCATATGGCTCTGCAGATGTATAGCTCAATTGTAAGAATCGGTAAGGATTATGAGAAAGCGAAGCAAAAGATATGCCTGAATTTTTATATGATGGATCAAGAAAGAAATAGGACTGCAATATTTTAAGTCCTAACAAAATAATTTAAAAAAATAAAATCCAGTATTGCACTGACATAAAAGTTCAAACCATAAAAAACCACGCTAAAAAGCGTGGTTTTTTTGAATCAGTTCAATCTAATTAAAATTAGATTTTACCCACTAGGTCGATTGAAGGAGCAAGAGTTGCATCGCCTTCTTTCCATTTAGCTGGGCAAACTTCGCCTGGGTGAGCGTGTACATACTGAGCTGCTTTAACTTTACGAAGAAGTTCTTGAGCGTCACGGCCGATACCACCAGCGTTGATTTCAACGATTTGGATTTTACCTTCTGGATCGATCACGAAAGTACCACGATCAGCAAGGCCGTCAGCTTCGATTAATACGTCAAAGTTTTTAGCAAGAGTCCAGTTTGCATCACCAACCATTACATACTGGATTTTTTTGATTTCTTCTGAAGAATCGTGCCAAGCTTTGTGAGTGAAATGCGTGTCAGTAGAAACTGAGTAGATTTCAACGCCTAGTTTTTGGAATTCAGCGTAGTTGTCAGCAAGGTCACCAAGTTCAGTCGGGCAAACGAAAGTGAAGTCAGCTGGGTAGAAGAATACAACAGACCATTTGCCTTTCAGGTCAGCTTCAGTAACTTCAATGAATTTGCCGTTTTGGAATGCAGTTGCTTTAAATGGTTTAACTTCAGTATTAATTAAGCTCATCATTGTCTCCATGATTGAGGTAGTCTTTGATTTTGAATAAGAGTATCGAAATTTTGGTTGATGCTAAAATGGTATTTTTACATTACAAACATCGGAAAAACCGAATTAAGTAAAAACGCGCCACTTTGGCAAAATCGCTTTGTTCATTGAGCAGCATCAAGATGATGGCCTGATGACAAAATTATCTCTTTTTCCTCGTGCTAGCAAACATGATGTTGAAACCAAAAAATTCAAGGGTCAATTCGGAAAAAAGCATAATTTCCACAAAATAATTTAAATATCAATTCCAAACTTGGACTTATGATTAAATCTAATCAGGGAAACTCATGCGTGTCATTTAGATATTTTGACAGGTTTATAGTGCGGAATTGAGAGAAATCAGGCAGCCAAAGCCAATTTGTCCGGCACTTAACAGAACTACGACTATCTGAAATCTAATGAACCAAGTAAAATAAACCTTTCCGGTTTTTTGATGTGGGTGTTTTCTCTGTGCAGAGTCATTTAAATGTAGATCAATGGATAATGGCGCGTGACCGTCACCGTTTAAATCGACTGAAAAAAGGGAAAGACGCAGATGCTAAGCAGTATCAGGAATTATTTGAAAAATCCAATCTGAAAGTACGGCAACGGCTTGAGCGTCTTCCGAACATCAAGCTAAATCAGGATCTGCCGGTAACCCAGTATGCTGACAAGCTGATTACCGCGATTCAAAAGCATCAGGTTATTATTGTAGCTGGTGAAACCGGTTCTGGTAAAACCACCCAGTTACCGCAAATTGCTATGCTGGCTGGACGTGGCCTGACCGGAATGATCGGACATACCCAGCCGCGTCGACTGGCAGCCCGCAGCGTATCACAGCGTATTGCCGAAGAAGTTGGCGAAAAACTCGGTGAATCAATTTCCTTTAAAGTACGTTTTACGGAACAGGGTTCACAAGACTCAATTGTGCGTTTGATGACAGACGGTATTTTACTGGCCGAACTGACGCATGACCGATACCTGACCAAATATGACACGATTATTATTGATGAAGCGCATGAACGTTCGCTGAATATCGACTTCATTATGGGTTATCTGAAGCAGCTATTGCCACGTCGTCCCGATCTGAAAGTCATCATTACTTCAGCAACCCTGGATGTAAACCGTTTTAGCAGTTACTTTAATGGTGCACCAATTTTTGAAGTGGAAGGCCGCAGCTTCCCGGTAGAGCTGCGTTATCGCCCGATCTCGGAAATGAGCATTGGCGGTAGTGATGATGATGAGTTTGATGATTTTGAAGAAAACCTGCCTCGCGCTGTGGTCAAAGCAGTCGAAGAATGCTTTCAGGATGCACAGGAAAAAGGTCATCCCGAACATGCCGATATCCTGATTTTTGCCAGTACCGAGCAGGAAATTCGCGAGTTACAGGAAACCCTGATCAAACATGGGCCACGCCATACGGAAGTATTAACTTTATATGCGCGTCTGGCGCTGGCCGAACAGCAGAAAATCTTTAATCCTTCTGGTGGCGGGCGACGCATTATTATTGCCACCAACGTAGCAGAAACAGCTTTAACCGTTCCGAATATCCGGTATGTGATTGATAGCGGTTTTGCCCGTATTTCGCGTTATAACTATCGTTCACGGGTGCAACGTCTACCAATTGAAGCCGTTTCTCAGGCAGCCGCGAACCAGCGTAAAGGTCGTTGTGGTCGTATTGCGCCGGGTGTCTGTATACGTCTGTATTCTGAGGAAGACTTCCTGAGCCGTCCTGAGTTTACCGAACCAGAAATAAAGCGAACCAACCTGGCATCTGTAATTTTGCAGATGCAAAGTCTGAGCTTGGGTTCACTCGAAGATTTTGATTTCATCGAACCACCAGATCATCGTTTGGTCAATGATGGCCGCAAGCTCCTCATTGAACTGGGGGCAATGGCTGAGAAAAATTCTCCTAAAACTGAAGATGATCAAGCAAATCCCTCTCTTGCGTCGCATAACGCCTCACCCTTCGAGAAAGGGAGACTTCAAAGCCGTGGCTTAACCAAGATCGGTCAGCAAATGGCGAAAATGCCGATCGATCCACGTCTGGCCCGCATGATTCTTGGTGGTGCACATTTTGGCGTGCTGAATGAAGTGCTGGTGATTGTGGCCGCACTTGCAGTTCAGGACCCGCGTGAACGCCCTGCGGACAAGCAGATGCAGGCGGATCAGAAACATGCACTATTCCGTGAAGCCGATTCTGATTTCCTGTTCTATATCAAGCTTTGGGAAACGCTACACAATAATCGCGAAAGCATGAGTGAAAATAAGCGCCGTACTTTTGCGCGTAATCACTTCCTGAGCTGGCTGCGTTTACGTGAATGGAAGAAAACTCATGAGCAGCTGGTGGATTTGGCTAAGGGTTTAAAACTGTCATTTAATGAAAATAAAGCCAGTTATGAGAATCTGCACCGTGCCTTGTTGACCGGTCTCTTATCATTTATCGCCAACAAGACCGATGAGCGTAATGTTTTTATGGCGGTGCGTCAGCAAAAAGCACGGATTTTCCCAGCTTCTACCTTGCACAAGACCAATACGCCGTGGGTGATGGCCTTTGAAATGGTCGAGACTTCCCAGGTGTATTTGCGTACCCTAGCCAAGATTGAGCCGGAATGGATTCTGCTGGCCGCGCGTGACCTGCTCAAGCATCATTATTTTGAACCGCACTGGTCGAAAAAAGCTGGTGTGGTGAATGCCTATGATCAGATTTCATTATTTGGTCTGATTATTGAGCCGAAACGCCCAATCAATTATGAAAAAGTAGATCAGGCGGCCGCGCATGAAATTTTCTTGCGGGATGCTTTAACCACTGGGCATTTAGGCATTACTCCACCATTTTTAAAGCATAACTTGCTTAAACTGGAAGAAGTCGAGCGAGTAGAAGACAAATTACGCCGTCGTGATCTGGTGGTTGATGAAGAAACCATTTACCAGTTCTATGCCTCGAAAGTGCCGCCTGAAGTGGCCAGCCGTCGTACTTTTGAAGACTGGCGTGCCACGGTTGAGCCTCAGAATCCGCGTTATTTATTTGTCGATGATGATGCGCTATGGCTGAATGACCGGCCGACGACACAACAATTTCCGGACTATTTGCACAATGGTAGCCTGCGTCTGGCTGCAACCTATCGTTTTGACCCGAGTCATGATGAAGATGGCGCGACAGTTAAAATTCCCCTGCAAGCCTTGGCCCAGGTCGATGAAGGTATCTGGTCATGGGGGATTCCGGGTTGGCGTCTGGATCTGATTGAAGCATTGCTAAAAGCTTTGCCGAAGGATAAGCGCCGTAATCTGGTGCCGATTCCGGATACTGCACAAAAACTCATAGCAAAAGTAGATGCGCAGGATTTACAGAAACATATTTTTAGTTTCTTGGCATTCCAGTTGCGAGGCGATCAAATCACGGAGAAAGATTTCAGCTTTGACCGGGTCGATCAGTATCTGTTGCCTTTTATTAAAGTTACTGATGAAAAAGGCCGTGTCATTGAACAAGGGCGTGATCTTGCTGAGCTGAAAGCGCGCTGCCGGACTGAAACGCATAGTCCGGTCAAACAGCTTAAAGGTGAATTTAAAACCTTCCCAGAAAGCTTTGTATTTGAAGCCTCGCAAAAAGTCACCGGTGTCGTGGTCAAGCAATATCAGGCGCTGGTTCCAACCAAAGCTTTTGCTGCCCTAGAGCAGAAAGATGAATCGGGTGTAGTGATTCAGACTTTCAATGATCAGGCTGAAGCGGTCAAAAAACATCGTGAAGGGGTGATCCGACTGGTGCATATGCAACTCGGAGACTTGACTCGTCAGTTGAAAAAACAGATTTCCAAACCTCTGGCGCTGGCTTATTCACCACTCGGTGATAAGGCACAACTGGAACAAATGTTAGTTTATGCCACAATACACATGTCCATTAATGAGCTTCCTGTCAATGCGCAAGAGTTCCAAAAGCTGGTTGAAGATGTAAAAAAATCTTTCCTAACTTATGGCCAAATTTCCCTGAAAGAGATCACGGATATTTATATCCAGTGGCAGGAAATCCGCCGGAAATTATTGGTTTTAGACCATTCTGTGTTTGAAAAAAATATCAATGATATTGAAGATCAGCTTGATTTAATGAGTCTTTCTGATTTTGTTTATCGTAAACCTTCTGATGTCTGGGTTGAATTTCCACGTTATTTAAAAGCTTTGATCTTACGTTTGGAGCGCTTGCCCAATAATCTACAAAGGGACAATTCCGCCATTGACCAAATTGATCAATGGATGGAAAAATTATTTCAGTTTAAAGATGACCCTCGTCTGAAAGAATTATATTTCATGGTCGAGGAGTTAAGAATCTCATTGTTTTCACAACCGATGAAAACAAAAGCACCCGTGTCTCCAACTCGCTTGCAAAAAGTATGGGATCGTCTTGGAATCAGTTAAGATATAGGTAATTCAGATAAGGAATTTTACATGGGCATCCGCATTACGGGTACTGGCTTATTCCATCCGGAACATGTCATCACCAATGAAGAATTAGTTGAAAGTTTAAATGCTTATGTGGAACTGTTTAATCACGAAAATGCTGACAAAATCGCTGCAGGCGAAGTGGAAGCACGTCGTGGTTCTAGCGCAGACTTTATTGAAAAAGCATCTGGCGTACAACGCCGTTATGTCGTAGAAAAATCAGGTATTCTTGATCCAAAACGCTTACGTCCAAATTTACGTGAACGTGCAGATGATGAAATTTCACTGCAGGCAGAATGGGGTGTAATCGCAGCCAAGCAGGCGATGGAAAATGCCGGTGTGACTGCCGAAGACATTGATATCGTGATCTTGTCATGTTCGAATTTGCAACGTGCTTATCCTGCTGTGGCGATCGAGATTCAGACCGCTCTAGGCATCAAAGGTTATGCCTATGACATGAACGTGGCGTGTTCTGCAGCAACATTTGGTCTGAAACAGGCTTATGATGCGATCAAAGCAGGCGCGCGCCGTGTGTTATTAGTGAATGTGGAAATTACCTCTGCACATACCGATTTCCGTTCACGTGACTGTCACTTTATTTTTGGTGATGTGGCAACCGCTTCAATTATTGAAAATACCGACAGCAAAACCGGTTTTGAAATTCTGGATTCTGAGTTGTTTACCCAGTTCTCGAATAACATCCGCAATAACTTCGGTTTCTTGAATACCTCTGAAAATGCTGACATTGACGACAAGCGTTTCCGTCAGGATGGTCGTAAGGTATTTAAAGAAGTCTGTCCACTGGTTGCGAAAATGATTACTGCGCAACTGGAAAAGAATCAGATTGAGCCGACAGGTGTTAAACGCTTCTGGTTACACCAGGCCAATGCCAGCATGAATGAACTAATCCTGAAACTGGTCGTCGGCAAAGAAAATGCCAAACCTGGTCTGGTACCGATCATTCTGAATGAGTTTGCCAACACTTCTTCTGCCGGGGTGATCATTGCCTTGCACCGTACTGCACATGAAGTTGAAGATGGTGAATACGGTGTATTGTGTTCATTTGGTGCCGGTTATTCGGTGGGTTCGATTCTGGTCCAAAAGCGCGTGGCATAGTCCGGAGTAGATAAGGAGCAGACAGCTTGCAGGTCAAACATGATGGGCAATGGATTAGACGCTTAAGTGGCTTATCCAAATTATATTTTACCCCTACCTTTTTAGGGGCTGAATATATTGATGCCAGTCGGCCTGCAATGTATGTCGGTAATCATTCCATGTACGGCATCTTTGATTCGCCGATGCTGATTGATTATCTCTATAACGAACATAAGGTGGCTGTGGTCAGTATTGCGGATCATAGCCATTTTTATGTACCGTTATGGCGTGAAGCCGTGAAGAAGTTTGGGGCAGTTGATGGCATCCAGCATTATGTACGTGCTGTGATGCAGCAGGGTTATTCTATTCTGGTCTTTCCGGGAGGTGGACGCGAAGTACTCAAACGTCAGGGTGAACAGTATCAACTGATCTGGAAGCAACGCTACGGATTTTTAAAGCTGGCTCAGGAATTCAACTATGATATTGTCCCTTTTGCTGCGCTTGGTGGGGATGAAGTCTATGAGATTGGCTTTGATGCCAATAAGATCATCCAGCATAAATATTTTCAAAAACTCCTCAAAGTACCACAACTCAATAAATTATTACGTCAGGGCGATGTGATTCCATCTTTGCCTAAACGATTATTCCCAAAACGCCTGCCATTTTATTTTCAGTTTATGCCGCGACAATCGATTGCTCAGGTTCAGACTCAGGAAGAGCTGATTGCATTTCGACACAGCTTGCAGCAACATATTTATACCGGCTTGGCCGAGCTTAAGGCGCTACGTCAGCAAGACTAAAAAAGAAAAATTCTTCCTGTAAAATCTAGGCTATGATCTATTGAAATGTTCTATTTTTAGCAATGAGGATGCATGGACGGTTTTATAGTGCAAGTGATGCCATAATGTATTTTTAAGTGTTCACTGATTGGCGATCAAGGACTCAGCATGATCCAATATAAAAATAAGATGATTCTAAGATGACCGAGGTGTACGTATGGAACAGGAAAGCTTGGTAGCATCTTTAAGGTTATTGGCACAACAATGTTTACGGATTTCTCCAGAGCTGAACCAGCTTTATCTTGATCAGATGGCAATAATTGGTCATCTGAATGCACAAAATTTAATAAAAATTCAGCAGGATCAGTGCCGGATTGAATTGCTGGATGGTCTGTTTTATATCCAGTTTCATACTCCCTATGCACTAGACTCTGGAGCTGCACCTGCTTTGGTTGACAGTCATTTTTATTTTCAGCAATGTAAGGCAGAAGCCCTGGAGGAATTCTTTTTACAGGATATCTATTTCCTGACTGGCGATTTAAAACCACAGCATTCGCTGTATTTACGCGACAAAGCCAAACAGTTACGTCAGCTTATCCTGGCTCAGGTTTATGCGTGGGTTAATGGCCTGGAACGGGTGTCCGAATTTTTGCAGCAAATGTCGATTGTTCAAGCTGAGATTATCGACCAGCAGCTGATCAAGGCCGGGTTGTATACAGCACCTGTCATGCAAAACTTTATTCAGGCTGAACAAGAGATTCCACAGCAGATTCTTGAAAGCTTGCAACAGGCTTTTTCTTTGGAGTGTCTACAGCAGGATGAATTCCTGTCGATCCAGTCATTGATGGACAGTCTGGATGAGTTCTATTTTAGCGCCGCACAGTTTTTGCCTCCGGCACTGTTCCGGATTATGTCGCTGTCTTTTGAAGAGCGCTTTAATCTGCATGAATTGAATGATCATACTGATGATATCTGTTTGCTATATCGGCATGCTGAGGAGCAAAGTAATTTGCTCGGTTTTGTCCGATTGATGAACCGGGACGTGTGGCATCGGGATGATTTATTATCCAAACGGAATTTCCTGGAAAATCATCCGTATTTATGGCAGAAAAAAGTAGCCCGATTGCCACTATTTGATTGTCATCGTGCCGTGAACTGGATCTTCAAGCAACCGGCCGAGGTACTGGACTGGATCAGTAATAATATCCAGCATAGCAGTGTACGCGTTGCAGTAACTGCCTTAAGTTTTGTAGACAGCCATCATATTCATCCCCAGATTATTTTGGCGACTTTGCAATATTTTCAATATGTCTCGGCGCGACTGTTTATTCATAGCATGCATGAATATGCAATCCAGCATGACTGGTTTCAGCATCAGTATAATCAGGCGGTGGTATTAAAAGGCACACGCCAATCGATTGAGGATCAGCGGATTGCGATTAGCCCTTCAATTCTGTATCTGGACGAATGGATGGAGCTGCTGCGCAATGTGGTTAAAATGGATGATCAGCTGACTAAAAAGGTTTATCTGAACTTGAGCCGGATGATGCAGGCTTATATGCAGCATTTATATAAAATTACGGCGCATTTACCCGATGAGGTTCTGGTGTATATTCAGCCTCAAAGCCAGCAGAATCGTGATTTCTATAATGTTCTGCACCGCTATCGCATTCCTTTTACTGAGTTCAGGCAGCTGTTTTATTTGCAAAGCGGGCATGTACGTGAGTCGCTATTTGACAGTTATGTGCGTGACTATCTGGTAGAGTATTTTTCCAGCCATACAGAAATACCGAAAAATCTGAGCTGGACCAGTTTGTTTAATCAGGCGGTCGTCTGGCATGATCAGGTTCAAAAGCAGGAAATGATCGCCAAGCTGAAAAAACAGTTCGCACTGGTGAACTGGACACCAATCACTCAGGTTTCATTTTTACTGTATTTCAACTGGCGTTTTGAAGAACTTAAAACTTTGGATCGGATTTTAGAGGAATCTAAAATTTTCAGGAACTGTCTGGCGGCAAGCTATGCTCAGCAAATTTTGGAAGGGCAGTATGTGGCCTTTCGTATGTCTCATCCTGCTGTGCGCCTACCCTTGATCTTGGGGTGTCAATTAGTGAATGGACAGGTGATTTTTGATCAGCTGGAATATCCGAATAACCAGAAAGCAGAAGCTGAATACAGTAATATCGCCATGCATTTTATTAACTGGCTCAACTTGCAGGCCTGACAGTTCAATACAGCTTGTTTTCCTCCATGACGCTTAACTTTTCCGCTAAAAATCGTTAGGCTATAGCCGTTCTTTTACGGTATTGCTCTTATGAAACAGGAAACTGCCCTTAAGTTACTCAAAGCAGGAGAAAATGTCTTTTTAACCGGTTCTGCCGGTGCAGGAAAAACCTATACGCTGAATCAATATATTAATTATTTAAAGGCACGTAAGGTCGCCGTCGCGATTACCGCATCGACCGGTATTGCAGCCACACACATGAACGGTATGACCATTCATACTTGGGCAGGCATTGGCATTAAAGACTTTTTGTCTGAAGAAGACTTAAAGCGGATGAAAGAGCGCAAATACTTAAAAGAACATCTGGAAAATGCGCAAGTCCTGATTATTGACGAAATTTCAATGCTGCATGCCAAGCAACTGAATCTGGTCAATCAGGTACTGAAATATTTCAAAGAAAGTGATGAAGCCTTTGGTGGTATTCAGGTGATTGTAGCAGGGGACTTTTTCCAGTTACCGCCAGTCGGTAAAAATGATGAGCGCAACCGCGACAAATTCTGCTTTATGTCGGATGCTTGGGTCGAAGCCAAGTTTCGTGTCTGTTACCTGACCGAGCAGCATCGTCAGGGCAATGATTATCTGAATGACATTCTGAATGCGATCCGTGCGCAGGCGATTAGCCATGAACATCGCACGGCTTTACAGGCCACCCGACATCAAGAAATCGGCGAGACCTATACGCGCCTGTATACGCATAATATGGATGTGGACAGTATTAACTTTAAACATCTGAATGAAATTGACAATGATCCGCGTCAGTTTGATGCGCAGTGTGATGGCAATGAAAAGCTGATCGAGACTTTAAAATCGTCAGTGCGAGCGCCTGAAGCCTTAACCCTGAAAAAACATGCCAAAGTCATGTTTGTGAAAAACAACTTTGATATGGGTTATATCAATGGCAGTCTGGGCGAAGTGATCAGTTTTGAAGAAGATGATGAATATGGTGTGCTGCCTAAAGTCAAACTGACTGATGGCACGACACTGGTCGTTGAGCCTGAAACCTGGTCGGTAGACAATGAGGCCGGTAAAACCATTGCCAGTTTCCAGCAGATTCCATTGCGTCTGGCTTGGGCGATTACCATTCATAAATCACAAGGCATGACCCTGGAAGCCGCTGAAATTGATCTGAGTCATACCTTTGAAAAAGGACAGGGCTATGTCGCGTTGTCCCGTTTAAAAAGCTTAAATGGCTTACGTTTAAAAGGCTTTAATGAACAGGCTTTGGAACTTGATAGTCTGGCGATTAAAGCCGATCGCCGTTTTCAGGAACTTTCTGATGAGGCTGAAGCGAATTTTGAAAATGTCGATTTGACGGCACAGCATAAGGCCTTTATCCGACATTGTGGCGGGACTTTGAATGAAGTTGAAATTCAGCGCAATGAGAAGAAAATTTCCAAGAATGCTGGAAAACAAAGCTATGCCACTGCAACGCTAGACGAAACGCGTGAACTGTTTGAAGAAGGTTATGAAATTGCCGATATCGCGACTGAACGTGGTTTGACCCCGGCAACCATCATTAATCATTTGGGGCGTTTGCATAAAGAGCAAGGACTAGATATCTCGCTGGCGCATCCGGGTGAGGAAGTGGTGGAGCAGGTGCGCAAGATTTATAAACGCCTGACCAAGCGTCAAAACTCGGAACATTTTAATGATGACGGTTCTATTAAGCTGCGTCCGATTGTGGAACTCACTACACCTAAAATGGCTTATGACCAGGTGCGTTTGGCTCTACTATTTGTAGAATAATCATCAAAATGATGTTTAAGAGTTCTTAAGATGCACAGTTTATTCGTATACGGCACGCTTCGTCCGCAGCAACCCAATGCCCCTGTCATGGAGCGGATTGAAGGAAGCTGGAAAGCCGGTTATATTCGTGGGCATTTGCAGCAGCGTGGTTGGGGTGCTGAGCTGGGTAGCCCGGGTATTCAGCTTAGTGATTCGGGTGAGACTGTTCCGGGTTATGTATTCATATCCGAGAATCTTCCCCAATATTGGGATGAACTGGATGCATTTGAAGGCGATGAATATCAGCGTATTCCGGTTAAAGTATATTTGGAAAATGGTGAGATGATAGAAAGTTTGGTCTATGCTTTGAAAGATTAGACTGGTAGGTGTCATTTATTGGGTTTCAAATTTTATCGGATTACCACTTTTAAAGATCATGCACTTTCCTTTATCTCAGTTTTGAAAGATTGGATTAATAAAGTATTCTGTTGATTCGGTAGTATCTTCTGAGCAAGCCTGAAGCACTGCTTTAAAGCTTAGCGCAAGATAATCAAGGGGTGATCTGCATATTTCCGGTCATGTGATTCTTCTTGAGAAATCATTGCATACTGGTGAAGGGCGCTGATGATTTGAACATTATTGTGTACTAATCAATAAGGATAAAATCCCAGCCGCAATTAAAGGACCGACTGGAACACCGCGTAATACTGCTACACCTGCTACTGTGCCTAATAACAGTCCGGCCACTACATCTGGCTGATTGGACATCAGCTTCACTCCACGTCCTCCCAGCCAAGCGACAAAGACCCCAATCGCAATTGCCAGCAAAGACTTCCAGCTCAGGAAAGATTTGAGAGTACTTTCCCCTGAAATTTTGCCACTGGCAATTGGTGTCAGAACACCAATGGTCAGAATAATAATCCCGATATTTAAACCGTGCGCCTGTACATAGGGTAATAAACTGCTGAGAGGCGTGATTTTTAAAACGATTAACACCGCTGCAGCAATGGTGACGGCACTATTGTGACTGAAAATACCGCAAGCCAGTAAAACCAAAAGAACAATCAGATTCAGATCAAGTTGCGACATAAGCGGGAGAGAAAGAATGAAAAATAAAGCTATTGTAGAGCTTTTCAACGCATGATACCTAGAAAACAGCGGAAGAAACCAAATTCAGGACTGTTTCAGGATAGAATGCACAGGTCTTCACTCGATACAGGTATAAACAGATGCTATTGGAAAAAATGTTGCAGTCACAAGGTTTCGGCTCCCGCAAGCATTGTCAGCAACTGATTAAAAATGGTGCTGTTTCAATTCAAGATGAAGTGATTGACAATCCTAAACATAAACTGGATTTGAATAACTTAAATTTCGAGGTTTATGGGAAAAGTCATACCTATCGGGAAAAAGTCTATATCGCATTAAATAAGCCACAAGGCTACGAGTGTTCGCATCAGGCGACGCATCATTTTAGTGTGTTTGATCTGTTTGATGACATTCTGCTGAATCGGGGGATTCAGTGTGTAGGCCGTCTGGATCAGGATACCACCGGACTGCTACTCCTGACCGATGATGGACAGTTCCTGCAAGCGCTCACCCATCCGAAAAAGCATGTCGCCAAAGTTTATCAGATGCAAACTGCAGATCCAGTCACGGATGAACAGATTCAGCAACTAGAACAGGGTGTTGAATTGAGAAATGAAAAAGGAATTTTTGCAGCTACTGAAGTGACTCGATTGGCTGAAAATCGTCTACAAATGACCATTCATCAAGGCGTCTATCATCAGGTGAAGCGCATGCTAGCTGCCGTAGGCAATAAAGTGGAACAGCTACATCGTGCACAGATTGGTGCTTTGGCCTTGCCTGAACTGGCTGAAGGAGAATGGCTGTATTTAAATGCTGAACAGGTGGCACAGGCCAAATTCCGCTCAGAATAATAAATTTTTTATTCGCTTGAAATGTGATGAAAAAGATTAGGACTTATTTCAGGAAACAGTGATAGGTCTGAAATTCATCATCCTTGATAAATCCCATGGATTCATACACTTTATGCGATTGATAATTATTCTTTTGGGTTTCTAGGGTGATTCTTAAGGTTTGTTCATGTTTGGCAAATAAAATCGCGGTATCAATCAGTTGTTTGGCTGCGCCCTGACGCCGAAAAACCGGCGTGATATAGACATCATCCAGAATATAATAGGTCGAGCAGGCCACCGAAGAAAAACCCAGATACAGGATAATAAAGCCGGTAAATGTATCATCTTTGGTATTGATAAAAATAACAGTCTGCCCATCTTCAAAACGCTGTTTTAAAAATTGGTAAGAGAGTTCAGGATTGGAAGACGTACCATAAAACTGTCGATATTCATCAAATAATACCGCCAGCTGATTCAGGTCTGCTGACTGGGCGCGTCGTACAAGCATTGCATACTCCATGCTAATTTTTTATTGATTATCAGCATCAAGCATAGCGAAGTTTATGAGTGGCAGGCTTTAGAAATTGTTCGGAAATGCAACAATGTTAAATTTTGTCGCTTTCACCCAAAATGGCATTCAGTTCTTCAAATAAATCAAGATGATCATCATCCAGCTGGATCTCCTGATCATCCAGCAGATTCAGGGCAGAACTGGAAAGTGCATTTTGCTCGGTTTTAGCTTCATTTTGTTTCAGCTTGCGCAAGCGGATCAGTTGTTCCAGATTGATATTCTGGTTTTCAATCGAGAAGGGGATCGATTTGGTAATCACCACCTGCTTGAAAAAAAGACGTACGGCCTGAGCTGGCGTAATCCCCAATTGCTTAAATACCGCAAAGGCTTGTTTCTTCTCTTGCGAGTCCAAGCGAATTTGATAAACTTCAGTTTTTCTCATAATATTTTTAAAGCTTTAAATTACTTAACTTTTCGCCTTTATTCTAATCAATTACGTTTGAAATTCAATCTTAAAGCGACCGATTTTAGAAAATAATCTGTAATGACAAGCGATTTACAGTGTCAATTCAAGTTGCGAGCTGAAATTTAAGCTTTTCTGCGTGATCGGATCGATGAATTGAATATGTTTGGCCAATAAACTTAAAGGTGCATAAAAATCATCTTCCGCCTTGTGTGCTACCTGTGGATAAAAGGGATCATGACGGATCGGAATACCCAGATGATTCAAATGCACCCGTAATTGATGTTGTTTGCCAGTATGCGGTTTCAGCTCATATTTAGCCCATTCTGTATTATGTTCCAGCAGGTCAATCACCGTCTCGCTATTCGGCGTTCCGTCTAGCACGTGCATGGTATAAAAGGGCTGTCCCTTTTCCATTCTTAATCGCGTGATCAATGGAAATTTTAAATCAGGGTGATAGGCCGCAATCGCATGATAGGTTTTCTGAACCTGACGTGTGGCAAACATCTGCTGATAGATTCCACGCGATTCCACGCATTTGGAAATCAGGACCACACCTGCCGTTTCACGATCCAGCCGGTGAATGGGCGTTAAATGCTCATTGCCGGTTTGTTTTTTAAGCCGAACCAATAGCGTTTCCTGCACATATTGTCCGGTCGGACTCATAGTCAAAAAATGCGGTTTATCGACCACCATGAAATGCTCATTTTCAAATAAAATCTGATGTTGAAAAGGAACATGCACTTCATGTGCCAAAAAGCGATAATAGTAACAATGGCTATTAGCCTGAAATGGACTTTCTGTGGTTAATTGATTGCCCTGAGCATCATAGACCAGACCTTCGTTGAAACGGGACTGCCATTCATCTGCTGTGATATGCGCGAATTGTGTGCATAAATAAGCAAAAACTGTCAGGGACGCATCCGGACTGGCTGGCAAAAATACTTTACTGGCACTGACCCCATTGAGCATGGGCGGGTTAAATTCAACAGTTGGTTGCATGGCAGGCAGATTAACCTCTTAAGGAACAGATGCTGTGAAAAAATACAGTTTCTCACACGGGTGAATAGGCTTTTAAAGCGTGGCGATGCTATCATATTTATTCTTTTGCATCATGTCGTGAGTAATATGCCTTATTCATTTAATGTCACTTTAAATCATGAAGACGATACCCAAAAACTAGCCAAGGTTCTGGCGGAGAATTTCCCTGCGGGGGTCGTGTATCTGATTGGTGACCTAGGGGCAGGAAAAACGACGTTAACACGTTATTATTTGCAACAGCTGGGTCATAAAGGTTCAGTGAAAAGTCCAACTTATACACTGGTCGAACCCTATCAAATTAATGGTCAGGATATTTTTCATTTTGACTTGTATCGTCTGAATGATCCGTATGAACTGGAACTGATGGGCATCCGGGATTACCTGGAAACACCGAATGCGCTATTTTTATTTGAATGGCCATCTAAAGGTGGTGATGAAATTCCGCAAGCTGACCTGATTATTGAAATTTTAAAATCTGAAGATGAACTTACCCGTACTGCAAGCCTGATTTCATCGAATCTTGCTTTACGAGAGGCTCTGGAGCGTCAATTTTCACATGTCGAATGATTTAAGTCTGCGCCGTATTCGTGCCCTTGATCCTGCACTTGCCAACCAGATTGCCGCAGGTGAGGTGATTGAACGTCCGGCTTCTGTGGTCAAGGAGTTACTGGAAAACTCGATTGATGCGGGGGCGACAGAGCTGATCATTCGGGTCGAACAGGGCGGCAGTACTTTAATTGAAATCATCGACAATGGACGCGGAATTCATCATGAGGATTTGCCGCTGGCCGTGATGCGTCATGCCACCAGCAAAATCCAGAGTGCTGATGAGCTGTATGCGATTAGCAGTCTGGGCTTTCGTGGCGAAGCACTGGCGTCGATAGCAGCAGTTTCACGCCTGACCATGATCAGCAGTCAAAGTGACGAGGGCATCGGTTATCAGGTCGAAGTCAATGGCACGGCTTTTGATCATCAGGAAATTCAGGCTGTTGCGGCCTCAAAAGGGACGCATATCCGGGTTCAGGATTTGTTTTTTAATGTGCCTGCACGGCGTAAATTCCTGAAAAAACCGGGCACTGAATTTGGTCATATCGAAGAAATTGTGCGCCGTATGGCACTGACGCATTTTGATATCCGTTTTGTGCTAGAACATAATGAAAGCATCAAACTGAATTTACCCGTGGCGGATAGCGGCGCTTTGCGTTTTCAGCGGGTACAGCAATTGCTTGGCCGCCAGTTTACTGAAAATGCCTACTGGATGGATGCAGACAGTATCAACATGCGTTTATCTGGCTGGCTCGGCCATCCTTCAGATGCGCGTGCACAGGCGGATCTACAATATGTCTATGTAAATGGCCGGATTGTCAAAGACAAAACTATTTCTCATGCCTTGCGTATGGCCTATGACGGTATTTTGCATGGTCATCAGCATGCGGCCTATTTACTGTTTTTGGAAGTTGATCCTGAAAATATCGATGTTAACGTCCATCCGACCAAGCATGAAATTCGCTTCCTGAATCAACGTGAAGTACATGAGTTTGTGCGGCATTATGCCAAGGAAACGCTGGCACAATTCCAGACTGCGACTGCGGATCTGGCCGAGGCGATGAAACAGGATCAACAGCCTAATTTTGTGGCGCCACAACCACGCTATCAGGAGCAGTTTAGCCTGCATCAGGCTGCGCATTCGCAGCAACAGGTAGCTAGAACGATATCTACTGCAGATGAAAACGAAGCTTCTGATGTGCCGACCGATTTTGCTTCTTCACATCCACAAGCTGTGAATTATGCTCGAGACTACAGTGCATCCTATGCAGGTTCACAGCAGCTGAATAATGCCTTGCAAAGTTATTTAGCTCCGCTGAGAGAGAGTTCAGAAACTGAAACCCTTAATCCTGCTCAGTCTTTTCAGACATATGTAAAGTCTAAAGTCGATGAGCATCCATTGGGCATTGCCATTGCCCAGTTACATGGTATCTATATTCTGGCGCAAAATACCGAAGGTCTGATTATTGTTGATATGCATGCAGCACATGAACGTATCGTTTTGCAGCAAATGAAATCGGCTTGGGATAAGCCTGAATTCTGGACGTCACAGCAACTGCTGATTCCAAAGGTCGTAAACATTAGCCGGATGCAGGCGATGCGGGTAGAAGAACTTAAGGAGCAACTAGCACGTTTGGGTCTGGAAATCGATCAGTATGGTGATGAGCAAGTCATCGTACGTGGTGTACCGGCTATTCTGCACAAGGCCGATTTCGATGCCCTGATTCCTGAATTATTGAATGATTTAGATCCGGGTGATCAGGCACAAAGTCTATTGCAGAAGCGTGACCAGATTCTGGCAGGCATGGCCTGTCATGGTGCAGTGCGTGCACATCGTATTTTAAGCTTGTCTGAGATGAATGCCTTGCTGCGTCAGATGGAGCAAACCGAATTTGCCAGTCAATGTAATCATGGCCGTCCGACTTGGCGCGCCTTTCCATTGGCTCAACTAGATAAACTTTTTGCTCGAGGAGAGTAGTTTTACATGTCCAATCAATTGCCGGTCATCAATTTAATGGGGCCAACTGCAAGTGGTAAAACCGCTTTGGCATGTGAGCTGTATGAGCAAGGAAAATTTGAGCTGATTTCGGTCGATTCTGCGCTGGTTTATCGGGAAATGGACATTGGTACAGCCAAGCCCTCTAAAGAGGAGCTGGCGCGCTATCCGCATCATCTGATTGATATTATCAGTCCACTTGAAGTGTATTCTGCAGCCAACTTTGTCGAAGATGCTTGCCGCCTGATTGATGATATCCATGCGCGTGGTAAAACCCCAATTCTGGTTGGCGGAACCATGCTGTATTTTAAGGCCTTGCTTGAAGGCTTGTCAGATAACCTACCAAGTGCAGACTATGCTATTCGAGCTGAGATCGAAGCCAAGGGTGAGCAGGAAGGCTGGGAGGCTGTTTATGCAGAATTATGTGCAGTTGATCCGATTGCCGGTGAAAAATTCAAGGTCAGCGACAAGCAGCGCATTATTCGTGCCTTGGAAGTTTTTAAATTGACTGGTGAGCCGATTACAAAACTACAGGCAGAACAACCTAAAAACTTACCATATCGTTACAGTTTCCATAATTATGCGCTGATGCCAGATCGGTTAGAATTACATGGGCGTATTGAACAACGTCTGGAAATTATGTGGAAAAGCGGTTTTTTAAATGAAGTTGTGAATTTAATTGAAAAATACGATTTTAATGAAAATTTACCTTCCATGCGTTCTGTGGGTTATCGTCAGGCTATAGAATTCTTAAAAAATGCTGATAAAACCAAGGAAAAGCAACGGGAAATGGAGGATAAAGCTTTATTTGCGACACGACAACTTGCAAAACGTCAATATACGTGGTTAAGGTCTTTGCAAGAAAAGCATAAATTTACAACATATTTTACGCTACAGCAGGCTCAAGAAGACTTGCGAAACTGTCACGGATAAAGCAAAATTTAGGGACTATCTTTTTTATAATTTTTAATTGAAAAATAGAGATAGTTTTTGCGCTGATTTTTAATTTTTTTTGGAGTTATAACATGTCTAAAGGTCAAACTTTACAGGATCCATTCTTGAATTCTCTCCGTAAGGAACGTATCCCAGTATCTATCTTCCTGGTAAACGGTATTAAATTACAAGGTCATATCGAATCTTTTGACCAATACGTGGTTTTATTAAAAAATACAGTAAGCCAAATGGTTTATAAGCATGCAATTTCAACTGTAGTGCCTGCACGTAATCCACGTCCTGCTGGCGCGCCTGCTGGTCCACAAGGTGCAGGCTTCGGTGGTCAAGGTGCTGCAGGTGGCTTTGGTGGCGGTCAAGGCACTGGCGGCTTCGGTGGTCAAGGCGGCTTCGGCGGTCAAGGCGGCGGTTTCGGTGGTCAAGGCGGCTTCGGCGGTCAAGGCGCTGGCTTCGGTGGTCAAGGTGGCTTCGGTGGTCAAGGCGCTGGCTTCGGTGGTCAAGGCGGCTTCGGTGGTCAAGGTGCAGGCTTTGGCGGTCAAGGCGCTGGCTTTGACAACGATACTAAATTTGAAGACTCTTCAGACGATGAAAACAATCGTTAATCGAGTTTGAAAATTAAAAAAACCTCTCTATATGAGTAATGCCAGTCAGTTAAGAAATTGACTGGCATTTTCTTGGGTATTTCTGCGGTTTTCCTTTCACAACTCGTGGGCAACTTCTAACCCTTCTCTCAGGCAAAACATACCTCCTCGATTTCTCCAGTAAACTTTCTAGATGTTTAGGTAAATTCCCTGCGGAGTCTAAAGAATCAAATCTTAATATATTCAGGATGCTGATAGAGGCAATATGAAAGCTGATTCTCAAAGGACTGACTTTTGCACGTTGAGCCATATGTTTCATTTGTCTTCTTAGAATATTATAGGCAATGAAGACCCCCCATAATTCTTGATAAATTAAATCAGGTTGCTTGCTCCTCAAATGCTTACCTTCCTGTAAATCACTTTTGATTTCTCGGTAACACATTTCTATTTCCCAGCGCTGGGCATAAAGCTTCGCCAAGCCTATCAGTGGATATGCCTTTGAATCCATTAATGAAGTGATATAACGTCTAATTTTCCCTGCCTGCTCAACTTCAATCAAACGCGCTTCCCAATATTCTCCTAATGATGGATTTAGCTTCCTGGCTCTAGCTGAAAGAGGCATTTTGATTTGAAAGTCATGCGGGGAATTACGTTTAATGATCTCATAGCGTAAATTATCTTTTGCTCTCATTAACCAATGACTGGCTTCTACTCGTGTTTGCCAGTCAATCAAGAAATCAGCAGAGAAATAGGCTCGATCAAACAAGGTAATACTATGCGATGGAGGACATAATCGATTTGCCAGTGTAAGTTCACCCTGATCCATGCTACCTATTTGGGCATCAATGATTTCATGGGTGCTGGTATTTACCAGGCAGGTTGCTCTCACTTGTGGATAAGGGGCTGCAGCGGTTTTACCCTTAGATGAGCCAAAGTGTTCAAAATTCTCGTCTGTATAAGGCATAGACCAAACCACCCCGTCAACAGCACATACACTAAGGCCATGAAAGTTTGAGTATTGCTGTTGGGATTCTTCAAACCAGGCTTGGCTGAGTAGAGAAAACAAGGTATTCAAGGGCTCTCGTCCTAAACGTTGTCGTGCTTGCACTGCTGCACTGGGGACACAATATTCTGTTGTACCAAACACAAGTTTTAGTTGCTCTACGACATACCCGATCGGTTGATCTCGAAATAGGGCAAGCCCAATTACCAGCCATACCACATGTTCGGCAGGTAATTTTCTTCTCCTGATAGAAGCCTTACCTGTTTGATGTAGGCTTTCTTTAATCCAGTTTAAATCAATGAGTTCACTGAAATGGCTGAGTGAAGGCAAAGAATGTTGAAGGGTGCAATCTAAATTTTCAGATAAAGTCATAAAAAAAATGAGCGTATTGGCATACACTCATTTTTACTACATTTTTCTAATGTCTGCTTAACTGACTGGCATTACTCTATATGAGAGGTTTTTTTAGATCTGTAAGTTTTAGTTGTTTAAATAAAAAAGCCAACGAGATACCATTGGCTTTTTAGCATTCTGGTAAGACTTAACGGTTACGTTTAGGATCCAGTTGTGGGTCTTTGATTTCCACATAGGCATTATTGCGTGTTTCACGTAACCAGCTATCTAATTCGGCATCAAATTGACGCTCACCCAGTAATTGGCGAGCCATACGTTCCTGATATTCTTGGGTCATATCTTGTTGACGTGTTTCGCTCACTTGCAGAATATGCCAGCCAAACTGGGATTGAAACGGCTTGCTGAACTGACCCACTGGGGTGCTTTTCATCTGCTGTTCAAATTCAGGCACCATTACCCCAGGGCTAACCCAGCCAAGACTTCCGCCATCACGAGCCGAGCCAGTATCGTTAGAGAAAGTTGAAGCTAAAACAGTAAAATCTTCACCTTGTTTCAGGCGATTATACAGACTGTCAATCATCTGCTTGGCATTTTCAGGACTGACCACTTCAGACGGTTGAATCAGAATGTGTCCTGTTAAATATTGAGGAACAAGGGCTTTCTGTTCGCCACCTTTACGCTCCAAGAGTTTCAGAACATGTATACCATCAGCGACAGGGATCAGTTCAGACGTCTGGCCCGGTTGCAGGGTGGTCACGCGTGCAGCCAGTTCTGCTGGAATTTCTGACAGGTTTCTCACACCCATATCAGCAGCTTCGACCTTAATGCCGCCAGTGCTGTATTTTTTACTGATCGCCTGAATGTCATTGCTGCTATTTAATTCTTGCTTTACCTGTGTTGCAATTTGTTCAGCATTTTCACCGCTTACCCGTAAATGCAGTACATGGACCTGACTGCCAAGCAAAGCCTGACCTTGCGGGGTGTTTAGGAAGTTTTTAACATCTTGATCTGTGATCTGAATGCGTGAAGTCACGATTTGTTGACGTAAACGATTCAGTGCTAAATCTTCAGCAATACGGTTACGTAAAGAAGCATAGGTATTTGGTGCCATGGCATCCAGCTTCTGCTGGAAGGCTTCCAGACTCGGTGAACCAGAATCACGGGCAACTTTCAGAACGGCTTCATTTAAAGCTTTTTCATCTGGACGAATATTATAACGTTTAACTTGTTCAAGCTGTGCTTGACGAATAATCAGTTGCTCTAAGGCTTGTTGCTCAAGATATTGTTGTGGTGGAACTGCCTTTTTCTGTTTTTGCAGCTGATGAGAGATTTCAGCTACACCTTGAGCCAAATCACTACGCAGAATAATACTATTGTCGACTACAGCTACAACTTCATCTTTAGGTTGGGCAACAGCAAAAGTCGTCATCGCTGAAGAAAGGCATAGCGCAAGTGCGGTTGCTTTAAAAATTTGTTTTAACTGTTTTGTCTTCATTAACGTTCTGTCCAAGTTTGATTGATATTGTTAAAACCTAGAATACGATTTTCTAGTAATGAGGTGAGTTTGCTGCTTAACCCACCTAAGCCTTTCAGGCTGACTTCGGCCATAATAGCGCGTTTGGCTTTGACGTTTGAATCATTAACGTCATCTAAGTCATTGTAATATGAGCGACCATAAACAGAAACTCCCCAACAGCATGACTCATAGTTCACGCCAAGTAAATATTCCCGTGCGACACTATTATCCAGGTCAAACTGCGCATGTCCAACCAGACGCCAGTTGTTGGCAATGGGCTGGATAAATGAACCGACAATCTGGTCATAGTTGTCCTGACGGTTCGGAATATCTTTGCGATAGAAATAGCCTAAGTTATAAAGATTGCCTTGATCACCGGTATAATAAACCTGCAGATCGCGCTGGGCATTCGATCCATTCGACATCCAGCTTGAGTTCAGATTAACGTGAACATTATTTGACAGTTGACTCGTCAGTTGAATAACAGGGCCGGTATGGCTTTCACGGTCAAATTCATCTGCATCATTTTCCAGTGTCACACGGCGATCTTCAAAGAAAAAGCTCTGTCCAACGCTGGCACGCAGGCGCTCCAGACCTTCTTCATTAAACAGGCTATAGCTGAGGCCGAGAGAAGCGAAATTATTGTCTTCCAAACGGTCATTACCATAAAAGCGACGCGCACTGAAAAGTTGATCATAATTAATCGAAGCAACGACTGAATCAAAGTTCGGCTGATTCTGCTGGTTTTCATATGGTGAATAGGCGTAGAACAGACGAGGCGTTAAGGTCTGTAGATACGTACCTTCTTTTTCGAAAATTAAACCGGTGTCCAGCGTGAATTGTGGTACTACAATTGAATTATTTTCACTAGACACGCTACGGCTTTGGGTTTTTTCATCATAGAAAGTATTGATATTGCGTACAGTCGCCTGAGGTATGAAGAATGACCACGGGGTATAATGATTATAACGCACGGAAAAGTCGTTATAGATTCGTGTACCACTTGGTTGATATACCTTCTCACCCTTTGGATCAGTATCAGCGAAATTTCGCAGGTCTTTCTGGAAATAAGCCGTATCGTTATTAAACTCAAGCTGTAATCCCAATGGATTGCCAGTTTTATAATTGACTAAAAGCTGCGGCAAACGTGCATAAGGACGGTCTTCATCCAGTACGGTTGGATCTAGGGTTTGGAAATCTTCGACTTTGAATTGTGCCTTTAAGCCAGGAATACCATTTTTGTAATTGACTTCCCAGGCACGGCGTAAGTTCAGATCAGTTTTAGAGTTCGGGTTGTTATCCAGATCGGCGAAGTAATCTTTGTCTGAAGCGTAGTTATATTCAAGGTTGGTGGAGAGCTGATTATTGATCTGCCAGTTATGTAAGAAATGCAGGCTTTTACGGTCTTCATCGCTATAGCTTTCATCAGAAGGTAAATAACCTCCCCAAATACGGCCTTCACCATAATTCTCAGTCAAATAACGGAACTCGCCATCCAGCATTGCACCGCGATCGCCAATATAACGCGGCGTAATCGTCGCATCATATTGCGGTGCTAAATTCAGGTAAACCGGAACACCCAGTTCCAGACCACCATCATTGGTAAAGCCAAATGTGGGGGTTAGAATACCAGTAGTGCGGCGGTCATCAATCGGGAAGTTAAAATAGGGAACTGCCAAGACCGGAACATCTTTGACATAGAGTTTGGTATTACGGGTTTCACCACGTCCAGTTTCCTGGTTCAGCTTGATTTTTTCTGCCTGGATTTTCCAAGTCGGTTTTTGCTCAGGTGGACAGGTGGTATAGGTCGCATTTTCCAGTTCTACCGTCTCGGTTGAGGTTCTGGCGATCTTTTCTGCCCGACCATGCGCATGTTGCTGTTCTGCGATATAGAAGCTGTTATTTAGATCGCCTTGCTGGGTTTTCAGATTATAGTTGATATCATCACTTTGCGAGATTAATCCACCTTGCGCAAGTTGTACTCGACCCTCTGCCTTGGCATAAGTCTGGGTTTGATCAATGGTTACGCGTTCGGCACGAATCTGGCGACCTTGCTGGTCAATGATGACATTGCCTTCTAAATAAGAGTCGCCTGCTGGATTGTAGTGACCATAATCTGCAGTAATGGTGGATGTAGCCTGATCTGGCGCAACGGTTGCTGCATCTGGGGCAATCGGGGTGACCCAGGCACCTTTACAGTAGGCAGAGCTTAAATATTGTCCCTGACGTTGCTGTGCTTCAGCAGAGGATTTATCGACATAATATTGCGAGAAGAATGCTTCACCTAGATAGGTCTCATTAATGCGCTGTTTGAGTTGTTCTGCGTTTACATCGGACGAGACATTTGATGCAGCATAGCCGGAGGCTGAGCTGCCACATAAAAGGGTTAAGATCGCAGTCGCTAGAGGATTTATTTTAAAGTGATGCTTCATTTGTCTCATTAACCAATCATGCTTTTATCGCAATTAATTATTGTCGCATCATAGAGAAAAAGTTGATAAGTAGCTACACTTAGCACTTTAAAAACTCAGCCTGTATTAGAATTAATTGCAAATGAATACACAACGCGAACAATTGATACAATCTTGGATTGCCTCTGTACTCGGTTCAGATCAATTTGAAACTCATTTTTTAGCAGGTGATGCCAGCTTCCGTCGTTATGCACGAATCAAACTGAATAATAAAACATTTATGCTGATGGATGCACCACCAGAAAAAGAAGATTGTGTGCCTTTTGTGACGATAGATGAGTTTTTTGATGCACATGGCGTGCGCGTTCCGCATATCGTGGCAAAAGACCTGGAAAATGGCTTTTTACTCCTTGAAGACTTTGGTGATGTGCTGCTGTCGAATCTGCTCAATGACGAGACTGTAGATGCCTATTATGAGCAAAGCTTTAAGCAGCTCATTCAGCTGCAATCGATTGCTGGAGAAGGGCATTTCCCGGCATATTCTTATGAAAAAATGATCTCAGAAATGGAATTGCTGACTGACTGGATGTTGCCAGCGTTAAAGGTTCAACCGACTGAATCAGAAAACACCTTGATCAAACGTACTTTTGCGATTCTGGCCAATGCCGCATTGGCACAGCCACAGGTGATTGTACATCGGGATTTTCATAGCCGTAACCTGATGAAAATCGACAATGAAACCGAACTCGGTGTGATTGATTTTCAGGATGCCGTGATTGGTGCAGATACTTATGACCTGATCTCGATTACCCGCGATGCCTATGTACAGTGGAATGCCGATCGTGTTTATCGCTGGTTCAAGACTTTCTATGATTTGTTGCCCGCAGCATCTAAACAAGATCGTGACTTTGTCCAGTTTAAAAAAGATGCCGATATGATGGCAATTCAACGCCATATCAAGATTTTAGGTATTTTTGTACGTCTGTTTGAGCGTGATGGTAAATCAGGTTATCTCAAAGACTTACCACGTGTGATGTGGTACTTGTTAGAAGAATCTAAGCCTTATCCGGAATTACAGCCATTTATGCAGTTTATGCATGAACGAGTAATGCCTACATTTGAAGCTAAATACGGTGCATACGAGGTGGCTGCGTAAATGAAAGCGATGATTTTGGCCGCAGGACTCGGCAATCGTATGCGCCCATTAACTTTGCATACCCCCAAGCCTTTGCTTGAGGTAGGTGGCAAACCGCTTATCGTCTGGCATATTGAAAAACTGGCTGCGATCGGAGTCACTGAAATTGTCATCAATACGGCTTGGTTGGGTGAAAAACTCGCTCAAGTTTTGGGTAATGGTTCACAATTTGGTGTACACATCCTTTGGTCACATGAGGGTGAAGGTCTGGAAACCGCTGGGGGGATTATCAATGCCTTGCCACTACTCGGTGATGAACCTTTTATTCTGTTAAATGGTGATGTCTGGACCACGATGGATTTTGCACCTTTACTGGATATTGATCTAAAGGATAATTTGGCGCATCTCGTACTTGTGCAGAACCCTGAACAACATCCAGAGGGTGATTTCACGCTTGCAGAAGGGAAAGCTTATACCTTTGATCAGCAAGTCGAAGGTGAAAACCTGACTTTTAGTGGTGTATCCGTACTTGATCCGAAAATGTTTGCAGGCTTAGAGGCTGGAAAACGTCCTTTAGCGCCCTTGCTAAAAGCAGCAATGCAGAGTCAGCAGGTAGCCGCTTCTAAACTGACAGGCATTTGGGTTGATGTAGGAACCCCGGAGCGTTTAACGGCACTGGATACGGCGATCCGTGAAGGGAAGTTTGCTTAAGTGAATATTCGCTAAGCACTGCCTACTGTGCCAATATAGAGAAAACGGTATACTTCCACCTAACTTTTTCGAGCGTAGATTGTTTATGCACATGTTTTTTCAAGAACTAAAGCAGGGTAGCCAGGCTTTGGGTTTAGAGCTATCTGATGAGGCTTTAAATTTATTACTCAAGTATCAGGATGCTTTGGTGCTGTGGAACAAAGCATACAATTTGACTGCAATCCGTGATCCTAAGGAAATGCTGGTCAAGCATCTGCTCGACAGTCTGAGCATTCTGAAAGATTTACCAGCAGGCCGTTTACTGGATATCGGCACAGGTGGTGGTATGCCGGGCATGATCATTGCTTTATGTCAGCCTGAGCGTGAATGTGTATTACTGGATTCTAACGGTAAAAAAATTCGTTTCCTCAAGCAGTTTATTGCTGACTTAAAACTCAAAAATGTCATTGCCGTGCAAACGCGTGTAGAAAACGAAGACAGCATCAATGAGCTGGGTCAATTTGATGTGATTACCAGTCGTGCCTTTGCATCATTAACAGACTTTGTGGATGCTTCTAAACCGTATATGCATGAGCAAACAATTATTGCCTCAATGAAAGGCTTAATTCCTGAAGATGAAGTTGCTACTTTAAAAAATGAATTTAGTTGTGAGATTATTGAACTTAAAGTTCCGCGCTTAGACGAACAGCGTCATTTACTTCTATTAAAACGTATTTAAGATTTTTAAAGGGATTGGGGGCAACATGGCACAAATTATTGCGATTGCAAACCAAAAAGGTGGTGTAGGTAAAACCACAACCGCAGTAAATTTGGCGGCATCTTTAGCTGTGTTAAAAAAACGTGTTTTGCTGGTCGATATGGATTCGCAAGGCAATGCGACCATGGGGTCTGGCATTCAGAAGAATGATCTGCTTTATTCGGTCACTGATGTACTGCTGGGTGAAGTGCCGATTGAAACGGCGATCTCTAAGGCGGAAGTGGGTTACAAGGTTCTTGGGGCAAACCGTGATCTGGCCGGGGTTGAGTTGGCGATTGCAGAACAGGAAGGGCGCGAGTTCATTTTGCGGGATGCATTGCAGGAAATTGAATCTTCATTTGACTATATCATTGTCGATTGTGCACCGAGTCTTAGCCTGATTACTGTCAATGCTTTGGCAGCCGTGGATGGTGTGCTGATTCCAATGCAGTGTGAATATTATGCACTGGAAGGTCTGGCGGATTTAACCCAAACCATCGATCGGATTCAGCAAGCATTGAATCCGGACCTGCAAATTGTTGGTGTATTACGCACCATGTACGATGCACGTAATGCCTTAACCCGTGACGTATCTGAAGAATTAGAACAATATTTCGGTAAAAAACTGTATGAAACCGTGATTCCACGGAACATTCGTCTGGCAGAAGCGCCAGCACACGGTTTGCCGGTGATTTATTTTGAAAAAAGCTCAAAGGGTGCAGTTGCTTACTTAAATCTGGCAGCTGAAGTATTAAAGAAAAGCAAAGTGAAAAAAGGAAGTAAAGCATGACCGTCAAGAAACGTGGACTCGCCAAAGGTCGTGGCTTGGATGCCTTGCTGGGATCAATTCAAAAAGAAAAATTACAACTCGAAGCCCAAGGTCTTGACCATGGTCAGCTGAAACAGATCGATGTAAACTTGCTCAAGCGCGGTGAATACCAGCCACGCCGTTATATTAACGAGCAGGATTTGCAGGAACTGGCGGCATCGATTGAAAAGCATGGCATCATGCAGCCCATCGTGATCCGTCCGGTTGATGATGAACGCTATCCGTATGAAATTATTGCGGGTGAGCGTCGCTGGCGTGCGGCACAGTTAGCGGGTTTGACCGAGGTTCCTGCGATTGTACGTGATCTGAATGATCAGGTTGCGATTGCACTGGCCTTGATTGAAAACATCCAGCGTCAGGATCTGAATCCGATTGATCAGGCGATGGCCTTGCAGCGTTTTCATGAAGAATTTGGCCTAAGCCATCAGGAAATTGCCGATACCGTGGGTAAAGCGCGTACGACAGTGAGTAACCTACTTCGCCTGCTTAGCCTGGCAGAAGAAGTGAAAGACTTTATGCAGCAAGGTTTGCTGGATATGGGGCATGCACGTGCGATCTTAACCTTAAAAGCTAAAGATCAGCTCAAAGTTGCAGATATCGTAATTGAAAAAAGTCTGTCTGTTCGTCAAACCGAGCAGTTAGTCCGTGATTTCAATACACCTAAACAAGAAAAAGTAAAAGAAGCTGTAGCACCGGATATTCAGCAATTGACTCAGCGCCTTTCAGAGCGTTTCAGTGCAGATGTTAAAATTGACTATAACAAGCAAGGTAAAGGGAAACTGGTTATTAGCTATCACTCTTTAGAAGAGCTGGATGGCATTCTTTCTATTTTAGAAGATGAATAATTTATCTATTTTTTATTGGGGAATAAATTAGATGTGGGAATTGGTTAAAGCAGGTGGCTGGCTTATGCTGCCCCTGGTCTTGTGTTCTATCTTTATGCTGGCGATTTCGATCGAGCGTCTGATTCGTCTGAAAAAGAATGCAGTGCTTCCGTTGACCCTGCTGATGGGGCCTTCGCAAAATACAGCACAAGTTATGCAAAAAATGAATCAAAGTGCGGCCTTAAAGCAAAGCACTTTGGGCCGGGTATTTACCGCAGGTTATGCGACTAAACAGCAGGGTGAGCAGTATGCTCGCGCGCAGATGGAAATAGCGGCTTCACAGGAAATCGGGTATCTGGAAAAAAATATTAATTTTCTGGGTACGCTGAGTGCAGTTGCACCCTTACTCGGTTTGTTGGGGACTGTACTTGGGATTATTGAGTCTTTCCTGATGATCGATGTGGGAACTGGAAGTGATCCGGTCTTGATGATGCCCGGTATTTCTAAGGCTTTAATTACCACAGCAGCCGGTATGCTGATTGCAATTCCTGCACTGTTTGCGCACCGTTATTTTCAGCGTCTTGTTCAGGAATATGTGGCTGAACTTGAGCAGCAAGCGACTTTGTTTCATGCGGATCTTTTTTATCGCAATCATGCAGACATAGACCAAGACATGCAAAAAGCCAGCTAGGAGGCGGATGATGAAATTCAAACGCAACCAGGTGGAAGATGTGCATATTAATCTGACACCAATGATTGACTGTCTGCTGTTTATTCTGGTCTTTTTGCTTTTGTCGACGACTTTTAGTCAAATGAGCCGAATGAATCTAACCTTGCCTGACGCGCAAGGGGTACCGCCTAAAAGCTATGATCAGAAAGTTGAAGTGATTGTGGATGCTAATGGTCATTATGCAGTCAATGGTCAATCCTTGGCCAGCAAGGAAGTTGCGGATTTAAATACTGCAATTAAACAGATTTCAAATGAACGCCGTGATTTAATGTTTGTCATCGCAGCTGACGCAAAAGCCAGTCATCAGGACGTGATTCGTGTCATGGATGTGGCCGGGCAGCTCGGCTTTGTGAATATCAATATCAGTACCAAAGTACCCACCCGAGGTTATTAGTGAAGCACGATTTTAAGGTCTATCTTCGCCTTTTAAGTTATTTAAAACCGTTTTGGGGCATTGCATTGCTTGTCCTGCTGGGTTTTTCTATTAATGCGGCTACGGAAGTCTCTGTCGCTAAATTACTGGAATATATTATTGAGGCGATTCAAAATAAAGACCAGAGTTTCACTTCACTTTTCCCATTTTTGGTGGTCATACTCATGTTCTTCCGGGGCTTGGGTCTGTTCATGGGGGGGTATTTTACTGCAGTAATTTCCCGTAATCTGGTGTTCAATATCCGTCAGGAAGTTTTTGCAAAATTGCTGCGTTTACCGTCCCAGTATTATCTGGACAATACCAGCGGGCATATTACTGCCAAAATTATGTATAACGTTGAACAGCTGACGGCTGCTTCAACTGAAGCTTTAAGGACCTTGTTGCAACAAGGTTTGATCACTCTGGCATTGTTAGGCTACCTGTTGTATACCAACTGGCGTCTGACTATGTGTATCCTGATTTTTGCACCCGTCATCGGTTTTATTATCAGTAAAGCTGCAAGACGGATGCGTAAATTATCGCAGCAAGTACAAGACACCATGGGTGATGTGAACCATGTGGTGCAGGAAACGGTGAATGCCAACCTGATCGTCAAGGGTTTTGGCGGGCAAAGTTCTGAGCAGGAACGCTTTAAACAGAACTCGCTTGAAAACTTGCGTCGTGGCTTGAAAATGGTCGCTGTGCAACAGTTGAATAGTCCTGTGGTTCAGCTGATCATGTCGATTTCACTGAGTATCGTGATGTTTATTGCCTTGCGTCCGCAAATTCTGGGTGATACCTCTGCGGGTGAATTTGTCGCTTATATTACTGCGGCGGGTATGCTGGCAAGACCAATCAAGGCTTTGACCGACATTAACGAGAAGATTCAACGTGGTATGGCCGCAGCGCATTCAGTATTTGAATTGCTAGATATGCCTGAGGAAAAAAATACCGGGACGTTGACTGATAGCCTAAAAGGCGACATTGAATTTAAAGATGTCAACCTGATTTATGATGATGGTCATCATGCCATTCATGATTTTAATTTAAAGGTGAAGGCCGGTGAAACAGTGGCGCTGGTCGGTCGTTCTGGGGCCGGTAAAAGCTCGCTGGTGAACCTGCTGGTACGTTATCAGGATGCGACTTCGGGGCAGATCCTGCTGGATCAGAAACCGATTGAAGATTTTGAAATTACCGCCTTGCGAACCCAGATTGCCATGGTGAACCAGCAAGTAGTACTGTTTAACAGAACCGTGCGGGAAAATATTGCTTATGGTCAGCTTGAAGGTGCCTCCGATGAAGATATTATTGCGGCAGCAAAAGCAGCCTATGCACATGATTTTATTATGGCATTGCCGCAAGGTTATGATACTCAGCTGGGTGCCCAGGGTTTAAACCTGTCTGGTGGCCAGCGTCAGCGCATCGCCATCGCACGCGCAATTTTGAAAAATGCCTCTATCCTGATTCTGGATGAAGCAACCAGTGCACTGGATAACGAGTCGGAATACTTTATTCAGCGTGCCTTTGATAAAGCCATGCAGGACCGTACCACCATCGTAATTGCACATCGTTTATCGACGATTGAAAATGCTGATCGTATTGTGGTCATGGATCAGGGCCGTATTGTTGAGCAGGGCAGTCATGCCGAACTGATTGCGTTACATGGTGCTTATTATCAGTTGCATCAGCGTAACTTTGAGGAACAGTAACTTATGGCACTGGCACAAATCATTCAGGATGCTTGGAATGCACAGGCAAAGTGGCTGGTGGTGCTGCGTCCTTTGTCATGGTTATATCGCCTGGGTTTTGTCAGCAATCACTGGCTTTATCAAAAAGGCATTAAAAAAAGTTATAGTGCACCGATTCCCGTTATGGTGATTGGTAACATCACAGTCGGTGGCAGCGGTAAAACACCTTTGCTGATTCATCTGGTGGATTATTTAACCGAGAAAAATGTTCGGGTAGGCGTGATCAGTCGAGGCTATGGCGGCCAAGGTCCATTTCCTGCCTATGTCGACTTTAATACCTTGCCGGAGATTGTCGGAGATGAGCCTGCCTTGATTGTACAGGCAACAGGCGTGCCGATGGCAGTTGGTCCCAACCGGCAGAAAAGTATCGAGTTATTGCTGCACAAACATGAACTGGATCTGATTATCTGTGATGATGGCCTGCAGCATTGGGCCTTGAATCGCCAGATTGAGTGGATTGTGCTGGATAATAATCGCGGTCTGGGTAATCAGAAACTGCTTCCAGAAGGTTATCTACGTGAACCAGTGACCCGTTTGAAAACGGGAACCGTAATTGAGCATTCGGCTAACCCAAGCTCTGAACTGCATATGCATCTGGCTGCATCACAGCCTTATTTGCTTAATCAGGACAACAATAAAATCTTTGATCCTCAAGCGGCTTTTTATGCGGTAGTCGGCATTGGCTTTCCACAGCGGTTTTATCAGACCTTGCAAAATTTAGGCATAGAACAATTTCAGTGTCATGAGTTTCCAGACCATCATGACTATGACATTGAAGATTTACAGTTCGATGATAACAATCCGATTATTACCACTGAAAAAGACGCAATAAAAATTATGGCGCTACTTAAACAATATCCAGATTTTAAACAGGATATCTGGGTGGTGCCAGTCGATGCAGTCCTATCGCCAGCCTGCTATACAGTCTTGCAGCAACAGTTACAACAATACGGTATTCAAATTTCTTAAGGCTCATTCATTATGAAACACATTGTTATTCCTGCACGTTTCGCCAGTTCACGTTTACCGGGTAAACCTTTGCTGGAAATTCATGGTCGTCCCATGATTCTGCGGGTAGTGGACCAAGCCAAAAAAGTGCAAGGTTTTGACGATCTGTGTGTGGCAACTGATGATGAGCGTATTGCAGCCGTTTGCCGTGCTGAAGGCATTGATGTGGTGATTACCTCAGCGGATCATCCTTCAGGCACAGACCGCTTGAGTGAAGTGGCTCGAACTAAAGGCTGGGCCAGTGATGACATCATTGTCAATGTACAGGGGGATGAACCTTTACTGCCGGCGCAACTGGTAAAACAGGTTGCTCAACTCTTGGAAGATCAGCCTGAATCTTCCATGTCGACGCTATGTGAGCCGATCCATCAACTGGATGAATTCAAACGCGACAGCATTGTAAAAGTCGTAATGTCAAAACAGCAGCAGGCACTGTATTTTAGCCGTGCTACCATTCCTTATGACCGTGATGGCGCGAAACTGGCTGAACTGAAGTTGCATGATCAGGCCTATCGTCATTTAGGTCTATATGCCTATCGGGTAACACTGTTGCAAGAATATGTGACCTGGGAAATGGGTGTGCTGGAGAAACTGGAATCTCTAGAACAGTTACGGGTACTGGAAAATGGACACCGTATTGCCATTGCGGTGGCTGAAGCCAATTTGCCGCCAGGGGTGGATACCCAGGAAGATCTGGATCGCCTGAATCAGATGGATCTTTCCCATTTTGCCTAAGAAGAGTCAAATACATGCCTTTTGATGTCAATGCACATATCTATCCATGGCAGCAACAGGTTTGGGAAACCCTGACCGGGCGCTTTCCCAAGCTTGGGCATGGTTTATTGTTTTATGGAAAAAAAGGCTGTGGCAAAGAAGCGTTTACCCAACAGTTTCTGGCTTGGGTGTTATGCCTGAATCGTCAGCCTGCCGGGCCATGTGGTGAATGCAGTAGCTGTCAATGGTTAAAGGCAGACACCCATCCCAACTATGTGCATATCAGTACCGATGACGACAATAAAAAACAGAATGCCAAAATCAAGATCGAGAAGATTCGCGATCTGCTGCCTTTTGTGCAACAGACTGTAGATGGCTGGCGCGTGATTATGATTGAGCCGGCAGAAGCCTTGAATATTGCCTCTGCCAATGCCTTACTCAAAACACTGGAAGAACCCGGTGATAATACGGTCATTATTTTACTGGCGAATCATTATTTAAAATTGCCCGCGACTATACGCAGTCGTTTGCAGCATTTTGCTTTGGACCGGATTTCCGCAGAACAATTTAGCGATTATGTCCAGAATCAGCTCCCAGATGCAGGTGCTAGCCAACAACAGTTATTGATGAACCTGTCCAATCAGATGCCGTTACAGGCACTAGAGGTTGCACAAAGTGCCTGGCTGCCACTACGTCAGGAATTCCTGCAAGACTGGCAAAAACTGGTCATGCAAAAAAATATGCCGATGGCAATTGCGACCAAATGGAATAAAAACCTGAATTTTGGTGACTTTGCTCAAATGTTTGAATACTTGTTGTCCGATTTAATTTGTGTCAAGCTAAATCAGACGGTGAAAAACATTGACCTTGAATTCAATGTACTTGCCGAACAATATTCATTAGAAGCACTTTTTAAAATTTATGAAGATTTTCAGCGCGCTAAACAATTCCTTGAACAGAATGTCCAAAGCAATCTGGTTATTGATGAATTGTTTATCAAGCTGATGAATCTTTAATTAAGGGGAAATCACATGCAACCACGTATGGGCGGTATTATTCAGGCCAATATTCCTGACATTGAAACACTGTTTGCCAGCTATATGCCTTATGTTGTGGGTGGTGGGCTTTTTATTCCTTCCAAGCAGCCGGTCAAACTGGGCGAAGAGGTTTTTGTATTGACGACTTTGCCTGACCAGACCCAGAAAATTCCTTTAACCGGTAAAGTCATCTGGGTCTCGCAAAAGCAGAATGGCATCAAGCCACAAGGCTTTGGCATCCAGTTAAGCGGTGAAAAAGGCGTTTATTTTAAAAATGAAGCAGATCGTCTGGTTGCAGGTCTTAAATCTGAAGGACGTAAAAGTTACACTATGTAGTTAATTTACCCTTGGTAGGAACGCATCGTGTTTGTAGATACTCATTGTCATTTAACCCTGCTTGATTTGACACCATATCATGGTGATCTGGATCAGGCATTGGCTCAGGCTCGTGAAGCCGGTGTTTCCAAATTCATGAGTATCTCGGTCGATCTGGATGATCATATCGAGCTGGCCAAAATTGCCGCGCGTCATGCAGATGTCGGATATACCGTTGGCGTACATCCTTGCGAAGATGCTGCAACCATGGCGCGTGCCACGACTGAATATCTGGTCGAACTGGCGCAACCGGAGAAAGTCTGGGCACTCGGTGAAACAGGTCTGGACTATTATCACAGTACCGATTTTATTGCAGAGCAAAAAGCCTGTTTCGCCCGGCATATCCATGCGTCACAAATCACCAAAAAACCTGTAGTCGTTCATACCCGTTCCGCCAAGCATGATACCGTCGATATTATTCGCGCGGAAAAATCGACTCACGGGATTTTGCATTGTTTTACCGAAGACTGGGAAACCGCCAAAGCGGTACTGGACTGCGGCTATTATGTGTCATTTTCCGGCATTGTTTCCTTTAAAAATGCGCAGGATCTGCGTGATGTCGCCAAACAGGTTCCGCTGGATCGTGTGCTGATTGAAACCGATAGTCCTTATCTTGCGCCAATGCCGTATCGTGGCAAATCTAATGAGCCTAAATACGTTCCTTATGTAGCCAAAGCGCTTTGCGATGTATATGATAAGTCGCTAGAAGAAATGGCTTTTATCACAAAGCAGAACTTTGAAAATCTTCTGAATTTAAAGTAAATAAAGTTATATAAAGTACAAAGAGAGTTTATAGGGTGAAGATGGATCGTCAAGCTCAGTTTCGAGCAAGAGAAACCTTGATTTTTCAAGTAGCAGAGCAACTCCTGTTAGAAAATGGTGAAGCAGGAATGACGCTTGATGCGCTTGCCGCCGAGCTTGATCTGGCCAAAGGGACACTTTATAAACATTTCCAGAGTAAAGATGAACTATACATGCTGCTGATTATCCGAAATGAGCGCATGTTGCTGGAAATGATTCAGGATAGCGATAAAGCCTTTCCTGAACATCTGGCCTTCTTTATGCTGCATCATTTGCATCATCCTGAACGTACTGTGCTGTTTCATCAAATTGAAGAACGCCTGTCGACGACTGGGGTTGGAATCCAGCACCTGTTTAGCGAACTTTATCAGGTGCGCAAACAGCGCTTACGCCTGATTATCCGTATGACAGAAACTTATCTGGCATCGATCAACAGCCGCATGTCGGTACGCGATTATCTAGCGTCGATCTGGTCGCTGACCCATGGTGCAGCCGCAATTCTCAATTCCAGTTTCTATCAGCGTTACTTGGGTTCACGCGATACCTTGCGTGTGGCCTATATCGATCAGGCGCTGGCTTTGCCCAAGCAGGTGCATTCTGCCGACCAGTTTGTCTAAGGTTGTCCTATGATCAGATCACCTCACAGTGCAGTTCGTGGCTTTACCTTAATCGAATTGATGGTGGTGATTGTGATTATGGGGATTATGGCTTCACTAGTGCTGCTCAATACCAGTGGTGTCGATCAGCGCAAAGCAATGCAGGCACGGGAAATTTTATTAGTAGACTTGCAACGGGTGCTACGCGAGGCCAATGACCAGTCTAGAATACTCGCGCTTGACGTTCAGCCAGCAACAGATGTCACGCCATTTCGTTATGGAATTATAGAATATCGTTCAGCAGCGCAGACTGAACAGAACCTGCAAAATGAGAAATGGCAGAGTTATGCAGATTTCAAATTGCGTAATTTACCTGATCATGTGTCCTTTCAGATGCAGGCGCTGGAACAGCAGCGTTATACCAATGCACAAAATCGTGATCTGACTCAGGCCAATGCACCTAAACTGATCTGGCTCGGCAATGGTGAAGTCAAACCGGTGCGGATTCAATTCTTTTTGGAAGACCGTGAAGTGGGTGCTGCGATTGAGATTGATCATCTGGGTAAAATCAATGAAATCTAGATATTTCAAGCAGAATACTGGATTTGGTGCTATCAGGCCGAGTATTACTCGCCTTAATCGTGTGCACTCTGAACAGAGTTCTTCATCTTGCGCTCGGACGAAACGTTGTTTCGTTTATAGCTGCTCCTCAAGCATAGCTTTCGGACTTGCGGCACGGTCGAGTGTTACTCGACTTAATCGTGCCTCAGGTTTTACCTTATTGGAAGTCATGGTGGCCCTGGCAATTTTTGCGACCGCAGCCATGACCTTGACCAAAGTCGCAATGCAATATACCCAGTCGACCTCGAATGCAATTCTACGTACCAAAGCACAGTTTGTTGCCTTAAATGAAGTGGCACAAATGGAAATCAATCAGGAATGGATGGAAGGGACGGCTTCCAAACAGCTGACCCAGCAAGGTGAAACCTGGCAGATTGACAAGCGCAGCGAACCGACGGTCAGTCCGAATGTACAACGGATCGAGCTGCAGGTGAGTCTGGTTAATCAGGACAGTGGTCAGGTGGAATCTGGTATCACCAGCCTGATGTTCTTTAATCATCGTATGAACAATACTCCATGAAGCCTAAAGGATTTACCCTGGTTGAATTAATGGTCGCAATTGCGATCTTTGCGGTGCTGTCTGCTTTGGGCTGGAAAGTTTTTGATTATATTGTCAAAACCAAAGATCAGAATGTGATTCATGAACAGCGTTTAGGTCAGTTACAGCAAACCTATCAGCAGATTCTGCGAGATACCGTACAGGCAGTACCCTTAACGGCCAATATCAATGGCGATATTCAGCCGGCTCTAGTGCTGCAGAACGGACGCTTTAATTTCAGTAAAACTGGAGTGACTGACCCTTTGGAAGAGGGGATTTCCCCAGATGAACGCATTGAATATCAGTATCGAGCCGATGAACAGAAACTTTATCGCTTGAAATACCGGAATCTGAATCAGACCGGTCAAGATCAGCCCGAATCCAGTGTTTTATTGTCGGAAGTGGAACAATTCCAGATCGTCGTACTCAATCCGAATGGACTCACGCAATGGCCGGACGCTTCTGCAGACCTGAACCAATTAGAGCAGAAGCAAAGGTTGCCTAAAGGGATTAAAATCAATTTAGCCGTGAATGGCGTCAGTTATGAATGGATGTTTAGTTTATTAAATACGGACTTTTTGCTTGATACTCAGAACACCGGTCAACCCAGCTCAGAATAATAAGAAATGAAAATGAAGAAAGCGATCATGATCAAGCAGCAGCAGGGCATTGCACTGATTACCATTCTGGTGATGGTAGCGCTAGCGACTATTTTGGCGGCCACGATTGCCCAGCGTCAGGCTGCAACTGCTGAAAGCACTGCCTATTTGATGCGACAAAACCAGTCTCTCATGTATGCCAAGAGTGCCGAGGCCTTTTTTTCTGAATTGCTGGTCGATGATGCTGAAAATGCTGCAGAGGTCGACCATCTGCAGGAAACCTGGGCGCAGCCCATGCCGGCTTTTCCGGTAGATGACGGTTATGTCTCCGGAATTGTGCAGGATGAATCAGGCAAGTTTAATTTAAATAGCTTGATCACCGCCGAAGGCACGGTGAATGAAAACGCTAAAGCCTGGTTCGAGCTGATATTAAAACGTGCTGGATTGCCAGAGCAGTTGAGTGAAGCCGTGATCGACTGGCAGGATGAAGATGAAATGCCGAGTGGACCTATGGGTGCAGAATCCAATTATTATCAGGGTTTGCCGAATGGTTCTCTGCCTCCGAATGCTAAATTTCATAGCGTTGAAGAGCTGAAACTGATACGAGGTTTTGAAGAGAATAAGTACAAACTAATCGCACCTTATCTAAGTACTGCGTCTGTAGCAGATACTACGGTCAATATTAATACCGCATCTGCATTTCTTTTGGCGAGCATGGATGAAAAGCTGGATGTGAATACTGTGCAGCAATTGCTGGATCGCCGTCAGGCAAATCTGGAATATTTTTCCAATGTGGCTGATCTCTGGACACTAGAACCCTTTGCTCAGGTGGATGCAGCCAAACATAACCTGTTTAATAACCTGCTTGGAGTGCAATCCAATCACTTTAAAGCACGTATTGAAGTGATGCTGAGTGAGCGTAAACGTCAGTTTAGTAGTGATCTGGTTCGTCAGGACAAACAGGTTTATGTGGCCTACCGCAGTATGGCACCCTTTTAATTTTAGCTCATGAATTGTACAGGCTGGATAAGCGCAAATGCCGGGCTGATGCCTTTTCCCTATTATGCTAAACAGCAAAATTAATCCTCAAAGCTTTACTTTTGCTTTATAATCAAAATTAATTCACCTATTTTTTGACGACATTACGGCATATGTTAATTCGTAAGTTATTTAAGTTTGAGAATGCTCATATTGTGCGTAACTGCACGTCAGATCGCTGTAAGCGTTCGATCCATGGCCATAGTTATAAAGTCGAGTTATTGCTAAAAGCCTCGAAGCTAGATCATGGTCAAATGGTCTATGACTTTGGCCTGCTTAAAGGTGTGATTAAGGATTTCTTTGATTCTTTCGATCATGCCATCTGCTTCTGGCAAAATGACGATCCGGAATATATTCAGGCCTGCAAGAATTTCAGTGCGCGCTGGGTGTCTTTGCCGGTATCGCCATCAGCTGAACAGTTTTCTCGTATTTTCTTCTTTCTGGCACAACAGGTGCTGGCATCGACGGTGACGCAAAATGGCGAAGGCGATGTCGAAGTCTATTCTGTGATTGTGCATGAAACCGACACCGGCTATGCACAAAGCTTTTTAGAAGATATTCAAAATGAACAAATGGGAATTTTGAGCCTGCAACAACTTGAGTTCTCTGAACAGGTGCAAGCTGAATGGACAGATCCGGACATGTTTGCCAAGCTCAAACAGGGCACACCATTTCATAACCCTACAGTAGATTTACAGGTACAGATTTAAAGTCTGCGTGACTTTAAATCCATTGACATAGATTTAGGATTGAAGAATGTCTTTAAATGAACAGCAACTGGCCAAGCTGAATAAAGTTCAGTTGGATGAAAGCTGGAAATATGGATTGAGTGAATTTTTGCTCAGTCCGAAAATGGATGAATTAAAAGCGTTTCTCGTTGAAGAAAAAAAAGCAGATAAAATCATTTATCCTCCCAATCATCTGATTTTTAATGCTTTGAATACCACACCGCTAGATCGGGTAAAAGTGGTGATTTTAGGGCAAGATCCTTATCATGGCCCAAATCAGGCGCATGGATTAAGCTTTTCCGTGCAAAAGGGGGTTGCATTACCACCATCTTTGCGTAATATTTTTCATGAGTTACATGCTGATGTCGGGGTTGAAAGACCGAAGCATGGTGACTTGACGCATTGGGCAGAGCAGGGTGTGCTTCTGTTAAATGCAGTACTGACCGTCGAAGCAGGTCAGCCGACTTCGCATCAAAAGCGCGGTTGGGAAGCGTTTACTGATCACGTCATTGATGTATTAAATGAACAGCGTGAACATATTGTCTTTATTCTTTGGGGCGCATACGCACAGCGTAAAGGACAGCGCATTAATCAAGACAAGCATCTCGTGTTAAAGGCAGCACATCCATCGCCTTTGGCCGCAAACCGTGGTGGTTTTTTTGGTTGTAAAGTATTTTCAAAATCGAATAACTACCTCAAACAACATGGCATTGAGCCTATAGATTGGCAGCTGGACGCATGAAATATTCTCCCCTTACTAAACATTATCATCCGGATTTGATTGTTGAAGAAGCGCACAATGGTTGGCGTATCGTTCGTTTAAATCGCCCTAAATCTTTGCATGCTCTCGATGAATCGATTGCTTCCGCACTCTTGGAAGTATTTCAGGATTTTCATCATGATGACAGCGTAAAGGCTATCTGGCTGGATTCAACCACTCCGAAAGCTTTTTGTGCGGGTGGGGATGTGCGTAAGCTGCGTCAGTTAGTTATTAATGACGAAGTCGCGGCTGCCAATAAATTCTTTGAACAAGAATATGCACTTGATCTGTTATTGCATAATTATGCCAAACCCGTTTTAGTCTGGGGTGAAGGTTATGTGATGGGTGGTGGCTTGGGCCTGTTTATGGCAGCGCCTTTCCGTTTAGTGACGCCATATTCACGTTTGGCCATGCCTGAAATCAATATCGGTTTGTATCCAGACGTGGGTGCAACCCGCTTCCTGGCAGATCGTGGTGCGATTGGTCTATTTACCGGCTTGACCGGTTCGATCATGACCGCTGCTGGTGCTTATGGTATTGGTTGGGCAACGCATATTTGTGATGCACAGCGTGATTCAGTTTTGGATAAAGTCATTAATATTGACTGGGAACATTATCCTGCGGGTGACTTCCGTGCCATTGATGATACCCTGAATAGTATGCACCGTCCGGTAGGCCCGGGACCGCTACAAAACTCTCTGGACGTGATTCATAGTGTTTGCCGTGGCATCAACTTTGAGCATGATTATGAGTCGATTATTGGCCTGAGTGATGCACGCAGTGACTGGTTACGTCAGGCCAGTGAAAACCTGAAAAAAGGTTCACCAACCACTGCAGCCTTGACCTGGCTATTATGGCAATGGGGTAAGCAGGTACATTCCTGGAATGAAGTTTTCGAACTGGAAGTTCAAATTTCTGATTGGAAAATCCGTCATCATGATTTTGTCGAAGGTGTGCGTGCACGTCTGGTCGATAAAGACCTTAGTCCTGAGTGGAAAAAGGGTGCAGATATGAGTTTAAAAGGCATCCTGTCTGGAAATCCTCCAGTTACGACTATTGAAAGCTGGAATGAGCTGCTCAAACATTATGGTGTGATTTAAGCCCCAATGTCCGAAACACAATTTACAGATGAATACTGGATGCAGCGTGCTTACGAGCAGGCTGCACTTGCTGCTGCACAGGGAGAAATCCCTGTTGGGGCAATTATCGTCAGCCAGAATCAGATCATTGGTCGGGGGTTTAATGCGCCCATCTCGTTGAATGATCCGACTGCGCATGCTGAAATTGTTGCGCTACGTGACGCGTGTCAAAACATCCAAAATTATCGTTTACCTGATGATGCAGTGCTCTATGTGACTCTTGAGCCGTGCACCATGTGTGTTGGGGCGCTGGTGCATTCACGGGTTTCACGGGTAGTATTTGGCGCATTTGAAGCGAAAGCAGGTTCACTGGTGAGTGCGCGTCAACTGTTTGAAACTGGTTATTATAATCACGTATTTCCTTTCGAGGCAGGCTGCATGCAGCAGCAATGCTCTGAACAGCTCAGTGCATTTTTTAAGTTGCGCCGCGAGCAGAAACGAGAACTCAAGTTACAAGAAAAATTATTAAATACGCAGAAATAAATCTGCTTTATCCGCTAAAATTTGCTTACTTTCAAATATCTGCAATCTTCAGGAACAATAATGAATAGTATTCAAGTAAAAAAAGAATTCCCGGCAGCGCTTGATGATGTCTTTAATTTAATGTCTAAGCATGCCACCTATAATATTGCTTTCGCGCCGATGCAGGTTGAGCGGATCAAGGATTCTGCGGATGCTGAATATCCTGATGGACTCGGTTCGGTACGTGCAATGGGTATGGGGCCAATAAAGCCGCTGAAAGAACAAATTACCTTGTTCGAGCCAAATAATCGCATCGAATACCAGATTATTAAAAATCCGTTAATCAAGCATCATTTGGGTATTATTGAATTTGAAGCACTGGCTGATGACAAAACGCTAGTAACTTATACGATTGAATTGCAGGCACGTGCGCCTTTTGTGAGTAAATTAATCCTTGCACAGTTACAGGCAGCGATTAAACTAGGCCTGACAAAACTCGCAAAATCTGTTTAAACAACAACGGGAAAGCAATGACAGTTCAAATTATTACCATTGATGGTCCAAGTGGGTCTGGCAAGGGCACGTTAGCAGCGAAACTGGCTGCACATTATCAGTTTCACTTATTGGATTCTGGTGCTTTATACCGCCTTTTGGGTTTGTCATTGCATCACCATGATTTGCTGGATTCTCTAGACACGAAATTGCCAGAATGCGTACAAATCGCAACAAATTTAGATATCCAGTTTGTCAGTACCGACACTGGAGTGCAGGTGTGGCTGGATGGTGAAGATGTGTCCCAAACTATTCGCACTGAGCGGGTAGGAGAGTTTGCTTCAAAAGTTGCAGCAATTCCTGAGCTTAGAACAGCGATGGTTTCACGCCAACATGCCTTTGCGCAGGCACCGGGTCTGGTAGCAGACGGACGCGATATGGCGACAAGTATCTTCCCGAACGCCCAGGCAAAAATATATTTGACGGCCTCGGCTGAATCCCGTGCGCAAAGACGTGTAAAGCAGTTGCAGGGCATGGGGCTGGATGTTAAAATAAGCGACATTTTAGCTAATATCATCGCTCGCGATAAACGAGATATGGAACGCACTGTCGCTCCACTCAAGCCTGCGGATGATGCTTACATTATCGATAGTTCAGATTTGAATATCGATGAAGTATTCCAGCTGATGACCACTTATGTGGATCAGCAATTAGCAAACTAACCCAATTTTATCAGCAAACGCATAGCTTGATCAGTTTTATATGGACTATGTAGATGCTTAATTAAACCGGCCTTGTCTGATCCAAGACCGCTGACTTTATCGGAAATATCATGACCGAATCTTTTGCAGCCCTCTTTGAAGCAAGCGAATTAAACCTCAACGTTGAAAAGGGTGCAGTTATCCAAGGCGTTGTAGTAAGCATTGACTCTGATTGGGTAACTGTTGACACTGGCCTTAAATCTGAAGGCGTTGTTGACCGTGCTGAGTTCTTAAATGAACAGCGCGAACTTGAAGTTCAAGTTGGCGACACTGTAGACGTAGTTGTTGAAGCACTTGACAACGGTATGGGTCAAACAGTTCTTTCTCGCGAAAAAGCTAAACGCGCAGAAACTTGGACTAAACTTGAAAAAATCTTTGAAGACGGCGAAATCGTTACTGGTGTTATCTCTGGTAAAGTTAAAGGTGGTTTCACTGTTGACATCGGTCCAGTACGTGCGTTCCTTCCAGGTTCTTTAGTTGATACTCGTCCTATTCGTGATACTACTCACCTAGAAGGCAAAGAGTTAGAATTCAAAGTAATCAAACTTGACGCTAAACGTAACAACGTTGTTGTTTCACGTCGTGCTGTTATGGAAGCTGAATCTTCAGCTGACCGTGAAGCTCTTCTTGCTCAGCTTGAAGAAGGTCAAACAGTTACTGGTACTATCAAAAATCTTACTGACTACGGCGCATTCGTTGACCTTGGCGGTATTGATGGTCTTCTTCACATCACTGACATGGCTTGGAAACGTATCAAGCACCCTTCAGAAGTTGTTGAAGTTGGTCAAGAAGTTACTGTTAAAGTACTTAAATTCGACCGCGAACGTAACCGTGTTTCTCTAGGTCTTAAACAACTTGGGGAAGATCCATGGTTAGCGATCATGAACCGTTACCCTAAAGGTTCAATCGTTAAAGCGCGCGTAACTAACCTGACTGACTACGGTTGTTTCGCTGAAATCGCTGAAGGCGTTGAAGGTTTAGTACACGTTTCAGAAATGGATCACACTAACAAAAACATCCACCCATCTAAAGTTGTTCAGATTGGTGATGAAGTTGATGTTATGGTTCTTGAAGTTGATGAAGAACGTCGTCGTATTTCTCTTGGTATCAAACAAACTCGTGCTAACCCATGGGAAGAGTTTGCTAAAGACCACGATAAAGGCGAAAAAGTTTCTGGTACGATCAAATCTATCACTGACTTCGGTATCTTCATCGGTTTACCAGGCGGTATCGACGGTCTAGTTCACTTGTCTGATATTTCTTGGAACGAACAAGGCGAAGAAGCGATTCGTCGTTACAAGAAAGGCGACACTGTTGAAGCGGTTATCCTTTCTGTAGACGCTGAAGGCAACCGTATCAGCCTTGGCATCAAGCAAATGAACAACGATCCGTTCAATGACTTCCTTGCTGCTAACGAACGCGGTGCTTTGGTTAAAGGTACTGTAACTGCAGTTGACGCTAAAGGCGCTACTGTTAAGTTAGCTGACGAAGTTGAAGCGACTTTGAAAGCATCTGAAATCAACCGCGATCGCGTTGAAGATGCAACTAAGTTCCTTGAAGTTGGTCAAGAAGTTGAAGCGAAGATCATCAACGTAGATCGTAAATCTCGCGCAATCAACTTGTCTATCAAAGCGAAAGACGAAGCTGAAGAGAAAGAAGCAGTTGCTAACTTGAAAACAGCTCCTGCTGGTCAAGACAATGGTCCTAAGACGATTGGTGACCTGATCAAAGCTCAAATGGGCAACTAAGTAAGCGTTTGAATTGTATTGTTAATGTAAGTTAACTAATACTTTTTATACAAATACTGTAAACGGTAGCGTAGTATTTAATTATTGCGCTACCGTTTTGTATTTAAACAGGTTATTATCGGGAAATAGATCCCAAGTAGCTTGATAATTAAAGAGGTCGCAGATGACTACTGAAGCACTTAATAAGTCTGACTTAATAGAGCGTATTGCGTTAAAAAATCCGCATTTGGCTGAGCCTTTAGTGGAAGAAGCCGTTAAAATTATGATCGATCAAATGATAGAAGCTTTATCAACTGACAATCGTATCGAGATTCGTGGATTTGGTAGTTTTGCATTGCATCACCGTGAACCGCGCGTAGGTCGTAACCCTAAAACTGGTAAATCTGTAGAAGTGGCTGCAAAAGCAGTCCCGCACTTTAAACCAGGCAAGGCACTTCGTGACGCTGTGAACGAGTCTGCACAAAAATAATTGTAAATATTTTGCGGGGTGTTCATGCGTTACGTTCTGGTCATTCTTTTATTGGTCCTGTTTGGTTATTCATTAGCTTTGGTTTTGCAAAACGGTACCGAATTGTCAGTGGACTTGTTATTTACTCAAGTTCCCGCAATGCGCCTTGGATTATTGCTTCTCCTCACGTTATCTTTAGGTGTCGTTTTGGGCCTGTTATTGGGCGTTCAGATCTTCCGGGTTTTTCAGACGAATTGGGAAATAAAACGACTGCGTAAAGACATTGAACATCTACGTAAGGAACAGTTGAATACAGCCAAGTTAATGGCAGCTGAAGCAGCAGCCCATACCCGGCATGAAAAAACTGTATTAGATATTACCAATGAAAATCAAAGCCCATTATAATGGGCTTATTTTTTGCCTATATGAAGGGGTAATCTCTTGAGTATCATCGTCGCACTAGATGCCAAAAGCCAATTTGATGCCTTAGCCATTGCAGAACAGTTAGATCCTGCCTTGTGTCGACTAAAAGTTGGTAAAGAGTTATTTACCCATGAAGGTCCAATCATTGTCAAAGCACTTCAAGATAAAGGCTTTGATGTATTTCTGGATCTGAAATTTCATGATATTCCAAATACAACAGCACAGGCTGTATGCGCGGCAGCAGATTTGGGTGTGTGGATGGTGAATGTGCATGCATCAGGTGGCCGTAAGATGATGGAAACCTGTGTAGAGCGTTTGCAAGCAGGTAATTATAAGACTCAGTTGATTGCAGTAACTGTATTGACGTCAATGGGCCGTGAAGACTTGAAAGATATTGGTCTGGATATTGAACCAAATGAGCATGTAAAACGTCTGGCACAACTAACAAAAGATAGTGGTCTAGATGGTGTCGTCTGCTCAGCTCAAGAAGCGAAAATGTTGCGTGAAACGATTGGAAAAGACTTTGCATTGGTGACACCCGGCATTCGTCCAGAAGGGTCGAATGCAGATGACCAGAAACGTATTGTGACACCGAAACAGGCAATGATAGATGGCTCAACACATCTGGTCATTGGTCGCCCGATTACTCAGTCTAAAAATATGCGCCAAACCTTAAAAGATATTTTGGCAACGCTTTAATATGGTTTGAATGACAAAAAGCCTTTCAGTCGAAAGGCTTTTTTTATATATCGAAAAAATTGGTTATAAAATAAAAAGAAAAAATGATGACTTCATCTGAACGACAATTAGAAAAAGCACACAATGACCTGATTCAAAATATTCAACAGGCGGAACAGCTTAAGCAACAAAAACAGCAACAACAAAAGGCAAGCTCAGCAGATTGGACAGCGGGGATCGATGTGGTCAGTTTTGCATCTGATGCCATCAGTCTTGCTTCAGATGTTATTGAAACAGTAGGCGATACCTTAAGTGATATTGATTTAAGTTTTTAGTCAGCCCTCTTGGCCTACTTGCTTGTGCTTCGTTTTAAAATTCTGCTTTTAAACTGAATCAGGGAGGAGAGTCCCTCTTTATAAAAGAGGAATTTAGTGAGATTGAGATAGCGATAAAGCAATTAAATCGCTGCCAGTACACTCACCATGACTGGTGCTAACAGTGACAAAATAAAACCACTGACCATGGCATGTGGAATAAAATCATGCCCGCAGGCCTGTTTAACCATCGGTAGAGTCACATCCATCGCAGTTGCACCCGCTGCGGAAATGGCGGATCTTGGGTATCTCCAGCCCATACAATACATCAGTAAGATGGCAAAAATTTCTCTAAACAGGTCATTCATTAGCGCAATGCTGCCGAGTTCTGCATTTCGAAGTTCTGTCACGACAACGCCTGACATTGAGTAAAATCCATAGCCTTGTGACAGCATGATCAAATCTTTCAGACTAATGTCGGTGTTCCAGAATGAATAGGCTATGACTGCAAATAATGAACCGAAAATACAACCGATCGGAACCATTAGAATTTTAAAATTTAACCAGGAACGATCTAAAGGTGAATAAGCCAGATCCAAGCCAATCATGAACATAAATACCAGCAACAAATGCCAGGTGCTGATTTGCAAGGATAGATCAAACAGATTCAAGCCCGCATGTAAACAATATCCACCTGCGAGAGCTAAAAAAGCATAGCTCATATTCAGCAAGGATTTAACTACCAGATCGAGAGATACCCGGCCTGAACTCGGAAGAAAACCTGCCCATTTAAATAGTAGGTAACAAAATGCAAAAGCGCCGAGTGAGGTTAGAAAGGCAATACTAATTGACGTACTCAAAATCTGGAGAGGATGCTGTAATTCATCTACCAGTTGTGAAAATTCAAAGGCAATTGCAATCAATAAAACATAGCTAAAATAGGGCAATAGCTTGAAACAGATTTTAATAATCGAAATCGGAATTCGTTTTGCCATGGCAAAACCGAGTGCTAGACAGAATAGAAGCTGAAAGATAAGCCAAAGCGATTGCATAAGTTTAATGGATTGAAAAAATTACCTATAAATTATGCCACCGCTTGATGTCAGATGGTAAAAAGCTTTTAGGCGACTTTATTCAATAATCGATAATCTGCGGCATTTGGCTTTTTTGTTTTGAGCCAGTATTTCCAGGTATAGGTTGGCCATAAGGCAAAGTTCTTGCCGCCTTCCTGCTGATACCAGCTGACGCAGCCAGATTGCCACACAGTCTTTTCAAACATATGTTGCACCTGCTGATTAAATGCATCCTGTGCCTGGTCTTTGACCATGATGGCATCGCTTTGGGATCGATCGACCAGTTGCATCAATTGCAAAATATATTCGACTTGTGCCTCAATCATAAAAATGACAGAGTTGTGTGCCAATAGGGTATTTGGGCCCAATAACTGAAACAGGTTTGGGAAGTCTTTCACGCAAATGCCATAATAACTTTCAGCGCCTTGTTTCCAGACTTCATTCAGTTCTACGCCATCGAGCCCGGTACATTGAAAATTCTTCATATAGATGCGCGGATCGGTAATGAATCCAGTGCCATAAATCAGACAGTCAATCGGCCGCTCTTTTCCATCTTGTGTAATGATACTGTGTTCAGTCAGTTCCTGAATCTTCTCGGTCACTAGTTCTACATTGTGGCGGTTAAAAGTCGGAAAGTAGCGGTTTGAAACCAGAATGCGTTTACAGCCCATGATGTAATCGGGAGTCAGTTTTTTGGCTAATTCAGGATTTTTAACCTCATATTTAATCAGTAGTTCTGCCAGTTTTTGGGTGAATTTCATAATGCTCGGTTTGACAATCGGTACGACACGCGATTCATTTGACCAATATAGGCGCGTGCGATGTAACTTTCGAAACCAGTCATATTTTTTAAAGAGTTTCTTTTCAAGATTCGGGTAGGCGCGTTCATCACGAGGAATGACCCAGGCCGCAGTACGTTGCATGACATACAGATGTTTGCATTGCGGGGCAATTTCCGGAATATATTGAATGGCACTGCCACCTGTCCCAATCGATGCAACATTTTTGCCAGTCAGATCATAAGCGTGATCCCATTGCGCAGAATGAAAAACTTTGCCCTGAAATTTCTCAATACCGAGTATATGTGGGATTTGGGGAATATGTAATGGCCCGGAAGCGAAGATAACAAACTGGGCTTCAAGGATACTTTGATCCTGTAGCTGCAATTGCCACAGACAGCGCTCTGCCTGGTAATGTGCTGCCAGTACCTCGGTATTTAAACGGCAAAAAGCACGCAGGTTATAATCGGTCACCAGATCCTGAATATAAGAAAATATCTCGGGTGCTTCCGCATAACGCTTGGACCAATTACTTTTTGGAGCAAATGACAAGGAATACAAATGTGATTGCACATCACAGGCTGCTCCAGGGTACTGATTGTCCCGCCAAGTTCCGCCAAAATCGCTCCCTTTTTCCAGAATAATAAAGTCATAAATACCATGCTGTTGTAAACGTATTGCCATGGCAATACCGCCGAAACCGGCTCCAATAATGGCAACTTTGGTATGAGGGTGGGAGCGTGTAGCGGTGGCATGATCTAGCATCAGTACATTCCTTACTTATTTTAATGTTGGATATTTATCGTAATTTGCTCCTTGGTGATTAGATAGAAAATTGATCTAAACGGCAATAGCCGACACATTATTTTTATAGTACAACTAGAGCAATCACATTGTATTTGTATGGTTATGAAACGTTCTGTTCTCAGTCTGATGTATTTGCTTCAAGGGATGCGCAAGGCTGGCATGGATGTCGATCAGAAACTGCAAAACATTGGACTGCGTGTAGATGCCTTTGATCCAAGCTCGGTGATCCACCCCAGTCTGGAACATGATGTGCTTAAGGTTGTAGGACAGGAAATCCAACCTGAACAGGGATTATTGATTGGCCAGCATTATGCTTTGGCAGGTTATGGTCCCTTACTCATGTTGCTGGTGACCAGTCCTACGGTACGTGATGCATTGAATCAGGTGATCCGTTTTCAGCAGTTGACGCATTTGACCGGTCAGTTGGCCTTGCAGCAAAGCGAGCATCATAGCGCGCTATGTTATCGAGCCAAGCAGCAGGATGATCATTTGAGAATGTTGCTGGCACAGGCAGAGATTTCCGGAACGTTTAAGTTTATCCGGGAAATCTACAAATTGATGAGCTTATCCAAACCTGATTTGCGGATCGAGTTGCCATTTGCCTATCCAGAAGATCTGAATACCTTAAAGGTCTACCATGATTATTATGGAACACAGGTACAGTTTGATGCATCTCGGGCAGCATTCTGGTTTGATGAAGCAGTGCTGGATATTAAAATTCCCTCTGCGGATGCGGTGACTTTTGCCGTCTATGAAGCCAAATGTCTGGCTGAACTGGAACGCTTGCAACAGGATGAGCAGACGCCGACTGTGGTGCAGCGCGTGCAGGATTATCTGGAGATCCAAAGCGGCCTGATGCCGAGCATGGCTGAAACGGCACAGGCGCTGAATATCCCGGAACGAACCTTACGGCATCAGTTACAGCAGTGTGATACCAGTTATAAGCAGATTCGCGAAGAAATTATTAAAGATAAAGCTTTGCGACTGATTGAATACAAACAGTATTCGATTGAAATGATTGCAGAATTATTAGGCTATTCCGAGCCGGCTGCTTTTAACCATGCCTTTAAACGCTGGTTTGGGCAAAGTCCTCGGCAATATATAAAATAGCCTAAGCTTGTTTATGCCAAAGTGTTATAGCGTGTTGATTAAACTCCGCTATAATTAAATTGATCCCAAATAGTATGAAATTCTATGTCCGATTTTAATTCACAGCACAGCACCGCTTTTAGTCCGATTTCTCCTGCAGAACGTTATGCACAAGCGATCTCTTCGGGACAGTTTATGCCTGATGAAGCACAGGCAATGGCAGTACATGAACTGAATCGTGTCTGGCTGGAATTGATTCAGCGTTTTAAGGCATCGAAAAAAGCATTTCGCCGCTTTCGCCGTCAGACATCTCCGAAAGGGGTGTACATGTGGGGTGGTGTGGGGCGTGGAAAAACTTGGTTAATGGATCAGTTTTACGATTCGATTCCGTTTCGCCGTAAAACCCGGATGCATTTTCACCATTTTATGCAGCATGTGCATCGTGAGTTAAACAAATTATCCGGACAGCGTAATCCGCTAGATATCGTGGCGGATCGAATTTATAAAGAAGCGGTCATTATCTGTTTTGATGAATTTTTTGTGTCTAACGTGACGGATGCAATGATCCTGAGCGATCTGTTCCAGAAGCTGTTTGAACGTGGTATCACCTTGGTCGCTACTTCGAATATCGCACCGGACGGTTTATATAAGAACGGCATTCACCGTGACCGTTTTATGCCTACCATCGAACTGGTCAAGAAAAACTGTGTGGTCTTAAATGTCGATGCCGGAGTCGATTACCGTCTACGGGTTTTGAAACAGGCACAACTGTTTAAATTCCCGTTAACACATGATCATAAAAACTGGATTGCTCAACGTTTTAGCGCTTTGACCCAGACTCAGACCTGTTCTGAAGAGCCGATTATTATCAACAACCGTATTGTTGAAACCGTGTCACATACTGAAGATGTATTGTGGTGTGAATTTTCTGAACTGTGTTTAAAGCCACGCAGTCCGGCTGATTTTATTGAAATCGCCAATATTTATAATACGGTTTTGGTGAGTAATGTACCGCATCTGACCGATTTCCTGAATGATGGAACGCGCCGTTTTATTTATCTGGTCGATGAATTTTATGACCGTGGCGTCAAGTTACTCTTAACCTCAGAAGATAATATCGTGGATATTTATCAGGGTGAAAAACTGGCCTTTGAAATTGAACGGACCCGTTCCCGTTTGCTGGAAATGCAGTCAGATGAATACCTGAATTCTGAACATCGCCAGATTGAGAAAATCGCCTCCGTGAACGGAGAGTAAGAATAAAAGCGCTGGTCATTCACCAGCGCTTTTTTTATAAAAATAACCACTTGAATTGTCGACAAGCCTGATTAAACATGGCTTAATCTTGGTCTAAATATGATCGTGTATAACTAGAATGCATAATTTTTACTCGAAAATCTGAACTTAAGTCTAATTTCTACATTTCGAAAACTTTATACACTGTCATTAAGGTATTTAGCAGAATGATATCTATTTGTAACTGAGAAATATCAAATATGTTTATGAGGGTATTCATATTGGAAAAAATGCTCAGTATTTAGCAATGTGATAATACTATTCAGCTAGATTTTAATCGGTATACTAGAATCTCTTGTATAAAAAGTAGCAATATCAGGAAAGACAATGACTGCACGTATTCAAAAAGGCAAGTTAGCGATTGCTAAAGAACTTTACGATTTCATCGAAAATGAAGCACTACCAGGTTCTGGTTTAGACAGCGAAACATACTGGAAAAACTTTGAACAAGTCGTTGTTGATCTTAGCCCTAAAAATAAAGCACTTTTGGCTAAGCGTGATGACATTCAGGCGAAAATTGATGAATGGCACCGCAATAACACATTTGAATTACAAGCTTACAAAGCTTTCTTGACTGAAATTGGCTACTTGTTACCAGAAGTAGAAGATTTTCAAATCAGCACTGAAAATGTAGACGAAGAAATTGCAATACTGGCAGGTCCACAGTTGGTGGTACCAGTACGTAATGCACGTTACTGCTTGAACGCTGCAAACGCACGTTGGGGTTCTTTGTACGATGCACTTTATGGCTTCGATGTCATCTCTGAAGAAGATGGCGCGGAAAAAGGCAAAGGCTATAACCCGAAACGTGGTGAAAAAGTTGTCGCATTTGCAAAGAATTTCCTCGACGAAACTTTCCCATTGGCACAAGGTTCGCATGCAGATGCAACTCAATACGCAGTTGAAGCTAATGCACTGGTTGTTACCCTAAAAGACGGTTCAAAAACAACTGTGGCAGATGCAGCTAAATTCGTTGGCTACAATGGCGAAGCTTCAGCACCGACTGAAATCGTATTTAAAAATAATGGCCTGCACGCTATTGTGCAAATTGATGCCAGCAGCCCGATTGGCCAAACTGATGCCGCTGGTGTAAAAGATGTAGTTCTTGAAGCTGCGGTTACGACCATTCAGGACTTGGAAGACTCGATTGCAGCTGTTGATGCTGAAGAGAAAGTAGAAGGCTACCGTAACTGGTTAGGCCTGATGAAAGGTACTTTAGAAGAGTCTATTGAGAAAAACGGTAAAACTGTTACCCGTAAACTGAATGAAGACCGTACTTTCAAAAATGTAGAAGGTGGTGAAACTAAAGTTCACGGCCGTTCATTGATGTTGCTGCGTAATGTTGGTCATTTAATGACAAACCCTGCGATTCTGGTAGATGGCGCAGAAATCTATGAAGGCATCATGGATGCATTGGTTACGCCATTGTTGTCTTTTGTAGACATCAAAGGTGAAAACACGATCAAGAACTCGCGTCAAGGTTCAATGTATATCGTTAAGCCGAAAATGCATGGTCCTGAAGAAGTGGCATTTGCCGTTGAATTGTTTGAACGTGCAGAACAGGCACTTGGCTTACCTGCAAAAACTTTAAAAATCGGGATTATGGATGAAGAACGCCGTACTTCTGTGAACTTGAAGAACTGTATTGCACAAGCCAAAGATCGTACGATCTTCATCAATACAGGTTTCATGGACCGTACCGGCGATGAAATCCATACCTTTATGGAAGCTGGTCCATTCGTTCGTAAAGGCGAAGTAAAAGGCCAAATCTGGTTCCCGGCTTATGAAAACCGTAACGTGATGATTGGTCTGCAAGCAGGTTTACGTGGTAAAGCACAAATCGGTAAAGGCATGTGGCCAAAGCCAGACATGCTGCTTGACATGTACAAAACCAAAACTGAACATCCTGAAGCGGGTGCGAGCTGTGCATGGGTTCCATCACCTACAGGTGCGGTGATTCACGCGATTCACTATCACCAGATTAATGTTGCAGACCGTCAGCAAGAATTATTGTCGACTCAGCCTTTATCTCTAGATGATTTGTTGACACCACCATTGGCGAAAGACACTAACTGGTCTGAAGAAGAAAAAACCAAAGAACTCGAAAATAACTGTCAAGGTATTTTAGGTTATGTGGTTCGCTGGGTAGATTTGGGTGTAGGTTGTTCTAAAGTTCCAGACATCAATGATGTCGGTTTAATGGAAGACCGTGCGACTTTACGTATTTCTTCACAACATGTTGCGAACTGGTTGCGTCACGGTATCGTAAGTCGTGAACAGGTAGAAGAAGTCATGCAACGTATGGCGAAAATTGTGGATGAGCAAAATGCCAATGATCCACTGTATACGCCAATGTCTGCTGACTTTGCCAACAATATTGCATTCCAGGCAGCATCTGACCTGATCTTTAAAGGTGGTGAGCAGCCATCAGGTTATACCGAGCCGCTTTTACATGCAGCGCGTTTAAAGTTAAAAGGTTATACAGGTGATTAATCCTGTCTAGCTTAAAAAAGCCTCTTCGGAGGCTTTTTTATTGTCTAATGGTAAGCCGCTGTCGTTCTGACTAGAAATTTTCCAGCCGAACTTTTAAAGTGGGGCAAAGCATGCGAGGAAACAATAAAATGACAACGGTATATCAAAATTTAGACCAGCAGTTTATTCATGGTCAGTGGCAAGCCGGTACTTCAACCAGAACAATAAAAAATATCAACCCCTATACCCAGAGCGAAATTTTTAGTATGCCAGCTGCCCGTTCTGTCGATGTCGACAGTGCTTATACCGCAGCAGAGCAGGCTTTCCAGCAGGGTGTTTTGAAATCCATTGAAGTACGTAAAACAGTGCTGCAAAATGTGATCACAATTATTCAGCAGCGTCGTGATGAAATCATTGACTGGCTCATTATTGAATCAGGCAGTACACGTATTAAAGCTGGTGTTGAGGTAGATGCTGCTCTGGGCATCATTCAGGAAAGTCTGGCTTTTCCAGATCAGATCCAAACTGAACAGCTCCAAAGCAAAGATCCAGCACGTAAAAGTATGGTTTTGCGCAAGCCTTTAGGCGTGATTGCAGTCATCAGTCCATGGAACTTCCCATTTCATTTGTCTTTACGCTCAGTGGCTACTGCAATTGCCTGTGGCAATACCGTCGTGCTGAAGCCGGCCAGTGATACGCCAGTGACTGGCGGTACCTTAATCGGCAAACTCTTTGAAGAGGCAGGTTTGCCTGTAGGTGCACTGAATATTGTTGCCGGTGCTGGTAGTGAAATCGGGGATTATTTTGTTGAGCATTCGGTGCCGAAAATGATTTCATTTACCGGTTCGACTGAAGTGGGGAAAAGTGTCGGTAGCAAAGCCTTGGCCAGTTCCCGAATCAAGCGTTTGGCACTTGAACTGGGTGGCAATGCACCTTTGGTCATTCTGGATGATGCCAATCTTGATCTAGCAGTTGAACTGACGCTGATGGGGCGTTTTATGCATCAGGGACAAATTTGCATGAGTACCAATCGGGTCATTGTCGATGCCTCTATTCATGATGCTTATGTAGATAAGCTTCTGGATCGGATCAAAATGATTCCGGTGGGTGATCCAAATCTGGAAGATACCGTGATTGGTCCGATCATTAACCAGAGTCAGGTTAAAAAGCATCAACAGATCATTCAAACAGGCAGCGAGCAGGGCGCACAACTGGTGTATGAGGGGGGAATTGAAGGAAATCTGGTTTATCCACATATTTTTATTGATGTCGCGGGAGATTCCGATTTAGCGCAGCAAGAAAGCTTTGGGCCGATTTTACCTATTTTAAAAGCCCGGGATGAAGCACATGCTTTAAATCTGGCCAATGCGACCGAGTTCGGTTTGTCCAGTGCAGTATGTACCTCAAACATCGAGCGAGGCAGCGCGTTTGCGGAACAACTGGATATTGGTATGACACATATTAATGGCATTAGTGTTGCAGACCAATCAAACGCACCCTTTGGCGGCGAGAAAAATTCAGGATTGGGTCGTTTTAATGGTCGCTGGATTTTTGAGGAGTTTACCCGGACACATTGGTTGACTGTACCGAATTCATAACAGTCAACGCGCCTAAAACTATAGAAATACGACAGGCTTCGACTTGGCATCACGCTATAATCTTATGGTCGAATGATTTATATATAAGCCATGTGCGCCAACTTTAAGCCTTTAACCTTAGAACAGTTGCATAATCTGGGATTGCCAGAAATTCCTTTTGAATATCCAGAGGAGGTCTATCCCAATTATGCTACGCCGCTTTTATTTCATTCAGCTCAAGGACTGGAATGGCGTTCCGTGAATTTTGGACTTATTCCGAAATGGGCAGAAGACAAAACTATAGGCACCAAGACTTATAACGCCAGAAATGAAACTTTATTGCAAAAGCCCACCTTTGCTGAGGCCACTGCTAGATGTCATTTTGGCGTTATTCCGGTATCAGAATTTTATGAGTCCAAATATTTTGACAATAAACCGCAGCGTTGGGGTGTAAGACGTAAAGATGGTCAGGCGACTTTTATTGCAGCTGTGTATGAGATTGCTCGGGTACAAGGTGAAATTGTACGCTCTGCCAGTATGATTACCATGGATGCAATTGACCATCCCATGATGAAGGAGTTTCATGAGCCGGGTAATATCAAACGCTCGGTTATTGTGATTCCACAGCAGCGACTGCAAGAATGGCTAACGCTAAGGCATCCGGATATTCGTAGCTTTGTAGAGGGCTTTCCGGTAGAAGAGTTTGAATGTTCACATGTACCAAAAGAAAAAATCAAAAAAGTCAGTCCACAACTGAACTTTTTTGATTTTTAGAAAGCTCTGGCGAATTATTTATTATTGTAAAGTATGCGCCAATTCGCCAGCGTCTATTTAAAATAAAAAGTAGGTCTCTTAACGAGCTAAATTTTTGAAAATATGACGTAAACTTTCCATGGTTTTTTCAATTTGCAAAGGCGTCAGGCCTTCAAATGACTGTTCCAGTACCACATTTGTCAGATCATTGATCTTATGCGTCATTTGCATGCCTTTGTCGGTCAAAAATACTCGGGTAATCCGTGCGTCATCCTCACATGAATAGGTTTCAACCAGACCTTCGTCTTTTAAGCGGTAGACAATTTTAGTCGTGGTCGACATTTTAGAAACAACCATCTCTGACAAATCAGAAACACTGGCATGCGGTTTGGCTTTTAGTGCAAGAAGGATGCGGCGGCGGGAATTGTCAACACCATACTTTTTTAGTGCATGATCGACATTAACGACGTATTGAGCATGAACCTGAGTTACCCAATAATATGGAAAGTTTTCTAAATTAAATTCTTCCGTACACGGCAAAAATTTTGCATATTTCTTAGTCATGAAATGTTCCTTGTATTTATTTTTCTAGGGCCCTTTCATTTTATGAAAAAGTTTATGCATATTTCAACCTTTATTTTAAAAATGTTAAAGCGCTAACACTTTTAGTTTTGCTTAACATCCCAAGGAGTTGATCAGTTCTGCATGTGAGCCTTATCTGGCGCGGAGACTGTTCTTTAAAATCGGATGAAAGGCGATAATATTTTGTATAAATTTAATTCCTCATTATGTATTTCGTGAGTAGAAATGTTTTCCAAGACTTTTTATTGTTCTTAAGCAGCCTGTCTCAATAGGTTTTAATGCAAATAATTGTATTTCAATAAATTAATCGATTTAAGAAATATAGGGTGATTGAGTGGTTTTAGTCAATATAGTAAATGATTATTTACAGCTATATTTTTAAGTGATTGTTCTTTTAATAAAAAAATAGTTTATGCTCTAATCTTTAAGTGACCTTAAAAGTAATGGTCTAATCAAACTAAATTCTGTTTATTTTTAATTCAATTCGAATAAATGATGTAGAAAAAATTAAAATTAATCAGTTTCAGCATCAATCAGTTGATCATAAAAGTCTCAATAAAATCATGATCATGTAATTTTTTTGTAAATTAATACATTACAAAATACTCAGTTTATGCATAATGGAATAGTCTTAAGTTGCATAGGTTAAATTTTAATGGATCCCTCGCCGTGCGTTGATCTTCCATCTCTATTTCTAGCTTACTCGAACGGGGTCATTCTCTAATGGAATTTTTATTAGATCCCGGAATCTGGGTAGGTTTAATTACTCTTATTATTCTTGAAATTGTTTTAGGTATTGATAACCTAGTCTTCATTGCCATTCTGGCTGAAAAACTTCCTCCTGAACAACGCGATAAAGCACGTGTTATTGGTTTGTCTCTCGCATTATTCATGCGTCTAGGCCTGTTATTTGCCATTGCCTGGTTGGTCACTTTGACACAACCATTGATTACTGTGTTTAACTGGACCTTCTCTGGTCGGGACCTGATCTTGTTATTTGGTGGCTTGTTCCTGGTGTATAAGGCCGTTACTGAGCTGCATGAAAAGATTGAAGGTAAACCTGAAGTCACAGTGTCTACCAATGTGGTATATGCAAGTTTCACTGCTGTTGTTGCACAGATTGTTGTTTTAGATGCTGTTTTCTCTTTAGATTCAGTAATTACCGCCATTGGTATGGTCGACAACATTTATGTCATGATGGCTGCCATGATTGTTGCAATGGGCGTGATGCTACTGGCATCGAAACCATTGACTAACTTTGTGAACCGCCATCCAACCGTGGTGATTCTGTGTTTAAGCTTCCTGCTTTTAATTGGTATCAGTCTGATTGCAGAAGGTTTTGGTTTCCATATTCCTAAAGGCTATATCTATTCAGGTATTGGTGTTGCGATCATAATCGAAGCATTCAACCAGTTCGGTCAGCGTAATGCTGCTAAACATGAATCTAAGATTCCTTTGCGTCATCGTACGGCTGACTCAATCCTGAAGTTAATGGGTGGCAAGCTAGAGACGACCGACAGTCAAAATAATGAGGCACAAGAAACCTTTGCAGATGAAGAACGCTATATGATTGGTGGGGTGCTTACCCTTGCAGAGCGTTCAGTTGCTTCGATCATGACGCCGCGCGGTCAGATTTCATGGGTTGATCTAGAAGATAACCCAGAACAGATCCGTGAAAAAATTCTGTCTGTTCCACACAGTCTGTTCCCGGTATGTCGCGGTAGCCTAGATAAGGTGATTAGCGTAGTACGTGCCAAAGAATTATTGGATGTACTGGAAGAGCCGGAAGAATTAAAAGCACTGATTAAACGTCATCGCCCAATTTATATCTTTGAAAAGATGAAAGTTATTGACGCGATTAATACCTTGCGTACTTCTAAAGGTTCTTTGGTCTTGGTGAGTGACGAGTTTGGTAATGTACAGGGTCTGATTTCACCGCTGGATGTATTTGAAGCAATTGCTGGTGAATTCCCGGATGCAGACGAACAGCTGGATCTGGTGAAAGTGGATGATACGCACTGGATCGCATCGGGCATGTTAGACTTGTATCAGCTTGAGCTGGAACTTGGCATGATTGATCTGATTGATGAAGATGCTGGTTATATCAGTGTGGCGGGTTTGATTCTGGATAAAACCAACAGTACGGTTGAAGTGGGTACCGAGTTAAATTATCAAGGTGTTCAGTTCAAAGTCACTGAAATTGAAAGCAATCGTATCAAGTCGGTCAGCATTCATTACGCAGGTTAAACAGGTGTTTTAAACACTTTGTTTGTTCAAATCTTAAAAGTCAGTTGCTTTGGTGACAGCTGGCTTTTTTAATGCATATTTATAAAGCTGATTCATTGAAATGAAAGTTAGCTCATTGTTTGAACGGATTTTTATCAGTCTATTCATACTATTAGTCATGTTCCCGATTGAGCTGAATATCCGGGTATTGTGCTGAGATTTTGAAACCGAAAAAGTCAAATCAGCAATCAAAAGTAAGCATGATCAGGCTTCAAATATTGATTCATGTAACCTGTTAATCAAAACTTAAAGGTCATGTTTAAATACCGACAAAAAATTGAACTACAATTCACATGAACTAGATTTGCATGATGCAAACAGATCTTAAGTAAAATGGAAACCGTTTGTATGAAAATCATTAGATAAGTTGTATGAAGCCTGCTCAATCCGGAATAGAATTACTCAAAAATGATCTCCGAAAGAGCTAGACAGAACATTTCTAAGGAGATCAATAGAGCAAATGAGCAGGATCAATCTAAATAGGGGCGTTCACCTATTTAAGCCTAAACACCCCGTAAAGCAGCCAATAAACTAAATGAATTCCGGCAGAATTTTGAAGCTGGCATATTGTCGGATTGTTTCAGTATTAAGCTGATGGATTTCATCTAGAAAGGCGACATTAAAACTGCCTAACTGTTGTGCGCGTTCGAATGCCAATTGTCCGGCAATGGCAAAATGTACATGTGCCGTTAATGCAGCGAGGGTTGGAGAGGTCACCGCACTATAGGCAGCAATCAGTGCACCGAGTGCACATCCCATTGCCGTGATTCGGGGCTGTAAAGCAGAACCACCTGACACCTGTATCACAGGATAGTCTCTAGAAATAATGTAATCGGATTCACCGGAGATCGCGATACATTCACAATCATCCAGCAAAGTTTGCGCCTGTAAATAAACATCTGCGCTGTCTACCGTGCTGTCTACACCCTTGGACTCAATCTGCTTACCGGCCAAAGCGCCAATTTCAGAAGCATTGCCTCGTAAAATCGTAGGTTGGGAATGCATCAACTGATCTACGATGCCAGAACGCCAGTGCAGAACTGTTCCATAACCGACCGGATCAAGCACCCACGGTTTTTGCAATTGATGTGCAGTTTTCGCAGCAATCTGCATCGCCTGAACCTGCTCTGTCGTCGGTGTACCCAGATTCAAACTGATTGCTGCTGCAATCTTGGCAAAACTTTCAGCTTCAAACGGATTGTCGATCATGGCCGGAGACGCATGTGCAGCCAGTACAACATTGGCGACATAATTGCTGGCCACGGTATTGGTCATGATATGTACCAAGGGCTGCTGTTGCTGTAGCTTTAACCAGGCCTCACAGATCTGATCTAGAAGCGTTTGCTGTAGTGCTTGCGTAGAAGTCGTCATAATGATCATTTATAAAAGTGGAAGATAAGTTGTCTATTCGGTCAGCGGGTAAAATAATGGTCTTGATGCTTGCAGCTACGACAGAACAGGCTGACATAGTCACTGGCATCATAATCTACCGACAGTTCCTGTGAGCCGCAGTGCATACAACGTTTCTGGGAATAAAATTTCAGGCGGGGTTCGATCTTGTGCCACGAACGCCACACTGGCTGGAAGAAGATATTTTCATCATAGCCCAGAAAACGATAAAACAGGATTTCGCTCATCTTGCTGAATGCCAGTTGCGATGGACGTGGCAGGGTAGAGGTTTCCCATTTTTCTGTCACTGAACGTTCGCGATACTGCTGCAAGGTTTTTTTCAGCAGATTGGTATTAATAAAGTTTTCATTGCGTGGCTTAAGGGCTTTTTGTTTGTACAGATATTCAAGTCCCGTTTGTACCAGATAATAAATCTGGCCCACAGCCAGTACATCCAAAAGACGATAGCAAAAAGTCTGAAAGCCCTGATTTCCGGCAATCTGCACATTCCAGCTACGGCAATAGAATTGGGCAAACTGAATGATTTCTTCATACAGCAGGCAATAGAGTGCATCTTTGACTTCATCTGCACTTTTAAAGGGCACACCCTGACTCAGGTTTTGATAAAACCAATTGCGCAGCTGCTGGGTAATGCTGAACAGGGTCGGTTCAGAATAGCCATCCAGTCGGACATTAATATAATAATGCTGATTTTCCTGCTGGAGATCTTTGGGAATCAGAACCTGATCCCTGATCAGGCTTTTCACCAGACCATGTTGGAACAGATAGTTGGGACTGATGGAGTAATATCGAATTTGATGCCAGTCAATATATTCGCGGTGCTGGCTATATTCCTGAACCTGCTCATCCAGAATCGCGAGTAAAAACAGTTTATTAATAAAACTGAGCTGATTTAGCTCAAGAACCGGTCGATCCTGTTTTTTATGATATTGACGATTTTCCTGTAAACGGACTTCCTTGAGCATGCGTTTACGCTGCGCCAGACATCGTTCACAATAACAATTGTGTTTTTGATCAGAATAAAGCTGATGCTGGCAATGGCTGCATTCATGATAGCTCAGTTCCTGATCATATTGCTCTGCCTCAATCCAATACATCGATGCCTTACACAGCGGGCAGTGGGTACTTTCATCAAGCTGTTTTTGCAGAACACTGAATACCATGGTCGCGGGCAACTCTAGAATGGACGGGCATTTGATTATACACGGCTGATGAGATGCAAACGTAGTGGACTGGTGCAATTTTTCTAAATCAAAAATAGTCACCCAAACAGAAGAAGAGCTACCGAAGTAGCTCTGATTTTAAAACATGAAATGATGCTTTTTAAACCGGGCAGGGTAATGTGTCGTCCTCCTCGCCGCGATGTTTAGCATGAATTAAGGCCTGAACCTTTTTAGAGGGCACTTTTTTGGCACCGAGTGCATCGTAGCTGTTGAGAATGGCAGTTACTTCATGGGCCTGAAGTGGAATTCCTTCACAGCTCATCAACAGTGCAATCACTTTATGGTCAATATTGGCCTGATCCAGGGTCTGCAAAGTTTTGATATTTTCGATCCGTACAACATGCTGTTTTAAATACATGGCTCACCTCATCGTTATCATTATTCTTTCATTGGAAGTGTGGAAAAACACAGTTTAACTGTAGCAAGAAGTGTGCTCATTTTTTAATCAGTATTTATGTAGTACTCTGAAAATAAAATTATATATTTCTAAATCAGTGATTTATGAAAATGTAAGAAATTATGATCCTGACTATTTTTATGGCACAGATATTTCTTATGTAGAGCCGAGTGCTGCTCAATTAGGCAGAATGCATTGAAAGTGGTGCATGAAATGCCCATATTAGATCTAACAATACAAATGCAAAGACAGCGTTTAAAACTTGGCGTATGATTTTGACATGAACAATGTCGAACACGATAAAAGATTAGGACAGGACATGAATATTGCGGCAAACCCGGTGATCGAAGCGGATCAAACCATTTATTTAAAAGACTATCAAAAACCTTCCTTTGTTGTTGATTCCATCGACCTGAATATTCAAGTCTACAGTGACCACAGTCTGGTCAGCAGCAAGCTGGAGATGCAGCGTCAGACTGCTGGCGATCTGGTTCTGCTTGGCCGCGATCTGGAGCTGCAATCGATTCGGTTAAATGGTCAAACCCTGAATGCCAGTGACTACCACTTGGATGCTGAACAGCTGGTCATTGCACATGCACCTGATCAGGCCTCACTTGAAATTGTGGTTAAAATTCATCCTGAAAGTAACACTATGCTGGAAGGTCTGTATCAGGCCAGTTCAGATCTGTTTGTGACCCAAAATGAACCAGAAGGTTTCCGTAAAATTACTTTCTATCCAGACCGTCCGGATGTGTTGTCGGTCTTTACGACGCGTGTCGAAGCAGACAAGAAATATCCGGTTTTGCTCGCGAATGGTAACCTGCTGGAAACCGGTGAAGTCGATGCCAATCGTCACTATGCCATCTGGCAGGATCCGACCAAGAAACCGAGCTATTTGTTCGCCTGTGTCATTGGTGATTTGGCAGTGATGAAAGATTCTTATGTCACGTCAGAAGGTCGCAATGTAGCTCTGGAAATCTATGCAGAAGAAAAAGATATTCCAAAATGCAAAATCGCCATGGAAGCGCTCAAACATTCCATGCGCTGGGATGAGGAGCATTATGGTCTGCCTTATGATCTGGATAACTACATGATTGTGGCGACCAGTGCATTCAATATGGGCGCCATGGAAAATAAAGGTTTGAATATCTTTAATACTTCATGCGTGCTGGCCGATGAAGAGTACACCACTGATGCTGCTATCATGCGAGTGCAGTCAGTCATTGCGCATGAATATTTCCATAACTGGACCGGTAACCGGATTACCTGTCGTGACTGGTTCCAGTTATGTCTTAAGGAGGGCCTGACTGTATTCCGTGACCAGTCTTTCTCGGAAGATTTACAGTCGGCTGCGGTACAGCGTATTGATGATGTGGCGGTTCTGAAAGCGCATCAGTTCCCGGAAGATTCAGGACCATTGTCACATCCACCGCGTCCGGATCATTTTGTAGAAATTAACAACTTCTATACCGCCACCGTTTATGAAAAAGGTGCGGAAATTAACCGCATGATGGCGACCTTGCTTGGCAAGGAAAAATTCCGTCAGGGAACCGATGAATATTTCCGCCGTCATGATGGTCAGGCGGTAACGGTTGAGGACTGGGTGGCTGCACTAACAGCAGGTTCAGGTGTAGATCTTTCAAATTTCCTGACCTGGTATAACCAGCCGGGTACGCCTAAACTTCAAGCAAAAGCTGAATATGATGTAGAGACCCAAATCTATCGCCTCAGCTTTAAGCAAAGCCTGAAAACCCATGCTAAATATCCAAATCTGAAAGCAGTACCCATTCCCGTGGCTTTGGCACTGTTTGATGCTGAAAGCGGTGAACAGCTAACGCTAAATTCTGAAGCACTCTTTGAAAATGGCGTCAAAGATGGCGTGTATCTATTTGATCAGGATGAAGCCACGATCGAATTTAGCGGTGTGACAGCAAAACCGGTGGTGTCCTTGCTGCGTAATTTCTCTGCACCTGTGAATCTGGACTTTGACTATTCAGAAAAAGAACTGGCTTTCCTGTTGCAATATGAGACCAATGGTTTTAACCAGTGGCAGGCGACCCAAACCTTACTTGAACGTATCTTGCTGGATGACCAGCCTGCAGAAATTTATATCGAGGCTATGCTTAATACCTTGCCGGATGTGATTGAGAAAGATCCACTGTTGGCATCACGTCTGTTTGATGTACCGTCTGAAGGCTATTTGGGTAGCCGTATTGATCAGGATTATAATCCGGTCATGATTCAGGAAAAGCGTGAGGCTTTGCTGCATACCTTGGCACGTGCCTTTGGAGAAACAGCGAAAGAAACTTATCTCAATCTGGATCCTGATCTGCAATCTGAGTTTTCGCAAGCAATGGGTGTGCGCGCCTTAAGAAACATCATGCTGACGATGATGGCTCGTCAGGGAGATGCATTTGCCTTTGATTTAGCCCATGAGCAATATCACACAGGCAATATGTCTGAACGTTTGGGTGCGCTGAAAGTCTTGGTCTGGAATGATGCACCACAAGCAGAAGAAGCTTTGGCAGATTTCTATAGCCGCTTTGAAGATGAAGCCTTGTCTTTAGACCAATGGTTTATGGTTCAGGCAGCACATCCAAAAGCAACGGATGCAACGATTGCGTATCTGACCCAGCATCCGGATTATGATCTGGCTGTGCCTAACCGTATCCGTGCAGTGAGCGGGGGGCTGAATGCTAATCCGGTCAATACCTGGAGCTTTGGCGTGCAGCATTTTATTGGACTGGCAAAATATCTGGACGAGAAAAATCCGATTGTAGGCTCACGTTTGCTACAGGTATTGTCACGCTGGTATACCTTGGCAGAACCGCAACGCAGTGAAGTGAAAGCACAGCTTGAAACCTTAAAGCCACTGGTTAAATCTAAAAATGTGTCTGAGACACTCAATAGTATGCTCAGCGTATAACATCAATATTCATAAAAAACCGGATCGACCTGATCCGGTTTTTTATTTCCTGTTTATTTCAAACGCTGGCTTTAAATACAGTTGAATTTCTCTAAAGGCCGAGTTAAGTACCAAAGGGTGTTACAGTATGATTATACGGAAAAGAGTATTTGTTTATTAAGCTGTAAGCTAGGTAAAGGGATCTACAGATTCGCTTACTAGAGGTTGTCCAAGATATGTTAGTGAAAATTGAAGATGGTTTTTATTTAAATAGCCAGCATATTATTGCCGTACATGTCAGCAAGAATCCTGAAAATGGCTTACTTGAAATCTCCATTCAATACACGCCGCATTCCATTCAGCAGGTCGGAGAATACAAAAAAGTATTTCAAAGCCAGCTTGATGCTGAAATTTTCTTGACTGAGTTAAATCAAAAACTTCGTTAAAAGCCTGCATCATACAGGCTTTGATCAAGCATCTTATTGTCTGACGATAAGTACGGGAATAGAGGAAAGTGCCAGAACATTCTGAGCGACACTGCCCAGCATGAGTTTTTGCAGACCTTTACGACCATGTGAACCCATAATGATCATATCGGTCGGGGATTCATTTGCAGCCTGCATAATGCCTTCTGACGGTGCCATGCCATGCAGGATTTTTGTCGTCACCTGGATGCCATCACGAACAAAGTTCAGTTTCAGTTCATTTAAACGATCAAGTGCATTTTGTTCTGCATGCATAAAGTAATCTGTGACTGCTGGAGCAACTTTGTAAAAATCTACGCCCTTAAAGGGATCTACCGCAATCACACTGAGTAAAGTGACATGGCTATGAAATACTTTGGCCAGTTCCAGGGCGTGATCTGCGGCAGCATAGGAAATCGAGGACTCATCGAGTGCTACGAGAAGATGATCATAGTTATTCATGGTGCTTCCTCATATTTATTATTGCAGTAAGCGGGGGGTGGTTTGAGCGAGTAAATCTCCACAGCATGTTTTGCTAGAGGTTCAAATGTAAAGTAGCAAGTACTGCGCATCTTGAAGATGCGCAGCGTCAGGATTATTTTTTCACGATCAGTACGGGAATTTCACTCGCACCCAATACATCTTGTGCAAAGCTGCCCAGAATCATTTTCTGGAAGCCTTTACGGCCATGAGAACCCATAACAATCAGGTCTGCTTTCACTTCACCCGCGGTTTCAGCAATATGCTCTGCATTGACTAAACCTGTGACAATGCGGGATTGCGCTTCAATACCTTCACCGGCTGCGATGGCAGTGGCTTCTTTCAAGGCCTTTTTGGCATTGGCATGTGCTTCGATAAAATATTCCTTCATGATGGAGGAGCTATAATAGAAATCAGCCTCGGTAAAAGGATCTTCTGCGATCAGGCTGATCAGGGAAAGCTGACTACCGAATGCCTTGGCAATTTTGGCAGCATGTCGTACTGCAGAAAAGGAAATTTCTGAACCGTCCACTGGGACTAAAATATGTTGATAAGCCATGGCTTTTCTCCGCAGGTTGTCTGATTTTTAGGCTTGGTTTATTGATAGCACAGTGCTGTGGCGGGTGCAATTGCAAAAAAGCGGTAAAATTGAAAAAACTCATTAAATTACAAATATTAGACCTCTTGCGAAAGTAAAAACCACCTCAATATAAATTTCATGAGATATCAGAAATTAAATCGTTTTTCAGATTCTGAATTCAAACGCTTGGTTGGCGTACCTCGACAAGTTTTTACTGAAATGGTAGAGGTTTTAGAAAAAGCAGAATCACTCAAAAAGAAATCAGGTCGTCCTCATACTTTAGATATAGAGGATCAGTTGTTATTAACTCTCAATTACTTACGGAACTACAGCACTCAACTGGAATTAGCGGCAAATTACCATATCGCTGAAAGTAATGTGAATCGAACCATTAAAAAGGTTGAAGATGCATTGATGAAATCAAGACGTTTTACTCTGCCAAAACGAAGCATTACCACAGCAGACGAACACTTTAACTGGGTCATTATTGATGCGACAGAATGTTCAATAGAACGTCCGAAAAAAAAATCAGAGTAAGTTCTACAGTGGTAAAAAGAAGAAACATACGCTAAAAGCACAAGTGATCTATCATCCGAACAGCAAACAAATCATAGGGCTAGATATATCGAATGGCAGTCAGCATGATATTAAATTGGCAAGAAAAACGGTTAAGAAATTCAAACATTGTGAATATGTTATGACCGATTTAGGGTACTACGGATTAGAGCAAGATGGCTTTAAATTATTGCTGCCAATAAAGAAAAAGAAGAATTTACCCTTATTTGATGTTGAGAAAAGGTACAATAAAATGATTGGAAAAATACGAGTTGTGATCGAACACATTAATAGTCAATTGAAAACATTTAGAATATTAAGTGAACGCTATCGAAATAGACGGAAAAGATTCGGTTTACGCATTAACTTAATTGCTGCACTCGTAAACCGGATAAACTTGCAATAATGACTTTCGCAAGAGATCTATTTTTCATGTAAAAGTGATGAAAAAAACAGAGTAAAAGACTCGGATTTGCAGTTTTAATGATCAAAAATAAGAGGATGAATAGTCCTCGTTTACAGCAGGATGGTTTAAACTGCCGTAGCCTGTTTTTAGATCATGTATAGGGGACTGTTTTGAGGTTTTTTGCCATTCATCTTTTGCTCATAAGTTCAGTTATTCTTTCCGGCTGTCAGACCGCACAGAACAGTAAAGTCATTGCCGGTGCTTTTAACCTGACCACAGGCTTGCAGCAAAAAGTGATGGATCATTATGCGCCTGGTGCGGTTATCGTCCAGCAAAATATTACCTATGCGCCGCAACAGAAATTATCTTTGGATCTGTATCAGCCGCAGAATATTGCCAGTATTGGCCCGCGACCGACTATTGTCTGGATTCATGGCGGCGGCTGGATTTCAGGTTCTAAAGAACATGCACGCGGTTATTTCAAGCTGCTGGCGGCACAGGGCTATAATGTGGTATCCGTACAATACCAGTTTGCACCAAAAGCGACCTATCCTAGCCAGTTACACCAGATCAATCAGGCACTTGAATTTCTCGATACCTATGCAGACACCTACCAAATCGATGCCCAGAACTTATATCTGGCCGGAGATTCTGCCGGGGCGAATATGGCCAGCCATTACGCCGCTCTTTTGACCAACCCTGTATTTGCCAACCAATCCGGTATTCAGCCTCATCTGCAACCTACGCAGCTTAAAGGTTTAATCTTGCATTGTGGAATTTATGACTTGGAAGCATTTGCCAGCACAGCACCTGAAGAAATGAAAATTATCGAATGGGGTGTCTTTAACCTGATTCAGGCTTATACCGGCGATCGTAAATATGATGCCGAGTTTTTAAAGCAGATTTCTCCGATTCAGTATATTACGCCGTCTTATCCGCCCGTGTTCATCAGTGGCGGGAATAAGGACTTCCTGACCGATACTCAGTCGCTACCATTTGTAAAAGCTTTGAAGGAACAGCAGATTCCTGTGACTGAAATATTTTATCCAGAGTCTAAGGCCTGGCTCATTCATGAATATCAGTTTTTTATGGGAAAAAAGGAAAGTCAGCAAACCTTTGTCAAAACCCTGGATTTTTTACATCAGCTTTCCCCTTGAAGAGAAAACGGTGCAAAATGAATCTCTCAAGATTGATCATGTCAGATCGTCCCGACAGCAATCATTGAAAAATTGTTTGGAGTTTAAAAAATGAATCCTGTCTCATGGGCATATTTGTTGTTGGCATTGGCTATTATTGCCGAAGTGACTGGATCAACATTTCTGGTGAAGTCTGAAGGCTTTACCCGATTATGGCCATCTCTGGCAGTAGTCGTTTTATTCTGTATTGCGTTTTATTTGCTGTCTCAGGTGATTAAAGTAATCCCCTTAGGCATTGCATATGCAATCTGGGCGGGAGTAGGCATCATTTTGACCGCCATTGTGGGCTATGTGATCTTTAAGCAGGCACTTGATTTGCCTGCTTTCATTGGGATCGCGCTGATTATTGCAGGTGTGGTGGTGATTAACCTGTTTTCCCAAACTGCAAGCCATTAAACAGAGACAGAGATGATCACTGCCTCTATTTTCTAGATGAACTTAAGCCGCTTGCGGTTTGAGCTTAAACAGCATGTAAACCATCAGGCCTAGTAGCAGGCCCCAGAACGCTGAACCAATCCCGAAAAACTGGATATTAGAGGCGCTAAACAGGAATGTCATCAGTGCTGCTTCACGGTCATGACTGTCCTGAAAAGCCAGCGCGATATTGTGGCCAATGGTGCCAAACAGGGCAATTCCTGCCAATACCGTAATCAGAATGCCAGGAAAAGCCATCAATAGACTGGTCAGGGTCGCAGCAAAGAAACCCATGAGAATATAAAACAGGCCACAGCTCATCCCTGCAATATAACGTTTGGCCGGATCGGGATGTGCCTGGGCGTCCAGGCTGACGGCTGCACTGATGGCGGCAAGATTGACACTGAAACAGCCAAAAGGAGCCAGCAGTGCCTGTGTCATACCCGTCCAGCCTAAAATCGGATTTACCTTGGGTGGATAGCCATAGCTTTTAATGACGGCCAAGCCAGGCAGGTACTGTGAAGCCAGATTAATGACCATCAAGGGTAATGCCAGTCCTAAAACAGCCTGCAGGCTAAATTCGGGAGTGATCCATACCGGCTGGGCAATACTCCAGTTCAGCTGCGGAACGCTGAAATCAATAAAGAATGGGCAGAGCGTAATGGCCATCAAGACCGTAATTACGATGCTATAGCGCATTGTCAGTTTCTTGGAAACCAGATAAATGGCCAGCACACAGAGTACAAATTCCCATGACTGTTGCAGGCTGCCAAAGACCGAGATGCCAAATTTTAATAACACGCCCGCCAGCATGGCACTGGTCAAACTTTGTGGAATAAACTGGAAAATTCGCTCGAAAATTCCAAAAAATCCCAGACAGGCCACCAGGATTCCGGAAATCAGAAAAGCACCAATGGCTTCGCCCAGACTGTACTGGCCAGCAGAGGCAATGACCAAGGCCAGACCGGCAGTCGACCAGGCCGTTGAAATCGGATAGCGGTATTTCCAGGACAGTAAAAGTCCGGATACACCAATGCCGATACCCAGTGCCCATAACCAGGAGCTGATTTGTGCAGCATTCGCGCCCAGGCTTTGAGCAGCTTCAATCACGAGTACGGCGGAAACGCTGATACCAATCATGCAGGTAATAAAACCGGCCATAATGGCTGGAAAGGAGAGATCTTGTAAAAGTTTTGGCATCATCCATGACACAATATTTAAATGCGTTTAAATCATACGCTTTTCACGTATCAACACAATGTTTTTAACAATTTTATCCAAAGGTCTACTGGTTTGAAGCCGATCATTGCTAGAAAGTTGAAGTCGCCAGTTTAAGGCCAAAACCGCAAAACAGGATCCCGACCGCTGCGACACAGCTGGCAGTCACTTTATAATTTTGGTTGAAATAGGACGCCAGTTTTACACCAGAAAAAATCAGGATTGAAAGATAGGTCATACTGATCAATTGCAAGATTACAGCCAGAAGCGTGAATGTCAGGGCTGGATAAGGATAGGCAGGATCGACAAACTGCACAAAAAAAGACAGATAAAACAGAATCGCTTTGGGATTTAAAATACTGATTGTGAGCGCTGTACGAAAGGGCTGAACAGATTCTACCGTATCTGGAGTCGTCTTTTTAATCTGGACGCGTTGTGATGACTTTTCCGGAAAGAAAGTCTGGTAGGCCGCAATGATTAGCTTGATACCCAAGTAACTGAGATAGATCGCTCCAATAACTTTCAGTGCAATAAACAGTACCGGAAAGGCATGCAGTAAAGAAGCTGCTCCCAATGCTGTACATATAATCAGGATCAGATCGCCCGTATAAACCCCCAAGGCACCCATATATCCCGTCTTAATCCCAAAGCGCGAAGCAATCGACATGACATACAGGGAATTCGGCCCGGGCAGTAGCACAATCAACGTGGTTCCAATGATAAAGGTCGTTAGATCTGTGATACCAAACACGAAAAACTCGCATGAACAAAAAAGCCGATGCGGCATTATAGCAACATCGGCTTGGAGAAATTTGCTAAATTTTCTTTAAATCTCAGTGGTACTCAGGAAAGTTTCACGTAATAAAGCAGCCAGTTGCTCACGGGCTTTAATGAAACCGTCAATGCCGCCTTGCAATAATTCACTGGCCATCGGATCCTGTTTCAGTTGTGCTTCAAAATCGGCAGGGCTGATTGGGCTGAGTTCACCTTGAACTTTAATATCTTTGGCTGAGAGTTGGGCCTGCACTTCACGCTGATCATTTTCCAGTTCGGCCAGCAGGTTTGGTGCTACCGTGAGCAGGTCACAGCCGCTCAAGCCTAGAACCTGATCAATACTGCGGAAGCTGGCACCCATGATTTCAGTCTGAATACCATGCGCTTTATAAAATTCATAAATACGCTTAACCGAAAGTACACCCGGATCTTTTTCAATCGGGTAAGACTCAACGCCTTCAGCTTTTTTGTACCAGTCCAGAATACGGCCGACAAAAGGCGAGATTAATGTTACTTTGGCATCAGCACAGGCATGGGCCTGATGCTGACCAAACAATAAAGTCAGATTGGTATGAATGCCTTGTTCTTCCAGTGCTTTCGCTGCCTGAATGCCTTCCCAGGTAGACGCGATCTTGATCAGAATGCGGTCTGAGTCAATTCCATATTGCGCATAAAGTGCCAGTAACTCTTTGGCTTTGGCAATGGTAGCTTCAGTATTAAAGGACAGCGAAGCATCGACTTCCGTTGAAACACGACCTTCAATCAGTTTTAAGATTTCTACACCAAATTTGACCGTTAAAATATCAATAGTCCGTTCAATCAGAGCGTCATCTGCATAGCCTTCTTGCTGGGCTTGCTGAAAAGCAGCTTCAATCAAGGCCTGATTTTCAGGTTGTTTTGCTGCTGCAGTAATCAGCGATGGATTGGTGGTTGCATCAAGCGGACGAAATTTTTCAATGGCACTCAAATCACTGCTGTCTGCCACAATGGTCGTCAAGTTTTTTAATTGGTTTAATGCAGTTAATGTCATTACGATCTAGTTCTATGGTTATTGCTTATGCTTTCTTATATATCATAAATGGCCGGTTTACCAAGTAGACTGTCGTTGAATTTCTGTGATTAATGCCCGGTTTTACGTTGTTTGCGCAAGTGATTAATCAAAAAATGAGCAGCTGTGCCTAATCGGGTTTCTCTGCTCCAGACCAGATCAACAAAATATTCAAACTTTGGGGTGAAATCGAGCAGGTTGAGAACCTGTAACTGATCTTGCAAATGTGGCTGCTCATTCAGCATTTCGAGTGGCAGAACCCCCCAGCCCAGTCCTTGCTGAATCATGCTGCAAGCCGAGTGGTGGTTGTCGGTGCGCCAGTAATTTCGTGAAAAGAGTAGTTCCGGCTTGATGGTGCGATCCCGACTGGCCACCACAATCTGCCTGTTTTGCAAAATCTGTTCATAACTGACTTGATCGAACTGACTTAGGGGATGCTGTTTGGCGACTACAGCCACCAGTACCTCACGTTTCAATTCCACAAACTGTTCCCGTGTTTCCAGTTGTTCGCGTTCAAACATCAAGGCTAGCTGCGCTGAACCTTCAAACAGCATACGATGTGCATCTTCCTGAGGTGCACTGAATACATTGACTTGCAGTGCAGGAAATTCCTGTTCTAGCAACACAATATAATCGGTCCAGCGCGTATGCAGCAATTCTGAAACTACCACAATATTCAATTCAGATTCCAAGCCTGAACTTAGGGCTTGAGCATGCTGTTTCCACTGGTTCATTTCTACCAGTAGCTGCTGGGTTTTTTCATACAATACCTGCGCTTGTGCAGTTGGTTTCGGTTCACGACCTATACGCTGAAACAGTTCCAGATTCAGGTCAATTTCCAGATTGGCAATGGCCATGCTGACTGCTGAAGGTACTTTGCCCAGTTGACGTGCAGCCGCAGAGAAAGAACCGGTTTCCATCACGGTTTTAAACATCAGCAGCTGTTCTTGATTAACATTCATATCTTTAATCTTTCATTTTTATTGATAGATTCTAACTCGAATAATCAGATTTAAAGAAATAAAATTCTTGCATCATGTAATGAATTGAGCTGATTTAATATGTTAATTTCCAAAAGAAGACTGATTCATGCTGCCTTATATGAAGGCATTTTACTGGTCGTGATCGCTGTCCTGCTAAGTACGTTGATGCATATGCCGCTTGAGGTCACAGGTATGCTAGGAATTGCCATGGCTGTGACTTCAGTACTCTGGAACATGCTGTTTAATCATTATTTTGAAAAATTTGAAGCAAAACATCGTTTGAAAAGAACCATTAAAGTGCGGATTGCCCATGCAATTGGCTTTGAAGGTGGTTTGATGCTGGCGACCATTCCGATGGTGGCTTATGCCTTACACATGAGTCTGGCTCAGGCCTTTCTGCTGGATTTGGCTTTGACCCTTTGTATCTTGGTGTATACCTTCATTTTTCAGTGGATTTATGATCATCTAGAAGCCAGACTGGGGCTACAGCCGGATTATCGGAAAATCTCATCATAAAATATGCCATAAAAAATACCACACAGTTCAGACTCCCTTTTCAGAATGCGAAAGGTGAAATATTCAGCGATGAGGACTTGATCAAGTCCTCATTTTTTATGCTCGAATCCAACTAGAAATTAAGCTATAAGACTTTGATTTTTTATTTTAATTTTTAAATTTATTGGGGAATTCAATGCTATTTAGACGAGCGATCTTGTCAGTGTCCATCGTGTTGCTGATGTCTGGTTGTGGGGGCGGAGGAAGCGATAGCAGTACCTCACAGCCAACAGGGCCAGATTCAATGACATCACCCAGTACGGGAGAGCAACTGAGCAAAATTGCGGAATTTAAGGTTCTGGATGTAGGTTCAGAATTAACAGCAGGGAATTTTGGTCTGAAAACCTGGAATCCCACCGCCATGGTGGTGAATGGCGATGTGCTTTATATTGCCAATAGTCAGGCCGAATCGAATATTTTACGTTATGACTTAAAACAAAAACGTGCACTCAGTGCGATTGATCCTACGAAAATTTCGGGTCTGGCCAAAAAATGGGATAGCCTGAATGATCTGGAAATTCAAGCAGGGCGTTTGTATGTGGCCAATTATGGCTCGAACCGGATTGATGTTTTAGATATTAATAGCGAGCAACCGAACTTCATTATGGCACTCGGCACAGGTGTATGGTGGGGCGATGCGCTTAATTACGCGCTGGTACATAGCAATGCAGTGACTGCTGACGACCGTTATGTGTATGTACCTGATATTGAAGGCCGGATCAATGTCTGGCGTCAAAGTGATGTGACAGCGCAAAACCATTTAAAGGCCCGCAAATTTGCACGGCTCAGCTTGCCGGGCTGTGCACGCAACTGTAATGCACGTATGGAGGTCATGGGCGACTATCTGTATACCAGCCTGCCGGATGGTATGACTTATGTCCACGATATCAATCAGATTCAGGAAAATGGAAATAATATTACGCCCATTTTAACAGAAACCAATTTGTCGGCAGTCATGCATCGTCATAACGATGGCTTGGTCTATGTGTCACGAAATGATGGCACTGTAGAAAGTTACAAGGAAAAATCCTTTAACTTGGAGTCTATCTTACCCAATAAAAGTGTGGATACCTTCCGAGACTATATTTTAAAAGGGCAAAACCAGAGCAGCCGACTAGCCAAGGCCAGCGATCTTTATATTTATGGTCAGAATCTATTACACATGGCCAATCAGAAAATTCATATTCTGCCAATGCTGACCTTGCAACAGAATAAATCCACACAGCTAAACCAAGCTATGATTTTAACCGAATCTAAAGCGCGCGAAAGAAGCCGTGTCTTGCAGGATGGTGAATCATGGGAAACCTTGACCAATAGCAGCCAGCGTTATGTCTATATGGACAAGATTTTATCGGCAACCCTAAATGGCAATCGCCTGCATTTGAAAAGCTACAGTGCTGTCCCTGTACGTGATTTGCAGATTCGTGCCAAGATTAAAAACTCAGAAGACTGGGTGATTCTGGCGAAGCTGGATCAGTTGACGCCATTTTCGAATGCCAGCTTTGATCTCAAGTTGACCGATCAATCCCGTTTCCCGTTGCTCGATGGCACAGGCTCGATCCAGCTAGCAGGTCTGAGTCAGACCACGCAAAATCCAAGCAATATTTTTGATCTGAAAATTAGCTCTGAGACTGATGAGCACGTCAAAAGCTGAACCAGATTAAAGCCAAATGGAAAATTTATTTCGGTACCTATGATGAACCGAACAAATGGTGTCGTATTACGCCGGTCTATGCCCGGGAATGGGTCATGATGATGACCAATCTGGCCTATATGCTGAGTACTCCAGAATTTGAAACCTTATGGTTTAACCATAAAGCAGTCATGGGACACGATTTTTTTGGCAATCATGGTCAGGTAGAAGGACCGAATGGTTTCTTTCAGCCAGAAGATTATGTCCGGATCTATCGGGAAATTCTTAACCGCAATGAAATTAATCTTGGTATTACCCATATGGGCGGTGGTCTAGGTGGGGGTGCAGTCTTGGGGGTAGATACATGGTTGTTCTATGGCCATTACAGATTATCTGGCTATCGAATTGTTGCACATGAATTTGGTCATCATTGGGGCGGGCATAATAGTGCATGGGCCATGTCGAATTATGGCTTTGAAGCTATGGTCGATTGGTTAAACTTCTATTTCCAGCGCCGTCCAGGTTCAATTCCTTATATGGACCCAAATGTGAATGCTTTTCACTTGACGCCGGACAGTGCACTTTGTCAGGGTGTGAACCAGAATATGGTAAAAGGTGTGGCATCGACTGCACCATGGAATAAAGTAGATGAATATTTTAAAAATAATCCAATAACAAATCCCTAAAACATAAAAAAAGCCCCTCAATTGAGTAATGCCAGTCAGTTAAGCAGACATTAGAAAAATGTAGTAAAAATGAGTGTATGCCAATACGCTCATTTTTTTTATGACTTTATCTGAAAATTTAGATTGCACCCTTCAACATTCTTTGCCTTCACTCAGCCATTTCAGTGAACTCATTGATTTAAACTGGATTAAAGAAAGCCTACATCAAACAGGTAAGGCTTCTATCAGGAGAAGAAAATTACCTGCCGAACATGTGGTATGGCTGGTAATTGGGCTTGCCCTATTTCGAGATCAACCGATCGGGTATGTCGTAGAGCAACTAAAACTTGTGTTTGGTACAACAGAATATTGTGTCCCCAGTGCAGCAGTGCAAGCACGACAACGTTTAGGACGAGAGCCCTTGAATACCTTGTTTTCTCTACTCAGCCAAGCCTGGTTTGAAGAATCCCAACAGCAATACTCAAACTTTCATGGCCTTAGTGTATGTGCTGTTGACGGGGTGGTTTGGTCTATGCCTTATACAGACGAGAATTTTGAACACTTTGGCTCATCTAAGGGTAAAACCGCTGCAGCCCCTTATCCACAAGTGAGAGCAACCTGCCTGGTAAATACCAGCACCCATGAAATCATTGATGCCCAAATAGGTAGCATGGATCAGGGTGAACTTACACTGGCAAATCGATTATGTCCTCCATCGCATAGTATTACCTTGTTTGATCGAGCCTATTTCTCTGCTGATTTCTTGATTGACTGGCAAACACGAGTAGAAGCCAGTCATTGGTTAATGAGAGCAAAAGATAATTTACGCTATGAGATCATTAAACGTAATTCCCCGCATGACTTTCAAATCAAAATGCCTCTTTCAGCTAGAGCCAGGAAGCTAAATCCATCATTAGGAGAATATTGGGAAGCGCGTTTGATTGAAGTTGAGCAGGCAGGGAAAATTAGACGTTATATCACTTCATTAATGGATTCAAAGGCATATCCACTGATAGGCTTGGCGAAGCTTTATGCCCAGCGCTGGGAAATAGAAATGTGTTACCGAGAAATCAAAAGTGATTTACAGGAAGGTAAGCATTTGAGGAGCAAGCAACCTGATTTAATTTATCAAGAATTATGGGGGGTCTTCATTGCCTATAATATTCTAAGAAGACAAATGAAACATATGGCTCAACGTGCAAAAGTCAGTCCTTTGAGAATCAGCTTTCATATTGCCTCTATCAGCATCCTGAATATATTAAGATTTGATTCTTTAGACTCCGCAGGGAATTTACCTAAACATCTAGAAAGTTTACTGGAGAAATCGAGGAGGTATGTTTTGCCTGAGAGAAGGGTTAGAAGTTGCCCACGAGTTGTGAAAGGAAAACCGCAGAAATACCCAAGAAAATGCCAGTCAATTTCTTAACTGACTGGCATTACCTCAATTGAGGGGCTTTTTAATTGGATCGGTCAACGGATTATTTTTCAATAATTGCCGTCACACCTTGACCACCGGCTGCACAGATCGACACCAGTACGCGGCCTGAACCTTTCTGGTTAATCAGTTTTGCTGCTGTCGCAATGATACGACCACCAGTTGCTGCAAACGGGTGACCGGCAGCAAGTGAAGAGCCTTTTACGTTCAGTTTGGCACGGTCAATTGAACCTAAAGGTGCATCCAGACCTAAACGCTCTTTACAGAATTTTGGATCTTCCCAAGCTTTCAGCGTAGACAATACTTGAGATGCAAAAGCTTCATGAATTTCATAATAGTCGAAGTCTTGCAGTTTCAGACCTGCACGCTCAAGCATGCGTGGTACGGCATATGCAGGCGCCATCAACAGACCTTCTTTTTTCTCGACAAAATCAACTGCGGCAGTTTCCTGGAAAGTCAGGTAAGCTAGCACTTCATGGCCATTTGCCTTCGCCCATTCTTCAGAAGCCAATAGCACACAAGAAGCACCATCTGTTAGCGGTGTAGAGTTACCCGCTGTCATGGTACGTGCATCACCTTTACCAAAAGCAGGTTTAAGTTTTGCCAGCTTCTCAACTGAAGAATCAGCACGCAGGTTATTGTCACGTTGAAGACCCAAGAATGGTGTAATCAGGTCATCAAAGAAACCTTCTTCATAAGCTGCAGCCATTTTCTGGTGTGAAGATGCAGCCAGTTCATCTTGCGCTTCACGGGAAATTCCCCATTCCAGTGTGGTAATCGCCTGATGATCACCCATAGACAGACCTGTACGCGGTTCACCATTTTTTGGTGCATCCATCAGGTCTTTCACATTGATCTTGGTCAATGCTTTCAGACGGTCTTTTGCAGTTTTCGCGATATTTAGCTCAAGTAATGCTTTACGTAAACCGTCACCAAAAGCAATCGGTGCATCAGAAGTCGTATCTACACCACCTGCAATGCCTACTTCGATTTGACCTAGAGCAATCTTGTTCGCTACCAGAAATGCCGCTTGAAGGCCAGTACCACATGCTTGCTGAATGTCATAAGCAGGGGTTTCCGGTGCAAGAGCAGTATTTAGTACACATTCACGAGTCATGTTGAAATCGCGGCTGTGTTTCAGTACAGCACCTGCAACCACTTCACCTAAGCGTTGACCTTGAAGGTTAAAACGTTCAACCAGACCATTCAGGGCTGCTGTGAACATATCAGTATTGGATGCCGTAAAGTAAGCACCGTTAGAACGTGCAAATGGAATGCGGTTACCACCAATAATCGCAACGCGGCGAACTGTATTTTGGCTCATGTTTGGTTCCTGTTGAACAGAAGTCTGTGTTATAGATGTTGAATCTTGTTGGCTTGAAGTCGTTTTTTTGGTACGTGCAGATGTACTGCGTGTACGTGTGGTTTTAGCCGGACTTTTTTCTGTGGCATTGGCTGTATCAGGATTTTTAGTGCTACGCTTGCTACGCGTTGATGGTTTTGACACAGTTTCTGTCGCAGAGTTCTCGACTGCTGGATTATCTTGAGTTGTTTTGCTCATAAGGCTTTACCAGGCAAATAGATCGTCTTCTTGGCGGTTACATTAGCATAGAAGAAGATAAGCTGTATTGACTACAATGACATTACAGACTGCGCTTAGGTCAAGTCATCTGCCTGTTATCTCAAGTATGATTGGGCGGAAACTGGTAGATCTATTGAAATATAAGTGTCTGGCATCATACTGAAGTTTAAGGATAACTTTAGATCAACCAAAAATTAATTTGTATGAGAGATAATAAACATGACTGATCAGTACCAAACTTTTGCAAAATCTCCTATTGGTAAATTTGTCATTAAAAATTTGGGTCTGCCATCCCCAACTTCTTTAGAGCGTTTTGAGTCTGCTACACCTGTAGTCAAAGGTGCAGTATTGTTTGGAGCAGCACCGGCAAGTACCTTGACTGGTGCTATTGCTCAGGTTCTGGCAAATATTCATGCCAATAGCTATGCAGGTAACAATGCTGAATTACAACAGGCTGCTGCATCAGCTGGACTGAATCTGGGTGCATTTAATCCAGGCGATAAAGAATCAAAATTCAAAGCTGTCATTTTTGATGCTTCAGGAATCGAAAACTCAGAACAGTTAAAATCACTTTATGATTTCTTCAACCCGATTGCACGTCAAATCCAAAGTTCTGGCCGTGTCGTGATTGTAGGAACTACGCCTGAAACTGCTAAATCAGTCAGCCAGTCCATTGCTCAACGCGCACTGGAAGGTTTTGTAAAATCTGTGGGTAAAGAGTTTAAAAAGGGAATTTCAGCGAACCTGATCTATGTAGATGCTGGTGCTAAAGCAAATCTTGAGTCTGCTTTACGTTTTGCAGTTTCTCCACGGTCTGCCTATGTTTCTGGTCAGGTGATCCGTGTTTCACCTGCTGAAAAAGTGGATGTGGACTGGACTAAACCATTAGCAGGCAAAACTGCTGTAGTAACCGGTGCGAGCCGTGGTATTGGTGAAGCGATTGCTCATGTATTGGCACGTGATGGTGCACATGTCATCTGTCTGGATGTTCCGCAGCAGCAAGCGGACCTTGATCGTGTAGCCGGTGAAATTGGCGGTTCAACTTTAGCTATTGATATTACTGCTGCAGATGCAGGTGAGAAAATCAAAGCGGCAGCAGCTGAGCAGGGTGGTCTGGACATTATTGTGCACAATGCCGGTATTACCCGTGACAAGACTTTGGCCAATATGAAGCCTGAGCTATGGGATCTGGTGATTAACATCAACCTGTCTGCGATTGAACGTGTAAATGACTATTTAATCTCCAACGATGGTCTAAATGCCAATGGTCGTATTATCTGTGTATCCTCAATTTCAGGCATTGCAGGTAACCTGGGTCAAACCAACTATGCAGCGTCTAAAGCGGGTGTGATTGGTGTGGTGAAATTCACAGCACCAACTTTAAAAAATGGTATAACCATTAATGCCGTTGCACCGGGCTTTATCGAAACACAAATGACGGCTGCGATTCCATTTGCGATCCGTGAAGCGGGCCGCCGTATGAATTCCATGAGCCAAGGTGGTTTACCTGTCGATGTTGCAGAAACCATTGCAATGTTTGCTGCTACTGCGTCAACCGGTTTAAATGGCAACGTGGTACGTGTGTGTGGTCAAAGTCTGTTAGGGGCTTAATTTAAAATCCCCCTAAATCCCCCTTTGAAAAGGGGGAGATATCCCTCTCCTTTAATGGAGAGGGTTAGGGAGAGGTAAAAATTAAATTAAAAAGGGGATGAATTGACCCTCATCCCAGCCTTCTCCCTGAGCCATATATGGTGCAAGAGAAGGCGCTTTTAGACAAATTGAAATAATAAAATTTCCAAAGGTTCAGTATGAATACGCGCCATTTTAGTCAACTTCCAAAACCTTATTTAGCCTATCCAAAAGTGATTCAGGGCTTGATTTTTAAAAAGCCGAAAGCTGAAAAAGTTCTACCGCAAGTTGAATATGTGGTGGATTCATTCAAGGTCGATCAGAAACATCTGAAAGCCTATAATGAAGTCTGCGGTTTTAAAAATAATGGTTATATTCCAGCAATCTATCTGACGGTGCTTTCACAAAGTCTGCAAATGCACATGATGACTTCAGAAGCATTTCCATTTCCGATCTTGGGCTTGGTACATATCCGTAACCAAGTGAAGCAATACCGTAAAATTGGCGTCAATGAAACCTTGACCCTATCATGCAAATTTGGCGAATTGCAGCCGCACGATAAAGGCGTGCAGTTTGATTTCATTACTACAGTCAAAGTGGGAGGCGAGGTCGTAGTTGAAGCATTGACGACTTATCTGTCACGTCAAAAGACCAATGCTAAAGCTGCTGCAAAACCTGCAGAAAGCCAAGCGCCAGAATATATACTCAATAATGAATGGAACATCTCGGAGAATACTGGTCGTCGTTATGCCATGACCTCAGGCGACTTTAACTTGATCCATATTCATGCAGTCACAGCGAAAGCTTTTGGTTTTAAACAGGCGATTGCACATGGTATGTGGAGCAAGGCCAAAGCACTGGCGAATCTGTCATTGCCAGATGCTTATGAAGCTGATGTCTGGTTCAATTTGCCGATGTACTTGCCATCTAAAGTTGAGTTCCTGACGGCACAGGCAGCCAATGATACAGATTTTCTGATACGAAGCAGTAAAAATCAAAAACCACACGTCACCGGCCATATCAAAGCAATTTAAATCTGAATCAAAAGCCTAAACCCGATTTAGGCTTTTTCATTTTAAGGGATCAATATTCTATGGATAGAATGATGCAGCCAATTAAAGATTATCTGTTTGCTGATCAGCATAATTATCAGGGCAATGTCGATGAGCGTTTCAGTGACCTTGCCCGTCAGTTTAGCCGTTTGCAGGATGCACGTACCGAACAGGGTGGTGCCGCACTGGTGGTATATTTTGAGGGACAAAAGGTCGTCGATATTTATACCGGTAAAAAGTCTGTCACTGAAAACTGGCAACCGGATACCATGTCGCTGTGTTATTCCACAGGTAAAGGTGTGCTGGCGACTTTGGCGCATATTCTGGTCAGTCAAGGTTATCTGGATTATGATCGACCGGTTGCAGAATACTGGTCTGAATTTGCACAAAAGGGTAAAGAAAATATTACTCTGGCGCATATGCTCAGTCATCAAAGCGGATTGTTTGATATCCGTAATATCATTGATGATGCCACTGAAATGGCCGACTGGTCGCATATGCTGGACCGGATTGCGGCAGCTGAACCACGTTTTCAGGTTGCTACAGATGCCGCTTATCAACCGCTAACCTTTGGCTGGCAGGTGGGTGGCGCATTAGAAAAAGCGACTGGTAAAAAACTGGGTGCACTGATGCAGGAATATCTGGTTCAGCCATTACAATTAAATGGTGCTTATTTTAGCGTACCGACGCATGAGTTAGCTCGGGTGGCCTTACCCATTTTAAAGCCTAAAGCAGCCAAGTCTCAGACACAGCCTGCGAAAAAAACTGCGCCAAGGCAACCAAACCTGATGGAACGAGCCTTGGTTTTTAGCGGGCAGGATCCTCAGGATTTTCAGGATGCCATGATTCCAAAGGGCATGAAGAATTTTAGTTTCTTTAGTAATGAGGGTCTACAGGCCATTATTCCGTCTGCCAATGGAGTATTTACCGCAGAGAGTCTGGCAAAAATCTATGCCATGCTGGCCAGTCGTGGTGAATGGCAAGGACAACAATTCATTTCGCCGGAAGTGTTCCAGCGACTTAGTCAGGTGCAATACAAAACACGAGATCGGGTCATGCCTTTACCGATGCACTGGCGCTTGGGTTATCACCGTGTTCTCACTTTAGGAAAAGCCTCTAAAGGTTTTGGTCATATGGGCTTTAATGGCTCTGGTGCCTGGTGCGATCCTGAGCGCGGTTTAAGTTTTGCCTATACACATAACTTTCCAACAGGTTCATTGACTGGAGATTACCGTCTTTGGGGGTCGACGCAGGAAACATTGCGCTGTGCGGATGCGGTACTGACCGGGCGCAAAGGCTGGCGCTAAATATCCCTGATTTGGGAGTTTAGCCCGTCAGCTAAATATGTTATTTTGTCGCGCAGTCCATGGCTGTGGTGTGAAGTAATGAAAAAAGTGCTGGTGATTCCTCTGGTCGCAAGCAGTGTGTTGTTCGGATGTCAGGAGCCGAATCAGCCGGCTGCAAATACAGTGATGGAAGCCAAAGCTCAGATTCCTGCCTGGGTCGGGAGTTATCAGGGCACAACGCCGTGTATGGGATGCTTTTCAAGTTGTGAAGACTGTCCGGGCATGGCAGTGGCCTTAACTTTAAATGAAGATCAGACCTTTACTTTACAGCGTGAAAGTTTAAGTGGACATAATGAAATTGAAACGATGAGCGGGCAGATTCGGTTTCAGGATGAATCACAACAAAAGATTGAACTGCTGAATGTCGATACCCGAAATCTGCTCTATGTCGATCTGAAAAAGCATGTTCTGGAAATTCGTGAAGATCAAACAGGCAAACGCTACCAGATGCAAAGTGACTTTATCCTGTTTGAATCGGTCTGATTTTAAAAAAGCATCTGTTTTATATCCCTTTTTCAATGATTTTGATGAAGGGATTATTATTCTTTATAAACCGGCATTCATTTCACTATTTTATAAAAAAACAGTATGCTTAGACCTGTAAAAAGGAGCATACATGTATCAAGTACTTGCGCGAAAATACCGTCCTCGTAATTTTAATGAATTGGTGGGCCAAAACCATGTATCACGTGCTTTAACCAGCGCGCTCGAACGTGGCCGTTTGCATCATGCCTATTTGTTTACAGGAACACGTGGTGTCGGAAAAACCACGATTGCACGTATTTTGGCGAAGTGCTTGAACTGCGAAACCGGTATTACTTCGACCCCTTGTGAGGTTTGTCCGACCTGTACCGCAGTCAATGAAGGCCGCTTTATTGATTTAATCGAAATCGATGCGGCATCCCGTACCAAGGTCGAAGATACCCGCGAGCTGCTCGATAATGTGCCTTATGCACCGACTCAAGGTCGCTTCAAGGTCTACCTGATCGATGAAGTGCACATGCTCTCCACGCATTCTTTTAATGCGCTGTTAAAGACGCTGGAAGAACCACCGGAACACGTCAAATTTCTGTTCGCAACCACTGATCCGCAAAAACTGCCGATTACTGTCATTTCACGTTGCTTGCAATTTACCTTGCGCCCATTGGCAGTTGATGAAATTACCGAACATCTAGGCCATATTCTCAGCAAAGAAAGTATTCAGTCAGATCAGGATGCGATCTGGCAGATTGCTGAATCTGCACAAGGTTCTCTGCGTGATGCCTTGTCGCTGACCGATCAGGCGATTGCCTATGGTCAGGGTGCAATCCAGCATCAGGATGTCAAAGACATGCTCGGTCTGATTGACCGTACCATTATTTATGACCTGATTCTGGCGATTCATCAGAACCAGAAAGCGCAGGTCAGTCAATTATTGCTACAGTTCCGTCAGCAAGCTCTGGATGTGTCACTGGTGCTAGACCAGCTAATTTCGACACTGCATGAACTGGCCTTATTGCAATACCTACCAGATTTAAGCCTGAAATATAGTGCTGAGATCAATCAAAAGATTATGCAATTGTCCGGTCTGATTTCTGCTCAGGATCTGCAACTGTATTATCAGATTGCCTGTAAGGGTCGTGCCGATTTACAGCTTGCAGTTACGCAAGAACAAGGCTTTGAAATGACGGTGCTACGTTTGCTGGCTTTCCGTCCATTACAGCCAAGCGAAATTCCGGTGATGCAGGAGACTGCACCGCAACAGGCAGCGACCCTTACAACACGCCTACAGCAGCCCGTTCAGACACAACTTCAATCTGAATCAGTAGAAACACAATCATTGGAGGCAGAACCGGTATTTGATGATTTCTCTCTGGACGATGAGTCGGATGAGGAGATTGATGTCGCATCAGCGTCTGAACCTTCTTCGGATGATTTTTTGGATGAGGAAGAGCCAACCAACATCAATGCACCTGAACCTGTCCAGCCTGTAGCAACTCAAACAGTGATTGAAGAGATTCAGTCTGCGGATCAGATTGTTTTTGATCCAAATGACGACAAAGGCCTATTTGGTTTTGATGAAATCGAGAGCACCACAGAAACAGCGGCTACAAGCAGCAGCTCGGATGATTTCCTGCTTGAAGAATTTATTCCTGCAGATGCTGTCATTCCTACCGAGCCAGCACAAAACAGTATGTCTGCTGATGAGGAATTTAGTCTTGCTGCACCGGAAATAGAGCTTTCACAGGAAACAACCGATCAGCCTGCTCTTGAAAATACAGCGCCGGTCCAGCCAGTCGCACAGACAGCTTTGCTGGAAGATATTTCCCAAGATGTAAATACGCAGAATTTGATGCCACAGGATATTTTAAAAATACCTGAGCAAACCTTAGAAGGCGAGTGGAGCGTAGAAAAATGGGAATACTGGTTCCGTAACAGCCAGCTTTCTCCGGCAGTACAGGAACTGGCACAGTATGGCATCATGACTGGCCAGATTAATGGTGAATCCGTTTTCCATATTCCTGAACAGTACCAGCAGTTGTTGACCCAGTTGCAACATAATTTGGAAGCTGCTTTGCAACAGCAATGGCCGCAAACCAATTTCCAAGTGAAATTTGAAAATGTGGACCAGCTCACGCCGTATACCATGCAGCATCAGCGTAAGGCGCGTGCTTTTAAACGTGCCGAAGAATTGTTGCATGCTGAACCGGCAGTACGCGATCTGTTACAGCAATTTGATGGTGAACTGCAAAATATTCAGCTGAAACAGGCAGGAAATATGCAGGGCTTTAAGGCGTAACAAATCGAGATAAAGCATCCCGCATTTCGACTGGAATCGGGGTGCTTTTTCGTGTCTCACGATCGACAAATACATGAACAAAATTGCCCTGTGCAGCCGCTGTATCTGAATTGCGTTTAAAAATGGCCAGATCATAGCTGAGCGATGAGCTTCCCATGCTTTCAATGGCCACGCCAACTTCAATAATTTCCGGATAAGACAGTTCCTGATTAAACTGACAGTTGGAGCTGACCACCAGTCCAATCATCGGGGAATATTTCGGATCAAAATCGGCTTCCTGAATCAGCAAGGCATTGGCTGCGGTATCAAAATAACTGTAATAGGTCACATTGTTGACATGACCATATAAATCATTGTCTGCCCAGCGGGTTTGAATGGGTAAGAAAAATGTATAGTGTTCGCGTTGCTTGATCGTGGCTTTCATCAGTATTCAGTCCTCAGCTAGACAAGGCTTAGGTGGAAATTGGTCTAGGCATAGATCGCCTGATAAATCTGATAAGCATCCTCCACCTTGAGTTCACGTGGATTATTCTGTAACAGCCGGCTTTGTTGCATCGCATCTTCTGCCATGACCTGCAGCATATGTTCCGGAACATTCAACTGATTTAGTTTTAGAGTCAAACCGCTTTGCAGCAGATGATTATTAAAATGATCAATAAACAGATCGGTCAGACCATCATGACAACCTTTACTGTAAGGATCCAACCAGGTCATCAATTCCGCATAGAGCTGTTTGGCCGCTGGCGCATTAAACTTTAATACTTCAGTTAGAACCAGCGCATTGCTATGCCCATGCGACAGATGAAAATGTCCACCCAATGGATAAGCCAGCGCATGTACGGCGGCGACCGGTGCGTTGGCAAAGGCTTGTCCGGCGAGCATGGAACCGACCAGCATATTTTGACGGGCCTCTAAATCATAACCGTCTTGCAGCACGCGCTGCAGATTGGCATTCAGTAATCTTAAAGCCTGTTTGGCCAGCATATCCGAATAAGGATTTTTCTTGTGTTTTGAGGTATAGGCTTCAATGGCATGCACCATGGCATCAATGCCGGTGGCCGCAGTGATCTGTGCCGGAAGATTCTGGGTAAAGGTTGCATCCAGAATGGCAACATCTGCATAGAGAATGGGCGCGACAATGCCGGTCTTGGTGGTTTCACCTGTGGTGACAATCGAAATCGGCGTCACTTCTGAACCTGTTCCAGCCGTAGTTGGAACCAGGACTAAAGCTAAACGAGGTCCGGTAGCATTATCGACGCCATATAGATCTGACAGCGTCTGATGCTGTTCAGGATGCGCCAAAATTGCAATGAGTTTGGCCACATCCATCGAGCTACCACCACCAAAGCCCAGCACCACATCAATATTTTCCTGTTTTGCAAAAGCCGCCGCTTCAAGCACCACGGTATCGGGTGGGTCAGCTTGGACATCCGAGTAAATCACGTACTCCAGCCCGGCAGATTCAATAATATCCAGAATCGGCAGATGTAATTGCTGCTTCAGCATACCCGGATCAGTCACCAGTAGAAGACGTTGATAACGGCCATTTTTTAGAATTTTAAATAATTCCTGAATCGTGCCTAGTCCGGCAATGATATTGGGGACGGTTTGAAACTGAAAACGATTCATGGCGTTATCCTTGATTTTTTTATTGCAAATACGAGATTATTCTATGCTGCTGATATAGGATTCATTATATAAATAACTTAACATAAGAATCCTTAAAATGAAGTAACTCTGAGGTTGTTTATGTCATCCAGAACGCCATATAAGGTGTTATGTGTTTGTTTGGGAAATATTTGCCGCTCTCCCACGGCAGAAGTTGTACTCAGACATTATTGTGATGAACAGCAACTCAATATTATGGTCGATTCTGCCGGAACCAGTAATTATCATCCGGGCAAGGCACCGGACTTGCGTAGCCAGAAGCATGCACTAAAACGTGGCTATGACCTTTCAGCACTTCGCGCACGTCAACTTATTCCGCATGATTTTATTGATTATGATCTGATTCTGGCGATGGATCTGGAGAATTTATCCAATATCCAGAACATACAGCGTCTGGCAGAAACTCAGTTTGGTCATGTACGTGCACGCGTGGCATTAATGAGTGAACATGATCAGATTTATCCAAAACAGGCCTTACCCGATCCTTATTATGGCGAAGCGGATGGCTTTGAGCGGGTGCTTGATCAATGTGAATCCAGCAGCCAGGCCTGGATTGAGATTTTTAAACAGAATTTACACAAGGTTTAAGCGATGCAGATTCAAACCCAGGTTCAACTTAAACCTTTTAATACCTTAAATTTAGAAGCAGTTGCTTCATACTATGCCCAAATTCAGTCCACTGCTGATTTGCTGGCGGCACTGGATTTTGCTGAACAGCAGCAACTCAATGTACTGATCCTGTCAGGTGGCAGCAATATGTTGTTGCCGGAGCAGATTGATGCACTGGTGCTGCATATGGATATTCAAGGCATTGAAATGCTGGATGCTGATGATCAGTCGCAACGTTTACGTGTAGGCGGCGGACAAGGCTGGCATGACTTCGTGCTCTGGACCACGGCACAAAGTTTATATGGCCTACAGAATCTAGCTTTAATTCCGGGTCGGGTCGGTGCATCGCCAGTACAGAATATTGGCGCTTATGGTGTCGAAGTCGGAGAATTCATCGATTCTGTTGAGGTCTATGACCGACAATTGAAACAGTTTGCTTCGATTCAGGCAGCAGATTGTCAGTTTGCCTACCGGCATAGTATTTTTAAAGATGATCCCAATCGTTATGTGATTACCCATGTGACTTTTAGATTACTTAAGCAGCCAGATTTGAAACTGAATTATGGTGATCTGAAGACTGCGGTCGGTGATCAGCTCACAGCAGAAAACTTGCAGCAACAGGTCATCCAGATTCGCCAGAGTAAATTGCCTGATCCACAAGAATTTCCCAACGTGGGCAGCTTCTTTAAAAACCCGGTGGTTGATCAGGCGGTCTTTGACCAAATTGCTGTATCTTTCCCGAATTTACCCCATTACCAGCAAACGAATGCTCAAGTTAAACTGGCAGCAGGCTGGTTGATTGATCAGGCGGGCTGGAAGGGTAAACAGTTGGGGCCTGTCGGCATGTTTCATAAACAGGCGCTGGTGTTGGTGAATTATGGTCAGGCCTCTCTCACCGATGTCCGTAAAACGTATCGTGCAGTACAACAGTCAGTTTGGGAAAAATTTAGTCTAATGCTGGAGCCTGAACCTGTATTGTTCGATAAAAATGGCTTGATCCGTTCTCATCAGGAAGAGGAATAACATGAAAAACACCCATTGGATGGTACGTTTGCTACAAATTGTCACTGGACTGTTTGTGCTATGCGGCTGTCTACTGGTGTTGGTTTATACGCCTTTTTACTCAAAAATGATCGTCAAGGGCTTAAACCAGTTTGTCTCCTTAGAGCTAAATGAAGTCGCGGCTCAAAGCCAGAAAATGGCTGCACTCAGCGAACATGAAAATCTGGAACCTGGCTCTGATTTGTGGATTGCCCGTCAGGCGTATTTAAAGGTCATGGAACAGGATATCCAGCAAAATAACTCGGCCAACCTCATGTTGATTCAGGCACGTTATAAAGCACTGCAGCAGGTGATTGAAGAATATCAGCGCGAACAGCAAGATCAAAAAGCAGAGCAAAGTCCACCTGCTCAGGTGCCCTTATTGTCCTCACAGGAAGATGCAGAACCAGCCGATCCGACAGCCAATGTCCGGGAATTGCTGGAGTGGGACAGTAGTGAAAATAAGGAACGCATTGAGCAATATATGGAGTTTCTGACGACGCATCCACTTGAGCAGGGTGAAGCCAGTTCGGTACAGGAAACCGATGGAGAGGAAATCCAGCAGGACTTGGCTTTACTACAAGAGCAACAGCAGGCTAAACCGGCGAATAGCTCCCAACCTTATGCCATTGTGGTATTGGGTGGTGGCTTAACCCTAGATGACCAAGGCAAAGAGATCATCGTCAATAACTATACGCGACTACGTCTGGAAACCACGCTGGCAGTAGAAAAACATTATCAGTTGCCGATTGTTCTGAGTGGGGTCGAAGCGCCGTATATGCAGCGCTGGTTAAAAAATCATGGTGTCGATGCCAAATTACTGGAAGATCGCAGCATGAACACCTGTGAAAATACCCGATTCAGTTCATTACTATTACAAAAGAAAGGTGGAGCGCCTACAGTGATTCTGATTACGGATCGTTATCATATGCCGCGTACCCGCCGTTTATTTGCTTTAAATGGCATACAAACCATTCCGGTAGAAGCGCCGATGCCAACGCCATTGACACGATGGCGTCCAAGTGCACAAAATTATGATCACAGTCGTCGTGCCAATTATGAAATGTTGGCGACCATGCGCGACATGTGGTTTGGATCCAGTGACTGTCGGGAGGTGCCATAATGTCTGATATCCCATTTTTAAATCCCACCATTCTGAAACAGCTGGATTTACCCATTCCGAGTCGGGATGTTACGCCTCAACTCTTGCCACCTTTAAACTTGAATCGTAGTGATGAACCGCCGATTGATCTGCAGTCCTATCGCAAGCTTTATGGTTTTGATTTGCTGGATTGCAAACACTGGCAGGGCTATGTACAGATGCCTTTATTCAGGTTGCATGTACAGGTGTTTGAACCGAATCTGGAAAATACCCGCTTTGACAAGATCCAGGGAACCGCTTTTTTGCTGCATGGTTATCTGGAACATAGCGGTATTTATCAGCCCATTGTCAAAGAGCTTTTGGAACAGGGTTTTAGTGTATTGACCTATGATCTGCCTGGACATGGTCTTAGTGATGGTTCACCTGCCAGCATTCAGAATTTTGATCATTATCAGCAGGTTTTACATGCCGTGCATCGTTATGTGCAGCACGCCTCACAACTACCGAAACCTTGGGTTGGCATCGGGCAGAGTACCGGCGGTGCGATCTGGATGCACCATTTACTGGAATTTGCGCAGCGTCGCGAAAATCCTTTTGTGGAACGAGTTCTGCTGTTATCACCATTGATTCGTCCCGCCAAAACTGCTTGGTGGCATAATTCGGTCGGATTGGGCATTATTAGTCGAATCAAACGTGAAGTTCCCCGGCATTTTAGACGTAATAACCATAATCCCGAGTTTTTGCGTTTTATCCGGCTTAAAGATCCATTACAACCGCGAATGATGGGCATGGACTGGATTTTAGCGATGTCACGCTGGATGCTGGAAATGGAAGCGCGTCCGGCTTGTCGTATTCCGGTGTGGCTGGCACAGGGTGCACAGGATCAGACTGTGGACTGGCGTTATAATATCGAATTTATCCGACGTAAATTCCGGCTCCAGACTTTGCTGATGCTGGAAGAAGGTTCGCATCAGTTAATCAATGAGCGTGCTGATATTCGTGCTGCACTCACGGGACTGATTCCTGCCTTTCTGCATGCACATGGCAGCAAAACTTATTATTAATAGAGTGAAAATTGAATATTAAAAAAGGCGTTTGAATTAAACGCCTTTTTTGATTTTAAATGCATCAAATTAAAATTTTTCTAATTGGGCCAAGTTCCACATCCTGAAGTAGAAGTTCTCCTCATCCTTATTTTCACAGGACAATAATTCGCCTTCTTTCAGCCAAAAATGAATCTGCGCAAAGTTTTTTATTTCGTGATTATTCACACGTTGTGCCAGATGATGCGCCTTAATGGCTGAAGGATGTTTCAGACCTGCGGAAGCAATCAGTTCAGACAGAGCATGTAAGGTGTTTTTATGAAAATGAAATACCCGTTCGGCCTTGGTCGGCACATGTAAGGCTTTCTGGCGATCTTTATCCTGGGTCGTGACCCCAACCGGACATTGATTGGTATGACAGCTTTGAGCCTGAATACAGCCCACTGCAAACATAAAGCCCCGGGCCGAGTTGACCCAGTCTGCACCAATGGCAAGCGTACTGGCAATATCGAATGCACTAATTATTTTACCACTTGCACCAATTTTGATCTTATCTCTCAATCCTGCACCAACAAGGGTATTGTGTACAAACAGCAAACCTTCTCTTAAAGGGGCGCCAACATAGTCAATTAATTCAATGGGTGCAGCTCCCGTTCCACCTTCAGAGCCATCAACCACAATAAAATCTGGATAAATCTGGGTATGTAACATGGCTTTGACCATGCTCATAAACTGCCACGGTTGACCCAGACACAGCTTAAATCCGACCGGTTTTCCGTTGGAAAGTTCACGTAATTTTTGTATGAAATGCATCATTTCAATCGGTGTGCTAAATGCCGGATGACTCGAAGGTGACACACAATCATGATCACGGCTTATGCCTCGAATTTGGGCAATTTCTTCCGAAATTTTACTTTTAGGTAAAATACCGCCATGGCCAGGTTTTGCACCTTGCGAAAGCTTGATTTCAATCATCTTCACTTGGGGTAATTTGGCTTGTGCAGCAAAACGTTCCGGATCAAACTGCCCATCTAAAGTACGGCAGCCAAAATAACCACTGCCAATCTCCCAAACCAGATCGCCGCCATATTCCAGATGGTAGGGACTGATACTGCCTTCTCCAGTATCATGGAAAAAATCACCTTTTTTAGCACCGAGATTAAGGGCTCGTATCGCATTGGCACTCATGCTGCCAAAGCTCATGGCTGAAATATTTAAAATAGAAGCTGAAAAGGGCTGAGTACATTGCTCATTTCCAATCAGAATGCGAAAAGTCTGCGGATCGGCAACTTTGCAGGGCGTAATGGAATGACTAACAAAGCGGTAATTATCTTCATAGACATTCAGAATCGAGCCGAAAGGTTTATCTGAATTTTCATTTTTCGCTCGCTGATACACCAGACTGCGTTGCATACGGGAAAAGGGCAGTGCATCGCGGTCGGCTTCAATAAAATACTGACGAATCTCCGGACGGAATTCCTCAAAGATAAAGCGGAAATGTCCCATGATGGGGTAATTTTTCAGAATAGAATGTTTGTTTTGCAGTACATCATACAAACCCAGCAGACTCAGCAGAATGCTCAGGATCCACAGGGTATTCACCAACGTTTGCGGCATAAAATAATAGATATAACGCGGCGAATAACCGATATGAAATGTGGTAAAAATCACTGCAATCAGAATGCAGGCAAACCAGACCGAATGGCGGGAAAAGAAAGTATTGAGCAGCTTGTGACGTACTAATTGAGCAGGGTTAGCCATTGTAAAATTAAGTCCCTATTTCTACTTCTATAGGGCTTTATGATGTGCAGAGCGAGGTATCTTATACAAGCAGAGAATTGTTATTCGATTTTATCCACTTGCCGAAAATGCTATTAAGCCAGGCAATAAATCAGCAGCGATTACAGATAAGTTTTTCGAAAAAAGTCCTATAGAAAAAATCTGCAAAAGACATGCATTCTATTTATTTCACAAGTAAGGCGGATGACTTTATAGTCGGTTTATTCACTTTATAGGAGTCTTAAACCATGACCAAAAAATCCATTCGCTTTAATAATGCTGAGCTGGCTTGCTTATGTCTCAGTCATTTTTAAATATTGATGTTTCATCCAAGCTACATTTTGGGGTGTTAAAGAAAAGTAGCTTGGCACAGCGACAGCTCACTACAACAAGAACAAAAATATAAGCAAAATTCTCCAGTCCCCACTTTGGGGATTTTTTTATTCTGGAATACCTAAAAGAATCTGGATGAAGCCTGTGTGATTAAGGCTTTTCTTCATCCGGCTGATCGACTGCATTGGCTACAATACTCGGTTCAATGTGTTTAATCTTTTTACCAAAGCTACGTAGCCACCAGACCAGTTGCGAGGTAAATGGCACGGTAGCAGTGATCAGCGACATGCCATCTTCCATTTTTTCAATTTTCTGGTCTTTGCTGAGCTGGCTTTCCTCAAAGTAATGTGCATCCGATTCCGACATCCTGAGTTTTAGCGTGACATTTTCAGTAGGGTGGTTGAAGTCCACCCGGAAGCCCAGCGCACCAGAATCAATATACTCATCAATATCGAAATTGACCGGATGCAAGGCACGTGAATTCAGCACGACGGCCGATTTAAAGCGGTGCAGGGCAAAGGTCTGGATATCGGACTTGTCATGACGGGTACACACCAGATAGATGATTGACCCTTTTTGTACCAATGCCAGAGGATTGAGAATATAGGTTTTTTCTTCGCTATTATGACCGCGGCCCTGATACACACATTCCAGCTGTTTGTCCTGTAACAGACCTTCATACACCGCTTGCTGCGCAGCCTTATCTACCACAGGTGGAATCAGGGGTTGGGTAGCCGGAACAATGCGTACGCGGTTAATCCATTGCCGGACATTGTTCTGGGAAGAAAGACTGCGTCGTGCCAGATCAAACCACGGATTCATTTCCTCGATCAGGCTCGGTGGCAGCAGATGTTTTAAATGTTCTTCGACCATCATGAAAGTGACCGCTTGCGAGCTGGTCATATGCGGCAAACTTTGCAGCGGCGCATCTGAACGCCAACGCCAGCCTTGCGGCGTGGTTTTACTGCTTTCAATCGGAAAGCGTTGAGCAATCTGATTCAGGTCGCGCTGAATGGTGCGCAGACTGATATCGATGCCTTCACGATTGAGGATTTCCTGTAATTCACGTGTTCCCATCCATTTGCCGGTAGAAAGACGCGACAAGATTTGCCATTGGCGATATAGACTGTTTGAAGTTTCTTTTTCTTGTGCTGACATAATTTATTTTGCTGGCAATAAAGAAGAGGGGATTTAGGCTTAGCTTAACACAATAAAAAAACTCTCATTTTTTCGCAAGTCCCTCTGTGCAACATTTGTCCTACAATTCTAAAACAACTTGGTCGAAAATGGCATTGAGTTCAAAGGGCATTTATTAGATTAATGGTAATTGAAATACAGATGTCATGGCATGGATATTGCTTTGATTTAATTATAATAGATGATAATACGAGGGTTTGTATGCTTATTAAAGGAAATCAGGATACAAATGTGATTGAAACAATTGATAAATTTAGTTCCCAGAATATTGGAAAAAATTTTATAGACACTAAAACTACAGCGGTATCTACTACAACGAATCCACAACTTTTACTGCAGCAGTTATCTTCAAAGTTCTTTAATGAAATGCAGGATGAACATGTGTTGTCCAGTCAGGCTGGTCACAGACTGGAAGAATGGTTATCACAACATACGCTGGATGAATTGAATGCTTTAAATCAGGTGGCAAAAGAACATTTTTTACATCATGGCATTAGCTTTACGGTTTACGAAGATAAAGAGGGGGTAGAGCGAAGCATTCCTTTCGATATCATTCCACGAGTGATTGACCGCAAACAGTGGAATATGGTGGCTCTGGGGTCGGCACAACGCGTGCGCGCACTGAATCTGTTTTTACATGACATTTATCATCAACAGGATATTTTAAAAGCCAATATTATTCCTGAACTCCAGATTTTGACGCATGAGGCCTATCAGCCGCATATGTATCAACATAGCTTGAAAGGCGGGATTTATAGCCAGATTAGCGGGATCGATGTGATCCGTGATTCCAAGGGCGAGTTTTATGTCTTAGAAGATAATCTCAGAACGCCATCTGGCGTGTCTTATATGCTGGAATGCCGCAAGATCAGTGAAAAACTGATGCCGAAAGTATTCGAGCAGTCCAAGATTGCCGGAATCGAGCAATATCCACAATTATTAAAAGAAATCCTGATCGAAAATGCTTATGTCGACAAGCCATTTGTGGTGGTACTGACCCCAGGACGTTTTAATAGTGCTTACTATGAACATTCTTTCCTTGCAAGAGAGATGGATGTGCCATTAGTAACATCACGTGACCTTTTTGTTGATGACTCGAAGGTTTATGTAAAAACCATACGTGGTCGCCAACGAGTCGATGTTATTTATAGACGGGTCGATGATGCGTTTCTTGATCCCTTATGCTTTAAACCGGATAGCACTTTGGGTGTGGCTGGCTTGATGTCAGCTTATTTGCAAAATAATGTTGTGATTGCCAATGCACCGGGAACCGGTGTGGCAGATGACAAATCGGTTTATCCATATGTCGACAAAATGATTCATTTTTATTTGGGCGAGCAGCCAATTCTAAAAAATGTTCCGACTTATCAATGTCGTAATTCTGAAGAATTAGACTATGTCGTGGCTCATCTGGATCAACTGGTGGTGAAAGAAGCGCAGGGTTCGGGCGGTTATGGCATGCTCATTGGACCACAAGCCTCTAAACAGCAAATTGAAACTTTCAGGGAGAAAATTTTAGCTGCGCCGCATTTATATATTGCGCAGCCAACTTTGGACTTATCGGTTAGTCCGACTTTGACCAATTTTGGTATTGCTGAACGTCATATCGACTTACGCCCATTTGTATTAAGTTCGCCTTATCGTACTGAAATCGTACAGGGTGGCTTGACCCGTGTGGCGATGCAGCCCGGCTCACTGGTGGTGAATTCATCACAAGGTGGCGGTATCAAAGATACCTGGGTAGTCGACAATTTACATTCATAAGATTCCAAAGAAGGAAAATGTCATGGTTTTGCTGAATAGCAATGCACAACATATTTTTTGGTTAGGGCGTTATTTATCTCGCACTCATTTTTTATGTGCGCGCTTTCCATTTTTAGAAGACGAAGCGGCAGTAGCGTATGCCCATGCCTTTTGTTTACCTGCCTTTGATGCCAGTTCCTTAAATGAGCTGGTACTGGATCCTACGCAAGTGGCGTCTTTTAGCCAGCAGTTTAAAGTGGCCAAAGACAATATTCAGGAATTACGTGGTGTATTGTCTGCTTCAGGCTATGCGGAACTGATGAAACTGATCAAAACCGCTGATAAAAATGCCGGTTATATCTGTGAAGTGGTAACGGAATGTGAAGATATTCTGGAAGCAGAATCTTCCGATATCTTTCTGTTTTTCAGTTTAGGGCAATGTGTAGAACAGTTGGATCACCAGTTACGCCTAGGTGAAGAAACCAGTACCACATTGTGCAAGATTGATTATGTGGTCAGAATTCTGGTGGAAATGGGCTGGAATGATCTGGAGCAATACTGGGAGCAGTTGCGTACAGAACCGAACCGGATTCAGTTCTATCAGTTTAGCGACCATATCCATCAACTGTTTGAGGCAGATGTATGAAATTGATGGTGAATCACCAAACGCACTATATGTACACGGCCGAGGTGAGGAACAGTATTCAGTACATTAAAATGATGCCTTCGAGCAATGCGCATCAGCGGGTGCATTCTTGGGATATCAGTGTACCGGGTAATAAAGAAATCCGGAAAGATGCATTTCATAATCTGTGGATGACCTGTAGCCAGCGGGAGCCTTATCATTCCCTGACTATCATGGCACAAGGAATAGTCGAGTTGAATCCTGCGCATCAGAGTGGATTGAATGATTCAATCAATCCCAATCTTTTTCTACAGCCGACCGAATCGACACAATGTAATGCAGCAATGAAAGACTTTGCACAACGTCATGTTCCTGCATTAACCCGTCAGCATTTGATTGGACTGGCACAGGCCTTGCTGGAGCATGTGCCTTATATTTCCAACAGTACTTCAGTGCAAGGCTCTGCAATAGATGCCTTTGAGTCCAGACAGGGCGTCTGTCAGGACCATAGTCATATTTTTATTGCCATGTGCAAATATCTAGGTTTACCTGCCCGCTATGTTTCTGGTTATTTATATGCACAAAATGCTTCGCATCTGGCCAGTCACGCTTGGGCAGAGGTGTTTGTAGACCAGACATGGTATTGTTTTGATGTCAGTAATCTGTTGTTTACTCCAAGTTCGCATGTTTATGTGGCGATTGGACGGGATTATTGGGATGTGGCGCCGGTACGCGGTGTCAGAGAAAAGGGCGGTGTGGAATCCATGCATTCCATCGTTCAAGTGCTAGGATATTAATAAGGACGAATGAATGACGTATTGTTGTGCACTACGTTTAGAGCAAGGTATGCTTTTTATCAGTGATACCCGGACAAATGCCGGAGTAGATCACATTTCTGTATTTCGAAAGTTGTATACCTTTGGTATTCCTGGGGAACGTATGATCGTCATACAGGCATCCGGAAATCTGGCAACAACACAAGCCGTAATTGGGCATATTAAAAATCAGCTCGAACTGAAGCAGGAACCCAATATCTTGAGTCTGCACACCATGTTTGATGTCGCTGAGCTGGTAGGTAGTATACTGAAGAAAGTGATTGCGAATGTTACGAGCGATATTTCGGAACAAAGTAATTATTATTGCAATCTGCTGGTCGGTGGGCAACTTAAAGATCAGGACATGCAGCTTTATCATGTCTATCCACAAGGGAACTTTATCTGTGCCACACGCGATACGCCGTATTTCCAGATTGGCGAAAGTAAATATGGCAAGCCGATCTTGGATCGTGCGCTGACTTATGATATGCCGCTGGATGAAGCTTTGCGCTGTTCCCTGATTTCATTTGCATCAACCTTACGTTCCAATGTATCGGTCGGTATGCCACTTGATGTGCTGGTCTATAAAAAAGACAGTCTGATCATGCCAAGAGGCAAGCGTATTGCTGAAGATGATGAGTATTTCACGTCAATCAGCCGGCAATGGTCAGAGACCTTGAAAAAAGGACTGGCAGAACTTCCGGTTCCCTCTAATGAGTATTTCTTATAATAAACCTATCCGGGTTCAGGTTTTTCGCGTACAGTGTTAACTTCTATGCAGTTCAGCATAATAAAAATAGAGGAGTTAGCGCATGTACCAATTTTGTTACGCCAGTAAAAGTACTTCTCCCAAACCTGACTTACTCGAAGATTTGGCGAATATCCTGAAAGAAGCTCGTGATTTTAATTACCAGCATCAAGTGACAGGTGTACTTTATTTCGCAGATGGTCATTTTTTTCAATGTCTCGAAGGTGAATGTCCCACTTTAAAAAGTCTGCTGGTGGAGCGACTGAATAAAGATCCTCGCCATCAGGACATTAAACTATTTGAAACCAAGGAAATTGAATATCCAAGTTTCCCGGACTGGTCCATGAAATATATTTCCAAACGCAGTCAGATCCAGCAATTCTGTCAGGACATGGGATTTGATGACTTTAATCCTTTTGCTTTTCAGCAAAGCCATGTCGATGCATTATTAATGCAATTATGCATAGAACAGGGCGAAGAACAAAAGTCAGCCTAAAGAAAAAGCCCAACATCGGTTTAATGCCAGTCAGTTAAGCAGACATTAGAAAAATGTAGTAAAAATGAGTGTATGCCAATACGCTCATTTTTTTTATGACTTTATCTGAAAATTTAGATTGCACCCTTCAACATTCTTTGCCTTCACTCAGCCATTTCAGTGAACTCATTGATTTAAACTGGATTAAAGAAAGCCTACATCAAACAGGTAAGGCTTCTATCAGGAGAAGAAAATTACCTGCCGAACATGTGGTATGGCTGGTAATTGGGCTTGCCCTATTTCGAGATCAACCGATCGGGTATGTCGTAGAGCAACTAAAACTTGTGTTTGGTACAACAGAATATTGTGTCCCCAGTGCAGCAGTGCAAGCACGACAACGTTTAGGACGAGAGCCCTTGAATACCTTGTTTTCTCTACTCAGCCAAGCCTGGTTTGAAGAATCCCAACAGCAATACTCAAACTTTCATGGCCTTAGTGTATGTGCTGTTGACGGGGTGGTTTGGTCTATGCCTTATACAGACGAGAATTTTGAACACTTTGGCTCATCTAAGGGTAAAACCGCTGCAGCCCCTTATCCACAAGTGAGAGCAACCTGCCTGGTAAATACCAGCACCCATGAAATCATTGATGCCCAAATAGGTAGCATGGATCAGGGTGAACTTACACTGGCAAATCGATTATGTCCTCCATCGCATAGTATTACCTTGTTTGATCGAGCCTATTTCTCTGCTGATTTCTTGATTGACTGGCAAACACGAGTAGAAGCCAGTCATTGGTTAATGAGAGCAAAAGATAATTTACGCTATGAGATCATTAAACGTAATTCCCCGCATGACTTTCAAATCAAAATGCCTCTTTCAGCTAGAGCCAGGAAGCTAAATCCATCATTAGGAGAATATTGGGAAGCGCGTTTGATTGAAGTTGAGCAGGCAGGGAAAATTAGACGTTATATCACTTCATTAATGGATTCAAAGGCATATCCACTGATAGGCTTGGCGAAGCTTTATGCCCAGCGCTGGGAAATAGAAATGTGTTACCGAGAAATCAAAAGTGATTTACAGGAAGGTAAGCATTTGAGGAGCAAGCAACCTGATTTAATTTATCAAGAATTATGGGGGGTCTTCATTGCCTATAATATTCTAAGAAGACAAATGAAACATATGGCTCAACGTGCAAAAGTCAGTCCTTTGAGAATCAGCTTTCATATTGCCTCTATCAGCATCCTGAATATATTAAGATTTGATTCTTTAGACTCCGCAGGGAATTTACCTAAACATCTAGAAAGTTTACTGGAGAAATCGAGGAGGTATGTTTTGCCTGAGAGAAGGGTTAGAAGTTGCCCACGAGTTGTGAAAGGAAAACCGCAGAAATACCCAAGAAAATGCCAGTCAATTTCTTAACTGACTGGCATTACAACATCGGTTGGGCTTTTTTTATTTTGAGGACTAGATCAGACCATTTTGCGTAGTGGACGATTGCTGAGCCTGCATAATAGTTCATAACCAATCGTGCCATTCGCTTCAGCCACATCATCAACCAGACGGGTTTTACCCCAAAGTTCGACTTCGGTACCTAATTGCACATCTAGTCCTGTCACATCAATAGCAATCATATCCATGGCAACCCGGCCAATCACGCGAGTTTGCTGACCATTGATTGCGACATAGTTCTGTTTAGGGAAAGCACGTGGATAACCATCACCGTAGCCAATTGAAACAATGGCTAGCGTCATGTCTTGATTTGCGGTAAATGTCGAACCATAACCGACATGCTCACCTGCTTGAATATCATTCAAGGCAATAATTTCAGCTGTAAACGTCATGACCGGCTTTAAGTCCAGATCATGCACATCCCGGTCTGAAAAGGGCGTCGCACCGTAGAGCATGATCCCTGGACGCACATAGTCAAAATGCAATTCTGGATATTTATAGATTGCAGCCGAGTTACAGCAAGAGGCTAAAAGTGGGGCGCAGTCATTTTTAATTTCCAGGAATTGACGGATTTGTTCATCATTCAGTGGATGCTCGGCATCGGCATTAGCGAAGTGCATGGCAAGTACACAAGTAAAGCCTTCTGCTTTCAACTGATTGATCACGGTTTTAATCACATCAATCTTAAAACCTAGGCGGTTCATGCCGCTATTCAGTTTGACCCAGACTTTTAGACCTTTGGCGATATAGGCATCTTTATGTGCAATTAACCAGTCGACTTGAGCCTGTTGATGCACAATGACTTCAATATTTTGTTCGATTACGATTGGCATTTCATCTGCAGAAAAAACACCTTCGATAAGCGTGATCGGCTGTAGATAGCCTAATTCACGAATTTCTAAGGCTTCTTGCAGGCAGGCGACACCAAAGGCATCGGTTTCGCTTAAGGCTGCTAAGCAGTCTTTAACTCCGTGTCCATAAGCATTGGCTTTCACCATGCTGACGATTTTCGCGGTTGGGGCAAGTTGTTTGACACGGTTTAAATTATATTGCAGCGCAGCGCTGTCAATATAAACTGTAGCTTGACGCACCCTAAATTACTCCTAGAGGGACGATGGAAATGTGATGACGAGAGCCTGATTACTCTTCGTCATCATACTGAGCATAGAACTCAGGTGAGAGATTACTAAAGCGGGTATATTGACCTTCGAATGCCAGACGCACGGTACCAATCGGGCCATTACGTTGTTTACCGATAATAATTTCGGCGGTGCCAGCTTCCTTGGATTCCTTGTTATAAACCTCATCCCGGTAAATAAACATGATCAAGTCGGCATCCTGCTCAATCGCACCGGATTCACGCAAGTCGGACATCACCGGACGTTTGTTTGGACGGTTTTCCAGCGATCGGTTGAGCTGTGACAGGGCAATTACCGGACATTGCATTTCCTTCGCTAAAGCTTTTAAGCTTCGGGAGATTTCCGAGATCTCGCCGACACGGTTATCGCCCATACCGGGTACTTTCATCAGCTGCAAGTAATCGACCATGATACAGCCCAGCTTTCCGCCATGCATTTTGGCAATACGACGCGCACGGGCACGTAATTCTGTTGGTGGTAGCGCAGAAGAATCATCGATATACAGATTTTTTTCTTGTAAATGCACAATGGTACTGGTGACTTTTGACCATTCATCACTGTCCATTTTACCAGAACGTAAATGCCCCTGATGCACGCGACCAAATGAGGAAATCAAACGCATGGCGATCGAGTCGGCGGGCATCTCCATTGAATAGACCAGAGCAGGCAGATTATTATTGAATAAGACACTTTCGACCAGATTCATGGCAAAGGTGGTTTTACCCATGGATGGACGCGCCGCAACAATAATCAGGTCGCCGGATTGCATGCCGGAAGTTTTGTTATCCAGTTCCACAAAACCAGTGGTTAAACCGGTAATGCTGCCTTCCATTTGCGACAGTTCATTTAATTTGTCGAATACGTCCGCGACCACCGAGTTGATCGGCTTAGGCCCTTGCGCTTTGGCATTGTTATTATGCTGTTCGGCAATCGAGAAAATATTGGTCTCAGCCAGATCCAGAATTTCACTGACAGTACGGCCTTTGGTGTCATAGGCATTTTGTAAAATTTCAGAGCTGACTTTAATCATACTACGCAGGGTAGAGAATTCTTTAATTTTGCCTGCATAAGTTTCCAGGTTATAGAAACTCGATGGCGAATCTGCCATTAACTGCATCAGATATTCTTCGCCACCAATTGCATCGAGCAAGTTTTGTTTGATGAGCCAGTCATGCACCAGAACCGCATCATAAGGCGAGTTTTCTTTAGAGAGCTGCTCAATGGCACGGAAGATATATTTGTGTCGGGTGGCATAAAAATCATTTTCGGTCAGCACATCACCGACCTGCTCAAAAGATTCAGCCACAGTCATAAGGGCAGCAAGTACAGCCTGTTCAATTGCTAAATTGTGAGGTGGAGTACGGAACTCCTTGAGATTGCTATTTTCAGTAACAATTTCCGGTTTAGCAGTAGCTACCTTTTTGCTGGCATTCGCCTGTGACATATAAATCCCTGATTTTAAATACAATGGTTAAATATCGTCGGAGATGAATAGCGTTTATTCACTACGAGATGAAATGATACGCGCTCTGATCAAAAATGCGAAGTGCAATTTTTTGTAAACACGAATAATAAAATGAATTTGACAGTGTTGGCTAGATTATATTTTTTAGAGATAAAAAAAGAGCATGCTTTCGCATGCTCTTTTTGAGGCGAGAAATTACTCAGCTACGATAGTAACTAGAACTTCTGCAGTAACATCATGGTGCAATTGGATTGCGATGTTAAATTCGCCAGTGTGACGAAGCGCGCCATTTGGAAGACGTACTTCAGCACGGTCTACTTCTAGACCAGCATTTGTCAACGCGTCAGCGATGTCACGAGTACCGATAGAACCGAATAGTTTACCTTCATCACCAGCTTTCGCAGTGATAACGATGTTCACTTCGTTCAATTGGTCAGCACGTGCTTGAGCAGCAGCCAAGATAGCAGCTTCTTCTTTCTCAAGTTCAGCACGACGAGCTTCAAAAGCAGCAGTGTTTGCTTCAGTTGCAGCAACAGCCTTACCTTGAGGGATAAGGAAGTTACGGCCGTAACCAGCTTTAACTGAAACTTTATCGCCTAGTTTACCTAGGTTTTTAATGCGTTGTAATAAGATAATATCCACAGCTCAACCTCACTTATGATTGTCAGTGTAAGGGATCAAAGACAAGTAGCGAGCTTGTTTGATAGCTAACGCTAATTGACGTTGGTAACGAGCTTTAGTACCTGTAATACGGCTAGGAACAATCTTGCCGTTTTCAGTAATGTACTGTTTTAAAGTGTCGATATCTTTGTAGTCGATGTACGTAACGTTCTCAGCTGTAAAGCGGCAGAACTTGCGACGACGGTAAAAACGTGCCATGTTATGTTCTCCTTAAGCTTCAGCAGAGTCTTGAGCGTGTTGTGCTTCTTCACGTTGAGCTTTACGCGCACGTTTTTCTTCAGCACTCTTCGCCAATAGTGACTCTTCAGTGATAGCGTTTTCACGACGAATGATAAGGCTACGAATGATTGCGTCGTTATAACGGAACAATTCTTCAAGCTCATCAAGAGTAGTTTGACCACACTCAACATTCATAAGAATGTAGTGAGCTTTGTGGATCTTGTTGATTGGGTAAGCCAATTGACGACGGCCCCAGTCTTCAAGACGGTGAATTTGACCTTCAGCTTCTTTGATGTGAGTTAGGTAGCGTTCTACCATACCAACTACTTGATCGCTTTGATCAGGGTGTACTAAAAGTACGATTTCGTAATGACGCATTGTCAGCTCCTTACGGTTTGGACAGCCCCAATTTAAGTAAATTGAAGCAAGGAGTCACAACCAAAGTTGTGTCGCAGTGTTTGCGAAGGGGGAATTGTAGTGATCTTTAGGGATAATTTCAACCAAATAAGACATTTTTGCGAAATTATCTCTATAACCAGATCGATCATCAGAACCTGACTTTGGCTTTAAGCAAATTTGGACTGGTTAAATTCAGCACATGTATTGTTGCGAAGATCAAGCTTTACTTATCAGGCCAGAAAATCTAGAAAACTGAAGGATCGGAGTCTGGAATCAGAAAGATTGAATTTTCTAAGCGATCAGGAAGATCGAGGTTTAGCTTTATAAAGCCGAATTTTTGATTCTGCTCTACAACTATTGGAAGTAGGGGATTAAGAGAAATCAAAATAAAAAAAGATAGAGACTAACTCTATCTTTTTAAAAAAATACAATCTGTGTAGATGGCGCAGTTGAGGTAAAGCTAAAGATAATACTAATGACAGTAATCAGGATCACCGAGAACAAGAAATATTTCTTTGCCCAAAGTTGATCATTTTCAGCTTTAAATCCAATGACACCGATATACAACCAGTAAATGCACAGTAAGTTTAAAATCACTGCATAGAACCAGTTGGCATAACCAAAGACAAATAACGCATTCATGGTCAGCGTGAATAACACCACATAAACCAGTGATTCAATCTTGGTACGATGAATCGAACGTGCCACAGGCAAGATCGGAATGCCTGCATTTTTGTAATCATCAAAACGGTAAATCGCAATCGCCCATGAGTGAGGCATTTGCCATAGCGCATAACCTAAAAAGATCAGTAACGCACCGAGGTCAAATTGATTGGCCACTGCGGTATAACCAATGACAGGCGGAGCTGCACCAGAAATACTGCCTACAACAGTTTGATGAATTGTGGTTCGTTTTGTCCATAGGCTGTAGAAACCAACATATACGACAAAACCAATCACCGCGAATAAGAAAGCGTACGCATTTACCCAGAACCATAAAAGACTAAAACCAGCGATGCCTAATACCAGGGCAAAGGCCAAGGCAACAGGTTCGGAAATGGTTTTGGTGACCAGAGCACGGTTTTGGGTGCGCTGCATTTTTTGGTCGATGTCCTGGTCAATCACGTTGTTGACCACACATCCTGATGCTACGACAAGCGTAGTACCGAGAAGGGTAATAAGCAGGAGAAGGAAATCTACAGAACCTTGGGTGGCTACGAAGTAGCCACCCAAAGTGGTAACAAAGTTACCGAAGAGAATTCCTGGCTTAGTCAGGAATAAATACTTTTTCAGCATGACGACCAGTTTAGATCATCATGTTGTAGTGTAGGTAATTCATGATCCATACAGAACCCACTAAAAGAATAGCGATAGTTAAGATGGTATACACGAATGCAATCACGTTCCAGCGTTGCTCTGAAGAAGAGTTCATATGCAGGAAGTAAATTAACTGCACAAGAATCTGAGCAACCGCAGTAATCGCGATGACAGTAATCAAGATACCACGGCCAAAACCGCCTGCCATCACCATACCGAATGGAATTACGGTAAGGATGACAGAAAGGATGAAGCCAACAGTATATTGCTTAACGTTACCGTGTGATTCGCCAGCAGCGTTATGATCGTGACTCATTACAGAACTCCCATCAAGTAAACTACGCTGAATACACAGATCCAAACGATGTCAAGGAAGTGCCAGAACAAGCTTAGGCAAGCTAGACGACGCGTGTTTGCAAGAGTCAAACCATATTTCTTGATTTGAACCATAAGCACGATCATCCAGACCAGACCAGAAGTTACGTGAATACCGTGCGTACCTACCAAAGTAAAGAACGCAGATAAGAACGCACTTGTGCTTGGACCGTGACCAGCATGAACTAGGTGATTGAACTCATATAGTTCCATGCCGATGAAGATAGCACCGAATACCCAAGTAATCGCTAACCAAGTTAGTACTTTTGCAACGTCTTTTTTGTATGCAGCAAGAACTGCAAAACCAAAGGTTACAGAAGAGATCAAGAGGGCGAAGGTTTCAGTAAGAACGAAACCTAAAGAGTCGCCAAACAGGTCTCTCGCACTTGGAGTACCCACAGGAATGTGGCTACTCAAAACAGCGAACGCAATGAAGAGTGTACCGAACAGGACAAGGTCACTCATCAAGTAAGTCCAGAAACCAAAGACGGTGATGTCAGTATCATCGTGATGATGATGCTCATCGTGTCCGTGGTTATCGTGATGAAGTACTTCAGCCATTGTCTTAGTCCTTCTTCAAGTGTTTTTCAAGAATCGCATAGCGTTCGTTTTCAATACGTTCAACTTCAGCAGCTGGAACATAGTAATCCACTTTCTTGGTGAAAGAAGACACGATGAAGCTAATGATAGAAGCAATGAACGTAACAACTACTAACCACCAGATGTGCCAGATTAAACCGAAGCCCATAACAGTGATGAACATCGCGATAACGAAACCGGCAGCACGGTTAGTCGGCATGTGGATATCTTCGTACTTCGTTGGTTTTGCATACGCAACACCATTTTCTTTCTCGATCCAGAAAGTATCAATACCATTGATCTTTGGAAGATGAGCAAAGTTATAGAACGGAGCAGGAGAAGATGTCGCCCATTCAAGGGTACGACCATCCCATGGATCGCCAGTCAAATCTAGACGTTGGTCACGTTGTAGGAAACCAACCACGATTTGCATGATGAAACATAGAATACCTAGTGCAACCAGAACCGCACCAAACATCGCGATATCTACATACGGGTCCCATTCTGGGTTGTCAAATGTATTCAAACGACGTGTCATACCCATGAAACCAAGGATATAAAGTGGCATGAATGCAAAATAGAAACCGAAGAACCAGAACCAGAACGCTGCTTTACCCCAAGTCTCATTCAGTCTCCAACCGAACATTTTCGGCCAGTAGAAGATGATACCTGCGAACATACCGAATACCACACCACCAATAATTACGTTATGGAAGTGAGCAATCAGGAATAAAGAGTTGTGTACCAGGAAGTCCGCTGGTGGAACTGCCATCAATACACCTGTTAAACCACCGATACCGAAAGTTACCAGGAAGCCTAGTGTCCATAGCATTGGAGTGGTGAAAACAATACGACCCTTGTACATGGTGAACAACCAAGAGAAGATCTTCACACCTGTAGGAATCGCAATAATCATGGTCATGATACCGAAGAACGCGTTAACGTTGGCACCTGCACCCATGGTAAAGAAGTGGTGAACCCATACAACGAATGACAATACTGTGATTGCTACTGTTGCATACACCATTGATTTGTAACCGAACAATGCTTTGCGCGAGAAAGTCGCAACAACTTCTGAGTAAATACCAAATGCTGGTAAAATCAGAATGTATACTTCTGGGTGACCCCAAGTCCAAATCAAGTTCACGTACAACATTGGACTACCGCCCAAGTCATTGGTGAAGAAGTGGAAACCAAAGTAACGGTCAAGCGTTAACATTGCAATTGTTGCAGTCAACACTGGGAACGCCGCAATAATCAATACTGCTGTACATAAAGATGTCCAGGTAAAGATTGGCATTTCCATAAGTTTCATGCCAGGCGCACGCATTTTGATGATGGTAACGAAGAAGTTAACACCCGTTAATAGCGTACCTAGACCTGAAATTTGCAGTGCCCAGATATAGTAGTCCATACCTACGCCTGGAGAGTATTCGATACCAGACAGTGGAGGGTATGCCATCCAACCTGTTGCAGCGAATTCACCTAACGCAAGTGAAACCATCATCAGACCCGCAGCGCCGGCGAATAACCAGAAGCTTAAAGAGTTCAATAATGGGAATGCAACGTCACGTGCACCGATTTGAAGCGGTACAGAGATGTTCATTAAACCAACTACAAGACCCATTGCCACGAAGAAGATCATGATCACGCCATGCGCGGTAAAGATCTGGTCGTAATGCTCAGGGTGTAGATAACCTTCGCCGCCACCTTTTGCAAGGAACTGCTGAAGACGCATCATGATCGCATCGGCGAAACCACGCAGAAGCATGATCACAGATACGAAGATATACATGATACCAATTTTTTTATGGTCTACAGATGTGAACCATTCGTTCCACAGGTAGCCCCATTTTTTGAAGTAGGTAATACCAGCAAAAACTGCGATACCACCCAGGATCATCATTGCAACAGTTGCCAATACGATTGGATCGTAAGGAATTGCATCTGGACCTAACTTACCTAAGAAGCTCATGTCTTATTCTCCTTGAGAAGCAGTCGCATGTTCACCAGCTACATGAGCTTCAGAAGCAGCCGCTTCGTGAGCAACAGCATCAGTCGCTGCAGCTTCTACAGGAGCTGAATGATCAGCACCGTGATAGTTACTCATATACTTGTGAATCACAGATTCAAACAAACCTTGCTCTACAGAAGAGTAGTAAGTCACAGGATGTGGCTTAGTAGGGTAAGGCTTCATTGCTTCAGCAGCAGCCTTCTCTTCAGGAGTTTCAGCTTTTGCAATAATCGCTTCGATCTGGTGTTTACCACGGTTGCCGTCACGTAAAGTTGCAAATTCAGCTTGGTCTAGAACAGTTTTTTGTACTGCATTAGGGTTAACTGAAGTACCGTTTCCTGCCTGAACAGCAGAAATCCATTCAGCGAATTGAGCATCAGTCACAGAATGTGCACGGAAGCGCATTTGTGAGAAGCCATAGCCTGAATAGTTTGAAGAGAAACCACGATAACCTTCAGCTGGACTAGTTTCATCAGCTAAGAAGTTAAGGTGAGTTTGCATACCTGCCATTGCATAAATCTGACCACTTAACGCCGGGATGAAGAACGAGTTCATCGTGAAGTTAGAGGTTAAACGAAGGCTTACCGGAGTTTGCTCTGGGAAACGTAATTCGTTAACAGTTGCAATGCCTTGCTCAGGATAGATGAAGATCCATTTAAATTGCTCAGCAATAACCTGAACAGTTAAAGGTGCTTTATCTGCTTCAATTGGACGGTATGGGTCATACTTGTGGGAACCCCACCAAGTTAACCAAGCTAAAATACCAATAATAATGACAGGGATACCCCATACCACAATTTCAATCGCAGTAGAGTGTGCCCATGTAGGTTTATAGTCTGCGTCTTTATTCGATGCACGATATTTCCAACCGAACCATAATGCCATGATGATTGATGGAATAACCACCAAAAGCATTAAGTAAATCGCAGTCATCATCAGGTTACTTTGACCTGCTGCAACTGGACCTTTAGAGTTCAGAAGTACCATATCACCACCACACCCGGTCAAGAGTGCAGTCATCGCAGATAAAGACAATACAGCTAAAATCGTTTGTCTCATTTTACAACCTCGGTGAAGAGTCCCATTCCCTAATTTAATATGGGATAGCGATTAAAGTGCACATGACAAAAAAGGCTGAATTTTACAAAACATCCTATTAATCACAATACACCGCTACGTTGTAGGGCATTATGCCTGAGATTCACGAACTAAGCTATATCTAGGGCGCTTTAAATGCCTGTAATAAAAACCGATTTTGCTGGTCTGGATTGGGGAGGATTTATGGGAATTTTATTTCAATTTCAAAGTTCTGTAATCAAAATGGGATGATATTCATCCCATTTTGTGTATTCCTGCACTATTGTTTCACAACTTGCGTTTTTGCGAGTTTATCGTGCAAGGTTTGACGTTTTTTGCCCAATCCGAAGGCCCAGTCAATAATTAAACTCAGTGGCATAAATACAATATTTAAAAATATGAAAAATACGCTACGAATAGTAAAGGCGCGCAACAGGCTGGTCTTTTCACCTGATTCTACATCTACAATTTTGATTTTCGTGAGCTTTTTACCAATACTTTGGCCTGATTTGGCAATCAGAAAGGCTTGAATGGCCAGCATGATAATCAAATAGACCGCTGTGGCAAGCCACGCCTGCTGAGAAAACATCTCAAACATTTGAGTCTGTAATTGCTGAGCCATTGCAGGATCTGCATCGCTACTCAGCACAACATTCATGAATTCTTCATTCAGTTGAGCAAACCGGGTTTCCTGTTCAGGCGTAAAAAAAGCAGTCAAAATGAAGGTTGCTGGTAGCCACAGTAATACGTCTACAATTTTGGCCAGGATACGGCTTGGAATACTGGCAAGTTCATTTTTTTGAGTTGCTGTTTGAGTATGAGGCTGTGAGTAGGCCGAAGTCGTTGGTTGGCTATTCTGGAATACCGGCGTTTCAGGTGTGACTGCTGGAGCGACATAACCTTCGGGTTGATATACCGATTTTCCTTGGGTAAGTTCACCTAAGGCTTTCCACTCGGTCATGCCTTGATGCCATGCCAGGTCAGTCAGCATGACTTGTTGATTCGCCAGCATCTGATTCAATTGCTCGAGCGTATATGGACCAGCTTGTTGATTGTTTCGTGCCAAGTAAATCTGCATATAGACTGAATCTCAATATATAAATGTGAACTGATAATAGCTTTGAACAAGATTGTATTGAATTCTGTTTTGAAAACAAACATTCTCTCATCGTAAGATATAGATTAATTAAGGATTTTCAATCATATTTCTTATTAAAAATGCGCCCATACAAAATTGCAAGGATCACCATTCTTAAAAATATCTTCCCGAACATCCAATGGTTATTCATTATTATTGCCATTTTGATATGACTTTACTGTTGGTATTTGTTTGTCATTACAGTTTTCATGTGTTGATAAGCTTTTTTTTAATTATTTTTATAAATTCAATTGTTTAGCTTGTGATTGGGACTTTAGTTATTAATTTTCAAACAATAAATCATAATAGCTGTCTCATAAAAAAGACCCTATCAAAGGGTCTTTTTTATTCAAAATTGCTTATGCTTTTTGCACTTTTTCTTCAGCCAAGAAGAACCAAGTTTCAAGTACCGAGTCTGGGTTTAAAGATACAGAGTCGATACCTTGTTCCATTAACCATTGTGCAAGATCTGGGTGATCAGAAGGACCTTGACCACAAATGCCTACATATTTGCCAGCTTTACGGCATGCTTGAATTGCAAGAGAAAGCAACGCTTTAACCGCAGGGTCGCGCTCATCAAATAGGTGAGAGACAATACCAGAGTCACGGTCAAGACCAAGTGTTAATTGTGTCAAGTCGTTTGAACCAATAGAGAAACCATCGAAATGTTCAAGGAACTGATCTGCCAATAAAGCATTGGTTGGAAGTTCACACATCATGATCACTTTAAGGCCATTTTCACCGCGCTTAAGACCATTTAATGCAAGAAGTTCAATGACACGTTTCGCTTCAGCAACAGTACGAACAAATGGAATCATGATCTGGATATTGGTTAAACCCATTTCATCACGTGCCTTTTTCAATGCACGACATTCAAGTTCGAAACAATCACGGAAGTTATCAGAAACGTAGCGACTTGCACCACGGAAACCTAGCATCGGGTTTTCTTCTTCTGGCTCGTATAACTTACCACCGATCAAGTTTGCATATTCGTTAGACTTAAAGTCTGACATACGAACAATGACTGGCTTGTCTGCAAATGCAGCAGCAAGTGTCGAGATCCCTTCAACCAGTTTCTCTACATAGAATTCGATTGGAGATGCATAACCTGCAGTACGCGCCATGACTGCTGCACGTGTTTCACGTGGAAGGCTGTCAATATTGATCAATGCTTTCGGGTGAACACCAATCATACGGTTAATAATGAATTCAAGACGCGCCAGACCAATACCTGCGTTTGGAATTTGAGCAAAGTCAAATGCACGGTCCGGGTTACCCACGTTCATCATGACTTTAAATGGAAGAGCAGGCATAGACTCAATTGAATTCTTTTGAATTTCAAAATCTAGTGCGCCTTCATAGATAAAGCCAGTATCACCTTCGGCACAAGACACAGTCACTTCCTGACCGTCTACAAGAACTTCAGTTGCATTACCACAACCAACGATTGCAGGAACACCAAGCTCACGTGCAATGATTGCAGCGTGACAAGTACGACCACCACGGTTTGTTACAATCGCAGCTGCACGTTTCATGACTGGTTCCCAATCCGGGTCAGTCATATCAGATACAAGAACATCACCATCTTGTACTTTGTCCATTTCTTTAATAGACGTTACGATGCGGACTTTACCAGAACCAATGCGTTGACCGATTGAACGACCTTCACAAATTACAGTGCCACGTTGTTTCAACAGGTAGCGTTCCATGGTGCCGACATTTTCACGGCTTTTTACAGTTTCAGGACGCGCCTGAACGATATAAATCTTGCCATCATCGCCATCTTTTGCCCACTCGATGTCCATTGGTGCACCGTAGTGGTTTTCAATGATCAGCGCTTGTTTAGCAAGTTCTTGTAATTCCTGGTCGTTTAAAGCGAACTGTTGGCGTTCAGCTTTTTCCACATCCACGACAACGACAGATTTACCTGCAGATGCTTCTTCACCATAAATCATTTTCTGGTGCTTAGAACCCAGGTTGCGACGAAGGATCGCGTGTCGGCCTGCATTTAAAAGCGGTTTAGAAATATAGAATTCGTCCGGGTTAACTGCACCTTGAACGACCATTTCACCCAAACCATAAGATGCAGTAATGAATACTGCATCACGGAAGCCTGATTCAGTATCTAGCGTAAACATCACACCTGCAGCGCCAGTTTCTGAACGAACCATGCGTTGTACACCAGCAGACAGCGCAACTACATCATGGGCAAAGTTTTGGTGTACACGGTAAGAGATGGCGCGGTCGTTGTACAAAGATGCAAATACTTCTTTGATTGCGATCAGAACGTTATCAATACCACGAATGTTCAGGAAAGTTTCTTGCTGGCCGGCAAAAGAAGCATCCGGCAAATCTTCTGCGGTTGCAGAAGAACGAACGGCAACCGCGATGTCAGGGTTGCCGTTAGAAAGTTCTGCAAATGCTGTACGAACTTCTTGTTCTAATGCAGGCGTAAGTGGAGTATCCACAATCCATTGACGAATTTTTGCGCCAGTTTCAGCAAGTGCATTTACATCATCAACATTGAGTGCAGCAAGCTCTGCATTGATTTTAGCGTTTAGGCCACTTTGCTCGAGAAATTCACGGTAGGCATCGGCAGTCGTTGCGAAACCACCTGGCACAGATACACCAGCATTTGATAAGTGGCTGATCATTTCGCCTAGTGATGAGTTTTTCCCACCGACCAGCTCAACGTCGTGCTTCCCTAATTTTTCCAGACCAATTACGCGCGCTTCCAAAGTTGTTACTCCACTTTTGCAGTATTAATCACTATCTCGGCATGAGAGTATAGCAAATCATCTAGGTTTTTGATTTTACTAAGCGACAGTCATGTAAGATCGGTTTACTATAAAGATTATATAGCACTAAGACAAATGTTGGAGGAGAATTTTAATGTCGGAAGGTAAACAAATTCAGCGTAGTGTTTTCTTTATTTCAGATGGTACCGCCATCACCGCTGAAACCCTTGGACACTCGCTGTTAGCGCAGTTTCCGCATGTGAAATTTGACATTCATATTATCCCTTACATTAGTTCCGAAGAAGCGGCTACAAATGTGGTGGCAGAGATCAATGCAAGAGCTCAAATCGACGGTGAAAAACCGCTGGTATTTGATACCCTAGTTGATCCCTATGTGCGCGACATTATTAATACTGCAAATGCAGTAAATCTCGATGTATTTGAAGGGCTTATTAGCAAATTGGCTGATGAATTAGGCACGATTCCTACAACTTTAGTCGGGCAGACCCACGCGGTGACCGACTCTGAGTCCTATAAAGCTCGTATTGATGCAGTGCATTTTGCTTTAGACAATGACGACGGCGCACGTACCCGTCATTATGATAAAGCTGACCTGATCCTGATTGGTGTATCGCGTTCAGGTAAAACTCCGACCTCTATTTATCTGTCTTTGCAGTTCGGTATTCGTGTAGCAAACTATCCGCTAACTGAAGAAGATTTGGACGATAACCGCCTGCCAGCCGTGCTGCGACCGCATAAAAACAAGCTGTTTGGCCTGATGATTGATGCGGAACGCCTGGTAGCCATTCGTTCTGAGCGTAAGGCGAATAGCCGTTATGCCAGCTTTAGTCAGTGTCAGATGGAGTTACGTGCGATTGAAGGGATTTATATTTCGGAAGGCATCAAGTACCTGAATGTCTCTGAAATGTCGATTGAGGAAATCTCAACACGTGTGTTGCAGATGACCGGTTTAAAACGTCGAATCGGTTAAGAAACCAACCAGAGCCAAACTTCGGTTTGGCTTTGATTTATAGCTAAAAATTACAAGTAAGCACTGATTAATCGAAATAATGTATGAGTTTTATAATACCAACGAAATACCAACTATCATACTTTAAAATATAAGAGGGTCTTCTTTGTTCATTTTGTTGAATAAATCATCATGTTGGTTCTTGGCGCGTAAATCAGAATCTCATTATCAGCTCATTAATTCCTTATCTTTACTTGTCAGTACGAGTTATTTTTCTGCTGAATAAGTATGAATAATGATATCCACGGGATGCTGTTCACCATTGATGCAATGAATCGTATTTTCCGAAATTTTTAGAATCGGCCAGGTAATCAGCTGGCAATTTTCACGTTGTAGGGCAGCATAATAATGATCTGATTTCAGATAAATTTTACGGGAAGATGCAAGATTTGGCATTAACTGGCGTCTTAGCCACAAATTCTGCACCTGATTTTCTAAAAACCGCAGAGAAAGCAAGCTTTTAATGCGGTTGTTAAATAAGCGGCGATTTTTACCAATCAATGGGTGATTAATAATTCGTTGCAGAATTCGGTCGGAACCGGGCAGTACAAAAGCAGGATTAATCTGGAAAACTTTTACCGAACGGGCATGTTGACTGATTTTATCCAGCTGGCTCACGGTAAACTGATCTGTGCCAATAATAGCAATATCTTTATCTGCATAATCCAATTCTAACAGTTCGGAAGAGGGCACTTTAATTCCATTAAACTGCTGAAAATGTTCGGGGCGATTTTCAAAAATACCAGCGTGTGGATCCTGCTTGGTAGACATTAGAATTCCTTGAATTTATTTAATAATTAATTTTCTTTGTATGAGATATAAACAAAAACTCAAGCCAGGGTAAAGTGAAAAATTTAACTTAGACAGTCATCTATTTGAGCAAAATATAAAATCTGATTTTATTGAAGACTGAATAGATTTACATGCGATCCAAAAGGAATGACTTTTAACTTGACGAGATCGACGAAGGAAATAAAGTTGAGTTATTTGTCAAAGAAGAAGCAGTTTAATGGTGTAGTCGATATAAAATCTGACTTTATTGAAGACTGAATAGATTTACATGCGATCCAAAAGGAATGACTTTTAACTTGCTGAGATGGATGAAGGAAAAGAAGTGAAGTGTTCGTTTAGGGAAGAAGTTTTTTAATGGAGGAGGTCGATAGAAATGCTTTTACTGAGATATTTCTTTTGGTCATTTATCTTTAAATATTAAAAACATCTACCCATTGCTGAGAATAGGTAGATGCAACTCTTATTTACTGACCATTTTTAATTTGCATCAACAGCTCAAAGTTATGTAGGCGTTTGTCAGTGTCATAGATGTCGCAAGTAAAGATAAACTCATCCACGTCATATTTGGCTAAAAGCGATGCCAGACCGGCTTTAACGGTTTCTTTGGAACCGACCTGAGCCATGGCAAAGAAATTATCAACTGACATTTTTTCTGGAGGTGACCACAGGCCTTCCATCAAATCAATTGGGGCTTTAAGTTTCAGGCTTTGCCCACGAATCAGTGATAAAACCCGCTGATAGGCACTAGTCGCTAGATATTGTGCTTCTTCATCGGTATCTGCGACACAGATCGGTACGCCCATGGAAACATAGGGACGATCGAGATATTCAGACGGTTCGAAATTGTCACGATACAGCTGAATGGCCTGACCCAGCATACGCGGGGCAAAATGCGAAGCAAAGGAATAAGGTAGACCAAGTTTTGCCGCCAGTTGTGCACTAAACAGGCTGGAACCTAAAAGCCATACGGGTACATGCGTGCTTTGACCTGGCGTTGCTACAATACGCTGTCCTGGAATTGGATCTTTAAAATATTGCAGAATTTCCAGAACATCCTGCGGGAATTGGTCTTCGGTTTCCTGACGGCCACGACGCAGGGCACGCATGGTCATTTGGTCGGTACCGGGAGCACGGCCCAGACCCAGTTCAATACGATCTGGATAGAGCGTTGCCAAGGTGCCGAACTGTTCTGCCACTACTAGTGGAGCATGATTCGGCAGCATAATTCCGCCAGAGCCTAAAGTTAAGGTTTTGGTATTCGCCAATAAATAGCCTAAGAGAACTGCGGTTGCTGAACTGGCAATGCCATCCATATTATGATGTTCTGCCAGCCACATCCGGCGATAACCCAATTTTTCTGCTGTTTGGGCAAGTTCCAGCGCATGGTTCAGCGCGAATTGAATGCTCTTGTCGTCACGAACAGGAACCAGTTCGAGTATAGAGAACTGGGTATCGTTAAGCGTACGCATAGTATTACTCTTAAATAGACATCTCTAAAAGCATACGACTTTAGAAGGCGTTTGTATATCGAAAAAAATCGATATAAGTGTAAACCAAAAGATAAAGATAAAAAATAAAGGCAAAAAAATAAGCATCCGAAGATGCTTATAAAGGAGGAAAGAATAAGGGGGGGAGAATCTTAACGACGACGGTTGTTATAGCGATAATCGTTATAACGGTAGTTACGAGAAGAGTTATAGCGACGTTCGCTGCGGTCATCATAACGACGGTCTTCGCTGACTTTCTTACCTAAAGCTGAGCCACCTGCTGAACCCAGTGCCGCACCGATATAACCACCGTTGGTGCCTGCCATGTTTCGGCCAACTGCATAACCTGCACCGCCACCTAAAGCACCACCGATAATCGCACCATTACGGTCACGTTTATTTGCTGCTACTGCGGCACCCGCACCACCACCAATCGCTGAACCGATTGTTGCACCAGTAGTACCGCCCATTTTATTGCCTACTGCGGCACCAACGACACCACCCAAAGCAGAAGCTAAAGCTGTATTGGTTGTATTGCCTGCATTGGCAGCTGTCATACCCATGGCTGAGGTTGCTACGACAGCGATCATTAGAGATTTATAGTTCATGAGGACACCTTTTATATATCTAGCTATATTTTGTTGATGAGATAAATTTAATCTAGCAAGCGCCAAACAGCATGGAGGCAATGTTGGCGAATTGTGATTTTTATCTCCTTAATTGATTCATGATGTGGACAGGATAATTCCATGTATTACTTGAAATTTCATGTTATGAAACAGTAATAAAAAAAAGCACCAAAAGGTGCTTTTCATGTTAAATGTAGTGTCTGGTCTAAACTGCCTGAGCGCAAATTAACGGTGACGTTTTTTCCAGTGTTTAGAGCGTTTTTCCACTGCTTTATCTTTGGCAATCTTGTTACCCAGTGCCGCACCACCGGCAGCACCTAAGGCTGAACCGATATAACCACCGTTAGTACCGCCCATATTTTTACCTACGGTATAACCGGCACCGCCACCTAGGGCACCACCAATGGCAGATTCAGTACGGTTTTTCTTGCTGCTTGCAACTGCTGCACCGCCAGCACCACCTAAAGCAGCACCAATGGTTGCGCCGGTGTTACCGCCCATGTTTTTACCTAATGCTGTACCTGCAACACTACCTAAAGCACTTGCTGCTGCAACACGCGCTGTACTGTCGGCATGTGCGTTTACGGTCATCATTGAACCAGCAGCTAAAACTGTACTCATTAAAAGTGCGTTGAGTTTCATGTCATCACTCCGTGTCCATCAACAGGACTGTAATTATTTCGATGCGGAAAATGTAACAAATCATGCCCAAAACAATATGAAGATGTTTCTTCATAATTCCCTGCTTTATTTGGCGAATTGTAAAATCGGCAAGAAATAAGAATAAGATCGACTATAAAAAAAGCAATTCCACTGTTTTTAATCATATTTGTTAACAAATGCTGTAGAGCACGAATGATAGCAACGCTGACTTACTCAATAATGATGTTCATTAGAAGCCAGAGTCGTTAAACTAGGCGCAATTTTTTGATTTCGCTGTGCTAAATCGGTTTTTAGTCGCAGCCTATGTTTGAGATTTTTTAGAAAATGAAAGAATCGTTACGTTTACGATTAGACCAACTCTCTGACCGCCATGAAGAATTGACCGCATTGCTGGCTGATGTAGAAGTCATTTCTGATAATAAGCGCTTCCGTCAATTGTCACGTGAGCATAATGACTTAACAGAAATCACCAATGTCTGGACCAAGTACAGACAGGCTGAAGAAGACATTGAAACAGCTCAGGCCATGCTGTCAGATCCGGACTTTAAGGAAATGGCACAGGAAGAAATTAAAGAGAATAAAGCTTTAATTGAATCGCTTGAAGCAGACTTAAACATCCTGATGATTCCGAAAGATCCGAATGATGCCAACTCGGCTTATCTTGAGATTCGTGCCGGAACAGGTGGCGATGAAGCAGCGATTTTCTCGGGCGATTTATTCCGTATGTATAGTAAATATGCAGAAAACCAAGGCTGGCGTATTGAAATCCTCTCTGAAAATGAAGGCGAACATGGCGGCTATAAAGAAGTCATCTGCCTGATTAATGGTGACGGTGTTTACGGTCGTTTAAAATTCGAAAGTGGTGCGCATCGTGTACAGCGTGTACCGGCGACCGAATCACAAGGCCGAGTGCATACATCAGCATGTACCGTTGCGATTCTTCCTGAAATTGATGTTGATACCTCGGTCGAAATCAATTCATCCGATTTGCGGATTGATACGTATCGTGCTTCAGGTGCAGGCGGTCAGCACGTTAACAAAACCGATTCTGCAGTACGTATTACCCACATTCCAACCGGCACCGTAGTGGAATGTCAGGAAGAACGTTCACAGCATAAGAACAAGGCCAAAGCGATGGCACTGCTGGTATCACGTTTGGAAAATGCCAAACGTGCAGCAGCAGATGCAGCAACCTCGGAAATGCGTCGTGACCTGGTGGGATCGGGTGATCGTTCAGAACGTATCCGTACTTATAACTATCCGCAAGGTCGTATGACCGATCACCGCATTAACCTGACTTTATACAAGCTGGATGCCGTGATGGAAGGTGATTTGACTGAATTGCTGGATAGCCTGCATCGCGAATATCAGGCGGATCAGTTAGCCATGCTTGCACAGCAGAATGGTGGATAATGAATATTTTACAAGCCTTGGCTTTGCGCGGCGAAGCTGAAAGTTACGAACGTCAGGAAAATGCCTGGTTACTGGAACACATCACCAAGATTGATTCATTTGATCTGCTGATGAAAAAGGATCAGGAATTAACCTCTGAGCAGGAACAAGCTTATAAAGACGGGTTGGCGCGTATTGCTGCTGGCGAGCCTTTGGCTTATGTCACTGGTTCACAGCCATTCTGGACTTTGGACCTCAAAGTGACCAAAGATACCTTGGTGCCACGTCCGGATACTGAAGTACTGGTTGAGACTGTGTTGAAATTGGATCTGCCTGATGATGCCCGTGTGGTAGATTTGGGTACAGGTACTGGCGCAATTGCCTTATCACTGGCATCTGAACGTTCTAACTGGACAGTAACGGCTTCCGATATCTACGAGCCTACGCTTGAGGTGGCGAAATATAATGCGGAACAACATGATATTGAGAATGTAGAATTCGTTCTAGGTTCATGGTTGAAACCATTTGGCCGTCAATTCTTTGATGCCATTGTATCGAATCCACCCTATATCGACCCTGATGATGTGCATATGCAGAATTTGGCGACTGAACCGGAACGTGCGCTGGTGGCAGATAAAAAGGGGCTGGCCGATATTGAAATGATTATTCTGCAAGCCAAGAAGCATTTGACCGTGAATGGTTGGGTGGTGCTTGAGCATGGTTATAATCAGGCAGACGCCGTACAACATCTATTTAAACAGGCGGGTTATAAGCAAGTCCGCACGGTTAAAGATTATGGCGGGAATGATCGCGTAACTTTGGGTCAATGGCCACATTAATCTGTCATCTATCTTTATAAAAAAGCGACCGATGTGGTCGCTTTTTTATTGGATTTTTTCTTTATAAATTCCTGACTGCATCTGAAACCTTAAGTATTTTGAATGACATGACGCCAACGCAGTATAACTAAAAACAAAAAAGCGATGCCAGAGCACCGCTTTCGAGGAATTTTTAAAAATAATTACATTGGATAGTCTTGTAGACAGTCATAGACTTCTACCTGATCCAAACTGCCAGTTTCCATTGCCAGACAAAGCGCTACAACTTTCAAAGTGTCTGCCAGAGATTTTTCATCTTTCAAGGCAATACCTTGTTGTAACTCGTTGATACGTTCTGCCGGAATTTCAAGGGCCTGAGCTGCTTCCACAGCATCTACTTGGTTAAAGAAGTGCAAAATTGCATCTTTCAGTTCTGCATCCGATGCATTTAAAATCCCTTGATTCAACTGTTCTGTGATGAGATCAGTCGAAGAAAATAAAGCTTTAGAGAAGTTTTGGACAAGATTTTGCCCAAGTACATCAGTCATCTTTAACATGGAGATACCTTCAACTAGAAAGGAAAATGGAGAGTACAGCCAATAGCAAAAGTGCTATAAATTGAATGAAAAATAATCTATCTCCGGGTGAATTGCAAAGCTTTCTGGGTGACTGTGTAGTCCTGCTAATATATATTTTAGGGCTTGAAATATATAATCATAATAAAAATAAATGTTTAGAATCCAAGTGTTTTTTCGGTAATATTTTTAAAGTCTAATTTTATATAAATTATCTAATATTATTTTGTCGATACGCACCTGGACTGACGCCAGTCCACTTTTTGAATGCACGATGAAATGCACTGGATTCCTGAAAGTTAAGCTGATCGCTGATCTCTTGTAAACTTTGTTCAGTACGGGTCAGTAATTCAATTGCGGTATCCCGGCGTATCTCATTTTTTAATTGCTGATAGCTGACACCTTCACTTTTTAAACGCCGTTGCATGGTGGCTTCAGACATATTCATTTTTAAGGCTAGTTCATTCAGTTCCAGCCATTCTGCCGGCGAAACCTGTAGCAATTTTCGGCGAATCTGGGTGCTCAAGGCATAGGGGTTTTTAAAACGCACCAATAAATTTTGTGGTGTTTGCTGAATAAACTGATACCAAGACTGAGTATCCTGTTTAATCGGCAGTTGCAGATAGCTGGCATCAAATTGCACGTAATTTTCGCTGGCCTGATATTCAATCTGTTCACAGAATCGAACTTTGTAATCAAAATCATTCAGTGGTGCTGCACATTTCAATTGAATCTGATTAAGCAAAATCCGTTGTCCACTTAACCAGCAGATCAGGGTATGAATCAGCATCAGATAAGTCGCATAACTAAACATGCGTTTGGTTGTTTTTAAATCATAAATCACGATATAGGCATAGTGTTCCTCAACCATGAGCGTGCTTTGCAGGTCGTCCAAAACCAAGTTGAGAAATTGCAGAATGTTTTGCAGCGCTTTTTCCAGTGTATCTGCCTGCATAACCATTTTCGAAAGCAATTTAAAACTGCCACGACGCATGGCATGGCTGTCCATGCCAAAAAATTCGTCATTCATGCTGTCTGCAAGCACAGTCCATAATTGGGCAAATTGGCTGACCGACACGCGTGCCTTGGGAGCATTTAATACTTCTGCTGGGATATTGGCTTTTTTCAAAATGGCAGCGATATCAAATTGCAGCCGTTTGGCATCCAGCAATGCTTCGTTCACCAGGTCAATCGAGATGGTGCCTTTGCTATATTCCAGTGCAGGCTTATGCATATTCAGTCTGACATCCTTGTTTTCATTGTCCAAATACATCATGCAAGATGCAATATTTGGAAATTGTACAGAATAAAAACTCTGTTTACTCTGCATATTAAGTCGTATCTGAAATAGAAAAATCGCTAGGAAATAAACATGAACATTCAGGGAAAAGTTATTGTGATCACTGGTGGTGCCTCAGGTTTGGGTGCAGCTACAGCGACTCATTTGGTTGAACACGGTGCTAAAGTGATTCTGGTCGATATGAATCAGGAGCAGGGTCAGGCATTACAGCAGCAACTGGGCTCACAGTCTGAATTTGTACAGCTCGATGTGACCGATGAACAGACAGTTGAAGCTTTCTTCGCTCATGTTGAAAGCACATATGGCCAACTGAATGGTTTGATCAACTGTGCCGGGATTGCGCCATCCGCCAAAGTATTGGGTCGTAACGGCATCCATGAATTGGCAATGTTCCAAAAAGTGCTGAATATTAATGTAAACGGTACTTTTAATATGTTGCGTCATGCGGCGGCTTTAATTGCAAAATATGAGCTGCAAGCTGGTGAAGAAGAACGTGGCGTGATTGTGAACACCGCTTCGGTTGCCGCTTATGACGGCCAAATTGGTCAGACTGCCTATGCGGCTTCTAAAGGTGCAGTCGTCGCAATGACTTTACCTCTGGCACGTGAACTGGCCCGTGAAGCGATCCGTGTCATGACCATCGCGCCGGGCATTATGGAAACTCCGATGCTAAAAGGCATGCCACAAAATGTCCAGGATGCTTTAGGACAAATGGTGCCGTTTCCACCACGTCTGGCAAAACCACAGGAATTTGCCCATCTGGTGGGACATATTTTTGAAAATAGTTATTTGAATGGTGAGGTCATTCGTTTGGATGGCGCAATCCGTATGCAGCCTAAATAAGTTTTCGATTTATATAGGACATGATGATTTGCACAGCTACCAATTTCTCATTGAATTTAAATGAATTTGCTTAAGCATGCATTTTCTTTTGAAGGATCAAAAGAAACAAAAATCCTTTGCGAAACTGAAGATACATCCCTGTATCTCAGTTTCGCAGGCGACATCCATACCGCCTTATCCGACGTGCCAACGATCTCAATAGTAAAAAGCTTGAAGTAAATAAATAGATATAGAAAGGGAAGTTCAATGATTTTAAATGATGAACAAAAAATGATTCAGGACATGATGCGAAATTATTCGCAGCAGAAACTGAAACCGACAGCGGCCTTACGCGACAAAACTGCACAATTCCCAGCACAAGAACTTAAAGAGCTGGGCGAGCTTGGCGCACTCGGCATGACAGTGGCTGAAGAATGGGGGGGCAGGCCTAGATTATGTTTCACTAGTCTTGGCACTAGAGGAGATCGCTGCAGGTGATGGTGCAATCTCGACGATTGTCAGTGTGCAGAATTCTTTGCCTTGTGGTATCACCCAGCGTTATGGCACAGAGGCACAAAAACAGCAGTATTTGACTAAACTGGCAACAGGTGAATGGCTAGGCTGTTTCTGCTTGACGGAACCTCAGGCCGGTTCGGATGCCAGTTCGCTGGAGTGTAAAGCCGAACGCGATGGCGATGAATGGGTGCTAAATGGTACCAAGCAGTTTATCACGACAGGTAAACACGCACAGATTGCACTAGTCTTTGCTGTGACTGATAAATCTGCAGGGAAAAAGGGTATTTCATGCTTTCTGGTGCCGACCGATGCACCGGGTTATATCGTGTCACGCCTAGAAGAGAAAATGGGTCAGCATTGTTCCGATACCGCGACCATCGTTCTGGATAACTGCCGGATTCCGGCTGCCAACCTGCTGGGCCAGGAAGGTGAAGGCTATAAAATTGCCTTGTCGAATCTTGAATCGGGTCGCATCGGGATTGCAGCACAATCAGTCGGTATGGCGCGGGCTGCACTAGATGCTGCAGTGGAATATGCCAATGAACGCAAAGCCTTTGGTGTGGAAATTGTGCAGCATCAGGCTGTGGCGTTCAGGCTTGCAGATATGGCGACACAAATTGAAGCCGCACGTCAGCTCGTTTTGCATGCTGCAACATTAAAAGATGCAGGCTTGGCGTGTTTAAAAGAAGCATCGATGGCAAAACTGTTTGCATCGACTATTGCAGAAAGAGTCTGCTCGGATGCGATCCAGATTCATGGTGGCTACGGTTATGTCTCTGATTTTCCGGTCGAGCGAATTTATCGTGATGTACGAGTGAGCCAGATTTATGAAGGTGCATCGGATATTCAACGTCTGGTGATTGCACGTGAAGTATGTCAGCGCTGATTTTTAATTTAAAAAACAGACTTTGATTGATGTTCAAATCTGGCACTTACGTTGATGGATATGGAAATTGCAGGATTCAACTGAACATGATGATCTAAAGACATACAGTACGAATAATCGAAAAATAAGCCTTATTCATGTTCTAGCCCTAGGGCATGAATGCAGATTTGAGAAAGTATGCTGAGGGAATCAGCAGGAACAACAAATACAAATGGATAAACTCAGGCAAGGTCGCCTGAAAACTACAATAGGAAAGAGGTTGTCGTCATGAAGACACTAGAGCAGGCATATGCTGATTTTAATTTTGAAAATATGGTTCAGGAACATCTGGTTGGAAGCGCAGAGAACATCAATGCGTATACCGAATGCTGTGGTCGATACCTGGGTCAAAACCGAACTGCACTGATCTGGGAAGGTAAAAATGGAGATGCAGAGCAGTGGACCTTTGAACAGCTGGCAACAGCTTCAGGACAGCTGGCCAATTATATGCATTCTCTGGGTTTAAAGGCCGGTGACTGTATTGCAGGATTGCTGCCAAGAACGCCAGCACTCTTAATTACCATATTGGCCACCTGGCGGATCGGTGCCATATACCAACCTTTATTTACTGCCTTTGAAAGCAAAGCCATTGAACATCGCATCAGTACCGCTGGCACCCAGTTGATTGTTACTGATGAAGAGCAGCGACTGAAACTTCATGATCTCAATGTCCCTAATATTCTGACTGTGCATCAAACAGCGGCAGATGATTATCAAGATGTTGATTTCTGGACAGCCTTACAGCAGCAACCGGAAGAGTTTGAACCGGTAAATTGCCAGTTTAATGATATTTTCCTGATGATGTTTACTTCAGGTACGACAGGCTTGGCAAAATCGGTTCCTGTGCCTTTAAAAGCCTTGTTGGCCTTTAAAGGCTATATGCTGCACGCGGTAGATCTGCGAGATGAAGATTCCTTCTGGAATCTGGCAGACCCGGGCTGGGCGTATGGACTGTATTATGGCATTGCAGGGCCGCTCAGTTTAGGGCACAGCATCATCATGGATGAACGTGGCTTTAGTGTCGATAATGCCGTACAAATCATTCAAAAATATCAGGTTAGTAACCTGATCGGTTCGCCAACCGCATTTCGCATGTTCTTTGGTTTTAAAGAAAAATTTGATGCAGGCATCAGTTCGCATTTACGCGTGGTAAGCAGTGCAGGTGAGCCGCTCACGCCTGAAGTGATTCAGTGGTTCAATCATGATTTAAATGTGAATATTTACGATCAATATGGACAGACTGAACTGGGTATGGTGATCGCCAATCATCATGGCTTGGAGCATTATAAAAAAGTTGGTTCAGCCGGTTTTGCCATTCCTGGGCATCGTTTTGCTGTATTGGACAAAGAACATCAGGAAGTAGAAACAGGCGGGATTGGAACCTTGGCAATTGACTGTGCAGCTTCACCGTTGATGTGGTTTGAAGGCTATGCAGGCCACAACCGCAAGTCATTTGTCGGGCAGTATTATCTCACTGGTGATACCGTGAAGCTGAATGAATATGGCGGTATTGATTTTATTGGGCGTGCAGACGATGTCATTACAACCTCGGGATATCGGGTTGGGCCTTTTGATGTAGAAAGTACCTTGCTTGAATGTGAAGAAGTGCTTGAATCTGCCGTAGTCGGCAAGCCAGATCCAGAACGAACTGAAATTGTGAAAGCCTTTGTAGTGCTTAAATCGGCTTATCCGGCTACTGAAGATTTGATGTTGAAACTGCAAAGTTATGTACGTTCACGCTTATCCAAACATGCCTATCCGAAAGAGATTGAGTTTGTGGCATCTTTGCCTAAAACATCGAGTGGCAAGATTCAGCGAAATTTACTCAAACAGCAGGAAGTTGCCAAACTTCAAGAGATGAAGCGAGTCAGCTAATTTTTCAAATTAATTGTTTGATTGAATGCTAAAAGGCTGCCATAGCAGCCTTTTGGTTTTTTAAGAAATAAATCTGCTACTTAAATTTTAATCAGATATTGAGCTGATTTTCCCGAACTTATATTTTTAAGAGAGCAGATTAAGGCAAGCAAAAATTATATTTTTTATGTCATTACAGTAAAATTACATTAATATTTAAAACTAAATATATCAAAAATTTAGCCTCTTAAGATAAAGAGGCTAAATCTCATTCATTACCAGATATTACTTTGTAGATTCACTTTTTGATGTTCTGCATGCGGTTCGCCCGCTTCACCGGTTACGCCGCCTTTTAAGGCTTTAAAAAGCTGGGTGACTTTGTTGTCTGTCACATTCCAATATTCTGCGCTGATTGCTTCAGCAATCAATACCCGTACGGTAGGATCATCTTTGCCTTCAAACCAGTTTTCAGCCCACGGATTCCACAACTGTTCAATCAGAATGCGGTCAGTACTGATCTGGGCATGTGCACTAATCGACACGTAAATACCATCTGATGGTTTTGCAAAAGACAGACCAATCTGACCACGGCCTGTTTCTGCTGCTTTGACCAGATCATTGGTGTTACGCAGGATGAAATATAAGTTTTGACGTTCATTCATCTGCTCGGAGTTCAGCATGGTCATCGGCTGGGAGTGTATTTCATGTGTGTCGGTTAAATGGCTGATCATGGTGTAACGAACATCCTTGATCAATTCCCATAATTTTTCACGATTATCATGTTGAGTATTGTTATGCTCGGTCATGTATGTTCTCCATACGATTTTATGAAAGCTGAAAAGATTGCTTGGTATTTTCAGATTAATCATATTTAGAGACAGATGCCTTAGGTCTCACTGAACTCATACATTTTCATACTCAAATATAGGCAGAGACTACAGAATTGCTAAACAAGACAGCTCGATTTACAGGGAAATTTAATAACAAAGATTTTAAAAACTTCAGGTCTGACACCTTTTATAAGTTAGAAAAAGCTGTTTGCCGGAACCATTGAATTGAGGTGATTCAAAAAATCTTGCCAAGCCATAGCCGCTGCATCTTGATACCGAGCGTTTAGCTGATATGCTAGTTGCCATCAACGATGGCCGAACCATTTATTGATGTGCTGTGAATTGAATGTGAGATTGATATTCCAGAAATTTATCAGTACTTAAACACTTCGGTAAAGCTAATCTTTGCCACCGCTTTTAAAAATTTTCGAAACAAGGAAAGACGTTGTCTACATTTAACATGGATGCCATCTCCCCAGAATTTGAACTCACTGATGCTGAATTGCATCTATATAGCCGTCAGATTCTTCTGGATGGCTGGGATATTGACGCTCAGGAGCGGTTAAAATTTTCTAATGTCTGCATTATTGGTTGTGGCGGGATTGGCTGTACACTGGCAGAACTTCTGGCACGCGCAGGTGTGGGAAAAATTACCCTGATCGATCCAGATACTATCGAGATGAGTAATTTACAGCGACAACTGGCATTTATGCCGCAGGATATTGGATTTTATAAGGCAGAAACTCTGGCCAAAAGACTGAGTCAGGTTAATCCGAACGTACAGGTTGAATATGTGAATCAGGCCTTAACGGCTGAAAATGCAGTAAGTGTGATCGAGCATCAGGATCTGGTGCTAGATGGTTGTGACCAGTTTGCCACACGCTATCTGGTCAATCACATTTGCGTGGAGCTGAATGTGCCCTTATTGAGTGCCTCTGCGATTGGCTTGCAAGGCCAGCTGTTTATGGTCGAAGGGGATTCTGCCTGTTATGCCTGCCTGTTCCCGCCAGAAAATCAGGCCGATGAAAGTTTGCGCTGTGCAGACTCCGGTGTACTGGCGACTACCCCGAATGTGATGGCCAGTTTGCAGGCACATCATGCCTTGTTATATCTGGGATTGAGCCAGATGCCACTTCGACAAAAGCTGTTGTTGTGGGATGGGCTGAGCTTTAAACAGCGGATTCTCGCTTTCGAAAAAGATACAGATTGCCCAATCTGTCAGGCAAGATAAGCCTGCAAAGTGAATTTTTTTTGCTACACTGCGTTTAATTAATTTTTCCTAAGACATTATGAAAAACAATATCTGGTTAGATGGAATACGTTCAGTTGCCCGTATGGGAGAAACAGCAGTCGTTGCGGCAAAGGCTGGCTTTAAATATGCCACTGAAAAGCCGAGCAATGCCAAACTCATGCGTGAAACTTTTGAATCCTTAGGTTCGACTTATATCAAGCTGGGTCAGTTTATTGCCAGCACACCGTCGCTGTTTCCACGTGAATACGTTGAAGAATTTCAGGGTTGTCTGGATCAGACACCACGCTTGCCGTTTAGCTATATTCAGCAAGTGTTGGCTTCTGAATTTGCAGGACGTAATCTGGATGAAATCTTTGCATCAATTGACGAAACCCCATTAGCCTCTGCATCTATTGCACAGGTGCATGCGGCCAAACTGGTGTCTGGCGAAGATGTCGTGATTAAAGTACAAAAACCGGGCGTAGAAACCATTTTGTACACTGACTTGAATGTGCTGCATTGGGCAACCAAGTTGCTGGAAAAAGCAGTCCCGAAAGTTAAGTTTGCTTCACTGGCTGACATTGTCGAAGAAATCAAAACCCGTATGGTGCGTGAAGTCGATTTTATCGAAGAAGCCCAGAATCTGGATGATTTTGTTAATTACCTGAATATCACCAACAATCAGGCAGCCACTGCACCTAAGGTTTATCATCAATATTCGACCCGTCGTGTGCTCACCATGCAGCGTTTATACGGTGTGCCTTTGACAGATTTTGAAGTGGTCAAAAAAGTATCCAAAGATCCATCTCAAGTACTCATCACTGCGATGAATACCTGGTTTGGCAGCTTGATGATGTGTAACAGCTTCCATGCCGATCTGCATGCAGGCAACCTGATGCTCCTTGAAGATGGCCGTGTCGGTTTTATTGATTTCGGTATTGTTGGTCAGCTCAAGCCTGAGGTCTGGACGGCATGTATGGCATTTATGGATTCATTGCAACATACCAATTATGAGCTGATGGCGCAAAACATGCTGAAAATGGGTATGACCGCTGTGCAGATTGACACCAAAGTCTTGGCTGCTGATCTGGAACGTTTATTTAGTGGCGTGTTGATGGCGGATCCGCAGGAATTATTAACGTCTAATCCTGCTGACCTGAACGATATCATGATGGATATGGTGGCTGTGGGTGAACGTCACGGGATTCGCTTCCCGCGCGACTTTGCTTTGCTGTTTAAGCAAATGTTGTATTTCGACCGTTTTATGCGAATTCTTGCACCGTATACCGACATCTATGCCGATCAGCGTTTGCAAATGGTGCAGAGCATGGATCCGAATCTGCTGTTAAAGCATTAATCTTAAACCCATCTAGACTTGGAAAAATCCCCCTAAATCCCCCTTTTTTAAAGGGGGACTTTAAAAGCTCCTCCCTTTAAAGAGGAGCTTGAGAGGGATGTGGTCAGTATTAAATTCTCGAGCAATCCAATGGACGCCATTATTATTGAAGGTTTAAAGGTTGAGACAGTCGTGGGCTGCTTTAACTGGGAGCGTCAAATTATTCAGCCTCTAATGCTGGATTTGACCATTCAAACCGATTTAGAACAGGCATCAAATTCAGATGCACTTGCAGATACGCTGAATTATGCAGAAATTTGTGAGATTTCCAGCAAAGTCATTCAAGAGGCCAAGCCTGAATTGATTGAACATGCAGCAAAGTTGGTGTTGAATGCACTTTTTACTACCTTTACAGCAATTGAATCGATTAATATTACGATCCGTAAGCCTGCCATTATCGCGCAAGCCAATTCTGTAGGGATACGTCTTGAACGCCACCGAAACGATTTTCGCCCTAGCATTAGCGAGTAATTGTCATCCTCAGCAACATTTTCAAGCTGCACAGCAACGTATTTCCGAATGGGGAGAAGTACAGTTTTCTCCTGTTTATAGGATTCCTTGCCGCGATGGCATAGGCGCCGATTACTGGAATGCAGCATGTTTATTGCGAAGTTCGCTGTCCAGTGATGTGCTGATTGAGCTGCTCAAACAACTGGAACAGGCATCAGGCCGAGTACGCCCATCGCATCAGATTAGCTTAGATGTGGATCTGATTGCCTGGGGATCAGATTTTCAACATATGCAGTTTAATGAAAAAAAATTACCTTTGGCTCTGGATGTGAAAGTGCCGATGTTTGATATCTGGAAGGATGCAATGTTCGAGCACGGATCACATAGCTTTCCAACAGTTGAACAGCTGATTTAAATCGAATCACCTAATTTTCTGCTAATACAATTTATCCAGTAAGAATATAAGAATAATTAACCAGCCTGATCAAACAAGATCAGGCTTTTTTATGATGCAGTTTTTTGTTTTTATATGAAAAGAAAAATTCAGATAAGATAGCTCAGGCAGAGTTTAGGAATCATTTAAAAATGAAAATATTGGAAATTGTGGTTTCGGTGATTTTAATCCTTGGGATCCTTTATGTGATCCAATGGGGATTTCATGGTTTTCCGACAGGGAATTAATATTTGATTGATTTAAAGCTCTGGAATTTATTTTAAGCTCGATAAAAAACCTCAAAGTAGCAAGAAATGAATCATCGCTATTTCACTTTTTCTTGTTATAAAAAATGATCAGCAATACGATAATGATCGCCAAGATGGCAAGAATGATCGTAGTTTCCATAGGCTTTGTTGCACAAACCTATCTGTAAAGGCTTTTTCAGCGATATAATTTTCAAATGAAGAAGCCTACACACAAAATCTACCGCACAACCAATTGGCCCGCATATAACCGAGCACTCATGAGTCGCGGAAATATTGCCATTTGGTTTGATCCTGCTACGCAATGGTATGCGCCATCAAAAGGCAAACAAGGGCGAAATCAAACCTACTCCGACGCAGCTATCCAATGCTGCTTAATGATTAAATCCTTATTCCGTCTATCTTTACGTATGGTCACTGGCTTTGTGCAAAGTCTGATTAAACTTTGCGGATTAAATTGGACCGCACCAGATTACAGTACGCTTTGTAGAAGACAAAAGCATATTGATATTGCAATCAGCTACCAAAAAAGTAGCGATGGGCTGCATCTACTCGTAGACTCTACAGGCATGAAGTTTCTAGGTGAGGGCGAATGGAAACGCAAGAAACATGGAGCTGAATATCGTCGCCAATGGCGTAAACTACATATTGGTATAGATGCCAAAACCCTACAAATACGCGCTATTCAGCTCACAACCAATAATGTCAGTGATTCACAGGTGCTTGGTGATTTACTTAATCAGATTCCACAAGATGAGCAGATTGACTCTGTTTATACCGATGGAGCTTATGACACCAAGCAATGCCGTCAGGTCATTGCAGATCGGCAAGCACATGCGGTGATTCCACCTAGAAAAAATGCGAAACCATGGAAAGATACAAAGAGTAGCTCGCTAGAGCGAAATGAATTACTTCGAACAGTTAAACGTTTAGGCAGGACATTATGGAAAAAATGGTCAGGCTATCATCGGCGCAGTTTGGTGGAAACCAAGATGCATTGCATCAAATTATTAGGCGATAAATTAATGGCAAGAAGCTTTCCTAGTCAGGTGAATGAAATTCATGCACGTGTAGCAGTCCTCAACAGATTTACGGAATTAGGTCGACCACTTACCCAAGTTACGCCTTAAATTTGGCTCAATTAGGGGCGCTTTGCATTTCAAATCTTTGTGCAACAAAGCCGTTTCCATAACAATACCTCTCAGGCATAGATCTTAGGTTTTAAGCATCTAAATTAAGACCGAACATATATTAATTAAACTCAAGTTTTGTTAGAGCCGTTAGTTTTTCGAAAAAACATTTTTCAGTGATGTTAATAGAAGAACCGCTCAATCCTATTCTGTATTTAACTAAAAAATAAACCCATATTTAGGCAACAGACACATTAAATAATGATCCGATCCACGCACTGAATAACATGGCGATAATTCCCCAGAGCATCACCCGGACTGCACCTCTCCAGACACTTACTCCACCGGCATAGCTCGCCAGTGCACCCATCATCCCCAAACTTAAAACGCCAATCAGCATGACGCCTTTATCCAGATAGTGTTCCGGTAGAATCATGATTGAAATTAAAGGAAATAATGAACCTATCGTAAATGCCATAGCCGAAGAAAATGCAGCGAGAAAGGGCTGAGCCGAGGTATGTGCTGAAATACCAATTTCATCCCGGGCATGGGCATCCAAGGCATTATGGTCGGTCAGCTGTTCAGCGACCTGTTGTGCCAAAGCGGGTTCCAGACCTCGTTGTATATAAATCGTTTTGAGTTCATTTAATTCATGGGTGGGATGGCGTTGCAGTTCGCGCTCTTCCATGAGTAGATCATTGGTTTCAATATCTTGCTGGGATTTTACTGAAATATATTCACCGGCCGCCATTGATGCGGCGCCAGAAATCAATCCGGCAACACAGGTCACCAATAAAATTTCAGTGGATGCTCCACTGGCTGCGATACCCACCACCAGACTGGTGACCGAAATAATCCCGTCATTTGCCCCCAGTACAGCTGCACGAAGCCAGCCCGCACGTTCGATATAATGTTTTTCAAGATGGTATGAATGGCGCACAATGAAGCCCTTTTTTATTATCATTATGATTATAGTAAATTTAAGTCATGTATAGATAGTAGGATTGAATCGATCTGAAAATTACCTTGAATGATCAGATCATAGTGCGCTTGGTTAAGTATTTTATCAATCCAAAATAAAACCGAGGTGAAATTCATTTATTCAAAAGACCAGACGGACTTGATATATAATTGATATCCAAGGGATCAAACTTATTTAATAAAAACAATTATATAAAAATTATAGCTGAGTGAGCTGGTTTAAAAAGAGAATTATCATGAAAGAAAAAAATGAGAGCCATAAATGTTTGGTGTGCGGCAAGCACTTTCTTCTGAAAGATCTTACTCCGATGGGAACGGTCAGAAAAGTCATTACTGAAGAGATTGGCAAGGATATTCCAGTCTGGACGCCGCAAGATTATATTTGTCAGACAGATCTAACCCGCTATCGCATGCAGTATGTACATTCATTATTAAGTTCGGAAAAGGGTGAAGTGACTGATCTTGAGTTTGAAGTGATTGATAGCATGCATCAGCATGAACTGATCACCAAAAATGTGGAAACGACCTTAGAGCAAAAGTGGACCTTGGGAGAAAGGCTCGCCGATAAAATTGCAACTTTTGGTGGAAGCTGGACCTTTTTGATTTGTTTTGCAATTTTCTTGGGTCTGTGGATTATGATAAATACTGTGGTGATGGTGACACGACCTGCTGATCCTTATCCATTTATTCTGTTGAATTTAATCCTTTCGTGTCTTGCGGCGATTCAAGCACCTATTATTATGATGAGCCAGAACAGACAGGAAGCAAAAGACCGCTTACGTTCGCAAAATGATTATCAGATTAATTTAAAAGCTGAACTGGAAATTCAGCATTTACATGAAAAATTAGATCATCTGTTGCTGCATCAATGGGAACGGTTGGCGCAAATTCAGGAAATCCAGCTGGACCTACTTTCTGAAATGAGCAAAAAAGATTAAAGGGTGCTGTTGGGGGAATCTCTATTATTTCATAGAACTTATAAGTAATAAGATCGCCAGATGCCTTGAGTTTATTATCTCGCTCAAGATTTGAAGCGTAATAAACAGCCCACCAATGAGTGGGCTAAAATTAAAATAGTGGGATTTAAATAAAATAACTGGTTTTGGTCATCAACTTGGAAATGCCTGTCATGGCGATCTTAACTGGAACGGGTAGATCTACACCGCCAGCATTTAACGCTGTATCCCGATGATGCAGTTCATCTTCATTCATCTGTTCTAGAATACGACGAGAACGTTCATCCTGCGGTGGCAACTGGCTAAGATGATGCTGTAAATGCATGCTGACCTGACGTTCTGTTTCAGCCACAAAACCCAGACTGTATTTATCGCCTGCGATTCCGGCAATTGCACCCATACCGAAGGAAAGACCGTACCAGACCGGATTGAGCAGACTGGTATGGCTATCCAGTTCTTTTAAGCGGTTTTCACACCAAGCCAGATGATCCTGTTCTTCAATCGCTGCCTGTTCCATTTCGCGACGTACATTCGGGAGTTTCGCCGTCATCGCCTGACCATGGTACAGCGCCTGTGCGCAAACCTCACCACTATGATTGACCCGCATTAAACCTGCCACATGACGTGCATCACTGACGGTTAACTGTGTTTCTACCGGTTGGGCCGGATTTTCACGTTGGGCCGAAGTCGTGCCCGGGACTAGACTGCGTAATGCCTGGTCAAAAGAGTGAATCAGTTTATCGAGACCTGTATATTGACGCATGAATTAATCCTCCAAGGGCGCTTTTGCAGTTTTGATCATTGGTTTCAGCCGGTAAAGTAGCCAGAGAGTAAACAGGCCGCTTAATACTGCGGTAATACAAAAAAGTATTTTAAGATCAAGCTCTAAAACACTTAAAATAATAATCGAGAATATAGCAGAAGATACCATGAAAACGGCATTCAGAATGTTATTTGCTGCAACCACACGCGCACGATGTGAGCGGGGAGAATGCGCCTGCATCATGGCATACAGCGGTACAATATAAAAACCGCCGCTAATTCCAAGTAAGGTGACGGCCAGCATCACATGATAATAGCTCCAGCCTTGCTGAAAGACATCTGCCAAGCCGATTAATGCACCTGTACGCTCCGGAACAAAGGCCAGACTCGCGGCCAGATACAGGGCAAAGATCACCAGACCGATCGCGCCAAAAGGCACCATCTTGATATTGACCTGGCTGCCACCAATTTTACGGCATAAGTATGAACCCAGACCAATTCCGACAGAAAAAAAGGTTAAGAGCAGACTGGCGACATTTTCAGATGCATGCAGATTTTGTAATGTCAGCTGAGGAATCTGGGTCAGATAGGTTGCACCATAAAACCAGTACCATGAGTTGCCCAGTAAAATGGTAAAAATCAGAGGTAAGCTTTTGGCATATTTCAAGGTCTGCAAGCTGGTGCGGAAGAAATTCCAGTCAACTTGCAGCTCAGGCGCGGGAATACTTTGTTTCAGGATATAGCGACTGGATATATAACCAATCAAGGCGATGCTGATGACGGTTAAACTGATCCAGATCAAGTTGCCGGCAGAAGCTGCAATAACTGCGCCGCCTAGAATCATACCGAACAGGATTGCCAGAGAAGTTCCGGACTGAAACAGGGCATTGCCGGACATCAGTTCATTTGGTTTCAGCACTTCAGGTAAAATGGCATATTTAATCGGGCCAAAGAAAGTGGAATGGGTGCCCATCAGGAACAGGGCAAATAACAGAATCCATAAATTACCCATGAGAAAACCGACAGTTCCCAGCAACATAATGGCAATTTCCAGAAGCTTAAGATAGCGAATTAGCTGTGAACGTTCGTATTTGTCGGCAATCTGACCGGCAGTGGCTGAAAAAATAAAATACGGCAAGATAAACAGTAAAGCCGCCAGATTATTTAAAGTGCTGATGTTGGCCGATTGCTGTTGAATCCATCCATAAGTGATGACCAGCAGTAACGCCTGTTTAAATACATTATCGTTTAATGCACCAAAAAACTGCGTCAGAAACATCGGTAAAAAGCGCCGAGAAGCTAACAAATGTTCATTTTTGTTCATATAGGCCGTGCTACATTAAGTTTTATTAAGAAATGTCAGTTATGCGTAAACATTGAGAAAAATCATGTAAGATACTTTCAGCCATGTAAAGGTAAAAACCAATTAATTAAGCTCCTTAGCTTATATTTTTCGGTCAAATAATCAATTAAAGAATGTATTCGTTTAGAGTTTGCTATGCCTGCAAAGAAAAATTTTAAAAAAACGATGCTAAATCGCAGTATGGGGCCTCTCATACCACAGCATAGTGGTATGCAGCTGTGTATGAGCATCTTTTTTATGATGTTATCCCATCAGAGCATGGCACAAACCGAACAGCCCGAAACACCTGTGGCCATTTCTCAGGCAGAAATGGTAGACGAGCTATCCAAAGAAGCGATTCGTCAGGGTGTGGCTACGTCCGAAACGGAAGCGAAAGAAAAAATTGAAGAAGCCTTGGAGCCGGAAGTACCAGTCGACAGTATGTTGATGCTGGAACAACAGCAAAATGCAGGATCTGGTCTGGGTGAATTTACGCCGATCGAATTTGATGATCTGGAAGATCTGCCTATGCAGACCATTGACCAGAACATGGCCAATGAAATTTACCAGGTAGCCGAGCAAGCCAAACAGGAAGCACAAAACTATCGCAATACTCAGACCAGCGAAACGGTGGTGGCTGATGTCAGCCAGCAAGAACTGCTGGAAATCAATCAGGCGCCGGTGAATGTCGATCAGTTGATGCAATCGATTCAGGCAGACAGCCAGATTATTGTAAAAAATAATGAAGCCGGATTGACCTTGCCAGAAGTGCAAGGGCCACTGGTTGCTGAGGATGATAAACGTCCGAATCTGTTCAAACGGCTATTTTATAAAATCCGTCCTCCACGACAGATCATGACCGCAAGAGTTCCTCGCATTAGTGCAGATGTGGTGATCATAAATGGGCAAGGTGTTGCACAAAGCAAAGGTATGCTGAATGGTAAAGAGGTGCCTGAAGGCCATCTGAATTTAAGAAATAATGTCAAAGCCAAATTATCCAGTTTTACCCAAGAGTCTTTTGGCGACTTTAATTCGGCTTTGCCGCAATTACGCACCTTGTCCAGACAGGCAGCGCAGGCAGTGGGTTATTATAATGCCCAGTTCAGGTTTGAAAAAATCTCTGACAGCCGGGTTCGGGTTTTTGTGAACCCGAATGAACCTGTCTTGATCAGTACTCAAAATATTGAATTTACTGGAGAGGGCGCCGAACAGCCACAATTCCAGGTCATCAGTCTTTTACCTGAACAGGAAGAAGGCGATATTTTCAATCATGGTAATTATGAAAAAACCAAGACACGCATTACCACAGCAGCCAATAACAATGGTTATTTTGATTCATTCTGGCGTCTGCATGATGTAAAGATTGCTCAGCCACAAAATACCGCCGATGTGAACCTGCGTTTTGAAACGGGTGAACGTTATAAATTAGGCAATGTCGAGTTCAGAATGAGCGATCCTGAAAAGGAATTTCCGCTGGACCGAGACGTACTGGAAAGCCTAGTCACCTGGAAAGAGGGTGCAGATTATACCTTCTGGCGAGTCAATAGTCTGGCCAACAACCTGACCAACTCACGTTATTTTAACTATACCCTGGTGGATGCGATTCGCCCTGATCCGCTTGATAAAGAGCTGGAACTGGCACCCGATATTCAAAGCCTGATTGAAGAACAGAAACGGAGTGAAGATCAGGCTGCTACGATGCAACCAGCTCGCTCGGTATCCTCTTCTCAGGAAGTGACCCAGAATGTCGTAGATGAAGACCAGTTTGCCGGTAGCCGCGATCAGGAAAGTGCAAATTTAAGAACTTTGCGGGTTGAGCAGCAAACCAAAGAGAATGAACAGGACCGTTTAAAAGTACAGGCACGGGAAGAGAAAAAGATTCCAGTGATTGTGACTTTAAATGCAGACCGTTTAAACAGTGCTGAAGTGGGTCTGGGTTATGGCACAGATACCGATATCCGTTTACGTGGTCAATATCGCCGTGCCATTGTGAACAAGCGCGGACATTCATTTGATGCCAACATCGAGTTATCAGGCATCCGTCAGTCGATTGATGGACGTTATAATATTCCCTATCACCATCCGCTGAATGACTATGTCAGTATTGTGGGGGGGTATGAGCGTGAAGAGCGTGAAGGTGTCGCACAGGGTGAAGGCCTTTTGATTGAATCTGCAGTCTTAGGTGCAGACCGGATTATCAAGAATCCACGTGGTAGCTGGCAACGTACTTTCGGCGCACGTTATCGTCTGGATCGCTTGAAGCAGGATGGTTCTGTCGACTTTAACCAGATTCCAGAAGCTTTTCGCTTTAATACCGAAGATGAACAGCAATCGCTATTAGTCGGTTATGAAGTTTCACGTACCGAGAGCGATCGTCGGGTCAACCCAACCAAGGGTTTTAAACAGACCTATAAGATTGAACTGGGCAGCGAGGCTTTACTCTCTGATGCAGATATGGCCATTGTGAATGCGGGCTGGCGTTTTATCTATTCGCTGGGTGAAAATGCAGATCATCAGTTTGTGGGTCGTGCCGATGCAGGCTATATTTTCACTGAAGATTTTGCCAAGGTACCGTATAACCTTAGATATTTCACCGGTGGTGACCAGAGTATCCGTGGTTTTGACTACAAGAGCCTTTCTCCGGAAATTGAGGGCTTTAAAGTAGGTGGTCAGGCTTTAGGCGTGGCTTCATTAGAATATAATTATCAGTTCAAGGAAGGCTGGCGTGCTGCGGTCTTTGCAGATGCCGGAAATGCCTATAATAAAGAATTCAATAATCCGACCGAATATGGCGCGGGTGTGGGTGTACGTTGGGCTTCACCGATTGGGCCTATACGTATAGATGTAGCGACTGGACTGTCTGATGACAATTATCCGATTCGTTTACATTTCTTTATTGGGTCGCAGTTATAAAACATCATTTTAAAAAATAGTTATTTGAGTAGATCATGGTCGAGAACCAACCACAGCCAGAACAAGAACCACAAGATAGCGTTGTGCCGAAAAAGCGCCGTATATTCAGAAGCATCCTATTGTCGGTGCTTTTTTCGCTGATTTTTCTGCTGTCTGTGCTGGCTTTACTATTTTCGACCAATCAGGGCAGTAAATTCCTGCTGGATCAGGTGCTGGAACGCCAGAAAATTATTCAATATGAATATGAGGGCGGTAATTTATGGCGCGGGATTATTCTTAAAAATGTGCTGGTCAGCCTGAAACCAGTCGATGTCAAAATTGATCGTGCTGATGTTAAGCTGGGCTGGCGCGCGATTGTCAAAAAAGAAATTCATCTGACTGAAGCCGATGTCCTCAATCTGCAAATTATTAACAAGCAACCATCAACGGGCGAACCGTTCAAGTTTAATGCTATCCGTTTGCCTTTTATCTTGCGCGTTGATCATTTACTGCTGGATCATTTGGTCATTAAAACCCAGACCAATGCAGTTGATTTCTATAATATTGAATTAAATGAGGCGCTCTGGTCTGGCACCGAATTAAATTTTGAAGATTCCCGGATGGATATGGGCTATCTGTCAGTACGTGAAGCCACGGGTAAAATGCAGTTTGAAGGCAAATACCCTCTAGATGCTACGGGCATCGTCAATCTGCCTTCCTTAAGAGATAGCTTGAATATTCATGATATTCAGGTGAGGGCACGTGGAACACTGGACACGATTCAGGCTGGCGTAGCGACCAATACGCCTGATTTATTAACCGGTTGGGTTATTGTACATCCTATGCGCCCTCAGGTACCGATGCGCGGCGAGTTGAAGTTCAAGGATTATCACTGGCCTATTCTGGCCGAACAGAAACTGTTTACCAAAGACGGCATTGCCGAGTTCAATGGTGATATCCAACGTCTAGATCTGAATGTCCAGACTGACCTGATTGGGGAAAATATTCCGCAAGGTCAGTATAGTGCGGTGATGTATACCGATCTGGTCAATCAGCTGAATATTACCGATCTGAATGGTCAGTTGATGAAAGGCGCAGTCAGCCTTGCCGGGACAGTGGGCTGGAAAGACCGGGTCAGCTGGGATTTGGCTGGGCGTTTGAATGGGATTGATCCTAAACATGAGCGCATTCCGCAAGTCGTACAAGATTTCTTGCCGCCAAGTCTGGATGCCAATATCGCTTCTGCGGGTAACCTGGAAAATGGCCTGCACCTTACCGGACTGGTTGATTTTGACCGCTATGAAAGCTGGAATCTGAAGCTGGATCAAAATCCGGTCAAGGCCAATAAAATACAACCGATGCTGCTGGATGTTGCCTGGAAAAATATTGATCGCGCCGTACCTTATGTGGGCTGGCTCAGTAGTGAGTCTGGCGATGTCAAATTGGCATTGGTCGAAGGTCAGCAGAATATTCATGTGGCGACCAAAGTTGAGCAGCATGAAGAGGGTCTTTTACCTGCAGGCATGTATCAGGCCAAACTCAATCTGAACAAGAATATCCTGAATGTCCCGAGCTTTAATTACAGCGCCAATGCACAGGCAGGCAGCTTAAGCGGTAATGCACGGATTGAACTGCCACAGGAAAAACGTCAGTTAAAATGGACCGCGATATTAAATGCTAAAAATTTAAATACCCAAAGTATTGCCGCAGCTTCACCGGTAGATCGTTTGAATGGTCAGGTTAAAGCCAATGGTTATGCGCAACCGAATCAGCAGATTATTAAACTGAACAGTGTCGACCTGACTGGGCGACTGGCAGAGCAGAATGAAACTGTACGTTTGACCGGTAACAGTACCATTGCCTTGTTATTCCATAATGAAAAAGCGGGCGGCGGTTTTAGAGGGTATGCGATTAATTATGATGGTGCTTTAAATGCCAGCCAGCTTAAAGCCAGTCAGGGTCTGCTAAAACTGCGCGTTTCAGGTACCCCGGACATGTTGAAGATCAATGAATTCCGTCATGATGGTGTGGCTGGCAAGATTAATGCTAGCGGTCTGGTCAACCTGGCGAATGGGATTGGCTGGGATATCAATGCATCCTTAATCCGTTTTAAGCCGCAATATTTTAATGCCAAACTGAAAGGCGAATTGTCAGGCAATGTTCAGACCAAAGGTGTGTGGTCAGATGCGCTAAAACGCATTCAGATTCAACGCTTGAATCTGGCTGGTATGCTGAATAATAAACCGGTACGTGGTAAAGGGAATTTATCGGTCATTATTAACTCAAATCAGCGCGGTTTTGTCCCAGAGCAGTTTGAAGCCAATAACCTGTTCCTGTCTTATGCCAGCAACCAGATTCAGGCGACTGGTAATGCGCAGAATCTGCAACTCAAAGTCAATGCACCGGCGCTGTTTGAGCTGTATCCAGGCTTAAGAGGTCGGGCGCAGGGCTATATCAATATGCAGGCACAGCCTCGCTTACAGGCTTCGGCTAACCTGTCTATTGATAATTTTGCCTTTAAAAACTTGTTTAGCGTGCAGAAAGTTCGTGTTCGCGGCCAGTTGCCGACATCGCAAAGCACACCAACCTTATTGACTGCAACCATGGATCGTCTGCGTAGCGGTTCACGCGAGATTGTACGTGGTGAGATCTCACTGGCCGGTACCCGTGCTGCACACATTCTCAAAGTGCAGGCCGAAAACCGCCTGTCCGAATTCTTTGTGCAGCTTGCCGGCGGTTTTAATGCCCAGAATAACTGGCTGGGTCAAATTCAAAGAGGTGATTTCGACTCTTTACGTGCCCGTCTGGTACAGCGTCAGAATGCAGCCGTGATTTATAACAGTGCTCAATCGGATCTGTTCATCGGTGCTCATTGCTGGATGAGTCAGCAAAGTCAGCTATGTTTTGACCAGCCGATTCGGGTTAATAAAACCCGTGGCAGTGCCTCTTTTGTTACCCAAAACCTTGATCTGGAAGATTTCAGTGCATTCCTGCCTGATGGATTGGCGTTGACGGGTAAAGTCAATGGTTATGCCAAGGCTGCTTGGGCACAAGGCGCCAAACCTAAAATCGACGCGCGTCTGGTGACGCGTAATGGTGTGGTGGGCTTATCTTCCGAAGATCCAGATTATTTGGGTTCTACACTGAAATATGATGAAGTCGGTCTGGTGGCAAAAAGCGTGGCAGATGGCTTGCAAATTCGGCTGGACGTTAAAACCCCGGATATCGGAACCGGCTATGCCAATGTCATCATTGATCCATACCGTGACAGTAAACCGATGCGTGGCGAAATTGCCTTTAACCAGGTACGGCTCAAAGTCTTTAAGCCATTTATTCAGGACATCCGTAATCTGGACGGGATTTTATCTTATGCCGGAAAAATTAGCGGAACTTTAACGGATCCTTTGCTTGAAGGTGAGGTTCGTGTCAAAGATGCTTCAATCAGCATGATCTCCCTACCGGTGAATTTGACCAATGTACAGCTCTATTCATCCATACGTCAGAATTCGGCCAGCATCAATGGCGCATTTAACAGTGGCCGTGGTGTGGGCAAATTAACCGGTTCTGTGGAATGGAAAGGTGATCCGCGGGTGCAGTTAAAACTGCAAGGGGACAATCTGCTGATTCGTCAGGCCCCATTAATTACCGCTGTAGTGACACCTGATTTGACTCTGGACATGTATCCATTTAATAAAAAACTGAGTCTGAGTGGCACAGTCGATGTACCGCGTGCGCTGATTTCAATGCCTGAAGCCTCAGAACCTGTAGTCGGTTTATCTTCAGATGTACGTGTCGTACATGAAGGTGATGATCAGCTGGCGATCTTGAAGTCTGCACGTCCTTGGGATATCCGGGCAGATGTTGCTGTTTCTTTAGGCAATCAGGTGATTTTCCAGGGCTTTGACAGTCGTATTCCACTCTTGGGTCGAGTCAATCTGTCACAGCGTGGTCTGGAAACTGCAATGCGTGCCAATGGTGCAATCGGGGTATCACAGCGGGTGAAAATCGAAGCCTATGGCCAAAGTCTGGACTTGAATCGTGCTATCGCGCGTTTTAATGGTGAACTTACCAATCCGACACTGGACATTGATGCCAATAAATCGGTTCAGGGTAGTACAGTGGGAGTGCGCGTAACAGGAACTGCGTCGAGTCCAAGTATTCAGATCTATAATGATGCGGGCCTGTCAGAACAGGAAGCCCTGAATGCCTTGATTACCGGTCGTGTCAATGAAGGTGTATCTGGTTTAAGCCAGGCCGAAGGATTTAGATCCGATGTGAATAATACGATCGCTGCTGCGGGGATCAGTCTGGGCTTAGGTGGCACCCGCGCACTGACCAACCAGATCGGGCGCAGTTTCGGCTTAACTGGTCTAGCTCTGGATGCCCAAGGTACAGGAGATGATACCCAGGTTTCTGTGACCGGTTATATTACGCCTGATTTATATCTTCGTTATGGAGTCGGCGTGTTTACACCGGTAAATAAGCTGACTTTACGTTATCAGGTAAATCAGCGTCTGTATCTGGAAGCGAGTCAGTCTTTAGAACGTGCGATTGACTTGTTCTATAACTGGCGATTCTAATTCCACTAACAAAGCCCTAATTTTAGGGCTTTTTTATGCTGAGACAGCACACAGATTTTATTGGCTATAAAGTAGATTAATTTATGGACCAGCGGAAGCATTGATCTCTAAATTCAACCCTATACATATACGGCAAATGAGTTGAGAGTGAACATTGAATTTACGATGGGCTTTTATGCTGAAGAAAACTGCTCGTCGTATAATTCAGTTATCACATATAGAAAATCAATTAAAACATGCAAGAACAGACTGAAAATCAATAAAACCATAATAAAAATAGGTGTATATTGAAAATACGATTTCACGCATAAGAGCACCTTCGCATGTCGACTAAATTTATCATCCGTTTTGCTGCGATTCTATTTTCTGTACTTATTTTGACTGCATTAGCCATTCAATTTTTCTTTAAATCGGATGTAACCGTAGTTCTATGGATTTTCGCTGTACCTTTCATTTTGGGCATTCCAATTTTGGCTTCTGTTGTATTGACCACCAATGATGAACTTGATATTCATAGCGTTAATTAGGCTTGAACCTTAAACTGGCGCATTTAAAGTGCATCTGATCTTTACTGATAGAGCAGCCGACATTTGCACTTTGTTCAATAAAATAGACCTTATTTTAAAGCAATGCGGGTCAGTTAAGCATGCATCAGAAAATGTAGTAAAAATGAGTGTATGTTTACGCTCATTTTTTATCAGCTTACTCCAGAATTTAGATTTAACTCTCAAATCATCATAATTTACATAAACTCTAAGAAATAAGGGAATATTCTTATCATTATTCATTCAAAATAGGTCTTCATCATAAAACTCATTATTTTAGAGAAAACAGAATGCCTAAAAATAATTATCTACCAGCTCTAGAACAAGTTTATGACTTTTTAAAGGAACGACCAGGTTTTAAGGATAAAAGTGAATTTGATAAAGCGGTAGAATATTTTAGAACTCTACATGAAAGTGATCCTTTGGATTTCAGAGTTCAAGCACCGAATACTGTCGCTGGAAAATTTGGTGCTAAAGAAACTATAAATTTAGGGTCTATGCCAGAATTCAGCAATAAGGAAAATTTCCTTAACTGGATAGATACGCAAATTAACCACTAGTTGAAAGACTTTAAGCAAACGCATCATACGGCAGGTTTTCATTTATTATTCATACATTCATTAACATGTAGTACAGAAAACAATCGAAACTGAGTTGGAAAACTACAAATTTGAATGATAACTTTGTATTCAAATCTTCCCAGTAAAGAGGTGAGCAATGAAGTTGTTGACTTTGGTTGGTATGGGAGTAGCAGCGAGTTATTGTTATAAAACTATGAAGAATGGCAAGCTTGCTCTTTCAAAACCTGACTTTGATGAAAGTGTAAAACGATTTGTACTGCAAGAATTTGCAGCTTAGTTCTTCACGATATATTTCCCAAAAAGGCTCATCGGAAGATGGGCTTTTTTATTTTCTAAAAATTTATAATTTTAATATTCAGATTAAAAGCAGTTTAATTATAGCCACCATGTTATAAACCTACCTCGTGATCTATTTTAAATAATTAAATGAGAGCTAATGGATGATGAAGGTGGAAATGAATGGTGCGAGCTTATATATTCTGAAGCCTTGAGAATATATAAGCCAACAAAATACAACACAGTCAACAAACTCAGATTCTTTGCCTTGATTCTAGAATTATTCGCAGAAATGCAGCATGAGGATGTAATAATTCAAGTAAAGGCTGTGAATGTGAAACTTAAATTGAGATCTAAAAATTACATTTTTTGGGTGTTTGAAATGCCTAATTTTCAGGATAAGACGTTATTTTTAACTTATATGTCTAGCAAATTAAGTCAGCTATAAAGTGCCTTTGAAGGTCAAAATCGTCAATTACTTCAATAAGTATAGTTATTTTTTATAAAACTATAGTTTTGTTATATGTTAATGGGGTATTTATATATTTTTATCAACAGCTTGCTTATTCTCTAGTCGTTGCTCACTTTGACAACATATCTGAATCAGCGCAAAAGTGATAAAGGGGAAGGCCCATCGAAAGGTGGGCTTTTTTAACTTGTACAGCTTATTGAACGAAAAGTAACTTAAAGCAAATGTAAGAGAACAGTTTATTAATACTCCCTATACTTTATTGATAAATTCACAGTGCTATAGTCATTTTGCGAAAACAAGAAGACGCAAATAATACGAAGAAAATGACTACAGCACTAGCCCGCTTATTTGAAAGAGTAAGCGGGCTTTTTAATTGAAAAATTAATGTAATATTATGCTAATGTATAAATTATAAGTTTATATATAATTCATGAATAGATTCTATCGCTGTAGTTTCTTTCCAATTTCAGCCTCCTTCCCTAAGGAGGCATTTTTTTGTCGGTAGAAAATAATGTTCCAATGACTATTATGTTTATTCAGTTACACAAATGATCATCGTTGACTATTGAATGAATCTTTCAAATATTTAAGCATGATATTTTATTGGTTAAATAAGTGATGGATCGCCATGATAAATGAAGAAAAGCCTTTAAACTTCGACAACGATAGTGAGCCTCAAGATTTCGAAGATGAAGAATTTATCGATGATAAGAAAGAGGATGAAATGTACAATGCTATTACCAAAGATGGTTCTAGTGTTGATCCTGCGGATGATGGGACGCGTCATATTCGCCCTGAAGACGGTGATCCGATAGAAATTGAAGAGTAATAAAAAGCCCAATTTAATATTGGGCTTTTTTATCGTCTGGTGGATGAGAATGAAAATACAATATTTCCCATTTAGAATTGAGCGGATTGATCAAAATCCCCATCTAGAAAATTTAAATAGTCATTGAAATGATTTTTTTCACTTAATAAAAAAGCCCTCATTCATGAGAGCTTTTATGTCAATTCAATCTAGCAAAATAGCCTAATAAGATATTTAAAATGGGGTGCAATTAATCGTTAAACGTCTCATTTAAAGCAGTTTGAACCGCTTCAACCCGGGCCTTGCAAGCTTTATAGGCAGTCATGGATTCTTCCACGATTTTCATCAAGTTATCAATATCCGGTTCTTGCTGAGATTCGAGCAGTTCCGCATTCTTTTTCAAGATGTCATAGCCTTGTTGGAAGCTCAAAGTATCATGATTCATAAGGAAGTACCTGTATAAGTTGTGCTGAAAAAATGCCGTCATGTAATTCGACTTCAACCAGATCGCTGGACTGAATCTGTTGAATAGAGGCAACCATATGTTCTTGCTGGCGCACGATGGCATAACCCTTGGATAAAACATGTTTAGGATTTTGTAGTAGCGTTTCCCGCATCAGGGCATCGAGCTGTTGATTGATGAGCAGGGTATGCTGTTGGGCCAGACTGGCAGTATTGGCCTTGATCTGTTGCAGACGTTGCAGCGCATCCATAATCTGGTTATTGGCCAGACTTTGAATCAGTTTCAAAAATTGATCATTCTGATTTTGATAAGCCTGAATCTGTTGCTGAGATAAACGCTGAATCCGCTGTAGATAATTCAGGACATCCTGGGTTAGTTCAAAGATATGATTGCGGATTCCAGCAATAACTTTACTCGGGGTATCAAAGGAGCGATGCGCAATCTCATCCAGAATAGTACGGTCTTTTTCATGCCCGATGCCGACCCAGACAGGTACCGAACGTTTACAGAGCAGGGCAGCCAGATCATAATCATTCAAATAAGCCAGATCATTGACTGCGCCACCACCTCGTATAATCACAATCAGATCCGGTGCTGTATTATAAGTCTGTGCCCATTGTTTGAGCGCTTGCGCCAGATTTTGCATAATACTTTGCGGGGCAGTATTTCCCTGAAAAGTCGCACTGTAGTAAATAAACTCACACACCTGCGCACGTTGAAGTGCATCGGCATCTTTTTTAAAATCTCCCAGGCCTGCTGCATTTTCGGGAGCAATCACCAGAATCCGGTTCAGGTCAAAAGGACTGGGCAAGTTTCTATTGCGCTGAATCAGTCCTTCAGTCGTCAACCGCTCAACAATCTGCTGATAACGCCGGGCAATATCTCCTAAGGTATAGCTCGAATCAATCTCGACAATATTTAAAGAAAAGCCATATTGCGGATCAAAGTTGGCTTTGACTTTAATCAGCACTTTCAGATCACGACTCAGCTCAATCCCGCTTTCACATTCAAACTGCGTGACAATTTTCTGGGCACTAAATTTCCAGATGGTTGCTCGGCAACTGGCAATCACCTGATCGCTATCGGCTTCTTTTTCTGCCAGCTCCAGATAATAATGGCCGGCTTTAATACTTAGATTACGAATTTCGGCTTTGACCCATACTGGTGTATCGAAAGTGAGTTTGACCACTTCCTGAACCGTAGCAAGATATTCCTTGAGGGAGAGTTGAGGATCGTCTGTCATGCCAATAGAAAGTTTAAAATTCAATCAAATATTAAATCAATCCAGCACAGATCACAAATCTAAAAGTGAAGTCATATTTGATTGATGTAATGACAATGCAATGCTATTGAGGTGCATAATTACTTGGTTCAGACTATTCATCCGGAATTTTCGTATTTTGTAGAGGTTCTTCTCTTCTGTTTTTCTTGTTCATTGAAAGAAGTTATAGCGTTGAAGTCCTTAATTTACAAAGGTCTTATTTCCATTTTTTAATGAAAAAGTACGGTTAAAAATGTACACAGACTTGTCTCTGGCAAGGACAAGGAAATATGCTAAATTGGTGAAGAATTATTGAAGAAGAATAGGCTCTCATGAAAAAAACAATGTTGTTCGGTTTGCTGGCTTTCGCTCTAAGCGCATGTACCACCACGCCGCAATCTGAGACGGAAGCTCCTAAAATAGGTTCAGCGAATCCTGCAAGCGCTTATTGTGTCAATCAGGGTGGCAAGCTTGAGATTCGTACTGAAAGCAATGGTCAGGTCGGATATTGCCATTTAAAGAATGGTCAGGTGGTCGAGGAGTGGGAATTACTGCACATGAATCAACCTAAATGTATTGCTGATCAGGCAGCGGCATTGGTGGGTCAGTCCAATTTGACTGAAGCGCAAATCAAGCAGAAAACCCAGGCACAAATTGTACGTATGGTTGAGCCGGGTCAAGCGGTGACGATGGATTATCGTGAAGAACGAGTGACTGTAACGGTGGATCCTACAAGCAAAAAGATTATCCAGGCTTCATGTGGTTAATTACACAAAATGAAAAAGCCCATTAGTGGGCTTTTTTAATTCCATACAACTGGCATTTTGAAATGACAAATCTTCCCCGATCTTTTATATTGCCCCTCGGAAGGAGAAATTCATGAAAAAGTTATTGGCTTTATCGTTTATGCTGGCGCTGGCCGGTTGTGCCGAGAAGAAACCCTTAACCCCTGAAGAGCAGTGGCAAGGTTATTGTCGAAGCGTCGGTAATGCGGCGCGTACCATTATGCTGGATCGTCAGAATGCGATTGAGAAAGAAAAAGCAATCGAGCATGCTAACAAGATCGATGATGAAACCACCAAAGGTTTTATCCTGAATATTATTGATGAAGTCTATGCGATTCCAGCCGAAGAGATTAAGGTAGATGTAAAAGCAGCCCGTGAAAAAGTCCGCGCTGAATTTACTGCAAAGTGTATTGCGACACCGCATGATGAATTACCAGATTACAAACCGTTCTAAGGAACGGTTTTTAAAATCTGCATAAAATCATTCAACTCATATTTCCCATTAAACGTATTTAAATATACACATCTTCAAAAGACTGAAAAATAGAAATAGCCTAAGCAAAATGTACACTTTGTGACAATTTCTAAATCTAAAATATAGAAATACTTATCTTTATATTGAATAATAAATTTAACTCCAACTAACCAAGGAGTAGCACAATATGGAAGTCGTAAGATATTTGCATCATTCTGATCTACTGCTGGAAGATGAAGAAGGTGTGGTCATTATTGGCGGCAGTCGCTATGTACTCAGCGTTGGTGACAAAGTCGTTTTAAAGAAGATGCTAGAACAAGATAAAAAGCTTTATCAGATTGATATTTCCTTTGCCAGCAATAATCACAGTACCACCTATGAAGATGAATGCGTGGTGAAATTCCAAGGCTGCCGAGACTCATATCAGCAGTATTTAAACTCGACCACTGTACACTAAGGTGGAGTATCTTTTTAACGTCAAATCAGGCAACATCAGGGTTGCCTTTTTTATGCATTAAATTCAGTTAAAAGGGCCTATTCATGGGCTTGTTTCGTGTGGTGTAAGCTGTAACTGATTATGGAATAATCATTAAGAGCATCATTTAGTTATAAAATAACGAGCATCACGAAGAAACACTTGAGTTGCATTAACTTTTAACTGGAAATTTAGTAAAATTTCGGAGTCCATATTATTTATGAAGCTTGGAATAAGCAGGAATTCATAAGTAATTTTTTAAAAAAGAGGAATAACACTGTGCTAGAAGCTTACCGCCAACACGTTGAAGAACGTGCCGCACTCGGAGTCCCACCGAAGCCACTTGACGATGCCCAAACAGCTGCATTAGTTGAACTACTAAAAAACCCGCCAGCTGGTGAAGAAGCATACTTGGTAGATTTGCTTGAAAACCGTGTACCAGCAGGTGTTGACCAAGCTGCATATGTAAAAGCTGCGTTCTTAGCTGCATTGGCAAAAGGCGAAGCAACCTCTCCACTCGTTTCTAAAGAACGTGCTGTTTACTTACTAGGTACTATGCTTGGTGGTTATAACGTAGCGCCTTTAGTTGAACTTTTAGACAATGCTGAGCTTGCTGAACTTGCAGCTGAAGCATTGAAAAAAACGCTTCTTGTATTTGATGCATTCCATGACGTTGCTGATAAAGCAAAAGCTGGTAACGCAAATGCTCAAGCAGTTATGCAGTCTTGGGCAGACGCTGAATGGTTCACTAGCCGTAAAGACGTTCCTGAAGAAATCAAACTGACTGTTTTCAAAGTAACTGGCGAGACCAACACTGACGACTTGTCACCTGCACAAGACGCTTGGAGCCGTCCAGACATTCCATTGCACGCAAATGCAATGTTGAAAAACGTACGTGACGGGATCAATCCAGAAGTTCCTGGTGAAGTGGGTCCACTTAACCAAATTAAAGAATTGATCGCGAAAGGCAACCAGGTTGCTTACGTTGGTGACGTTGTTGGTACAGGTTCATCTCGTAAATCTGCAACTAACTCTGTACTTTGGTTCTTCGGTGACGACATTCCGCACATCCCGAACAAAAAAGACGGTGGTTACTGCCTAGGTTCTAAAATCGCTCCAATTTTCTTCAACACGATGGAAGATGCTGGTGCGTTACCGATCGAGATCGATGTTGCCAACATGAACATGGGCGATGAAATCGTTCTTAAGATCGATCACGCTGCTGCTAAAGTAACTGCGTTCAAAGACGGCGCGCAAATCGCTGAAGCTGAACTTAAAACTCCAGTTCTTCTAGACGAAGTACGTGCTGGCGGTCGTATTAACCTGATCGTTGGTCGTGGTTTGACGACTAAGGCTCGTGAAGCTTTAGGTCTTCCAGTATCTACAATGTTCCGTACTCCGGTTCAACCTGCTGCAACTGGTAAAGGTTTCACTCAAGCTCAGAAGATGGTTGGTCGCGCTTGTGGTCTTCCTGAAGGTCAAGGTGTACTTCCAGGTACTTACTGTGAACCTAAGATGACTACTGTTGGTTCGCAAGATACAACAGGTCCAATGACGCGTGACGAATTGAAAGACTTGGCTTGCCTAGGTTTCTCTGCTGACCTTGTTATGCAATCTTTCTGTCATACAGCTGCGTATCCAAAACCAGTTGACGTTCAAATGCAACACTCGCTTCCTGATTTCATCATGAACCGTGGTGGTGTGTCTTTACGCCCAGGTGACGGTATTATTCACTCTTGGTTAAACCGTATGCTTCTTCCGGATACTGTTGGTACTGGTGGTGACTCGCATACTCGTTTCCCAATCGGTATTTCATTCCCGGCGGGTTCTGGTCTTGTAGCGTTCGCTGCAGCAACTGGTGTTATGCCATTAGACATGCCTGAATCTGTACTTGTGAAGTTCAAAGGTAAAATGCAGCCTGGTATCACTCTACGTGACCTTGTACATGCAATTCCTTACTACGCAATTAAGGAAGGTGACTTAACTGTAGAGAAGAAAGGTAAGAAAAACATCTTCTCTGGTCGTATCCTTGAGATCGACTTAACAGAAATGGAAACTGACCTGACTGTTGAGCAAGCGTTCGAACTTTCTGATGCTTCTGCTGAACGTTCTGCTGCAGGTTGTTCTATCACACTTTCTGAAGAGAAAGTTGCTGAATACCTTCGTTCAAACATCACCATGTTGAAGTGGATGATTTCTGAAGGTTATGGCGATGCGCGTACGATGGCTCGTCGTGTTGAGAACATGGAAAAATGGTTGGCTAACCCAAGCCTGATCAAAGCTGATGCTGATGCTGAATACACGAAAGTGTATGAAATCGATCTTGCAGACATCAAAGAACCTATTCTTTGCTGCCCGAACGATCCAGATGATGCGAAACTTCTTTCTGACGTTCAAGGCGCGAAAATTGACGAAGTATTCGTTGGTTCTTGTATGACGAACATCGGTCACTTCCGTGCAACTGGTAAGTTACTTGAGAAAGTTCCAGGTGGTGCGTTGTCAACTCGTTTGTGGATTGCTCCACCGACGCGTATGGACGAACATCAATTGATGGAAGAAGGTTTCTATAACATTTATGGTAAAGCTGGCGCGCGTACTGAAATGCCAGGTTGTTCATTATGTATGGGTAACCAAGCACGTGTAGCTCCGAACACGACTTGTGTATCGACTTCTACGCGTAACTTCCCGAACCGTTTAGGTCAAGGTGCTAACGTTTACTTAGCTTCTGCTGAACTTGCTTCTGTTGCTGCTGTATTGGGTAAATTGCCTTCTCCAGAAGAATACCAACAGTACGCAGCTCAAATTGACAGCATGTCAGCTGACATCTATCAATACTTAAGCTTTGACAAGATGAGCGAATATACTAACGCTGCTAAAGACGTTGATACGAAGAAAATTGCTGCTGCTCAGTTGACTTAATGAGCTAGGACTAAGAAAAGCCGAAAGGCTTTTCCCTAGCGCAAGAGCAAATCTATGATTTGCTTTGTTAATTAAGAAATAAGCGGTATAAGATAAGGGCTGAGTAATCAGCCCTTATCTAGTTAATATTATTGTAAAATTTAACCAATCTCAAAACTGATAACTGAAATTATTTAATAAAATTAAATTCTTCTAATTCACCTATGAATAAAACCTTTCGGTTAGCAATCCATTCAGTGCCACTTCGTTCATTGATATCTATAAGATAATAATTGATAAAAAACCAACCTATATGTTCGCTGAAACTGAAACCAAATTGATTTGGGTTATTTGTTAAATTGTAGTAATGCATTTCAGTCTTTCCTACAAAATGGAAACAGTGATTCCCGAATTTATTTATAACTTCATTATTTATACTCATTGTGATTTTTAAACCAGTTGTAAAGTGATTCAAATCATTTTTGATTATTTCAACTACATCTATAGGAACTTCAAAATTTGGATTTGCATAAATTCTGCAACCAAAAGACTTTATAAAATATTTAAATAAATTGGTTTGTTGAGAGGGGAAATTAGCTCCATATATTTCTTCAAAATCAATAAAGCGTCTTTCTAAAATTAAATCACAATTATTTATGACATATTGAATGAATTTGTCATATGCAAAGTCATAAGGTTGCGTTAGTGTATTGTTGCATTACTTGCATAAATCTTTCGGATTTTTAATTACATCAGAGTTTGCACCCTGAAGTTTGGTTTGCTTTCCATTTTTAAAATGAATTGGTTGTTTTTCCCCTAAATTATGATAAGAACCTTTACCATAAGCACGAACAATATCTGTTTTTTTTAAAGCATGTTCAGCAGTATCTGCAATATTAATGTTACATATCCAACATAAACGCGATATTTTCATATTTTAATCGTTGACTGTCTTTTTCATATTTTCTATTTTAACTTTTTCGTATTGCATATTCCAAATAACCTTATCTCTTACTTCTTTTTAATGAGCTACCATATTGATACTTTACACTTTATTAAATACATCGTTTAATCCCCATATTGAAAAATGATTTAAAAGTTGATCTAACCAAATGGCAAAACAATCCCGCTTCCTCTGTATTGGTGGTTTCCTCAACGGAACGCAGGTCAAAGACCAAGGTGACAGCTTTATCTGCGTCGAAAAAGGCAAAAATGTCACCTATACCAAAAGGGAAATATTCCATTCTGATTCATGGGATCACGACTACTACGTTTGTGAAACGACCACAGACAAACAGGCACGAAACTGGGTCTATGACATTGAGTCAAAATAATATTTAATTCGATAAAGAAAGACATGGGTTGGTGTTATCGTCAGCCTATTTTTATATACGTTTTAAAATGTTCAGACAATAAAAAGCCCCATGGTTAAGTGCTATCCCAAATAGCTGAATTATAATAATATTCTATGGGGTTATTTAATAAGACTATATAAAACAACAAATTAAATAAAAATGAATAACATGATACACCTTAAAAACTTCTTCTTAAATCCATTCTAATTGAACATATTGGACGTTTTGGACGAAAAATAAGTTAAGATGAAAGACTATTTACGCCAAGATTACGCCAGAAATGAGACTACCAAAAGCAAGGAAACGTGGAGAGTCATACCGCATTGAGCTGATGTTTAACGGTAAGCGCATCAGTGCTACGCGAGACACTGAAAAGGAATGTGAGCAATGGGCCATGCTCAAAATTCTAGAATTAAAAACTGAGCAAAATAAAAATCAAAGCGAAGTCAAACAACATTATCCATTTTCCGCACTAATGCATAAGTACTATGAGGAAATTGGAAGGCACAAGAAGTCCAGCAGAACCATCAGGATTTCAATTAAACAATTTCTTGATACTTATCCTGTTATCTCGGAAATGTCAGTGCACGACATTACGCCACAAATTCTGACTGACTGGCGCAACTCAAGATTAAAAAGCGTGAGTGTTGGTACTGTACTTCGCGATATATCTTTGTTTTCAGCTATCTTCACTTATGCCCAGAAAGAGCTTTTCCTTATTGAAAGCAATCCGTTCTCCATGGTTAGCAAACCATCTCAGCCAAAATCGAGAAATCGACGCATAAGCAATGCTGAAATTGATTTGGTGCTAGAGGCTCATAATTATGAGAGAGGGCAGATTCCAACCGAGATACAGCATTTTATCGCTTGGGCTTTTCTTTTTGCTATTGAAACAACTATGCGGCAAGGGGAGATACTATCCATTAAAAGGTCGAATATCCATAAAGACTATATCCATCTGCCTGACACCAAGAATGGCCACTCGCGTGATGTGCCATTGATGGATAGTGCGAAAGAGTTATTAAAACTAATTCCAGACAATGGATCCGACAAGCTAATTGATATAAGCAGCAGCACTTTTCAAAATACGTTTAGTAAAAGGGTGAAAAAGGCGAATATCAAAGAATTACATTTCCATGATACCCGACATGAAGGTATTACCAGATTGGTTAAATTAAGAAAGGTGCCAATTGAGATTCTAATGAAAATTACCGGTCACAAGACTGCCGGTATTTTGATTAATACTTATTATAATCCCACGGCAAGCGAAATCAGTGAGATGCTGAACGGGTCTAATTGACCCGTTTTGCTCCGCGTTTATTTCTTTGTGGCTTTAATAGGATCATCATGGCCACCTTGGTTTCATAAAGATGCTTACCTTCAGTTCCTTGGTTATAGCCTTCAAGCTTTTTGATGATTGTGGTTTTGGTTAATCCATATTTTTCAACCAACCACGACACTGGAACCAAAGCTGGCAAATCCTCCATCTTAAGTTGAACAATTTTCCCACCAAAGATGCTCTGTCCAAGATAAAGTTGAGGCTCAACATCAGCTTCAACCGTAATGGTGTACTTAAGTGCTCCCATCAGCTTACCTCCCCCAAACTCTTCACCACACCACTCGGCAACTTGCTCAAATAACAAGTAAATAGGTGATACAACTTATCCGCATTACTTTCATCTACCGTGATAATCCCACCAGTACCACTCTTAACTCGTTGACGTGACCAACCGCGCATGTGACACATGAACTCATTGTCAAAATCCACCGCGTTTAAAATCGCATTGAATGAACCAACATCACCGGCAGACCATGTTTCGTTGTATGGCTTATCTTTGGCCACAAGGTTGTCGATCTGAAGCTGGGCGAACTGCACATTGGTTAATTGAATTTCAGTCATTGGTTGGCTCCTGTGCTTCACTTACATTGAAATAAGCATTAATTTCACAAGCCAAACTATGCGCATACCCTCTGGACTCATAACACTCAGGACACCCATATTCCTCAGCACAATTAGCCATGTGGCCCCATTGGCTCATTTGCTCAGCAGAAACCAAAACAAACCCTTCCGGCACCGCTTGGGCTTCCTTACCACCCAAGTGCAACATACCAATACACGCGCACCAAGTCGTCCACTGGTCGTTAATGCTCTCAACACCATCTCCGGTGTATAGCTTTTTATCTTCATCAAAGCCAAACAGTTTTGCTTTTGGGTGCATTCCTTCAAAATCACCGCGTCTTAAATCAATATTTTGAATTTCAGTCATCACGCCACCTCATAGAAGCGCTTGGCTTCATCAAAATCAGAAGTAATGAACTCAGCATCATCTTTGTAGCAGTGCACGATTTCACCGTACTTAAATACTTGTTCAGCCTGTTGCATGTTTTTGCACTGGTACATCGGCTCTTTAAACCAGTCTTCTGTATAAAACATTTGTTCCTGATGTGCTTCGGCTGTGCCTTCCCACTCTTGAACCTGAAAGTATTCATCAAATGATTCGATCATGAACTGATTACCTTCAGCTTTAGTCATAGCTCTGTAGCGAGCCAAAGCACGTTCAGCAATTTCTTTTGATGCAGCAGGTGACTGTTCATGCGGACTATCATCTTCAGGGCAGATTCCTACGCACCACAATTTATTCTTTTCCATCCCACCACCTTCTTTAATTTTCATGCTGCTTTCACTCCCTTGCTACGTTCAGACATAAGCCTTGCGTAATACTCCTGACAGTGCGGAATTTTGTCTTTGATCTTCTGGATGATGGATTCATCACGCTCAATGGTCACAGTGGTCAGGCGTTCACGAATGTCGATAGCTTCAACCATGTCAATCTGTCAACGGCATTTTAAAATTGACCCCTTTTACCTTAAAAATGGCGAAGTAAAATTGACCCCTTTGATCTCGTATTAAGTTTCAACCTGCGGCTGAATCCCAATTCTTTTTTTATCCTTCAAACGATAACTCTCACCCGATATCTGTACCACATGACAGTGATGTAATAGCCGATCTAACATCGCAGCGGTCAACGTAACATCATCCGCAAATGACTTAGACCATTGGCTAAAGGGTAAGTTACTCGTCAATATCGTACTGCCTTTTTCATAACGCTTGGCAATCACGTTAAAGAACAGATTCGCTTCTTCACGTCCAAACGGTAAATAACCAATTTCATCGATAATCAGTAACTTTGGTCCCAGTACCGCACGTTGCATATAGGTTTTCAGTTTACCTTGCTGGTAGGCTGTACTTAGTTGCAGCATGAGATCGGCGGCGGTAATGAACTTGATCTTAATGTTGTTCATGATGGCCTTATAGCCTAATGCCATAGATAAGTGCGTTTTTCCTACTCCGCTAGCCCCGAGAAACACCACATTTTCTGCTCTAGCAATAAAGCTCAGATTGAACAGTTCAATCACCTGTGATTTAGGGGCCCCTAGGGCATAATTAAAATCATAGTCTTCCAGGGTTTTGACTTGAGGCAGGCCTGAGAGTTTCATCAGTACCTGCTGGCTGCGCTGTTGCCTGGCAGCATATTCATGCGTCAAGATCGCTTCAACAAAGTCGGCATAACTTCCATCCTGACCTAATGTTTGTTGTGCATGATGTGACCATTGTGATGCGATGGCAGGCAGATTGAGCTTTTGGCAAAGCTGCTCTATACGGTCGTATTGCAGATTCATCAGGAAACTCCCAGCAACTGGTCATATACCGATAAGGGATGCTGCAAACTCTCGTAGGGCATGACATGCTCTGCTGCTGCAACAGGTACAGTGCTGGAACCTGTATCTGATTGCGGTAATGGCGTAAATTTTTGCTGCTCCTGTTGCAGTCGAACAGCCGGTTTTTCTTGCGTGGTGGCATGAATCCGCTGATTGGCGGTTTCATGCAGCCACCGGCCAATATGGGCATTGGCGACATCAACATCTAACAGTAAACCCGAAGTCTTCAGGCTTGCTTTTAATGGCACAATAAAGCTTGATTTGAGGTATCCATTAAAGCGTTCAACTTTGCCTTTGGTCTGTGCACGGTAGGGCTTACATACGCGAGGACGAAAGCTGTATTTCTTGGCGCAGTCGAGCAGTTTGGGGTTCCATTTATGCTGCCCCTCCTGATAGGCATCCCGTTCAATCATGATCGTTTTAGCGTTATCAAACAGGATTTCTTGAGGTACTCCTACAAAAAACTGAAATGCATTTTCTAGACCATCGATCCATGCATCCGTACGTTCATGATCATAAAATTTCACGAAAGTCGCTCTGGAATACCCTAATGTTGCGACAAAGGCTTTTAAAGTCGTGTTGTTGCGTCGAATTGTGGTGAAATCCACCTGCATTTGTTGGCCAGGTTGGGTTTCAAAACGAATGATCGGTTCCGGTTGAGCAACTGGTTTTAATGTTGCAAGATATTCCCTCAAGATCCTGATCTTTCCTGGATATCCCAACCTTAAAATTTCCTGGTAGAGCACAACAGCAGGAATCCATTCAGGATGAGCTGCGTTTACACGTTGGAGTAAATAGGGTTTATATGGGTCAAGGATACTTATTCTAGGCTGTATACGCTGATACTGAGGTGTGGTGTTTTGCCGTAAATATTTACGCACAGTATTTCTGGACACCCCCAGTTCACGAGTAATGGCTTTAATAGATTTACCTTGTTGATGAAGTATTTGGATTGTCACTGCTTGCTCCAAAGTTAACATATTGAGCAGTCCAAAATGACCGCTATATTAACCAAGGGGGTCAGTTTTTAAATGCCATTAGGGGGTCATTTTTACACTGCCGCTAACAAATCAACTGCTCTCGATCATCCCAATCCTTTGTGAGTTCCAGTGGAGTGGGGAATAACCAGAAATCCACCTCAGCAACTTCGCATTCATACAGCCACATGTAGGCTTGCATCTGAACGTCATAGCCTGCTTTTTTAACCTTCTCCATTGCTTCATCAACAAAGAAGGGATGGGTGCCAATATCCCAGGTGCATTTCGTGTCAATGATCAGCTTGCGTTCCAGATCCAGCACATCACACTCACCAGTGATCAGGTCATTACTGACCCGACCAACATGTTTTATAAGCTTGCGAAATCGCATCTTTCCAGACATTTCAATCGCCACATCTTCAAGCAAATTCCCTTTAGCCGTGTACTGGTTGCCGGTGAATGATCGGAAGCCATAAAGATCTTCTTTCACAATCTTGCGAATGGAGTTCTTAGCATCACTTGTAAGCACTTCGCTTTTAAGCTTTGGCGTACCAATCAAGTTGCTCAAGGAGGAACAGCGGAATAGCTTCATGGCAGCACCTCCACAGCTTGACGTTGCGCATCTGTCAGCGCGTACTCACTCAGCACATAATCTTTCTCGAATGCACCACCTTTGATTTGCTCAAGAAGCACTGGAAACTCAGCATCTGGAACAGTCATCTTAGTTTCGATTGCGCCTACCGACTCGTTATGGTCGATATAATCAAAATCATTGGTCTCTACATCGCGAACAATTGCTTGATCTGCAAGTTGTGCTGTCTGCATCTCAATTGAAAGTGGTGCCTGTTTTGATAGCAAAAGTTTAGTCACAGTCTTAAGGGCCATAGATTCAAAGTTGTCCTTCCAGACACCAGAACCATATTTGAATGACTGGCTATATTTCCCAGCATGCTTTTTCACATCAGCAGTACTCATGTAAAGCTCAGCTGTAAAACCATTCAGCAGTTTAAAGAAAGCCACATAACCAATAGCTTCACCCTGATTTGGAATAGTCCAGTCGAACTCATAACCAAGTAGAGGATTGGCTGAAATCAATTGGCCTTCATACACTGGCGTTGCAGCGATACGTGCAAACTGGCCTGAACGCTGTGCCAACTGAATAAAGCCTTTGTATCCCATCTGGAATTGAGCCTCTAAAGACTCAGACCACTTGCCTTGAGCATCTTTGAACTTGCGCTTGTATGGAACAATGTAAGCAAAGCCAAGGTTGTTATTGATTGGCAAATCAAGTGTTGCTGCCATCATTGCCGCATTGATTACAGTTGCTGGTACTGCACCTTTAAGTTGTGGCTGGTTTGCTACCTGCATCACCGAAGCCAAGAAGCCTTGAGTTTTTTTACCAAGCACTTCTTCAAATTTTTGACGGATTTTTGCATCAGACACGTAAGCCTTGATTGATTTTGGGTCGTGTTCAGCGATCTGATTTTCTTTTTTTACTGGTGCATTCATATTCTTATTCCTTAAAATTTGATGTAGCTATGACAAACTGAACACTGATCACCGCAAAGTTCCTGAATGTCTTTGCACGAGTAGCAATATTCAAAAGTCGCCACATCATTCTTAGGTGTGCCGGGTATCTGCTTTTTGGCTGGCAGATTCCAGTTCATATTCATTGCGTTATGCCGAGTAACGTCATAGCCGCGATCTTGGTCATACTTGTATCCAAGATCATGGGCCAGCAGATTTCCAGAGCCTTTGCCGTAAACAATCCCAAGCTCACCATTCAGCTTGAAACGCAAAGCTTCATCTTGCTTAGGCTCAGATAAAACCTCAGCACCTTGATCCACAAGCCAGTTCGAGAAGTCTTCAAAATCACCACGCTTAAATAAAACCTTTCGATTTAAATACTGGCCTTTACTTGAGTATCTAGCGCGGAGGCGATCCCATTCATTCATCTCAAACCACCTCTTCAAATAGTTGTTCCGCGTACTCATTCACGAGACGCTGTAATTCTTTAATCTGCTCATCATTCAGCGTAAATGTCCGACCTTCCTCAGCTTCAAAGTTCCAAACATCCAGCAAAGTCACAGGCGTATCTTTCACCACCAGCCAAGAATCAATATCCACTGGTTCTGCATATCGCATATCACCATTCGAGCTACGTATCTCAGTCATCGTGTGAGGCAATACAGCCATTGAACAATCAGCCGTTGCATAAAGGTTTTCACCAATCTGGCGATACAAACCAAACGTCAACACGTTATTTTCAATCGAAATATCCGAATCAACCTTGAAACTTGGTAGGTCTGAAAAGTACAAATCGCGGGTGAAATCTTCATTTACTTTGCAGTCAATTACCTTGGTGCTATGACCATCACGGCACAGGAACAAAGACTGGTTTCCGATGTGATGGATCGGGCGCATTGCCGCACCACATCCACAGAATTGAGCGTAAGTGTTCATGCTGGCACCTCATTAGATTTATGCGCGTCATACAGCTTGATTGCGTGAACAATGGCGTAGCAGCACCAGATATAGTGAAAAGTAGCTTTGGTGGTTGGGGCTTCAAAAAAATCTGTTAAATCCATGCCACCTGCTTCATCTGCATCCCAAGAATTGATTTCATTCCAGAAATCAAACTCACCTGATCCTTGAGTTCCACTTATGAAACTGGTGACAGCCTCCAGTGCCTGCTTGGATTTTTCTCTATCTTCAGGATCGGACAGATCTAAATCTTCTAGAAAATTGGTTAAATAGCCTTGTACAGACGAATTGGCTGTATCAATATCAAACTCACTAATAACACCAGCTTCTACTTTTTCTCCCCAGTAACCCGGATTGATGTAATAACCAGACTGGGGGCGGAAAAATCCAAACATGTCATTTGTGCGTTGAAAAATGAAATCACCCATATCGCCAGTAATCATTAGATAGCCAGGGCGAGTAGTGATGTTGTAATGCATCTCCATGGTGTTAGGGTTCGCAATCGTAATATCGCGGAATACATCTTGATCTAGGTTCACAGTCAGTTGATGGTGGGCAACATCTTTCAAGAATTGCTCTAAAGTTGGATGACTCACTTCACACCCCCAGCAATCGCAGCATTAATCTTTTCAATTTCATAACGATCAACATAGGCATTCACAGTCTTGTCAAAATGCACCACGTTCAGAATGTCCAGAAACTCGACTGAAGCATCATCCAAGGCATACTCGACATAGATGCTGTAATCGTCAGCTTTGACAGTAGCGATACAGGTTTCATGGCAAGTACGTTTAAGCACTTCATATTTTTGAGCGGTGATAACCACTTGAGGATTATCATCAGCCACTTTGGCAGGCTGGAAAGCGTAAGCTACTGCTATCCCCGCGCTGATTGATGCTGCAATGAATGCAGACTTGAGAATATTGGATTTAGTTGTCATACTTATCTCACTCACAGGTAGTATGTGGGTCACGCTCCAGGTTGTTGCTGCAACGCTGGGGCTTTTCTTTGTTTGTGAGATAAATATAAGAAAACTTAGTTTTAGTGTCAAGCAGAAATATAAGAAATGTTAGTTTTATTTTTAGAAAACTTATTTTTTATGATTTAATAGACAAAAGAAAACCCACCGCTGGGGTGGGTTGGGTGGCGGGTTTGTTTACTTTATTGGGGTGTATCTCAATAAGTTTTTTATAGCATTCCTATACTCAGCCACATCAGGATAGACATGCACAGAATAATTGTATTCATCAAAAGTAGAATCTATTTTTCCACAATCCTTGTAGTCTTGAACTGCCTTGTCATAACCAATGCCTTTGATTCGATACCACCAAGATCCATGGGCGTAATAGCTTCTCAATCTCAAGAGTTGATCTTCTTTAACGATACTAGTGAAAATCTCATCACCTTCACGAGCCAACTGAGTAGTCAGGATTTCATGAATTGGCCTAGTGATAGCCAAAAAGGAATTTCTTTGATCTCGACTAACGGCATACTTATTACCCAACCAGGCGCCAATAAAGAGGGTAATCAAGGGGGCGATAATATTAATATTTTGGATCGCTTGGCATTGTTCTATGAGAGAAACAAGGGAGACGTTCATCTAACTCTCTTTTATTCAGTAGTGTCATTAATTTATGGATTTTTATGTGGTAGCGGGATAATCACTTTTGGTCGAAAAAAGAAGAAGCCGCATGACTAGCGGCTTTTATTTTTAATTCTTGCGCGGTTTTTTCTTAGCTCGATAAACGTAACGAATACAATCCACTACCTCGCCAACAAACTCGCAATTTTCATCAAGCGGAATAATATTTGGTTTAAATTCTGGATTTATTGCCTGGAGATATTTAGTGCCGTCCGGTTCAATCACAAGGCGTTTAAAAGTCGCATCATCAAACTTTCTAACAACAACAATATCCCCTGAGTTCATGTCACAAAATGGCAGAGTCGGATCTACAAGAATGTAATCGCCTTCATGGAATTCTGGGTAATTACTTAAGCCTTGAACTTTTAGGTAAAAGCATTTTTCACAATCACCATCTGGAAGTGGCAGCCATTCTTCCACCTGGGACATGTCAACAGATTCGACATTAGTCATCGTACCGGCCTGAACCCATGACAAGACAGGGGCCATGCGTGGTGCCACAGGAACCACATTAGACTGCTCTTTTTGCGTGGCGCTAGGATCACCCTTGCCAGTCAGTATGTATTCAGTCGTTACCCCGAAATGATTTGCCATTGCTTCTAATGATCCTGCTTTAGGCAAATAACTATCTTTTTCCCACTCAGTTACAGCGGGCGAACTCACTCCAGCAATCTTTGCTAATTGCGCTTGAGTTAATTTTTTCGAACGTCTAAGCGCACGTATGCGCTGACCAATAGTTGTTTTTTCCATATAAGTAATCTTACATATTGCTTTTATAAGTTTTCTTTGATTAAATACTAAGAAATCTTACTTTATTGAGTAAATACCAATGACCAAACAAGAAGCATACAAGTTGCTTGGGGTTAATGGCGTTGAACTAGCGGGCTTGCTAGGAATTGAACCTTCTGCTGTTTACCAGTGGCCTAACAACAAAATCCCATTAGCACGTGAATACCAAATTCGAGATTTAGCTGCTGGCAAGCAGCCAATCAAACACAGCAAAGAAGTTGCATAGGTGAATTTATGAGTCTTGAAAAGAAATCTACACATGTTCGCTTGTCTCCTGAAATCCATGAGCGGGCAAAACTACTTGCCGAAATTAAGGGTAAAGACCTTGCTCAATACCTGGCGTATCTCCTAGAGAAGGAAATCGTCGGTGAGTGGCATGTACTTAATTTACAAGCAAAATCATTCGAGCGCTTGGGATTAGGAGCTTTAGTAAGGGATCTGTCTACAGACATCAGCTTTGGAGAGGGATTGGAAGGGAGTCACTGGGATTCAAGCAAAGAAAAAGCCTGATGGATGAGATCAGGCTTTTGTATTCAAAACCGAGCAGGAGTTGAACATGAGTAGTTTAACACGAAATTTTAGAGAAAAAATGCTTATTCAAAAAATTCAACTTTTGGAAAAAGCACTTAAAGCAAACATTAAAAACCCAAGTCTGGACAATGCTTGTTTGGTTGCCAAGGCCCGTCATGAATTATTTGTATTTGCACGAGGTGAAGCATGAACAAGGCAATTCCAATTATCAAATTGATAGAAGCCATGAATGAACAACCGATTGCCTTCAACAAGCATTACGTTTTTCTGGGGTGCGGCATCAATGGTGCGTTAATGCTTTCCCAGTTGGTGTACTGGACTTCACGCTCAAAGAGTGCAGAGGGGTGGATTTACAAAACACAAAGCGAGTGGACCATGGAAACTGGACTCACACGCAAAGAGCAGGAAACAGCTCGCAAGACATTAAAAAATCTTGGATTTATTTCTGAGAAAAAAATGGGTGTACCGCGTCGCGTATTTTTCCGTGTAGAGCGTGAAAATTTATACCAAGCATTGGTTGAATACTCTGAAACCATTGCTATTCCTGATATGCGCAATTCGGACATACTGAATGCGCAAATCGTACATGCTGAAAGCGCAGATCGTGCAGACTGTACGCTCAATTCGGACATGCTGTACGCTCAAATCGGGCAATCTAATACAGAGAATACAACAGAGAATACAACAGATATTAATTTAGGCGCATCCGCACCTGAGCAACCTAAAAAATTCTCTGCTAAAAAATTCTTAATCGAAAACGGTGTATCTGAAAAAACAGCTCAAGAGTTTATTGATCTGAAAAACAAGAAACGTAAAACCATCACTGACCGTTCTCTAAAAATCATTTTCAACCAAGCGATTGAAGCTAAGCTTTCAAATGAGCGTGTATTCCAGATTATCGTTCTACGTGGCTGGGAGTCATTCAAGGCTGCATGGAATTGGGCTGAAACAAATGCTGAGATTGAGCAGTTAGAAAATCCACAGTCAACACCAAACCCTGATCAACAAAGCCAAGGCCAGCCATTAATCGACCTTCCTTCAAAACCAAAAGGTTTCCTGGGAGGTGCGAAGTGATGAATACACCTATCCACAACCTGCAAATTGAACAAGCTGTACTGGCTGCACTGATGACAGTTGCGAACTCATACACTCAAGTTGAGAACCTGCTGACTGATGAGGATTTCCACGCTACACGCCATAAGCTGATCTTTCAGGCCATTGTAGACCTGGACTCCAAGAACTCGCCTTATGACGCTGTGTTGGTCAACCAGTGGCTAGAAATGCGTAATTTTGCAGAAGCTGCTGGCGGTGAGCAGTACATCATGGATATTTTGAGTGATACACCGTCCAGTTTTTACAACCTGGTGTCATACGCTGAAAAACTCAAAGACCTAACCACTTGCCGAAATGTTGAAGCTCAGGCCTTAAAAGTAATTCGGGATGCACGCAACCTAACTGTGAGCCGTGGCGATCTTGTTTTGAATGCTCAGAGCGCTTTTGCAGAAATCAATACAGAGCAAGGCACTGAAAACCTGTTCCACATCCATGAAGCTGCAAACAATACTTTCATTGAGATGCATCACAAGATGGAAGCCATGGTTTCTGGCAAGACTATGATCAAGGGTATTCAGACTGGTATTCATGATCTAGATCAAAAACTCGGTGATGTAGAGCCGGGCTGCCTGATGGTAATTGCTGCGCGTCCTGCGATGGGTAAAACCACAATGCTTCAGGTGATTGCCAGTAATGTGGCGATATTTCAGCAAAAGCCAGTGCTGATCATGTCGGGCGAAATGCCGAAAGAGCAGATTGCTATGCGTATGTGCTGTGCAGCCGCTCCTGCGGATATCAGCAAGGTTCGCAATGCACCGCATACTTTGCCTAAGGATGAGTTTTCAGCCTACACACAGGCCGTCACGATGCTTCAAAACGTGCCAATGCAGATCAATGATACCTCACGCCCATCTATCGCTAATATCCGCGAATCCATGCGCAAGATGAAACATCAGTATGGCTCTATCGGGGCTGTATTTATCGATTACCTGCAAATCATGAAAACCAACAAATCGTTTGCCCGGGAAGATTTAAAGATTGCTTATTTCACTGGTGAGCTTAAAGCCATGGCGAAAGAGTTTGATTGTGTGGTTGTACTGCTTTCTCAATTGAATCGTGAGCTGGAGAAGCGTGGAGATAAGCGGCCAATCATGTCTGATCTACGTGAATCAGGCGCCATTGAGCAAGACGCTGACCAGATCCTGTTTTTATACCGGGACGAGGTTTATCACAAGGAATCTAAATTTCAGGGAATTGCCGAGGCGATTTTAGGGAAAAACCGACATGGGGAAATTGGCACATCGTTTATGCATTCGCAGTTGAGGTATTGCCAGTTCTCGAATTTGGATAGTCAAGCAATTGAGCAGCTGCAAAGCGCAGGGGGTGGGGTGTGATTTTTGAAACAGAAAAAGTATCGACTCAAATTAAAGACCGTTCGGATTGGGATATTAGTGAGTGGCTGGAAAAAAACAAAGTGACTGAGCTGCCATTAGGCTTTACTAATTTCAAGGATGGAAACATTCCATTAGATCGAAAGCAGATTGTAAAACCTGAAGCTGAGCGCAATGCCAAGCTTGAACGAATTAATCAGGAGGCGCGTCAATCCAAAGCAGTAATCAAGCGCCAGAAAGAAGCGGATCGAATCAAGCGTCAAAAGGAGATGGAAGCTAGAAAGATCGAACGTGCGATTGCCAAGCTTGAACGTGATGCAGCCAAAAAAGAACAGGCAGCGATCAAGGCGGAACTTAAAGCACTGGGTCAGACTCAGGTTCAGGTGGATCGTGCTGCAAGAATCAATCGTCAAATGTTGCTATTGGCTGAGTTTAGAAGCAAGGCGCAGCTTGGTGATATTCAGGCTATGTCTAGAGCGCTTGGATTTAAGAAAGACATCATGAGCAAACTGGCTGCTGGTGGTGTGGCGTTGAATGTAAAGCGCCTGGCACTGCTTGAAGAAATCCTACCGACTTTTGAATACGGCACACATATAAACCGCAGCAAGGTGGTGGCAAGGGAAATTTCACCAAAGCGCCAAGTGTGGATCAGAAACCATGAGGCCAAAAATGCAGCTCTGGCAAAAGGCCATCGTAAATTTATCGGGTTTTGTCACAAGGAAAATAAAGAAACAATTTTCCGTATCTATGCGACTCGTGACGTATCTGCATGTGTGTCGTGTAGTAAGGCTTCGCAAAAGAGAAAGCGTGAATTAACTGCAAAAAAACCACGCAAGGTATCGGAAAACAGAAAGCGGATGCTTGAGGCGCAAGCTCAAAATCTTAAATCGTTTATCGGGGTGTGTAAGCATCATGGAGAAACATCGTTCCGCATTCACGATATTAATTCATTCAAGTGCAAGTTGTGTGCTGCTGAAGCTATGCAAAAAACCAGACTGCGAACTCGATCCGAACTTGAGAGCAATCCAAGAACAATCGAGCTTCGGGAATTTTTAAGAAGTGATGAGAAGAACGGACGGGTTTCAGCATTGGCCAGATTCTTAGGTGTGTCCATCACTACGGTTTCAAATTATGGATTAGGGAATGCGGCAATTCCAGATCAGCAGTGGGAAAAAATCAAAGAGTTTAAGGCGCAATTGCAAGGAGCAGCAGCATGAACTTAATCGAAAAAACAGAATTAAAAGACTGCGACCATGACTGGGAAAATATTTCCACAGTTGAGAGTGTTGAGCGCCAGTTGATCTGTACCTATTGCTCAGAACAAAAAACAGAACCTTTTTATGTGAATGTAAAACAGTGGTCGGATGAGGAAACTGACCATTGTAGTGACATCAAGAACCATATCAGCCCGAATACGAAGGTGATTGAGCATGAGTGATTTTAAGGATATAGCACATAAAACCGTTGCTGAGCTTTTCGATATGTTGAAAGAAAAACAGTACACCGTAGATGCACTAAGTGAAATCAGCCATGAGAAAGATCTGGAAATAGCTGATCTCAAAGCCCAGCTCAACAACATGGAGGCTTGTTATATCGAGAAGAAAAAGCAGGCTGAGGAGTTGCAGGCTAGAGCCAATAAAGCGCTATCAGTGACAGGGAATTACTGTGATGAGGATGATGCAGCCTTATTGGTCTTTGTTTTGGAGAAGGCGTTGCGAGGTGAGTCATGAATAAATTCCAACAAGAAACCGCAGTGCTTTTGATTTGCAATACTGTTCTTTTTGCTGAGTTCAGGGCTGCAATTCCGGGTGCGCTGATGCTTATTCTTATGGCTTGCTTTGTTGTAATGATGTGGCGAGGTGCCAATGACTGACCTGATTATCGGCATCGATCCAGACTTGGAAAAATCAGGAGTGGCTGTCTTAGGGCAGTCACTGGAACTTAAAAACTTAACCTTTCCTGAAACTGTAGAGCTATTCCGAAGCCATCAAGATGAAATCAAGAAAGTCGTCATTGAGGCGGGTTGGTTGAACAAAAAATCAAACTTCCGTTTTGGTCATTCCAAGAACGCAGGAGAGAAGATTGCCAAGAATGTAGGGGAGAACCACGCAACAGGCAAATTGCTCGCAGAGATGGCAAAAGAATGCGGTTTAGCGGTGGTATTGGTTAAGCCGACACGCACAAAGTTGAAGGCAGAAGATTTTAATCGAATTACAGGTTGGCAGGGCAGAACGAATCAAGAACAACGAGATGCTGCGATGTTGATTGTGGGGATGAAGTGATGGAATTAGAACAAATAGCGTTATGGGTTTTGGTGGTGTCGATTGCATACCAATTTTTCTTGAACTGCATCGGTTTGGTTGACCCGCTGTATTACACAATGTATCGGGGCAAGCAGGTTAAAAAACGCATGGAGTACCACGAAGACCAATACAACCAACTTAATCGTGGTGAAAAGGTTTGGACGCACAAGATTGCATCAGCATGTGCTTTAGGTATTCAGGGTTTGCTGATTTTCGCATTATTGAAAGCATTGAATGTGATTTAAGAGGGAATAGGGATGAATAAAGACGTTGTTTATGAGGTTGGAACTTTTGAGAAATATGAAGAGGGGTTTCATGCATTTTATCGCACCCAGAACAAGGAGAAAGCCTTAAATGTTTTAGGTTTGGCTCGGGAGTTTTTAAGCAAAGCTCCTACCTTGGACTTTAACTGCTCAGATGAGGAGTTAAGTGCTCATATTGAGTCTTGTAGAAAACTGGATGCTGAATTCAAAGAAGCTGCAAACATCACAGGTTTTTCAATATCAAATTATTGCGGTGGTCTTTACACGATAGAAATGCATGAAGAGCAGTTGGATTAAGGGGAATAGGGATGATCGAGGCACTTGCATTAATAATTTTTATTCTAGTTGTTACTGTGATTTTGCTTGCTAGAAGGCTTGCAAAATACTCAACTAATCCGCCATGCCAGCATGAATGGCGCACTGAAAAAGTAAGAGATATTTATGACATTAGTCTTGGCTACAGGGCTTTTGATCGTACAGAGATTCAATGCCAGTGCAAAAAATGCGGTGCTTGGAAAAAATTTAAGGTTTAAGGGGAATAGGGATGAATGCGATGGTTAAGGCAGAAGTGATGAACTGGGATCGTTTTAGTATTGAAGATTGGCTTAAGCAGTATGGGGCATACATCCAGATTTCTCGCATGAAGTCAGGAAATCAACCAGACTCACTTGGGGTAAATCAAATTTACTGGCTGATTCTTGAAAATAACAAAGGGATGGCACCACGTAAGGATCAGGTCATTTGCCAGATTAATGATTTTGAAGCTGAGCAGGTCCGGAAGTTGATTGTGGATTTTAATAAGTCGAGTTCGGTTTGTGAGTCTGGTAAGCGTGCGGTGCAATTATTTGTAGAGCGCAATGTACGCGGATTGTCTGATCGTAAAATGGAAGAAGAATTCAAATTGGGTCGAAATGTCCTGAGAAATATGATCTATGCAGGTAAGTTTTATCTAGCTGGACACGATAAACGATTGAGAATCGAATAGTATTTGACTGGCATGCCAAGATATGGCATATTTCTGTTATAGTGATCGAAGTGTACGTTAAGGCACTAGATTGATTTAAAAGCTCGCCAAATGGTGGGCTTTTTGCATTATGGCGGTTTCATTAATTTCTAGTGGTTTTTAAATTAATGCCGCCACCCAGATTCTAAAAATAACCGAGCCAATCATGAAAACAATCAAATACCAAAACAATGAATTCCAGTTTAATGATGTGCATATTGCCAAAGCAGGTGATAAAGCATGGGATTACGCCTGGGGTATTGCTGATGAGTTTGGTTATTTGGCTCCATGTGTTATTGAGTCGCTACCCGATGAAGATAATAACGAAATGATTCTGGCTGTAGATCGTGAAGATAAATGCAAGGCTGAATGTATTGCCATTATCTGCTCAAAAGAGAAATCACCAATGTTCCCATCATTAACTGAAGATGCTCGCTGTATGGGCTTCCAGTTTGTGTATGAGGGAGATCAATTCGAGGTGCTGTGATGCTCCAATTCCTAAAACGATTATTCTGCTTCCATGAATATGACTACGAGTCAGATATTTTTATCCAGATCGAATGTCGTAAGTGTGGCAAATGGCTAGATGAATAAACCCTCGTCACTTCGGTGACTTAGCCGGACGTATTACGGCACATAAGACCTCGCCTAGATAACGAACTTGGCGGGGTTTTTTTTCTTATTGGTGGTGATCATGGACACAATAGAAGCAAAACGGAATTTAGAAGTACTTGAAAGAAATCGCAGCCGATTAATGAATTACAACCATCTGTTCTCAAGCTATGCATTTAAAGAAATGTGCGGTGCTGAACTCCGCAAAGTAAACAAACAGATTGCAGGCATAGAAGAACAATTAAATGCGGAATCAAAAAAGACTCGCAGCAATCAGAAAGCTGCCATGCATTCGGTGCGGTAATCCAGACTCACAAGCAGCTCACAGTAATTCAGCCAAGCACGGCAAGGGTAGATCGATTAAAGCCAGTGATGAGTTCACAGTACCGCTATGCCATTCCTGCCACAGTCAATTTGATCGTTTTGAATTGGGTAATCGGGCAGAGAGCGAAGTAATGTTTGAGAAGTGGTTGGTGAGAGTGGATCGGATGTTGGTGATGGAAGATAGAGAGGTGTTTTGATGAGAACTAAACCTAAAGATGCCACTCACTTCTTTACTGCTCTGAGTGGGCAAACAAGATTCTTTAAAATCGAAAATGGCAATCTCATGTGCTGGTATGAGGAACTTCAAGAGTGGAGATACCCAGCCGCATCAAACTACTTAATGAAAAATATTAAGGTGATCGAATGAGCAGTAGAAAAATAAGAGCAGCACTTAAAAAGAAAGGTATAGAGGCAGAAGTTCATTGGGAATATATGTCTGATTGCTACGGTGGTGGTGGAGCATATTTTATTGACATCGATGTTGATGTTGAGAATAAGCTTTTAGACTCTGATCCCGATTGTGAGCCACAACTTCAGTGTGGTTATGCAGAAACTCTAGATGAAGCTTTAGAGTTTATTGATGAGCTGCCGTCACTTAAGTGATTGAAATTATTATCGCACGAAGTTTCAGGAGTAGGAAATGCAAAAAGCCGTGTTTCCTATCCAGAGTCATGCCGACATCACCAAAGCCATTAACTACATGCACACCAATTACACCCAGGCGATTAATGATGGTAAGCCTTTGGTTGTTCGTATAGATCAGAAGCAGGATGACAGGTCCACTGCACAGAATAGGCTCATGTGGATGTGGCTAGGTCAGATCGAGAGAAAGACTGGTCAGGATAAAGATTCACTTCATTACGAATTTAAGAAACGCTTTCTGATTTATATCTACCGTCGTGATGATCAGGAGTTTGCTGAGACCTGTAATGCGATTGCAATGCTCAAGCAGAATGAGTGTGAAGAATACCGGGTGATTGCAGAGCAAGTGATAAGACTTTGCAGCACGACAAAATTAAGCGTTAAGCAGATGACTGAGTATTTGGGGTATGTGCATGACTTTGCTGTGGTGAGGTTGGGTGTGCATTTAACTGTGCCGGATGATTTGAAGTGGTGTTATCAGGAGTAGGTTAATGACATGCCAAGGCTGTGAAGCAAGACGCAAATGGATGAAAGAGCAATATGAGCGATCAAAAGAAAGAATGCGGTTGTGTATCGAACGACTTACTCCTAAAGCTAATCGAACAGAACAACCAGCTAATAAACCAAGTGGCCCAAGTCATCCAGATCAACAATGAACAGAATGCTCAGATTAATGAGCTATTGATTCAGTTGGAAGGTGATGAGGATGAGCAACCTAAGTCACAGTGTTTGGATGGGTGAGTAGTATGAGCAATACTCCATCATGGCGCAGCGATAAGCGAACATCAAGCGAACGTGGATATAACTCAAGATGGCGTAAGGCTAGAGAGTCATATCTAAGGTCACATCCTTTGTGTGTTATGTGTGAGGAACAAAATAAGATTGTGGTTGCAACCGTAGTCAATCACATTATTCCACATAAGGGTGATCAGTCTTTGTTTTGGGATAAGAGTAATTGGCAAGCGGTTTGCAAATTACATCATGATTCAACAATCCAGAGACAGGAAAAGCAAAACATTGTTGTTGGTTGTGATGAGTCTGGCTTTCCACTCAATCCTGATCATCATTGGAATAAATAGAATAAAATCAAAGGCATGGGGCGGGTATCTCCTTGAAAAATAACGTTTCAGTTAAAGACCGCCCCTGTACCATCTTCTTAATTCTATTGGGATTTTAAGGGCTAGAACACATGGCAGGAAGGAAGCGATCAGACAGCACACATGTCAAAACGCAATTAGTAGATGATCAAGATATTGCGCCACCAGAACATGTCCGGCTTCGAGATATTGACATGCCGTTTTGGTATGCTCTCGTGCGCGCGCGCGTAAAGGATAGTTGGAATACAGTTGACCTACAACATGCAGCAAACTTGGCAAGATGCCAGGCAGACATTGAACGCATTCAGCAAGAGATTCTGGAAGAAGGTGACACGCTAACCAATGATCGGGGAACGGTTGTCCTAAACCCCAAACATTCACTACTGGAAACACTTAGCCGAAGATCAATCGCACTATCAAAACACATTCAAGTGCATGCGGTGGCAACAGTTGGCGAGTCGGATAAGCAACGAGGCAAGAACTCAGCAGCCGCAAAAGGCAGAAAGACCGCTGACAAAACTAAAGAAGCTGATGATTTACTGGCTCGACCGAGCTGATTTTTTTAATGCCTATCGTCTTATAGGTGAAATATATGACACGCGGTGAACGAGTAATTGCATTTATCGAGAGATACTGCAAAGCACCAGAGGGTGCACACGTTGGACAGCCAATTATCCTTGAGGATTTTCAGAAGAAATTCATCCTAGATGTTTATGACAATCCGCATGGCACACATACAGCGATTTTAAGTATTGCGCGTAAGAATGGTAAAACCGCATTGATTGCAGGCATCCTGTTGGCGCATTTAATAGGGCCAGAGGCGCAGCAAAACAGTCAGATTGTAAGTGGTGCACTCTCCAGAGATCAGGCGGCGATTGTTTTTAAGTTAGCCGTGAAGATGATTAACTTGAATGAAGCATTGCAAGATCTGGTACATATCATCCCATCAACAAAAACATTAGTTGGCTTGGCAAAAAACGTAGAGTTTAGGGCGTTATCTGCTGAAGGCAAAACAACACACGGCCTATCACCTATTCTGGCAATTCTTGATGAGACGGGACAGGTAAAAGGACCGCAAGACGAATTTGTTGATGCTGTAGTGACAGCACAGGGTGCACATGAAGCACCGCTACTGATGGTGATTAGTACACAAGCCGCCACCGATGCAGACCTGTTGAGTATCTGGATTGATGACGCGCTAAAAGGTGAAGATCCAAAGACAGTATGTCACCTGTATACAACGCCAATGGAAAGCGACATTCTGGATAAGGAATCTTGGAAGTTATCTAATCCAGCGCTGGGCAAGTTTAGATCGGAACCTGATATGCAAAAATTAGCAGAAAAGGCCAGTCGAATGCCAAGCGCTGAAAACACTTTCCGAAACCTAAACTTAAATCAGCGCGTTTCTACTGTTTCACCATTTATTGCCAAGCAGACATGGGATACATGCCTTGGGGATCTGCCGCCAATTTATGAGTGTGATGAAGTTTGGGCTGGGCTGGATTTGTCAGCTCGCACCGACTTAACTGCTTGTGTTTTTTTAGGTAGAAAGGGTGAGAAATACTACACATATCCTACCGTCTGGACACCAGAGATAGGTTTGGTTGATCGAGCTAAACGTGACCGGGTTCCTTATGATTTATGGGTGAAACAAGGGTATTTATTTACCACTCCTGGCGCTACTGTGGATTACGAATATGTGGCAAAGCACATTGGTGAAATTGCTTCAGATGTAAAAATTCTGCATGCAATCGCGTTTGACCGATGGCGGATTGATGTATTTAAAAAAGAGTGTGACAAGCTAGGGTTGGAATTGCCGCTTGTGGCATTTGGTCAAGGATTTAAAGATATGTCCCCCGCCTTAGATACATTGGAGGCGCAACTCTTAAACGCTCGAATCGTTCACAACAATAACCCTGCGCTAAACATGGCAGCCGCGAATGCTGTGGTAGTCAAAGACCCGGCTGGTGGTCGCAAGTTGGATAAATCCAAAGCCACAAATAGGATTGACCCTATGGTTGCTCTAGCGATGGCATGTGGTGTTTCTAATTTTGAAGAAACAAAACAAGCAACATACAACATCTATTTCGTTTAATTTATTCACTTTCCAAAGCTCGCACTACGCGGGCTTTTTTTATTGGGAGAGCCTTATGTCTGCTCTACATAAAACCTTTGGCTCTGTCGAAATTAAGAGCCTTGATGAGCAAAAGCGAACCTTCAAAGGAATCGCAAGCACACCAAACCAAGATCGTGCCAAGGATGTGATGGTGCCAAAAGGTGCAGATTTCGATCTGCCTATGCCTTTACTTTTCCATCATGACCCACGTTCAGCCATTGGCCATGTGACAAGCGCAAAAGTTACCGCAAATGGTATCGAGGTCGAGATTCATATTCCTGAAATTGAGGAAGAAGGTGACCTGAAACGCGAAGTTGATAAGGCATACCAATCACTGAAATACGGTTTAGTCAAAGGCCTATCAGTTGGATTTATCCCGAATTGGGATGAAGCGGAAATGATTAAGGGTGGTGGCATCCAGTTCAACTCATGGGAATGGTATGAGCTTTCATTGGTGACTATCCCTTGTAACCGCGAATCAGAAACAGAATTTTCAAAAGCATTTGAGGAACACAAAGCCGCGTTGGGCAAAAAACCTCAAGACGTTCCAGGTGGCGATTCATCTGAACAAAAACACGTTGTCGTAAAACTTAATAGCCCAACAAAGGGTGGAGTGAAACTATGAAAGAGTATTTAGCAAAGCTGCTTAAGGCATTGGCTGAAAAAAACCAAGCAATGCAAACAGCGTTATCAAAGTCAGCGGGTGAGGGCAGTACGCCTGATGAAGCAACTGAAGCAGAAATTCAGGCGATTGAAAAAGATATCGCTGCGATTGAAGTGAATATTGAACGTACCAAAAAACAAATCAAGGCTGTTGAAGAAGCTGAAAAGAAAGGCCTTCAAGAGCCAGCGCCAACACCCGGTCAAGATCCGGCACCAAAAATTGAAATCGTTAAAACTTTAGATAAGGGTATCGGTTTCGCCCAATATGCGCGTGCAAAATTAGCCTCAGCTCTTGAGGCCAAAAAAGGTAACTTTAAGTCACCAGTTGATATGGCCAAGCAAATGGGCTTTAGCGATGAAGTTCAAGACTTGGTACAAAAGGCAACAGTTGGAACAACTACAGACGCTGCTTTTGCATCAGCACTGGTTCAAGAAAACCGCTTAGTGGGTGAATTTGTTGATTTACTCAAAGCCGCAACAGTTTTTGATAAGTTGCAAGGCATGCGGAATGTTCCATTTAACAGCACAATTCCAGCTAAAACAAAACGCGGTAAAGCAAGTTGGGTGGGTGAAGGTAAGAAAAAACCTTTAACCAATCCTGAATTTGGTGATGTGAAAATCAAAGAGCATAAACTTGCTGCAATTACTGTGTATACACAGGAATTAATGCGTCGCTCCGATCCAGCAGTGGATATTTTGGTTCGTGATGACTTGATTGAAGCTTCTCAAATCTTAATTGATGAAACCTTCTTGGGTGTTCAGGCAGAGACCGATGTGATTCCGGCTGGTGTTTTGAATGGCGTAACTGCAATCACTGCCAGCGGCACAACAGCAGCTGCTTATGATGCAGATCTACAACAACTTGAAGATAACTTCTTGGAAGCAAACCTTTCACTGGATGGTTCTTATTACTTGATGTCAGAAACACGCGCTGCTCGCATGGGTCGTATTCGTGATGCATTGGGTAACTACTACTTCTCAGGCATGCAGGGTATCAATAAAGAGCTGAATGGTCGTCCAGTCATCACATCACAAACTGTCGGTGACAAGATCGCCCTCATTAAAACTTCTGAGCTATTGCTTGCTCAGGATGGTGGTGTGGATGTGTCTTACTCTGACCAGGCGACTCTTGAAGATGCGGATGGCACCATCACCAACTTATGGCAAGAGAATAAATTTGCTGTACGTGTTGAGAAGTTCATCACTTGGGCAAAACGCCGCCCAATTGCTGCTGCATGGATCGACTATTCAACCCCTTAATCGCCTAATCGATTATTCAAAAACAGCTCCTTAATTGGGGCTGTTTTTATATCTAAGCATCACAATTGTTTAGCTATAGGAACAGTCTATGAAGATTAAATATTTAAAGATGACCCACGATTCCAATGTTGGGGATGTGAAAGAGATTCCTGATTTTCAGGCAAATGTATTGCTCAAAATTGGTGTTGCAGAGGTCTATACAGAACCGAAAAAAGCAGCACCAAAAGCGAAAAAAGAAGATAAAACCAAAGAATAGGATGTAAAGAATGGGCTTTTTCGGAAATTTATTTGGTAAAAAGAAATCCCTCCAAGGAGTCCATTCAAACCAAGGGTGGACTTCTTTATTTGTGCATGAGCCTTATTCTGGTGCTTGGCAAAAGAACGATGAGCTGACCCGGGAAGATTTGGCAGCACATCATGCTGTTTTTAGCTGTGTTTCATTGATCTCTCAAGACATTGGTAAGATGCCGATTCTGCTAAAAAAGAAGCAGCAAAGCGTCTGGATTGATCAAGATATTCCAGAGCGTTTTAGCGTCCTAAATAAGCCAAATCACTACCAAACATGGCAGCAATTCAGTGAGCAATGGACTACATCACTATTGCTTCGCGGCAATACCTATGTGTTTAAGGTGCGAGATATCTTCTCAGGCAAGATTGTTGGACTAAAAGTTTTAAATCCCGACCTGACAAAGCCGTTGATCAGTGATGCTGGCGATGTCTTTTATCAACTCAACGATGATCAACTCAATCAGACTTCGCATGAAGTGGTGCCGGCATCTGAAATTATTCATGATCGTATTAACTGCTTCTATCATCCACTTGTGGGTTTATCGCCAATTACAGCGTGTGCGGTGGCGGCAGGGCATGGCTTGGAAATCCAGAAAAGCCAGCGCCAACACTTTAGAAATAACAGCCGACCGGGTGGAATCCTGACAGCACCTGGACCTATATCAAAAGAGAAGGCTCAAGAAGTCAAAACGCAATGGAATGAAAACTATGGTGGTGCGAATGCTGGCTGCACGGCTGTAGTTGGCGATGGTATGAAGTTTGAAGCCATTTCAGTTTCAGCCGCTGATTCTCAATTGATTGAACAAATGCGAATGAGCAACGAAGTCATTTGTGCTGTTTTCCATGTACCGCAATTCAAGTTAGGTATTGGCACCATTCCAGCAGGGCAAAAAGTTTCAGATCTAAATGAAATCTATTATTCGGATTGCTTGCAAAGTCTGATAGAAGCGCGTGAAAACCTGCTTGATGAAAGTCTTGGTCTAAAAGAATCCAGTTTAGAAGCCTTTCTTGATCTGGATACATTGATCCGCATGGATTCAGTATCCCAGATGCAGCGACTTAAAGAAGGTGTTGGTGCAGCAATCATGACTCCGAATGAGGCGCGTCAAAAACTTGGTTTAGGCCCATTAGAGGGTGGTGACACGGTTTACATGCAGCAGCAGAACTTTTCTCTTGAGGCGCTGTCTAAGCGTGATCAGTTGGATGATCCTTTTGGTAAATCCGCACCAAATATGCCTAAAAATACTGAAAACTCAGATCAAAAAGGCCAGTATCAAGGCGTTTTTAAGGCTGAAAATCAGTATAAATCAGGCCAGTTTGTGACGCATAAAGGCTCATTGTGGCACTGTGAAAAAGATCATTCGGGTGATTTTAGCCATGAAAACTTCAAATTAGCGCAGAAAAAATGGGGTGCAGAATGAGTATTGTAAGTCTTGAGACCCTAAAAGAGCATTTGCGCTATGACGATGATTCAAATGACATGATGCTTCAGGGGTATTTGGATGCAGCAGATTCGGCGGTGTTGAATTACATCACTGATGAACTTGAACCTGATTACCCCAAAGCAATTCATCAGGCAATTTTATTACTGTGTGGATATTGGGACCAGTACCGCAATGCTGAGCAGGAAATGCCGGTAAATGGCAACTTCTTGCCGATGCCTGTGCAAAGCCTGCTTTATCCATACCGTAAGCCTACAGCGATTTGAGGTGATCTATGGCCCAACGTGCAGGCGAACTATGCCACCGTGTGACGATTCAGCAAAAAACCACGGTTTATGATGAATACAACTATGAAACCGAAGCTTGGACTGAATACAAAAAGCTCTGGGGAAAAATTGAGTTCCTTTCTGTGAAAGACAGCTTAAATGCTAAGGCCGCAGGATCAGAAACGACAGCTCGGTTAAAACTGCGAAAACGTGATGAAATTCATACCGGAATGCGTGTTTTATTCGATGGACAGACTTTCCAGATCGTCTCACCACCTAAACCTGACAATGAAAACGGCCGTATTTATATGACGCTGGAGTTGTCATTAGTGGAGTAAGCCATGTCAGTAGAGTTCAATATTGAAGGCTTGGATGAAGTTCAGGAAAAGCTTAAAAGACTTGGCAATCCTCGCTTAATGAAAAATGCTGCAAGGCGCTCCATGCGTAAAGCCATGGCGATTGTGCGAGATAGCGCTCGCAATGCAGCAAAAGGGATTGATGATCCAGAAACAGCCGAAAAGATTTGGAAAAACATTGCTATTGCTGCGGGGAAAACACGAAACCCGAATGAAGTGGTAATGCGTGTCGGTGTGCGTGGTGGTGCATCATTTTCTAACCCCAATCCACCTAATACAAGTGGTGGCGATACGCGGCACTTCAGATGGGTTGAATTTGGATCGGCAAACAATCCGCCGACACCGTTTTTAAGACCGGCTTTAGCAAACAACATCCAAGCCGTAACCAATAGCTTTGCTGAAAACTTCAATAAAGAAATTGACAAGGAACTCGCAAAATTATGAATATTTTACCCGTAGTTTCTACACTGAAATTAGCTTCAGCGGTCACAGCATTGCTCGGCACCAATCCTTTAAGGGTATTTGAAGACATTGCACCACACAAAACGCCATATCCTTATGCAGTCTGGTCGGTAGTCACAGCAAATCCTGAAAACCACTTGGATTGCCCAGCCAATATCGATCATGTGTCATTTCAGATTGTGGTTTACGACACCCAGCAGAAAAGAGCATCAGATATTCGAGCAGCAATTAGACAGGCTTTAGAGCCTCATTGCTATGTCACCAATATTCACCCAAACCACTTTGAACGCATTGCTGACACCAATATTTTTGGTCGCGGCTTTGATGCGAATTGGTTTTTAGATCGTTAAGCAAATTTATTTTTCCACATAGCACCCAATCGGGTGTTTTTTTTATGCCTGATTTTTATCAACTACGCATGCTATCTGATTTGCATTCAGGCATGTGTTTTTACTTAAGGAGATTTATATGAATGCGAAATTTAACCCAGTAAAACTGGTTGATGTTAAAGATGCTAAGCCTCACACGACGACTTTGCAGATCGCGTTGGGTCTTGGATTGCAGCATGCGAGTGTTATTAAATTGGTGAGAACATATCGACCAGACTTTGCAGAATTTAGCCCTATCAGATTTGAAATCCGAAAGGGAGAAGCCTTGCCACAAGGCGGTTTTGCCAAAGCCACCGAATATGCAGTATTGGATGAGCAGCAAGCCACCTTCTTAATGACACTGTTGAAAAACAGCCCACGTGTTATTGCATTCAAAAAAGCATTGGTGAAAGCCTTCTTTGAGGCTCGAACCTTGCTGCAAACAGATTATTTTGCCTTGATCCAGCAACGTGAAGCGCTTAATGCAAAACTCGAATGTGAAAAAGAGATTGCAAGCGCATGCGGAAAAGGGTTGTCGACTTGGAAAAAGCAGCGTGACTGCCTAACCACTGCAATTGCAAATGTAGATCGGCAGATTCAACCCTGTCTATTTGAATAACCAAATTATTTCCAAACCAATGCCACCACTCGGTGGCTTTTTTTATGCCTAAAATTGAGGAGTACTCGCAAATGGCAGAATTACGCACGCAAGGGACAAACGTCTTTGCTTTTGATGGTACCGACATTACGCAACTTGTCTGTGTAACCGGTATCGACTTGGGAAGTGACAGTACTTCAAAAATTGAAACAACCTGTCTTGAAGAAACAAAATCCAAATCCTATATGCCGGGGCTATCTGATCCGGGTGATGGCTCACTTTCAATTCGACTTGACCCAGAAAACGACTCACACCTAAAGCTTATTCAATGGGCAGAAAATCGCACCGAACTTGAATTTTATATTGGTGCGAGTGATTCAGTTGCTCCGCCAACAGTAGCTACAAATGCTGTAGCTCTACCAACTGGCCGTTCATTCTGGTCATTTAAAGGCGCATTAACTCCAGCAGTGCCAACATTTGAAGCGGATTCCATTGTGGGCTACCAGTTCACTTTACAGCGTTCAACTGGTGTGACTCTAACTCCAGCAACTGTTTAATTTAAGGCCCGTACAGGGCCTTTTGCTTTCTTGGTGAATCATGAAAAAATTAACTTTAAAAGACATTAAATCTGGCGCTCTAATGGGTAAGCCGGAGCACGTAACTGTTCAAATTAAAGTTGCTGGTGAAGATGCGGAATTTGATACTCATATTCTGCCATTTAGCTACAGCACAGCAGTAGCTCAAATGAAGGCCTATGGTGAAAACAAAGAGGCTTTAGCTGGTGTTTTGGCAAGTGTTATCTGTGATGAAAAAGGACAACTTGCATTCACTGAAGATGAAATACGCACCCATTTCAACCAAGCCTTAGTGGATGCGCTTTGGTCAAAAATTGTGGATATTAACGTATTGGGAAAGCAACTGAACTCAACCAAGACGACGAAATCCTCATCGAAATCAGTATCGCGCTCGGTAAAACGTACAGCGAAATCGCAGACCTCCCATACCGAGAAATCAAAAAGTACACCGCCTACATCCGAAAATACGGAAGCCTCAACCTCGGAAGAAGATTCGAGCAAGAATTAGCAAGAATTCACCAGTCTATTTTAATGCTGAAAGGCGTTAAGGATGTAAAACTTCATGACCTAATGACTCATGAGGAAAAACCTGAAAGCGAAATGGATGAATTTGATTTTGAAGATTAGAAACTGATTTAGATTGGTTTCTTTTGTTGATTTTTCCAAGCTTGAAAGTCTTTAAGTTCAGCTAAAATCTTGGCCTGCCTTTCATTTTGCTCCAATAAAACACGCTGGCTTTCTAGAAGAATCTTAGTCTGAGCTTCCATTTCCTCTTTATATTTTACCATTTCTGGTGATGGGGTAAGTGTTTTTGGAGTGAAGCTATCCTCAAGCCGAGACACGAGTTCGGATGTAATTGAACGGTTATTGGCGAAAGCTGCCTTTTCTATATCTTCTTTTAGCTTTGAGGGTATTCTGAAGTTTACTTGTGAATATTCTTGAGCCATAGCAGTTCAGCAAAGTGTGAAATTATTTTAATGATATATAGCAAAACGCTTTACTTCAATAAAGTATTTTGCTATAAATTAAAAAGCTATAAAGCAAAACACTTTAAATGGAGTAAAAATGACACGACATGACAAGCAGCTAAATGTCCGAATGGCTCATGAAAATATAGATGGGCTGAAAAAGGCAGCAGCAGAAAACCGTCGTTCTTTGACAGCACAGTTGAATACTATTGTTGAAGAATGGCTCAAACAAAACCAAAAGAGTGCGAAAGCATGAAATCAATAGACAACAAAAAAGCCCACCGTCTGGAAAACAAGGGCTTGATTGCTGTCAACAAAGGAATATTAACTATGTCTAGTTTAGCATTAAGTTTTAACGAAGTAAATTTTTCACCAGTAGAGCAGAATGGTCAAATTTGGCTAACAGCTCCCGAGCTGGCGAGTGCTTTAGGGTATTCAAAATCTGATGCAGTTGGTCAGGTTTATGAGCGCAATAAAGATGAGTTTACTTCATCTATGACATTGACCCTCAAATTGAGTGTCAATGGAATCAATAATAGTAAGCGCGGTAAGGAGACAAGAATTTTTTCCCTACGCGGTGCTCACTTAATTGCAATGTTTTCCAAAACAGCAATCGCTAAAAAATTCCGCAAATGGGTTTTGGATGTTTTGGATCGTGAAGTTGTTACCAAGCGGCTTGAAGGCCGTCAATCCATTTCACCTGAGCAAAAAGACACGCTTCACAAAATCGTTGACCATAAGGTGAATGGCAATCAAGGTTTACGTGCACAGGTCTGGACGCGACATAACCGACACTTCAAGATTAACTCTTATCACGAGCTACTGGCCATTCATTTTGAGGATGCAGTTAAGTACCTGCTAGAAATGGAAGTTAAGCAGAGAGTTGAGAAAGAAGAGGTTAAAGCTCTACCTTATCCACAAGAGGTTGTTCAAATTGCTGAGCAGATTAATCAAGAATTTAAAAACTCTCGATATGATTCTTGGCATGTGAGTGCTCGGAATGGTGTATTGACTGCAATGCCACTGCCACCGGGATTTTATCCAACCATGGATATTGCTGAGTTCACCAAGCGTTTTGATAGTGTGCTGGATCTGCTTTATGGTACTGATACACTGCGAGTCGGGCGGCATTTTCTAAAAGAGCGAAATGCTTAATTAAAACAAGACCACTCTTCGGAGTGGTTTTTGCTTGAAAAATATACAAAGTCAGCTATAACTATTATTCATATTATAAAAATGGGAATAATTATGAAAAAAGTCATATTGCTGATTTTAATAACCTGTCTTGCGACAACTGCTTATTCTCATGGCGGGCGCACAGATAAGAATGGTTGTCACAATGAGAAGAAAACAGGCACGAGACACTGCCATTAAGAGGGAAATATGGGTTTTAATTTTAGAAAGAGCTTTAAGATTGCTCCAGGCGTTCGTCTTAATGTGGGTAAGAAAGGCATAAGCAGTGTTTCAGTTGGTGGAAAAGGGGCGCGCGTAAGCCTCGGCAAGAAAGGAACTAGAACTACGGTAAGTGCACCGGGTACAGGGCTATCTTATTCTTCCTATAAGCCACACAAAAAGTCAGCACCATCTATAAAACGCCAACCAGATTTTAGTAATCCTGATAATTTTCTTGGATACCCTAAGTCTGAATGGATAGTCTCAGCAATTATCGGATTTATCATTTTAATTGGCGTTATATGGATAGTTAGTTAAAACCAAACCACCTTCGGGTGGTTTTTTTGTGCTGGAATTAGTATCTTGTTCTAAATAAAGAGGGATTGGATATGAAGAAAATTATTTTATTAGCTTTGGTTGTTGGGCTGGTTGGATGTAAGAAAAGCTCATTTAATGAGTGTGTAGAGAAGGGTGTTCAATATTATAAAGACGTGGATATGTACCCAAAACTACCTAGCGGCGAGATTGCTGATACAAAAGTTAAGAGTATGTGCAGTAATAGCCGAGTAGCGTTTGGTTAATCTCACTTAAACAATACAACCGCCACTAGGCGGTTTTTTTACGCCTAGAGGAAAAGTTATGGCTACAAAACTCGGAACACTCACTCTTGATCTGGTTGCAAAGATTGGCAACTTTACACAAGGAATGCGCCAAGCATCATCCTCAGCAGAACGTGAAATGCAGCGGGCCAGTAGTAGTGTAAATGTCATGAATGGCATGCTTGGGAAATTAGCAGCTACAGCAGGCACGGTGTTCTCTATTAATCAAATTAAGAATTATGCAGATAGCTACACCGGTATTGTTAATCAGCTCAAGCTTGTAACCAATGGGCAAGCTGAATTAAATACCGCAATGAATGATACCTATAAGATTGCACAAGCTACTGCGTCAAGTTGGGGGGCGGTAAATACTGTCTACTCAAAATACATGTCAAATGCCAAGGTGCTCAACTTAACCCAAGCAGAAACTGCAAGGCTTACTGAGGTTACATCAAAAGCAGTTTCTATTAGTGGCTCTACAACTGAGGCGGCAGCAGGGGCTTTATTTCAGTTCGGACAAGCTCTTGATGGAAACATCCTTCGAGCTGAGGAATATAACAGTTTGGTTGATGGTGCTGGTGGCTTACTAAATGCCATGGCAAAAGGTCTAGGTGTTACTCGTGGCGAATTGCGTCAGATGATGCTAGACGGGAAACTTTCAGGCCAAGTTATCACCGAGGCATTACTAAAAGCGGGTGATAGTGTTGATGAGTTGTACTCTAAAACAGATACCACCATTGCTGCCTCTTTTAACCTGATCACCACTGAAGTTACGAAAATGGTCGGGGAGTTTGATTCTGCTACTGGTGCATCCAAAACCTTTGTGGAGGGCATCACAACACTTTCTGAAAACATGGAAGGGGTTGTCAATAGTATGATGGTGGGCGCTGCATTTAT
>NZ_KB850160.1:543547-549049 GCF_000369725.1 Acinetobacter sp. CIP 101966 | reverse complement strand
GGAAAAGTTATGGCTACAAAACTCGGAACACTCACTCTTGATCTGGTTGCAAAGATTGGCAACTTTACACAAGGAATGCGCCAAGCATCATCCTCGGCGGAGCGTGAAATGCAACGCGCCAGTAGTAGTGTGAATGTCATGAATGGCATGCTTGGGAAATTGGCAGCTACAGCGGGCGCTGCATTTTCTGTCAACCAAATCAAGAATTATGCAGATAGCTACACTGGCATGGTAAATAAGCTAAAACTTGTTACTAGTACGCAGTCTGAACTCAGCCGAGCAATGGACGATACCCATAAAATTGCACAGGCCACGGCTTCAGACTGGAATGGGGTTTTGGATGTTTATACAAAATTCCAAGGGTTGTCTAAACGCCTAGGCATCGATCAATCTGAAGTTGCGAGAATCACCGAAACAGTAACTAAAACCGTATCAATGTCAGGGCAAAGCGCAGCAGCTTCAGAGGCAGCTTTGCTGCAATTTGGTCAGGCGCTAAATACAGGCTTGTTGCGTGGTGCGGAGCTAACCTCTGTTTTATCTCAAGCACCTGCGCTTGCAAAGGCTCTAGCTGATGGTATGGGAGTTGCTGTTGGTGATCTTAAAAAATTAGGTGAAGAAGGAAAAATTACATCTGAAGTGATGCGCGATGCCTTGCTTAAGATGAGCGGTAGTGTTGATGCTGAATATGCAAAAACAGCAACTACAATTTCAGCCTCTTTTAACCTAATAACGACTGAAGCGACCAAGCTGATTGGGGAGTTTGATTCTGCCACTGGTGCATCCAAAACCTTTGTGGAGGGCATCACAACACTTTCTGAAAACATGGAAGGGGTTGTCAATAGTATGATGGTGGGCGCTGCATTTATGGCTGGAACCTATATTCCAGCTATATACAGCACTATTACAGCGGGGTATGCAAAAACTAAACAGCTTATTGACCAGACTGCAATTCAGTATGGTGCAATTAATGCGGAGCGTGCTGCGGCTGCGTCAGCCTTGGCGCAAGCTCAAGCTCAGATTGTGAATACACGCTCGACATTAACAGCGCTGGCGGCCGAAAAAGCCCTAGAGGTACAGAGGTTGCAAGCGCAGATTAATGCTGCGGGTAGAATGGCTACAACAACACGTATGGCTCAATTGCGTCGAATTGAAGCGCAAGCAACCGCTGAGCTTGTAGCAGCAGAAACAGCTTTGGCGGCAGCAAGAGCAAGATCCGCAGCAGCAGGAACTGCTAGTGCTGGTGTTGGTCGGGCTGCACTTGGGGTTCTTTTTGGCCCTGTTGGTATGGGGGTTGCTATTGCAACTGTAGCAGCTGGCTATCTGTTAATGAAAGGCAATGCTGATAAGGCCACCGCTTCAATTGATACTCAGGGCCAATCAGTTAGCGATCTGATTGAAAAATATCAAGAGCTAAATACACTTCAGCGAGACAACGAGACTAGGGCACTTGCTCAGCAGGTCGAAGACCTGAGCCTTAAGTACCGTGTGGCTGCATCTGATCTATTTGCCTTCATGGAAGGTTTGCCGATAGCAGACGAGAAGATTAACACCTTCAAAAAGCTCAATAGCGAACTATCTCAAGGCAGAATTGACAGCAACGAATACTATGAAGCGATTAAGAACGTAAATATTCTTACCGATGATCAGCTTGCAAAAGTAAGTAAATTAATCGGAGCTTATTCTGACAACAAGAAGGAGTTGAAAGCAGCAGAACGAGCACAGGACGCTTTAGAGAAGTCGATGAAAAAGACGACCAAAGAGGTCAAAGAGCAGGCCGCTGGAGTGGGCGAATTAAGTGAGGAAATTAAAAAACTTCTAAAAGCATCTGGTCAAAACATTAAGGATTCAGCAATTACTTCTGCTTTAGCAAGTCGTGGCTATAACGACACCATGATCGAGCTGGCTAAAAAGTACCTTAATGTTGAGGGGGCGATTGTCAAAAATGAACAAGGCAGATTATCTCTTAGGGCTGATCTGCAAAAAATGTTTACTACTGAATATAACGAGGTTATGAGGGCTAAAAACGCCACTGATGCTCGAAATGAAGCTGAGAAAAGGATAACCCAAGAGAAGGAAAAGCAAGCCAAGCTGACCAAGGCAAGCACAATTGATGCGGTGATTTCAAGCGGCGAGGGAAATTACAATTCTGTGAATCTTGGGCAGAAAGGGGGGTATAAGGCCAGCACTCGGAATCTGACTGATATGACTGTGGCTCAAATTCTTTCCGCTCAGAGAGCAAAGGAATTTAATGCTGCTGGTAAATATCAAACCATTAATTCAACACTCCAAGAGGCTGTTGATAAAGGCGTTGTATCAAGTGCTGAGAAATTTACTGCTGAGGTTCAGGAAAGAATCTTTAAGCAGTATTTAGTTGCCATAAAGCGGCCTGAAATCAAAGGATTTATTACAGGAAGCAATAACGCCACCTTGAATGATGCGCTGCTGGGCTCAGCAAAGGAGTTTGCCTCTGTTGCCAACCCAAGCACTGGCAAGTCCTACTATGCTGGTCAGGGCAATAATAAAGCCTCTATTTCCGCTGAGAAAATGACTGAATCGCTGCTTGCTCAACAGAAAGTCTATCGTGAAAATATTGCGCTTGGCATGGATTCTGAGCAGGCATGGCTTAAAAGTTTCAACGCATCAACCACCGTGGTTAAAACGGAGGAGGTTGATCTTGATAAATTCCTTGAGGATATGATCAAGAGAAAACAGGAGCAAGCCGACGAGCAGAAGGCTATTCAAGTCAGCTACTACAACGAATGGCAAAATCTTGAATACGATAACCAAGAAAGAATCAAGGAGATCGAAAAAGCTTTTGCTACTGATCCAACAGAGCGCGACCGTCTTTTAGGACTTCAACAGAAGGCTTATGAAGATGATGTGGCTAATTGGATTAAGGCTCAGGACGAGCGTGTAAAAGCTGAGAATGAGGCGAATCAGCAGATACTTGCAGATCGATATAAATTCTTGAACGATTCTGTGGCGATGTATGATCGGATTGCTGGGCTGTCGTCAGGTGCGGATGAAATATTCGCACGAGCCACTATGTCACCAGAAGTTTACGGTCAATGGTCGCTAGCAAATGACCGATCAAATTCTCAAGCGGCTTTAAAGAAAGATCGGGTAGGTGTTGAGCAGGACATCATGACCAGTAATCTTTATTCAACTGATGATGAGCGCTATGAGGCTCTTAAAGAGGCACATCAGCAATATCGTGATGGTTTGGCTGCAATTGATGTTAAGTATTATCAAGGCTTAGAGGATCTGCAAAACCAAACACAAGCTGCATCTTTAGCTGGATATGGTGCAATGTTCGGCATGATGGGTTCAATGCTCGATGCATATGGAGCAAAAGAAAGTACAGCTTACAAAGTTGCATTCGCCATGCAAAAAGGGTTTGTTCTTTCAAGTGCGATATTAAATGCGAAAGGCGCAATCATGTCGGCGTGGAATGACCCATCCAATGTGACTATGTGGCAAAAGATAGCGGGCGCGGCAGCGGTTGCAGTACAAACCAATGATCTAATGTCTGCGATCCAAGGTGTGGCCTTGAGCGGCATGGCCCACGACGGTATCGACAATATCCCGAAAGAAGGCACATGGTTGCTAGATAAGGGTGAACGTGTTGTTGATAGTCGAACCAATGCTGATTTGAAGAACTATCTTGCGAATGGCGGTGGATCAGGTGGTGATGTTTATTACACACAAACCATTCATATTGCATCTGATGGATCTGCAACCAGTGAATCGGATGCCAAGCAATTAGGAAAAATGATGGAAAATATGACTCTGAGCGTAATTCGCAGAGAGCAACGTCAGGGCGGGTTATTGGCGAAGTAGATTATTCCACCAATTTCAAGTACAAAAAGAACTCCTACTTTTAAGGAGTTTTATTTTGACTGAAAGAAATGGCTACTATGCTGAACAAAATGCAAAGGCTATGGCACATGCTATTAATGGCAATCCAGAAATCACAGAGCCAATCCGTGCTTATGAGTTTTTCTGTAAGTGCATTAATGAAATGCCAAGCTATGCGACCATGCCTGAAGGTGCGCTCTTATTTCGCCTAAATGGTAGTGAGGTGCTTGTGCAAGATGATGAAAGAAGGCTCGATCCCTTGGTGGAGGTGATCGAGCGAATTGTCTTTGAGTTGTATTACTCAAAACAGAAGTAACTTAACTTTACCACAGAGACCTCGCTTAATGCGGGGTCTTTTATTTGGAGCCAATAATGAACGCTAGTGCAATACAGTACACCGATTCAAATTCAATGATTCATATTTCCAAGTCTTACAATCTTGTTTGTGAATATGATGGTAATAAACCAGATCAAATTGAAATACCTGAATTAAATCTGGTTCTAAAAAAGGGCAACTGGCTTATCAAGGTTGAGGGAAACTTTCTTGTTTGCGAGAACAATACACGCTCTGCTTTATACGGAGATGCTCACCCTGTAGTTAATCCCGAAGTGAGGTTTAAAAAAGATCTTAGTCAAGCAATCAGTAACTCAATCAAGTCTGTGATTCGTCAAGAACAACGACAAGGGGGATTATTAACAACAGAATCTAAAGACAATGTTTCCGATGTCGACTCCACCACAATTAAGGATTGTAGAAAGCGCTTTCAGGTGAAGATTGATAAAAACAGTATTATTGCTGGCAACAAGTTTTCAGAAGGTGGCTACATCAAACCCCCATACATCACTGAAATGGAAAATCAGATTAATGCGCTTTCAGCTATGGTTTCAGCATTGGAATGCCGTCTTAATGTCCTGAGTGGTGGGAAATGAGCAATCAAAAATTCACATGGTGCAATGACCTAGACGGAAACTCCCAAACCTCAAGCTTTAAAGTCCTTCAGTCCAGTTTTGGCGATGGATATACACAGCGAACAAGTGTTGGGATTAACAATAGGTCAGGCACATGGGCATACAAGAAAACTGGCAAGAAGGCTTTGATACAAGAGATCAAGGCCTTTTTTGATGCACATAAGGGTGCTGATTCCTTTCTATGGGATTCACCTTTAGATGGTGAGGTTCGAGTGGTCGCAGGGGATTATATGCCGGTCAGTTTAGGTGGGGATGTTTGGTCAATCTCCACCACATTCACCCAAGACTTTAAACCTTAACTTCAATCAATTTTATGCCCCACATGTTGGGGCTTTTTTGTGAGTAAAATATGGCTATTCAAACTGCAAATTTAGGTACACCGCCAAGTGGCGCTGGTGGTGATACTTTCCGCTCTGCTGCTGCAAAATATAATGAAAACTTTACTAATAATGCGCATGCTGCAAGTCGTCAAGTTGGCACAGCACCAGGAAACGTGATGGAAGTCGGGGCGTTTGGGCTTGGTGAGAATGCAGTGGTTGTTAATAACGATACTTTGTTAACTGCATTGAGAAAAGGCTTTATTACGATAGGTAACCAACCCGCAATTGTTTATGGGCAGCAGTTCGGAGCAGCGTTTAACGGCATACTTAGATTGCCAACTGCAGGACAAAGTGA
>NZ_KB850160.1:483369-543537 GCF_000369725.1 Acinetobacter sp. CIP 101966 | reverse complement strand
ACTATGTCACCAGAAGTTTACGGTCAATGGTCGCTAGCAAATGACCGATCAAATTCTCAAGCGGCTTTAAAGAAAGATCGGGTAGGTGTTGAGCAAGACATCATGACTAGCAATCTTTATTCAACTGATGATGAGCGCTATGAGGCGCTTAAAGAGGCGCACCAGCAATATCGTGATGGTTTAGCTGCAATTGATGTTAAGTATTATCAAGGTTTAGAGGACCTGCAAAACCAAACACAAGCTGCATCTTTAGCGGGATATGGGGCAATGTTTGGCATGATGGGTTCAATGCTTGATGCATACGGAGCTAAAGAAAGTACAGCTTACAGAGTTGCATTTGCTATGCAAAAAGGGTTTGTTCTTTCAAGTGCGATATTAAATGCGAAAGGCGCAATCATGTCGGCGTGGAATGACCCATCGAATGTGACTATGTGGCAAAAGATAGCGGGTGCAGCAGCGGTTGCGGTGCAGACCAATGACCTAATGTCTGCGATCCAAGGTGTGGCCTTGAGCGGCATGGCCCACGACGGTATCGACAACATTCCGAAAGAAGGCACATGGCTGCTAGATAAGGGCGAACGTGTTGTTGATAGTCGGACGAATGCTGACTTGAAAGGCATGATTGCTAACCAAAAGAATGGTGGCGGGGATGTTCATATTTCAGTTCATGTCACCGACTCAGGCGTAACAACACAATCAAATCAGTCAGATCAGAAGCAACTCGGTCAAATGATTGGTAATGCGGTTCGTACGGTGATTCGACAGGAGCAACGACAAGGAGGCCTGTTATCTAAATGAGCAATCAAAAATTCACATGGTGCAATGACCTAGACGGAAACTCCCAAACCTCAAGCTTTAAAGTCCTTCAATCCAGTTTTGGAGATGGATATACACAGCGAACGAGTGTAGGGATTAACAACCGGTCAGGCACATGGGCATATAAAAGGACTGGCAAGAAGGCTTTGATACAAGAGATTAAAGCCTTTTTTGATGCGCACAAGGGATCTGATTCTTTCCTTTGGGATTCACCTTTGGATGGCGAGGTTCGTGTGGTTGCAGGGGACTATATGCCTGTTTGCCTGAGTGGTGAAATGTGGTCAATCTCAACGACTTTCACCCAAGATTTCAAACCTTAAATTCAATCAACTTTATGCCCTCAATCGAGGGCTTTTTTGTGGGCGTAAATTATGGCTAAGCAAACAATTAATCCAGGTACTGCACCAACGGGAGCAGGTGGTGATACGTTCCGCTCGGGTTCGGCAAAACTACAAGCGAATGATGATGAGATTTACAACTATCTTGGCGATGGTACGAATTTAAATAAATTGGGAACTGCTGCTTTTAAAAATACAGGCACTCAAGCTGGAAATGTGATGGAAGTCGGGGCGTTTGGGCTTGGTGAGAATGCAGTGTATGTTACTAACGATACTTTGTTATCTGCATTGAGAAAAGGCTTCATTACGATAGGTAACCAACCCGCAATTGTTTATGGGCAGCAGTTCGGAGCAGCGTTTAACGGCATACTTAGATTGCCAACTGCAGGACAAAGTGAGATAAGCGTATCTAGGATCGGGGGCAATACCAATACTACAATTGGTCAAAACACGGATAGAATTATCGTCAAAACAACAGCAAATACACAAGTTGACCCCAACGGTTTTATTAAAAATGCTTCACCTATCGTTAGTCTGTATGCTGATAAAATTGAACTAAATGACGAAGCCAAACAACAGTCTATTACGTTTGAAAAGCTAGGTGTAGGCGACTATTTAATCAAAGACTCATCCGGTTTTGCGCAAGAAGGCTGGTATATCGAAACACCTAAAGATGCGAACGGAAATGTGCTAGTCGCAGTGGTTTATGAGCAGCTTGAAAATGGCGACATTAGTGTTAAGACGTATGATTATATGCTTAACAAGAAAGGGCGTATTGTAGCTGATACTGAAACGCCTTTAGACATTCCTGAAAGCCGCTGGATTGACTTGCGATTGCAAGAACTCCCGCAACCTGAAATTGAAATGCCAAAATCAGTTACACCACCTGACTTTCAGCCTACGGGTTTAGCTCAAGCAGTTGCTACGGTGATGGAGTCCTACCATGACCCTGAACAGTGATTTTCAAAAGCTGTATGTTGATGGCCTGATTACGTTGTTTGAATTGGATGCCCGCGCTTTAGGTGCGGGCATTTTGCGCTTTCACGGTCATATTTCTTATGAAGATTGGGAGCGCATTTATACATCCATTGGCTCAAGTGAATTAATTGGCGCTGACATAGGCTCGATTGGTAAAGCTTTTGATTCTGGTGATAAAAAAGCATGGCATCGAAATATCATCTGGCAGGGTCAGACTTTCGAACCGATGGCTTTAGAAGTATCGGGCTTAGAAATGCGATCCGATGGTAAAGCATCTGCTCCTACATTTAGTATGGCGAATAATATTGGCGGTATTCAAGGCGCAGTTTCTGCTTACTGCTTACAGTTTGGTGATTTTGCAGGCGCAAAACTCAAAGTTATTACCACGCTTGCCAAGTATCTTGACGCTGAAAACTTTAGCACTGGCAATTCGACTGCATCAAATGAAGCCAAAGAACAGCTTTGGTATATCGAACAAAAGACCTCTGAAAATGCTCAGGCAGTCACTTTTGAGCTTTCAAACCCGATTGACTTTGAAGGCCTAAAGATTCCGGTTCGGCAGATTTCCAGTTATTGCGCATGGGAATATCGCAGCGAACAATGTGGCTATACAGGCGCAGCAATGTTTACGGACAGGGATGAACCTACTGACAATCCTGCGCTCGACAAGTGCTCAAAAAGAACAAGGGGTTGTGAGTGTCATTTCGGCAAAGGCAATGTCCTACGCATTGGTGCTTTCCCTGCCAGCTCATTATTTTAGGTGGTGTATGAAACTAACCGCAAAACTTAAAAAAGCAATCCAGTCACATGCTGCTGAAGTTTACCCAGAAGAATGCTGCGGTGTGATTGTGAGTAAAGAATATATCCCGTGTCGCAATATTTCAGACAATAAAGATCAGTTCGAGATCCATCACGAGGATTTAGCCAAAGCAGAGGATTTAGGCGAGATTCAAGCCTATGTACATTCACATCCAAATGCTTCTGCACGTGCGTCTGAGATTGATTTAATTCAAATTGAGCTGCATGAAAAGCCTTGGGTGATTTGCGCTTATCCTGATATTGAGTTTCAGGTGTATGAGCCATGTGGATATAAAGCGCCGCTAGTCGGTCGCAACTATATTCACGGCATTCAAGACTGCTATTCAATCGTGCGTGATTTTTACGAGCGTGAACTAGGCATCAAATTAATTGATTTTGAGCGCGAAGATGCGTGGTGGGAACACAAAGAAAGCAAGTCTTTGTATTTAGACGGATTTGGTGAAGCGGGCTTTGTTGAAGTAAACGACTTGCAGTACGGTGATGTGATGCTGTGTCGAGTTGGTCGTACTGAGCATGTCAACCATGCGCTGATCTGGCTAGGCGATCAGACCGAATTGAAGTCCGAGCAAACAGAATCATGTGTCGGCTCATCAATCATTTTACATCATCCGTATGGCCGCAAATCAGTGCGTGAAGTGTTTGGCTCACAATGGCAAGAACGAGTTGCAAAGGTGGTTCGATATGCTCAAAACAATTAAGCTATACGGCATTTTGGCTAAGAAGTTCGGCAAAGAGTTTCATTTAGCTGTTGATAATACTCGCGAAGCCATGCGTGCTTTATCGGTGCAGGTGCCGGGCTTTGAGCATTTCATGCTACATGCGCATGAGCAGGGTTTAGAGTTTGCAGTTTTTCAGGATAAGCAAAATATCTCTGAAACTGAGTTGGATATGAGCACCAGTGCTAAAGTCATTAAAGTAGTGCCAAAGGTAAAAGGTGCGGGTGGTGCTTTTCAAACCATTATCGGTGCTGTATTGGTGGTTGTGGGGATTGTTGTGACTGGTATGTCCTTTGGTTCGGCGGGTGCGGTTGGTGCTGCATTAATTGGTGCTGGTGTAGGCATGATGGTTGGTGGTATTGCCATGATGCTCATGCCAAAGATTGACAACCAAGACCAAAACCAAGACGGCAACAAGGCAAACAAAGGTTTTGGTGGGGCAGTTACCACGGTCGCACAAGGCAATCCAGTACCAGTGCTTTATGGTCAGCGTGAGGTTGGTGGCTTTATTGCAAGTGCTGGACAGTATCCAGAAGATTTAATGTAAACACTTAAAAACACAGGCGCATTAAGCGCCTTTTTTATTGTCTAGGGAAATGTATGAACGCAGTAATTAAAGGCGCAAAAGCAGGGCAAGGCAAATCAAGAAAGCCAGTGATTGCACCCGACTCAGCACAGTCCAAGACCTATATTAAAATTCTATATGGCTTATCTGAAGGTGAAGTTGAGGGTCTAGCAAATGGCCTGCAATCGGTTTACCTGGAAGAAACACCACTACAGAATCCGGCGGGTGGCTGGAACTTTGAAGATGTGCAGGCTGATTTTCGTCATGGTACTAATGACCAGACCCACATTGAAGGCTTTCCAGATATCTCCTCTGAAACTGCAATCAATGTGGAGCTGAAGTCTGATTCACCTTGGGTTCGCTCACTCACCAATACTGATCTGGACGCTGTGCGCACTCGCTTTAAGTGGGGGCCATTGCGTCAGCAGAATGCTGATAATGGCGATGTTAAAGGTATCACGATTCAATATGCGATTGATCTGCAAACGAATGGCGGCACATGGACAGAAGTCTTAAATACTCAAATTTCAGATAAAACTTCTGCAAATTATGAGCGCTCACATCGTATTGATTTGCCAAAGTCTGATACCGGTTGGACAGTTCGTGTGCGTCGATTAACGCCAAATTCAACATCAGAATATATCAGCGACAAAATGTATGTGGATGCACTGACTGAAGTGATTGATCTGAAGTTAAGCTATCCAAATACCGCCATGCTTGGCCTGCAATATGATGCTGAAACATTTTCTAATGTGGCAAAAGTTGCAGTCGATTTAAAAGGTATTAAGCTTCAAGTCCCGTCAAATTACGATCCAGTTGCACGCACCTATGCAGGCATGTGGGACGGTACTTTTAAACGTGCGTATACCAACAATCCGGCATGGATTTATTACGATATCTGCACTGCTAAACGCTATGCCTTGGGTGATAGATTAACATCTGCAATGTTGGACAAGTGGTCCCTGTATCGTCTTGCACAATACTGCGATCAAATGGTGGATGATGGCAAGGGTGGGAAAGAGCCACGTTTTACCTGCAATGTGTATCTGCAATCCACTGAAGATGCTTATGTAATTCTGAGTAAACTGGCGGGCGTATTCCGTGCAATCAGTTATTGGGATGGCAATTCAATTGTCTGTGATGCCGATATTCCGCAAGACACTTATTTTACTTACACACGCGCCAATGTGATTGATGGCCTGTTTGAATATTCAGGAACACGTGCTCGCGATCGACATACGGTTGCAAAAGTGGCTTGGGATAATCCTGCAAATCACTACAAGACCGAATATGTTTATGTGCGTGATGAAGCAGCTATTGCAAAGCTCGGTGTGCGTATTGCTGAGATTGATGCATGGGGATGTACCTCAGAAGGGCAGGCACAGCGTGCAGGGCTTTGGGCTTTAAAGTCTGAGCAGCTAGAAACACGCACTGTGTCTTTTAAAGTCGGTCTTGATGGTTATATTCCACAGCCGGGTCGTGTGATTGAAATTGCAGATGAGTTGTTCGCTGGTCGGGCCAATGGTGGCCGTATTTCTGCTGTGAGTGCTGACCGTAAAATTATCACTTTAGATCGTGATGATGTTGTGTGTCGTGTGGGAGATCGGCTTGTCGTAAACGGTGAAAATGGCAAGGCTCAGGGTCGAATCGTATCATCCGTAAATGGTCGAAATATCACCGTAACCACGGCATTTGATGCTGTTGCGCCTGAAAATGTCTGGGCGGTTGATGCACAAGATTTGAAGACCATGAAATTTCGCGTCATGAGTATTACTCAGGATGACAAGCATCAGTTTTCAATTACCGGCCTTCAATATGAATCAGCCAAATACGATGCAATCGATTTTGGCGCTTTCATTGATGAGCGTCCGATTTCAATCATCAATCCAACCATTCAAGCGCCTGTCACCAATGTTTTAATTTCATCTGAAAACATGGTTCAGCAAGGCTTGTCTGTTGAAACCATGGTGATTACTTGGGATCAAGCGCAAGGTGCTACAAAGTATCAAGTTGAGTGGCGTAAAGATGATGGCTCGTGGATTAAATTGCCAATCACAGGCAGCAACTCAGTAGAAGTACAGGGTATCTATGCAGGTAACTATGAAGCGCGTGTCACTGCGATTTCAGCGTTTGATGTTGCATCTCTGCCAACTTACTCAATGCTGACTACGTTGTCAGGCAAGCAAGGTTTGCCGCCTGCCCTAGCTAATATTGCAGCAACAGGTATTTTGTTTGGCTACCGTTTAAACTGGTCTTTCCCTGCGACTGGTGCACTCGATACTGCTTATACGGAAATTGAGATTGCAAGCACTGCAAACGGTGCCAATGCTGCGCAGCTGGGCTTGTTTGCCTATCCAACAGATACACACGTAATTCAAGGTATGCAGCCAAATTTAAAGCGTTATTTCCGTGGTCGCCTGATTGACCGTATTGGGAATGTTGGGCCGTGGTCGCAATACACAAGCGCAACAACCTCAGCCGATGCATCTGCTGTGCTTGATATTTTGTCTGGAAAAATTACTGAGTCGCAATTACACCAAAACTTGCAAACCAAGATTGATAAGATCGACACAATTGCGGGGCTTGATGGTGATATCGGCAATTTGATTGACAATATCACAGCAGTACAGACTCAGGCAGACCAGCTGAATACTGCATTAAATCAGGAGACCCAGCAACGCATCTCGGCAGTACAGGACTTGAATGATGGTCTAACTCAGGAGATTGAAGATCGTCAAAGTGGTGATACTGCTAATTTAAACGCCTTGAACAATTACAAGAGTAGCAATGATCAGGCGCTTGCCAATGTTCAGCAGCAGGTGAACACAGCGGTAACTGCAACATCTGCAAATACGCAAGCAGTGCAAGCGCTGGATAGTCGTGTAACTACAGCAGCGAGTGACGCAAGTACTGCAAAAACCAATGCAGCCACTGCATTAAACAAGGCTGAGACTGCAACAACTCAGGCTGGATCAGCAGCAAGTCTAGCTAGTCAGGCCAGTGCAATTGCAAATCAGGCAGCCGATACAGCAGATACAGCAAATCAAACCGCTGCAACTGCTTTATCTACTGCGAATGTTGCTGCAACTCAATCAGGTGCCAATGCAACACGACTTGATGCTATTACATTAGAGTTAGGTGATAAGGCTAGTACTGGCGCATTGTCTCAAACCGATGCAAAAGTGGCTGAACATGAAGGAAAAATCAGCGCCAATACAACCAAAATTGATGGTGTATACGCACAAGTCAATCCGAAGTTAATTGGTTCAACTGAAGACCTGATTGGATCAACCGAAGGCTTTGCGGGTACATGGACTTTGCAATCAGCAATGATTGAAAACGATATGGCTCTGAGTCAGCGTATTGACACTACAGTTGCTCAGATTGGAGATAATACAGCGCTCATTCAGGCTGAAACTGTTGCTAGGGCTAATGCGGATTCCGCATTGGGGCAGCGAGTTGATACCCTGCAGGCTCAAGTGGGTAATGATCTACAACAGAATCTAGCAACTATTCGCTCAGAAATAAGCGTTTTGGCTGGTGCGGATTCTGCCTTATCATCACGCGTGGATACTGTTCAGGCATCAACACAAACGGCTCAAGCCACAGCGGATGAGGCACTTGGCAAGGCGAATACTGCAACGCAAAACATCGCAACGGTGCAAAACCAAGTCAATACATTGACAACGCAACAGTCGGCTACTGCAACCCAGATCAACACTCTGCAAACTTCGGTTGGTAATAACACAGCGTCGATTCAAACCGTGTCTGAAAGTGTAGACGGCTTGTATGCGCAAAAGTACATCAAGCTTGACGTAAATGGAAAGGTCGCAGGTTGGGGTGGTGCCAATGATGGTAAAGAATCCAATTTCATTTTGAACTTTGATTCATTTGCGATTGGCTCAGGGAGTAGCACTGGTTATTACCCATTCATTTTCCGCAATACTCCTTTTACTGATCCTGTTACGGGTACGGTGTTTCCTGTTTCAGCTTACTTGAAATCAGCAATGATGGACTATCAGTCTGTCAAAACTTCGCATATTGAAGATTTAGCGGTTAAGACTGCAAAGATTGATGATTTGGCGGTGACTACTGCGAAGATTGGCGATCTACAGGTTGATACGCTGAAGATTAAAGATAACGCTGTTACGGTGCCAATTGCCTCGTACAACGATACGCCAAATACATGGCCTTCAAGTATGACCGCGCGAACTCCCGGCACATACGCAGGAGGTACTGTAACTCTGGATGATACCTCGAATGCCTTTGGCGACCTTATAAGCATCACACTGAACAGGTCTGGAGGTAAGTGTCGCATTGAAGGTAACGTAGAGTTTAAAAATCTACAGGCAGTAGTATGGTCAAGCAATCAAACCGCCTTGGCAAATTCAAACCAAACGCTATATGTAGGGCTTATTTTGCTGAAAAACGGAAGCATTATCCGGAGAATGCGCGTACCCGCCAACACAGTCTTGCTTGGGGATACAATTGCTCAGTTTAATGGATTTGTGAACATGCCTATCCACTTGGATGATGCAGGCACAGGAAACACAACATATACCCTGCGCATCGGCATAGGAACAACAAGGAACAGTCCGGCCGGAGTGTATATGAGTAGGCCGGCTACACCTGCTGAGTATTGGCCTTCTGTAGTTTCAGCATCATTAGCAGTAATGGAGATTAAGAAGTGACAGCGATAGTGGAAAAAGCTACGGGGCGATTTATTAAGTCAATAAGCGCCCCTGACGATGTTGTAGAGATGAATACTCCTGAAGGGTGTCTTGCGGTTAAAGACCCTCCTGAGCCAAATATGTATTATCAGGATGGGTGGGTAGTAATGCCCACTCAACCATCCTCATACCACATATTTAATTACGATCTAAAGGATTGGATCGACCCGCGCACCCTAGATGAAATCAAGGCTCAGAAATGGGCCGAGATTAAAGCCATGCGCGACCAATTGGAGTTTGGCGGCTTTGAGTTTGATGGCGGTATTTATGATTCAGATCAGGTTTCTCAGGGTCGAATTATGGGCGCGGCTGCGGCTGGGTTAGATCAAGTATGGACTCTAGCGGACAACACAACAGCCGAGTTAAGCGCATCACAATTGCAGCAACTCTATGCGGCATTGCAAGCCCACATTGCAAGCGTTCACGAAAGAGGGCGTATTGCAAGACAGTTAATCTTTGAAGCTGAAACTAAAGAACAGGTTGAAGCAGTTAATTTATAGCACCTTCGGGTGCTTTTTTATTACCAAAATTTAGGGGGCACAATGTCAAATGACTATTCATCTGATCCACCAGTAGCAACAGCAGGGCAGCTTCTTGCCATCTCAGACAAGATCAATGACATATCTAAAAGCATGGATAAGTTAGCTGAAATGCCCCAAAAGCTTGATCGCATGAATATGCAGTTAGAGCAACTCAATAAAGAGCATCAGCAGACCCGGAATGACTTAACTCAGACTCGGGACAATCTGCAAGATGACTTAGATCGAGCCAAGTCGAACTTCAAAAGCGAGATCAAGCAAGTCCGAAATGAGATTGATCCGAAGTTTAAAGAAATGGATATGCAGATCAGGGTGCTACATGAAAGCAAAACCAAGATTGATAACACCACAAGTCTTGTGCGCTTTGGTGGCATTTTCTTGGCTGGATTGTTTGTAGTCGCATGGAATACTCAAACATCCAAGACAGACACGGTAAACACTCAGACGATGACAAATAGCCAGTCCATCCAAGTCCTTGAAAAACAATCTGACCAACTCTTAAGAACGGTTGAAGAAATTCGCAACAAATTATATGAGCGAAATATGAGAGAGGAAAAATGAAACTCATCCCCGAAAATGTCTGGAAATATTTATCTGTAAAGCTCCCAATTATCGGAGCTTTTTTATTGGGTGTGCTTCCTGTTTTAATTCAAGAAGGCATCAACACGCAGCTTATCCCTGCTGAATACCATGCTATTTTACTTTCAGTGATTTTACCGGCACTGGCGTACATTGGCCGTAAGATTGCACAGCCTAAAGCTAAAGGTGACACATGAATATCAAGAAGCTGCAAAAGGCAGTAGGTGTACACGATGACGGTATTATTGGCCGTGACACCCTGACTGCAGTATTTAAAAAATTAGGTGCCAGCCAATCACGTGCTGAAGAACTCGGCCTTGCTGCCAATGTTCACATGCGGACCTATGGCATCTTGGATAATTCACTTCGTCTTATTCACTTCCTTTCACAACTGGCGCATGAATCTGGCAACTTCCGATACATGGAAGAAATTGCATCAGGTGCGGCGTATGAAGGTCGAAAGGATTTAGGTAATACACAGGCAGGCGATGGCAAGCGGTTTAAAGGTCGTGGGCCAATTCAATTAACTGGCCGCGCAAACTATCGCAAGTATGGCCAGCAGCTCGGCATCGACTTTGAAAACAATCCTGAGGTTGTGGCCATTCCAAGCATCGGTCTTATGGTGGCCTGCAAGTTCTGGTCTGATAATGGCTTGAATGCCTTGGCTGACAAAGATGATGTGCTGACCATCACACGCCGCATCAATGGTGGCACTAATGGTCTGGCAGATCGTAAAGCGCACTTATTAAAACTAAGAGCACTTGTTTAATAAAATAGATAAATGCCCTCAAATGAGGGCTTTGTTTTTTACTTTAATAAATAATTATTGGATGCACAGCTTATTCAATTAGGCGAATGTGAGAATAGATATGATTAAGATTGCTCAAATATATTTGGCTGTTTGATTATATCTGAGATGGAGTCTGGAATAATTATACTTTTCACCAAAGGAGTTAATAGTTCCTGATTTTCATAGAAATCGAAAACAATTCTAAACTCTGCCTCTTTTTTAAATCTATCAGGTTTTAGATATTTGATATCTCGAAAGATATCCATAATTTTATCTTTCATAGAATCCATATTGTGATTATCTAAATACAAGCTTCTATCACTATAAATAATATCTTGCGAATGACTTTTAATTGTCAAATTACCTACATTAACATCCTGTTTAGTAAAGATTTTTTCTCTATTAGCAATTCTGTTTTTAACTTCATTAAATAATGAAACCTCTAATAACTTGATTAACTGCTGTTTTTTAAAAAAACTGACATACCAATAGTCATCATAGTCAGGGAAAATAGTGGTAGATTCTTCATGAGAGTTTAATTTAGAGATGCAAAATATAAATCTATTGTTATTAATCCAGCTATATTTTCCATCATAATCAACTCTTATATAGTTTTGATAATTATCTTTAAAATGAAGGTGTTTAATGTGAGCACTCAGATGGCTATTGTGGGAATAGTTAAGAAAGTTAAATAAATCAGTTTCAATATATTTGTCTTTTAGATCAAAAAAGATATCAAAAAAACCTTCTTCTTTATCCAGAATTTGTAAGCTCTCAGTCTCTCTATATTCATGGAGAGTACCAATTTTAATAGTTTTCGAATTTTTAACATTATATTTCCGATTACAACTTTTCACTAAAAACATTTTAAGAAATCTGCCTTAATATAAACCACATAAATTTAACATCAATCAATTCTCCCAAACCTCAATCCCCATCTAGATTCCTTCCTAAAAATCCTTCCATTCTTAATCGTGTGCTCTATGTAAAAGCAGGTCCATGTTTTCATTATTATCCCCTAAGCCCATTTCTTAATCGTTGTGCAACCTCGGTAGCAGTTGGATTGTAGTAGGTATTCACCAGAATATTAATATCCGTATGTCCGGTAATCTTAGCTAGATCGGCTGGGTTTTGAATAATCTGAGCCATACGTGTTGTGGCCTCATGTCGCAAGTCATGGAACCGCAAATCATGAATATCACATTTATCCCGGTATCGTCTAAATAAAGCCGAAAGGGAATCTGAATCAATACTCAAAACACGTGGACTATTCATGCCTTTAATGTGGCGCAGCAATTCTTCAGCACGTTCGGATAGGGGAATATTTCTGGTTAGGCCGTTTTTGGTGTCTGGCAGATGCACATACATTTTATCAATGTGAACATTCTTCCAGGTCATTGCTGTGATTTCACCAAGGCGCATTGCCGTCTCAAGTGCAAACAGCATAGCCCATGCAACTTCTTGCCCTTTGGTTTTAGCCGGCTCACCTTCAACATAAGAGCAGGCATTTAAAATAGCCTCAATCTCATGATCTGCTGCACGTCTATTTCGCGGTGGCGGCAGCTTTGGTCGAGACACTGTAGTAAGGGGAGAGGAGTGCAGCCAGCCCAATTCACGGATGCAGCAATGCAGCACAGCACTAAGCAATTCCATTTCCCTTGAAACAGTTGTAGCGGTTACATCCTTGATTCTGGCATCGCGGTATTTCACAAAATCAAATGATTTAAGATCTGTCAGGTTTTTGGATACCAACTGAGGATTGTCACGCATCAATTTTCTTAAGCGCAGGGTTTCCCATCTGGCACCTTTCTTTTTAGGTGTAACATTCTTAAGATAATACTCAATAGCTTCTTGATAGGTGTGTTTAGGTAATTCACCTTTTGATGCCTTGGCCGCATCCTTAAGTTCAATAATTTTACGAGCTGCCCACTCTAATGCTTCTTTTTCTGTATCATGGGTGGAGGTGTGGCGCTTGTTTTGATGATTGACGCAAATACGCCAACTATCACCGCGCTGAATAGCCTTTGGTATCTTCATAATGTCGTGGTGCAGATTTGGTGCAAATCAGATGTTTAGATGATGTATTAAATCACATTACAATACATTCTAGTACAACATTAATTTATTAAAAATCAATGGTTAAAATAAAAACCCTTACAGAATAAGGGTTTCAATTTAATGACGATATGCTCTCTATCCCCACCATCATATTAAAGCAAGGCGAGTGCCTTGCTTTTTTATTGCCTGAAATTTGGCAAAGCCGTTGTTATTTATGCTGTATTCTATTTTGAGTTCATGCACTGGCTCAGACATTATTTATCAATAATAGTTTCAGCATTCTGAATGTCCATGCTGATCAAGATTAGAAGGTCATTTGAGTTTTAATTTGAAATATTGGAATTGAATCGAAATGATTAAAAATAACGAATGGGCGGTCATATCCTAAAATGAATCAAATTTTCGGCATAAATTTTATAAAAAATTAAAAAATAGAACTAACTGTTTATTTTATGGCGGAATAGACTGTGATCGCTTGTAAAATCGCTTGTCAATGCCGGTCTATCTCTATAATATACACAGCCATTGGGGACGTGGCGAAATTGGTAGACGCACTGGATTTAGGTTCCAGCGCCGCGAGGTGTGAGAGTTCGAGTCTCTCCGTCCCCACCAATCGATATTTGGGTAACTGGATATTGGGTGGAAGTAGAGGATTGGTGTAATGGTAGCATGACGGTCTCCAAAACCGTTCGTCAAGGTTCGAATCCTTGATCCTCTGCCAAAGTTTGAAAGAAATCCAACGCTAAGTTGGTACCCTGATGGGGACGTGGCGAAATTGGTAGACGCACTGGATTTAGGTTCCAGCGCCGCGAGGTGTGAGAGTTCGAGTCTCTCCGTCCCCACCATCATATTAAAGCAAGGCTGATGCCTTGCTTTTTTATTGCCTGAAATTTAGTGAACAAAGAAAAGCCCATCGAAATGGGCTGAATAACTGGAGAATAGCGCTGTTGAATCAGTGGAAAGATTAATTTATTTTTCTGCTCTTAAATAGAAGCTATCAGGCTTTTAAGTGATCTTCAAATTCCTCGCCTAGTTGTAGTGCCAGGGCATTACCTGCCAGATCACAGGTCACCAGGCCATATTCTTTCTTGAAGCTGAAACTGAAACCACGATCATCCGCCAGGGTGCGTACCGAATATCCCAATTTTTCTAACCATAGTCGAAATGCAATCAAATTTTTCGCTTTAACCACTTTTTTCACGAGATCACTCCTTCATCATTGTTAAATCTTAAATAAGGGTGAAAAATTATCTTTTAAAGGGCAAATGCCTTTATTTAAATTAATTTAAATGAATTTGCGTATATAGTGAACATTGGTTGATTAAGAAAAAATCAATTTAAGCGTTAAGTAAATGATTTTTATAATATTGAATAGGTTGTAACTAAATATTAAGTTTTTATAAGTTATAAATTTGGATAATTAATTTTCTAATTCAATAATTTATTAGTGAAACAGGTTGTTTTATAATTTTATCAACCGTATGAAATAGAAAATTTCAGATCTACAATGAGAAAATTAAAATCCAATCGACTTATTTATTAAAAGAATACCAGCTGCTGGTTTTCTGATCTTTAACCTGATTTGCATGCTTTATACTGTCTGAAATGTAATTCTAAAACTGAATACTCGTACCATGACTGAACTGACCATTGAGCACTATGTGAATCAACAAATTGAATTGATGCAGCAGCAGGGACTTGATCCGGTTGCTGTGATGTTGGGACATGAAGACTGGTTGAACTTTAGTGTTCAGTCGAAAGTGGCCTATACGCCTTTTGGCTGTGCCCGTCGTTATCAACCCGCTTTAGGTGGCTTACTACTGGTACGTATTGATGAAATGCAGGCGGTGCGTGTCGTGACTCAAGGTGAACTGGATACTTATGCACAAAGTAACCAGATTCTTTAACATTGCTTCATGCAACACATATGTTGTCAATTCTAGTAAATAGAATCTAAGAACCTGGTTACTGCTATCCTACACATCATCATTCGGGATCCACATAGCCAATGTCACTTTTAAAGTTGAACGACAGAACTAATGTCATGCTCTGAAAGCAGACATTTCTATTTGGGGCTTACAGACCTTACTTCTTGTAATGCCCATTATGTTAAATAAGTTGTAGATTTAGAGATAGTTCTTTTTATAAACATATAGGTGCTGCTTTATAAATTTAGTCTGTAACTCCAATCTAAATTAACTAGACTGATGAGCTGTGGATTTTGAAGTATATGAGCTATTAAAGGCTTTTACCTTATTTCTAATCTAGAGTTGAATTAATTTGGTGGAATAAAAATTGGCAATACAATTAGCAACTGCAAACGATCTTGAATGGATAAATGCTCAGTATCAAAAGATAGATTTTGTTCCAAGCTCTTTAGACAATGAAATTATTGCAATCGTTACTTATAACGATGAGTTGGCAGGGTTGTTTACCTCAATGATGATGAAGTCGAAATTGGGGGAATTTATATACTGGATGAGTTTAGAGGACTATCTCTAGCAAATGAGCTAGTTGGGTACTTAGTAGAAACAGCTAAAAAGAAAAATCTAAAAGAAGTGTATTGCCTGCCATTCGAAGAACTCAGAAATTTTTATGCAAAATTTGATTTTCATGAATTTGAATATGAGGACAGTCAAGTAAATGCAAAAGTATTAGAAAAATTCAAATGGTGTTTAGGTAATTATGAAAAGCAAAGTTTTACTATTGAAGCTAATTAATAATTATTGAGATTTCCTAAAATTAACATAATACACTTCATACGGAATACTTTTTTATTTTATATAAATCATATACTTATATTATTGGTGAAAGCCTAATTCAAGTAAATTGGGCTTTTTTATTCATTTGTTAGGTTCCACGATAATTATTTGAGCAATATTCCGTGAATTTATCCAATTTTAATAAACATCCTACTATTTTTTATAAGTCATTATTTCATGTGTTAGAACTAAAATTAGTTCCTAAAAAATAGGAGACGTGGTTGATCATAAGAAAGGAAAAATGGTACAGAAAGTCATTTTTAAGTGGAAGTTCAACGTGTTCCGATTTGTGTAAAAGTTGTACGTTCCTTTCAATGACATTCTATGCATCGCAAATGACAAATAAGTGAGTCGGCTGAAGCATTGATCTTCAGCTTTGAATCCGGTTTAAAATTGATCTTTCAGGGTTCTTAAACGCTGAAATTCTTCCACGCTTTCTGCACGCAGAAAAGGATTGGTTTGCAATTCATCTTCAATACTACTTGGCAGCGTGCACTGGCCTAGCATACGTAAACGCTCGATCTGCTCGAAGCGTTCCAGAATTTCAGGATTATCTGGTTCGACGTGTTTGGCAAACTGGGCATTCGATAATGTGTATTCATGGGTGCAATACACTTGTGTGCGCGGCGGCAAGGCAGCCAGACGGGACAGTGAATGATACATCTGTTCAAATGTTCCTTCAAAAACTCGGCCACAGCCCATGGCAAATAAAGTATCCCCGCAGAACAGCACATCAATTGCATCAATAAAATAAACGATATGGCCGAGTGTATGCCCGGGTACAGCAATCACCTGGATATCTATTCCATGAAAATTAAACTGTTCTTCATGCTCAAGCGGATGGGTGATAAAGGGAATTTTGCTTAGTTCTGCTCGTGGGCCATACACGGGCAGATTTTGTTCCTGGATCAGCCCCGGCACACCGCCAATATGATCTTTATGCCAGTGAGTCAGCCAGATTTGACTTATGGTTAGACCGTGTTCAGCACAATAGTCTTGTACCAATTCTGCTTCGGTTGGATCAATCACGGCCACTTGATGCGACGCAGTATGTTCAAGCAACCAGATATAATTTTGCAGTGAATTCTGGACATCAATACAGTGAATTTTAAAAGGCATCATAGCGCATCACATCAAATGAAGATTAAAGATAAAGTAGCATAATTTCGCATGCTCTGGGGCTGGTTGATATCATCTGATCATCCGCGATTATTTTCATTTATCCTAAATTTGAAAAATTTATGATGCTGGATCATCAATGCTTACAGCATTGCCGATGGTATAAAAATGCCCGCCGGCTACATGATGAATACTTTTCCATTCTTCATCCACTTCATGATAATGCCAGTGGCCGTCGCGGAAGACCCGATCATCGGCATAGGCTGCAATCACCTTGCCTATAAACAGGTCATGCATTTGCTGGTTATGCGGCTCAGGAATCAGCTCGCAGAGTATCCAGGCCGCACAGCCTTGTACTACAGGAATATCAGCATCAGGAAAATGAAATAGTTCTACTCCGGATTGTGCCAGTTTGTCCGGCACATCATGCAAGCTCTGCGTACCCAGACGATAGACCATATTCAGTTGTTTCAATGTTGGAATTTGCAGCGCGAAATAACCTGAATTTTCAATAATATTTCGGGTTTTGGTGCTTTTATCCAGAACCACAGTCACTTTTGCGGGGCTGAATTCCAATGCGCATGCCCAGGCTGCTGCCATAACATCTGTATCCTGCTGATCTTGAGCAGATACCAGTACAGTAGGGCCATGGGTAATCAGACGATAAGCTTTTTCTAAGGGAACACTTTGAATATGGGAGTTTATCATGCAGCACCATTTGGTCTATTTAACCTGAGTTCGACATAAAAAATAAATAAAAAAAAGCCTTAGCATCTGTAATATCTTGGTTACGAAGACAAAACATTTCAGAGCAAGGCTTTTTCATGGACTATATTACCGAATTATTTTGTATCTTGGATGATTTCTGCAAAAAGTTTAATGAATCTTTAGAGAAAGCTCTAATTTCTGATCAAAAAACAACAATGAAAAAGTCAGCTTTAAGCTTGTCTGAAGTCATGACCATTGTCATTTTATTTCATAAATCCGGGTTTAGATTTTTCAAATATTTTTATTGTCATATGATCATCCCATTTTGGAAATCAGCTTTTCCCAAGCTTCTTAGTTACAATCGTTTTATTGAAATTATGCCGCGTTGTTTGCAAGCTTTGAGTAGTTTCTTCCATCAAGTTAAAGGAGAAGATACCGGAATTTGTATTATTGATTCGACTAAATTGGTCGTTTGCCATAATCTTAGAATTAAAAGACATCGTGTATTTAAAGGCTTAGCTGGTCGTGGTAAAAGTAGCACAGGTTGGTTTTATGGATTTAAAGTCCATATTGTTATCAACAACTTGGGTGAAATTATTAATCTCAAGATTACATCGGGAAGTGTTCATGATGTTGCTGTACTTGAATCTTTAACCCAAGAGTTAAAAGGTATTTTACTGGGCGATAAAGGCTATCTGAGTAAAGCAAAAACTGAAGCTTTAGCAGCAAGGGGGCTCAGACTATTAACCCCGTCACGCAAGAATATGAAAAATAAACCCATCCAAACTGAAGAAGAAAAACAATTGCTTTGCAGAAGAGGATTGATCGAAACAGTGAATGATCAGTTAAAAAACTTACATCAAATTGACCATTCACGTCATCGTTCGGTGAATAACTTTATGGTGAATATTATGGCTGCTATAGTGGCTTATTGCTTAAATCCAAATAAGCCAACTTTCCAAAACTTGCTAAAAAGCTAAAATATTTCATCGAACTCAGGTTATTTATTTAATAGGCTAGATTAATGAGATCATTAACATATTCAAGTTCATTCTTGCAAAAAAGCTTTTAAACTAGAGATCGTTATATTCAGGAATTCAAACAATGAAAATGTACCAGGTCGATGCGTTTACCACGGAACTGTTTAAAGGCAATCCCGCAGCCGTGATTGTGCTGGATGAATGGCTCGAAGATGGTTTGATGCAAAATATCGCCTTGGAAAATAATCTGTCTGAAACAGCTTTTGTTAAAGTTATCGATAGCGATAATTATGCGATCCGCTGGTTTACGCCAACTAAGGAGGTGGATTTTTGTGGTCATGCGACATTGGCCAGCAGCTTTGTACTATTCAATCAATTTGATACGGGGAAAACGATTCATTTTCATGTAAAAGATTTAGGCATTTTTGTAGTCAATCAGGATGCGGATAGCAAGATCAGAATGAATTTTCCAATCCGTCGTGCAGAGCCCGTTGCTGAATATCCTGAAGCTTTAAGACAGGCCCTGAATAAACCGTTTAAACAGGTTTATCTGAACGCGCAGGGCTATATTATTGAATATGAATCGGTACAGGATGTGCTGGATGAAACACCTGATTTTGAACTGTTAAAACAGTTGAATGGCAAGCGTACAGCAATTACTGCTCAAAATACCTATCTAGACGTCGCGATCACTTCACAAGATACCCAATACGACTGTATTTCACGTTATTTTGCACCGAGTAATGGCATCAATGAAGATCCGGTAACCGGTTCGATTCATACCGGAATTGCGCCGCTGTGGGCTGAGAAACTCGGTAAAAATGAACTGGTCGCCTATCAGGCATCAGCGCGTGGTGGGGTGTTGTATTGTGCCTTGCAAGATCAGGAACGAATTGAAATTTCAGGTTACGGCAAGCTATATATGCAGGCTGAAATTTATCTATAATTTTTATAATTACATAGATCTACATGTCGTCAGGTGAGGCGGCATGTTATTTTGATGGTTCGGCTTGGAATAGATTATTCAGAAAAAGAATCATTCTCTAAGATGGGCGCGAATAAAAATTTATATTTATAATTTGGATGAAGAATGTTGCTACGTTATAAAAATTTAAGTCTGGCTATTGTATTGTCTGGCTGTAGTGTACTAAGTTTTGCACAGCCTGTTTTGGTGAAAACGGAACAGAATATTGAAGAATACCGACTGGATAATGGACTGCGCATTATCCTGGCACCGAATGATAAAGAAAATAAAGTTTTTATGAATACGGTCTATCTGACCGGTTCCCTGAATGATCCTCAGGGCAAGGGCGGACTGGCCCATCTGCTGGAACATTTGGCCTTTAAAGGCACAGAAAATGTCAAAGGGGATGAATTCCAGCGTCGACTGGATCAATATACCTTGATGACTAATGCCAGTACCGACTATTACTCGACCAAATATACCAATGTGATCCGTCCTGAAAAAACTGCGCTGAGTGAAGTCATTTTTCTCGAAGCCGAACGCATGGACAAGCTGGTGCTTCAGGAAAAATATGTACCGACTGAAATTGATATTGTAAAACGCGAGCGTGAAATTCGTCTGGATCAGCCATTTTCAGTATTGATCGATCAGGTGTTTAAATCTGCTTATGGCAATCAGTATTTAGGCCGTTTGCCGATTGGTGACCTAAATGAGCTGCAATCCATCAATATGCAGGAGCTGAACCGTTTTTACCGTCAATGGTATGCACCGAATAATGCCTTTGTGGTCATTTCGGGCAAATTTGATAAGGCCGAAGTCTTAAAACAGCTGGATACGCATTTCAGTCCGATTCAATCCCGAAATGTACCAGCGCAAGTGAAAGTCCCAGCGCTTAAACCAGAGCAAATCAAACAGCGTGAATTTACAGTAAAGAAAGGCAGTGATCTGGCCAAGTTTAATCTTTATTTGAATCAATCCGAAGAAAGCATTAAAACGGCTTTGGCTGTTTCGCCAACGCTCTATACTTTGCAGCCAAGTGGACATCTCTATCAGAATATGGTGGAAACTGGGAAGTCAACAGCGGTGCAATCCAGTACCTGGCTGGATAAAGACTTTAATCTGGTGTTTATGGGAGCAATCTATGCTCCGAATCATCAGGCACAGGATATTGAAAAGGGGCTGATCCAAGGCGTAGAAAAGAGCCAGCCATTTACCGAAGCAGAATTAAACCGGGCTAAAAATCTGACCCGAAATCAGGCCGACAATATTAAAAATAGTGCGACTGCTTTAGGTTCACGTTTAAGTGATTATGCAGTGGCGTATTCGGGTGACTGGAGCCAGTATTTTAAAGATCTGAGCGCGATTCAAAACCTGAATGTGAATCAGGTCAATCAGGTCTATAAGAATTTTTTAAAACCTGAATACCGGATTTCTGGCAATATTTTACCTACCCCGGAAGATCAGAAAAAAGCGCAGGAACTGGCACAAACAGAAGCACCGGCAAAAACTCTGGATCAACAGACTGAAGCAGAAGAGCCACTGAAAGATGTCAGTGTTTATCAGGCTGAAGTGAAGCAATATGTCCAGGAATCCAAACAGTATTTGTACAGTAAAGACAAACAGATTCAGCGTGGCAAGTTGAAAAATGGCATTAAATACGCGTTGTTTCCGACGACTACCCGCGATGACAAGGTTTATGCCACAATTTCACTGGATTTTGGTACTGCACAAAGCCTGATGAATAAAGGCGAGATTCTGGATCTGACCGCTTATTTAATGTTGCGCTCATCGAAAACTCAAAGCTTGCAGCAGATTGCCGATAAAATTATTGAAGTAGGTGGTTCGGCAACTGCCGGTGCATCCGGCAATGGCCTGACCTTGCAGATCAGCGCCAAAAAAGAAAAGTTTGAGGAGTTTTTCCAGTATGTGGTTGATGTGCTGAAAACGCCGGCATTTGAGCAAAGTCAGTTTGATTTAATCAAGGGGCAGACTTTATCCAGTCTGGATCGTCCTTATACTGAACCAGATACCGTGTCGAGCTTGACGATGGCTCGAACGATCGAGATTTATCAGCCTGGCGATCTGCGTTTTCATTTCGAGCCGGAATTGGCCAAAAAACAGTATCAGAAAGCGACTCGCGAACAGGTTATGGCACTGTATCAGCAGTTTTTAAAAACCCAGCATGCGCAAATAGCGGTTACGGGCGAATTTAATCCGAAATCGATGCAAAATGTACTGAAAAACAGTTTTTCAGACTGGAAAGCTGCACAGCCTTATGAGCGTCTAAAATCGGAATATCGAAGCTACCCAGCCCAGAAAATTCATGCTTTGTCTGAGCAGCGTGAATTCGGGAGTTATCAGGCATTTATGAGCATGCCGGTCGGTGCTGATCATGCCGATGCACCTGCATTACAGGTATTTCGATATATTCTGGGTGATTCACAGCTGTCGTCACGACTGGCACAAGAGTTACGCGAGAAAAATGCACTAGTCTATGGTTTTAGTGCAGATGTGCAACTCGATGAATGGGCAGATGTGGGTGCAATGATGATTAGTGCCAATTATACGGCTGGAAAATCCGCACAGGTTTCTCAGGCAGTGCATAAGGTACTGAATGAACTGCTGACACGTGGCGTGACTGAACAGGAAGTGGAAGCGGCAAAAGCCAGTATCTTGAAACAGCGTTTAACTGCACTCGAGGATGATCGTCGTATTCACACTATGTTGATCCCACAGCTGGAAAAAGACCGTAATCTGGTTTACCGGGAAAAACGTGATCAGGCGATTGCTCAACTGAGCAAAGCCGATATTGATGCCATGATCAAAAAATACATCAAGCCGGACCAGCTGGTGGAAGTGATGGCTGATCAGTACGGTAAGCAAGTTAAAACATCGTAGTGTTGATAAAAAATCCCCTCAAGTGAGTAATGCCAGTCAGTTAAGCAGACATTAGAAAAATGTAGTAAAAATGAGTGTATGCCAATACGCTCATTTTTTTTATGACTTTATCTGAAAATTTAGATTGCACCCTTCAACATTCTTTGCCTTCACTCAGCCATTTCAGTGAACTCATTGATTTAAACTGGATTAAAGAAAGCCTACATCAAACAGGTAAGGCTTCTATCAGGAGAAGAAAATTACCTGCCGAACATGTGGTATGGCTGGTAATTGGGCTTGCCCTATTTCGAGATCAACCGATCGGGTATGTCGTAGAGCAACTAAAACTTGTGTTTGGTACAACAGAATATTGTGTCCCCAGTGCAGCAGTGCAAGCACGACAACGTTTAGGACGAGAGCCCTTGAATACCTTGTTTTCTCTACTCAGCCAAGCCTGGTTTGAAGAATCCCAACAGCAATACTCAAACTTTCATGGCCTTAGTGTATGTGCTGTTGACGGGGTGGTTTGGTCTATGCCTTATACAGACGAGAATTTTGAACACTTTGGCTCATCTAAGGGTAAAACCGCTGCAGCCCCTTATCCACAAGTGAGAGCAACCTGCCTGGTAAATACCAGCACCCATGAAATCATTGATGCCCAAATAGGTAGCATGGATCAGGGTGAACTTACACTGGCAAATCGATTATGTCCTCCATCGCATAGTATTACCTTGTTTGATCGAGCCTATTTCTCTGCTGATTTCTTGATTGACTGGCAAACACGAGTAGAAGCCAGTCATTGGTTAATGAGAGCAAAAGATAATTTACGCTATGAGATCATTAAACGTAATTCCCCGCATGACTTTCAAATCAAAATGCCTCTTTCAGCTAGAGCCAGGAAGCTAAATCCATCATTAGGAGAATATTGGGAAGCGCGTTTGATTGAAGTTGAGCAGGCAGGGAAAATTAGACGTTATATCACTTCATTAATGGATTCAAAGGCATATCCACTGATAGGCTTGGCGAAGCTTTATGCCCAGCGCTGGGAAATAGAAATGTGTTACCGAGAAATCAAAAGTGATTTACAGGAAGGCAAGCATTTGAGGAGCAAGCAACCTGATTTAATTTATCAAGAATTATGGGGGGTCTTCATTGCCTATAATATTCTAAGAAGACAAATGAAACATATGGCTCAACGAGCAAAAGTCAGTCCTTTGAGAATCAGCTTTCATATTGCATCTATCGGTATCCTGAATATATTAAGATTTGACTCTTTAGACTCCGCAGGGAATTTACCCAAACATCTAGAAAGTTTACTGGAGAAATCTAAGAGGTATGTGTTGCCTGAGAGGAGGGTTAGAAGTTGCCCACGAGTTGTGAAAGGAAAACCACAGAAATACCCAAGAAAATGCCAGTCAATTTCTTAACTGACTGGCATTACCTCAAGTGAGGGGATTTTTTTATTTTAGTTTTATGCTCTAGGTTGCTCTATGGCTAAAAATAATCCCTCCGATTATGCCCGCAAGGATAGATAGGGGCAGACTCCAAACAGATACAATAAGAAAAAAAATCAATATTCCACAGCCAATCAAAGCTGAAACGAAAGCAATATCTTGATCAAAAGAATGATGGATCACCATTTGATAATAATAAGACGTTATCCAGCTTGAAATAATAGTGAGTAAAATACATAGTCCTTTGCCTGAAGGCGTATTTAGACTGGAATCTGTTATCCAACTTAGCATGTCCTCATCTACTCAAAGTCGATAAAAACGTTTAGCATTTTCATAAAAAATCGACTTTAAGGCATTTTCATTGTAGTCCTGCACAATATCGCTAAAGGCATCAATAATGTTGGTGAGTGAGCTACTGACACTGTCCATTGGAAAGTTGGATGCAAACATCACGCGCCCAGAACCAAAACAGTCTAAAGTATGCTGGATCACGGGTGCGGCACGTTCCACTAATTCCTGTTTACTTGCCAGCCGTTTCTGCGTGTGAAAATCATGTCCCAAGACTGGCATAAACAGACCAGACATTTTGGTCGATACATTTTTGCATTCGGCCAGTTCTGCCAACTGATCTTTCCAGTCCGCAAATATCTGGGTGCGATCTTGTTCGGTCTTGCCTGTAGCTTTGCCCACTTTGCCAAATAAACCTGCGGGCGTACCCAGATGATCCAGCACAATAGGGGTGTTTGGAAAGGCTTTGGCCAGCGCAGTAACATCCGCAATCTGGGTAGAGTACACCCAGGCATCAAAGCTTAAATCTTGCCTGGCCAGTTCTTCAAAGCCCTTCAGGAAATCTGTGTTGCGATAGAGATGCGGTTCATCGGTCCAGGCATGAATCCCTTTATCTGGATGTACTGCAGCCATTTTACGGATGCCCCGAAACTTGGGAGAAGCTTCGCGATGCAATTGAATCAACTGTTTAAAATTTTTCTGCCGCGGATCCGCCGTGGCGACAATTCCACCCAATTGGATAATGTGCTGATCAAAAGGAAGCCCAGCGATAAAACGGGTTTCATTTACCACCCCCGTACCTTTATGGTCATGCCAGCTGGCTTCAACATGCACAATCTGCTCTATTTCATAATGTCCTGCATCTTTCTTGTAATTTGCAGGCAGATAAGGTGCAGTCAGGTGCTGAGTCAGGCCAATGGTCTCAATGACGTCTTTGGGTTTTAACAGTCTTTCCATTTTGTCCAGCAGTCTGGGATGTTTGCCAAACAGCTTGACCGCGAGCGCTGCCGCGTGTGGGGTGTTGTACGGATCCCATTGGTGAATATGTGGGTCAATGATCTGGAAGGGAAGTTGCTGCATGCTATACGTTATTTTAGTTTATTTATTATTCAACTTATATAGGATAAAAATCATTTCAAAGTCAATATAGTAAATCACGGCAAATAAAAAAGCCCCGCGGGGCTTTTCGTATTTTAATCAATGATCGTGCTTGTGATCATGGTTATGCTTGTTGGCATGAAACTCTTCATTGTGACGGAAACGCAAATAGTTTTCGAACTGTTCACAGTATTCATCATAGTTATCTTCCAGCATCATTTGAAATTGCTGCAAGATATAAGACATGACCTGATCTTTGGCATCACGCATTTCATTGCCATCTTTAAAGTTATTCGCTGCCACCCAGGTATTGAAACGGGCAGTACCAAATAACATCGCCGCACTGACTTGACCGCGCTTATCGCTCGGTTTTTCCTGTGAACCTTTTTCTACGCGACAAAACTCGTTGGCTTGTTGAATAAATTCATCAGCACGTTCAAAGAATGCCGCATTTAACGCTTCTTCTTCGGTTACATCGGTTGCTTCAATCTTTTGAACCATGAATTTGTTCCTAACACTAAAATCTCAATCGTTAATTATAGGCAAAGCCTTGCAGAAACTAAACCTTTGCCTTAATCTAAAAAATAGCCTAAGCATATAAAAGTGAATGCCATGCAGGATGCGATTGCAGTACAAAGCCTAAAAAGTGATATTGCCTTATTGCGCCAGAATATTTGGCCACCGGCAAATCTAGCCAATGTTGAAGGCTTGCCGATTTATTATGGCAGCCAGTCACAGGTAGATGAATACTATAGCCAGTGGCTCGGGCTGATTGAAAGGGCACAGGATCTGTTTCAGCCTTTTATGGAAGATGAAATCTTGGATGCGATCCATCTGCCGAGTCATTTAAACTTGCCGCTGTTTTATTTTCATGTTGACCGGATTCGCATTAATAAAACCCGCGCCAAGGAATCCAAAACTTTTCGTGGGGTCGCCAGCCTGATCGAAAAATGCGGCCAGTTCGAACCCGAGCAGATTGCAGCCATGCGGCAGTGGCTTGATAGTGACGATACTGCAGCTTTGGTGGCACACCGTGAATTTGTGGATTTACGCACTTATGTGTTTCAGCATGGCCAGAGCGAATATACGCGCACCCGTTTTTATGTGAATGGGATTGTGCTGAGTGTTGAGCCACATTTTGAACTGGTCGATGCACGCGATAAGCCACGCAAGCAACGCAGCGACAGTTATAACGATCCTCTGGCAGACAATAATATCTGGAAAGTATTCGGCAAATATCGCTAGCACAGTTTGACCAAGCCCGGTCTTACCAGAAGGGCTTAGTATTTTCTGCAAACTGCTGTAAACGCTCTGCTGCTTCGTTCGACAAACGCTGCTGTTCCGCACTTATCCAGCCTAGCACAAACCAGGCCTTGGCCTGTTGTTTGACATAAGGTCTAAATAATTCGTCTGCAACAAATAGGTCGTTATAATGCCCAAGGCTTTCTTGCAAGGGTTTTAAGGCTTTTAAATAAGCTTTAACCTCTTTTTCAGGAAACAGGCTTTGCAAGAATTCTACGTTATAGCGTAAGCGTTTGACCCGTTTGCGTGTCCGATGCCGGGATTCAATATCCAGTTCTTGATAGTTCTCGGCATCCTGACAGATTTGCTGGTGCAGCTTGCTCAGGCCTTTACACAAAATCTTATGTGAAGACTTGGCTTTGTTATCCGTTTTTTCTTGGCTAAAGCTGAACAGTTGCAGCATTAGTTCTACGGTAGCAGGACTTCTGAACAGCACACTGATATCTGGCTGTTTTTGTCGGTGTGGGGGTAATTTCAGTAAGGGGGAACCTGCTTTTTCCAGTTGTGGAATCAGGCTTTCTGCCAAGGCATCGCGATCTCGGGTAGAACCCAGTTGCTGAAAAATATCCCGCAGCTGTTCCGGCCATTCTGGCTGCACATGCTCGGTCACGGACTGGAAAATTTTAAATGCGCTGCGCAAACGCCGAATCGCGACACGTGCCTGATGCACATGATCACTATTATAATTTTCGGCAGCAATCGCCATCGCATTTGGGAAAAGATGAGCCAAACAATTGACGACAATCTTTTGCAAAATCGTAATGATCTGATCTTTCTGTTCAAGCACTAAGGGAAGCTGATGCTGAACCGGCAGATTCTCTTCACCATGTAATAAGGCATAACCGCGTTCGGATTTACTCCGTGTATCCAGCCACAAAGCATAACGCTGAACCCAGGGCTGAATGAAATCAATCAATTCACTCAGCTGGCCGGATTTAAGCTCAAATTCGACTTCATAAATATCGATGGCTTGATCATTGTGTCGAATTTCTCCGACATCAAAGGCAATTTCAATCTTACTGTCCAGATGACTTTCTGTGAGTACATACCGTACGACATCTGTTTCAAATTGCAGAATAAGCGGTGTCTCCAGATCACCGAGCGCCTGTTTCAGGATTTTTTTGGCCGGTTTATGTTTGCGATATAACTGAAAATCACAATGTTCCGGAGGACTTTTTAATTCATGCTCAAGTTCAAAACGTTCAAATTGTTGTTCAGTCGCTGCTTTCAGGGTTTGAATCCATTGCTGGCCTTCCAGACGTTGCCGCAGGGCAATCTGATGTTGTTGTAATTGTTGCGCTTCAGTATCAAAGTAGCGTGCACACAGACGATGCCGAGTCGGCTGAAGTTTCTGGATGTCCTGTTCAAATTGCACACGAGACTGTGGCGGAATCTGGAATTTGAGTTCTATTTCTGCCATCGGGTCATTCCTCCGCGATGTTGGTTTTATAGATTAATATAGCCCAAAGATCGGCAGGGGTGTGATGTGCTTCTGCAACAAAAAAGCACGCCAGAGAAGGCGTGCTTTGAGTTTTTCTTGTGATATTTATTTCAATATTTTTATTTCAGGAATTTACGACTGACCAAGAACTGTTCGGTCGCTTCAAGCAGTTTCTGCGCATAGACTTCCTGCTTGGCGGTCAGCCAGCCCAGCACAAACCAGTCACTTGCTTCCAGCTCGGTCTGCTGAATATAAACTGCAGAAGAGGCCAAAGTTTGATATTCACTGGCTGCCAGTTGAGCATCGTTCAGCGCTTTGCTGTATTTCTGCAAATTTTTGACATCATAGATCGTGGTTAAAATCGGAAAGCTGAATTTGAGCTCCTGAATCCGGCCCGACAATTGATCCAGACTTTCAAAATCAGTGATATCGGTCTGGTTCATTTGTTCCTGCAAAGCTTTATATTGCTGTTGCAAGGTAGTTTGAGCAGCAGTTTTCAAGTCCAGCGAGGCATGCTCATTTTCATTTAAACTGAACATCAGTAATTCCAGATAATGATGCACATTCTGGGTAGATTTGACCAGATTACCGAGTTTCTCCTGCGCATACAGAATATCTTTGCTCAGGTTTTCTGCCGTGGTGGGATTTTGCAGGAAGCCGGCCAAGCTGTTTTGCATATGCTGTAAATGTTGCAAATGTTCAAATTGCTGCTTAAAGGCCGCCAGTTGATGTGCCCATTTGTCCGAAAGCTGTGGATGCCAGTCTTTGAACAGCAGCAAGGTCAGATATAAGTGATCCAGTGCCAGTCGTGCCTGATCAATATGTTCCTGCTCTGCTACCTGAGCTGCAATCGCCGCGATATTCGGCAATAAATGCTGCATCTGCTGTGCAATCAGACTGCACATGGTTTTACTGGCGCTGTCTTTTTTGCTGATCTGAAATTCTTTGCTAAGGGTCGCAGGACTGACGCGCTGTGAAGTGGCCAATAAATTGCCTATTTCGGCCTTACTACGTACATCGAGCCAGAGCTGGTATTTCTTGACCCATTCAAAACTGAAGGCCAGCAGATGTTGAATTGAACCATTTTTTAGTTCGAACTCGACTTCATGTACTTCTTGCTCAGCATCCTGTGTGCGGATCTGTCCAATATCCAGGCTGACTTCGATCTGGGTATCTTCATAGTCAATCACTCTTAACGTACGGGCAATATCGGTTTCAAACTGGAGTTGGAGCTGGTTGAACTGATTGCTGAGCGCATTGCTGAGAATTGCCCCGGCTTCTGGAAATTTTTTATAAATATCTAAATCCAGTTCAGGAGATGCGGTTAATTCCCCTAGATCATGATTATGTTCAAAGCGTTCGATGTGGCTTTTCCCGGCCGCTTTTAGTGTTTGCACCCAACGTGTACCTTCCAGACGCTGACGCAGTGCCACCCCATGCCGGGCCAGTTGACGGTCGGTAGTATCATAATATTTGGCTTGAAGCTGGATCTGTTGAGACTTTTTCGGATCAAGTGCCTTGAGCAGCGCAGTGCGTCGTGCCACAGGAATTTGGAACTTGAGTTCAACTTCAACCATGATGATCATCCTATCTGTTCAGTGCAATTAAGTACTGAATCTTCACTTGAATAAGGTTTTAAAATGAGGCGGACAGCAGCCGCAATTATATTTTTAGATTTGTGCGCAGCAGATTGTAACCAAAATCAAAATGCATGTAAGACTTGACTGAGCATAAAAAGCTTAAACAGAAGTTTGAAACTTAGATTTCATCGGTTCATTTTAGGCTAAAACGATCGGATTCAGGCCTTCATGGGGATGTGCAAGATGCATTGAAGCGCGCATCAAAAGGCTGTTATTTGGCTAAAATATACGCTAAGGTAAAACAAAAAACGTCAGGATGATGACAGATGAATGTACAAGTACAACCAGAAAGTAAGAATGAGGTGATGGTTCAGCCCCAGATGCCGATTAAGAACTATCATGAATTTTATCGCTTCTATTTGACTGAGCATCGGCATATTATTAGCCGCCGTCTGCACGTGGCCGGCAGTAGCATCGGTTTATACTGTTTTGCCAAAGCCATTCGTCAAGGCAAGCCGCGATATTTTGCATATGGTTTACTCTCGGGCTATGCCTGTGCCTGGGTCGGTCATTTTATCTTTGAGCGCAATAAACCAGCCAGCTTCAAACAGCCTGTATATAGCTTTATCTCGGACTGGCGCATGTTTGCCGATGTCCTGCGTGGTAATATCAGTCTGATCGACCTTAAATACGATAAAATTTCCAGTTAAGCCAGAATGACTTTTATCGGAATGTGCCCACTTAAAGCATGAAATTTCGATAAAAGCCTTGCAAGTCTAGAATTATTATTCTAATAATTATGGTATTGCAGATTAGGTTTTTTGATCAACCATTATATTTTAATTAATACATCAGTTTTCCAAGCCTGGAGCGACCTTCTCCGGGCTTTTTTTATGCCTGTTTGCTACCAATAAATGTTCAAGATTTTGCTCATGCTATTGTGTAAATATTCATAGAAGAATTCATGTGGATTTGTGCTGAAAGTAAAAGATCCTTTCTGGCTTTGAAAGGTTTCCCCACAAACGAATGACTCAAAACCAGAAAGGATCGGGTATTACCAACACAGGTATTTATTTTTCTGTTTATTTTCTGTGTCTAAGGCTATTTAAGACGCTTCGTGCCGATTGGGCTATCCCTGAAAATGGGTATTTTTAATATTAATTAATTTGAGTACGCTTGAGCCAGGCGAAAAAAAGACAAAAAAATCGCTCTTAGAATTTTGCAACTTCTCCACCAAGTTATCTGCAAAATCCTAAAAGCGTTTGTCGGAGGGCGTAAGCATTAACACGTTATAATTATTGTTATAAGGCCATTAAAACGCAGATTTGAAAGTCCGTATATCCCTGAAAATGGTGATATTTACGATTTAATTGATAAATTGTGCTAAAAAACTGCAAATCTGTTGCTACCTGGTCTCAGAAACAGCAAGATGGCGGCAATTAAACCGAGTTATGCCTATAATAGAGCCATCCTAGCAAGTGGCGAGCAAGATGCGCGGTTTATATTTAATTACCAATGATGATCCATTAGAGCTTTTATTGGCGAAGTTGGAAGGTGCAATGGCCAATGGTGGTGTTGCGGTCTTGCAATATCGCCGTAAAAAAGTGGCGAAAGAAGATCAAATTTACGAAATCGAGTATATGAAAGCCATGTGTGCTGAATATGCTGTACCTTTCGTGATTAATGATGATCTGGAAATGGCGGTTAAATACGGCGTGGGTGTGCATTTAGGCCAGGATGATGGTTCGATTGTCGACGCTGTTGCGCGTTTGCCTAAAGGCGTGTTGATTGGCCGTAGCTGTAATAACTCACTTGAGCTGGCTGAACAGGCCATTGCCGATGGTGCGAATTATGTGGCATTTGGAGCAATTTATGCTACTGATAGTAAACCTGAAGCGGGTAATATTGGTCTTGAAACCTTAAAACTGGCCAAAGAGAAATTGAATGTACCTTTATGTGCCATTGGTGGTTTAACGGTTGAAAATTCCAAGGATGTCATTGAGTCAGGTGCGGATTATTGCGCGGTGATTAGTGATATATTGGGACTTCCTATGAATGCCATTCCTGAACGTTTAGATGAATGGTCTGCGCTTTTTCAAGCTACAGCATAAAATTTTTTGATTGATTTAATTTTGAGTCGAGTGCCTTCATGAGCTTATCTCCAAAGCAAGAACAATTGTTCAAACAAGCCAATAAACATATCCCGGGTGGCGTCAATTCACCTGTACGCGCATTTAATAGTGTCGGTGGGACGCCGGTCTTTATCGAAAAAGCCCAAGGTGCGTATCTGTATGATGTCGATGGCAAACGTTATGTGGACTATGTAGGTTCATGGGGGCCGATGATTTTGGGTCATGCGCATCCAGCGATTATTAAAGCGGTTCAGGATGCCGCAGTAGACGGTTTGAGCTTTGGTGCGCCCACAGTTCATGAAACCACACTGGCAGACATTATCTGCGAGATCATGCCATCGATTGAGCTGGTTCGTATGACCAACTCAGGTACAGAAGCGACCATGACCGCGATTCGTTTAGCGCGTGGTTATACTGGCCGTGACAAGATTGTAAAATTTGAAGGCTGTTACCACGGTCACTCGGATTCATTATTGGTAAAAGCAGGTTCTGGTTTATTGACCAGTGGTGAAGGAGAAGCGACGTCTGCAGGCGTGCCGGCAGATTTTGCTAAACATACGCTGACACTTCCGTATAACGATATTGCGACTTTAAAAGAATGTTTTGCCAAATTTGGTTCAGAAATTGCCGGCGTGATTGTTGAGCCAGTCGCAGGCAACATGAACCTGGTGAAACCGATTGACGGTTTCCTGCAAGCGATTCGTGATGTCTGTGATGAGCATGGTTCAGTGTTTATTATTGATGAAGTGATGACAGGTTTTCGTGTTGGACTGGGTGGCGCGCAAGCACATTACGGCGTAACTCCGGATTTAACCACATTGGGTAAAATCATCGGTGCAGGCCTGCCAGTGGGTGCATTCGGTGGGAAACGTGAAGTGATGGAATGTATTGCACCATTGGGTAAGGTATACCAAGCAGGTACATTGTCAGGTAATCCGCTGGCAATGCGTGCCGGAATTGAGATGTTTAAACATCTACGTGCTGAAGGTTTCTATGAGAAATTGTCTGCGCAACTTGAGAAACTGCTGGTTGGCTTGCAAGCTGCTGCGGATGAAGCCGGTATTCCGTTTAAGACGCAACAAGTCGGTGGTATGTTTGGTCTTTACTTTACCGATCAGGAAGATATCACCAGTTTTGACTCTATGCTGAAATGTGATGTCGATGCGTTCCGTAAATTCTTCCATGGCATGTTAAATCGTGGCGTAAACCTTGCACCATCTGCTTTTGAAGCCGGCTTTATTTCAGCTGCGCATAGTGATGAAGATATTGCTTACACGATTCGAGCGGCTAAAGAAACTTTTGCTGAGATGAAAGGATAATTCGACCTCTCCCTGACCCTCTCCTAAAAGGCATAGGTATCTACACATCTATGAGATACCTAATGCCATTGTGGCTATCTCATTGAGTTCATCTATTGAATATTCCGAGAGCAGTTGAAGAGTGTTCAGTAAAATCGAAAGCCCTGCCAATAAGGCAGGTGCACTTTCCAACCTACCTCTTTTCTGCTGCCGACCTGAAAGACGGGTGAGAAATACACGAATTTTCTGATGGTGTTCATCTTCAGAACGCTGGATTCGCCAAGTTAAAACACAAGCCATACAGCTAATCAGTAACCGCCTTAAAATGGCTTCAGGTCTGGTCTGAAGCCATGCTTCAATATCATGACCTGCCTGCTTGAGCAGCTTGAAATAGCATTCAATTGTCCAGCGCCAGTAATACCAGGTCGTCATCTCTACCGTAGTAATCTCTGATGGAACATTGCTGATTAGTGACCATCTTGCGACGGTCTTATCCTGATCATCTTTCACTACGGCAACAATTAATCTGGCTTCAATCGCACTCCCTGGCTGGGGAGCAACCCGTTGGCCTGAATCGTCATTTCTCTTCGGTTTTGCTGCACGTGTTATCCGGATAGCAGTTTCTCCCACATGCAACATATGCCGGTTTCCTTTATAGGCAATCGGCTGGACCTGCTGCGTTTCTACTCGTTCTGCGGCTTCTGCAACTTTGCATGTTTTGCCCTGATGCTCAATTCGATGGCCTTCTTTCGCCCGAATCAGCCATTTAAAACCCTGGCTGCTCATTTCCCTTAGGTGGGCAATGGAGTCACCTTCACGATCAATGATATGAACACATGTTTTCTCAATGGGATATTGTTCAATCACTTTGATTTGTTCGGTAAGTGAATCTAGATGAGATTTGCGCCCAGCAGAGTGTTGACTGAATGTGGAATAGCAGCCTGAGGCATCTGATAGTGTCTGCGCCAGTGGCGCAATAGGTAGTCCCGAGGCTGCATCAACCAGCAGACTGCTTTGCAATTCATAGCCTGAATCATATTGATGGGTTCTTTGCAGGCGCTGAATTTTATGATGGTGTTTCACATACTGTAGCTGAGACCAGTCATGAACAATCAATGCATATTGATGCGGTGATGCCTTGATCTGTTCACATGCAAGATGTTCAATTGGCTGGTTTAACTGACTAAAAGAGATTTTGTCATTATTCAGGAATCGCCAGACCGCTTGTGTGGTTGCGAAACTCGACTTTTGGGCAGAAGCCAGGTCTTTGATTGCCGGAGCAAGTGAAGCAAGAGGGTTCATATTGAGCTTTACAAGGCTGTTATAGCGCTTGACAAGACGCTGATCCAGGCCAGAGATGTTAAATTGAAGAGCATGCTCTTCAATTTAACGCAAAGTTCAGGAATTGTGTAGATACCTATGCCTAAAAGGAGAGGGAATATAAGCCCGAGTGATCGGGCTTATTTCATTCTTTGGATTAGACATCATAAGATTTGAAATTGATAAATTAAAGGATGAGATAGATCAATGAAAACCAAACATTATTTGACTTTAAGCGATGCTGAATTTTTATTAGATCAAGCCCATCAATATGCCATTCAGAACAGTTTTAATGTCAGTATTGCTGTGGTGGATGAAACGGGTCATTTGCTTGCGATGAAGCGTATGGATGGTGCAGCACCGATGACTGCAAATCTGGCCGTCGAAAAAGCCAAATGTTCTGCAATGAGTCGCCGTCCATCCAAGTTGTTTGAAGATATTATTAAAAGTTTAGAGGGGCTGGTTGTCCATTATTTTGTCTAGGATCAGTGTAGAGGTTAGAACTTACCATTTTTCTAGATCTACGCTAGCATAGGTATATATTCGCATAGATTAGAAAAATCCTCTCCCATGCTTTACCCCATGCCCAAAAAAATCCAACTTGCCCTATCTCAAGCCAAATGGCAATTGTCATCCTCTAAATCCGTTTTGGTTTTAGTCGGATTGCAAAACTTGCGTATGCAGCAGGGGATACAAGACAGTTCACTGATGGCAAATTTGATCCAAGTAACCAATAAAGCCAAAGCACTGGATATTCCCATTGTTGATCTATATGGTGATGACCTGATGCAAGGCATGCAGCAATTGGGAGAATATGCCTCAACGCATCCGCAACTAATTTTTGCCGGTCAGGTCACGCCAATGCTGAAACAGATTTTGCCGCATCTGATGAGTGTGACGGATCAAATCGGTGTGGTTGATGATGCGATTTTATTGTCAAATCAAGATCAGCATATTCAGTGGATTGAAAATATTTCGGCACAGGGGATACATCACTTAAATACCTATAGCCTGACTCGCTTATGGGAGTTAAGCGCACCTTCCGAATATGTATTGTCGACCAAAGGTATTATGTTGGCTATCGCAGAACAGCTGGATATGGATGCCTTGGAAATTGATCCCTATGTCGACCTAAAAAATTATGGTCTGGATTCAGTAGCGATGGTGAGTCTGGTTGGTGTATGGCGTGCGCATGGTGCCAATATCCGTTATGAAGATGTGCTAAAGCATCCGTCTTTGCATAAATTGGCAAGCTTTATTTTACAATCCTTAGGTTGATGTGCTGCGATTGAGCATTTTTATGCGCTAAATCGGAAATTTCATCGTCATTTACATAAATGCGCATTGTAATTCTTGGCTAAGCTTTCTATCATTGCCGCCTTGTTTTTCGCGATCAGCCTGGGATTGAACTTTGAGTAATTTTCTAACCGAACATCTGATACATCGTGATGACGATTTCATGGTCATCCACAAACCTGCAGGTTTACTCACAGTTCCCGGTAAAACAGAAGACTTACAAGATTGCCTGATCAACCGTCTGGTCAAACTCGAACCCAAAACTTTACTAATTCATCGACTAGATCGCGATACATCCGGCATTTTGGCCTTTGGTCTGAGCAAATGGGGACAAAAAACTATTTCCCGCCAGTTTCAGGAACGCCAGACCGATAAAACCTATCAGGCTGTGGTCGCCGGTACACTCGAAGGTGAAGGCACGATTGATGTGCCAGTCGTGTATGATCCAAGTCGTCCGCCTTTACATATCGCAGATCCCGCACATAATAAGCCGGCCATCACGCATTGGCAGGCGATTGAACATTTTAATATTCAGGGACAGCCTGTGACCCGGGTGAAACTGATCCCAATTACCGGCCGTTCACATCAGCTACGGGTGCATATGCAATATCTCGAACATCCGATTATTGGCGATACCTTATATGCGACACCCGAACAGCAACAGCTCAGCTCACGTCTATGTTTACACGCGGAACGTTTGAGTTTTTATCATCCTCAAACAGAGCAGTTGGTCGAATTTTATTGTCCGGCGCCGTTCTAGGAAATACTTCTTTAATCGGCGTGAATTATGCTCACTTTTTAGTGGGCTTTATGTCAAAATACATTGCTTGAAGGTGTGGAATTTTGCTCCAATGACGTTTCGTGATTGAGCCTAATATTCATAATCTTGTACTTAAGATAAAGGTGGAAAAATTGCAGCAATTTGCTATTGGTCAACGTTGGTTATCAGATACTGAAACAGAACTCGGTTTAGGCGTTCTTATTGATGTTGATGAGCGGTCGGTCAGCATTTTATTCCCGAAAAGCGATGAAACCCGCGTCTATGCACGCAGCAATGCACCCTTATCTCGTATCGTATTTAATGTGAAAGATGAATTACAGGATCAGGAAGGCACCCAGTGGATTGTAGAATCCGTTGAAGACCGCAATGGCGTGGTACGTTATCATGTCGTTCGTACTCTGGAAGAGGGAACTGAAGAACGTAAATCGCTGAATGAAACCCGTATTGGTGCGACTATCCAGCTGTCTAAGCCTTTAGATCGTTTATTGGCCAGTCAGGTTGATTATAAAGAATGGTATGACCTGCGTATTGAAGCACTGCTGATGCAGGCCAATATGCAAAGCAGTCCACTGCGTGGTCTGGTGGGTTCACGTGTCGGCCTGATTCCGCATCAGCTGTATATTGCACATGAAGTCGGTCAGCGTTTTGCACCGCGTGTATTACTGGCCGATGAAGTGGGTCTGGGTAAAACCATCGAAGCGGGTCTGATCATCCATCAACAACTCAAAACCGGCCGTTCTGAACGCATCCTGATTTTAGTACCGGATTCACTGCAATATCAGTGGATGATCGAGATGCGTCGTCGTTTTAATCTTGAGTTTTCGCTGTTTGACTTGACCCGTACTGCATCGATCAAAGAACATGATCCTGAACAAAACCCGTTCTTGACCGAACAAAAAATTATTGCCTCTGTCGATTTGATGGTCGACCATGAAGATTTGCGTGAACAGGCACTAGAAGCCGGTTTCGACTTGCTGGTGGTCGATGAAGCACATCATTTGATGTGGAGTGAAGAAGATGGCGGTAATGACCGTTATGATCTGGTCGAAGAACTGGCTGAACATACGCCGGGCGTGTTGTTATTGACGGCGACACCTGAACAGCTCGGTGTGGAAAGTCACTTTGCACGCCTACGTTTGCTTGATCCGCAACGTTTTAACTCGCTGGATCGTTTCCTCGATGAAGAAGCGCAATATCAGCATACGGCTAAAATTGCAGAAGTGCTGATGTCAGATCTGCCGCTAGAAGCTGAGCATCTTACTGCGATTGAGGCCTTGTTAGGTCATCCGATTGAAGATCATCCTGAACAGCGTTTCCGTGCGATTCACGAACTTTTAGACCGTCATGGTACAGGCCGTATTCTGTTCCGCAATACGCGTGAAGCAATTCAGGGCTTCCCGGGACGTGACTGTCAGCCCGCACCATTACCGGCACCAGAACACTGGTCTAAAGACGGTAAATTACGTGAGCAAATGTGGCCTGAAGAAGCCCAGCTAGATGGCTCGTGGATGGAAGCCGATCCACGCGTGATGTGGCTGATGGAGCGTTTGCGTACCGATTTAAAACACAAGAAAGTCTTACTGATTGCACGTAGCGGTCCAGTGGTTGAAGCGCTGGAAAATGTACTGCGTTTACATGCCGGTATTCGTACGGCGATGTTCCATGAAGGCATGAGCTTGTTAGAACGTGACCAGGCCGCAGCTTATTTTGCTGAAGATTCGTATGGCGCGCAGATTCTTCTTTGTTCGGAAATCGGTTCAGAAGGACGTAACTTCCAGTTTGCCTCTGATCTGATTCTGTTTGACCTACCTGCGAACCCGGACGTGTTGGAACAGCGTATTGGTCGTCTGGATCGTATCGGTCAGGAAAACCGCATTCAGATTCATGTGCCTTATCTGGTGGGAACTGCACAAGAACGTATGTTCCGCTGGTATAACGAAGCGCTGAATATCTTCAGCAATATTTCTCCAGCTGCACAAACCTTGCAAGAAAATTTTATTGTTCGCTTGAAAGACTGTCTATTGGCAGACAAAGGTCAAGAGTTTGAAGACCTGCTGGAAGAAGTTAGCGTGCAACGTGAAGCGCTGGAAGCTGAATTGCAGGAAGGTAGAGACCGTTTGCTTGAGTACAACTCTTGCCGTCCGGTGGTGGCACAGGAAATTGTCAACGCGCTTGAAGACTATGATGACAATACCACTTTGCCGATTTTCATGAAGCGCTTTATGGCGTCTACGAATATCGACTTTGACGAGCAAAGTAACGGTACAGTGATCATCAAGCCAACCGATCAAATGCAGGTTCAAGGTTTGACGTTGGATGAAGAAGGGATTACAGCGACTTTCTATCGTGATCAGGCACAAATCCGCGAAGATGCGCAATACCTGACACTGGAACATCCATTCACTGAAAGTGTGATGGAAATGATCAATACGCAAGGCTTTGGTAGCACTAACGTTGCGGTACTAAAATCTGCAGCACTGCCACAGGGTTCGGTATTACTTGAAGTATGGTTCAAGGTCGATGTGGTGGCTCCGAAAGCATTGAACTTGCCGTCTAGCTTGCCGCAACAGTTAATCCGTGTCTTGCTCAGTGAAAAAGGCCAGGATCTTTCCCAGAAGATTGCACCAGAAATCCTGAAGCCTTATCTACATCATTTGGATGGCAATAGTTGCCGTCAGGTGGTGAAAGCACGTCGTGATGTGATTGAAGCGCGTTATCAGCAGGCACTTGAACTGGCACGCAGTGCATTGCCTGGCTTCAAGCAGCAAGCCAAAGAAGTCTATGGCAATAAATGGCAATATGAAATTGATCGCCTGACCTATCTGAAACAGTTCAATCCAAGTATCCGTGAAGATGAAATTGCACGTTTACAAAAGTTGCAGAAAGAAGGTTTAAGCCTGCTGGATGGTCTATCGGTAACACCGGAAGCAATTCAGGTGATGGTCGTGGTCAAGCCTTAAGCTTTAAATCATTAAAAAATGCAGCTTTCGGGCTGCTTTTTTTATGGGCAAAATCCGGGTTTATTATTTTTTTGTCGGAGAATGCTGGCCTGTTATTTTTCTCCTGTTTAAAATTGGCCTATTGAATAATAAGAATGACAAAGTATGTCAAAAGCACTGATTACCCTTGGCACAAAGACCAGTCATGGTGGCATGGTGACTGAATGTGAACCCACTTTTTTGATCAATGGTATCACCGTGCATTTAAATGGCATGAAGCATTATTGTCCCAAATGCCAGACCATGGTCACCGCCATTGCTAGCGACTTATCAATTACAGTCAAAGGAAGAGCGATAGTCATCGCGGGGGATAAGGCCAGTTGCGGCGCGACTTTTCTACCGATGCAACATTTGACTGTATCTCAGAAATAGACTTTAAATTCTGAAGAAATACAGAGAAATGACTTTGAGGTCATGCTTTGAGCATTTTTGCACTGCCGAATGAAAGAATAGATCAGTAAGCTCATTCGATGATTTCAGGATGAATACGCACTGCGTTTAAAAAATAATGAAGCAAGCCCTACATTTTACTCATGCCAATGGTATCCCTGCGGCAACTTACCAAAAGTTTCTGGACTATTTTCAGCAAGACTATGAAGTCAAAGCGATTCCCTTGATCGGCATGAATTCGCAATATCCAATTACGCGAGACTGGCGTTATCTGGTTGATGAAGTCATTGCAGATATCGAGCAGCAGTTTCCTCAGCAACAGGTGATTGGTTTAGGGCATTCCTTTGGTGGTCTGGTGACCCTGATGGCGGCGTATCGACGTCCCGAACTATTTTCCAAACTGGTCATTATGGATCCACCATTTGTGATTGGAAAAAATAGCGCCATGTTTGAACTGATTAAAAAGCTGAATCTGAAAAGTGTTGACCGCTATACGCCCGCAGGAATTACGCTAAAACGCAAAGATCATTGGTCATCGAAACAGGATGCTATTGAAGCACTCCGGTTTAACCGCTTATTTAAAAATTTCGATGAGCAGTGTTTTGCTGATTATATCGAGAGCGGCATTCAGCCAGAACCTGAACGTGGTGGGGTGACGTTAACTATTCCAAAACAGATAGAAGCGGAAATCTTCCGGACTGTACCCGCCTGGTGGTGGAGAACACCACGCCGACAGCCTGAAGTGCCAATTCATCTGATGACTGCTGAGCAGAGCCAGTTTTATCAGCAGGGTTTGCCACAAGGGATGCAGAAGATTTATCGGATTAATTATTCTGTGGTCGAGGGCGGGCATATGTTCCCACTTGAGTATCCGGAAGCCACTGCAAAGGCGGTCAAAACCCAACTCGCACTTTTGTAATCATCATAAAAAAAGGGACGTTGATTACGTCTCTTTTATACAGCTTCGTGCAAATCGGGAAATTAACGCAGCTGAGAATCTTCCAGATGACGCGCACCTTCCAGAATCATCCGGATCATGATCATGGTCTGTTCGGCAATTTCTTTACGATCTTCAGCAGGCATATCAATCACATTGGCGCCCATGTTGAACACCAGTTGGGTAATCGCTTTGGCGGCAATATCCGGATGAAATAATTTTTTATTGTTTAGACGTTCCAGACGAATCAAATCATCCTGAAGTTCCTGCTGAAAATAATTTAACTGGCGTTCTACTGCCTGTTTATAAGATTTGGAACCGGTATAACCTTCACGTAATAACAGGCTCAGATTGCCTTCATCGGCATCCAGCTGGGCAATAAAAACTTCCACAGAACTGCGGATGATGCTGTTCTGGCGAGAAGCTTGCAGACGTGCTTCATGCAAAATCTGACGCAATACAATTCCGGCACGATCAATCAGCTCAATGGCCAGTTCATCAATATCTTTAAAATGACGATAGAAGCTGTTCGGTGCAATACCAGCTTCACGCGCGACTTCACGTAGACTTAAAGAGGAAATACTTTTTTGTGGCCCAATCAGATTCAACGCAGCCTGAAACAGTTCTTCCTTGGTAATGGTGGCCTTGCGACCGACACTCCGTACGATAATCGGCTCATCAATGCTTTTCGATTGTAATAAAGATGCGTCACTGCTTATTTTCATTGAAGGCTCGTTCATCGATAGGTTCATGCATGAATCATTTTATTATAACCGAGCCAGTCAAGCTTGTGAAATGAATAGAAACAATACGGTTGTATATACAAATATATATACATGTGTATAATAATTCAAAACCTCAAGGTGATGTCGCAAACGATGCATGTACTCCAAAAACTTAAAACGCCGTTGAATGCACTGTCTGATAGTGTTGTTGATCAGCATGCGATTAATTTCTGGATTCAGAAACTCAATCCTATATGGTCGTTGAATCAGCCATTAGGCAAGATCGTGCATAAAGAAAATGCCGCACAGGATATACTGAGTCTGAAAATTCAAGTGAATCGCTTATTTAAGTTTGGTGAAGCAGGGCAGCATCATCCGGTCTATGTGGTGGTAAACGGCATCCGTTATGAACGTAGCTATAGTTTGACCCGTGTAGATGCGCAACATGTTTTATTGACCGTGAAAAAAGTCAATGCCGGTAAAGTCAGTACCTGGTTGGCAGAACAGGCACAAGTAGGTGATGTGATCGAATTTGGTCAGCCTTATGGTGATATGACCTTGCCTGTGCAGACGAGTCCATTGATCTTGCTTGCAGCAGGGAGTGGTATTACCCCAATGCTCAGTATGCTGGAAAGCTTGAGCAAAAAAGGTGAACTATCTGCACCGGTTACTCTCTGGTACTGGGTTAAAAAAGATCAGGATGCCGCATTTAAAGCACGGTTTGAAGAACTTGCTCAAAAACATGCAAATTTCTCATTTCATGTGTATGCCACTCAAGAACAGCCAGCTGCTGCACGTCTTGATGAAACCTATCTGACCGATCTGCAAAATCTGGAAAATAGCATCGTATATTGCTGTGGCCCTTCAGGTTTTGTATCTAAAGCAGAACAGCTTTTTGCTCAGGCAAAACAGTTTAAAGGTGAAGCATTTAGCATGAGCTTGGCGGATCAATCGGATACCGGCTTTATTAATGTCACCCTGACCCAGTCGAAAAAAATTGTCAGCATTCCAAAAGGCCAGTCCATTCTGGTGAGTCTGGAACAGCAAAATATTAAACCGACCCATGGTTGCCGTATGGGCATTTGTAATAAATGTGCCTGCAATAAAGTAGAAGGTTCGACCAAGAATTTGGTCAACGGTGCGCAAAATACCGAACCCGGTAACCTGCTCAAAATTTGTATTAACTCAGCGCAGACTGACCTTGTCATCGACTTATAAGCGAGTTTTATCCTATGAATATGCCAGTAAAATTACAGTATTTTAAAAATCCTAAAAACCGTGAATTAACCCAGTTTGAACTTGATGAACTTGCACGTGAACTTGATGCAATTAAACAAGAAGTGCTAGATGATCTGGGTGAAAAAGACGCCAAATATATCCGTCGTGTCTATTCAACCATTCGCTATTCATCGATTGCCGGTCGTGCTTTGCTGTTTGCAGGCTGGTTCCCGCCAGCGTGGTTGTTGGGGACAGGCCTGTTGGGCTTTGCCAAAATCATGGAAAATATGGAACTGGGTCATAACGTCATGCACGGTCAATATGACTGGATGAATGATCCTAAATTGAATGGTCAGACCTATGAATGGGATATCGTAGGGACTTCAGACAACTGGCGTCAAACACATAACTTTAAGCATCATACCTATACCAATATCAAGGGTATGGATGATGATATCGGTTATGGTTTATTACGCCTCTTCCCGGAACAGCGCTGGAAACCGGGTTATTTACTACAACCAATTTATGCAGTGCCATTCTGTTTATTGTTCCAGTGGGGTGTTGCGATTCAGAATCTTGAATTGGGTAAATACTTCAAAGGTCGCAAAAGCAAAGAGCAGACCAAAGAAGAATGGCGTCCAATGCAGAGCAAAATTGGTAAACAGTTGTTTAAGGATTATGTATTCTTTCCACTCATCGCAGGTCCTGCGGCTTTACCGGTTTTGACCGGCAATATGGTGGCCAATGGTCTGCGTAATATCTGGACATTCAGTATCATTTTCTGTGGTCACTTTACCAAAGATGTGGAAGTATTCCCGAAATCGGTACTGCAAAATGAAAGTCGTGGTCACTGGTATATGCGCCAGATTCGTGGTTCATCCAATCTGACTGGTTCTGAAGCGTTTCATATCTTGACGGGTCATTTAAGTCATCAGATTGAACATCATTTGTATCCTGATGTACCTGCACGTCGCTATCGTCAAATGGCACCGAAAGTTCAGGCTGTTTGTGAAAAATATGGTTTGAACTATAACAATGCCAGCTTGGTAAAACAGTACGGTAGTGTGATCAAACGTATTGTGAAATATGCATTTCCGTTTAAGAAATAATTTTTCTTAAAGCTAAAAAAACTACTTCAAATGAAGTGGTTTTTTTAGCTAGGAGGCGAATACTTCAGGAAGTAAAAATCCTGATTACGAAGCTATTTAAGATGATTTCAAGGCATAAAGTAAAAAAGTTAATCTGCCATTTATAGCGTTGTCTAAAGGTGTTTAGTAGGTTAACCCGATAGAATGGAAAGGACTAATATGGCATCGAATGAGCTGAAATATTAATTTTTGGAAGCTGTTGATCTTGACCCTCAAAATAGCTTTGCTGCGCCAGACTGAGCATTTCTATATCTTCCTTGCTATTCCCATAAGCATAAATTTCAGCATAATTATCCAGATTATATTTTTCTAGAATTCTAATTTTCTTTTGTGTGTTACTACAGTCAGGAGTTTGATAAAACCCTGTCAATTTCCCAGCTTTGATTTCAACTTCGCTACAGATTAAATCGATATTTAAATAACTGCACACCGGTTTAAGATACAAATCCAATGAGGCTGATACCAGCACGACTTCATGTCCTAATTGTTGATGCTGTTTAAGTTGTTCTAATAATTTCGGATTCAACTTGAATATTAGTTGTTGTGCATAATCCTGAGCTAATTGCAGAATTTCCTCTGCATCACTGTTTTTAAACATGCTGGCATACAATTTGGGTCGCATGCGGTGTGCCGGATAGAAATTTAAATAATAGGCCTGTATCCATGGCAAAATTTGCATGCCGCGTTTTACAATATGCCGTTTTCTTAAGGCATGGAAAATGAACCCGGTAAAGCTATCATGTAGATACAGGGTTCCATCAAAATCAAATAAGGCTAGAGTTTTAGATTTTTGATTTTGCGCATGCATGTTTGATATCGACCATCGACGCGGGTAGCAAACCAGTTAGTATTATAATCACGACTTAATTTTGGTCCGGAAATGACCACTTCAGGCATAATGGCATAGATAGGATCTTTACCCGTTTTTTCCTGATAAAGCTTGCTGACACCACGATAAGTCATCGTATCTTCAAAGTCTTTATCTTTTTCTTTCTTTAAATCAGCTCGGATTTGACGTTCAGTGATAATAAAATTATTTTTGGCAAAAACACTGATTAACTCACGCTCAGATTGACTCTTCTGCGAACGGATCGCGCCATCTTTAGTATAGAGCAATAAGTCGCCATCCAGATCAAGTTCGGCTTCAGTTAAATCATTTAACATGCTCTGAAAAGCGGCATTTCGACTGGAATACATGCCCGAGTTATAGTCCGCAAAACGATAAATTGGCTTGTCATAATCCGCCGGATACATCATCAGGCGATGAATCCCATAATACAGACCGCCATATTGACTGTAGAGATCGGTACGTAACTCTGCGATATTGCCGCCTTGGCGTTTATGTTCTTTCGCATAGCTGATATGTACCTGCATTGAACCCAAGGTGGTAATTGGATTCATTTTCTCGCCAATATTCTGGCCGACCAGTTTGGCAGCACCAGTCAGGGCACTAACATAATAGTGCTTCGACATATAGTCAAATATTTCACGATATAATTCGTCGAGTTCACGTTCCGTTTTGACCCGGCGCATCTGGCTCAAGTAGTTGTCTTCAGGACTTGGGTGATTCTTGAGAACTTCCTGGAAATATCCTGCAACTGTGCCACCAATCGCTTGACCGAGTTTATCTTTGAATTTTTCATCAAGGCGACCTTGGACTTCCTTAACCGCCTTTTCACCCAAACCCGGAACAGTAGGATCTGCAACAAAGTTAGATTCCTGATCAACCACTGCCACAATCGTACAAACATTTTCCTTGGTCTGAGGAATGCCGAGCTGTTCGGTAATGTCATAAATATCTTGTGCCCAAGACTCACGTTGGTTGACACGGTTTGGAATAGCTTTGCGAATATGTTCAACTTCAAGTGTCGGTTCATCATCTTTTGACCACCATGAACCATTGCCACAACCGGCAAGACCCAGGGAAAGTGCAAGTACAGACAATGACTTAAAAGAAAAACAAGAAGCGAAAGTTTTATTCATGGTGTCGTAAATTAATTGAAAAGATGAGCGAATAAGGCAGATGCAGTATACTATGCCCATCAAAAAAGTGATGAATTTATATGTATATTGGTCCATATCAACTGTCAAACAATTTGATTGTCGCTCCCATGGCAGGTGTGACCGACCGTCCGTTTAGAACCTTGTGCAAATACTTTGGTGCAGGCCATGCGGTCAGTGAAATGATGACATCTGACAAAACTTTGCGCATGAGTAAAAAGAGCTTATATCGTGCCAATTTTGATGGAGAGCTGGCACCTATTTCAGCGCAGATTGCTGGTTCAGATCCCCATGATCTGGCTGAAGCGGCACGTTATCAGGTGGCCAATGGTGCGCAAATTGTTGATATTAATATGGGCTGCCCAGCCAAAAAGGTCTGTAACCGACTCGCCGGTTCTGCTTTATTGCAGGATGAAGATCTAGTTGCGCGTATTCTGGATGCAGTTGTGGCTGCAGTTGATGTGCCAGTGACCTTAAAAACCCGGCTTGGTTATTTGAACGGTCAGGAAAATATTATGCGTGTCGCTAAACGTGCTGAACAAGCCGGAATTGCAGCGCTAGCTTTACATGGCCGTACCCGTGAAGATATGTACCTGAATACCGCGCGTTATTCTTTAATCAAAGACGTAAAGGAAATGTTGAAGATTCCTGTGATTGCCAACGGTGATATCGACAGTCCGGAAAAAGCCAAATACGTGCTGGATTATACCGGTGCAGACGCAATTATGATTGGTCGTGCAGCACAAGGTCGGCCCTGGATTTTTCGTGAAATTGCCCATTATTTAAAAACCGGTCAACATCTGGATGCACCAAGTATTACAGAAGTGAAAGATGTTCTATTGGGACATTTGACAGAGTTATACGAATTTTACGGCGAGTATTCCGGCTGCCGGATTTCCCGTAAACATATTGCCTGGTACACCAAAGGTTTGCGTTCCAGCAACGAGTTTCGTCAAAGCATGTATCAGGTAGAAAATACGGCTGACCAGTATCGTGTGGTAGAAGATTATTTTAATGCACTGCTAGAACATGGTTTAACCATGACTGATGTACAGGTCGAGCAGGTGAATTTACTGGAAACCAAGTAATGACGGGCAAAATTCAGCGAATCATGTAATATTTTTTGCATGAAATCCCTACCTTTTTTATCTTGAGCAGGCGGATTTTTGCATTCTGTTTACACTTCAGCCTGTCTAATACATAGCAGCACAGTTTGTTCACTTAAACTGGACAGGACTTGGACATTGCTTACTCAAGCTTCCTCTATGATGAACCTATCCAGATATAAACCAGATGTGATCCATCTTGTTTATCGTCATCATTGAGGGAGATCTGTAATGACAAATACCAATCGTCCAGTCACAGAGTTTAGCCATAAAACGTCAACGGAATTGCCACAAGAACGCAGTGAAGGCCTGAATATCAATCCGACTGATACTAACGCTCGTCCAGATTTGAATACACCTGTCAAAGATAATCCTCGTGTTCCAGACATGAATGAAGGTGAAGATAATCTGGCTGCGACCAGTGCCGGTACTTTGGGTGGAGCTGCGGTAGGCGCAGTTGCAGGTCTGGTAGGTGGCCCTCCAGGTGCAGTGGTGGGTGGTATTATCGGTGGTGTTGTTGGCGGTATTGCAGGTAATGACATTGCGACACCTGATCATGAGAAACAGGCAGATAATTACCAGCACCCAGAGAACTTTCCTGAGGCAGATAACTATCGACATCCAGATCATTTGAGAGCAGAAGATAATTACTGGAGAGATGAGTATCATAATCGCCCGTATTTCAATGAAACGCGTAGCACATATGGCGATCTAGATTATGATCGTGATTATCGCGGTGCTTACCGGGTCGGTTATGAAAATCGTCCGATGTATGAGCATGATACGGATTTTGACCGTGCCGAACCTGAACTGCGTACCAAGTGGGAACAGTTAAAAGGTGAGTCCCGCCTCAACTGGGAAGAAGCGAAATTTGCAGTTAAAGATGCCTGGCATCGTGTCACACGCTAATTCTAGATAAATTAAAAACCTCTCCATGTGGAGAGGTTTTTTTATGATTCAAGTATTAAAGATGCTTCATTTCCAGTATGAGCTGGTTAATCAGATCGGAAGCTTCCATTTCACGAATCTGTGCTACGTTCGAACCTGCCCAGAATGCACCATAACCTTGATCCCCATGTTTGGCAGCAGCAGCATGTAATTGCTTGGCCAGATCATAAGTATATGGATAGGCCGGAACATCCAGTCGCTCCGGTGTATCCACCTCAATATGCCAGTGGTTAATGATGCCGCGTGCAGGACGACCGGAAATGCTGGCACTGACTTGAGTGAGTGGCTTGGAAAATAGGGCTTTACGATAAGCCTCATTGGCATTGGAAGATTTGCATTGCACAAATGCAGTCCCGAGTTGCACGGCATCTGCACCGAAATCCATCATTTGACGCGCTTGCTCACCCGTCATAATCCCGCCTGCCGCTACAATCGGCAAGGAAGAATGCTGTTTGATCAGTTTCACCAGATTCGAGGTTTTGACTGAAGCATCAAACTTGGTGCTAAAAATCCCACGATGGCCGCCAGCTTCAATCCCCTGTGCAATAATGATATCAATTCCGGCTGCCTCAATAGCTTTGGCTTCGGCAAAATTGGTGGCAGACACCATGGTCAGAATCCCGGCCTGTTTGAGGGCTTGAATTTGATGTGGATGCGGAATCCCAAAATGAAAGCTGACTGCTCGCGGTTTGGTTTCCAATACCAGATTCAGGAAGTCATCATTGTCTTTAAAACTCGGATAAATACACTTCAAATGCTGGGGTGCCTGAGCGCCATATTTGGCAAATTTATCTTTAAACTGGGCAATCCAGGCCTGCGCTACAGCTTCATCTAGAGGCATACTGTCATGACAGAAAAAATTGACCTGAAAAGGGCAATCTGTCAATTCCTGGGTCTTTAAAATCTGTTGTCGCGCTGCATCAATACTGCTGGCCCCCAGACCCAGTGAACCCAAGCCACCCTGATTGGACACTTCGGCAGCAAGCTCGGGCGTAGAGACACCTGCCATCGGTGCCAAGAAAATAGGGTGTTTAATTCCGAGATTTTCTAATAAAGACATAGATTTGCTCCTTGTTATGCTTTTACTTTGCCTTTGAGCACAAAATTAAGCAAATCATATTGGTTATTTTATTTTGAAATACTGCAGCATGGGTTACGTGTTATTTACATTTCTTGCGACACGCTATGTCGTCAAAGAGACGGATTATTTATAGGTCTAGAAATTAAGACTTTATAATAGCTTTTTGGTCACATATTCTCTGAGCTCATGTCTGATCGTATCCGTGAAAAACTGCAAATTTTAGCCGATGCTGCCAAATATGATGTGTCGTGCTCATCCAGTGGTAGCAATCGTAAAAATAAAGAAAAGGGTGTGGGCAATACCGGCAATGGCATCTGTCATAGCTATACCGAAGATGGCCGCTGTGTTTCCTTGCTGAAAATTCTGTTCTCTAATGTCTGTATTTTTGACTGTTCCTATTGTGTTTCGCGCCGTTCCGCTGATGTCCAGCGTGCAGCATTTACCGTGCAGGAAGTCGTGGATCTGACCATGAATTTTTATCGGCGTAATTATATTGAGGGGCTGTTTCTCAGTTCGGGTATTTTTAAGTCGGCGGATCACACCATGGAACGGATGCTGCAAGTGGTCAAAAAACTTAGACTCGAAGAAAACTTTAATGGCTATATTCATCTGAAAACTATTCCGGGTGCATCACAGGAGATCATTACCGAAGCCGGACTGTATGTCGACCGTATGAGTATTAATCTGGAAATGCCAACAGAAGCAGGACTGCAAAAATTTGCGCCTGAGAAAACCCATGCTGAAGTACAAAAAGACTTGGGCATTGTGCGTGACCGGTTGATCCAGCTCAAAGATGAACGCAAGCTGATCAAGTCAGTCCCCAAGTTTGTACCTGCCGGACAAACTACACAGATGGTGGTGGGCGCGCATAGTGAAACCGATCAGGACATTATTTTGATGGCTGACCGGCATTACAAGGAATTCAAGCTGAAAAGGGTGTATTTCTCTGGTTATATCCCGATTAATCCTGAAGATAAAGCCTTACCCGCCATCGGTTCAGCACCGCCATTATTAAGAGAAAATCGTCTGTATCAATCTGACTGGCTGATGCGTTTTTATGGCTTTGCTGCTGATGAAATTGTCGATGAGCAGCATCCGAATCTGGAGCTGGATATTGATCCCAAACTCAGTTGGGCCTTGCGTCATCCTGAAGCCTTTCCAGTCGATATTAACCGTGCCGACTATAAAATGATTCTACGGGTACCCGGTATAGGTGTACGTTCTGCCCAGAAAATTGTACAGGCCCGCCGTTTTGGACAGATTCATATTGACCAGCTAAAACGCATGGGCGTGGCTTATAACCGGGCGCAGCATTTTATCTGCTGTGCAGATACACCGAAATTTAAGAAAGATCAGCAGTCCCATCAGATTCGCCAGCAAATTTTGATGTCAGGACAATCCAAATATCAGCAGCAACTTTCACCTCAATTAGGATTGGGTTTCTAGTGGCAAGTTACTGTTTTGATGGCAGCATGACTGGTCTGCTCAGTTGTGTATTTCGTGCTTTCGAGTTTAAAGAATTTAACGTGATAGTGACGGCCAATCCTCAAGCACAAACAGGTTTATTTGATGAATTTATCCATGTGGCCTCTAATGATCAGCATGGGCAGCGGGTGTGGCAGGGATTAAAGCAGAAAGTATCTTCCAGCAGTTTGCGTGCTTTTTACTATACGTTTTTGTCAGAGCAGGAAGCAGCGTTCCAGACTCTTTTTGATTTTGCAGTCTATGTCTTTCAAAACCAGCGTCCAGTCGATAAAGATTATGGTCATACTGCGGTGATCGGCATGTCGCAATGGGCCAAGCAAGTGGGGCGGGAAAAGCATCGTATGGAGGCTTTTGTACGCTTTAAAAAAGCCAAAGATGGTTTGTTTCTGAGTCTGGTCAGACCGGATTTTAATGTCTTGCCGATTATTTCCCGACATTTTCAGGAGCGTTATCAGGATCAAAGCTGGCTGATTTATGACGAGCAGCGTAATTACGGTATTTATTATGATTTAAGGCAGATGCATCAGGTCGAGATGAACGCTGAAATAATCGATCCACAAATCCGGATTGGTCATAGTCAATCATTCAGTATTGAACTGGATGATCAAGAGCTGCTATATGATCAGCTCTGGAAAGACTATTTTAACAGTGTGAATATTCAGGCGCGCAAGAACATGAAATTGCATATTCAATATGTGCCAAAGCGCTACTGGCGTTATATGAATGAGAAATTACTTTAAACAGTACATCAAGCTGCTTTCAGGCATAATAAGCATTGGTATATTTAAATTGAGTGTATAAACATGAAGGTATGGCTAACGTCATTAGCGCTGCTCACTGGATTAACTGCATGTTCGGAACAACCACAAAAACCGGTCGTAGATCCAGCCAAATATCAGGTTCAGACCGCACAGGAACTGCAGCAACGTTTTGATGCACTCAATGTCCAGTTAGCCCAAGACTTTCAGAAATTTAAGAAAGTCGAAAGCATTGCTTTCGCACACCAGTTTCCTTTAGATGTCAATAATCTGCAAAGCTTGAACCAGCATCTCGTTAGCAGTACCGCATTAAAACCTAGTAAAATCGCCTATTGCGATATGATGAATAGTTATTTTGCCGATATGTTCCGTTTGGGACATTACAATCTGGAACTGGTCGATGACATTAAATTGCCCAATGCCAAGAATGAAAATTTAAAAGCTAATTTCTCTGATGCTGATCATTTTTATACCTTTATTCTGGATCGTTATACGACTTATCGTCAGGTTCAGCAGACCATGGGTTATGGCTGTAATTTAAAAGCTGCGCTGTAAATCCTAAAGCCAGAAAAAAGCCCATCACAGATGGGCTTTTTTGATTTTAAGCATTAGCAACCGGTCAGTTTTTCAGGCTGCGGTTTTTCATTCGGGAAGAAGATCGGACGAAGTTTTACCCCAATGCCATTGCCGATAAAGGCAAACACCAGCCATAACCAGCCATGCAGACTACCCGACGCAATTCCACTGAAATATGCACCGATATTACAACCATAAGCCAGTCTTGCGCCATAGCCCAGCATTAAGCCACCTACAACAGCAGCAATCAGTGAGCGCTTTGGAATATTAAAATTCGGCGCAAATTTACCTGCCAAGCTAGCTGCCAATAAAGCACCCAGCATGATACCGAAGTTCATCATTGAGGTAATATCAAACCATAATGATTCTGCCAGTGCTTTGGCATTGCCTGCTTTTTGCCAATAATCCCAAGAAGCTACATCAACACCCACAAGCGTAGCACCTTTGGCACCCCAAACTGCCAGCGCAGAGGTCACGCCCCAAGGACGACCTGCGAGTGCCAGAGTCGCAAAATTGAGCAAGGTCAGAATAATACCGCCCCAAATCAGAGGCCATGGACCACGAACAAAGCGCTTCCAGCCCTGATGTTCACTGCTTGGCTCAATTTCCAGGCTGCCATGACGTTTCTTTTCGAAATAAACAGTCGCCGCAGCAATGATGGCAAAAACGATAAAGCTCAACAGCAATCCAGGGAGGACGCCTAAACTTTCTACTATGGAAATCGGTTCAAGATGTGGCAGGGCAAACCACCAGTCAAGGTGCGAGGTCGCAATCACAGACCCGATACAGAAAAACAGTAGCGTTACCAACATACGTGCACTACCGCCACCCACGGTATATAGCGTACCTGATGCACAACCGCCACCGAGCTGCATACCAATACCGAAAATAAAGGCGCCAATCATAACTGACATGGAAACAGGGTTAACGTTGCCTTTGACTGGATTACCGAACAATTCACCTGCACCTAAAGTCGGGAAGAACAGCAAAACGGCCAGAGCGAGCATAATCATTTGTGCGCGTAAACCACGACCGCGACGTTCCTTGATAAAGACACGCCAGCTCGAAGTAAAACCAAATGAAGCATGATACAGGGTCATGCCCAGTGCACCACCAACCAAAAATAATAAGGCCTGATTTAAGCCTACGATTTGATAGGCACCGATTGTACCTATGATAAGCAAGATAAAAGCTGCCCAGACCGAAATATTCGACCGTTGGGAAGCAGCAACAATGACTGACATGGGAGATTGAATTTTAAAAATAAAGGCTGGTATTCTACTGAATTTCAGTTTAAATGCAGCCCGTTTTGCGTAGTGAATCACAATTAATTCATTCTAATACTTGATAAGTTTTATCAGTTTATCTGATTTTATCCACTCACTTAGATAAAAAATTGATCCCCTCAAGAAATAATGCAATTTCAATTTAGATCATTCGATATTTAAAATCATCTCTGATAAAAAAGCCTGCAATCGCAGGCTTTTAAACATCAAACTGAATGCTAAAATCAGTTTTCAGCTTTTTCCCGAACTTCTCCGGCACCTTCTTCAACTGCCGCTGCAGTTGCTGCAGTTGCTTTACGTGCTGCTTCCGCAGTGGCATCTGCTGCTCTAGACGTTGCAGCAGCTGCTTCGTCCGCTGCCTGAGCAGTATTTTCTGCGGCATTATCCATTGCTCGTTCGGTTTCTACCGCAGCCTCACGGCTGGCATCTTCCATATCATGACCGGCTTGATTGGCTGCATTTTCTAAATGCTCACCTGTGGTTGCGCCGGTTTCAGGCGCTTCTTCTTTACTACAGCCGACTAAGGCAACAGTGGTCGCCAAACCTAAAGCAATCAGTAATTTATTCATCGAGTAATATCCTTTTGTTGTTGTAGAGCTGCAATCTAATTTAGCAGCCATTTATTTAGATTTATGCTAGCAAATAGATCAACATTTGTTGATTAACTGTAACTTTTTTCGATACTTATACTATAATGGCTCAGTCGGAAGTTGTTTTAAGTTTCATGGAATAGTGATATTCACAGAGAGGGAAGTCTTAATAGTATCATTCGATAGGCAGGTTATAGTATGAAGCTTGGCATTTAAATATTTGTCATCACGACCTAGAGATAATTCTAAAGATGAAGAAATGAAAGACATAAAAAAAGCCCGCATGATGCAGGCTTTTTTTAAGAAAAACTTATAGACCAGCAGACGCTTTAAGCGCTTCCACTTTGTCAGTTTTTTCCCAGGTAAAGGCAGTATCAGAACCTTCACGACCGAAGTGACCATAAGCAGCAGTTTGCTTATACATCGGCTGGATCAGGTCAAGCATACGGGTAATGCCATATGGACGTAAGTCGAAATGTTCACGAACCAGTGCAATAATCAATTCTTCAGAGACTTTTGCAGTATTGAAGGTATTGATTGAAATTGAAGTTGGCTCAGCAACACCAATTGCATAAGACACCTGAATTTCACACTTGTCAGCCAGGCCAGCAGCAACGATGTTTTTCGCTACATAACGACCTGCATATGCAGCAGAGCGGTCAACTTTAGATGGATCTTTACCAGAGAAAGCACCACCGCCGTGACGTGCCATACCACCGTAGGTATCTACGATAATTTTACGTCCAGTCAAACCACAGTCACCCACAGGACCACCGATCACAAACATACCCGTTGGGTTGATGTGGAATTTGGTCTCTGCATGGAACATGTCAGCAGGAATGATTTTCTTCACGATTTCTTCAATCACAGCTTCTTTCAGGTTTGCTTGAGTGATTTCAGGATCATGTTGAGTCGAAAGAACGACTGCATCTAAACGAACTGGTACGCCATTTTCATAAGCAAACGTTACCTGGCTTTTTGCATCTGGGCGTAACCATGGCAAGGTGCCATTACGGCGTAATTCAGCCTGTTTTTCCATCAAGCGATGCGCATATGAAATCGGCGCAGGCATTAATACATCAGTTTCGCGGCTTGCATAACCAAACATCAAGCCCTGGTCACCGGCACCCTGATCTTCAGGTTTCTGGCGGTCTACACCCTGAGCAATTTCAGGTGACTGTTTACCAATCATGTTGATCACGGCACAGGTTGAGCCATCAAAACCAAGATCAGAATGGTGATAACCAATTCCGTTTACGGTATGACGTACAATTGCCTCAAAATCAACATTTGCTGTCGTTGTGATTTCACCGGCAAGTACAACCGCACCTGTTTTTACAAGCGTTTCACAAGCAACCCGTGCATATGGGTCTTCTTTTAAGATTGCATCCAAAATAGCGTCACTGATTTGGTCAGCCATTTTATCTGGATGGCCTTCGCTTACAGATTCCGAAGTAAATACAGCGTACTCGCGCATAGTCCTATCACAGTTAATTTTAAAGACCCGATATGTTACATCGAGTTGCGCTCTAGGACTAGCTTAACAGGACAAAATTGGTCGAAATTGTTTCAAATTATTGTGTTTTTAATTGATTAATAGAATTAAAAAAATTGATATGTCTATTTAGGCAGCATTATTGATTGGGGAATATGAAGCAACAATATTTTAATCTGTCAGACTGTCAGAAAATTAAATGCTTAGATTTCCGATTAAATCTTAAAAAAATAGACGATAGAAAAAATACAAAGCTCAAAATTCAAAATTTACTTAAGCAAGTGATCATTACATCAATAAAGCAGATTCAGACTGTGCGCCTTGCGACCAACTGTCTTGTCGATGTTCAAGCGTGTCTTCATATTAGCGCTAAGTCTTCCACATTAGCTGGTTAGGAGTGGCGACATCTTTTGCTATGGACTTCTTGGAGCAAGACTGTACGGAGATCAGAAATCATGTATCAAAAGGCATTTACCCTGATTGAAGTACTGATCGTACTCATCATCATCGCGATTTTAGTAACGATGGCTTTTATGAGTTATCAAGCTTATGTCGTGCGTAATCAATTGGCCGAAGTATTTGAGCAAGCTGGAGCATATCGAACCCAGTTTATTGCTTCGGATCAGCACTGTGATGCCGGACGCGAGATTGGTGGGCATGGTCAATATATCGAAAAAGTGATCATTAACGCTACGTGCCGGATAGAGTTCAAGATACGAGAGCAGGGAGTAGATGCTGCGATTCGCGGGAAATCGGTTGCTTTTGATGTTCATAGTGGCAAATGTTATTCCACTGATATTCAGCAGCGCTATTTGCCTAAAGACTGCCAAGGGCAATAACTCTCCCGAAGTTGAAAATTAGCCTAAGCAAATTAGGTTTCACCTGTATATCAAAAAATCCTACCCATATTTTATAAAATTTAGTACAAATTACATTATGACTAGTTTAGTTAATTGTATAGATTTTCTTCAAAAATAATGATGTGAGACATATGAAATAGAAACAAAATCAGCATAAATTCAATCCTGTCTATCTGCTTAAATTGTAGATACAGACAATAAAGTTAGCTAGGAAATGAGGGATAATTCAATCTGAAAACCGGTAGAGAGAAGCGAAGCCGAAGAAGAAATGTGGAATAATTGTACGATAAGGCAAGAGACACTCAATAAACTGATAAATATTGTTGGTTAGTCTTTACCCCTCGCTGTTTTTTTAAGACAATAGACAGCAGTTTTGAAAGTCTTTTCATCATTTCCTATTTCTGAATATTTTGGACTCTGATTTATGACAACCCCGCTTAATGAACGTCGTATTGCAAACGCAATTCGTGTATTGGCAATGGATGCTGTGCAAAAAGCAAACTCAGGACATCCAGGTGCTCCAATGGGGATGGCAGATATCTCTGATGTGGTTTGGCGTGAATTCATGAACCACAACCCTACCAACCCGAATTGGGCAAACCGTGACCGTTTTGTATTGTCAAATGGCCATGGCTCTATGCTTCAATATGCGCTTCTTCATTTAACGGGCTACGATCTTTCGATTGAAGATCTAAAAGCATTCCGTCAACTTCATTCTAAAACACCTGGTCACCCGGAATTGGGCTATGCGCCAGGAATTGAAACGACGACTGGTCCTTTAGGTCAAGGCATCGCGAATGCTGTTGGTTTTGCACTGGCTGAAAAAACCCTAGCTGCACAATTTAACAAAGACGATATCCAAGTTGTAGATCACTTCACTTACTGCTTCCTTGGCGATGGCTGTTTGATGGAAGGTGTTTCTCACGAAGCATGTTCTTTGGCAGGAACATTGGGTCTGGGCAAATTGATTGCTTACTATGACGACAATGGCATCTCGATTGATGGCGAAGTGGAAGGCTGGTTCTCTGACGATACAGAACAACGCTTCCTGGCGTACGGCTGGCAAGTGATTAAAGTTGATGGCCACGATGCAGATGCAATCCGTCAGGCAACTTTAGAAGCTAAAGCTGAAACTGCTAAACCAACCATCATTATTTGTAAAACTGTGATTGGTCTGGGTTCACCAAACAAGCAAGGTAAAGAAGACAGTCATGGTGCACCACTCGGTCATGACGAAATCGTCTTGACTCGTGAAGCACTAGGCTGGACTGATGAAGCATTTGTAATTCCTGAAGATGTTTATGCAGCTTGGGATGCGAAAGCCAAAGGTGCTGAATCAGAAGCAGCTTGGAACGAAACATTTGCTGCTTATGCTGCAAAATATCCAGCTGAAGCAGCTGAGCTTAAACGTCGTTTATCTGGTGAATTACCGGCTGACTTCGTTGCAAAAGCGGATGCTTATATTGCAGAAGTGAATGCCAAAGCTGAAACGATCGCAACGCGTAAAGCGAGCCAAAATGCATTACAAGCACTTGTTCCATTATTGCCAGAAGTTCTAGGTGGTTCTGCGGATCTTGCAGGTTCTAACCTGACCCTTTGGAAAGGCGCGCAAGGCGTACAGGACAATCCGGCAGGTAACTACGTACACTATGGCGTACGTGAATTCGGTATGACTGCAATCGCGAATGGTGTTGCACTGCATGGCGGTTTTATCCCTTACGTAGCAACATTCCTGATGTTTATGGAATATGCACGTAATGCCGTACGTATGTCTGCATTGATGAAACAGCGCGTGATCCATGTGTATACGCATGACTCAATTGGTCTGGGTGAAGATGGTCCAACGCATCAACCTGTTGAGCAGATCGCATCCCTTCGTGGTACGCCAAATCTAAACACATGGCGTCCATGTGACACGGTTGAAGCGGCAATTTCTTGGAAATCTGCATTAACGCGTGCTGAAGGTCCAACCGCATTGATCTTCTCCCGTCAGAATTTGCCATTCCAAACCCGTACTCAAGCTCAAATTGAGAACGCTGCGAAAGGTGGTTATGTACTGGCTGAAGAAAAAGGCGAATTGAAAGCCATCATTATTGCAACTGGTTCTGAAGTATCTCTGGCAATGGAAGCTTATGCACAGCTTGAAGGCGTGCGTGTCGTGTCTATGCCATGTGCTGAAGAATTCATGAAGCAAGATGCAGCTTATCGTGAAGCGGTTCTTCCATCAAATATTCGTGCACGTGTTGCTGTTGAGGCTGCACATGTTGATTACTGGTGGAAATTTGTGGGTCTTGATGGTCGCGTAATCGGTATGACCACTTATGGCGAATCTGCACCTGCAAAAGATCTGTTCCAGTTCTTCGGTATTACTACTGAAGCAGTGGTTGCAGCTGTAAAAGAGATTACTGCATAATCAACTGATTAGGCGGTTTATTAAAAGACGCTCCATTTTTGGGGCGTCTTTTATTTTTTCGCTTTTTAGCGTTGTTTTCATGTGGCAATCGTTAGAAAGTTCTCCCATAGTCGAAATGAAAGAGTGAGATGAACATGAGCTTGTATGAACAAATTAACGATGAAATTACTTTAATGGATGCAGGCGAACTCAAGTGGATCGGACAGGAATTACCTCTTGAAGCGATGGTTGCAGTTGATTTAATGCTGCAAGAATTAGCCGAAGAAAAGGTCATTAAAGTGCGTCGTAAAAATCATGAAAAGACGACTGGCCTAAAACAGGTTGATCGTATTCTGGTTGAAAAACTTTAAACATAATGCATGAAAAGTCCCTGATTGGGACTTTTTTTATGCCGGATGATTTTCATCTGACAGGTTGCTTATGAGCACCAGATGAGATAAAGCTAAGTTTAGGCCGCTATAAAAATTCAGCGACCACTATTGAAACGACTTAAATTAAAGAAATAAGCCAAAGAAGCAGTTAAACATGAATATACAGTGCCAGATCCAGATCAAATCTCTAGAGCAAATATCACAGCCGGAATGGCTATTTTTATGGCAAGACTATCAACGCTTTTATCAGACCCAAATTTCGGATGAGGTAAGTAAAAATACCTGGGATAAATTAACTAATTATGAGTTAGATTCAATGTACGGTTTTGCGGCCTTGATTGATGGAAAGGTCGTAGGGATTGTGCATGTCATCGAACATAACAGTAGCTGGACAGTAAGACCCTATGCCTATTTGCAGGATCTATTTACCCATCCTGATTATCGCGGACAGGGCGTGGCGCGCAAGCTGATTCAGCATGTCTATCAGGTCGCGCAGCAGCGTAATTGCGACCGGGTTTACTGGCTGACTCATGAATTAAACCATCAGGCACAAGCGTTGTATAACAAAGTCGCCAAGAAAACTGGATTCATCCAGTACCGTATGGATTAAAGCTCAAAAATTAAAAAAATAACTTACAATTTTATCGTTTCATCGCTGCAACAAAACGTTTTATCTTTAGGGCTGTAAACAGTTCCAGATTCTATACACTTAATAACATCCAAAACGTGAGATAAAAACATGAATTTCAAAACATTAGCATTAGGCTTGGCGGTCGCATCTGTAGCAACAGTTTCTATGGCAAAACCAGTGGCCTATACGATTGACCCGACTCATTCAGCAACGGTGTTCTCTTGGAGCCACTTTGGTTTCTCTACACCATCTGCAAACTTCAGTGACATCCAGGGTACGATTAATGTTGATAATGTAAAACCTGCGAATTCTTCGGTCAATGTGAATATCCCGGTTGCAAGCATTAATACGAATGTGAAAGCGCTGGATGACCATATTAAGACAGCAGAATTTTTTGATGCTGCCAAATATCCGAATATCACTTTTAAAAGTACTAAAGTTCAGGCTTTAGGCAAAAACAAATACAAAATCACCGGTAACTTAACCGTAAAAGATGTCACTAAACCTGTGGTACTGGACGCAGTTTTAAATAAACAAGGCGTGCACCCAATGACAAAATTACAAACGATTGGTTTCAATGCAACCACTTCATTTAACCGTTCAGCCTTTGGGGTAGGCGGTTATGTTCCAAATGTGGGCGATAAAATTACAGTAAACATTACTACCGAGGCTTCTGTACCTGCTCCGAAAAAATAAGCATGACAAATTAAAAAAGCACCCAACTGGGCATTGCTGTCCCACAATTTTTCACAAGAGGAAGCTCATTTGAGCTTCCTCTTGTTTTATGGGTATTTTATCGGGTGAAAATAAAGCTTTTAAAGT
>NZ_KB850160.1:62628-482274 GCF_000369725.1 Acinetobacter sp. CIP 101966 | reverse complement strand
CCTGAATCCTAGTCGTTAAAGTGTTTGTTTGCACTCATATTTTAACTGTTAGGACTCAGGTTTTTTTATTTAAAGCAAACTATGGGACAGCAGTGTCCAACTGGGTGCTTTTTTATTACGGTTATTTAAGTTGCAAGTTTTCTAAATAATGCAGCAATACCGAACTGGCGGCCTGTTCAAGCGCGGGTGCATAGCTTTGATGATCTGCCCGCAGTGCAGGGATATTGATCTGGGCTTTGCGTAACTCACAGGTATGTCCAATCAGCCATTTCTCTAAACTTTCACTGACCACTTCAGCATGGAATTGTAGTGCTAGAATATTCTGTCCTACCTGAAAGGCCTGATTTGGATAAAGGTCAGAGCTGGCCAGTAACTCTGCCTGTTCAGGTAGATCAAAGGTATCACCATGCCAATGCAGGACGTCAATATCTTCCAGAGCTTTTAGTGGATTATTTTCAATAGAAGTAAGACTGAGTTTAGACCAGCCAATTTCTTTTACATCTCCTGGATAGACTTTGGCATCCAATGCAGCAGCAATTAACTGCGCACCTAAACAGATGCCTAACGTTGGTAAGTTCTTTTCTAGGCGAACTTTAAGTAAGTCTATTTCCTGTTGTAAGAAAGGATAGTCCTCAGTTTCATAGACTGCAATTGGGCCACCGAGAATGATTGTTAATCCGGGATGTTCAAAAGCCTTGGTGAGATCATCGATACCAGCTTCGAAATAACGCACACGTAAGCCGAGCTGATAAAAAATATCTTCCCAAGCACCTAAGTCTTCAAAGGCCAGATGTTGAATGGCATACACGGTATCGGGGAGGTGGGCTAAGTTCAACATAGTTTTTTGATATCAAGAGAATGATTTAATTTAACGTGAATCAAAAGCAAAATAAAAGGCTTTATGCCCCACATCACGTGCAAAATAAAAAATAATAAGCATCTCTGCACTATCAGTAAGTGTGTAAAAATTTTTCGTGTGATCGCTACATCAAGCAGTTCATTTTTCCTTTTATATAGAAAAGAGAGTAGAGTAAGGCTGCCGTACTGAATAAAAACAACAAGGTCATCAGGAACAAGGATATGCAGAATATACGTTTATATGTCGATAAAAATAGAATCAGCCCTTATGCCATGTCGGTTTATGTTGCCTTAAAAGAAAAGGGTTTAGATTTTCAGGAAATCGTGATTGATTTAGATCAGCAGCAACAGAAATCTGCGGCTTATCAAGCCATTTGTCCAAGTGCTAAAGTTCCGTTTTTAATAGTAGATAACTTTAGCCTGTTTGAATCATGGGCGATCACTGAATATCTGGAAGATGTCTTTTCGGCTCCAAGTTATCCGGCACTATATCCAAAGGAAATTCAGGCGAGAGCCAAATGTCGCGCCATACAAGCCTTGGTCAAAACCGATTTTATGCAAATCCGCCAACAAATGCCTTCCGATTCGGTATTTCATCCACCAAAAATATCTACATCTCTTACAGCTCCGATCACCGAAGAAATTCAGCGCTTGGTGAATGTGGCAGAACATATGCTGGAGGACATATGGTTGACTGAACACTGGTCCATTGCAGACTTTGATCTGGCCTTTATGTTGCATCGTCTGCTGAGTCATCAGGTGAAACTTCCTGTGAAAATAATAGAATATGTCGAGCGTAATTTTAAGCGGGCTTCGGTACAGGCTTGGCTGGCAGAGCATGAAAAAGCTAAAACTTTAATCTAATGTCGACTGATAAAACAGTTCATAAAAAACCTACTTAAATAGATAAAATTCAAGCGTAATATGAATCAGAACAAGACTTGAAAGATGCTGAGGATACAGTCCTCGTTGAATAAGAAGGAAGGAGTGGCCGGTGGGAAATTCACATCATCATGAGCATAGTCATGTCACCGTGACTGCAAAAAATGCCAGAAAATTATCAATAGCGCTGGGATTAACCACCACTTTTTTAATTGTGGAAGTGATTGCTGGTTTTCTAACTCAAAGTTTGGCCTTACTTTCTGATGCTGCGCATATGTTTACCGATGCTGCTGCACTGGCTATCGCTTTAGTCGCTATCAAAATTGGACAAAAACCGGCAGACAATAAACGGACATTTGGTTATCAGCGCTTTGAGATTTTGGCTGCTTTGTTTAACGCCTTAATGCTGTTTGTGGTTGCGATTTATATCTTGTTTGAAGCTTATCAGCGTTTGAGTCATCCACCAGAAATTCAAAGCCTTGGCATGATGATTGTTGCTGTTTTGGGGCTGATCATTAATCTGATTTCCATGAAAATTCTGGTGTCTAGTAGTCAGGAAAGTCTCAATGTCAAAGGTGCTTATCTGGAAGTGCTCAGTGATGCACTGGGATCTGTAGGCGTGATTATTGGAGCACTAGTGATTTATTTCACCGGCTGGATGTGGATAGATACAATCATTGCAGTATTAATCGGATTTTGGGTATTGCCAAGAACCTGGATTTTGCTGAAACAGAGCATCAATATTCTGCTTGAAGGTGTGCCGGAGGAAATTGATATTGAAAAATTACGTCACGATCTTTTGGCGCTTGATGGGGTCCAGGATATTCATCAGCTCAAGGTCTGGGCGATTACTTCCAAAAAAGTCATGCTGACCGTGCATCTGGTTGCACCGAATGTGGATTATCAGAAACTGCGGCATCAGACCTTTGAGATGCTTCACCATGAGCATCATATTACCGAGATGACCTTGCAGATTGAAGCGGAAGATTGCCCGCCGGAACATCGGGGACAATCCTCACATCCGCATTCACATGCTGAAACCCATCAGCATTGAAGTGGAATAATCTAAGCATCGGGAAAGTTGATTATTTTTTTAAAAGTGAACGAATCACATCCAGATAACTTGGCGGAGCATCGACATACTCACGCTCCCTTAACATCTGGTGCATTCTCCCCAGCTTTTGATGCGGAACAGAGGCCATTAAATGATGTTCAATATGATAGTTCACATGAATCGGGGCAACCAAAGCACGTGCCAGCCAGCCTGCACGAGTAGTTCGGGTATTGCTAAGGGCAGAATGACTGGTTTCTAATCCGGCATGTTCAGCCATGGCACGGATGCGGATGAACAAAGGAAATGGGGTGATATAGGCGAGAGGCCATAATAAATACAGTTTAGGATGGCCGCTGGCCCAAAGCGCAGAAAAAATTGCTGCATTTGAAATTAACATACCAGAACTATTTTTAAGCAAGTTTTTCGCTAACTCTAAATTGCTGCGATCACCACGCGGAATTGGCTTGGGGTCATTGGAAACACTCCATTCCAGTAATTCCAGATCCATTAATACTCGACCAGCGAGAAATTTAAGCCCCGATTGCCCATTCAGGTCACGGAAGAATTTCCTGAATAGTGAGCTTTGCGTAATGGGAAAGTTTTTTACCAACCCCAAGTCAGGATCATCTGGTTGCGAGGTTTTAGCATGATGTTTCAGATGATAAGGACGATACTTGCTGACATCATTCCAGATCGGGCGTGCACAGAGCCAGTCAGTCAAATGAGTGTTCAACCATTTGGTTTTGAACAGGCTATGATGTGAGGCATCATGCATCAAAATAGCCAGCGCAAGTTGTCGGCCAGCCAAAATGGCCAATGCCAGCGCGCACATCAGGACTTTCCCCCACGTAGGTAAATATTCCCAGCTATAGGCTACCGTGCCAAAGGTCATGACAATTATGGTCCAGGTTGAACCTACTGCCCAAGCACCATGCAAGTCTGAGGTCATGGTGAGTTCTTTAATTTCATCACGACTAAAAAGTTCTGTGACACTGACCTTGCTGTTCATTCTTCTGCCTATATTTAGTTCTTATTGTTGTATTCAATATATTTGGATGGAATATTACAGTCAATTTATTTTTGTGTGTAAAAAAGAAATAAATTAGCCCCCTTGGTCTTTAAAATAGTGTTGCCATAAAAGTTGACCCTGTTTTTCTATTTTGCGGACTGCGAGCTCAAATTGTTGTCGGGCATCGGTGTCTATCCATTCTGCAGGAAGCAAAGGATCAGCACGTAAACTAAATAGGGCAGACTTACCTAGATAAAAGGCACTTTTTGCAGCCTCTGCTAAAGTCAGATTTTGGTAATTCTCAAACCAGTCGTTAATATCATGCTGTACGGCATGATAGGTTTGATGTAGCTCTTCGATATCCCATAAATCACGAACTTCGGTTTCATTTTCCAGTTGACTGACTTGGAAAAAACGTGCGTCAGGATCTAATCCAAACTGGATTACAGCTTTTTTTAATGGACTTAGATTCAACGTTAAATTATCGGCGCGAATAAAAACATTTTGCTCTAGTTCCTGAAAACCATAATAACGCAGCGCTTTTTCTCTTTTAGATAAGGCGGTACGGTCTACACGTCCCAAAGTGCCGGTATAGACCAATACATATTTTCCGTTCCACGTGGTCGCCGTTTGCATATCAGGATGTTTGTTTAAGCTGATAAAAGAAGTATCGAATTTTTTCTCTAGCAATTGATATACGCCGCGCTCTACAGCTTGAATGACATTTTCCTGATTTAATCGGGCTACAGCGACACGGATACCATTGTCAGATATACCCAATAATTCAGCAGCAGTTAATATCCGCTTAATAGACAGGGTTGAGTTTTTAGAGGCATATAAAAGATCTAGAATTAGATGACGAGCATTTAATTTATAAGTCATGAAACGATATCGTTATGAAAGGGATTAAAAGTTTTAAAGTTTATCCACAATAGCACTTTGTCATGAATAACCCAAAAAAAATGTCAGGGTAAAAGAGGATGAATAAGTGATTTGAGATATGCATTTTATTAATAAATTTTTTTCAAACACAATAAAAAACCCTTATCTTTCGATAAGGGTTTTTCGTATTCTGGAGCGGGAAAGGAGACTCGAACTCCCGACCCCAACCTTGGCAAGGTTATGCTCTACCAACTGAGCTATTCCCGCAATGAGGTGAATTATAGAGAATTCCACAGCAGTGTCAACTCTCTATAAATCTGTTTGATTAATTAATCAACACGGCGCCAAACTGTACCTTGACGGGTATCCTCAAGAACAACACCTTGATCAAGTAAAGATTGACGGATTTCGTCTGCGCGTGCGAATTCTTTGGCTTTCTTGGCATCCTGACGCTGTTGAATCAAATCTTCAATTTGTTCAGGTGATAGTCCCAATGCTTCCTGACCAATGTCAGACTTGAGGAACTCTTCTACATCTTGCTGTACCAGACCGAGAATATTGGTCAGGTGACGCAAAGTTGCATAATAGATCGCTGCCTGTTCTGCATTTTCTTCTTTCACCGCACGATTCAGCTCTTTATTGATTTCGAACAATACCGCAATCGCTTCAGGCGTATTGAAATCATCACGCATAGCGGTATTAAAACGTTCAACCAAAGCCTCATCCAGAGTTTCAACCAGATGACCACCATAAACCGCCTGATAGGTTTTAAACGAGTGATAGAAACGAGACAAGGTATTTTTTGCTTCTTTTAAGGCAACATCCGAGTAATTTACCGGGCTACGATAATGGGAAGAGACAATAAAGTAACGCACCACTTCCGGATGGAATTTTTCAATCACGTCGCGAATGGTGAAGAAATTGCCTAAAGACTTCGACATTTTCTCGCCATCGACATTAATAAATCCGGCATGCATCCAGTAATTGACATACTGTTCACCAGTTGCTGCTTCAGATTGTGCAATTTCATTTTCATGATGCGGGAAGGTTAAATCAGCACCACCGCCATGAATATCGAAATGATTGCCTAGGCAGCAGGTTGACATTGCGGAACATTCAATATGCCAGCCTGGACGGCCATTGCCCCAAGGAGATGCCCATGACGGTTCATTTTCCTTGGCATGTTTCCACAGTACAAAGTCAAACGGGTGTTTCTTTTCGACTTCAACATCGACACGTTCAGACGCGCCGGCTTGCATATCTTCTAATTTACGGCCAGACAGACGACCATATTTGGCAAACTTCTCGACCTCAAAGTAGACATCGCCATTATTGGAAGGATAAGCCGTACCTTTGTCGACCAGGTTGCCGATCATATCTTGCATCTGATCGATATAATCTGTTGCTTTAGGTGCAACATCAGGTGCAAGGCAGCCCAGTTTGGCAAAGTCTTCATTCATCGCATCAATAAAGCGACCTGTTAATTCTGAGATACTTTCGCCATTTTCATTGGCACGTTTAATAATTTTGTCGTCAATATCCGTAATATTACGCACATATTTGACTTTCCAGCCTTGGCTACGCAGGAAGCGGATAATATAGTCAAATGCAACCACTGTACGTGCATGTCCAATATGACAGTAGTCATAAACCGTCATTCCACAGACATACAGGTCAATCTGACCTTCAACACGAGGTACGAATTCTACTTTTTTGCGTTGCTCTGAGTTATATAGAACAAATGGTTGCATAGCTGTTCAAAAGACTTCAAATAAAAGGATGAATCATCTTAACCTAAGCATAATTATTCATAAAGATAAAAGCGTAAAAAGCCTCAGTTATTTAGGGGAGTTAGGCGACAAGAGTGATTTAGGAAGAAGAGGTTTAGGAAGTGAAATGGCGATATTGAGCTTACATTTTCAGAGGCAGTGTTTGCCAGTATGATTGAATTATATTTGAATGAGTCTGGTCTGATTTGAACCAAACCTATTTTGGATAGCGTAAGCGTGTTCCCCTAAAAAATAAAAATAAGTACATTCTATAGTTTTAAAAATGGAGCGAATGTAGAGGTGGAGATACCAGATTGCGCAAGTTGAATACAATCTGAATATATTAAAAATCCGTCGAATCTTCTACATTTAGAAAGCTTACAATTGCATAGCTATGCTAAAATTGCGAAAATTATGCCCATCAAACCAGAGTTTTTCTCTGTCCTTAGCGTAGGTAAACAGGCTTTGAATCCACAAAAAACAGCGAATCAACTAGATTTCCAGAAAGTCGCACTTGAAACACTTCGCATCGAAGAAAATGCACTACAGATTTTAGCAACACAGATTGATGACCGTTTTAGCCGGGCATGTGAAATTATTCTACAGTGTACTGGCCGTCTGGTGATTACCGGAATGGGCAAGTCAGGTCATATTGGCCGTAAAATGGCGGCGACCTTTGCTTCGACCGGAACACCCTCGTTCTTTATGCATCCGGGCGAAGCCGGTCATGGCGACTTGGGTATGCTGGTGGCTGGTGATGTGCTGATTGCAATTTCAAACTCGGGCAAGAGTGATGAAATCATGATGCTGATGCCGCTGATCAAGCATCTGGAAATTCCGCTGATTACCATCAGTGGTGATGATCGTGGTCCAATGCCACAAAATGCTGATGTAGCTTTGACGCTGGGTAATATTCAGGAGGCTTGTCCACTGGGTTTAGCGCCGACATCGTCAACGACGGCAACATTGGCTTTGGGCGATGCTTTGGCGGTAGCTTTATTGGATGCTCGCGGCTTTACCTCGGATGATTTTGCACGCTCACATCCTGCAGGTGCGCTGGGTAAGCGTCTGTTATTGCATGTGAAGCATCTGATGCGTACTGGCGCAGATTTACCTAAAGTCTCGCCAGATACCGCCATGAATAAAGTATTGTACGAAATTTCCAACAAGCGCTTGGGCTTAACCACAGTCGTCGATGAAAATGATGTGTTGCTGGGGATTTTTACCGATGGTGACTTGCGTCGCTTGATTGATAAGCAGCAAGGTTTTGATGTCAATCTGGCTATTCAGGACGTGATGACCAAAAATCCGTTGACCATTTCTCAGGAAGCACGTGCAGTGGTGGCACTGGAACGTATGAATGAGCATAAAATTAATCAATTTGTAGTTGTTGATGATGCCAATAAAGTCATTGGTGTGATTAGTATGCATGACCTGATTCAGGCTGGGGTAAATTAATAAATGGCATCTTATGTATTATTAGAGCAGGCACGTCATATTGCAGCACTGGTGCTTGATGTAGATGGTATTTTAAGTGATGGCTTTGTAACGCTGACCAATACTGGCGATGAGATCAAATCCTTTGATATTCGTGACGGTCTGGGCATGAAACTGGTTCAGCAAGCAGGGATCAAGGTGATTATTATCACCGGACGTAAAAGCAATATCGTAGAAAAGCGTATGTCGGATCTGGGTGTTGATCTGGTCTATCAGGGCCGTGAAGACAAAGGTACAGCACTTCGTGAAGCCTGCGCACAGCTCAACATTGATCCTGAAGATTGCCTGTACATGGGCGATGACTGGCCTGATCTGTCTGCTTTTGCCATTGCCGGCATGAAAGTGACCGTGCCTAATGGTCATGTTGAAGTTCGCCGCCGTGCCGATCTGGTGACTCAGGCCCAAGGTGGACGTGGTGCGGTGCGTGAAATCTGCGATATGCTGTTAATGTCCAAAGGCATGTACCAAGAGTTACTTGAAAAATATACTCGTGCGCCTTATTAATAAGTCATATCTTTTGGATTAAGTACACCGCTTATGGATACTAAAGTTTTATATATTACGGCTGTGATTATTGCCGCAATAAGTGGTGGTTATTACTATTACAGCGGCAAGGGCAACAAGCTGCAGGCAGATTCTGCGCGCAGCATGACCTATTCCGCTCAAAATATTAACTTAACCCAGACGGATGAAACAGGCCAGGTGTCGGTTCGTGCCCAAGTGGACCGACTTGAGCAGAACCTGCAGCTAGAAACTTCAAAGCTAGAAAATCTGCGAGCATCGACTTATGACAATGGCAAAGTCGATGCAACTTTCTTTGCCAAAATGGCGCATGGTTATGATGACAATACAAAAGTTGTACTCTCTCAAGAAGTGTTCGCCACCAAAATCATGCAAAATGGGAAAATGCAGTTTCGTACTGAAGAACTGACCGCTTTTCCGAAAACACGTGAAATTGAAACAGACAAGACAGTGATTGTGGAATCTCCACAGGCTGAATTTGTCAGCCAGGGTCTTAAAGCCAATCTTAATGATGGTCAATACGAATTCTTTAATATTCGAGGAAAGTATGAACCAAACTCCTAAAGCCAAAATGATGCACACTTTCCTGAAGCGTATGACGCTGGCGACTGTGGTTGGACTCGGTTCAATCGCTGCTTTTGCACTGCCATCTGACCGTAACCAGCCAATCACCTTGCTGGCTGACCGGGCGACTTTCAATGAGCGGACGGGTGTGACGACGTATTCGGGCAATGTCATCATTGAACAGGGCACCATGAAGCTGCAAGCCAATTCGATTGTGGCCAATCTGAACAATAAGCGTCAGATCAGCCTGATTACGGCTACTGGCAGCCCGGCACAGTTCCAGCAAAAAGTGGATCCGGCCAAAGGTCTTGCCAAAGGTCAGGCGCAGAAAATTGTCTACAATGCTGAAACCGGGATTATTACCTTGTCAGGCAATGCCTTCCTGCAACAGGACGGTGCCAGTATTCGTGGTGCGACTTTAAAATACAGCATGAACAAAGGCGATATCGAAGCCACCGGAACACCAAACAAAACCGGTTCATCGTCTGGTCGTGTACAAATCGTGATTCCACCCTCTAGTTCAACATCCTTCCCGGGAGCGCGTGATTAATGGAGCAATCGCAGCAGGTTCAAACCCTCACCATTAAACATCTGGCGAAAAACTATAATAAACGCTGGGTAGTGAAAGATGTATCGTTCAGCATGGAAAGTGGCCAGATTGTCGGGTTACTGGGACCAAATGGTGCCGGTAAAACCACCAGTTTTTATATGGTGGTTGGTCTGGTGCGGATGGATAAGGGAGAAATCTATCTCGATGATCTGGATCTTTCCGACCTCGCAATGCATGAACGGGCACGTAAGGGGATTGGTTATTTGCCGCAGGAAGCTTCAATTTTCCGAAAACTGACGATTTCAGAAAATATTATGGCAATTCTGGAAACCCGTAAAGATATGACCAAGGCACAACGTCAGCAACGTCTGGCGGAGTTACTGGCAGACTTTAAAATCACTCATATCAAAGATTCTTTGGGCATGAGTGTATCGGGAGGTGAGCGACGTCGTGCCGAGATTGCACGTGCACTTGCGGCCGACCCAAAATTTATGTTACTCGATGAGCCTTTTGCCGGTGTCGATCCGATTTCGGTTGGAGATATTAAGGATATTATTACGACCTTGAAAGATCGCGGAATTGGGGTGCTGATTACCGATCATAATGTGCGTGAAACGCTGGCGATTTGTGAGCATGCTTATATTGTCAGTGAGGGTGCATTGCTTGCTGAAGGTACACCAGAAGAAATCCTGGCGAATGAGACTGTGAGAAAAGTTTATCTGGGTGATGATTTCACTGTTTAAATAATCCTGCTTTCTATAAAAACCCTGCATCAGGCGCCAGTTGTCGAATGCAGGGTTTTTTTTGATCAAATCAAAGTGAAAAAGATTTCTTTTAAAGGGATTTGATATATTGTTAGGCTAAAACAAGAAACATTACATAATTATGCGATTTAGGGCAGAACACTTTAAAAAAAATCAGGGGAAAACAGATCAAAAAAGAAGGGGATTGATATTTCTTCTTTTGCCTTTATCTGTGTCTTTGGGGCATGCAGAAAGCTCACCCCATTATTTTGCCAATCTCAAGAATGGCTTGGGCCAGTTGATTGCACCCAAACCAACACGGTCAGCGCATACCATTGATATTACCTCGCTTGGTCATTATTCATTAGATACATCAAAAGTAGCTGAGCTGCCGCAAATTACCCGGCCACAGTCAGGACAGCCAGCTTTAAGTTCTACGATCACAGCTGGCATTCCACAGAAAATGAATCTGATGGAAGCCGTACATCGGGCGGTGCAGCGCCGTCCTGAAATCACCCAGAGTATTTCGACATTATCTGCGCAGGCCGCGAATATTGATGTGGCGAGATCGGGTTATTATCCGCAGTTATCCGGGGGTATCGGGACAGGTGACCTCACTTCCGGTGAACGTGGACGACAAATGGTTTCTTTGAATGCCACCCAGATGCTGTATGACTTTGGCAAAATTAAAACCAATGTCAATGTGGAAGAAGCCCGCTTGGCAGAACAACAGGCCAGGGTGCTGGTCAGTCTGGACCAGGTCGCATTTGAAGTGGCTGATGCAATAGTGAATATTAAGCGCTATCAGGAGATTACCAAGATTGCCCAGCAGCAGATTCAGGGCATTGCACGGATTGCAGAAATTGCCAATTTGCGTGCCCGCGCCGGAATCAGCAGTCAGGCCGACCCGATTCAGGCGCAGTCCAATCTGGAAGCAGCGCAATAAAATCTGATTGTACAGCAGACCCAACTCAGACAATATCAACAACGCTTGCGTACCTTGCTAGGATTTGATGTATCAGCTATTGAATGGGATATTCCTGAGCGCATTGTGGCACAGGCCGATCTTTATCAAGATCCGGAATTTACCCAGATTCCGAACATGATTCTGGCACACGCCGGGGTTAATATTGCCCGTTTGCAAAAAGATCAGGCGCGATTAAGTCCTTATCCGACTATTAGTGTTAAAGGCAGTCTAAGTCAGGCGATGAATGGACGGAATCCGAATAATAATGAAGATGATGGCTTCTATAATTCAGTCATGATTGAAGCCAGCAGTAATTTGTATCAGGGTGGTGCAACACGTTCACAGACTCGTGCCGCAAGCTATGCCGAAGAAGCTGCACGCGCACAGGTCAATACGGTCTATCTGGATGTACTGGATCAGGTGCGCTTGATCCGTGAGCAAATTGAAAATAAACAAAAGCAAATGGGGGTTTTATCCCAACGCCGAGCAACCACGGTACGCACCAAAGAGCTGTATCAAGAACAATATAAATTGGGTACCCGAACCGTAGTGGATTTGCTGAATGCAGAGCAAGCCATTCATAGTGCAGCGCAGGAAATTGAAGCGGCGCGCTATGACATTTATTCGGCGATCGTACAGTACATTCAGGTCACGGGCCGTACACGGGATATTTACGCGCTTAACAGCATTTCTATTCAGGGGTTTGAAGTTCAGCCATGAGTACTACAATAATAAATTATCAACCTTGGCTTCAGGCAGTTTTAAATATTGCCCGGCATTACCGTATTGAGCCTTCTGAGGAGCGAATTCGTCTGCAACTGGACTGGAATCAGCATCATGACATCGATGACATGCTCAAGATTGTCAGTCGTCAGATGGGTTTAAATCTCCGTAAAAATAAATTTGAGCGCAGCCTGCTGAATTCATGGCGTTTACCTTTACTGGTTGAATTCGATAGTGGTGATGTGGGCGTGATCGAACGCATCGACACACAGGGCAATGTCAGCATCCAGCTCAGTGGTGATGAAGGTTTATCTCAAAGCTTTACAGTTGAACACTTAGAGACTGGCATAAAGCATCTTTATGTGCTGCGTCCTGAATCTTCAGTGCCAGATGCGCGGGTGGATGAATATATCAAACCCTTTGAGAAAAACTGGTTCTGGTCAATTGTCCTGAATGACTGGAAGCGTTATATCGATGTGATGTTTGCGTCTTTAATTGCCAATATTCTAGCATTGGCCACGATAGTCTTCTCGATGAATGTCTATGACCGTGTCATTCCATCACAGTCCATTCCGACGTTATGGGTGTTGGCCGGTGGTGTGCTGATCGCCGCGATTTTTGAGTTTGTTTTACGTGTCTCGCGGATCTATCTGTCAGACATTATTGGTAAACGTGCGGATTTAAAAATTTCTGACCGGGTGTTTGGTCATTCATTACGGATTAAAAACAATGAACGTTCCAAATCAACAGGAACCTTCATTTCACAAATTCGCGAGCTGGTGACTTCAACCACAGTTACGGCCATTGCCGATCTGCCATTTTTCTTCCTGTTCTTGGGCATCTTCTGGGTGATCGGTGGCAATCTGTTCTGGGTCATGTTACTCGTTGTGCCCTTAATGATTCTTCCAGGGATTCTGGCGCAGAAAAAACTGGCACAGCTGGCCCAGTTGGGGATGCGCGAATCTGCCATCCGCAATGCCTTGCTGGTAGAAGCTGTAGAAGGAATTGAAGACATCAAGCTGTTAAGAGCTGAAACGCGTTTCCAGAATCAGTGGAATCATATGAATGAAGTATCAGCCGATGTCAGCATACAGCAACGTAAAATTGTCGGCTTGATGACCGCCTGGACTCAAAAAATTCAGGGGCTGACCTTTGCGATTGTGGTTTTAGTCGGGGCCTTTGCGGTGATGGAGGGTGACATGACCACAGGCGCACTGGTGGCCTGTTCGATTCTATCTTCACGCATGCTGGCACCAATTTCACAAATTACGGGTGTACTGGGTCGCTTGCAACAGGCTAAAGTCGCCAAGGCTGGTCTGGATGAACTCATGAAAAAACCAGTGGATCAGCCGGATTATTCGCACCTGATTCATCGTCCGGCACTGGATGGGCATTATGAGCTCAACGGGGTGGTGTTTAAATATGGCGATGATGATCCGAAACCGAGTTTGATGATTCCCAAGCTGGAAATCAAGCCGGGGGAGAAAATCGCGATTCTGGGCCGTAATGGTGCAGGAAAATCGACCTTGTTACAGCTTTTGTCTGGGATGCAGACACCGTTACAGGGCAAGGTCAAGCTGGATGGTATTGATCTGACCCTGATTGATCCGTCAGATGTGCGGCGTGATATGAGTTTGCTAAATCAGAACTCGCAGTTATTTTATGGTTCAATTCGTGAAAACCTGACTTTGGGTGCACCTTTGGCCACCGATCAGCAAATTCTGGAAGCCTTACAAATTACCGGTGCACTGGGATTTGTACAGGAGAAAAAAGAAGGACTGGATCATATCCTTTTAGAGGGTGGTGTCGGCTTTTCTGGTGGGCAGCGTCAAGCCTTGTTATTGGCACGGTTATTGATCCGTCAACCAAAAAATTTGCTACTGGATGAACCGACCGCTGCCATTGATGATGTGTCAGAAAAACAGTTGATTGATCATCTTAAAGGTTATTTAACCCATCGTACGATGATCGTTGCGACCCATCGCCGTGCGGTATTGGAACTGGTGGATCGTATTCTGGTGGTCAATGATGGCAGGATTGTGATGGATGGACCAAGGGATCAGATCCTGAATCAGTCGCAAGGTGGTAATAAGCGGGTTGTGGGAGCAAGTGCATGAGTGAACTACAACAACTAAAACGTTCCAGCAAGGTCAGCTTTCAGGAGCCGCCCTTACCGAAATCAAGTATCATCATCTGGATTATCGGCATTGGCCTATTGGTATTGCTGAGCTGGGCCTGGTTATTCAAATTGGAAGAAGTATCTACCGGTACTGGAAAAATAATTCCATCATCCAAAGAGCAGGTGATTCAGTCTCTGGATGGCGGTATTTTGACTAAACTTAATGTCAAAGAAGGTGAGATTGTCGAGCGTGGGCAAGTATTGGCCCAGCTTGATCCGACCCGCTTTGAATCCAACGTCGGTGAATCAGAATCCTTGCTGGTGTCATCACGTGCCACTTCAGCCCGTTTACGTGCGGAAGTCACCGGCGCACCGTTGGTCTTTCCTGAAGAAGTGTTGAAATACCCCAAATTGGTTAAAGAAGAAACGGCCCTGTATCAGTCGCGTCGAGCCAATTTGCAAGAATCTGTTGCAGGCCTGGAACAGGCTTTGTTACTGGTGCAGCAAGAACTGGAAATGACCGCTCCCTTGGTCGCCAAAGGGGCAGCCAGTGAAGTTGAAGTGTTGCGTCTAAAACGTGAAGCCAATGACCTGCGTAATCAGATGAATGATATCCGTAATCAATATTATGTAAATGCGCGGCAAGAGCTGTCCAAAGCCAATACCGATGTGGAAACTCAGCAACAGGTGGTACGTGGCAAGTCGGATACTTTGAGCCGAACTGTTTTTAAATCACCGGTTCGCGGTGTGGTCAAAGAGATTGATGTGATGACGCTGGGCGGCGTGATTCCACAAAATGGCAAGTTGATAACCATCGTGCCACTAGATGAAAAATTACTGGTTGAAGCTCGAATTTCGCCGCGTGATATTGCCTTTATTCGCCCTGATCAGGAAGCGCTGGTCAAAATTAGCGCCTATGATTATTCAATTTATGGCGGGCTAAGCGGTAAAGTAACCATGATTTCACCGGATACCTTGCGTGATGAAGTCAAGCAGGATCAATTTTATTATTGGGTGTATATCCGTACCGATAGCGACAAGCTCAGCAATAATGCCGGGCAGGAGTTCAATATTACTCCAGGGATGGTGGCCACCGTGGATATTCGTACTGGTTCAAAAACCGTGATGGATTATCTGATCAAGCCATTTAATAAAGCCAAAGAAGCCTTGCGTGAACGGTAATATTTGCCAAGCAATTGAGTAAAACAATCGATCAAAATCAGGCCTCTCCGTGGAGAGGCTTTTTATTTGTCTGTGCAAAGCGGGTATACTGCAGCAGTGAGAGTTTAAAGCCTGAAGTTATGCCATTTACCATTGCCAGCCTGGTCAGTTTTGAGGAAGACATCAAAAAAAGCCGCTTTCAGGCCTTTGCCACACCTGTTGAAAATGAGCAGGACGTCAAAGATTTTCTGGAGGCTTATCGCGATCCAAGTACCACCCATCAATGCTGGGCCTGGAAAATTGGCCATCAGGTACGCTTTAATGATGATGGTGAACCTTCAGGTACTGCAGGACGCCCGATTCTGGCAACCATTGAAGGCAATGAGCTGACCAATGTGCTGGTGCTGGTCAATCGCTGGTATGGCGGGATCAAGCTGGGAACAGGGGGCTTGGTACGTGCCTATGGCGGCTGTGCTGGACAATGTTTGTTGTTAGCAGAAAAAATTGAACTGATTGAAAAGAAAAAGGTGCAATTTTCCTGTCAATTCAATGAGTGGGCCATCTTTCAATATGAGTTGAACCAGCAACAGATTGACTATCAGGAAGAATATACAGCTGAAGGAGTACAGGTCAGAGCCTTATTTCAGTTACATCAAATTCAACCTTTTGCCCTAAAAATTCAAGATGTGACCCGTGGCCGGGAACAGCTCAAAATCATAGAAGAAGCGACAGATGACTGACGTAGATCCATTACTGAAATATCGTGAGCAGCATAAACATCGCCTGAATTATATGCCTTGGCTGTACTGGTCCTTAAAGCCTAAAAATCGCGGTTGGGCAGAAGCGTGGCAAAAGGACTATCAGGCTTATCTGATGGAGATGGAAACCGTCGAGATTGGTGAAAACTGTTTTATTTCACCTCTTGCACATATTTTCGCGGAGCCGGGACGCAAAATCATTATTGGTGATAATACCTTTATTGCCGCAGATTGCACCTTGCATGGCCCTCTGGACATTGGTAATGAAGTGGCGATTAATCATCACTGTATTCTGGATGGCGGTCGGGTGGGGATTAAACTGCATGATCAGGTGCGTATCGCCGCTTATTGTCATCTTTATGCCTTTGATCATGGCATGGATTTGGAGCAGCCGATTTATCAGCAGCCAGTACGTTCGCAAGGCATCGAGATTGGTCGGGATGTGTGGCTCGGTGCGCATGTCGGTATCAAGGACGGAATTAAAATCGCAGATCAGGCCGTGGTGGGAATGAACAGTATGGTGACCAAGGATGTCGAGAAGCGTGCGATTGTCGCCGGTAATCCGGCCCAATTCATTCGCTATCGTGAATAAGCTTTTGGAAGTCAAGTGCTTGATGCAACAGCCTGACTCAGCAGATGGTTCGATATATTGATCTATATTTGTTCACATAAAAGTTAACATATTTCAAGTCAAGCCTTACAGATTTCGCTGCACATTTTTGAATGCTTATGCTAAGTTAAAAATAACTAAGAAATTTTTATCATAAATAGAAGAGAGGCTAAACATGAAACGTGTCATCGCCTGCATCGACTCATCACCATGTATAAACGCGCTGGCTGACGCGGCGGCATGGATTGCCAAACAGACTGGCCGTGAACTGGTCCTGTTACAGGTTTTGGATTATTACCCGGCCAGTTATCATCTGGGGGAAATCAGCGGAGTGATTGGCTTTGAAAGTAATGCCATGTTACTGAAAGAACTGGCTGAGCTTGAACAAAAACAAAGTGAAATTGCGCTGGATTATAGCAATAACCTGCTGCAACACATTTCCGAGCGGATTCTGGCAGAACACGGTATTCAAACCACACATATTCAGGAAAAGGGTGATTTTCTGGAGCAAAGCTTCCAGATCCTGCAGCCTGATGATATCGCGGTGATTGGATTGCTTGGTGAACGCTCGGCTGAAAAAAACAAACCGATCGGTACCAATGTGGAAAATTTTATTCGTGGGGCCAATTGTACCGTGATGACGGTCGGAGAACAGTTTAAGCCGCCGACACGATTTATTTTCGCCTATGAATATTCACCGACCTGTATCAAGATGATGAAACGGATTGCGGAAAGTGATCTGCTGCGCTTATTGCAATGCCATTTGTTATATATCGGTGATCATGCTGAGATTCTGAATGAGCCTTTGCAATATTTAAATCAGGCTGGTTTAGATGTGGTGCCACAATACCGCTATGGCGATGTCGCAGAAAATATTTTGACCTATCAGCAGGAACTCGGAATTCAGCTGATCGTGTTGGGTGCATTTAGTCACAGTAAAATTCACCAGTTCTTTTTGGGCAGTATTGCGACCACGATTTTCCGGAATTCAAAAGTGCCTTTACTGGTTGCGAAGTGAGAATTGCATATAATAGCCAAGCGCGAAGTCTAATCGTAAATTGTTACAGCTTGATTTAAAAATGACCAGAGTTATCCTCATATATTGTGGATAACTCTGTGGTTAATATTTATAAGTTAATGTTATTTATGGTAAATATGTCATTGGGTGATTTTTGTTCTTCTTGTTTTATTTCACAATCGCGAGTGCAAAACCATCATGTCCTTTGCTGCCAACCGTTTGTAAAGCAGTGCATGACAAGATACGTGGATGATTTTGAAGCGCTTTAAACATGTCACGAATGCCTTCAATACTTGGTTTATTATTGTCCGGGTTAATGATTTCGCCAGCACGAATCACATTGTCCAGAAAAATAAGTGTACCTGAGTGCGACAGGTTTAAACTGAGTTCCAGATATTCCGGATAACTCTGTTTGTCTGCATCAATAAAGATGAAATCGAAAGCTTCCGTATCTTCAGGCAGGGCTTTAAGCACATCTGCTGCACGGCCGCATTTCAGTTCGACGGTCTGTTTAAGCTGCGCGCGATCAATATTTTCCTGACCCATTGCCGCATGGGTATCACGTCCTTCAATCGTCAGGATATAGCCATCATCAGGCAAGGCACGTGCCAGCCACATGGTGCTATATGCTGCAAATGTGCCGAGTTCCAGTACACGTTTACACTGGTTCATCTGGATTAGCATCTGCAACAACATGCCTTGATTTGGTGCTACAGCCAGATGATCAGGAAAACCGTGCGCTGCGGTATTCTCAAGAGTTTGATTCAGAATGGGGTCTTCAGGAATTAAATGTGAATCAATGTAGTGATCAATGTCTGTCCACATTTGTTGCATAGTCTTAGCACCTCGATTGCGATGCGTGCATTTTAAACTTTTCGCGGCAGAGCGCAATTTATTGTTCTATAGGTGCTGATTTTTTAGGCTCTAAAAAGTCCTGGATGAACTTTGTAGAGCGGTTGTCATGACTTAGTAATTACACATCGAAGAATTACGGCCTAAACTCGGTCCCCAAGTACGATAACCTTGGGTATCGATGTGGATTTGGCCAGAAGCATACATGCCGAGTCCCATATTTAGGCTTTGACCATGCTGGACCCAGAACTGACACAATTTGAACTTGGTATTTTCAATATAGCTATAATCTTGTGCCTGAGGATATTCAGGCCCAATCCGGAAATCGATCGCAGAGTTGTAAAGATGGCGTGAAGAATTGGCACCACCGGCACACTGGTTCAAAGGCAGGTCACGATAGACTGATGTGACTTCAAAATCAGTCAGTACATTGGCTGCAACCAGATATTTAAAGACTTTTAAAGTTGGGATCTGATTGGCCCATAATTCACGGCTTGGAATCATGTATTGGGAACGGCCACACTTGGCCCAATCACGTGCAGTACGCATCAATTCGAAACTCGGAATGATATTGCCAACCCCATGACGTTCCAGAAAAACCTCATATTCACGCACGCGTGACAAATTATCCAGTGCCGATACCCAGTGGGTATACACATAAGGCACAGTTTTTGGGTGGGCTTTACGATCGTATTGAACACGTTCTTGTGGAATGTAAATCCGTTTTCCAGCAGGTGTGGTGGCCTGTCCAGGTTGTTTTGTGGTCGTGGTACAGCCCACAAAAACAAGAGGAATTATACAAAGACTCAATAATCCCTTTAACAAGTTCTTCATTTATAGAAATCAGATATTTACAAAATAGCGCTATTTTAGACTAAATATAGGGAGAAATTTGGAGAATATTGCAATGAAATGTGTGCGTTGAGTATAAAAAAGATCAGCATTTGCTGATCTTTTAAAGTTTAAACTAATTACTTTTCAAGGTATTGTAATTTGTCTGCTTTGCCATTCCATTCTTCACGGTCTGCTGGCTGGTCACCAATTTGTGTGATATTTGGCCATTTTTGTGACAGGTCAGCATTCAGTTCAATAAAGACTTCCTGACCTTCTGGTAATTCGTCTTCAGAGAAAATTGCATTTGCCGGGCATTCAGGTTCGCATAACGCACAGTCGATACATTCGTCCGGGTTAATCACAAGGAAGTTAGGACCTTCATAGAAACAGTCTACAGGGCAAACTTCAACACAGTCTTGATATTTACATTTAATACAATTTTCAGTGACAACGAAGGTCATGGCGACAGCTACCTAAAAAATATGGTTCTAATTACGAATGCTGTATTTTAGGCAAAAACAGGGGGAACTAACAATTCCTTTTATTGATATTTGTTATATATAGGGCTGTTAAATTTGAAAAAAGGTCGCATACCGATGAATTACAGCATTCATCGGTATGTTCAGGACATCGACCCTATGCCAGATGAGGTCTAGGACCGAGAATTAACTTGGCTGTTTGATCAGGTCTTTGAGCGCATATAACTGCTGCAAGGCTTCACGCGGAGTTAAACTATCTACATCAATATCTTCGAGTAAGTCCAGTGCAGGCGATTCTTTTTCAATTTCGATGATACGTTCTATAGGCTCCATAACTTCAGGCATTGCAAACAGATCATGCTGCGGGCTCAGTGGCTTGGCCTGATGCTGTTTTTCCAGAATCTTTAAGCGGTTTTGCGCTTCTTTAATCACCGCAGCCGGAATGCCTGCCAATTTCGCGACTTGCAAGCCATGACTTTGACTGGCCGGGCCATGTTGCACCTTATGCAATAAAATCAGATTACCATTCAGCTCTTTGGCCGTGACATGGTAGTTATTAATGCCACTTTCCTTATCCAGTTCAGTCAGTTCGAAATAATGGGTAGCAAATAGACATAAACATTGAATGCGTTTGGTCAGATCCAGCACACAGGCCCAAGCCAAAGACAAGCCATCATAGGTACTGGTTCCACGGCCAACTTCATCCATGAGTACCAAAGACTGGCTGGTGGCATGATGCAGGATTTGCGAGGTTTCGGTCATTTCCACCATAAAGGTTGATTTGCCGGTCGATAAATCATCGGCAGAACCAATACGGGTAAAGACACGGTCAACCGGACCTAAAGTTGCAGCTTGCGCTGGAACATAGGCACCACAATAAGCCAGCAACACGATCAATGCAGTCTGGCGCATAAAGGTGGATTTACCACCCATGTTGGGGCCGGTAATGATGGCCATGCGATGGGAAAAATCCAGTCGCGTATCGTTCGGAGTAAAGGCCGATTTACTGAGGGCTTCTACCACTGGATGTCGTCCAGCAGTGATACTTACACCGATTTCAGGGCTAAATTTTGGACGCGACCAGTTGCGTAAACGCGCCTGATGGGCAAAATTAGCAATCAGATCAATCTGGGCAATGGCGCTGCTCATCATCTGTAAACTGCCGATATCCTGACGCAGTTCATCCAGCAGCATTTCAAACAGCATTTTTTCACGGGCCAAGGCACGCGATTCGCTAGATAAGACTTTGTCTTCAAATGCTTTCAGTTCAGGCGTGATGTAGCGTTCGGCATTTTTCAGGGTTTGCCTGCGGATATAATGCTCGGGTGCCTGTTCGGCTTGTGCTCGGGTTAACTCAATATAATAGCCACTAACACGGTTATAGCCGATTTTCAGTCCCGGAATGCCGCTTTGTTCACGCTCTTTGATTTCCAGATCAATCAGGAACTGGCTGGCATGATCACGAATCTGACGCAGTTCATCCAGTTCACTGTCAAAACCTTCTGCAATGACATTACCATCACGCAGCAGGACGGGTGGATTTTCTACAATGGCTGACATCAGGCGTTGATGCAAACCATGGAAGTCGCCGAGTTCTTCATTGAGCTGCACCAAGAGCGTGGACTGTTGCTGACTCACAATCGGTTGCAGGGCATGACGTAAAAATGGAATTTGCGCACAGGCCTGACGCAGTTGTACCAGATCACGTGGGCGGGCACTGCCAAGCGCAATACGGCTCAGCACGCGTTCAATATCGCTAATCTCTTTAAGCACCAGACGTACAGGTGCTTCGTGGAAACCTTGCAGCAAGGCTTGAATGGCATCCAGGCGCTCATCCAGCAGCGCGGTATCGCGTAAAGGTTGCATCAGGGTGCGACTGAGCAAGCGTCCACCCATAGCAGTCTGACAGTCATTGATCAGTTGAAATAAGGATGTCCCATGTTCAAATAAAGGCTCAATCAGTTCAAGATTACGGCGTGTCACCGGATCCAAAGCAATAAAATCTGAACTTTGTTCTAGCTGAATCGTGCGGATATGCGGTAACGCAGTTTTCTGGGTTTCTTTTGCATAGTGAATCAGTGCCGCAGCCGCTGCTTTAGCCAAAGGTAAATGATCAATGCCGAAACCTGAAAGCGTGCTGACAGCAAACTGGTCGCATAAGGTTTTTTGCGCATTGTTCAGGTTGAAGTCGACATCGGGACGTTTGGTGACCGAGATATCCAGTTGCTGTTTGAGTTGTTCGGTCAATGTCGGATCAGTGATACTTTCATCCAGCAGAATTTCGCTTGGCATCAAACGCGCCAGTTCAATCATGAGCTGGTTAAGATCATAATCCTGCTGCTGGACTTTAAATAGGCCGGCGCTGAGATCAAGAAGTGCAATGCCGATCTGATTCTGCTGAATACATAAAGCCACCAGATTCGAGCTCTGATGTGCACCGAGCATGGCATCATCGGTCAGTGTGCCCGGCGTAATAATTCGAACTACACCACGCTCAACCGGTCCTTTGCCAGTAACCTCGCCGATCTGCTCGCAGATCACCACGGTTTCGCCTTTTTTGACCAGACGTGCCAGATAGCCCTCGGCTGCATGATAAGGCACGCCCGCCATAGGAATTGGCTGACCATTGGCTTTACCACGATGGGTCAGGGTAATGCCTAAAATCTTGGCTGCCTTGTGTGCATCTTCAAAGAACAGTTCATAAAAATCACCCATACGATAAAACATCAAAGAATGCGGATGCTGCATTTTCACCGACATGTATTGCTGCATCATGGGCGTTAAGGTAGAAAGATCAGCCATAATTTCTGAACTGGTCATTAAAAATAAATCCTTTCAACAAGAGATAAATGCAAATACTGCTCAATAGGCTATGCAGGAAAATTTAAAGCACATTTTCAATCAGGCCAATCCAACATGGTTGAGCACAGGAGATCGAAAATGTGAAATGAATCTGCTGATTCAATTCAGCTTTAAAGCTGTATTGCAGCAAGTCTATCAAATTTAATTTTTAGAAAGAAATGAAATTCCAGATGAATCTTTAAGTCAGCGCTCAGATCTGTCGCTATGGCTTCTTATTCAGCATTATTTGCAATTTTAAAAAATAAACCACCGGATGCGAACATGCGGTGGCAAGTCTCAATCAAGACGATAGTTTATTCCGGATCATAAAGACCAAGATCGGTCAGATGTAATCTGAGAATCCGGCGTAATTCCAGTACGGCTTCAGGCGTTTCCTGAATCGAGTGGCCACCCTTAATGACTTTGCTAGATACAGCACCATTTAGGTAAGCACTCTCATATGAAACGATATCATCGCTCATGAGCTTGGTGTCTTGCGTATCTACGGTATTGCCGATAATCGAGTGAAATTTGATATCTTTAGAAGGCTGAATATCCTGGGTCAACGCCGTGAATTTTGAATTTTCACTCAGATCGCTTGGGCCATTTTGAATCAGGTCATGCCCCAGTTCTTTGACAAACTCGTTTAACCCGATCTGGCCTTGCAGGGTATCGGCAAAGGCACCCAAAAATGCACCCGGTATACGGATAATTTTACGGGCCAGTTTGGTATGCCAGCGGTCGGCATATTCTGTCCCACGATGTGGTGTCGCTAAGAAAATGGCCCGAGTGAAATTTGGAATAGGCCGCATTTGCAGGCGTGCTTTAAAGAGCGGGTTATCCTTAAATTGTGCAATGCGGGTATTTTGTACCAGCTTGAATGCATCTTGGGTAATATCGGCCTGACTGACCATTAAACGGGCAATCACACCTCCCATGCTATGTCCGACCAGTACCGCATCTTTTTTGGCTGGTGCATTGTTCGCGACCTGGGCAAAGCCTTGCTGAACCAGTGCATTAATTTGAAAACGGCTTTCCAGAATCGGCATATTAGTAGAATAAAATACCTGCCAGACCTGGAAATTTTCTCTTAATACCGGATCACCCATAATGTCGTTGGTCAGACGAATCCAGGCTTCAGGACTACTGGCCAGGCCATGAATCAATACCAGCACTTTCTTGTCCGGATTATAAGGTTCCAGCATGTACAGGTGCGGCATGCTCAGACTGTCTTCGCGATTAATCAGCGTCAGATAGGCTAAACGCCCCAGATTGTTCTCGGCCAGCCATAAACCGTAAGGTGCGGAAAAGTTGGCGGCTAGCGCATATTCTTTCGAAGCTACTTTGATCTTTTCATGTTTATAAGGGTCATACAGTTTCAGGTGAAACTCCGAAGTAGATAAAATCTGTTCAGTCGAATTCGCGGATTTTGGTACAGCAGTAATGGTGGTCGCCAGATAGCGTGCTGAATGAATGTTAGGATTTTTACCATTTGGATAGTTGTGCTTGAGCGGATCGACAATATATTTTTTATCCTGCTCGGTTTGCTGTGCTTCAGGTAAAACCACTAAAAATTCTGAACCAAAACCATCACGGCGGGTGATGGAACGTAGGCCGGAAAAGTTCATGTTATAGGTAGACATCAGCTGTTCAATGGTCTGGTTTTTCAGCTGCGGAAAATTTTCCAGATCAATGGTGTATACACTGTCACCGACCTGAATGCGCTGGCCGGACTGTTTGGCTTCATAACGTTCAGCATAGCGTTGAATCAGATGAGCAATTGCCAGGTTATAAAAGTCACGAATCTGGACCTGGCGGTTATCAAAAATACGCTCTTGCGGCGCACGCTCGGTTTTAAATAGATAGGCATAGCTATAACGAATGCTTTTATCCAGCATAGTGAGCTGCTGATCCAGACATTTCTGGATGTTCTGCTTGTGTTGTTGCTGTTTTTCCGGTGATCGGGTTTTGTTTAAAATTCCGGTGTTACATTCAGCAGACTTGGCATTTTGTAAGGAGTTGGCTAGATATAATTCACTTGCTGTAGAAAGCAATTGTTCATCTAAAATCTGGGGAATACTTTTCAGATCTTCCACACATTCTTCGGGCTGATCAATACAGATCTGAGCTTCAAGACCTGTCATGGACAACACATTCAGACTGGCTTCGCTAAGCTTGTCGCGGGTCAAGATACTGTCACGCTCATTGTTCAGCGTGACATTAATCGCCTGTTCCTTAACACTGACCACCTGACAGCCGCTGAGTATGCTGGTGATGAGTAAAGTGCACAGCATTAATCTTTTATTTATTTTTTCGTGCATAAAACTTTTCACTGAATTCAAGTTATAAAGCGGGATAATGTTTTGTATTTTACTAATTTTTTCCCATAAAAATAGACCGCCGTAGCAGTCTATTTGTAATCAAATTGAAGCGAATCTTGATTATGGGGTCACCGGTGCTGTTGCTGGGTCTGTAGCCGGAGCAGGTGTTGAGCTTTGCAGAATTTGCCAAACATTCCAGCGGCCATTTTTCTCAATTTCCTGAATCAGGCGGTCAGCCACTTCAGCTTCTTGCGGATATTTCACCTTATAGTTCGCCAAGGTTTGAGTGGCATTTTTCTTCTGTTCCAATGCAATATAGTTATTGGCTGCAGAAAGATAAGCCTCCTGAACGCCAGCTTTCATGGCTTTGTCCAGATAAGCGATGGCTTCACGTTGACCACCGCCTTCAGACAGACCAAAACCAAACCAGAAGTTGACCTCAGGATCTTCTGGATTAATTTTGAGAATACGCTGGGCATAGGTCAGGGAATTGGTGGTATAAACTGAACCCAGATCCAGGTTACGTGCCATCACGCTGGCTTTAAAAGCACGCATCAACACATCAAAAGAGGCATTTGGACGGGCCGCTAAAGTATCCAGTTGTCGGGTGACTTCACGCAATTTGGCTTCAAAACCACGGCGTTCCTGACGATCGCTGAAACGTGGTGGATAATGACGTGCCTTACCTTCGACCATTTGCAGGAAATCGTCAATTTCGGTGATATCGATTTCATTTGAATTGGCAAGTGCTGCATAACGCATTGCACGTGTATTGCTATCTACCACTGGAATAATCAGTTTATTCACATCCAGGGTCAGTTGCTTGGATGGATCATTAGGATCCGTCACCACCATCTTGGTTACAGGCTGCGCTGCAGCTTTTTTCAAATGCACTTCAAATTCAGGCGGTTCATTATAATTGAATGGATTTAAAGCATAAAATGGTGGGCTCAGTTCAGGCTCTACAAAAACCACTTGGTCCACAGGTTTCTCAGCAGATTTCTGAGGAGTGGTGGAACACGCAGTAATTGTGAATGCTAAGCAAGCAAGTGCCAAGGGCTTAAAGGTCATAATAGTCATCCATTCTGTTATTTTTAAAACATCTATTCAAAAATTGCATGATCGTCAGTCTATGAAAAGTATAACGATCATGCAAGTAAACCCGTGTTACAGAGTGAAGTGTGATATTCAGGCTTTGGATTGGCTGGTTTGCGCTTCACATTCACGGCGCGCTTCTTCCAGAATCTCCAACTCTTTTTTGCTCAAAGGCTGGCCATCCTGTTGCTGCTTGTTAAAGGTCGGATCTAACAAAGAAAGACGATTGCACAAGTTGTTCATGCGTTTTTCATTTTGCTGAATGCGATCCAGCAGAATCCGCATACCTTCTAAAATCGGATCAGACTGGTCTTCAGTCGCGGCATAGGGCTGGAAACCGATACTTTCGGCATAGTCACGACGACGGGCTTCAGCATCATCTTTGGGTTTGTCTTTAGTGATAAAACGTGCCGGGTTGCCCACCGCTGTGGCGTTCTCAGGAACCGCTTTGGTGACGACCGCATTAGAACCGACTTTGGCATTTTTACCCACGGTAAATGGCCCTAGAATCTTGGCACCAGCACCGACCACCACGCCATCTTCTAGGGTCGGATGACGTTTACCCTTATTCCAGGTCGTTCCGCCCAAAGTCACGCCGTGATAAAGCGTCACGTCATCGCCAATTTCAGCAGTTTCGCCAATGACCACACCCATACCGTGATCGATAAAGAAACGGCGGCCAATTTTTGCGCCGGGATGAATTTCAATGCCGGTGGCAAAGCGGCTAAACGAAGACAACGCACGCGCAGTTCCTTTACAGTCTTTATTCCATAGCTCATGTGCCATGCGATGCATGATCAGCGCATGAATGCCAGGGTAAGTGGTTAAGACTTCTAAGGTATTGCGTGCTGCAGGATCGCGCGCAAAGACAGCTTGTATATCTTCTTTGAGCTGTTTTAGCATTAGATTTGATCCTCGTCCTGTGATGATGTGTGTGAAGATTTTTTCCAGGTACCGTTGTTCAATGCCTGAACACGGCTGAAAATACCACGAAGTAAGTGATATTCCATACGATCTAATTGTATACGTCCAAAGAGGCGACGCAAGCGTAAAGGCAATAATCTTGGATTTTTTGGATCCATAAATTCAATTTCTGCCAGCATTTTTTCCAAATGCGGATAGAATTGTTCCATCTGGGCATGGTTGACCAAGGGTTCATCCCATTCCATTTCAATGCCATCAATGACTTGCATGGTCGCTTTAGCATCACGTGGCTGTTCAATTTGACTCATCGTCGCCATGCGCATCTCATAGCAGATCACCTGAATCGCCTGAGCTACATTCAGTACGCCATAATCAGTATTCACAGGAATAGTCAGGTGATAGTTGGCCATCGCCAGTTCTTCATTGGTCAGACCACGGTCTTCACGGCCAAATAAAATCGCAACTTCCTGCTGCTCTTGAACAACAGCGGTCATGGCTTTTTCTGCGGCAGGACGCACATCTAACAGCGGCCAGGGAATGGTACGGCTGCGTGCGCTGGTACCGAATACAATCTGACAGTCTTTAATGGCATCTTCCAGGCTTTCTACAATCTCGATCTGCTCGATCAGGTCAGTTGCACCCGCAGCCAGCGCATCAATATCCGGATGCGGATAGGTTTTCGGTGCCACCAGAACCAGTTTGGACAGGCCCATGGTTTTCATGGCACGTAAGGCACTGCCGATATTGGCAGGTAAAGTGGTATTGACCATGACAATACGCACATGGGAGAGATGTGCTGAAACAGCAGCATTGTCAATTTGACTCATGAGGATTCCAATTTTAAGGTGTTTTAAAGATCAGGATTTATGAATATTGCGGTTGGGATTCAGCCTGATACATTTCCAGTGCATCATCCATGCTCATGCCTGCAGGCGGCGGAGGAATATCCACCGGCTTGGCCTGTTCATAGAACACGGCTTTGGCAGCTTTGGACTTGACCTGGTATTCAATATGCAAGGCTTCTTTACCAAAATAATCACGCAATTTGGCTAGGAGCTCATCCAGTGGGGCGACTTTCCAGTTGAGACCCAGATGCAGTTCAGTCGTGGCATACGGATAGTCCAGATATAGAATCACCGGAATATGTGCGGACATATCGACATTGCAATAAGGAGTCAGAATTTGCTGCAGGTCACGGCTCAAGCTCTTACTGAAATGCTCGGCTGTGAGGGTGATCTTGATGCTATTGGCACGTTTCTGGCGAATTTCATTCAGGCTAAATGCCTTGGTGAGGCGTCCCATCGGACGGTCAAAGCCTTCACGCTCATAGATTTCGCCTTCAATCACCACCACTTTATCGAGCTGGATAATCTCTTTAAAGCGGTTGAAGCGTTCGTGATTGGCTGAAATCTCAATCCGTGCCGTACCATCATCTAGGGTCATCATCATCCGGTTCGGGAAGTTGGCAATATCTACCACCAGTCCTGCAAACACGGTGGTTACACCACGGCGGGTCGGCGTTAGCTCATTGATCTGACTAGGCACAAAGGCTTTCAGCTCATTGCGATACACATCAATCGGGTGGCCGGTCAGATACAGACCAAGTGTGTCTTTCTCACCTTTCAGGCGAACTTCATCCGCCCAAGGTTTGACGGGTTTAGATGGCTTGCGCTGAACTTCTTCCACTTCGCCAAACAAGTCCATGATGCCGGTTTCACGGTTGGAACGTGCCTGTTCCGCAGCTTGAACCGCTTCAGGCAGTTGCGCCATCAGGTCGGCACGATCAATGCCTAAGCAATCCAGTGCACCTGAGCGAATCAGTGCTTCCAGGGTGCGCTTATTGATTTTTTTCAGGTCAATACGATGACAGAAATCAAATAAGTCACGGAATGGACCTTCTTGCGCACGTGAGTCAATCACCGATTGCATCGCCGCTTCACCGACGCCTTTGATTGCCCCCAGACCATAGACAATAGTTTGCTCATCAGTGGCATGGAATTGATACAGCGACATATTCACTGACGGCGGCAAAACTTCCAGATTATTCTTGCGACAGTCATCAATCAGAAATACCACGTTGTCGGTGTTCTGCATCTCCGAGGTCAATACCGCAGACAGGAATTCCGCCGGATAATGCGCTTTTAGCCATGCAGTTTGGTAAGCAACCAAAGCATAGGCAGCCGCATGCGATTTGTTAAAACCATAGCCGGCGAACTTTTCCATATAGTCGAAGATATGGTTGGCGGTAGCTTCATCAATGTCTTTTTTCGATGCACCTTCAATAAAGATCTGGCGCTGTTTGACCATCTCTTCCGGTTTTTTCTTACCCATGGCCCGACGTAACAAGTCCGCGCCACCGAGGGTATAGCCAGCACAGTATTGTGCAGCCTGCATGACCTGTTCCTGATACACCATAATCCCGTAGGTGGGTTCTAGTACGCCTTCAAGTAATGGATGCAAATATTCAAAATCACCACCATGCATCCGGTGAATAAAGTCAGGAATCAGATCCATCGGGCCTGGACGGTACAGCGACACGAAAGCAATAATTTCTTCAAACTTGCTCGGGCGTGCCTCTTTCAGCATCTTTTTCATGCCCACGGATTCAAACTGGAATACCGCGGTGGTGTTAGCATTGGCAAAGACCAGATATGCGTCTTTATCCTCAAGCGGGATATAGGCAATATCTAAAGGTTTATCCGCTTTGATGCGTTTATTAATATTTTTAACCGCATCTTCAATCACCGTCAGGTTACGCAAACCCAAGAAGTCAAACTTCACCAGACCTGCAGATTCGACATCGTCTTTATCGAACTGTGCCACGCGTCCGGTACCATCGGCATCACACATGACCGCAGAGAAATCGGTAATTTTGGTTGGCGAGATCACCACACCACCGGCGTGTTTACCGGTGTTTCGGGTAATACCTTCCAGTTTCAGTGCCATTTCCCAGATTTCGGCTGCATCGTCATGGTCTGGATTGGATGGATTGGTGACGATATCTTTAAGCTGGGGTTCAGCTTCTAGTGACTCAAGCAGGCTTAGACCTAAAGGCTTGGTCGGAATCATTTTCGAGATACGATCCGCCAAGCCATAAGATTTACCCAAAACGCGCGCAACATCACGAATCGCACCTTTGGCCGCCATAGTGCCGAATGTTGCAATCTGGGAGACCGCATCACGGCCATAGGTACGTGCTACATAGTCAATCACGCGGTCACGGCCTGCGATACAGAAATCGACGTCGAAGTCGGGCATCGAAACACGTTCCGGGTTCAGGAAACGTTCGAACAGCAGTTCATAACGCAGCGGGTCAAGATCGGTAATTTTTAAGCTATAGGCGACCAGTGAGCCTGCACCCGAACCACGGCCCGGACCTACCGGGACGCCGTTACTTTTCGACCACTGAATGAAGTCCATCACGATCAGGAAGTAGCCGGGAAATCCCATCGAGTTAATGATATTAATCTCGTATTCGATTCGCTCATCATAAGGCTTGCGAATCTCTGGCCAGTCTTCATCACGTTGTTCAGGCGGATACAGGAAATTCAGACGTTCTTCCAGACCTTCTTTGGACAAGTGTGCAAAGAAAGTATCAATGGTATGACCTTCAGGAATCGGATAATCCGGCAGAAAGTATTGACCCAGTCGCAATGTGACATTACAGCGTTTGGCAATGTGGTAGGTGTTCTCAATCGCAGAGGGAATATCCGAGAACAGCGCCGTCATTTCTTCAGCAGATTTGAAATATTGTTCAGGTGAATAGGTTTTAGGGCGGCGATTATCACCGAGCACGTAACCATCGGCAATACATACCCGCGCTTCATGCGCTTCATAATCGTCACGGGTCATGAAGTGCACATCATTATGTGCAACCACACCGATATTGTATTTTTTTGCCAGCTTCACGGCTTCCAGAATGAAGTTGTCTTCATCCGGACGATTGGTGCGGGTCAGGGCAAGATAAACACGATTGCCAAATTTTTCGACCCATTCTTCTAGCAGCGGTTCCGCTTTTTGCGGATTTGAACTCATCAGCATTTTGCCGACATCGGAATGCATGCCGAGCAGGGCAATCATGTCCTCAGACTGATTTAAAATCCATTGTTTTTGAACGCAGGGGATATCCAGTTGCTGACCACTGATAAAGCCTTCAGATACCAGTTCAGTCAGGTTGCGCCAGCCGGTATTGGTCATGGCCAATAAGGTCATGCGATGTTCGGCATCATTCAGGCGAATTTCGGAACCCAGAATCGGCTTGATTCCTTTGCCCAAACATTTGCCATAGAACTTGACGGCAGCATGCAGGTTAGAAAGATCCGTGAGCGCAAGGGCAGGCATCTGTTCTTTTTCGGCAGCTTTGACCAGGTCAGGTATCCGTACGATGGATTCAGTAATCGAAAATTCTGTATGAATACCAAGATGAACAAAGTGCATAGATGAGTCCCTGCTAAAACCATTGAATAGTTTAACATGGGATTTATTGTTTCAGTTTGAAAATGAGGGGAAATGGCTAACTTTTAGGTCAAGTTTGAATTTGATTTTTTAAGCTGATTATTTAGTTAGTTGTTAGAAGATATTTTCTTTTACTTTTGACGGGGCAAAAGTAACAAAACCCCTTTGTTGATCTGATGGCACTTCCATGTGCCACAGACCAACGGGCGACTTCCTGTCGCCGTGGCACGTATCAAATAGTTGCCGGACTTTACTTTGAAATAATGAGAAAGGGTTTGTAAGTATTAAAAACAATAAAACCCTCAAAAAGAGGGATTTATTCATACATAAAAACTAGCTTAACGAAGTCGGGATAACCAGTCACCGAGGCTTTGTACAATCTGCACCAGAATCAGTAATACGATCACCGTCATGATGACAACAGAGGTATCAAAACGCTGATAACCATAAGAAATCGCTAAGTCACCAATACCACCCGCACCGACTGCACCCGCCATTGCCGTGGCACCAATCAAACTGATGGTGGCGGTGGTCAGGTTAAGAATCAGGGAACTACGCGCTTCCGGCAGAATAAACTTAAATATAATCTGCATTGGCGTCGCGCCCATGGCTTGGGCAGATTCGATAATACCTTCATTCACTTCAAGCAAAGATGTTTCAATCAGGCGACCAATGTATGGGCCGACATAAATGGTCAATGGAACAATTGCTGCCCATGTACCAATCGATGTACCAACGATTAACTTGGTCAGTGGAATGACTGCAATTAGCAGGATAATAAACGGCAGCGAACGCAGCGCATTCACAATAGGATTGAGACCGTGATAAATCACACGATTCGGCAGAATTCCATTCGGACGTGTCACCAGCAGAGTAATCGCCTGAATGAAGCCCCAGATACAGCCAAACAGCATCGCGAAGAACACCATATGAAAGGTTTCTTGCAATGCTGTCACAAACTGATCTATCGACAGGGAGCTTTTCCAGAACGGCGCCGTGATCGTTGTCAGCCACTGTACAATTAAATCTCTCATGCCTGTACTCCCGCCTGATCGACTTGTACGCCGTGTTGTTCAAGGAATTTTATTGCTGCTTGAATTTCTTGTGCATCACCCAGTAGCTGAATAAACATCTGGCCAATCACCGTGCCATTAATTTCGGTCATATTGGCAAACAGAATATTTAAACTGATATCAAACTGTTTAATCACCGCTTGAATCACGGTTTCCTGTGCCGAGCTACCAAGGAATTTCAGGCAATAAATACTGTTGTGGTTCTGGTTTTCCAGATTATTCAGAATATTGACTGGTAAATGCTGCTGTAATACGGTCTGAATAAAATTCTTGGTCGTCGGGTGCTGGGGCTGACTGAATATTTGTAAGGTACTGCCGGTTTCAATCACATCACCTTTTTCCATCACGGCGACATAATCACACACGGTTTCAATTACATCCATTTCATGGGTAACCATAACAATGGTGATGCCTTGTTCTTCATTAATTTTTTTAAGTAGCTGTAGAACAGATTTGGTGGTTTGTGGATCAAGTGCAGAAGTCGCTTCATCACAGAGTAAAATTTTTGGATGATTGGCAAGGGCACGGGCAATACCAACACGCTGCTTTTGACCGCCAGACAATTCATCTGGAAAAGCATGACGTTTATGTTTTAGGTCAATAAAGTCTAATAATTCTTCGAGGCGCTTTTCCCGTTCTGCCTTGCTCCAGCCTAGGAGTTTCATGGGCATTTCGATATTGGCTGCCACGGTTTTGGTTTGCATTAAATTGAAATGCTGGAAAATCATGCCGATGCTGGCACGTTCTTGACGCAATGCTTTGGCATCCAGTGCGGTAAAATCTGTTCCGTTAATGATAATCCGGCCTGAGCTTGGGCGCTCAAGCAGGTTGATCAGACGGATGAGGGTGCTTTTACCGGCACCACTATAACCGATGATGCCAAAAATACTGCCGGTTGGAATCTGAAGATTAATCTGATTCAAGGCATGCAAGGTTTGACCCTTAAGCTCATACTGTTTTGAAATATCTTTAAATTCAATCATAGTGTCAAAAACTGCATCACGGATAAAAAAACAGGCAAGAAATCGTCCTTGCCTGTTCTAAAAGTCTATTATAGTACTATTTTGATTCAGTTAAATACGTCACAGGTTTGTTTACCGCAACTTTCGTACCACCAAAATGTTCATCAACATATGCTTTTACTGCTGGCGTATGATACAACGCACCCACTTTTTGCAGGACTGGATCGTTTTGACGGTCTGCTGCAACAGCTAATACGTTGACATTCATTTTTGTGCTTTGATCGATTGGCTCATAGTAAATCGCATCTTTCAATACGTTTAAACCACCTTCCATTGCCAGGGTATTGCCCAGCACAATCGCATCAACTTCATCTTTTACACGTACTGCAGTCGCCATTTGAATTGGCTTAATCACGATTTGTTTTGCATTTTCGGTCACATCAGAAGTTGTACCTTTGACATTGTCAAAACCAGCTTTTAATTTAACTAGGCCTGCTGATTGTAAAAGTAATAATGCACGTGATTCGTTTGCGCCGTCGTTAGGAATAGCAATGGTTGCACCAGTTTTAAACTCGTTTAAAGATTTCACTTTGCTTGAGTAAATACCCATTGGCTCTAAATAAGTGGTAGATAGAGGTACAATTTTGGCTGTGTTGGCATCGTTGTAAGCCACCATATAGGCATAAGACTGGAATGCATTCACATCAATTTCTTTGTTGGCTACTGCCGTGTTCATTGACACATAGTCAGTAAAATTTTTCACATCAAGTTTGATACCGGCTGCTTTGGTTTCAGGCAGGGTCGCGATATAACGCCATACGTCTGCATCTGAACCGGTCGAAGCCATAGTTACAGTTTGAAGACCATTAGCATCTTTGCTTTGCGCTGCATCAGTGGCAGGCGCTTCTTGTTTACCACACCCAGTTAAAGTCAATACAGAGGCACTTAAGATAACGCCAAGTAACTTTTTCATGAAATTGTCCTAATTCTATTCTTGCCTAAAGTATAAGCATTTTTAAATCGTGTTAAATAAGAGTTTTATTACGATCTAAGTAGGTGGCTTGATCATTGCTGAGGAGGGCTTGAGATCGGAAGATGCAAGCGTGCAGCAACAGTTCTGGTGAACTTGATCAAGTCAGAGGCAGCCCAAATCTGATGTACTTGATCTATTTTGGAGAGAGAAAATAGATATTTTATAAGTACATGCCAAGGTTTATGTGCTCTGAAGTTGCGGATATCATAGCAATAAATCTATATTCGATATACTGGATAAAAAAGCCTTGCTTATCTCTTTAGTCGAATATAAAAAAAGATCTTTTAAAGAAAATATTAATTAAAACAATATATTATTTATATTGAAAATATAGTTTTAATAGATGTGTCTAAATAGTGATCTTTATAAGATTTTTTAAGATAGAAATATGAAAAATGCATATAGATAAATATAAAAAATATGTGATTTTTGGGAAATTAAGAAAATCCTATCATTAACGAGATAAATCTTTCCTTTATATTAACTTAAGCGAGTCAGTATCTGATCTTGGTTTCCTCTGGTCATGATATTACAAGCTTGTTTTAACAGAAGGGAATATGCAGATAATCCGAACGCTGTTTTTTGTAGAGTACGTGTCTACACAAGATATGATCGGCAGGTACAAGCGGATGATCAAACTCTCCCACTTTTTCTAAGCCAATGTTTTGCATGACACGTTCTGATGGCGTGTTGACGCATGCAGTAAAAGAAATGACTTTTTCAAGTCGTAGAGTTCTAAAGGCATATTTCAGTACCGCTTTGGCTCCTTCAGTGGCATAGCCTTGATTCCAGTATTGCGGTAGCAAGCGCCAGCCAATTTCAGGGGCATCGGCAATTTCAAGTTCAAATGGATGCACGTGTAAGCCGATAAAACCGATGAATTCGCCTGTAGCTTTGAGTTCTACGGCAAAGAGTCCCCATCCACGTGTTTCTATGGCAGTACGAATACGTTCAATAAATGCAGTTGCTTCAGTCGCATCGAGTTTTTTAGGGAAGTAGCGCATGACCTCGTCATCTGCACACATTTGGATAAATGGCGCAGTGTCGGAGTCTTGCCATTGGCGCAGGATCAGGCGAGGGGTTTGAAGGTGAATAGTCATTAGGTATCTTAATTTGGTTACGATTTTTTAGTTTCGTTTAGGGATTTGCTCTTTAAACTCATTAAACTGTTTCGTTTTATAGTCCAAAGATATTATATCCTCGACTACGTCTAAAAATGTTTTTACCATTTCCTCTTCAGGTCTAAAGCCTCTATGGTTAGAAGCATTTCCACCCTCAATAATCGTATTTAATATTTCATATTGTGTCTTACTAATATGTTTGTCCTCTAACATTTTTTTGAGCTTTCTTTCAAATCCTCCTATATCGCCTACTTTTTTTACTAAGTATCTATCTATTAGAGTTCGAATTCCTGAAAGAGCTAAAATAAATAATCCTTTTTCGTAGGCTGAAATGACTTCAAAGAAGAGCAACAGATCATCTTTAGGTAGATCGAAAGACCATTTTTTTTCATGCAATAATGATTTGTTGAATCTGGGAAAACTCGTACTTGATATCTAATAAGATTCGCATTTCCCTAAGTTCTCTAAATCAGATTTTATTGAAGCCCATTTTTGGCTAGTGTTCTCATCAATATCTTTTACATGAAATGAGTCTAAATGTAATGATGGCGCATTACATTTTTGACATTGGGTGAACTGGTAGGCATCAATGCTGTAAGTCCATAGTGAGGTTGCTTGATCAGTCGTTATATTTTTTGAAAAACCTTCGATAACTCTTGGGTGGATTGTTAAATTCAATCTATTTTGTGGAGTATCGTGCTTACATTCCCAGCAATATTTCCAAATATACATATATTCAACTTCTTATTTTAGTGATGTGCAAAAGAGTAAATTATTTATAGGCGTATGAATAGTTCTGTGGATTGTATAAGCAAATAAAAAAACCCCGAAAGAATCGGGGTTTTTTATACTTAAATAAAATTAAGCATTTTCACGCACAATCGCACGGTAACCAATGTCTTTACGATATTGAACGCCGTCGAACGTTACTTTTTGGCAAAGTTCTAAAGCTTTTGCTTGTGCTTCACCAATGGTATTACCCAGTGCAGTCACGCAAAGTACACGACCACCAGCAGTGACGATATCGCCATTTTCATTGGCTTTAGTACCTGCATGGAACACTTTCGCATCAGTCATTTCAGTGTCTAAGCCTGAAATCACATCACCATTGCTTGAAGTTTCTGGGTAGCCTTTTGACGCTAAAACGATACCAACAGTCTTGCGCTCATCCCATTCAGCTTCAGCAGGTAAGTTACCTGCAATACCAGCTTCAACGAGATCCACCAAAGATGATTTTAAACGCATCATGATCGGTTGAGTTTCAGGGTCACCAAAACGACAGTTAAACTCGATTACTTTTGGTTGACCTTTGTCGTCAATCATCAAGCCAGCGTATAAGAAACCAGTGTAAACGTGACCGTCTTTTTTCATACCTTCAACGGTAGGACGCATCACTTCATTCATGGTTTTTTCAAACACATCAGCAGTCACAACAGGTGCAGGAGAGTAAGCACCCATACCGCCGGTGTTCGGACCTTGGTCGCCTTCAAAAATACGCTTATGGTCTTGCGATGTTGCCATTGGCAAGATGTTGTCGCCATCAATCATACAAATGAAAGATGCTTCTTCACCCGCAAGGAATTCTTCGATCACAACGCGAGAACCTGCATCGCCAAACTTGTTACCTGCAAGCATGTCATCAATTGCTGCAAATGCTTCTTGATTGGTCATGGCAACGATTACGCCTTTACCTGCAGCAAGACCATCAGCCTTGATCACGATTGGCGCACCATTTTTCTCAACAAATGCTTTCGCAGCATCTACTTCAGTAAATACGTCATAGAAAGCCGTTGGAATGTTATGGCGTTTAAGGAAGTGTTTAGCGAATGCTTTAGAGCCTTCAAGCTGCGCAGCAAATTGAGTTGGACCCCAAATTTTAACGCCAGCTTCACGGCATGCATCTACAACACCATTTACAAGTGGTGCTTCAGGACCAACAACCACTAAATCAACCGCATTGCTTTTTGCAAAGTCGATAATCGCAGCATTGTCTAAAATATTTAAGGCAACATTTTCGCATTTATTTTCTGTTGCAGTACCTGCATTACCCGGTGCTACAAATACTTTTGCGACTTTATCATCTTGCGCGATTTTCCATGCAAGTGCATGTTCACGACCACCATTACCCAAAACTAAAATATTCATTAAAAAAAATCCTTCTGAAATAGAATCCCCCTAAATCCCCCTTTGATAAAAGGGGGACTCCCTTCGCTCTACTATGATATAGAAAACCCTCCTTTATTAAGGAGGGCTAGGGAGGATTTAAAATTAATTAGTGACGGAAGTGACGCATACCAGTAAACACCATTGCAATACCAGCTTCGTCAGCCGCAGCAATCGTTTCTTCATCACGCATAGAACCACCCGGTTGGATAATGCATTTGATACCCGCTTTCGCAGCGTTATCAATACCATCACGGAATGGGAAGAATGCGTCAGATGCCATTACCGCACCTTCAACTACTAAGCCAGCATGTTCAGCTTTGATTGCAGCAATACGAGCTGAGTTTACACGGCTCATTTGGCCAGCGCCGACACCAATGGTTTGACGGTTTTTAGCATACACAATCGCGTTAGATTTTACGTATTTCGCTACTTTCCAAGCGAAGATCATGTCATCGATTTCTTGTTCAGTCGGCGCACGTTTGGTGACTACTTTAAGATCATCTTTAGTGATCATGCCCAAGTCTTGATCTTGAACTAACAAACCACCGTTTACGCGTTTGTAGTCAAGTTGCGATTGACGCGCATCGATTGCTGGAAGTTCGCCACATACAAGTACGCGTACGTTTTTCTTCGCGCCTGTTACTTCAAGAACGCCTTCAGCAACGCTCGGTGCAATGATCACTTCAACGAATTGACGATCTACAATCGCTTGTGCAGTTGCAACGTCTAATTCACGGTTGAATGCAATGATACCACCGAAAGCAGATTCAGGATCTGTTGCATACGCAAGATCATAAGCTGCTTGAATACCGTCTAAAGATACTGCAACGCCACATGGGTTAGCGTGTTTAACGATCACACAAGCAGGCTTCGCAAATGATTTCACACATTCAAGTGCTGCATCAGTATCTGCGATGTTGTTATAAGAGAGTTCTTTACCTTGAAGCTGTTTCGCTGTTGAAACAGAAGCTTCAGTCGCTGTGTCTTCTACATAGAATGCAGCAGCTTGATGCGGGTTTTCACCGTAACGAAGGTCTTGAACTTTGTTCAATTGAGTATTGAAAGTACGTGCAAATTTGTCTGCCTGACCTTCTTCTTTACCTACGCGAGCGCCTAAGTAAGATGCGATCATGCCGTCATATTGAGCAGTATGTTCAAATGCTTTTACTGCTAGGTCAAAACGAGTTGCATGAGATAAAGCACCCTCAGCTTTAAGCTCGGCAACGACAGTTGCATAGTCAGAAGCATTTACGATGATACCTACAGATGCATGGTTTTTTGCTGCAGCACGAACCATGGTAGGACCACCGATGTCGATGTTTTCGATAGCATCAGCAAGTGAACAGTTTGGTTTGGCTACCGTTGCAGCAAATGGATAAAGGTTTACAACGACTAAATCAATAGCATCAATGTTGTGTTCAGCCATCACAGCTTCGTCTAGACCACGACGAGCCAGGATACCCCCATGAATTTTTGGATGTAGTGTTTTTACACGGCCGTCCATCATCTCTGGAAAACCTGTATGCTCCGAAACTTCAACTACAGCCACATTATTGTCTTTCAACAATTTGTAGGTACCACCTGTAGATAAAATTTCTACCCCTAGAGCAGCAAGTTCTTGTGCAAATTCAACAATACCAGTCTTGTCAGACACAGAGATTAAAGCGCGTTTAATAGTCATGATCTTCGTCACAGTTTTCAAGGAACAGAATAAAACAAAATCAGCAATTTACAGGTTAAAAAAAATGCCTGCGGAAGCCGCAAGCATTTTATCATTTATTCACTCATTAAACCGTGAGCTTTTAACTTTTTACGTAAAGTACCACGGTTGAGTCCGAGAATCTCGGCAGCACGTGTTTGGTTACCACGTGTATATTCTAGAACTACAGATAGAAGAGGTTTCTCCATTTCTGCTAGCACCATGTCGTATACCTGAGATGGTTGCTCGCCCTGCAGTTGTGCAAAATAGTGGCGAACTGCGCGATCTACGTGGATACGTAAAGCAACATCAGATTGTGCAGTAAAAATAGGAGATTTGCTATTCATGCGAATTAATCCGAAAAACAGATATCACTTGGGTAAAGTGATATATAAAAGTGGTCTAGAAATTGAAATGAACTCCATTTTAGATCCTAAAACGGAAGTTCTAAAACTTAGTCATTACATTGAGCCTGTAGCTTGACACATCTCTGCGATTTGGTCGAAAAATAAGCGTAACAATAGTTAAAGTTTTGTTACTGACCAAAATCAAAACAAAAAAATCTGCACGATACGCAATAAATTTTATAGCGCATTAGGCAAGACTGTATTTGTTGTGAAAAAGTCGCGAGGAGTTGCAGCACATAGCTTTCGTGGCGCGTATCATACCATTGTCTAAGCAAAAGTGAGCAAGAAAACTGCATTTTTTTTAACTTTTTTTAATTTTTTAATGCTTTCTCAGCAGATTAGGGGCGAATTATTTCCAAAGTATAGCGATCAAAGCTTTTACGATCGACTGGAAGCTTAAATTTGAATTTAAACGGGCTGTTTTTTGGGATGCGCTGAATATTGACCAGACTTTCAATCAGGTACTCTTCGGAGGACAGGTTATAAGTTGCAATCACTTCACCGCGATGTTCCAGATTGATTCTTAAAATCGGTAAGGCCAGGCTACGGTCATGAAAATTGATCAGCTCACCGCTAAACTCAGCTTCATTATTACCGGTTGCCTTGATTTTGACTTTATTGGCCTGAATCAGTGTGTAGTATTTTTCCAGATTGGAACAATTAAACACTTCACAGGCAGTGTTAAAGGCCAGGCTCATAACGTGACTGTTTTTGATGTATTGCGGATTGAACCAGAAGAATTGAAACATCAGCAGGCTGAACAGTGACAGATTGAGTAAACTCCAGCCTATATAGTACATTGGCCCGCGTTTAGTCTGTTTTTCTGCCTGATCTTCCCAATTCATGCTCGGTAATACTGAAATTGGCTCGGTACTGAAATAATTCAGGTTATTTAAATAGGTTTCCAGGTCAATATTGGAATGTTCAACTTTTTGATCAAAAATCTGTAGCAGGCTATGACGATGCTGCTGATCCGTGTGATAAACACCTGGTCTATTTTGAGCATCAGTTTTGCTGAATTCGCTGGAGTTCGACTGAGCCTGAGACATTGGGGCGGTGACCGAATTCCGGGTTTCGGTCACCAAATGCGATAAGGCATTAAACGAAGTAGTACATTTGGGACAGCAAACCATACCCTGCGCAACGGTGAGTTGAGCAACTGTGACCTTATAGGTGGTGGAACAGGTAGGGCAATGGGTTCTTTTGTCACTCATGGATTATTTATAGGCTCATTCGTTCTTATGGCGTTTACCCGAGATACGGCACCAGTGCTCATCTCGTTTTTCTACCTCTAATATATCAAAATAATTTGAGTAAATGCTAGTAACATCAGCAACTTGCTCTTCAATAACACCCGCAAGTGCGAACTGTCCCTCAGATTTAATTAAAGTTGCGAACTCAGGAGCCAGCATCATTAGTGGTGCTGCCAGAATATTGGCAACAAATACGTCAGCTTTGGTATTGCCGAGTTCATCTCTAAATTCTTCTGGCAGTCCGACATAAAGCTTGTCCAGTACGCCATTCAGTTCAGCGTTTTGCTGAGTCGCCAGTACAGCTTGTGGATCGATATCCGTGGCATATGCTTTTTTCGCACCTAATAAGAGTGCAGCTACCGCGAGAATGCCTGAGCCACAGCCATAATCGATGACAATTTTATCTTTCACATTAATTTTGCCGAGCCATTGTAAGCACAGGAAAGTTGAAGCGTGGTTGCCTGTTCCGAAAGCCAGCCCTGGATCAAGCTTGATGTTTACCGCATCGGCATCAGGTGCTTCCATCCATTCGGGTACGATCCAGTATTTATCAGCAATCTGAATTGGCTCATAGGCATCCATCCAGGTGCGTTCCCAAGCCTGATCTTCAATCAGTTCATGACGGATCGGAGCATCTGGCATTTGTGCACGAATAAAGGTTTCTAGTGCGGTAACATCAATTTCTTCGCCTTCTTCCTGCGCATAAATACCGGTCACAATCACTTTATTCCAGAGTGGTGTTTCACCTGGAAGTGGTTCCAGCAAATCCTGGTTTTCAGCATCATCCAAAGTCACACTCACTGCGCCTAGCGAGCTGAGTAATGTCTCAGTAAAATCAACCTGAGCCTGTTCAACCGTAATATGAATTTGTAACCACTTCACAGAAATAACCTTTATACATTTTTCAAAAAGCTATTGTAACGGAAGTTCAGACTCAACGCTGCTATCTTCTTGATCCATTCCCAAAATAAAAAGGATGCCTGAGGCATCCTTTGAACAGTTCCAGAGCTTATCTAGTCCAGATTCGTTAAAGGTGTTTGCGCCGGGAGTGGTGCAAGCCGGTTCAACAGACTGCCAAAAATTGCAGCAAAGATATACATAAAGATAGAATAAACCGCGGCTGGCATCGCCACAGCAGCACTGCCAATCACGGTCAGGGCAATGGTCATGGCGAGGGTGCTGTTATGAATGCCAATTTCAAATGCACTGGCACGGGCTTGAGCGCTATTAATATTCAGTAGTCGCGGAATCAGATAACCAATACTCAGGCTCAGGATGCAGAACAAGGCAGTCGCCAGACCCACCTGGGTCAAGTATTCACCGATATTGCTGCGCTCTTTGATGAGTGTGGCAATAATAATCAGCACCAAAAAGCCAATCGAAAAAATCCGCAGCGGCCGATTCAGTTTTGCTGTCACGCCTGGTGCATAGCGCCGAATCAACATGCCAATTCCCACCGGAATCAGGATGATCGCAAAGACTTGCAGAATCTTGCCGAATTGCAGGCCAACTTGCTGGCTATCCTGCATAAAATGCATGATCGAAAAATTAATAATTAAAGGTAAGGTAATCGCTGCGATGACTGAGTTGATAGCAGTCAAAGTGATATTGAGGGCTAAGTCACCTTTAAACAGATAGCTAAACAGGTTGGCTGTTGCACCCCCGGGCGAAGCCGCCAAGAGCATCAACCCGACTGAGAGTAATGGGGTTAAAGCGAATAGCTTGCAGAGTAAAAAGGCAATGCCAACCAGAATAACCAGTTGGCAGAACAATGCTATAAATACGGCTTTGGGGTGACGAGTGACACGGCTAAAGTCCCGAGGCGTCAGTTCAAGGCCCAGTCCCATCATGATGATTGCAAGTGCCAGCGGCAGTAATATCGTTATAAGGCCAGAATCCATCTGTATGCTCCTTGTCGAAAATTGTTTTAATACTTCTGATTTTCTTTAGAAAAGCATACAGCCTTATAGCAGAATCAGCCAAATAAATTACAAATCTGATAAACGACTTTTATTGCTATACACCACTTGCTGGCGACTAATCAGCACACCGAAAATAGTGGCGAAACTGTACATGAAAATTGTATAAATGCCTGCAGGAATAGCCATCGTGACATTATTTAAGACCGATATCGCAATGGTTAGGGCAATGGCTGTGTTATGAATGCCGATTTCAAAGGTACAAGCACGTGCCATTTTCTCTGGAATGCCCATGAGTAGAGGGATGCAATAGCCAATAAACAGGCTGGAAAAACATAAAATCGCAGTTGCTGTACCAATATTGGCAAAGTATTCGACCAAATTCGAACGTTCTCTGAAAATGGCGAATATGAATAGGATGGTTAGAAAACCGATAGAGAGTAAGCGCATGGGCCTGCTGACTGTAATCGACAGGTTTGGAAATTTGGCTCGAAGCAGCATACCCATGATCACGGGAATCAAGGTAATTAAAAAGACCTGCACAATCTTTTCAACTGGAAAAGTCACGTTTGAGTCATGACTCATAAAGTAGTGTAAGGACAGATTGATAATAAAGGGCAGAGTAAAAATAGAGATGATGGTATTAATGGCGGTTAGAGTAATATTCAGTGCTACATCACCTTTATATATGTAGCTAAACAGGTTTGCGGTTGGGCCACCAGGTGAGGCGGCTAGCAACATCAGACCTACAGCAAGCAAAGCGGGCAAGTCCAAAATCAGACAAATAAAAAAAGCAATACTGGGTAACAGCACTAACTGCGCAAATAAAGTAATAAAAATGACTTTAGGATAGCGACTTAAGCGCAGGAAATCTTTGATGGTGAGTTCTAGCCCCAGCCCCATCATCATGATTGCCAATGTAATTGGCAAAAAAACGCTAAAAAACCCCGAATCCATGAATTTGCCTTTTTATTATACATTTATAGATATATTTCGAGTTTAGCCTAGATGAATAAATAAGCAATAAAAAACGGGCAAAATGCAGTCACTTTGCCCGTCAAAGCTTTTACTTGAAATCTAAACTATTTAGATATATATCGGCTACATACCTGGCTGGCCTTGCATTGGTGAGTCAGGCTGTGCTGGCTGGTTCATCTGATGCTGCATTGGTTGATTTTGCATCGGTGGCTGCATAGGCTGACTTTGCATTTGCGGCTGCATTGGTTGGCTTTGCATCTGAGATTGTCCCTGAGGGCGTGGTGGCATAAAGCCTAATGCGCATTTACCTTTGACTTCGGTACCATTAATGGTGGCAGTGGTTGCACCACTGTTGCCGCTACAAGTACTCATGAGTTCGGCTTCATCGCCTTTGATTGAAGCGTTTTTGGATGAAGCGAAAAACTGCTGTTCACAGGTACCATTCCAGATAATGCCGCGATGGGCAAAACTGACTTGTGCACCTTGGGATTTGCCTTTACAAACCTGTTGGTACTTTTGTGCATTATAAATGGTTTCGACCTTATCATTCGCTGATGCAGCAAACGGCGCAAAACATAAACCACATAGAACGGTTGAGAGGAAAATATTCTTATTCATCTTTTATACCTTTGTTTGTAATGTAACCAACATATAGATTAAAAAATGCGCGAGATTAAACAATGCAAATCGAGTAAATTTCTCAGCTTATATGTTTAATTTATATAGTCCCTCTGCAAAGTTAAATTACAGTGCTTTAATGTTGTGCGAGTTAAGTGCGATTTATCTGAGGATAAATTCTACTGAATTTGTCTACTTTAGAGTGAAATTTGCTATAATGCTCAGCTATCCTTTTTTATCTCTCAATTACCACTATGCATTATCCTAAAGTATACGATGTTATTGTTATCGGTGGCGGTCACGCCGGTACGGAAGCGGCTCTGGCTGCAGCGCGTATGGGTCGACAGACTTTACTCTTAACTCATAACATTGAGACTTTAGGGCAGATGAGCTGTAACCCGGCCATCGGTGGTATTGGTAAATCGCATTTGGTGCGTGAAATTGATGCTTTGGGCGGTGCGATGGCACTGGCTGCCGATAAAGGCGGTATTCAATTCCGTATTTTGAACTCGCGTAAAGGTGCTGCAGTACGTGCAACACGTGCGCAGGCGGACCGTGTACGTTATAAAGCGGCTATTCGCGAAACATTAGAAAACCAAGCAAACCTTGATATTTTTCAGCAAGCCGCAGATGACCTGATTGTTGAAGGCGATACCGTTAAAGGTGTGGTTACCCAAATGGGTATCCGTTTTGATGCGAAAACTGTGGTGCTGACAGCAGGTACATTCTTAGGTGGTGTCATCCACGTTGGTCTGGAGAAATCTAGCGGTGGTCGTGCTGGTGATCCGCCATCTATTTCACTTGCACATCGTTTGCGTGAATTAAACTTGCCAGTAGGTCGTTTAAAAACAGGTACACCACCACGTATTGACGCGCGTTCAGTGGATTTCTCTGTGATGACACCACAGCCGGGTGATTTCCCATCTCCGACCATGTCATTCATGGGGGATGTGTCTATGCATCCTGAGCAGGTAAATTGCTATATCACGCATACCAATGAACGCACGCATGAAATCATTCGTGGCGGTTTAGACCGTTCACCGATGTACACGGGTGTGATCGAAGGTGTTGGACCACGTTATTGCCCATCGATTGAAGATAAGATTCACCGTTTTGCCGATAAAGATTCTCACCAAGTCTTCTTGGAGCCCGAAGGCTTGGATACACATGAGCTTTATCCAAATGGTATTTCGACTTCTTTACCGTTCGACGTTCAGTTTGAACTGGTTCGCTCGATCCGTGGTATGGAAAATGCGCACATTCTTCGTCCGGGCTATGCCATTGAATACGATTATTTCAACCCACAAGCGTTGAAATTTACCCTTGAAACCAAAGCAATTAATAACTTGTATTTCGCCGGTCAAATCAACGGCACAACCGGTTATGAAGAAGCGGGTGCGCAAGGTTTGCTTGCAGGCTTGAACGCTGCACGCCGTGCTTGGGATCAGGAGCAATGGACGCCAAAACGTGATGAAGCATACATGGGTGTTCTGGTTGATGACCTGATCACATTAGGTACCAAAGAACCATACCGTATGTTCACCTCACGTGCCGAATACCGTTTGATGCTGCGTGAAGATAACGCAGATCAGCGTTTAACAGCCATTGGTCGTGAAATGGGTCTGGTGGATGACGCGCGTTGGGCAGTGTACTGTGAGAAAATGGAAGCAGTGGAAAAAGAAACAGGCCGTTTGCAACACTTGTGGGCCGCACCAAATAACCCAATGGGTAAGAAATTCGTTGAGATGACCGGTGCAGACCTGTCTAAAGAATGTTCGGCGATTGATTTGTTGAAACGTCCAAACATTTCATTTGCTCAAATTGCAGAGTTAACCAATTCTGAAGTATCACCATTTGTCGGTGAGCAAATTGAAATTGCAGTGAAATATGCGGGTTATATTAATCGTCAGCATGAAGACGTCGCACAAATGAAACGTCTTGAAGAAACCCGTATTCCTGCGGATTTCGATTATGACATCGTGTCAGGTCTGTCCCGTGAAATTACCCTGAAACTGAAAGATGTTCGTCCTGAAACATTGGCGCAAGCCAGTCGTATTCCAGGTGTAACCCCTGCAGCAGTTCAACTGGTGATGATTACAATTCGTAAGAATGCACAAGCAAAGAAATCTGCTTAAGATTTTGCGCTAAAAAAGCCCGCATTAAGCGGGCTTTTTATCGGCTTGTAGTTTTGTATAAGTTTTGACTATCGTTGAATTAAAAATAACTACAATTAAATTAAGTATTTGATAAATATATATAATAAATATTATTAAGATGTGTTAAGTCTATAAATACAATCTTTTAGGTCTAATTTGGAGGGTATTTACACATGTTGATGTGCTTAAACCCGACTATTGTCGTGCTATTTCTCTATCAAGATTAGGTTAAGAATAATGCAACGGATCGTCACACTATCAAACGGTTTGTGAATTATTGATGGAGATCAGTCATGGCGCAGCCATATAGCGGAAAAGCCCAAAAAATATTAACCATATTCTTATGTTTTTGGGTCGCATTTTTTGAAGGTTTTGACTTTCAAGCTCCCGGGATTGCAGCGAAAGGAATTGCGGCAAGCTTTAGTTTAGATCAAATCCAAATGGGCTATGTATTTAGTCTGGGTGTCTTTGGAATGCTGTTTGGTGCATTCTTTGGCGGACGTATTGCAGATTATCTAGGACAAAAGAAAGTCCTGATGCTTTCTGTGACTATTTTTGGTCTGTTCATGTCGCTGACTGCAATTGCGCCCAGCATCGAAGTTTTATATGCAGCGCGTTTCTTTACTGGTCTGGGTTTAGGTGCGGCAATGCCAACCATGATTTCAGTCGTCGGTGATGAAGCAACCGAAGCCAACCGTGGCAAGCTAAATAGTCTGATGTATTGTGGTTTACCGGTAGGGGCGATCTTTGTTGCCGGTCTGGCCATGCTGCTTCCAGAGATTCAATGGCAAACCTTATTCCTGATTGGGGGATTAACACCTTTAGCACTGATTCCATTAATGGCGTTTATTCTTAAAGATAAGCCTAAAGTGAATGCGGAAGTACCGGTTTCTGGCGAAGCTGTGCCGGGAATGGCTGAGGTGTTGTTCAAGCAGCGACAGTATAAAAATACAGTGCCTCTTTGGGTTGGCTTCTTTTTTACCTTGATGATCAATTATATTTTGATTAGCTGGTTGCCAAATTTACTTATGGAACAAGGTTTGCAGAAACAGCAGGCATTTTTGGTGATGTTGGTGTTCCAGGTGGGCGCTGTCATTGGAACCCTGAGCCTAGGTTATTTACTGGATCGTTTAAAGCTTTGGCAAATGGCGACCATCATTTATAGTGGCTTGTTTGTTGCCTTGGTATTGTTATTCACCACAACTTCTATTCCGTTATTAATTTTGGCGGGAGTCATGGGTGGCATTTTCTCTACGGGTGGTCAATTTATTCTATATGGGATCTCACCGATTTTTTACTCAGGCGCAGGCAAAGTGACAGGCGTGGGCAGTGCGATCTCTTTAGGGCGTTTAGGGGCGATGACTGGACCATTATTAACTGGAAAAATTCTGGCATTAGGTTTGGGCACCACAGGTATTCTTGTGGCAAGTTTACCAGCAGTGGTCGTATCGGCAGTAGCCGTCACCGCACTATCACGTTATAAGGCTGCTCATAAGTAATTAATCATTGAGATCTATCAATACAAAAAGGGAATCTGAAGATTCCTTTTTTTATCGTCGAGACTTTTAATTGAATAAAGTCAGTCCATAAAATTTGCTAAAATATACGGATAGTAAACAGATTGATTTTTATATGGCTTATCAACTTATTCAACTCTCGATTCAGGCCACCGATAATATTGCCTGTCCGCATTGTCAGCACAACGTGATTGATTGGGCAGAAGAGCAATATGTGCAACCTTGTGAACATACCCTGTTTATTGCCATGGATATAGGCTTTGAATATATGACCGATGAATTCGAGCACAGCATGCCGCGTTCTGTAGATGATTTGCATGCCAATGATGATCAGGTGAATATGCTGGATGAAATCACCCAAGCGACTTATTCAAATTATCTGATCTATAAGTCTGATCTGGGCATAGATGGGTATTTCCGCTATGTGGGTTTTACTGCATAGATCATCATCAATAAAAAAGCGCCAATCGGCGCTTTTTTATATGGAAAGATTAACTTTCTATTTCTTCTTCGATTTCATCATCCGTAGTATCCATGCCCAATTCTTTAAGCTTGCGCGTTAAAGTATTGCGACCCCAACCTAGAAGCTCTGCGGCATGACGTTTACGGCCACGGGTTTGTTGCAAGGCTGCATTGATCAAGGTGCGTTCAAACATTGGCGTCGCAACATCCAGAAGTTTCATTTCACCATTTTTGAGTTTCTGCATCGCCCATTGACCCAGCAATTCATCCCAGTGATGCGGTGCGATCTGGTTTAGCGTTGGAATTGGCGCACCCGGATCCTGCTGATGAATTGGAATCTGTTTCAGCTCAGGTGGCAAGTCTTCAGGATAGACTTCACGACCTGTGATCATGACAGTCAGCCAGCGACAGGTATTTTCAAGTTGACGCACATTACCTTGCCATGGCAATTTCTGCATATATTCTTGGGTTTCAGGACGTAATATCTTTGGGTTGACCCCAAGTTCTTTACCGGCACGTGCCAGAAAATGCTGCGCCAGCATCGGAATATCTTCACTGCGATGTGCCAGTTTTGGAATATGAATACGAATTACATTCAGGCGGTGATATAAGTCTTCACGGAAACGACCATCATGGACCAGTTTTTCCAAATCCTGATGTGTTGCAGCCACGATACGCACATCGACCTTAACCGGAATATGACCGCCAACTCGGTAGAACTCTCCATCGGCTAGGACACGCAATAAACGGGTCTGGGTCTCAAATGGCATATCGCCAATTTCATCTAAAAACAGCGTACCGCCATTTGCCTGTTCAAAACGACCTTGGCGCTGGGTATTAGCACCGGTAAATGCACCTTTCTCATGGCCGAAAAGTTCAGTTTCGATCAGGTCTTTTGGAATCGCCGCCATATTGAGGGCAATAAAAGGTTTTGAGCTGCGTGGTGAATGACGATGCAGGGCATGCGCTACCAGTTCTTTACCTGTACCAGACTCACCATTAATCAACACGGTAATATGCGATTGTGATAAACGGCCAATGGCACGAAACACTTCCTGCATGGCAGGCGATTCACCAATAATTTCGGTAGATTGAATTGGTGGAGCCGCTTTTGCTGATTCTTGTTGCTGTAGCTTGGTGATATGTAAAATTGCACGATTTACCAGCGCCAGTGCTTCATCAATATCAAAAGGCTTAGGCAGATATTCAAAAGCACCAGTTTGATAGCTAGAAACAGCCGATTCTAAGTCTGAATGCGCCGTCATAATAATGACAGGTAGGTCAGGATAACTGTGTTTAACCTTGCCCAGGAAGGTAAGTCCATCAATACCCGGCATGCGGATATCGGTCAAAATCACATCGGGTGCTTCCAGACTCAGTTGGTCTAGTGCAGATTGTGCTTCTTCAAAACTGGTCACATCCAGACCTTCCTCTTTAAAGGTCTTTTCCAGTACCCAGCGCATGGCGCGATCGTCATCAATCACCCATATTTTATTTCGCGACATGATTCGACTCCCAAGGTAAATATAAGCTAAAGACGGTTTTTCCAGCCACGGACTGACACTCGATCATGCCGTTGTGCTGATGAATAATATTTTGAGCAATACTGAGGCCCAGTCCGGTACCTTTTGCGCGACTGGTGACCAGCGGATAAAACACCGATTCGATAATCTCTTCCGGCACACCTGGACCGTTGTCTTCAATATCAATCCTTACTACAGAGCGGTGAATCACCCCGTTAATGGTAAAGAGACGCTGAATCCGGGTTCTTAAAATCAGTTCCGGTTGATGTTCGACAAAGAACTCCTTGTTCTCGGTCATGGCCTGTACGGCATTGGCGCAAATATTCAAAATGACCTGAATCAATTGGTCGCGGTCTGCCAGAACTTCCGGTAAGGACAGGTCGTAATCCCGGGTAATCTTGATTTTCTTTTTGGTCTGATTGGCAATCAGTGAACGCACCCGTTCCAGAGGTTCATGCACATTGACCAGTTCATAGCTCGGAAGCTGGCGTGAACCGAGCATGGTATCGGCCAGATTTCTGAGTCGATCCACTTCGCTAATAATAATGTCGGTAAATTCTTTGTATTGTGGATCATTCAAACTGCGTGCCAGGAGTTGAGTCGCCCCGCGAATGCCACCCAAGGGATTCTTGATTTCATGCGCAACACCGCGAATCAGCTGACGCGCTACCTGATGCTGTTGCAGCAGATTTTCTTCACGAGAGATTTTTAACATGCGATCGCGAGGATTGAGTTCGATGAGCAGTAGCGGATGATAAGGTTTGCCCAGATTTAGCTGAGAAACAGTGTAGTCAACATGAATGTCTTTAAAGTTGACCAGAATAGTGGCTTCGCGGCGTGTATAAGGCTGTCCCGTAGTTAAAGTATTATTCAGGGCTTCTTCGGTATTAAACTCATCTGTCGGGTTTTGCAAAATATTGAGCACGGATGTGCCGCTCGCGCGGAATAAGCTCACATCAAATAAGGCTTCACAGGCAGAATTCAGATAATAAATATTAAGATCGCGGTCTATCAATAAGATACACGTGGTCATATTGTCCACTAAAGCACGATAGTCGATCGGAATAATTTGATCCATTCGCGGGTTTGTTCCTGTATTAAAATGGCGCAATGGCATCTTCATAAAGCAATTTAATCAATTTTAAGTTCTGATTTGATGCAAGATGCACGCCAACTTTTATGACGAGAGATTATTTATTGCGATGAAATGCAGAAATGTGACAGAGCAACACAATTCATCTTAGATATAGCGGATTAAATTGAGGCTGTAAATCTAAAATGATTCATTTTGGTGCATGAGTGGGTATGTTGAATATTTTATGGCAATATTTTAGTGCATGATGCAAAGAGTCAGGTTTTCAACTATTTTTATGATGCGAAAAGACATACAATACGCGCATTCTAGTAGAGCGAAAATTCATGAAGTCCCCCAAAGTCGGTTTTGTATCTTTAGGTTGTCCTAAGGCATTGGTAGATTCTGAACGTATTTTAACCCAGTTAAAGACTGAAGGTTATGACGTCGCTTCGGATTATGACGGTGCTGATTTAGTTGTAGTAAATACCTGTGGTTTCATTGAATCCGCAGTGCAAGAATCGCTCGATGCGATTGGTGAGGCGATGAGCGCGAATGGTCGCGTGATCGTAACAGGTTGTCTAGGTAAAGACGAAGACAAGATTCGCCAAATGCATCCCAATGTCCTGAAAGTGACAGGTGCAGCGGCATATAAAGAAGTTATGGATGCGGTTCATCAATACGTACCTGAGCCGCCAAAACACAATCCATTTATTGATCTGGTTCCAGAGCAAGGCATCCGCCTGACGCCAAAACACTATGCTTATCTGAAAATATCTGAAGGCTGCAACCATCGTTGTACCTTCTGTATTATTCCAAGCATGCGTGGCGATCTGGTTTCACGTCCAGTTGGTTCTGTGCTTGAAGAAGCTGCAGCGCTGAAACGTGCCGGTGTAAAAGAAGTACTCGTGATCTCCCAGGATACTTCTGCTTATGGCCTGGACACGAAATACAAGCTGGATTTCTGGAATGGTCAGCCGGTTAAAACCAAATTCTATGACATGTGTGAAGCATTGGGTCAGTTGGGAATCTGGGTACGTTTGCACTATGTTTACCCATATCCGCATGTAGATGCAGTAATTGACCTGATGGCACAAGGCAAAATCCTGCCTTATCTGGATATTCCATTCCAGCACGCGAGTCCAAAAATTCTCAAACTGATGAAACGACCTGCGCACAGTGAAAATACACTGGAGCGTTTGAAAATCTGGCGCGAGAAATGTCCTGATCTGGTGTTGCGTTCAACATTTGTGGTGGGCTTCCCGGGTGAAACTGAAGAAGACTTCCAGATGTTACTGGACTGGCTGAAAGAAGCCCAGCTGGATCGTGTGGGATGTTTTACCTATTCGCCAGTTGAAGGTGCGACAGCAAATGATTTGCCAGATCACGTTCCTGAAGAAATTAAACAAGAGCGTTATGAGCGTTTCATGCAGGTTCAGCAAGAAATCTCGGCAGCCAAACTCCAAAAACGTATCGGTCAGACCATGACTGTGCTGGTAGATGACCTGGAAGATGAATTCCCGGTAGCGGTTGCGCGTTCTTATGCAGATGCACCTGAAATTGATGGTAATGTTTTTGTTGAAGATATCGATAAAAGCGTCATCAAGGCGGGGGATTTACTTGAAGTCGAAATTACTGATGCAGATGAATACGATCTGTATGCAAAACTCATTTCAATCAAGTCTGCTTAAGATTTTGAATTAAAAAAATTTAAATTGAATACTTTGGAGTTTGATGATGTTGGATTCTAAAAAGCCACGCTTTGGTCGCATCCTGTTAAAGCTTTCTGGTGAAGCGCTGGCAGGCAATAAAGACATGGGGATCGATGCACAAGTGCTCGATCAGATGTCACTTTCTATTGCGCACCTCGTGGGTTTAGGCGTACAAGTAGGTATTGTTGTGGGTGGTGGTAACCTGTATCGCGGTAGCCAGCTACAAAAAGATGGTCTAGTTGGTCGTGTAACTGGCGACCAGATGGGTATGCTGGCAACAGTCATGAACGGTTTGGCACTTCGCGACGCTTTGGTGCGCCGTAATATTAAAACCCGTTTAATGTCTGCATTGCCAATTGGTGCCGTGGTTGAGTCTTACTCAAGCCGTGATGCAATCCGTCACCTGACTCAGGGTGAAGTGTGTGTATTCGTGGCAGGTACAGGTAATCCGTTCTTTACGACAGATACAGCTGCCTGTTTACGTGGTATTGAAATCGAATCAGACTTGATCTTGAAAGCGACCAAAGTTGATGGCGTATATAATAAAGATCCAAGCAAATATGATGATGCGGTTAAATATGACACATTGACTTTTGACCAAGTTCTGGACGAAAAGCTGGGTGTGATGGACTTAACTGCAATCTGTTTATGTCGTGATCACAATGTGCCGCTACAAGTATTCGATATGAATAAATCTGGCGCATTGCTTTCCGTTGTGATGGGTGAAAAAGAAGGGACTCACGTTACCAATTAATGACGTGAGCACCAAAGCACTTTATACTACACGCTAATTTAGTAATAACCTCTTTTCAAGAATTAAGTAAGGAAGATCATATGATTAACGATCTTAAAAAAGACAGCGAAGACCGTATGAACAAAACTCTAGAATCTCTAGAGCATGGTTTTGCAAAAGTTCGTACCGGTCGTGCGCATCCATCAATTTTAAATAACGTGATGGTTTCTTACTATGGTTCAGACGTTCCATTGAACCAGGTGGCAAACGTAGGTGTTGAAGATTCACGTACTTTGTTAATCCAGCCTTTCGAACGTTCAATGGTTTCTGCAATTGATAAAGCGATTCGTGAATCTGATTTGGGTCTGAACCCAATTACAGCAGATGCGATTCGTGTACCAATGGCTGCGTTGACTGAAGAAACGCGTCGTGACATGCAGAAAGTTGCGCGTAATGAAGCAGAAAATGCCAAAGTGGCGATCCGTAACATTCGCCGTGATGTATTGGGCGATATCAAGGCTTTGTTGAAAGAAAAAGAAATTTCTGAAGATGAAGAGCGTCGTGCTGCTGACGAAATCCAGAAAATTACCGACAAATTTGTTGCTGAAGTTGACAAGCGCTTGGCTGCGAAAGAAGCTGAATTGATGAAGGTCTAATTCATCGATGACCGTTGCTGAAGAAAATCCCCGTCTTCCGAAACATGTTGCCATCATCATGGATGGCAACAATCGTTTTGCCAAAAAAAATCAGATGCAAAAAGGTGATGGACACCGTGAAGGAAAAACGGTTCTGGATCCGATTGTTGAACACTGTAAAAAAAGAAATATCCAGGCTTTAACTGTATTTGCCTTTTCAAGTGAAAACTGGAATCGTCCACAGTTTGAAGTTGAATTGCTCATGAAATTGCTGGTTGATACCATTCATGAACAATTGCCCCGCATGGAAAAATTCAATATTGCCTTACGCTTTATCGGTGATCGCAGCCGTTTGTCCCCAGAATTACAGGGACTTATGTTGCATGCCGAACAAAGGACTGCTAATTTCAATAGTATGACACTCACTATTGCAATCAGTTATGGTGGTATGTGGGATATGGCACAAGCTGCACAGCGAATTGCTAGCGATGTTTTAACAAATAAATTAGATCTTGATGCAATTAATACTGATGTATTTGGTCAATATGTCAGCCTCGGTGATTTACCTGCAGTTGATCTGCTGATTCGTACGGGTGGAGATTTCCGTCTTTCGAATTTCCTGTTATGGCAGGCAGCCTATGCAGAGCTTTATTTCACTGAGACGCTATGGCCAGAATTTACCGTTGAAGAACTTGATGATGCACTTGCCGTATTTGGTGGGCGTGAACGTCGTTTTGGTAAAACATCAGAACAGATTCATCAGGAAAAACTTGAGAATTAATACATGTTTGAGCGGATTATAACCGCATTGGTGTTGGTAGCAGTTGTACTGAGCTGTATGTTTGCTACCGAATCACATTATCCAATGTTTGTATTGATGGTTCTTGCTGCTGGGGTGGCCGGCTATGAGTGGTTCAAACTCATGCCGCGAAAATTTAAACATGTCATCAAACCTGTTGCTTGGGGATATGGAGTGCTCACTGCGGCACTTTCAGCTTTGGCATTGTATTTTGCCGAAGTTGCCTTATTGTTATGGGTAGCTTCTATAATTACCTGGTTGCTCAGTATTTACTGGGTTAAAACCTATCCTGAATATGATGGCTGGTACAACGCCAGCCTGCACGGAATCGGCGTAGTTCTGATCTCTGCTGCGGTTACTGCAATTTTCTCTGTCTGGCAAAGTTCACCGTGGTGGCTGATGTACCTGTTTTTACTGGTATGGGGCGCAGATAGTGGTGCATATTTTGTGGGTCGTAAATTTGGCAAGAAAAAGCTGGCGCCGAATGTTAGTCCTAATAAATCCGTAGAAGGGCTGTATGGCGGTATCGTTACTTCAATGCTGATCGTGACGGCAGTTGCCTTGCTTTATCTGGATATGACTTGGCCAGAACTGATTTTATTTCTGATTCTATCTGTCGTTACAGTATTTAGTTCGGTACTGGGTGACCTGTTTGAATCCATGATCAAACGTCGTGCCGGTATTAAGGATTCAGGTCGAATTTTGCCAGGACATGGCGGAGTACTGGATCGTATTGATTCTTTGCTTGCTGCAGCTCCAATCTTTGCAGCAGGTATGGCTGTTTTAAAACTTATTGGTGTAGATTTATAAATGTCACAAGCAGTTTGTATACTGGGTGCTACAGGTTCCATTGGTCAAAGTACTTTAAAAATCTTGCAGCGACATCCTGAAGCATACTCGGTTTTTGCTGTGACCGCGCAAAGTCGTATTGATGAGCTGGTCGAAATTTGCCAGCAATACCGTCCTAAAGTGGCGGTGGTACCGGCTGAAAAAGTAGATGAACTTTCAAAACTACTTCAGCAACATCATTTATCTGATATTGAAATTCTGCAAGATGAAGCCGGTTTAATTGCTGTGGCTGAACACGCGGATGTTGATATCGTCATGGCGGCAATCGTTGGTGCAGCAGGCTTGTTGCCGACACTGGCTGCAGTGAAAGCGGGTAAGCGCGTACTGCTGGCCAATAAAGAAGCTTTGGTGATGTCAGGTGACATCATGATGCAGGCAGCGCGCGATCATGGGGCATTACTGCTTCCCGTGGATTCCGAACACAATGCGATTTTCCAATGTCTGCCACAGCATTATTTTGAAGCAGAGCGTCATGGCAAGCCCAAACTGGGTGTGTCCCAGATTCTACTGACCGCTTCAGGTGGCCCATTTCTGAACCACAGCATGCAGCAACTTGAAGAGGTCACACCTGCCCAAGCTTGCAAGCATCCTAACTGGTCCATGGGTCAAAAAATTTCAGTCGATTCTGCTACCTTAATGAATAAAGGTTTAGAATTGATCGAAGCCTGTCATTTGTTTGCAGTTCAAGAACAATTTGTTACAGTTGTTGTGCATCCACAGAGTATTATTCACTCCATGGTTCAATACGTTGATGGTTCGACTTTGGCACAAATGGGTAATCCGGATATGGGCACGCCTATTGCACATGCATTGGCATGGCCTGAGCGTATCAGTACGCATGTGGCACCACTGGATCTGTTTATGCATTCACAACTTAATTTTCAAGAACCGGACATGCTCCGTTTCCCTGCATTAAAATTGGCCCGTCAGGCCATGCAGAGTGGCGGAATTGCACCTACGATTTTAAATGCGGCCAATGAAATTGCAGTTGCTGCATTTTTAAATCAACAGATCAGATTTACCCAAATTCCTCAGGTAGCTGAGCACGTCCTGAATCAGATGGACAATCAACCTGCACATGATCTGGAGGCTATCTTGCAAGCAGATCAAATGGCACGAGGTTTATCACAGCAATACGTTGTGAATAAAGGAAGTTAAGATATGAATGCCTTGTTTATGATTGCCGCTGCAATTCTCTTACTCGGTCCCTTAATTGCGATTCACGAGTTCGGTCACTATATTGTGGCGCGTAAACTGGGCGTTAAAGTATTGGTCTATTCGATTGGATTTGGGCCAACATTATTAAAATGGACCTCGAAAAAATCCGGAATTCAGTATCAGTTGTCTGCCTTACCTTTGGGTGGCTATGTCAAGATGCTGGATGAGCGTGAAGGTAATGTCGCTGAAGAGGACTTACCCAAAGCTTTCAATCGTCAGCATCCGTGGAAGCGGATTGCCATCGTGGCAGCGGGTCCATTCATCAACCTGATTTTTGCAGTTCTTCTATTTTGGGTGTTATTTTTACCAGCTCAAGAACAGCTCAATACCCGGGTAGGCAAAGTTTTACCAAATACACCTGCTGCAACAGTACAAATGCAGCCGGGCGACAAAATTATAGCTGTGGATGGTACTCAGGTAGAAACTTGGGAAAAACTCAGTTATGCCTTGGTGGATCGTGTTGGTGAAACTGGCGTGGTTTCTATTCAGGCAGATCGTGCTGGTGAAAACAAACTGTTCCAGTTGCCGATTCAAAACTATTTAAAAGATCAAAGTCAATCGCCACTTGAAAGTTTGGGTTTCTTGCCTTATCGGCCAGAAATTCCGGCTGTAATTAGCAAACTGACTGAAGATGGTGCAGCCATCCGTCAAGGTTTGAAAGAAGGTGACAAGATTCTGGCTATTGACGGCGTTCAGATGAAAGACTGGTTTGATGTGGTGCAGGTGGTACAGGCATCTCCAGAAAAATTACTCAAAATGGATGTTTTACGCGAAAATAAGGTGGTTCAGCTAGAAGTCATGCCGCAAGGCAAACGTGACAATATGGGCAATGTGACCGGTATGCTGGGTGTACACAGTGATCCGGGTAAAATGACCATTCCTGCAGAATATAAACAGACCATTCATTACACGCCAGGTGAAGCGTTGGTAATGGCATTTGATAAAACAGCACATTTATCTTCGATGATTCTGAACTCGATTGTCAAAATGGTACGCGGTCTGATTGGTCTGGATAATTTATCAGGTCCAATTACCATTGCCAAAGTGGCAGGACAAAGCGCAGAAATGGGCTGGGAAACTTTTATTTCCTTTATGGCGCTAATGAGTGTAAGTTTAGGAATATTAAATCTACTGCCTATTCCAATGCTTGATGGCGGACATCTGGTTTACTATTTTGTTGAATTAATTCGTGGTAAACCTGTTTCCGAACAAATACAATTGGTTGGGTTAAAAATTGGTATGGTACTGCTCGGCAGTATGATGCTTCTGGCATTATTTAATGATTTTATGCGTTTATAACAACGTAAATGGAATAAATTAACAGCGGAAAAGACTGGCATGCAGCACACACATTTATTTATGCCTCTGGCACTCGTTAGTGCAATGGCAGTAGCACAACAAGTATATGCAGCAGATGAATTCATTGTACAAGATATAAAATTTGATGGATTAGTACGTTTAACTCCTGACAATGTGTATGGCCTAGTGCCAATTAACAGTGGTGATCGGGTCAATGATCCAATCATTGCCAATGCAATTCGTAGCATGTATGCATCAGGCCTATTTGATGACATTAAAGCCGTGCAGCAAGGTAATACTTTGGTTTTCCAAGTTGTTGAACGCCCGGTCATTTCAAAAATCGAATTGAAAGGCAATAAGTTGATTCCTAAGGAAGCACTTGAGGAAGGCCTGAAAAAAATGGGTCTGGCTGAAGGTGAAGTGCTGAAAAAATCAGCGCTGCAAACTATTGAAACTGAACTTGAACAGCAATACATGCAGCAAGGTCGTTATGATGCCGATATTACGGTCACCACGACGCCTCGACCAAATAACCGTGTTGAATTGCTAATTGATTTTATTGAAGGTAAAGCGGCCAAAGTTTTTGATATCAATATTATCGGGAATACCGTATTTAAAGAATCTGATATCAAGCAGGCCTTTGCAGTAAAAGAAAGTGGCTGGAGTTCAGTCATTTCGCGTAATGACCGTTATGCACGTGAAAAGATGGCGGCAAGTCTTGAAGCTTTGCGTGCCATGTATCTGAATCGCGGTTACATCAACTTTAATATTACCAATTCCAGTCTGAACTTGAGTGAAGATAAAAAAAATGTTTTTATCGAAGTTTCTGTGGATGAAGGCGAGCAATTTAAATTTGGTCAAACCAAATACTTAGGTGATGCGCTTTATAAGACTGAAGAATTGCAGGCTTTACAAATCTTCAAAGAAGGCGAAATTTATTCGCAGGAAAAAGTTAATGCGGTTAAGCAATTATTACAGCGTAAGTATGGTAATGCAGGCTACTACTATGCAGAAGTCAACATCGTTCCTCAAATTAACAACGAAACCAAACTGGTTGATCTAAATTACTATATTAATCCAGGTCAGCAAGTCACAGTACGACGTATTAATTTCACTGGTAATACTAAAACTGCAGATGAAGTACTACGTCGTGAAATGCGCCAAATGGAAGGTGCGCTTGCCAGTAATGAAAAAATTGACCTGTCTAAGGTTCGTCTGGAACGTACCGGTTTCTTTAAAACTGTCGATATCAAACCTGCACGTATTCCGGGTGCACCAGATCAGGTGGACTTGAATGTTGCTGTTGAAGAGCAGCATTCAGGGACCAGTACTCTTGCAGTTGGTTTCTCGCAAAGCGGTGGTGTAACTTTCCAGGCAGGTTTAAGTCAGACCAACTTCCTGGGTACAGGTAATAGTGTCTCAATCGATTTGTCGCGTTCTGAAACGCAAGATTACTATAACTTGAGCGTGATGGATCCGTACTTCACTATTGATGGTGTACGTCGCGGCTATAATATGTACTACCGTAAAACCAAGCTGGATGATGACTATAACGTCAACAACTATGTAACGGATAGTTTTGGTGGTGGGATTAACTTTGGTTATCCAATTGATGAAAACCAGAGTGTCAGCTTGGGTCTAAACGTCGATCAGACTGAAGTAACTACTGGTCCATATGTATCGACTTATGTACGGGATTATTTATTAGCTAATGGTGGTAAAAGTACTAGAGATGGTGCCTACTGTCCAAAAGACAGCGCTGGTAACTCACAATTAACTGTACCTATTTATGGACAAGATGGTACTACAGTAATTGGTTATGACTGCGCAGTGCCACAAATTACTTATGGAAATGAATTTAAAGGTGATTTCTTGACTTATAACCTGAATCTGGGTTGGTCTTATAATACCTTAAACCGTCCAATGTTCCCGACAACGGGCATGTCACACCGTGTTAATGCAGAAATTGCCTTGCCGGGTAGTGATGTGGAATATCAAAAAGTCACTTATGATGCGCAAGCTTTCTTCCCATTAGGTAAAGATTTTGTTCTGCGTGGATATGGTAAGTTGGGCTATGGTAATGACCTACCATTCTATAAGAATTTCTACGCTGGTGGTTATGGTTCAGTCCGTGGTTATGAAAACAGTACCTTAGGCCCTAAATATCCAGGTGTAACTTATAATGAATCACGAGAACAAGACTTTGGTCCAGAAGAAGTGGGTGGTAATGCCTTAGTCCAGTTTGGTACAGAATTAGTGCTTCCTGTGCCATTTAAAGGAGATTGGGCACGTCAGGTTCGCCCGGTACTTTTTGCAGAGGGAGCACAAGTTTTTGATACTCAGTGTGATGTGCCTCGCGGAAATTTATATCTCAATCCACAAAATACTGATGTAAATGCGAAGCAATACTGTAAAGATAACTTTGGTTTTGATGCAGGCAATATGCGTTATAGCGTAGGCGCAGGTTTCACCTGGATTACCATGATTGGGCCATTATCACTTAGCTATGCATACCCATTGAATGATAAAGATGGGGATGATACTCAAAATATCCAGTTTGAAATTGGACGTACTTTCTAAAATCGTTTTGACCTAGAAACTAAATTTTGCTCATAAAGCCTGCAGGTTTTGTGAGCAAATTTTTTTGAATGAGTAAGAATATGAAAAAAATGATTATGGCAATGAGCCTGGCTTTGGCAAGTGTTGCACCTTTAACTCAAGCGGCCAGTATGGGGGTAATTGACTTGGAGCGTGTGGTTGAAGGTAGTACTTATCTGAAACAACAAAACACGATATTCCAGCAAAAAATTCAGCCACAAACCACTAAGATTGAGCAACTCAGCAAAGAGCTGGAAACTTTGCAGCAACGTGCTCAATCCAATACCAAGCTCAGTGAGACTGAAAAACAGAAAATGTCTGTGCAATATCAGGCTAAGTTGCAAGAATTGAATCAGTTACAGCAATCTGTACAGACGAATGTCCAAAGCTCGATTCAGCAGATCCGAATTGTATTTGATGCACGGGTAAAGCAAATTGCTGAACAATTGCGTAGAGAAAACAACCTGGATGTGGTTTTAAATAAAAATTCAGCGCTTGCTTATGATGCTAAATATGATTTAACTGATAAAATGATTCAAAAGGTTAATGCAATTAAATAATCAATGAATCATCAACAGCTTCAGTTAGCTGATCTCGCTCGCCTGGTTCAGGGCGAGTGCATAGGTCAGACAGATTTACGTTTGAGCGCTTTGGCCAGTCTTGAACAGGCAACTTCACACGATCTGGCATTTGTGAATGCCGATAAATATGTAGAGCAGGCCAATCAAAGTCAGGCAGGTGCTTTAATTGTCACGGCTGAACTAAAACAACAGATAACTTCACATCAAAACTTTATTGTTGTGGCAAATCCCTATCTGGCTTTTGCGATTCTGACGCATGTCTTTGAGAAAAAACATCGCCAGCGTGGCATTGAGAGTACTGCTCAAATTCACCCGTCGGCAGTGATTGCGGACGATGCTTATATTGGTCATTACGTGGTGATTGGTGAGCATTGTGTCGTGGGTGCGAATACGATTGTTCAGGCGCATGTGCAGATCGATGATGATGTCGAGATCGGTCAGGACTGTTTTATTGACTCACATGTGACCCTCACCGGCGCAGCAAAAATTGGTAATCGGGTGCGCATTCATGCCAATAGCGTGATTGGTAGCGAAGGGTTTGGTTTTGCACCTTATCAGGGTAAATGGCACCGTATTGCGCAATTAGGTTCTGTATGCATTGAGGATGATGTGCGTATTGGGTCAAATTGTAGCGTAGACCGTGGTGCACTGGATGATACGATTTTGCAACAGGGTGTGATCATTGATAATCTTGTGCAAATCGCACATAACGTTAAAATTGGTGCACATACCGCGATTGCTGCAAAAACTGCCGTTGCAGGAAGTGTTTCAATTGGCAAAAACTGTATCATTGGTGGTGCCTCTGCGATTTCTGGACACTTGAATATTGCTGATAATGTGACGTTGACCGGAATGTCAATGGTGACAAATAATATTTCTGAAGCTGGAAAATATTCATCCGGGATTGGTCTGTTTGAAAATCAGAAATGGAAACGTACCGTGGTTCGCCTCAGACAATTAGCAGATGTGCCATTGACCCAGGTGATCAAACGACTAGATCATATGCAATCTCAGATTGAGTCCATTGAATCAACATTTAAGTTGCGTAAATAATTATGATGACAGAGTCGAATTTGCCTACATTCACGAAGCCTGAATTGCCAATGAATATTCAAAAGATTCGTGAATATTTGCCCCATCGCTATCCATTTTTATTGGTTGATCGCGTCGTCGAAATTACCGATAATGGCATTGTTGGTTATAAAAACGTCTCAATTAATGAAGAGTTTTTACAAGGCCATTTTCCGAATTATCCAATTATGCCAGGTGTACTGATTGTTGAGGCACTGGCACAAATCTCTGGAATTCTGGGTTTTGTGATGAATAACGAAGTACCAAGTGAAGGTTCTTTGTTCCTGTTTGCCGGTGCGGAAAAAGTTAGATTTAAAAAACAGGTGGTTGCAGGTGACCAATTGGTTTTAAAATCTGAATTAGTGATGCAAAAGCGGGGCATTTACAAATATAATTGTATTGCCACTGTAGATGGCGTCGTCGCAACAACCGCGGAAATTATGGTTTCGCATCAAAAAGTCGAGCAGGCATGAGCAATAATCCCCTTATTCATCCAACTGCCATTATTGACCCGTCAGCAGTCATTGCTGCTGATGTAGAAATTGGCCCATATTGTATTATCGGGCCAAATGTCACTATTGGTGCGGGTAGCAAACTTCATTCACACGTGGTGGTGGGTGGCTATACGCGTATAGGTGAATATAATGAAATTTTCCAGTTCGCCAGTGTAGGCGAGGTGTGTCAGGATCTTAAGTATGCTGGTGAAGAAACCTGGCTTGAGATTGGCGATCACAACAAGATTCGTGAGCATTGCAGTCTGCATCGTGGTACGGTTCAGGACCAGAGCCTGACCAAGATCGGTAGTCATAACCTGCTCATGGTCAATACTCATATTGCACATGACTGTATGGTTGGAGATTATAATATCTTTGCCAATAACGTCGGTGTGGCTGGACATGTCCATGTCGGGGACTACGTCGTCATTGGCGGAAACTCGGGCATTCATCAGTTCTGTAAGATTGATTCTTATAGCATGATTGGTGGTGCATCACTGATTTTGAAAGATGTGCCGGCTTATGTGATGGTTTCAGGTAATCCTGCGCATGCATTTGCCATGAATATTGAAGGCATGCGTCGTAAAGGCTGGTCGAAGACCGTAATCAGCGGTTTACGTGATGCCTTTAAACTGATTTATAAATCAGGTTTAACGACTCAGGAAGCAATCGAGCAGATCCGTACAGGAATTTTGCCGGAAGTGGCTGAAGTACAACGTCTAATTGACTCTCTTGAACAGTCGAAGCGCGGCATTGTGCGCTAAATGTTTGAGGTAATAAAAAAGACACCTGAAGGTGTCTTTTTTATTTTGGGAATTTCTATTTTACTTAAGAAATTTAATTTCCTCAGCTTTCGGATAATTCTTCAATAGCTTTGTTTTGTATTGCGATGCAAGCGTAGTATTCTTTTCAACATCTTTGCTGATGTTATAAAGCTGATACAGGGCAGTGGAGGCTTTTGCAGAATTTGGGTAACGGTCAACGACAATCAGATAATTACGTTTCGCTTCAGTAAATTTTGGCGGGTCAATCGCCAGATTGAATTCCGCTAACCAGAAATAGGCATTGCTGATATAAACGCTATTCGGATTGTTTTTAATAAAGTTTTGCATCGGTGCAATGGCTTTGGCTGCACCGCCATTTTTATAAGCATCTAAAGCCACGGTATAAGCTGCCTTTTCTAGCTCAGCAGGTTGCTTTCCGCTGCTTGCTGTATTGACCTTATTTGTGTTTAGGCTGGGTGCAGTATCCTGTGGGTTTTCCTCCGTTGGATTGTCTTCAGCAGGTTCAATTTTTTGCTGCAATAGTTCGAGACGCTGATCGAGATCGGCATAACGATTGGTCAGTTCATTTTTGAGCCGTTCAATCTCATTTTCCTGTTCTTCCATTTTACCGCGCAAAATCCGCAAGTCATTTTCGAGCTGCTGGTTCTTTTGCATGATTTGCCAGCTGGTATTGGTTTGAACTGCTGGAGTTGCACCAGCCGCAATTGCCGCTGGGGTATTTACTGCGGTTTGATTCGTAGCTTGGCTCAAGCCGCGCGATTCAATCGGAATATTGGCAAATAGAGGCGTGGTAAAGAGTGCTGTCACTGCACACAATACGGTCTTTTTAAACATCATAAAATTTCCATAATTCTTTGTGAGATGCGGATCCGCTGCTCATCTTTTCAAAGTAGATCATTCATATACATTGCACACATTAAAAACGGCATTTTTAGAAAATGCAACAAGGTTTTACAAAGATCATGTGAATCTGAGTGTTGATGGATTGATTGTGAAGATCCCTTAAAAATCAGCAGAAATATCAATATTGTTTTTAAAATAATCAAACGGATAGCTTAAGGGATTATTTTGCGGAACAAGGCTTGCAACTTGATTAAAAATCTCTATACTCTGTTTTTGTAATGGTAGCCCTGCTGGTTACTTCGCAATTGTACTCTATGAACCCCGCCAGGACCGGAAGGTAGCAACGGTAATAGAACTATGATGTGCCGGAGCTTTGCTGGTAGGGTTGCCACCATATTCTTATTATAATAACAATGCGAATTCGCAGTTTTCTATTCTCAAATATCATTTTTTTTCAATATCGTCAAACAGCATTATCTTATTGTTTTAATGATTAAATCATCATTATCTTTTGCCGTGCTTTATTTTATTTTCCAACTAATATTAGATTAAATATCCAATCCTTTTAATTCATTAAGACTTTCAAAGAATATAAGACTTAGTCTTCTGCTTTACGGTTAATGGCCTTGATAATCGCATCCATTTCAAAACCACGATACATTAAAAAACGGATCTGTTTGGCTTTGAGCTTGGGGTCTTTAGGAACTTCGGTGCCATATTTTTTGACTTTTAGTTCATAGGCTTGTTGAACCCAGTCGGTTTCTTTGAGTTCTTCTGAAATCAGAGCAGTATCAATCTTTTTGCTCTTGAGTTTCATTTTAATTTGATTGGGACCTTTGCCTTTACGCTTTTGACTCGACAACATGGTTTCCGCCACACGCTGATCACTTTGATAGTTCTCACGGGACAGTTCTTCAACCAGGTTAATAACTTCATCACGATGCTCTGCATAGAGGGCTAGTTTCTCTATCAGTTCGGCTTTGGAATATTCCTTGCGCGTCAGTACGGCAAAGGCATAAGAACGTAAGCGTGAGCCTGTCAGTCCCGGTTTCTTCTCATCCTGAGTTGGGGTAGAGGAAAACAAACGTTCTTCAGGATCAAATTCAGGAGCGTCTTGGATCGCACTTTTTGCAGGTTGAGCTTGATCTTCAGTATCACCAAATTGCTGTTTTAAAGTTTCATAATCGAGCAGTTTGCTGAATTTCGCGTCTGACATGATTCTCTCGGATTTTAGATTCCCTATATAATAACAAAACGCCCCGGAGGGCGCTGTGTATTGACGTTTAAAGATGATGCATCTAATAAGATCATGCATCTAAAAAGTCAGGTTCTTCCTTGCTATCGTCTTCTTCAACAACCACTGCTTTAGTCAGAAGCTGGTCACGAATCAGTTTTTCAATCGTCTGAGCCATTTCTTTATGCTCTTCCAGATAACGGATGGTGTTGTTCTTACCCTGGCCAATTTTGTCGCCTTGATAAGAATACCACGCACCAGCTTTCTGCACGATTTCTTGCTGTACAGCAAGGTCGATCAATTCACCTAGATGGTTAACACCTTTGCCATAAAGAATCTGGAATAAAGCTTCTTTAAACGGAGGCGCCATTTTGTTTTTCACGACTTTGACTTTGGTTTCAGAACCAACAATCTCGTCACCTTCTTTCACTTGGCCGATACGACGGATGTCCAAGCGAACAGAGGCATAGAATTTCAGTGCGTTACCACCAGTTGTGGTTTCAGGGCTACCAAACATGACACCAATCTTCATACGAATCTGGTTAATGAAGATCACCATACAGTTGGAACGCTTGGCATTACCAGTAATTTTACGCAGTGCCTGGCTCATTAAACGGGCTTGCAGACCCATATGCGAGTCACCCATTTCGCCTTCAATTTCAGCGCGCGGAGTCAATGCAGCAACAGAGTCGACAACGATCATGTCGATCGCGCCAGAGCGTACCAGCATGTCTGCGATTTCAAGTGCCTGTTCACCGTGATCCGGTTGCGATACCAGCAGGTTGTCAATATCTACGCCCAGTTTGCGCGCATATTGAGGATCAAGTGCATGTTCCGCATCGATGAATGCACACGTACCGCCTGCTTTCTGACACTCTGCAATTGCTTGCAGGGTCATTGTGGTTTTACCTGAAGATTCAGGACCATAGATCTCGACGATACGACCTTTAGGTAAACCACCAATACCGAGTGCAATATCCAGCGTTAAAGAGCCTGTAGACACAGCTTCAACTGCCTGAACGGTATTGTCACCAAGACGCATAACTGTATTTTTACCAAACTGTTTTTCAATCTGGCTTAAGGCAGCGTTGAGCGCCTTGTTTTTATTCTCATCCATCTTACAACCTCAATACGATGTCACTAAGTTAGTACTCAAGTGGATGTCTTAAATTAGAGCTTTGTTCCACAGGTGTATAGTGACAGAATTTTCCCTAGTGTTCTATAAAAGTCAGCGCATGTACGACATATTCTGACGCTTAAATTTAATCGTCATTATAGGACCATGACTGATCGAAATTCTGACTATTTTCATTTTTAAATCTACTGATATCACGACGATCCTTCTTGCTTGGACGATGGTCGGGACGAGCTAGATTATGCAACTTTCTTTGTGATGTAATCAATTCCCGGCGTGCAATACTGACTTCGGTTTCTTCATACAGTTTTTGTGCCACGGGTGCAGGTCCACGAACATCAGAAAGTTCCTTAACCAGCACGGTTTTTTTGTCGATGCCTTGCTGAATCGTCAGTTCCATACCAACACGGACTTCGCGCGATACCTTGACACGTTCACCATTGTGATGGACTTTGCCACCTTCAATCGCATGTTTGGCAATCGAGCGGGTTTTAAAAAACCGTGCTGCCCACAGCCATTTGTCTATACGCATGCCTACCGCATCTTCGGGTAAAGACGATTTACGCATATTTTTTTTCTACCTCAGCCTGATTTAAATGAGTGATTAAATCTGTTAATTGGTGCAGCATCGGGTAATTACAAGTCTGACGTGCTACTTTGGCTGAAGAGGGCTGCTGGATGCTGAACAGGTTCTGAATGCCATAGGCTTGAGCCCCATTCAGGACTTTTTCAGTATCATCAATAAAATAAGCATGTGCAGGGTCAAATGGATGCAACGCATTCAGGCCTTGCCAGAACTCGATAAATTCTTTGGCATGTCCGATCGTTTCTGAACTGACAATCACATCGAAATAATCTCTTAAATTCAAATGATCCAGTTTAAATGCTAGACCCGCACAGTCAGCATTGGTGGCCAGCCAGATGGGATAGCCATTATTTTTAAGATAATCGAGCAATTCGAGACAATGCGGGCGTAAGGCCACTTTATCTTTATGTTCAATTTGCATCGCCAGAACATCGACTTCGACTTTAGCCGTCCAGAAGCGTGAAGAGTACCAGTTTAAGGTATGATTATGTTCCTGATAGAATGCATAGAGTGTCGCCTGGCTGTGTTCCAGGCTACAGCCATGTGTGGCAGCATAACGCACAGGCAATAACTCGTTCCAGATGAAATCATCGTAGGCAAGATCAAGTAAAGTGCCATCCATATCGAAAATTATGGTAGGTTTTTCAGAGCATTTTGACATATTTAGGTTTTCTATGTTTAAAGCAACAGCAGCACCACAAGATCCAATGATTTTGCAGTTTGTGCCCATTTTGACACAAGCCTGTGAAATTTTGCGAGAAGAATATCAGCGTTATTGTTCTGGTGCAGCTTTTGATGTCATCAAAAAAAATGATAATTCTCCGGTGACTCAGGCAGATTTTCGGGTTAATACTTATCTGACCCAAGCTTTGGCAGAGATTTCCAGCTTGCCTTTACTGTCTGAAGAAGGACAGGAACATGAACGCCGCTCATGGTCAGAATTCTGGTTACTGGATCCGTTAGATGGCACTAAAGAGTTTTTGCACCAGCGCCCCGAATTTACCATTAATTTGAGTCTGGTCAGAGGCAGTTTGACCACTTTTGCCATATTGGCGGTTCCAGAGCAGCAACTGATTTATTTCTGTCCTGAGCAGGGCTTGCCTTATAAATATGATATTCAAACTAGAACATGGTTTGCTTATGCAATGTCTTCGACATCTAAAATGATTGCTGTAGGGTTGAGCCAAAGTAGCCAGCAGAAACCGAAATATCTCGAATATTTACAAAGTTTGGCCAAGCTCACGGACTACACTGAATTTAAAGCGGGCAGCGCTTATAAATTTTGCATGATGCTGGAAGATCAGGTGGATATCTATCCACGTTTTCATCCGACCTCGGAATGGGATACCAGCGCTGGTCAATGTATGCTCGAACGGATTGGGGGTGGCTTGGTCGATTTAGAAGGTCGCCCATTTATTTATAATCATCGGGATACTTTGCTGAATGGCGGATTCATTGCTTATAAGAATAATGATATGAAAATTATTGCATTGCAGGCGGTTTCTGACATGCAGGCCGAGCATTGAGCAAAATTCTGAGCGTGTTATAGTGGTGCTTAACCTATTACCAAATCCAGAGTTGGCTGTAACGTGTCCCTGAAACTGCTTCCACCGAGTATGTTGAGTGCAATTGATTTATTGCCCGATGTACATACGCCTGTCACCTTATTTACACGGCATTCGATTCGTGAAGAGGTTCCGGGTCAAGGTTTGGCAGGCTATGATCTGCAACTGACCAATCAGGGGCGGGATCTGGCGCAGGAATGGGGTGCTTATCTGGCTGATCAAACTGATCGTGTGATTCATCACTGTATTTCAAGTCCGATCCAGCGGTGTATTGATACCGCTGCATTGATGATTGAAGGGGCAGATGCGGTTACCCCTGAGCAGAATACCCATCGTATTGAAATTATTGAACAGGGACTTCTGATGGAGCCTGGCAGCTTTGTGCTGGATATTCAAAAAGCTGGGCCTTATTTTGCCAAGCAGGGTGCACTCGGTTTTATTAACAGTTTTGTCAATAATGCCTTGCCTGGGATGAAACAGCCGATTCATGGCGTGGTGGATGTACTGGAACTGATTTACAACACCCATCCACAAAATAAATATGGGCTGAGTTTGGCTGTCAGCCACGATACTATTCTCGCAGCGATGATTGCAGTGATGTCAGGGCGTCAAGACGTCAGTCGGGAAGACTGGCCAAAAATGATGGAAGGTCTGTTTGTCTGGTTTGAAGGTGATGTGTTTTTGGAGTCCAAACTGAAATGGATCTGGCGCGGTCAGGTACATGAACTGGATATTGCTGATTTTAAACGTTCCCAACTTTCTTAAATTAACCTGAGTTCGATATAAAAAAAGAGTAGAAAAAAAGCCCTGTTTTTGTAACATATTGGTTCTCAAGACAAAATGTTATAAAACAAGGCTTCTCAATGGATCATATTACCGAATTATTTTGTATTTTGGATGATTTCTGCAAAAAATTTAATGAATCTTTAGAGAAAGCTTTAATTTCTAATCAAAAAACCAGGTTGAAAAAGTCAGCTTTAAGCTTGTCTGAAGCAATGACCATTGTCATTTTATTTCATCAATCCGGTTTTAGATTCTTCAAATATTTTTATTGCCAAATGATCGTTCCATTCTGGAAATCTGCTTTTCCTAAACTGCTTAGCTACAACCGATTTATTGAAATCATGCCCCGTTGTTTGCAAGCTCTGAGTAGTTTCTTCCATCAGGTGAAAGGAAAAGATACGGGAATCAGTATCATTGACTCCACTAAATTGGTAGTTTGCCATAATCTTCGGATTAAAAGGCATCGTGTATTTAAAGGCTTGGCCGGTCGTGGAAAAAGTAGTACGGGTTGGTTTTATGGTTTTAAATTACATCTCGTTATCAATAATTTAGGTGAAATTATTAATCTCAAGCTGACATCGGGAAATGTTCATGATGTTGCTATATTAGAATCTTTAACTCAAGAATTAAAAGGGATCCTACTCGGAGACAAAGGCTATTTGAGCAAAGCAAAAGCCGAAGCTTTAGCAGCAAGAGGACTGAAAATATTGACCCCATCACGTCGGAATATGAAAAATAAACCCATCCAAACTGAAGAAGAAAAACAATTACTTTGCAGAAGAGGATTGATCGAAACAGTGAATGATCAATTAAAAAATTTACATCAACTTGAACATTCACGTCATCGTTCGGTAAATAACTTCATGGTGAATATCATGGCTGCTGTAGTGGCTTATTGTTTGAACCCCAATAAGCCAACTTTCCAAAATATGCTAAAAGGTTAAGTGGATTTCATCGAACTCAGGTTAAATTAAATTGATCTATTCAAAACTCAATTGTTCACAGCAATTGAGTTTTTTATTGGGGAGTTAGAAATTATAAAGATGGTGGGGCGTTTCATATTGATCATTCAATAAAGTTCAGGCTAAAACGATAAAAATAAATTTTAAACTGCACCTTTTACATTTATAGGGTGAAAATTCAATAATGTAAGTATAAAAATTATCTATGCTTAATAAATATAGAAATATTCATCTTGAGGAAAATTATGAAAGTTATCACAATTTTTAGCCTGATCGCGATTTTGGGTTTAACCGCATGTCAAAAGCGGGACACTGACAATACGAAACAGGATAAAACCACTTCGCCATCCTCTATGGATAAAGATCAATAATCTAAAAGAGAGGGAGATTCAGGTTTTTATCTCACAGTATCGCATTGACTGGATGAGTGCTGTCTAAACAAATTATTTTTCTGAATGAGTCATTATATTTTTTAGTTTCTTCAAATTCCAGACACAAAAAAAGCCCTAAAAAGGGCTTTTTTCATTTGCGATTAGTTAGAAGCTAGTGCTTTAACTTGCGCGTTCAAGCGGCTCTTATGACGAGCTGCTTTGTTTTTATGGATGATGCCTTTGTCAGCCATACGGTCGATTACTGGAACAAGCGATTTGTACGCTTCAGTAGCAACTGCATAGTCATTAGTGCTGATAGCAGCTAATGTACGTTTAAGATAGGTACGAACCATAGAACGCAAGCTTGCGTTGTGTTTGCGTGCTTTAACGTTTTGACGAGCACGTTTTTTAGCTTGAGCAGAGTTTGCCACTCGTGCACTCCTTGAAATAGATTGGTCTGGGCGGGCTGAAACTCAACTGAAAACCAACATCAGAGGAATTATCACCAGCCCGTAAACAAGTGCCATATTTTGATTAAACTAAGCACCGAAGTCAAGTCTTGACATGCTTTGACAACATTTTAGATGCAGAAAAATTCTAAAGAAAACGTTAGATTAGTATTCCACCCAGGAGATCGTATAAAAAATGACTAAATCACTGACTCATCCCATCGTGATAGGTGCCACTGGCTTGGTGGGAAAACAACTGATAAAACGTTTGCAAGATGAGCCGACTTGCCAGCAGATTACTGCAGTGGTCAGAAAACATCAAAATGATCTGGATGCTTTGGATAAAGTTCAACAACTGGTACTGGAAGATTTCCTGATGTTGAATGATCAGGATGTCAGCAAGCATAGCCATGGTTTTAGCTGCCTGGGCAGCACCATGAAAAAAGCCGGATCCAAACAGGCATTTTATAGTATTGACTATACCATAAATGCTCACTTTGCAGAGCTGTTACAGCAAACCTCAGCCCATTATCTTTTGCTAAGCGCAATGGGTGCCGATTCCCAATCGCATTTTTACTATAATCGGGTCAAAGGTGAACTGGAAGAATATATACAAACATTGTCCTTGGACAGAATCAGTTTGATTCGACCTTCATTGCTCATTGGTGAACGTCCAGAGCAGCGTTTTTTGGAAGATATCGCGCAGCAGGTTTACCACAAAGTATCGCGTTTTATTCCGGATAGTTTTGCGTATAAGCCAGTGACAGCCGAGCAGGTGGCTCATACTATGGTCGAGGCCGCGCTAACTCAGACGGTAAAATTTGAAATTTATGATAATTTACGCATACAAAAAATGAAATGAGGGGAAAACACCGTGTCTACAGCAGCATTTGTTACCTGTGACTTGTTAGATGATCATCCAGAATTAGAGCTTCAGGTGGTGACACCTTGCCTGGACGGTAAATTTTTTAAGAGTTATGGGGCGCGCAAAACCTTTGGCGGTCAGATTGTGACAGTAAAATGTTTTGAAGATAACTCGCGGGTGAAAGAGTTGTTGGCCACAGATGGAACAGGCAAGGTCCTGGTCGTAGATGGCGGTGCATCCATGCGCTGTGCCTTGATGGGTGACCTGATTGCAGAATCAGCGGTAAAAAATCACTGGAATGGCGTAATTATTTATGGTTGCGTTCGTGATGTCGATGCGATTGCTGAACTTGATCTTGGTGTGCATGCATTGGCGGCTATTCCGCAAAAGAGCAACCGCAAGGGTGTGGGTGAAGTTGATATCTCTCTCTGTTTTGGTGGTGTCACGTTTAATGCAGGCGAGTATGTCTATGCAGACAATAATGGTATTGTGGTGTCTAAAACAGCATTAGTGGCTTAATCGGCCGGAATCTGCATTTCTGCATGAAAGAATAACAACAAAACTTATCTGTACCCTGAAAGACAGGATGCCTAGATTCTGTCTTTCATTCATATAAAACAAAAATAGGAAAATACTATGTTGAGTCATCAAATTAAAGTTGTACAAGCTTTGGCCTCTTCAATCGCTGAAGGTGGACGTGGGATGGTGGGTACACCGTTTCCAAATCAGCCTGAAAAAGCCTTGAAGCTCTATGAATACGAGGGTTCACCATTTTGTCGTCGGGTGCGTGAAGTCATGACCTTGCTAAATCTGGATTATGAAGTTTATCCATGTCCACGAGGGGGTACTCATTTCCGTCCTGAGGTGCAGCAATTGGGTGGAAAACTGCAATTTCCTTTTTTAGTTGATGAAAATACCGGTGATCGACTCTATGAGTCTCAGGATATTATCGATCATCTGTTCAAGCATTATGGCAAAACCGGCAAAACTCCCAAGAAATATGCTCACTATCCTAAAATTCCAGTGGCTGCAATTGCGGGAACCGTCCTCAATGGTTTACGCGGCGGAATGGTGATTCCCAAGATTAAGGATCGGCCAACACCTGAACTGTTATTAGAATTATGGGGCTTTGAGGCCAGTCCTTATACCCGAATTGTACGCGCCGTTTTGAGTGAACTGGAAGTGCCGTTTGTTTTTCATAATGTCGCTAAAGAGCGCTGGCAAGATTATGGACCGGCCAAATTGCGTTTAAAACCGGGAAAATATGAACCACTACCAGGCGGTAAGCGTGAACATTTGTTTGAAATGATGGGAAATAATATTCAGCTTCCCTATCTGGTCGATCCAAATACAGATACCAAAATGTTTGAATCGGCTGAGATTGTGAAATATTTAAAACAGCAATACGGTACTGCTTAAAGTAGACAGCTCGTATAACTTCAAAAGATTTTCTATCTTGAACTGCCATCTGCTAAACAGATGGCATTTTTTATGTCTATGATATGGAAAACGGGCGTAAGCGTTTCTCGCTGCTTAAAACTTCAGATAATAAAAAATAAATAAATCATGATTTTTAGTGTGATTTTGTTTATATTTTAATCTTAAAGGGGATATATAAAAATAAATATAAGGGGCGTGCTTATGACAGCATCGGAGGCAGTCTTGCCAGTACCAGTATTAATCGTTGAAGATGAATATGTCATCCAGCGCCGTTTAAAAATCATATTAAGCAATCTAGGTTATCAGGATGACGTTCTGTTATTTGCCAATACGGTGAAAGAAGCATATGCCGTTTTGCAGCAACAGCCGATTGCACTGGCCTTAGTAGATTTGGGTTTACCAGATGGAAGTGGGATTTCAATTATTGAAAAAATCCGCGAACAGGACGCACAAGCGTTGATTCTGGTGGTGTCTGCCTGGAGTACCCAAGATAGCCTGTTTAGGGCAATTCAGGCCGGTGCGACCGGTTATGTGCTGAAAGAACGGGATGATGTTGAAGTCGCCTTGGCTATTCGCAGTATTTTGCGTGGCGGTGCACCGATTGATCCCTTTGTTGCCCGTGAAATTTTAAAACAGATTTCTATTCCCACCATTTCAGGAACAGTAGAACAGAACAGGCCAGCTGCGGATCAGGAAACGCTCACACAGCGGGAGCAGGAAATCCTGTCCTTGGTTGCGCAAGGTCTGAGTAATCGTGAAATTGCCGAGCAGCTCTGTGTATCACGCTATACCGTCGAAAGTCATATCAAGCATATTTACCGCAAACTCTCGGTCAGTAAACGTACCAAGGCGGTCAGTACCGCACGGCATCTGGGAATTCTGTAATGTCATCTGCCTGTTCCAGAAGCAGCAAACGGCAGCGACTGAAATGGATCGGTGTTTTTGTCCTGTGCAGCTGGCTTTGCTTGTTCTGTAGTATCAGTCAGGCACAAAACCATTTTCAGATTAATGATCTTTGTCAGGTGAAGATCGAATATATTCAGAAGGTTCAGGCTCAGGGTCCTACCGAGATGCCGACATCGGGCTGGCAAAGCGTACGTTTGCCGGATAACTGGCAGAATAACTGGAAGAATTATCATGGGGGTGCCTGGTACAAGATTGTCTGGCGTTGGTCATGTCAGGACAATATTCGTCTTGCAGAACCGGTTGCCTTTTCTATTGATTATATTAATTCGGCAGGTGCCGTGTTCCTGAATGGTGACTTGCTTTGGTCTGACCGGAACTTGCAAGAGCCCTTGTCGAAAAGCTGGAATATGCCGCGTTACTGGGTTTTCCCGATTAGCGGTTTGCGTAAAGACAGTAATGAAATCCTGATTTATGTAAATGGCTACAGTTTCCAAAGCGCGGGCCTGGGCAATATTCAGTTTAATAATGTGTTGGTGAATAGCCAGCAGTATTTGGAAAAAATCTGGGATCGCCGTACCGTATTCCAGATCAATATGATTTTCTCTGCCACGATTGGGCTGATCTGTTTCATTATCTGGTTATTCCGGCGTTCAGAAACCACTTTTGGCTGGCTGGCACTCAGTTCACTGTTGTGGATTCTGTTTATTTCCAATGTCTTGACTACAGAAAATTTTCCATTTCACTCCACGATTTCGGCAGCTAAAGCCAATATGCTTTTTTTTATTGCCTATATCCATTGTTTTTGTCTGTATCTGATCCGCTTTGTAAAACAGAAATTTAAGCAGTTGGAGCGAGGATTTATTCTGGTCAGCGTTCTGTCCAGCTTACTGGTTATGATCAGTTCCTTGGATTATCTGGAGCAGGTACTGGGCGGAGTGTTTATCATCTATGTATTGCTCTTTATTAGTTGTACTGTATATGTCAGCTATCAGGCCATCAAAACCCGAAATGGAGAATATCTTTTCCTGACGCTGTGTCTCTGGGGGATTTTGCTGTGTGTAGTCATCGACCTGATCATGTTGAACCAAACCCAGGTCAATGAATTTTCACCTTTATCCCCCTATACCTCACCGATTATTACCCTGTTTGTCGTGCTGATTATGGGCACACGCTTGAATCGTAATGTCAGGAAAATCGAAAAATTTAATACCCAGTTAGAACGTAAAGTTCAGCAGGTCAGTGCCGACCTGAATAAAAGCCTGAGCGATAAACATCAACTGGAGCTGACGAATGTTCGTCTGCAAGAACGGATTAATCTGTCACATGAACTGCATGACGGGTTGGGAGGGTCTATTGTCCGTTCCATGATTCTGGTGGATCAAAGTAGCGAAACAGTTTCTAAACAGCAGTTTCTTTCCATGCTGAAACTGCTCAGAGATGATCTCAGACAAATCATTGACAGTGGTTCATCTATTGAAAATAAAGTCCCACAAACGCCGGTACTCTGGATCGCACCGGTACGTTATCGTTTTACCCAGCTGATGGAAGAAATGGGGATTGTAGTTGAATGGTCATTTCCAAAAGTCTGGCAGCGTGAACCGACGGCATTACAGTGTTTGACCTTGATCCGAGTAGTCGAAGAAAGTCTGACCAATATCATTAAGCATAGTCAGGCCAGTCAGGTAAAAGTCAGTCTGGAATATTCCCAGCCACATCAGCTTACTTTAAGCATTCAGGATAATGGCATCGGTTTCGATGCTGACATGGTGCAAAAAAATGGCCTGAGTATTGGAATGCGCAGCATGAAAATGCGGGTTGAGCGCATGGGAGGATTGTTCCAGATTGAATCTGAACAAGGAGATACGCTGATTCGTGTTGTATTAGAGCTGTATCAGCCTTAAGTAACTAGAATTTTAGTAGAAAATAAAAAGAGGATCATGTGATCCTCTTTTTATTATCGCTTAACGAGTCGTTAAACGCTTACTCGTCGTCAGCAGGTGGAACCAACATCAACACGGCTTCATTCAATAATGCTGCAACATCTTCCAGAATTTCTTCATCAGCGAAGTCTTCACTGAATAACAGCGCTTCACCATCTGCAAGCTGTTTGAGTTTTGCGGTAAATGTCTCAGAGATGCACACACCCTCACCATTTGCCCAGAACAGAACGTCGCCGTCCGTTTCAGTATAAAGCAGGCGTGACGCAGGTTCGAGCATCAGGCTATAGCCCTGATCGAGTGCTTCTTCCAGATCACCTGTACCGATTTCTTCTGCTTCAGGCAGGTTTTCAGGATATTTAGGTTCGGACATCAAGCTCATGATGGCATCTTCGAGAACATTGGAATTATGCAGTTGCTGCATGATGTGTTCTTTCAGATATTCCAGCTCATTGCTGCTCACTTCACCGATAGCACCGACTTGATCACGGATGATATCCAGCAATGGGTTACGCAGCGTTTCATTTTCAGAGAATTTATCCCCGACACGATCCATCATGTCACTGATATTTGGCATGCGGAAACCGAATGAATAAGTCAGGCAGTCATCTTCAGCCACGCCGTAATGAGCCAGACCAGGCGGCACATAGAGCAAGTCGCCAGGTGCCAGCACTTCATCAAAGTCCACTTCTATTTCAGGCAATAATTTAAGCGGTTGACCCGGAACAAATGGAGTTTCGGTATCACACATTTGCCCAAGCTGCCAGCGACGATGGCCATAGCCTTGTACCAGAAACACATCATAGAAATCGAAATGCTTGCCGACTGAACCGCCTTGCGGTGCATAAGACACCATGATGTCATCGCGACGCCATTGTGGAATAAATGGGAATTTTTTCCAAAGTGCCGACAGGTCAAATGAATAGTGATCTACAGCCTGAACCAAAAGTGTCCAGAGTTTTGGCATTTTCTGAAAATCTGCTTTGAGCAAAGGTGAAGATTTCACGCTCCATTGATTCGGATCACGATCTTTCTGCTTGATGAGACGGGCAGTGACATGTTCTTCAAGCGCAAGTTCCATCACATCATTGGGTTCAAGCAAACTGGCGATTTCAGGCATCGCATTACGCACCAGTAATGGTTTCTTTTGCCAGTATTCGCTAAGGAATTGTTCAGCGGTGATGCCGCCTAAAACGTCTAAAGGTTGAGACATAGATTACAGCCTGAATTTAAAGAGAGAGATTAAGGAACTAAAATTTTTAATTCACGAAGAATATTGCATAGCTTGATCATCGGCATACCCATCAGTGTGGTCTGGTCTTGCCCGGTCATTTCTTCAAACAGGCTAATTCCTAAGCTTTCACATTTGAAACTGCCAGCACAATGCAGTGGCTGTTCAATCTCGACATAGCGCTCGATTTCGGCCTGAGAAAGTTTACGAAACTTGACTTTATAGTGTTCGACCAGACTTTGTTCAAAACCCGTCGATTGTTGCTGTACACTGAGCGCCGTACTGAAATAGACAATCTTGTCCGAGTTAGCTTGGAGCTGGCGAATGGCTTTTTCAGTCGTTAACGGTTTACCGATAAAAATATCCGGTGCACCTTCACGCCATGCCACCTGATCCGAGCCGATCACAATCGCTTCAGGATTCTGTTCGGCAATATATCTGGCTTTCTCGAAAGCTAGTCGTTGTGCCAGATCATCTGCGTGATTTTCCCCGCGAGGAGATTCATCAATATCCGGTACCATGGAAATATAATCAATATGCAGACGATCCATCAGCGCTTTGCGGGTTTGACTGGATGATGCCAAAATAATCTGTACAGAATTCATTAGACAGCATATTCCTCAAGAATATTTAACGGCACATAAGCCAGAACAGCTTTGTGACAGGCTTGCAGCTTGATTGGAGGTGCTTGACCTGCTTCATAGGCTTCGACCCAGCGCGTTACGCAGATACACCAGAAATCGCCAGGTTGCAGGCCGGGGAAATCCAGTTCAGGCAAAGGCGTAATCAGGTCATTACCGACTTTTTGAGAAAAATTCAGAAATTCTGAAGTCATTTGCGCGCAAACCGTGTGCTGGCCCAGATCAGTGGTCGCAGTATGGCAAAAGCCATTGCGGAAATAACCGGTAATCGGATCGAAGCAACAGCTGGACAAAGGCTCACCTAACACGTTCAAACGGTTAAGATTTGGATCAGGATGTATCGACATAGGGACTGAATCTAAAAGAGGCTTTTTTCTATCATAACAAAACTTTGGCATTCATAATGTTTTCTGCAAAAGATGCTAACCTTTTTCTGCATAATCATTTAAAATCGCCTGGTTTTAATATCTATAAAGTGAGCTCTACATGAACTTTCAGCGTATGACTGACCTCGATTTAGCAGGTAAACGTGTTCTGATCCGTGAAGATTTAAACGTTCCTGTTAAAAATGGTGTGATCACCAGCGATGCGCGTCTTCGTGCAGCATTGCCAACGATTAAAGCAGCATTAGAAAAAGGCGCTGCAGTCATGGTGTATTCTCATCTGGGTCGTCCGGTTGAAGGTGAGCCTAAGGCTGAACAGTCACTTGCTCCTGTAGCGGCTTACTTGACTGAAGCTTTGGGCCAAGAAGTGAAACTGTTCACTGACTATTTAGATGGCGTTGATGTTCAGCCAGGTCAGGTGGTTCTGCTTGAAAACTGCCGTTTTAACGTCGGCGAGAAGAAAAACAATCCTGAACTTGCAGCAAAATATGCAGCACTTTGCGACGTATTTGTAATGGATGCCTTTGGTACAGCGCACCGTGCAGAAGCATCTACTGAAGGCGTAGCGCGTTTAGCGAAAGTTGCAGCAGCAGGTCCTTTACTGGCAGCTGAACTGGATGCACTTGGCCGTGCACTGCAAACGCCAGAAAAGCCAATGGTGGCGATTGTTGCGGGTTCTAAAGTCTCTACCAAGCTGGATGTTTTAACCTCACTTTCTGATATCTGTGATCAATTGATCGTGGGTGGTGGTATTGCCAATACTTTCCTTGCTGCAGCAGGCTATAACGTTGGTAAATCACTGTGTGAAAAAGACCTGATCGATACAGCAAAAGCCATTGCTGCAAAAGTATCAGTGCCACTTCCTACTGACGTTGTGGTTGCAGATGCCTCTGAAATCAACTTTGAGGATTTCCTGGGTTCATTGGCTGCTGCGAAAGCAACGGTGAAAAACGTTGCCGATGTTGCTGACAACGACATGATTCTGGATGTAGGTCCGGAAACTGCGAAAGCATTTGCAGAAATTCTGAAAACCTCTAAAACCATTCTTTGGAATGGCCCGGTTGGCGTATTTGAAGTCGATCAATTCGGTGAAGGGACTAAAACTTTATCTTTAGCAATTGCTGAATCGGAAGGTTTCTCGATCGCGGGTGGTGGGGACACACTTGCTGCGATTGATAAATATGAAGTGGCTGACAAAATTGGTTATATCTCGACGGGTGGCGGTGCATTCCTTGAATTCGTTGAAGGTAAAACTCTTCCTGCAGTTGCGGTACTATTAGAACGTGCTTAATTGCATGTCCTAAGCTAAAAAGCTGGCCCAGTGCCAGCTTTTTTTATGTCATTTTTTTGACAGTGAAAACTTACCCTTCATGGCTTCGTCATTAAAATGCAATAAATCTGTCATAAGATGCAGTAATTAAATCACCAAATGACGAGAATACGTGATGAAGAAACAGTTAACTATCGCAGTATTATTAGCAGCTTCTCTGGCACTGACTGCATGTGCAAAACAGGAAAGCACACCAGAAGCTGAAGCAGAAAGCTCGGCAGCAGTGGCGGATCAGGCGGTGACTCCAGAACAGCAAGCTGCCATTGATGCCATTGATCAGCCAATTCTAGACGAAAAAAATACCGATATCCCGGCTGAAGTTGCCAATGCACCAGCCGATGAAGCAACTGCAGACGAGTCAGTTGCTGCGACTTCAGAGCCTGTAGCACCTTAATCCGGTTGATGTGACACAAAATCCCTGCAAATGCAGGGATTTTTTTTAAATAGTGTTATTTGTTGCTGAATTGAAACCTTTGAACATGTAGAATATGTGGCATTCACTGGGAGGATATTATGGCTCTTATTTCATTGCGCCAGCTCTTGGATCACGCCGGCGAACATGCTTACGGCGTACCAGCATTTAACGTAAACAACTTAGAACAAATGCGTGCAATTATGCTTGCAGCAGATGCAACCAATTCACCTGTTATCGTACAAGCATCTGCGGGTGCGCGTAAATATGCAGGCGCTCCGTTCTTGCGTCACCTAATTTTGGCTGCAATTGAAGAATGGCCACATATTCCAGTGGTAATGCATCAAGACCACGGTACCAGCCCTGACATTTGTCAACGTTCAATCCAGTTAGGCTTTTCATCAGTAATGATGGACGGTTCACTGGGTGAAGACGGTAAAACACCAACTTCATATGAATATAACGTTGATGTGACTCGCCGTACAGTTCAAATGGCACATGCGTGTGGCGTATCTGTTGAAGGTGAAATCGGTTGTTTGGGTAGCCTTGAAACAGGTATGGCGGGTGAAGAAGATGGCGTAGGCGCAGAAGGCGTACTGGATCATTCTCAACTCCTGACTTCAGTTGAAGAAGCGCGTAGCTTCGTTGCTGATACCAATGTTGATGCGCTTGCAATTGCAGTAGGTACTTCACACGGTGCGTACAAGTTCACGCGTCCACCTACAGGTGATATTCTTGCGATTGACCGCATTAAAGAAATTCACGCAGCACTTCCAAACACACATCTTGTCATGCACGGTTCAAGCTCTGTGCCACAAGAATGGTTGGCAGTGATTAACCAGTATGGCGGCGACATCAAGGAAACTTACGGTGTTCCGGTTGAACAGCTGGTTGAAGCGATCAAACACGGCGTGCGCAAGATTAACATCGATACTGACTTGCGTTTAGCATCTACCGGTGCAATGCGTCGTATGATGGCAGAAAAACCAAGCGAATTCGATCCACGTAAATTCTTCAGCGCAACTGTAGATGCAATGAAGCAAATCTGTATCGATCGTTACGAAGCTTTTGGTACTGCAGGCAATGCAGACAAGATTCGCCCAATCTCTTTAGAGAAAATGGTGTCACACTATAAATAATTCCCAGTGAATCATTTATAAAAAAAGCCCACTGCAAATGTGGGCTTTTTTGTAGACTCATAAATATCAAGAATAAGAGCAGCATATGGAACTGATTTTCGCAGCAGCGCTATGCAGCGTTGCGGTCTCAATATTATTAAAAGTCGCCAAAAATAAGGGCTTGAGTCCGATACACATGATTAGCTGGAACTATATGACAGCTAGTCTCTTGTGTTTTTTCTGGTTTAAGCCTGATATTCAGCATATTTCAATGTCTCAGACGCCTTGGTTGCTTATTCTGGCTCTGGGTATTTTGCTTCCGAGCGTATTTCTGTTTTTGGCCAAGGCTTTGCAAACGGCTGGAATTTTAAAAACCGAAATTGCCCAGCGACTTTCTGTAGTTTTGTCACTGGCTGCAGCCTATTTCATTTTTCAGGAACAGTTTAATCAGCTGAAAATACTTGGGATCGCTTTAGGTATTGGAGCAGTGCTGTGCATCCTGTTTTCACATCGACAAAGTACAGGACAGAGCAGTCAGGGAATGTTGTATCTGGGCTTGGTCTGGGTCGGTTATGCACTGATTGATGTATTGTTGAAATATACAACCAGTCTGGGCCTCCAATTCGCGGTGGCGCTGAATCTAATGTTTGTTTGTGCCCTGATCATTTCGATGGGCTATCTGTTAATCAAATATAAAAGCTTGGGCTCGATGCAGAATATCGGCGCTGGTCTGTTATTGGGTTTCCTGAATTTTGCCAATATTGCTTTCTATGTCAAAGCCCATATGCTGCTTAAGGATTCACCTGCGATCGTCTTTGCTGGCATGAATATTCTGGTGGTGGTATTTGGTGTGATAGCAGGTCTGGTATTCTTTAAAGAACGGCTCAAACCTGCAAGTACTTTAGGATTACTGCTAGGCTTGACTAGTGTGATTTGCCTAGCTTATGCAATGTCTGCTTGACATAAGAGGATGCAAATTCAATCGGATGTCGGAGCAGGTCACCTGCTTCGGCCAGTCCAAGCAATAAACCGGACTGTTGGCAGTCTGGACAGTGCGGATAACGATGCTGTTGCTCTTTATAGTGCTGGAGATAAATTTTATCGCAATGATGGCATTCAAATTTCAGGGATTTGGATGTAAGGAGCGACATAGATGACCTCTATTGTTATTCTATTAGATGTAAATTAAATAAAGCAAAAAATAGGCCCGAATTGACATGGAAAGGGGCGCTTGACCCCTTTTATAGCATAAATTCCTTACAGTTTGGTGAAAATATCTTCAGCGGCAAGACGTGATTTAGGGAGTTTGGCATTGAAATCATTTTCACTGCGATAGCCTAAAGTCAGCAATACAGAAGGGATCAAACCCTGTTCTGCAAGTTGTAATTCTTCACTAATCATCTCTCCGTCAAAGCCGCCAATTGGTGTGGCATCAACCCCTTCAATTCCGGCAGCCAAGAGCATTTGACCGAGTGCAATGAAGGTCTGGTTTTCAGCCCAACGCTGAATATCACCTTTTTCATTACGATAATAATGAATATAACCTGCACGGGTATTTTTCTGACCTTCTTTGGCTGATTCATCTTTAAAACGGCCACTGAGATCATCGCGGTTCAATAAGTTTTCTAGATGCAACTCATTAATGTCGGCTTTGGTGCAGAATAAAATGGTATGTGAAGAATCCAGAACTTTGGGTGCATTGTAGGCATAAGTACCAACCAAGGCTTTGGCAATGCGCTGTTTGGCGGCATCATGATCGGCAATAAAAAAATGCCAAGGCTGAATATTGATCGAAGAGGGTGCCAGACGCAAAATTTCTAACAAGCGTTCAAACTGTTCTGCTGGGATTTTCTTGCTAGGATCATAGGCTTTAGTGGTATAGCGGGTCTGTGTGATCTTGAGTAAATCCATCAATGGACTCCAATCTTTTTAAATAAACAGCGAGTAGAAGTTTTAAATATATACATTTTTCCTCTGTACACGACAAATTTCACAGAACCCTTATCCTATCAGGGTTCTGCCTTCTTAAAATTGCCAAAATTTCCTTAAACTCTTCTTTTTTCCCAAAACCAATTAAACGCTGAATCGCCATTTGAACATAGTCTAAACCATAGCGAAATAAACTCATTGAGAGTCGTCCATGCTTCTTTATTTTTATCGCTTTTTTTTGATCATGTTGCCATTCACCCGTTAAGTAACACCAACAGAAGCTTATAGCTAACACCGCAATCAATTTTTTCACTCGTCTAGGGTCTGTCAAGCGCGTATTTTCAAGATTAAACCCGCGTCCTTTGAGACAACTGAATAAGGTTTCAATTTCCCAGCGTAATGCATAATCCTGAATAGCATTGGCATTAAACTGAGGAGAAACGACGAGTAAAAGCTCTCCATTTTCTAACTGTAGTGCACTTATATATAGTTTCACCCGACCAACCAAAATCCGTCGTTTACGACATTCAATTTGACCAACTTTAAGATGGCGAAATAAATCACTAATTTTATGATTCTTTCCTAAATGATTGGTGACAATGAAGTTTTTTTAACACGAATGCAGAAGTTGATGTCTTGTTCAATTAACCATGTAAACCACTGCTCACCGATAAACTCTCTGTCTGCGAACACATTCACAATACGGTCTTTACCAAAAATGGCTATAAAGCGTTGAATCAAAGCAATACGCTCTTTCGTATCTGAATTTCCACGTTTATTAAGCAATGTCCAAAGGATAGGTATCGCTATTCCACGATAAACGATTGCGAGCATCAGGATATTAATATTTCGTTTTCCCCATTTCCAATTGGTTCTATCTAAAGTCAGTTGCACTTGGTCGAATGAAAACATATTGAAAATCAACTGAGAAATTTGACGATAATCAAAATACTGACCTGCAAAGAAGCGCTGCATACGTCGATAAAATGATTGTGGTAAGCACTTGATGGGCAAGGCTTTAGATGCAGAAGAAAGATTACATGTTTGCTTTAAAATAATCACAAGCATGATGAGCGCAAAGCACTTTAAATGTGACTTGTTCCATTTTAGATATTTGTTTAAGATAAGATATAACTCATTGAGATGTGTCATAGTATTCGTCGTTAGAAAACAATTATTATGACATTATTTCAATGAGTTATCTATTTTTGTCGTGTACAGAGACATTTTTCACATCCCCTGATTATTACAATAAAAAAGCATCAGGCAAATGTTAGCGGCAGTGTAAAAATGACCCCCTAATGGCATTTAAAAACTGACCCCCTTGGTTAATATAGCGGTCATTTTGGACTGCTCAACATGTTAACTTTGGAGCAAGCAGTGACAATCCAAATACTTCATCAACAAGGTAAATCTATTAAAGCCATTACTCGTGAACTGGGGGTGTCCAGAAATACCGTACGTAAATATTTACGGCAAAACACCACACCTCAGTATCAGCGTATACAGCCTAGAATAAGTATCCTTGACCCATATAAACCCTATTTACTCCAACGTGTAAATGCAGCTCATCCTGAATGGATTCCTGCTGTCGTGCTCTACCAGGAAATTTTAAGGTTGGGATATCCAGGAAAGATCAGGATATTGAGGGAATATCTTGCAACATTAAAACCAGTTGCCAAACCGGAACCGATCATTCGTTTTGAAACCCAACCTGGCCAACAAATGCAGGTGGATTTCACCACAATTCGACGCAACAACACGACTTTAAAAGCCTTTGTCGCAACATTAGGGTATTCCAGAGCGACTTTCGTGAAATTTTATGATCATGAACGTACGGATGCATGGATCGATGGTCTAGAAAATGCATTTCAGTTTTTTGTAGGAGTACCTCAAGAAATCCTGTTTGATAACGCTAAAACGATCATGATTGAACGGGATGCCTATCAGGAGGGGCAGCATAAATGGAATCCCAAACTGCTCGACTGCGCCAAGAAATACAGCTTTCGTCCTCGCGTATGTAAGCCCTACCGTGCACAGACCAAAGGCAAAGTTGAACGCTTTAATGGATACCTCAAATCAAGCTTTATTGTGCCATTGAAAGCAAGCCTGAAGACTTCGGGTTTACTGTTAGATGTTGATGTCGCCAATGCCCACATTGGCCGGTGGCTGCATGAAACCGCCAATCAGCGGATTCATGCCACCACGCAAGAAAAACCGGCTGTTCGACTGCAACAGGAGCAGCAAAAATTTACGCCATTACCGCTATCAGATACAGGTTCTAGCACTGTACCTGTTGCAGCAGCACAGCATGTCATGCCCTACGAGAGTTTGCAGCATCCTTTATCGGTATATGACCAGTTGCTGGGAGTTTCCTGATGAATCTGCAATACGACCGTATAGAGCAACTTTGCCAAAAGCTCAATCTGCCTGCCATCGCATCACAATGGTCACATCATGCACAACAAACATTAGGTCAAGATGGAAGTTATGCCGACTTTGTTGAAGCGATCTTGACGCATGAATATGCTGCCAGGCAACAGCGCAGCCAGCAGGTCCTGATGAAACTCTCAGGCCTGCCTCAAGTGAAAACGCTGGAAGGTTACGATTTTAATTATGCACTGGGTGCTCCCAAATCACAGGTGGTCGAGTTGTTCAACCTGAGCTTTATTGCTAGAGCAGAAAATGTGGTGTTTCTCGGGGCTAGCGGTGTAGGGAAAACGCACTTATCTATGGCATTAGGCTATAAGGCCATCATGAACAATGTCAAAACCAAGTTTATTACCGCCGCCGATCTCATGCTGCAACTCAGTACAGCCTATCAGCAAGGTAAATTGAAAACCTATATGCAACGGGTGATACTCGCCCCAAAATTACTGATTATCGATGAAATTGGTTATTTACCGTTTGGACGTGAAGAAGCGAATCTGTTCTTTAACGTGATTGCCAAGCGTTATGAAAAAGGCAGTACGATATTGACGAGTAACTTACCCTTTAGCCAATGGTCTAAGTCATTTGCGGATGATGTTACGTTGACCGCTGCGATGTTAGATCGGCTATTACATCACTGTCATGTGGTACAGATATCGGGTGAGAGTTATCGTTTGAAGGATAAAAAAAGAATTGGGATTCAGCCGCAGGTTGAAACTTAATACGAGATCAAAGGGGTCAATTTTACTTCGCCATTTTTAAGGTAAAAGGGGTCAATTTTAAAATGCCGTTGACAAAAGCCTGTTTTGAGATGATCTTGAGCTGGATTCAAGCAAAACTTAGAGTTAAATCAGATTAAAATCCAGTTTTTGTCTATTGGCACTTTTAAGCGAGAAGCGTTTAATAAGAGGCATCGCCAGCAACATGCAAATAGGTTAGCGGATGCAAGTGACCAATTACTTTAAACACAAACTGAAAACCCAGCAGCAAATCGGCTTATGGATTGGCAGATGCCTATGGAACCGAGATTGCGGCAAATGCAGGTTATGACTGGCTGCTGATTGATGGTGAGCATGCACCCAGTGATTTGAGAACGACTTTGTCGCAACTGCAAAGTATTGCTGCTTATCCCTCGCAAGCAGTAGTACGACCACCCATTGGTAGCGTACAACTGATCAAGCAACTCCTTGATATCGGTGCACAAACGCTGTTGATTCCGATGGTAGAAACCGTGGAACAGGCCGAACTCATGGTCAGGGCAGTCCGTTATCCGCCTGAAGGAATTCGTGGCGTTGGTGCTGCACTGGCACGTGCCACCCGCTGGAACAGCATTCCAAATTATTATCAGACGGCACATGAAGAAATCTGTTTATTAATCCAGATTGAATCGGTCACAGGACTTGAAAATCTGGATGCTATTCTTCAGATCGACGGGATTGATGGCGTGTTTATTGGCGCCGTTGATCTATCTGCCACTATGGGTTATCAAGGTGATCCGAATCATCCTGAAGTACAAAAAGCTGTAATTGATGCAATCCAGCGGATTCGTTCTGCAGGCAAAGCTGCAGGAATTCTGTCAACCCAGCATGAAGTGACGCAAAAATATATCGAACTTGGCACTGAGTTTGTAGCAGTGGGCGTAGATACCAGTATTTTGATGAATTCCTTGCGTGATCTATTGGGGAAATATAAAAAGGATATCAATGTGATTAATCCGACTAGCGGTTATTAATCAACAAGAGATTCTGAATGAATAGCTTGCTTAGATTTTTAGTTTATTTTTAACCGGAAATTCTTTAGATGAGCTATTCATTCAGCCATAAGAAAATCATAATGAACCTTCAAGATGCAGAACAATTTTTACAAGAACAGCAGAACATCTTAGAGAACCAACGTCAGCAAAAAACTAGACGAGTGCAACAAGCCTTTTTTATGATTCACGTACTGTTTGTAGCCTTAAATGCTATTCTCTTGATCCTAAATTATCAAAAGACGGGAGAGTGGAACTTGCTGTACCTCGGGCTGAGTTTCATGTCTCTAATATTGATTTTAAGGTATTTAAAGACAGGTTTTGTTTATCAACGGAAATGAAGTAACGTTAAAATGAATTTTAGATCATAAAAATCAAAAGCCTAATAATTAACAAAGCATGAAAAAAGTTCTTAAAAATCCCATTCTATTGTCATTACAATGTAATTTTGCTTTTGCTGGATAAATAGCTTACACTGGCTGCACTTCAAGCAAGTACTGTTCTTGCTTCTATTATTATTTTAAGCTGATTGTGATGTACTTTTTAGTTCAAGTATTTGAACTCAAATAAGATCTACTAACCATAGAACTATTATGTAAACTAGGTTGTTATTAATCTCTCTCCATATAGTCACAAAAAGCTCATATCGTGTGAGTAAATATTTTGATCAAAATCAATGAATGGCATATTGCCACTGCCGCTGATGGCAATGAAATTAACGTGAAACTGGTTCCATTAAAGCGCAAGCAAAATACAATGGACGGTTTTATCTGGGTTGAGGTCGGTAAAATGATTCAATTGCCAACGGGTGAGGAATTTCAGTTCAATCTCGATGGTAAAAGTTTCTATACTGGGGTAAACCAGCTTTATCGTCTGTGTTAAGCAGATCAATATCGTAAAAAGTGGCTGATTAATATCGCCACTTTTTTAGTTTCAGGGTATCAAAACTTTGATCTTCCTGAATTTCCAGAATCTCTGCACTGTCTTCTTTCCAGTCGCCTAGTACAATTCTTCTTTTCTGGGCTAACTGATGAATGGCTGCGCGATGCGTATGACCATGGATTAGTACATCTACATCCTGTAATGCCAGCTCAACTGCATGTGGGTTGACGTCCATCACTTCATAGCTTTTAAACTGTTGTGCCTGATGGCTTTGTTGACGAAAGCGGTTGGCTAGTCTGGTTCGAAATGAGAGAGGGGTTTTTCTTAAGAAGCCAAGTAGCCAGGGATGACGAATAATCTTTTTAAAACGCTGATAGGAGACGTCATCGGTACATAGGGCATCGCCATGTTCCAGGCGAAAATGTGTTCCGGCAATGATTAGCTGATCGATTTCGGGAAGAAGCTGCCCGCCAAATCGAGCTAAAAATTTACTTCCTAAGACAAAATCCCGGTTGCCGGCCTGAAAATAGACTTGATTCCCAGCCTGAGTAAACTGTTTTAATGCAGTGACAATTTCGTCCAGCCATGGAGAGGTATAGTCATCACCAATCCAGGCATTGAACCAGTCACCCAGAATATACAATTGGGTATTTTGATTTTGATATTCAGTTAATAAATCTAAAAACCCCCGAACAAGTCGAGGGTGATCAGGTGACAAATGTAAATCTGAGATAAACAGATAGGTCACGAATCTTTTCCTTTTATTCCTCTCTAGATCCCTCATTCATATGAGGGATTTTCCATTACACTGTTTTAAAGTGTTGCTTTAAAACTCATAAAAGAACGGAGAGGACGTTTTTTATTCAGAAATGATTTTTGCAGATTCGATTACTACGTTTTCTAGAGGAACGTCAGCGTGGTAGCCACGGTTGCCAGTACGTACGTTTTTGATTTCGTTCACAACGTCCATACCTTCAACGACTTTACCAAATACGGCATAACCCCAACCTTGAGCAGTTTTGCCAGAGTGGTTAAGGAATGAGTTGTTTTTCACGTTAATGAAGAACTGAGCAGAAGCAGAGTGCGGTGCCTGAGTACGCGCCATTGCAATCGTACCTTCGTCATTGGTCAAGCCGTTGTCTGCTTCGTTTTCGATTGCATCACGTGTTGCTTTTTCTTTGAAGTTTTCATCCATGCCGCCGCCTTGGATCATGAAACCATCAATAACACGGTGGAAAATTACGCCGTCATAAAAACCGTCACGTACGTATTCTAAAAAGTTAGCTACGGTTTTAGGTGCTTTTTCAGCATTGAGTTCTAGAACAATACGACCTTTATTGGTGTTTAATTCGACTTGAGGAAAACTCATTGTGTAATCTCCTGATCATGGACGAGTGCCATGGTTTTTTCTGAATGAGTGAAGCATAAGCAAACTACATTCGACAAGGCAAGTAAAAACATTATTTTCTTTGTTAAAAGCATAAAAATAATACCTTATTTATACGTTGATTTATCAAGGCATTTCAGATATTGCCCTATCAGGTACCCTATTTTGAATTGGCGTAAATTAATGATTTTACTGCTTGTACAAGCACTGATATTTTAGTTTCAGGCAACTCGCCGTATTTTCATTTTTTAAAATGGGTGAATTGAAATCAAATACCATAGTTAGCGGTTGAGAGATTATTCACCTCTAGTTAAACTAAGGAACTTTGATAATGAATATGCGTACAACCTGTGCGATTAAATATTCGTTAATCCCTTTTTAACTTTAGAAGTGAATGATTGATCATGAAGCCAAATGATGTTGTGACATCTCTGCCCGAGAACCCGACCCAAAAGAACAATGCAGTCGATTCAGTGCAGCAGCAAGAACAACAACCGGGCTTGGACTTTGTACGTCAGGTCATTACCGATGATTTAGCCGCTGGTCGTACTCAACAGGTGGTGACGCGTTTTCCGCCTGAGCCGAATGGCTATTTACATATTGGCCATGTGAAAGCAATTTGCTTGAACTTCGGAATTGCTGAAGAATTTAAAGGTGTGTGTAACCTGCGTTTTGACGATACCAACCCGGATGCCGAAGAGCAGGAATATGTGGATGGTATTGCCAATGATGTGAAATGGCTGGGTTTCCAATGGGAAGGCGAGCCGCGTTATGCATCAAGCTATTTCGATCAACTTTATACCTGGGCAGTTCAGCTGATTGAGCAGGGCGATGCCTATGTGGATTTGCAAAGCCCTGAAGAGATCCGTTTAAACCGCGGTAATTTCGTTGAGCCAGGCAAGAACTCGCCACAACGCGATGCAACGGTTGCAGAAAACCTGGAGCGTTTTGAGAAAATGCGCAGCGGTGAATATGCAGAAGGTCAGGCTGTATTACGTGCCAAGATTGATATGACTTCACCGAACGTGCATATGCGTGATCCGATTCTGTATCGTATCCTGCATTCTGAACACCATCAGACTGGCGATAAATGGAAAATTTATCCAATGTATGACTATGCGCATCCATTGTCTGATGCGATTGAAGGCATTACGCATTCACTCTGTACCCTGGAATTCCAGGATCATCGTCCGTTCTATGATTGGGTAGTGGCAAAAGTTAAATCACCATCCGTGCCACGTCAGTATGAATCGAGCCGTTTGAATGTGGACTATACCATCACCTCGAAACGTAAATTACGTAAACTGGTGGAAGGTAGCTATGTTCAGGGCTGGGATGACCCACGTATGCCAACTGTAGTCGGTATGCGTCGTCGTGGTTTCACACCTGAAGGTCTACGTGATTTCTGTCAACGTGTCGGTGTATCGAAAGTTGATGGAAGTATTGTCGATGTAGCTATGCTGGAATACTGTATTCGCCAGTCTCTGGAAAATACTGCCGCTCGTGGTATGGCTGTGTTAAATCCATTAAAAGTGACTTTAACCAACTTGCCAGCCGATATGGACCTGACCCATTCACGTCATCCGAATGTCGATATGGGCGAGCGCGTTATTCCATTGACGACTGAGCTGTATATTGACCGTAAAGACTTTGAAGAAGAGCCACCAAAAGGCTTTAAACGTCTGATTCCAGGAGGTGAAGTTCGTTTACGTCATGCCTATGTCATCAAATGTGACGAAGTCATTAAAGATGAAAATGGTGAAGTGGTTGAGCTGAAATGTTCGATTGATCCTGAAACTTTAGGTAAAAATCCTGAAGGTCGTAAGGTGAAAGGCGTGATTCACTGGGTATCTGCGACAAAAGGCGTTCCTGCGGAAGTGCGTATTTACGACCGTCTGTTTACTGAATCTGATCCTGAGGTGGGCGATGACTTCTTGGCAAACCTGAACCCTGAATCATTGAAGGTAGTTCAGGCCGTGATTGAGCCTGCTTTGGCACAAGCACAACCGGAAGACCGTTTCCAGTTTGAGCGTGAAGGCTATTTTGTGGCTGATCAATATGATCATTCCAGCGAAAAACCGGTATTCAACCGTATTCTGGATCTTAAGGACAGCTTTAAACCAGGCAAATAAGCTGGTTTAAGTCAGAATGTAAAAAGCCCAACTCTGGTTGGGCTTTTTCAATACAGCAGGGAAAATTGCATGATTGTGCGTGATAAGAATAATAGTTTGGGCTTACTGTTTGCCTGGCAGGGAACGATTCTGCCCAAGGTGCTGCCCGCATTGGTTTTGGTGGTTTTTATTTCCGCTTTACTAGTGTATTTGAGTCAGGCGCATTTCGTGAGCCTTCCTGCTGTCCCGGCAATTGGCTTTACCATTTTTGGTGTCATTCTTTCGATCTTTCTGAGTTTTAGAAATACGGCCTGCTATGATCGCTGGTGGGAAGGGCGCAAGCTTTGGGGTGCGTTGATTGCAACCACGCGTCATTTATGCCGTGACAGCCATGTGCTAGATGATCAAATCCGTGAAGTTTTGCTATATCGCATGATGCTGTTTACCCATCTATTACGTGATCGGCTGAGACAGCAAACGCCCAGTATTCAGGCTTATGAAGCCACTGCCGGTTTTGAACCCAAGTCATTTGAGCAATTGCCCATGCAAATCAATCCATCCCAATGGGTGCTGGAACAGATGCAAAAAGAGCTGGTGCAGCAATATAAGCAGGGCAAGATCAGCGATATTATTTATAATAACCTGAATCAGCACACTGTGGCTTTGGGAGATATTCAGGCTGGTTGTGACCGGATTTTGTCCACGCCATTACCATTTTCTTATTCGGTATTGTTACATCGTGCGGTTTATTCTTTTTGCTTTATCCTGCCTTTCAGTTTGCAGGCAAATTTAGGCCTGTGGACACCAATTCTGGTTGGATTGATTGCCTATATGCTACTCGGGCTGGATGAACTCAGTGCGGAACTGGAAGAGCCCTTTGGCTTGCAGGACAACGATCTGCCGCTAGATTCAATTGTGCGACTGGTCGAGCGGGAAACCCTAAGTTCTTTAGGTAAAGCACTACCTGAGGCAATTCAAGCCAGAAAAGGCTATTTGACTTGATTCCTTATCAACATCATCAAAATGTAAAACACGAACTTAAAATTTCTTGCTCACAAAAAATCATCGGCAGGCTGAGCTTTAAATTAACGATGTTTAAGATTGGTCAGGTCTGACACTTTGGTTTTAGCCTGATCTTGCAATTCACGGTATTGTTGCAAACGCAGATTGGCTTTATCTCTGAGTTTTTTCTTGATGTACAGCGCCAATGCGAAACTGGTCGTGGTCAGGGTCAGGAACATGCTGTTCATAAAACTCATCATCGAGCTGATATAACCAATCGTGGTCAGGCGATTCATCATATAAATTACTTGCGGGCTACTTTCCACACCGGTAATCGCCCAGGTACACAAATGTTCGCAATTATTAATAATCAGATGATAGTTGTTTTCATGCATTCTGGACCGCATGCGGCGCACCACTTTACGACCTTTATATTTTGCCGAGTCATAATGTTGCATATGAATTGGTTTGCCATGACTGAATTTTTCAATAGAAGTTATTTCAATCGGGCGTTTCTTGAATAAATGCGCAAAGCCGGAATAATGAATGACACGACCACGTCCGGCGTAAATCCCATGATGGGTATAACCGAAATGTTTAACCATAAGATGTGCGCCTATGGGAAACCGTTTAGTCTGTTGCATATCAGAATTAAGCCATTTAAAAAAGCATTGTCGTTTAATAGGAAGTGTACTGTGTTTTGCTAAATTAATCGATGCCTTGCCTGAGTTTCAGATCAGAATTGAAGAGTTATTAAGCCAAGTTTTAAAGGAGCTAGAAGAGAGCAGAATTTAGAACATATTCTTCTGATAAAGGTTTTAAATAGCCTAAGCAAGTACTAAAATTTCTGCAAAATCACAAGCATGGATCAAGGAAGTCATTCAACATTTTCTGCCTGATCCCTGAAGCTTTTAAAGTTGAAGTTAATAAACTATGCTGAAATAGAGAAGACCAAACCCTTAAACTAAACTTTCAAGCATAAAAAAAGCACCTGACTACGCAAGTGCTTTCTTTATACGGCTGTAACCTTGGCCGATTACTGCAATGGCAAGTGCTGAAGTTCATTCAGTTCTTTGCGGCTATAGCCGCGAGATACAAGAACCTTTTTAATTCCGATGATGATTTCTTCATCAGTAGCTTTAGAAAGTGCTTCAAGAAGCTGTTCATTTGTCTTGCAAGAGCAATCATTTTCAACACAAGCAATTTGATTCTTGTGTTCATTGTGTTGTTCATGAGAAAACAACTTTTGCCAAAAACTCATAGAGCCTTCATACAACAACCTAACATAGAGTGAAATATAGCCAATTAAATAAATAAAGCAATAGGACCTATGTGATAAAAGCAGCAGTCAGGCTAGAAAATTTCCGATTGAAGCCTAAAGGTCTAACGATATTTCTTGCTGTACAAGTCAATATTTATTATTAAATACATGATTTATAGTATAAAAAATGGAGCTTCAAAAAGCTCCATTTTTGTAACAATATAATAAATTGAAACAAATTCTTTATACTTTTTCCAACAATACACCCGTTTCAACATGATGTGTATACGGGAACTGGTCAAACATGGCGAACTTGCTGATTCTATGCGTTTGAGACAACTGTTTCAGATTGTCATATAAGGTATTTGGATTACAAGAAATGTAAATAATACGCTGGAAACGCTGTAACAGTTTCAGCGTTTCATCATCAATACCAGCACGCGGTGGATCGACAAATACCGTATCAAAATCATAAGTCGAAATGTCAATTTGTGCTTCCTGCAAACGACGGAAAACACGTTCGCCATTATAGGCTTGAGTGAATTCTTCGGCAGACAGACGCGCAACCTGAATATTTTCAATCTGGTTCTGCTCAATATTCCACTCAGCTGCATAAACTGAAGATTTGGCTAATTCAGTGGCCAAAACACGGCGGAATTTGGTCGAAAGCGGCAGGGTAAAGTTCCCATTGCCACAGTAGAGTTCCAGCAAATCTTTATCTGATTGTTCCGCTGCATCACATGCCCATTCCAGCATTTTTTGACAAACTTGTGCATTGGGCTGGGTGAAGCTGCTTTCGATCTGCTTATATTTATAGTGACGATCAAAAACAGACAGTTCTTCCACCACATATTCATCAGTCAGGACGAATTTCTGGCCACGGCTTCGGCCAATCAGTTTAATATTCAGTTTTTCCGCCAGTGCTTTTGCTGCAGGTTCCCAGCTTTCATCCAGCTTGCGGTGATAAATCAGGGAAACTAGGACTTGGCCACTTAAAGTCGCCAGAAAATGGACTTCAAATAGACGATGACCCAGATTGGCATCTGCCTTGAATGCTTCAAGTAATTGTGGCATCAAGTCATTAATGCTGCGGTCTGCAATTGGAAATTCATCAATACGAATGACTTTTTTATTGTTGTTCTCGTCACGTTCGAACATGGCATAAAACAGATCATCTTCAGTATGCCAGATCCGGAATTCAGCACGCATGCGGAAATATTTTTCAGGAGACTGGAATACTTCTAAAGCAGGTGGTTGATATTCGGCAAACTGAGCGCTGATGCGTTCAATTTTGGCTTCAAGTTGTTGCTGATAAGATGAAGTCATATGCAGTAAGAAATCGCAAATATTTTAAAGCGCAAATGGTAGCAAAAAATTGCCGATCTGCCTAAGCCTATTGTAGTCAAGCCGCTTTAAAAGCTGCATAAAAAAGACCAAACCTTCTGAGGAGAGAGGTTTGGCCATAAAGAGGAAAGATTTAAGCTAAAAATGCTGAGATGATTGGACTGATTTAGAGATTATCCATCGTCATCAAGCTGGCATTGCCGCCTGCCGCCGCCGTATTGATACTGATCGCGCGTTCAATCACAAATCGCTCGACCGGAATATCATAGTTGCCCGAACTTAAATGGGTGATACCAATAATTGGACCTTGGCGTGTTGCAATGCGTTTCTGCAAGTCAATCAGTTCAGTAGTGTCACCATGATGCAGGACGGCCTCAAATACACCTGTTTCAATATCCCGGACCACTTTAAATTGCTTGCTAACCGCGGCTGGCATGGTTGGTAAATATTTCAGAATAAAAGTATTGTTTGCCAGTACCGCAGGACGACTGCCAACCGATAAAATCGCCAGAATTTGCTGAATCTGGTCTTGATCCCTATGTGCTAACGAGAGAACGCTTTCACGTGGCAAGATCATGTATTGATTTTCCTCGCCAGTTGGGCCTTGCAGGCTAAAGCTTTGACCAGTCGCAATTTGCATAGGCGCTTTTAAAGATAAAGTTGGGAAAGTTTTAGCTACCCAGGCTTTAAACTCCTGAACAAGTTTATGTTCAACAAGTGCTGGCTCAGCTTGAGCTGCATAAGGCTGAGCCAGTTTTTTCTCGGATACTTGATGCATTAAACGATAGATATACAACGGGCCACCCGCTTTCGGGCCGGTGCCGGACAGACCTTCACCACCAAAAGGCTGGACGCCCACGACCGCACCAACGATATTGCGGTTGATATACAGGTTGCCGACTTCCGCTCGTGCAATCACGGTTTGCATGGTTTCATCAATACGCGTGTGCAAGCCCATGGTCAGGCCATAACCCTTGCTGTTGATCTGATCTAACAACTGTTCCAGTTCGCCATATTTATAGCTGATCAGATGCAGTACCGGGCCAAACACTTCACGTTCCAGATCATCCAGATTTGGAAGTTCAATCAGGGTTGGTGCAATGAATGTTCCTGGAGTTAATTCAGTCTGGTCCTGATTAAACATCAACTGATGAACTGTATGACCTTTGCTGCGCATCTGCTCGATATGCTTTTGGATATTTTGCTGGGCTTCTGCATCAATCACTGGACCAATATCGGTTTTCAGCAAGACCGGATTGCCAACGCGCAACTGTTGCATCGCACCTTTGAGCATGCTGCGTACGGCCTCCAGATTATCTTCCTGAACACAGAGGACACGCAGGGCAGAACAGCGCTGACCGGCACTGTCATAGGCAGAGCTCACAACATCCAACACCACCTGTTCAGTCAATGCAGATGAATCCACAATCATGGCATTTTGACCACCAGTTTCAGCAATCAGGGTGACGCTTTCTCCAAACTGGTTTATTCGTTCTGCCACGGTTTTTTGTAGAATTTGGGCGACCTCGGTGGAACCGGTAAACATGATGCCCTGAATACGTGGATCTGCACTGAGCTGTGCACCAATGGTTTCACCACGGCCCGGCAATAGCTGTAACACATCCTGCGGAATGCCGGCTTCCCATAAAATCTGTACGGCTTGTGCTGCAATGAGCGGTGTTTGTTCAGCCGGTTTGGCAATCACGGTATTGCCAGCGACCAGCGCTGCTGAAATCTGACCGGTAAAAATCGCCAGCGGGAAGTTCCATGGACTGATACATAGTACAGTACCTAAAGGCTGGATCTGTACATTGTCACTGAGATCCAAAACTTGAGCTGCATAGTAACGCAAGAAATCTACCGCCTCACGTACTTCGGCAATCGCATTGGCATAGGTTTTACCTGCTTCGCGAGAAAGAAGAACCATGAGCGGAAGCAAACGCTGTTCCATCAGTTCTGCGGCTTTATTCAGGCAGGCAGCACGCTCATTTTTTGGCAGATTGGCCCAGAAACTTTGTGCATTAACTGCTTGAGTGAGTGCAATTTCAGCCTGTTCAGAAGTTGCTTCATAGACTGTGCCGACCACATCCTGATGGTGTGCTGGATTGATCACTGGAACTGCATGGGGCGTATCCACGCTGCTAAATGCCGTTCCCATAGCAGCTGACTGAAATTGCGTATTTGCCAGACTGGATGCGACTTCATTTAAAATACTGAGTTCAGCATCATTGGCCAAATCGAGTCCTGAAGAGTTCAATCGTTCATCGGCATAAAGATCTTGCGGATAGGGAATATGCGGATGCTTGGCACCCAATACGCTTTCCTGTTTTGACGCCTTTAAAATGGTTTGCTGTGGATTTTCAATCAAATCTTCAATTTTCAAGGTTTTGTCAGCAATACGATTGACGAAGGAGGTATTGGCACCATTTTCCAGTAAGCGGCGCACCAGATAAGCCAGCAAGGTTTCATGATTGCCGACTGGCGCATAGATCCGGCATGGTACACCGAGTTTATTTTTCGATGGATCGCCCACGACATTTTCATACAGTGGTTCGCCCATGCCATGCAGACATTGGAACTCATATTGGCCGGCATAATACTGCTCAGGTTGTGCCAGCTGATAGATCGTCGCTACCGTTTGTGCATTGTGAGTGGCAAATTGTGGGTAGATATAATCCGGTTCAGCCAACAGCTTACGCGCACAAGCAATATAAGACAGATCCGTATGCACCTTACGAGTAAATACCGGATAATCTGACATTCCATCAATTTGGGCTTTCTTGATTTCGCTGTCCCAATATGCGCCTTTGACCAGACGAATCATCAAGCGTTTCTGGCTGCGCTTCGCCAGATCAATGATGTAATCCACTACATAGAAGCAGCGTTTCTGATAGGCCTGAATCACAAAGCCAATGCCTTTCCAGTCCTGTAATTGTGGTTCAAAACACAGGCGTTCTAACAGTTCAAGTGAAATCTCAAGGCGATCACTTTCTTCAGCATCGATATTTAAACCAATATTGTATTGCTTGGCCAAGACCGCGAGTTTCAGTACTTTTGCATAGAGCTCATCATGCACGCGATCCATTTGCGAACGCTGATAACGGGGGTGCAGCGCAGAGAGTTTGATAGAAATGCCAGGCCCGTCATAAACATCCTTATCCTGCGAAGATTGACCAATGGCATGAATGGCTTGCTGATAATCCTGATAATAACGTTCAGCATCCGGATCGGTCAGTGCTGCTTCACCCAGCATGTCATAGGAATAGCGAAAGCCTTTTTCTTCCAACGGTTCGGCATTTTTCAGGGCTTCATCAATGGTTTCACCCGTGACAAACTGCTCGCCCATCATGCGCATGGCAACATCGACAGCCTTACGGATAATCCCGCGGCCACTGCGTGCCAAAAGACCGGTCAATAAGCTAGACAGGCTTTTTTGCTGTGGGGTTTCCATCAGCTTGCCGGTCAGCATCAGTCCCCAGGCTGCTGCATTCACAAACATCAATTGGCTCTGGCCCAAATGTTCTTTCCAGTTACCTTGATTGATTTTGTCACGGATCAGCAAGTCACGTGTGGCTTTGTCCGGAATCCGCAGTAAGGCTTCTGCCAGACACATCAGGGCAATGCCTTCCTGAGAAGATAAAGAAAATTCCTGCAATAAGCCTTGGACAATACCGGCTTTCCCAGTGGAACTTTTGCGTTCACGTAAGGAATGTGCGAGATCAAAGGCAAGCGCCTGAATCTTGTCACTCATCTCGGAAGAAATTTCACTATGGGCCAATAACTCTTCGACGCATTCAGTTTCTGCACGACGCCATACCGTATTAATACGTTCTTCGTATTGGTTTTTGTGTTTAAATTCAGCAATATAATTTGAGTGCTGGGCTGAATCTAAAATTGAATCTGGGCGGAGAGTGGTTGGCATAGTGACTTCCTGTACTGCGTCAATCAGTTCTTTGAGGTGAATGAGTTTTAATCTATAATCACAGAATATTTGACGAATATCTCACTATAGTTTTCGCTTTTTTTAGAGAATAATTCTAATGCCAAGTCCTTATTTGAACCTTGACCGTATAGATATTCGTATACTGGGTTTATTGCAATCCGATGCCAAGCTATCCAATATCAAACTGGCTGAACTGGTCAATTTGTCGCCTACAGCAGCCTTGGCGCGTGTACAAAAGCTGACCCGGGAAGGTTTTATTGTGGGCTATGAAGCGCGCCTCAATCCAGTCATGTTGAATAATGGTTTTGTGGTCTTTGTTGAAATTTTATTGGATAAAACCACGCCGAATGTTTTAGATGAATTTTCCCATGCTGTGCGGCAGATTCCTGAAATTATCGAGTGTCATATGATCAGTGGCGGGTTTGATTTCGTGGTAAAAATCCGCTGTGCCAATATGGATGAGTTCCGGAAAATCTCTGGTCAGATCTTGTGGCAATTGCCCGGAATTAAAGAAACGCGCAGTTATCCGGTGATGGAAGTGATTAAAGAAAGTCAGCAGATCCATCTGAAAATGCCGGGAAAAGCCAAGTAATTTTCAAGAACTTCATTTGTGAATCTAAGAAACATAAAAGGGACGATTAAGTCCCTTTTATGTGCAAGAAAAAAGGTGATTATTTTTTCATTTCTGCCATTTCTTTTTGATACTCGGCTTTAGCCATTTCAAAGCGTTTGACCACATCAGCACTCGGTGCTTTATCCAGCAGGCTGACGATGATAATGCTGAGGGTGGCCAGAATAAAGCCTGGAATGATCTCATACAGACCGGTATCACCCATATAATTTTTCCAGACAATTACAGTCATGGCACCAACCACCATACCCACAATTGCGCCGTTGAGGGTCATTCGTTTCCAGAATAGCGACAAGATAATCAGCGGGCCAAATGCAGCACCAAAGCCCGCCCAGGCATAAGCCACCAGACCCAAAACCTTACTGTTCGGATTAATCGCCAGTGAAATGGCAATTAGGGCAATCACCAAGACCATGCCGCGACCGACCCAGATCAGTTCTTTTTGTGAAGCATTTTTACGCAGGAAACTCTTATATAAATCTTCGGTCAGGGTGGTTGAGCAGACCAGAAGCTGACAGCTCAAGGTGCTCATAATTGCCGCCAAGATAGCAGCCAGAATGATTCCGGCAATCCATGGATTAAACAGGATTTTGGTCAACTCCATAAATACCGTTTCAGGGTTTTGATTCACCACCGAAGCCAATGCGGGATTGACACTGAAGTAGGCAATACCGATATAACCGGCAGCCACTGCACCGCCTAGGCATAGAATCATCCAGGTCATGCCAATACGGCGTGCAGCAGGAATGGTTTTGACCGAATCTGCTGCCATAAAACGCACCAGAATATGCGGCTGACCAAAATAACCCAAGCCCCAAGCCAGACTGGAAATAATCGCAACGGTGCTTAAACCTTCAAGCATGCTTGAAGCATGTGGGCGAGCCGATTCAAGGATGACACTCACTTGCTGGCTGTTGTCGCCCAGAGCCAAGAAGGTAATGATCGGAGTCAGCAATAAGGCAAAAATCATCAAACCGGCTTGGAATGTATCTGTCCAGCTGATCGCCAAAAAGCCACCAATACAAACATAAAGAATCGTCGCCATCGCACCAATCACAAGCGCTGTGGTGTAATCCCAGCCAAACAGGCTTTCAAACAGTCGTGCACCTGCGACCATGCCTGAGGCACAATAAATTGCAAAGAACACCAGAATCACCAAGGCAGACAAGACCCGTAAAATACGTTTACGATCGGAAAAACGGCTAGTGAAATAATCCGGCAAGGTTAGAGCATTGTTCTGATATTCAGTATGGGCGCGCAGTCGACCTGCCACGAGTAACCAGTTCAGCCATGCACCGATAATCAAACCGATCGCAATCCAGACTTCTGACAGACCAGACAAGTAAATGGCTCCTGGAAGACCCATCAACAGCCAGCCACTCATATCCGATGCGCCCGCCGAAAGTGCAGTGACGACACTGCCCAGACTCCGTCCACCTAGAATATATTCGTCAAAATTGGAGGTGGCACGATAAGCATATAAACCGATTGCAATCATGGCGATAATATAAAACATGAAAGTAATCAGGGTGGGGTTTAAAGAAGTCATGGGCAGGTCATCCTGTAAATATGGAAATCATCGTCCAAGATGATTTTTTGTACTGAGATTGCAAGGAGGTGATTCAAGCATGGTTTAAAAATTACACTCTGTAACAATTACACAGCTTTTATGTATACCTATTGTAAATAGAGTAGTAATTCACTGAAATTGAATTAGGAATAACTTGAGCGGATAAAAGGCAATACGACGTCGAATTCAGGGGAAAAGTGGAAATTTTGAATAAATAATGAAAATATTTGAATCTTAGCCAATTGCTTACACAATCTTACAAAACTCACAGCTTTAGCGTATTGGTAATAAATCGTAGCAAATCTAGGTTAAAGTCTTCCTATTAGGCCTGTATTTGTTTGCTCATATTAATGTCACACCAAATACGGTGCATCGCCAAGAGTATTTTTTAGTGGACAATATGCTTCAAATCGAACCGACCCGCATTGAACGTGATTTATTGGGGGAAAAACAAATCCCGTTGCATAGCTATTATGGGATTCATACCTTACGTGCCATCGAAAATTTTAAGATTTCTGGATTGGCGGTGGGGCAACAAACGCACTTTATTCGTGCTTTGGCCCAAGTGAAAAAAGCTTCGGCACAAGCCAATCTGCACTTTCAAAAATTGTCCGAGCAGACCAGTACTGCCATTCAGAAAGCTTGTGATGAATTGATTCAGCATCCGGAAGCGTGGCAAACGGCATTTCCACTCGATCCTTATCAGGGCGGTGCCGGAACCTCCATCAATATGAATACCAATGAGGTGATTGCCAATATTGCCCTAGAAATGTCGGGCCATCAGAAAGGTGATTATCACATTCTGCATCCGAATGATCACGTCAATACCTCGCAATCGACCAATGATGTCTATCCAACGGCTTTGCGTCTGGCGACCTATAGCAGTCTGGATGAGTTATTGAGCGTGCTTAAAGCATTGATTGACTGTATCGATCATAAAGCTGCCGAATTTGAATATGTCATCAAGATGGGACGTACCCAGTTACAAGATGCCGTGCCGATGACCATGGAACAGGAATTCCGGGCATTTGCCACCTTATTAAAAGAAGACCTGAAGCTGATTGGACAGATGCGACAGTTATTGCTGGAAGTCAATTTAGGCGCCACCGCCATTGGGACCGGGGTGAATACACCGCCGGGCTATGCCAAGCGGGTGGTGGAAATCTTGGCGCACCTGACAGGTTTACCTTTAAAAGGTGCAGCAGATTATGTCGAGGCGACCAGCGATTGTGGCGTCTTTATTATCTTGTCGAGCAGTTTAAAACGTCTGGCAGTGAAATTGTCCAAAATCTGTAATGACTTGCGCTTGCTCAGCTCGGGGCCGCGTACAGGGTTAGCTGAAATTCGCTTACCTGAGTTACAGGCAGGTTCTTCGATCATGCCGGCAAAAATCAATCCGGTAATTCCAGAAGTTGTGAATCAGATTGCATTCCGGGTGATTGGTAATGACTTAACCATTACTATGGCTGCGGAAGCCGGGCAGTTACAATTGAATGTCATGGAACCTGTGATTGCCGTGGCGATGAATGAATCAATTCAATTATTGACCCAAGGCATGCAAACCCTGAATCAGAAATGTATTGCTGGTATTCAGGCCAATGAACAGATTTGCTTAAGTTCCGTCATGCGCAGTGTCGGGATTGTGACCTTGCTTGAACCGATTCTGGGACATGCCAAGTGTGATGAAATCGGCAAACAATGTATGTGGGAAAATAAAACCGTGCCACAGGTGGTATTAGAGTTAGGCTTATTGAGTGAAGCGCAATTAGAAGAGATTTTTGCATTTGAAAATCTGGTGTCTGAAATACCTGTAGCAGAGAGTCAGCTCGAACAGGTTTCTTGATAGCATAAATTGTCTTGAAACAGCTCAAATCAACTGATCGTTGTGATTTTGACAATTTGCCTCAAGTTCGATATGTGGATTTGAGGCATTTTCATCTAGACTAGGGTCTGAACTTTATTTGGCTGGGTAAATGGCGATGTTTGATAAAATCAGTGCATTATTTAAAACTAATAAACCGACTGCTGCACAGCTATATTTAGACGAGCAGAATATCCAGCATGTCGAAGGCACAGGTTATATCGTGGATGGCATTGATTTAAATCAGGAACTGACCACACGCTTAGAATATTTGTCCAATCGCCGTCTAAAACAGTTTGATGATTTAAAAGCTTTATACGACACCGCGATGCTGATCAATGAAAAGATTGATCTGGAAATTGCCCATCAGCGTTTTAATGTGACTTTGGGAAATACCGAAGAGAACCTGCTGCAATTTAAAATGATCCTCAAGAAGTTAAATGATTATTATCGTAACTTTCTGCGAGAGAAAAAATAAGTGTTAAAAGTGGCTTGAAATCGAAGCGTATGGATGTGGCAAGACTGCATAAAAATAACAAAATATCCTGAGATCATCGTGCTAGTATAAGCCTCAGGTTATTTAGACTTTAAAGCTATATCCATGTTCCAACAAGAAATTTCCCAACTCAATTTACCACAACTCAAAGCAGGCGAGAAACGCTGGTTAGGCAATCTGCAAGGTTCCTCGACGGCATTGTTGCTCAAAGAAATCGTGCAGCAGCAATCGCGTTTATTTATCGTGATTGCACGTAATAATCAGCATTTGGGTCAACTGGAAAGTGAACTGGAATTTTATGGGGTTAAACCCACGATTTTTCCAGATTGGGAAATCTTGCCTTATGACCGTCTCTCCCCCCATCAGGATATTGTCTCGGAACGTCTGGCAATCTTATCCAATATGCCAAAAACTGGCGTACTGTTGCTGTCCGCCTCAACTTTGGCACAACGTGTGGCGCCGACCTCATGGATTCTGGGTGAGCATTTCGATATTCATGTCGGTCAGAAATTTGATCTGGAACAACAAAAGAAAAAGTTGATTCAGGCCGGTTATCATCTGGTCGATACCGTCTATGATCCAGGTGAATTCGCGGTACGCGGCAGTATCATGGATATCTACGCATCGGGACAGGAAGCACCGATTCGGATTGACCTGTTTGATGATGAAATTGAAAGCCTGAAATTTTTCGATGCCGAAACTCAGCGCACCACGCAAAGTTTGCAGCAGTTTACCGTATTGCCGGCACAGGAATTTCCGCTCAAGGAAGGTCGTGCCACTTTCCGTGACCGCTATGCCGAATTTTTCCCGACCGCGAATCCAAAAAAAAACCCGATCTATCAGGATGTGATGGATGGCATAGTCTCGCCGGGAATCGAGTTTTATTTGCCCTTGTTTTTCAGCGCGGAAGCCATGCAAGGCCAAAGTTCACTGATTTCGTACCTACCGAAGAATGGCATTGTCATTACAGATAAGGCTCTGGACGAAAGTCTCAGCCAGTTTTGGCAAGATGTGGTGCGCCGTTATGAAGATCGTCGCCACAATGTCGACCAACCGATCATGCCGCCTGAAAGCCTGTTTTTTCAGACCAATCAGGTGCTGGAGCAGCTGAACCAGTTTGCACGCATCATTGCCGCACAAACATCTTTTGATCAAAAAGCTGGGGTATTGAATCTTGATACCCAGTTGCCACCGCGTCTGCCCGTAGATCCGAAACGTGAAAAACCGTTTCATGAAATCAAAAAATATATTGATCAGGCTAATCATCCGGTATTGCTAGTGGCTGAAAGTGCTGGACGCCGGGAAAGTCTTAAAGATGCCTTAAGGCCAAGTCTGGGTGATATCCCCACGGTTGAAAATTTTGATAGTTTTATTCAATCTCTGTATGCAATTGCCATTACCAATGCGCCTTTAGAGCGTGGTCTGGTATTGACCGATCGTGTCAGCGTAATTTCTGAAAATCAGCTGTATGAACATCGCGTGGTACAGCGCCGTCGCAAACGTCAACAGGAAGTTTCCGAAGAGTTTCTGATCCGAAGTCTAACTGAGCTGACCATGGGCGCGCCTGTGGTACATATCGATTATGGGGTCGGACGTTATGCCGGTCTGGTCACCCTAAGTATTGATGATCAGGATCACGAATTTTTGCAGCTGGATTATGCGGATGCCGCCAAAGTCTATGTGCCGGTGACCAATCTACACTTAATCAGCCGGTACAGTGGTGGTGATCCGGATCTGGCACCTTTGCATAAACTGGGTACGGACGCATGGAATAAAGCCAAACGTAAAGCGCTGGAACAGATTCACGATGTCGCGGCCGAATTGCTGCATATTCAGGCACGGCGTTCTTCCAAGCCCGGGATCAGTTTTGAAATCGATCAAAGCCTGTATATGCAATTTGCCAGTGGCTTTGCCTATGAAGAAACACTGGATCAGGCCAATGCGATTGAAGCGACGTTGCATGACATGCAGCAGGCCAAGCCGATGGATCGTCTGGTGTGTGGTGATGTCGGGTTTGGTAAAACAGAAGTCGCAATGCGTGCCGCATTTGTTGCAGTACAGAATAACCGGCAGGTGGCGATTCTGGTACCGACCACTTTGCTGGCACAGCAGCATTATGATTCATTCAAAGACCGCTTCGCCGACTGGCCAGTCCGGATTGAAGTGCTGTCACGTTTCGGCTCTTCCAAAGCACATACCAAGACCATTGACGACCTGATTGAAGGTAAAGTCGATATTGTGATTGGTACACATAAGATTTTGCAGGAAAATGTTCAGTTTAAGAATCTTGGCTTGATGATTGTCGATGAAGAGCATCGTTTCGGGGTGCGCGACAAGGAACGAATCAAGGCGATGCGTGCCGATGTCGACATGCTGACACTGACTGCAACTCCAATTCCACGGACACTGAATATGGCCTTTAGTGGCATGCGTGATCTGTCGATTATCGCCACACCGCCGGCACGCCGTCTTGCGGTGAAAACCTTTGTGCAGGAACATACCGATGACACCATTAAAGAAGCGATTCTGCGTGAATTGCTGCGCGGTGGTCAGGTTTATTTTCTGCATAATGAAGTTGATACAATCGATCGTGCCGCCGAGCATATCCGTAAACTGGTGCCGGAAGCGCGGGTGATTGTGGCCCACGGGCAGATGCGTGAACGTGAACTGGAGCAGGTGATGCAGCAGTTCTATCACAAGGAATACAATGTTCTGGTATGTTCGACCATTATTGAAACCGGGATTGATGTTCCGAATGCCAATACCATTCTGATTGAACGTGCTGACAAGCTGGGCCTGGCACAATTACATCAGCTACGCGGACGTGTAGGACGCTCACACCATCAGGCTTATGCCTACTTAATGGTGCCGTCTTTAAAAGCCTTAAAAGGTGATGCAGAAAAACGTCTGGATGCCATTCAGCGTGCTTCGACCTTGGGTGCCGGTTTTATGCTGGCAACCGAAGATCTGGAAATTCGCGGCGCAGGTGAGTTACTAGGTGAGCAGCAGAGTGGTTCGATGCAGGCTATTGGTTATAGCCTGTATATGGAAATGCTGGAAAAAGCCACCAAAGCCATTCAAAAAGGCAAAACGCCAAACTTCGATGCACCATTGTCATTGACTGCCGAAATTACCCTGCATATGCCAGCGTTGATTCCAGATGAATATCTGGGTGATGTGCATCAACGTCTGTTGTTCTATAAACGCATCAGTAATACTGATACCCAGGAAAAACTGGACAATATCCGGATGGAATTGATCGATCGTTTTGGTATACCGCCGCAACCGGTCAAACAGCTCTTTGCTGTACATCAGATTCGATTGAAAGCCGAGCAGCTTGGTATTACTAAAATTGATATCAGCAGTCAGGGTGGGCATATTGAATTTGCACCGGATACTCCGGTTCAAGCCATGACGATTATCCAGATGATGCAGAAACATCCGACCTATTTCCGGATGGATGGCGGTCAACGTCTAAAAGTCATGGTCATGCTGGAAGACTATCAAAAGCGGATTCAGTTTATACAGGATTTACTGGACAGTCTGCTTAAAGAATTGCACTGATTTTATTCGATTAAATCAGCCTGAAAATTCAGTTTGGATTTCATTTTCCAATGAAGTTTGCAGGAACAACAGGCTTGATTTTTTTAATGAATTGTTTACAGTAATTGTTGTGATGTGCTTCGCAACAAATCATGAGAATTTGTCTTTAAACACATTGCTTTCAATATTCAGCTTCAGTTGGATATGTTAGTATTAGCCATCATTCTAATTTTGCATCATTTATAAAGATATGTTTAGTTTGCATCCACAACTTGCTCAAGATACGTTTTTTGTAGGCGACTTTCCTTTGTCAACATGTCGTTTGATGAATGATATGCAATTTCCCTGGCTCATTCTGATTCCACGTGTGCCGGGTGTCTCTGAATTATATGAATTGAGTCAAGCTGACCAAGAGCAGTTTTTAAGAGAGTCAAGCTGGTTATCAAGCCAGCTGGCACGTGTTTTCCGTGCAGATAAAATGAATGTAGCAGCGCTGGGTAATATGGTGCCGCAATTGCATTTTCATCATGTAGTTCGTTATCAGAACGACGTTGCATGGCCGAAGCCTGTTTGGGGTACACCTGCTGTTCCTTATAGCAGTGAAGTATTGGCACATATGCGTCAAACCTTAATGCTGGCTTTACGTGGTCAGGGCGACATGCCATTTGACTGGCGCATGGACTAATCAGCCAAGGCATTCCGAGAACCATGAACAGTTGCGGACTTCAGGGAGGGAGTGAGTGCAATTAGACGACTGGATTCAAAAAGAACCCCATCAGTTTGAGTATTTCCATCGCATGATGGGATACATCATGCTGTCTGTGGTTCTGGTCGTCTTTCATTACACTGAACCAGATACCCAGTATCAGCTTTTTGTTCCATTTTTTTTGTTTCTGGTTTTGCTAATTACACCGAAACTATCTCGCTGGCTGATCTATCGTCATGATTATCACATCCGGCGTAATATTCTTTTCCTGATTGATGTCATTGTCATTTCGGTGGTTTTGGCGGCCGTGCATCTGGACTTGGTCTTGTCCTTGCTGGGTCTGGTCGCAGTGCTCTATACCGCGATCAGCAATAAAATTTCATTTATGATGGCATCTCTAGCCAGCCTGATCGGGATTACGCTTTTTTATCTGGCCAATATTCTGGTCTTTGGGTTTAATAATTATTTCGAACCGACCAGCAGTGAGTTGACCGTTTTAGGCTTTATCTGTCTGATTACCTATTTTGGTGTCGGAAGTTTTTATCAAAGTGGTCGTGTGCAATACATGACCCAGAAAAAAGACCATTATTTCGAACAGATGAACCGTTATATGGAATTTGCCAATCAGCTGAGTCGCTATGCGCCCGTGCAGTTATGGCAATCCATTATGAAAGGTGAATCTGAAGCCAAAATTGAATATAAACGTAAAAAGTTGACGATCTTTTTCTCTGATATTCAAGGCTTTACAGAGCTATCTGAAACTCTGATTCCAGATGATTTAGCATTCCTGTTGAATGACTATCTTCGGCATATGACCGAAATCGCTAAAAATTATGAAGCGACTGTCGATAAATTCATGGGTGATGCCATCCTGATTTTCTTTGGTGATCCGAACTCCGAAGGTGTGGAACAGGATGCTAAGAACTGTATGGAAATGGCATTGGCGATGCGTCAGCAAATGAAATTGCTGCGGGAACGCTGGATTAAAATGGGTTATCCGCCACTGCATATCCGCATGGGGATTTCAACCGGTTATTGCCACGTAGGGAATTATGGGGCTACGCATCGTATGGCTTATACCATTGTAGGACGTGATGCCAATCTGGCAGCGCGTTTGCAAAGTGCAGCGGAAGTCGATGAAATCCTGATTTCGGAAGATACTCATAATCTGATCAAAGATGATTATCTTTGTGCACCGAAAAAGCCGATATTCTTGAAAGGCATTAAAGCACATGTAAGAACCTGGCAGGTCATGGAAAAATATGCGTCTCAGAAAGTCGAGTATCAGCGCTGGTTCGATTATGAATATAAGGGCTTTCATTTATTGCTGAATCTGGATGAAGTGCAAAACTTTGAATATCCTGAGCTGATTCATGTACTAGAAAAAATGATTAAACGCATTGAAACTCAGCAGAAAATGACCAATTCACAAGGTATTGTCAAATTGAAGCTTGAGGATGAAGTAATTGAACACATTTAAAGTTCATGTAAATTTACTTTAATTGTTTCTTATAAAGAGAAAAAACCACGCATGAGCGTGGTTTTTTATTTTAGCCTGCAACGAAAATCTTAGTGATTTTCTGACGCATGGTTAATGGTGTATTTTGGAATTTCAATTTCCAGATCTTCATCGTCCAGTTTAACCTGACAAGAAAGACGTGAATCAGGTTCTAAACCCCAGGCACGATCGAGTAAGTCAGCTTCAACATCATCCATTTCTTCCAGGCTGTCAAAACCTTTGCGTACCACTACATGGCAGGTGGTACACGCTGCTGACATATCGCAAGCATGTTCGATTTTAATGCCATTTTTTAGCAGGCTTTCGCAAAGATTGGCATTTTGTTCGACTTCAAACTCAGCACCTTCGGGGCAAATCTGCGCATGTGGAAGAACTTTAATACGTGGCATAGTCGTTACCTTAAATTAGTTTGAGTTTGACCAGTCGTCGAGTTTAGTGCCCTTAAGAGCTGCATCAATATGTTGATTCATACGTGCTGCTGCAAAAGCATCACTATGTATTTTAAGCTGTTCAACGGCAGATTCAATCGCTTTGATATCTGAACCCTGAAGCTGAGTTTCAAGTTGTGCTTGCGCAGTTTGCAGTGCTGCAAGTTGATCTTCAGTCAACAGACCGGCATCCGCTTGGAGTGCCTGAACCAGTGCTTCCAGCTCACGCTGTGCTTCCACTTTGGTTTCATTCAAATGACGAAGATTCTTATCTTCTTCAGCGAACTTATAACCGTCTAGCAACAGACGTTCAGTATCTTCACCCGATAAACCATAAGATGGTTTGATATCGATTTGAGCCGTCACGCCAGAGGTGGTTTCTTTGGCAGATACAGTCAGCAAGCCATCTGCATCGACCTGGAACGTCACTTCAATACGTGCCTGACCGGCAGTCATTGGTGGAATGCCATGCAGGACAAAACGCCCTAAACTACGGCAATGCTCAACCAGATCACGTTCACCTTGAACCACATGAATCAACATGGCAGTCTGGCCATCTTGATAAGTCGTAAATTCCTGACGACGAGCGACTGGAATCGCAGTATTACGCGAAATTAATCGTTCAACCAGTCCGCCCATGGTTTCAAGACCAAGAGACAGAGGCGTCACGTCTAATAGTAATGAGCCATCAGTTGAGTTGCCAATCAATTGGTTCGCAGTAATTGATGCGCCAATCGCAACCACTTCATCCGGATTAATAGTGCATAGTGGTTCTTGATTGAATACTTCACGCACGGCTTTTTGTACTGCATAAGAACGGGTTGAGCCACCGACCAAAACGACATTTTGAATGTCATCCAGTTCAAGCTTGGCATCACGCATCACACGCTTACATACGCTGATGGTCTTATCCAAAGCAACTTTAATGATCTCTTCAAATGTCGGACGGTCAAGCGTCAATACCTGATCAAGCAATTTGAGTTGAACTGAATCTGCATCAGACAAAGCTTCTTTGGCTTTACGTGCTGCAACCACAAAATGTGCATATTCTGCATCATTCAAGGTGTCAATATTCAGTTGTTTCTTGGCCCATTTCAGGATCAAACGATCTAGGTCATCACCACCGAGGGCAGTGTGGCCACCGGTTGCCAGAACTTCAAACACACCTTGACTAAAACGCAGAATCGAAACGTCAAAGGTACCACCACCCAAGTCGTAGATCACATAGTTGCGATCTGTACTTAGATTGCTTTCCTGATCGAGACCATAAGCAACAGCAGCAGCGGTTGGCTCATTCAACAAACGTAAAACATTCAAGCCAGCAAGTTGAGCAGCATCACGGGTTGCCTGACGCTGTGCTTCATCAAAGTAGGCCGGAACAGTAATAACGGCACCATTGACCGGATTTTGCAGACTGGCTTCAGCGCGGTCTTTCAACTGCTTTAAAATTTCTGCAGAAATCTCAACCGGCGTCTTACGGCCTTGTGCGGTTTCAAAAGCCGGCATTTCATTCGCTTCACCAACCAACGCATAAGGATGCTGGAATTTGATGTCAGCTTTCGAGCGACCCATAAAACGTTTTACAGAAACGATGGTGTTTTTAGGGTCAGTAGTAATGAAAGGCGCAGCTTCATTGCCGTATTGAGTCTGTTGTTCTGCATAATGCACGATAGAAGGAAGTAGCACACGACCTTGTTCGTCATTAAGTACTTTGGCTTTACCTGAAAGAACCGTGGCAACCAAAGAGTGGGTGGTGCCTAAATCGATACCAATCGCAATGCGGTGTTCATGTGGTGCACTTGATTGACCTGGTTCTGCAATTTGCAAGAGAGCCATAGTGTTACATCCTTTGCACGTTAAATATTAAATACTAAAAATTAGAAATCATCATCAAGATCAAAGCTGTCATCGTCCAGGAAGCGGTCTTCCGCTTTGTCGATATCGGCCATGACTTTAACGAAGAAGCGTAGTTTGCGCACTGTATCGCGTGCTTCGGCCCAGTCTTCATCCGCATAATCAATTTTGAACTCGCGAACCAAGCCCTCAATCCATTGCTGGACTTCGACTTTCAGTGAAGTTAAATCTTCAGCAGAAGTTGCATCGTCAAGTTGTTCACGAATTTCCAGAGCGTCCTGCAAGAATTCAAAATCACTGATCGACTGATCTAAGTGATAATCCTGTTTCTTGAGAGACAGTAAATACGCTGCACGGCTATCGACCGCTGACAAGGTTTTAAATGCCTGATTGATATCACTTGATTTAATCAGAGCCTGATCTTTGTCTTCAGCTTTATCTGGGTGATATTGTTGCTGCAACTTTAAAAATTCAGTCTTTAAAGCCGCTAAATCAATATCGAGTGCTACAGGAAGGTTGAACAACTCAAAATGATTCATGGGAGATGGGATCCGCGATTAATGTGCAAAAGTAACTGTATAAATGCAATTAAAACAGTGTGAAACACACTGTTTTAATGTCAAAAAGAGAATAACTGCCGGGTTTATACAGTGAAGGATTCACCACAACCGCATTCGCCTTTTTTGTTGGGGTTGTTAAATTCGAAGCCTTCGTTCAAGCCGTTTTTAACATAGTCCATCTCCATACCTTCAAGATAAACCAGGCTTTTCGGGTCAACGAATACTTTAACCCCAAACTGCTCAAAGGCTTGGTCATGTGTATCGACTTCATCGACGAACTCGAGCACATAGGCCAGACCAGAACAGCCTGAAGTTTTCACACCAACGCGAATGCCTTCACCCTTACCGCGATTTTTTAAATAATTGCTGATATGAGTTGCAGCATTTTCAGTTAAATGGATCATGAAAACTCCGTTAAAATTTCAAAACGTGGAACAATTAAGCTTTAACTTTCTTGCTACGGTAGTCTTCTACAGCTGCTTTGATTGCATCTTCAGCAAGAACAGAGCAGTGTACTTTTACTGGTGGAAGTGCAAGTTCAGTTGCAATATCAATGTTCTTGATCGCTTGAGCTTGATCCAAAGTTTTACCTTTGAGCCATTCGGTCACAAGTGAACTTGATGCAATGGCAGAACCACAACCATAAGTTTTGAAACGTGCTTCTTCAATCACGCCTTCATCGTTTACCTGAATCTGTAAACGCATCACGTCACCACATGCTGGCGCACCAACCATACCAGTACCAACGTTTTCAGCATTTTTATCTAAAACGCCAACATTACGAGGGTTTTCGTAATGATCAATTACTTTTTCGCTATAAGCCATGTTGCTTCTCCAAACCTCGGGGTCAGCCTCAGTATTAAATATGGGGGTAAAAAAACTTTTCTCAATGAGATAGCAACGGATTTGTCACTATCTCAGAATGAAAATTAGTGCTCAGCCCACTCAACTTTAGAAAGGTCAATACCTTCCTTATACATATCCCAAAGCGGAGAAAGTTCACGTAACTTCTCAACAGCAGCTTTAGTGATAGTCAATACGTGATCGATATCTTCTTCAGTGGTGTATTTACCGAAGCTGAAGCGGATCGAACTGTGTGCAAGTTCGTCTGAAAGACCCAATGCACGAAGTACATAAGATGGTTCAAGTGTTGCAGATGTACATGCCGAACCTGAAGATACCGCAGCATCTTTCAATGCCATCATCAATGATTCGCCTTCAACGAAGTTGAAGCTAATATTCAGGTAGTTCGCTACGTTTTGTGTTGGATGGCCGTTCAGGAACACTTGTTCAAGACCTTGTAAACCATTCCACAGCTTGTCGCGAAGTACACGTAAACGAGTCTGTTCAGCTTCCAAGTTTTTGCCTGCAAGTTCAAACGCTTCACCCATACCTACAATCTGGTGAGTCGCAAGGGTACCTGAACGCATACCACGTTCATGGCCGCCACCATGCATTTCAGCTTTAAGGCGTACACGCGGGCTACGACGTACAAACAGTGCGCCAATACCTTTAGGGCCATAGATCTTATGCGCAGAGAAGCTCATCAAATCTACTTTTAAAGTTGAAAGATCAATTTCAACTTTACCCGCTGCCTGAGCTGCATCGACATGGAAGAAAATCTTGTTGGCGCGAGTGATTTCACCAATCGCTGCAACATCAGTCACAGTACCGATTTCATTGTTTACCATCATCAGGGAAACAAGAATTGTGTCTGGACGGATCGCTGCCTGTACCATTTCAGGCGTAATTAAACCGGTTTGAGGTTGAGGCTCAATATAGGTAATTTCAAAACCTTCAGACTCAAGCTCACGACAGGTATCTAAAACTGCCTTATGTTCGATTTTAGAGGTAACGATATGTTTACCTTTAGATGCATAGAAATGAGCCACACCTTTAAGCGCAAGGTTGTCTGACTCGGTTGCACCTGAAGTCCATACGATTTCACGTGGATCAGCTTTAATTAAATTCGCAACTTGTTCACGTGCATATTCAACTTTTTCTTCTGCTTGCCAACCATACGCGTGTGAACGAGATGCCGCATTACCAAAGGTACCATCGAATGTTAAGCATTCCATCATACGTTCAGCAACCTGAGGATCTACAGGAGTTGTAGCTGCATAATCAAGATAAATCGGACGTTTCATGTCAAATACCTGTAACCGATAAAAGGGCTGAATCTAAAGGTGCTGATTTTTGGCGTAATGACACAGTCTGGACGTTGTCACGTGCAACCAGATCAGCAAGCGAGATTTTTTCTAAATAATCGGCGATGTGATGGGAGAGTTCCTGCCATAAATCATGAGTCAAGCACATCGCGCCATTCTGGCAATTGCCTTTATGGTCACAGCGAGTCGCATCAACTGTTTCGTTTACAGCTTCAATAATTGCTAACACAGTAATTTCATCTGCATTACGTGCTAAATGGTAACCACCATTTGCGCCACGAACACTAGAAACTAAACCATGACGCTTGAGCTTCGCAAATAACTGCTCAAGATAAGCAACAGAAATAGTTTGACGTGCTGCAATTTCAGCGAGCGTTATCGTTTTTTCAGAAGGCTGCAAAGCTAGATCAAGTAGAGCAGTCACAGCGTAGCGACCGCGAGTGGTTAGGCGCATGATTCGATACACATGGTTAGACTAGATGTGTAGATTTTATGAATCCCGACTAAATTAGTCAAGTTATTTTTAGTAGACCTTAGTGGGATTTAATTTTTGGAGAATGAAAGATTTACATGCTCAGCCAATTATACACTAATAACATAATCAAAAGTACGCTGCTCAGGCCAAAAATGATATTAATACGCTTTTGACGGCGTTCGATCCGTTTCAGGCGGTTTTTATACTGTTTGACTTCCACTTGCAGGGTATTGATCTTGGAGCGCTGTTCTTCAATTTTCTTTAAAAGCGGTGCAATACGCTTTTTAGAAGCAATAATTTCCGCTTCATCCGTCGGCGCATCAGACAGCCAGTGTTTCCAGTCGGCTAGTACTTTTGGCAAGCTGAATACGGTTAACAGATCACGAAACTCATCTTTTAAAACCTGATTGCCATCAATGCGCATGCTGCGAATGCTACGACGATTGCCAAAAATGAAAATTTTAATCAGATCGGGAAGTGTAGTGCGCACATCCAGGTCGACAATGCGGCCCGGTGCTTTGTGGTCAAATAATAGTCCATTGGGGGTGAATTGCACATAAAAGTCGAAATATGGAATATAGCTATTGATTTTAATCGAGATGTTTTTATCTACAAACTTTTTGGCCTGTAATGCAACGACACGATCATGCTTGAGAATGAAAGTAAATATTGTCTCTAAAACAATTAACGTCATCGTAAGCAACAAATGCGGTTGATTTTGACTTTGTTGCGATTCGCTCATATACAACCAATCCTTACCTGAAATATAAAGTGAAAAAGCTTCCTGCTTGTGAAGAGATTTCAGGGTTAAATCAAATTAGACTTGAAATAAATTGCTTTGTAGAACAGTTTATCAAATCTATCAAGTACTAAATTTGCTATTATGCAGTGGTTTTGTAGAATAATTTATAATAATTGCGCAGAAAACAAACAGGAGCCGTGCACATGGACAAGTCAAAAACAGCACAAGACTCAGCTGAAGCTTCGAATGAGAAAATGCTGAAACCCAAGTCTAAATCTGCCTCGGAGCGCAAATCGGTTCTTGATTTTCGTAAATACACCAAACAGATCTGGTTGGCTGGACTTGGGGCATTTTCACGTGCAGAAGAGGAAGGCAATAAACTGTTTGACTCGCTGGTCAAGGTCGGGGAAGAACTTGAATCTAAAACTGCAGATATTGCCGATCAAACTGTAGAGAAGGTTTCAGAAAAAGCCAAAGAGTCGGTCACAGACACCAAAGACAAAGTGGAAAAATTAATCGACAACTCTGTTCATCACTCATTGAATCGTATAGGATTAGTCACACTGAAGGATGTACAGTATTTGGAACGTTTAATTCTCCAGTTGCATGCCAAGGTTGATCAGTTGACTGCGGAACAAGAAAAAATGAAAGAAGAATTGCCGAAAAAACTTAAATAAAATGACTTTATTTATTATTCAATGTTTTTTTCGCATATTTTTTGAAAAAAAAGAGGTTCTTAAGTATTGCGTTTATACCTAAAGCATTGCTATAAAGGCGTTATGGCATGTTAAACCAATTCTTGAACCTTAAATAAACGATATTAAGAGGACGTAATCTTCATGAATAAATCAGAATTAATTGATGCAATTGCAGAAAAAGGGGGATTATCTAAGGCTGACGCAGGTAAAGCTTTAGATGCTACAATTGCTTCTGTTACTGAAGCTTTAAAATCGGGTGATACAGTAACTTTAGTGGGTTTTGGTACTTTCGGTGTGAAAGAACGCGCTGCACGTACTGGCCGTAACCCACAAACTGGTGCTACTCTTGAGATCAAAGCAAGCAAAGTACCTAGCTTCAAAGCAGGTAAAGGCTTAAAAGACGCTGTAGCTTAAGCTTACCCAGCGACGAAACGCGCCTTCTTTGGCGCGTTTTTTATTGATAAATTTAATTGTGATGATTAACACATTCATTCAATGGGTATTTTCGGTTAAAATCCTTTGCAAATAAAATATTGGAATACTTATGGAAGCTTTTCGTAAAGTTATTAAGGGTTGGTTGGGCAAAGTCTTGCTCGTTCTGTTTTTGACCCCGTTAGCACTTGTAGGTATTGAAGGATATTTTAGCAGCGGAAACTCTGATGCGGCAAAATCAGTGAACGGGACTGAAATATCTCAAAAAGAATTAGAGTCACTGACCAAATCATTTAAAGAACAATATCTCAGTTATGCCAATGGGGATGAAACTTTACTGAATCAAAGCTTCATTGACCAGAAAGCCATGGATACTCTGGTTGCACGTACTTTATTGCTGCAACAGGCTGAAGAATTAGGGATCAGTCTGAGTGACCAGCAAATTGAACAGATGATTGCTCAGCAGCCTACTTTCCAGCAAGATGGCAAGTTCTCGAATGCTTTATATGAAAATTATCTAAAATCAATTGGCATGACCAATCGCGCTTTGATTGAAAGTTTACGTAAAGATCATGCGCTGAAGATGCTGTCATCGACTTTCCTGGATTATCCACTGGTAAGCCCAGTCGAAATGCAGCAGATTGCCGATTTACAAACTGAACAACGTCATATTCATATTTCCAGCATTAATCTGGACAGCTATAAAAAAGATGTCAAAGTGACGGATGCAGATATTGCTGCTTATTATGAAAAACACAAAACGCTATTTAAACAGCCGACCAGTGTAGATGTCGACTATGTGGTGTTAAAGCCAAGCGATATTCAGGTGGAGAGTTTAGCGGTTACAGAGGCTGAGCTTCAGGAAGCCTATACCGCCTTTGTTGCAACACAAAAACAGACAGTTAAACCAGATGTGAAGCATATTTTAATTACGGCGGACAGTCGTAGTGATGCTGAAGCAAAAAAACTGGCGACCGATATTGCAGCCAAAATTAAAGCCGGTACTACTTTTGCTCAGGCAGCAGCACAATATTCTGAAGACCCTGAATCTAAGTCTAAAGGTGGCGCGCTTGCCGTTTATGAAGAAGGTGTATTTGGTACTGCATTTGATCAGACGGTTAGTTCTTTAAAATCGGGTCAGGTGTCTGCACCAGTGAAAACAGATTATGGTTACCACATCATTTCTGTGCAAACGCCAGATGTTGCAGTTCCTTCTTTTGAATCACAAAAAGCACGTTTGTCTGAAGAAGCCTTGGCTGCTAAAAAATCCAATGCATTCTCTGATACGGTCAATACGCTAAATGATATGGTGGTAGGAAGTGATTCTCTGGATGTCGTTACACAGGAAGTTAAAGGTGTACAAGTCCAGAAAGCCCAAGGTGTAACACTTTCGACCCGTGATCCTGTGCTGAGCGATGCTAACCTCAAAGTCAAATTGTTTAATGACGATGTTAAAAATGGTGATCGTAATGCTTCATCAAGCATTCAGTTAGCCAATGGTGATGTAGCCTGGATAAAGGTGCGTAATTATCATGCAGCCGGCGAACAAACATTGGCAGAAGCAAAACCCCGTGTTAAGGCTCAGTTGATTGAAGACAAGGCAGCTGCTTTGGCAAAAGCAAAAATTCAGAAAGCTTTGGATGAGTTCAAAACCAAACCGGCTGCAGCAGTGGCGAAAGGTGATTTGATCTTTGAAGATGCTGGCGTTTACACACGTGCTGAAGGTTTACTAAAACGTGATGTACAGCGTGCGGCCTTTAGTCTGCCGACACCAAAAGCAGGCCATTGGTCAGTGACCACAGCGAAAATGCCGAATGAACTGGTTGTGGTTGCGGTATCAGAAGTGAAGAAAAATCCGGTGGATGTATTAAGTGCAGAACAGCGTAGTGAGTTGGTGAAGTTATATCAGCAACTTCGTGGTCAGCAGGAATTTGATGACTATACGCGTTACCTGAAATCTCAGGCAAAAATCAAATAAAATTGTTGTATAAAAAAACCAGCCTGCGGGCTGGTTTTTTGTTTTCTAGGCAAATAATGGTTTAAGCACGAATAATCAGTTGATAACCGGTATATTTGCGCATATTAATCACGCCAGTATCCAGAATTAAATACTGGCCCTTGATGCCTTGTAATTTGCCACGAATCACAGGAGTTTTATCCAGATTATGCGATTTAATCTTTTCCGGATATTGTTCTACCGGATAAATAAACTCTCGTGCGAATTCATCTTCCAATACTTCAATATTTTCATTAAATTCTAGATTCTGATTAAATTCTTCGCGAATGCTTTGAATTTTAGGCGCAAATTCTTCCAGCAGTTGTTCACGCACTTCAATCAGGTTCAATGGTTCTGCTTCACCTTTCAGTAGCTTGCGCCAGTCAGTTTTATCAGCAACCTGCGTACCAAACATGACCTCAAGCTTTCCGGAAAGACGACGTGAGCCCACTTTCATAATCGGCAGGGCTTGGGAGGCACCCTGATCAAGCCAGCGAGTCGGCATTTGGCTGGTACGGGTAATGCCGACCTTTAATGCACTGGAATTGGCCAGATAGACAATATGTGGTTGGAAGCAGACATTCTGTGCAAATTCATCTTCGCGGCAAGTGCCCAAATGATAATGGCACGTCTCTGGCTTCATGATGCACATATCACATGAAGCATTGGTTTTAAAACATTTAAAACAGTGACCTTGCGAAAATGATTTGGAAGTTTTGTTGCCACAAGACACGCAGTAAATATTACCGGTCCATTCAATCTCGATTTCTTGGCCTAAATTAAACGGAAGATCAATTTCTGCACGATCTAAAATTAATTTATATTCAACATTTGCCCGCTGTATCTGTTGATCAGTTACACTAAGGTCCTTGAGGCCGACGTGCATTTTATGACAAATGCCCTGAAGTTCCATAAAAATTACTCACTTAAATCATAAGGATGCAGTTATGGCTGAGCAGAATGTCATTACTTCAATGCTAGACGATTTCGCACAGGAACAGCCAATTCATACTGCTATTTGTATTGGGCAGGACTTGAGCCAAGTCCAGTTTCAGCCAGCTATTCAATGGTCCTATTTTAGCGTATCTGACTTTTTAAATCTGCCTTTTCAGCAACGTTATGACTTGGCTGTGGTGATGCTGGATACTGCAGAAACAGAACATTTGTCTGAACAGATCATGAGTCAAATTCTGGTGAAATTACGTGATTTGTTTGCCAAACGGCTAGTGGTGATCAGCCGGCTGCAAAATGAAAAGTTATTGAGAGCTTTAGGATTTACCCAGCTGATTGACAAGACCACACATGAGGCCGATTTTGCGCTGTGGCAGTTTAATATTTTAACCTATAAGCACGTGCCAGACTGGTTTAACTCCAAATTTTGGGCTAATCCGGAAAACTGGGATAAATTTCGCTGGTAAACCGAAAACCTGCTTAACCAAGATTGCAAATATTAACACAATCTTGCCTAGACAATATGAGGGCAGGCCGTATTCTGTAATTAAGATGCACATAGGATATAGGACATGACAAACCTGAGTAGTATTGTGGAAATATTAGCAAAGCAGGCATTGGGTGGTGGGCAGTCGCAGCAAAAGTCCTCACAACAAGGTGGCTTGGCAGATATCCTGGGGTCTGTGCTAGGGCATTTAAACCAGTCAAATTCTCAGCAAAATCAAAATACTCAAAACCAGCAAAATCAAACCGGCCAGCAGACTCGACAAAATGGTCTGGGGGCAATTTTAGGTTCAGTAATAAGTCAGTTCGGTGGTAGTGGTACTCAAGGTACTGCTCAGCCTCGTTCAGGATTGGGTGGTTCTACTGGTAAAACCTTATTGATTGCAGTACTGCCTTTAGTGCTGGCCTGGATTCAAAAACAGGGCGGTTTACAGGGTGCATTAGACAAGCTAAAAGGACAGGGGCTCAATAGCCAGGTCGATGATTGGGTGTCGACCGGCCCCGGTGAAAATGCCAATGTCGATCCGCAGCAGGTGCAAAACCTGTTTGATGATCAGGAAGTTGAAGCAGTTGCACAACAAACCCATGCACCGAAGCAGGATGTGTATAGTGCGATTTCACAGGTCTTGCCGCAGATTATTGATTCGCTTACTCCACAAGGTGAGCAAACCAGCAAGCAGGAAGCCAATAATGATATTCAAAATGTATTGAATATGGTTTCAGGACTTCTTAAAAAATAAATATAGACATTAAAAAATCCCGATATCTGTCGGGATTTTTTAATAACTATCAAATGATTTAGAATTTAATCTAGATTCATGCTGAACAGCTGATTAGATTTACAAATTTTCTTGGCAACATAATGAGATTTTCTCATGCGAATCAGGATAATCTGCGACTGAAAACCGAGTTCACCAAACTCAGGTTCTACCTGTACATAATGCAGTTGCCCATACTCATCTCGCACCCGCGCTTGAGCAGAAAAACCGGGTCGGGCATTGCCACTGGAAATTGTCGCCAAACGGCCAAGTAAATTGACATTGTTCTTTTTATATTTAGGTGGAATGACCTGATCCAGACAGTGAATCATAAAAATAGTAAAAAAAGTCGCAATGATTAAAGCCGGAATAATCAGGTAATAAGCAGGCAGAAATTTAAATTCCTGAGAATAGATCAGGAACTGTAAAACATAGCCGGCAAAACTAAAATTCATCAGGAAGAAAAACACAATCAAGGTTTTGGAGAATTTGACGTTTAGTAGATCCATCTGCTGAAAGTCATAAGGTGAAATTTTTTGCAGAAACTTGCTGGGTCTGAGTCCAAAATAGAAACCAATGGTTTTCACCACACCGAACAGAATAATCGCCAATAAACTCAGATGAAAAGGCATCAGGTTATAGTCTAGAAAAAATGCAGGCATGGTGAAGTCCGTTTTAGTCTTATTCTGAGAGGTAAATTCCACCATCAGAATGCACGGTAATCTCTACTTTTTCAAGTGCTTGACCTTGGCAAGGCCCAGAAATGCATTCACCGCTTTCTACCAGAAACAAGGCGCCATGCGTGGAGCATTCAATAAATTCCTGATCGCGATCCAGAAACTGGTTTTCCAGAAATTCCAGTTCGACCTGCAAATGCGGACACAGGTTTTGATAGGCATAGAAGGCACCGTCACGCTGTGTGATAAAGATATTATCTCCATCGGGAAGCTCAAAAGAGCGTGCTTCGCGTTCTGGAACGTCTTCGGTCATGCAAATTTTAAACATTAAGCACATTCCTTTTGAAAGTCTTGTAATAATGCCGCATAGTCTTCAACTGCCAGGCGTGGACCAAATTGTGAAACCACCTGGCTCGAAATGAGAATCGCCAGTTCAGCCGCAGCTTGAAGACCCAAATTAGCATTCAATCCGTACAGGAAAGCCCCGGCAAAAGCATCACCGGCACCGTTGGCATCTACTGCAGGCACTTTACGGCCAGGAACAGTAAATGTATTTTGATAATCCGAAATCAGTGCGCCTTCAGCTGACAATGTAATGACAACGTGCTGACTGATTGTTTTTAATTTAAGCAGGGCTGCCTCAAGATTATCTGTTTCTGTATACATCAGCGCTTCTTGCTGGTTACATAACAGCAAGTCTACACCATCTGCAATCATTTCATCCAAACCGGCACGCGCGTATTGCACCATGGCAGGATCAGATAAAGTTAGGGCAATTTTAACGCCATTGGCACGGGCAATATCACGTGCTTGTTGTACCGCATGACGTGCTGTGTCAGAAGTTGATAAATAACCTTCGAGATATAGCCATTTCGCGCTATTTAGTGCGCTGAAATCAATTTGTTGATCAGTCAGTTCGGCCGTAATACCCAGATAGGTATGCATGGTACGTTCAGAATCAGGGCTGACCAGAACCATACATGTCCCTGTTACGCCTTCACTGATCGATTGGGTGGTGGTCTTAATACCTGCATCATTCAAACCCTTCAGGTAGATGTGCCCCAGTTCGTCATTTCCGACACGACAGCCATAAAATGCAGAACCACCGAGCGCAGAAAATGCCACGGTAGTGTTGGCTGCTGAACCGCCTGAAGCCTGACCCTTATACACTTGAGTCGCTTGAAGATTTTGATAAAGAGTGGCCTGAGTCTCACCATCTGCAAGTTGCATGGTGCCTTTTTGCAAGTGATGTGCAGTTAAAAAGTCATCAGAAACTTTAAATTCTTGGTCAATCAGCGCATTACCAATCGCAAAAAGATCAACAGTTGCCATGTTCAAATATCACATTAAAAATGAAAGTCCTAAGTTTACACGATTGCTTGGGATTGCTGTAGTTTGCTGAATCATTTTCAAATATTTTTCAAAAATGCTGTATTTTGTTCAGCAGCTATCTTTGGTCTAAAAACTGACTTATTTTTGTGCACTGGTGTGCTGCAGCATTGATTTAAGGATCACATTTTATTTATAAAGAGATATCGCTCCTGGCATGATACTTTAAGTCGCTTGGCAACAGTGATTCTTCACAACAATTTCAAATAGTGTGCGTATATGAATATTAAAATTGTAACAGCCGAACAACTCCCGGATCAGATCGAAACACTGGCAACTCTGGCACGTAAAGAAGGCTATAATTTGGTAGATAAGTTAATAGAAGAATATCGCACCGGGAAAAACTGCTTTAGCCACGCCAATGAATATTTGGTGGTGGCGCATGATGGCAAGAAACTGGTTGGCTGTGGTGGCTTAAACCAGCAATGGGGAGATAACGGCATTGAAGACCGCATTGGTCGTGTACGCCGTTTTTATGTGCATCCGAAATATCGTCAGCATGGCGTAGGCAAACAGCTTTTGGCTTACCTAGAGCAATTGGCACGTCCGCATTATTCGGCTTTATGCTTACAAACAGATACCCGACTGGCCGCCAGTTTTTATCAAAAGCAGAATTATGTATTTGTAGAAAATAATCCAAGCTATAACTATTTTAAATATCTGATTTCTTAAGCTTGTAAATACTCATCTAGATGCAGGAAGTAAATTTGATGATTTAATTTTCAAATGATCAAGTTTACTTAATTCGATCAAAATCCTCGGTTTTCAACGTGAATAATTCAAACAACTAAAGCTATAATGCGCTTAGTTATTTTAATTAAAGCATTAGGAGATCGCATGACTGTAGATGTCACTGAAACCATTTCTCAAACTGTACATCCTGCGTTTCAGTTGGTACGTCAACAACATGTTGAAGCTTTAGACATTTTCGTGTCTGAATATAAACATAAAGTGACTGGCGCCACGCATTATCATCTGGCGACCAATCACGACGAAAATGTCTTTCTGGTGGCGTTTCGTACCCAGCCGATGGATTCTAAAGGCGAAGCCCATATTCTGGAACATACTGCGCTGTGTGGTTCAGAAAAATTCCCGGTGCGTGATCCATTCTTCCTGATGATTCGCCGTTCATTGAATACTTTCATGAATGCCTTTACTGCGGCTGACTGGACTGCGTATCCATTTGCGACCCAAAATAGTAAAGATTTCCAGAACCTGCTCGAAGTGTATATGGATGCAGCATTTGCTGCGAACCTGAATCCATTGGATTTTGCCCAGGAAGGCATTCGCATTGAGCTGGAAAATGGCGAGCCTGTCTATAAAGGCGTAGTTTTTAATGAAATGAAAGGTGCGATGAGTTCGCCTTCAGACCAGCTGTATCACACGCTGGCGCATCATTTATATCCGCATACCACCTATCATTATAATTCTGGTGGTGATCCTAAAGATATTCCTGACCTGACTTACCAAGAGTTAGTAGATTTCTATAAGTCACATTACCATCCAAGTAATGCAGTCTTCATGACCTTTGGCAATAAAACAGCATTTGAATTGCAAGAGCAGTTTGAACATCTGGCATTATCCAAATTTGAAAAAGGTCAGACGCTGTATCCAACACCTGAAACCCGTTTGACTGCACCATTGACGGTTACCGACAGCTATGCGGTCGATGCCGAAGATCTACAGGACAAGACCTATCATGTGCTGTCATGGTTATTGCCGGAAGCTAGTGACATTAAACTGCGTTTGGGCATGCGTTTAGTTGAAGGGATTCTGCTTGAAGATTCAGCATCACCACTGCGTCATTATCTGGAAACGTGTGGTTATGCAGATGCAACAGGTCCATTCATGGGCGTGGATGATTCTAATTTTGAAATGACTTTCTACTGTGCGGTGCAGGGTTCAAATCCTGAACATGCAGAAGAATTTAAAAATGGTGTGTTTAAGGTTCTAGAAGATGTTGCCTCTAAACCGGTTGATCAGAACATGGTCGATGCGATCCTGCATCAAATTGAATTGCATCAGCGTGAAATCAATGGTGATGGTACGCCGTATGGTTTGAGCCTGATTCTGAGCGGTCTGGGCAGCGCGATTCATCACCGTGATCCGGTTGAAGTTTGGGATGTGGATTCTGCGATTGCCGCAGTTAAGGAAGAGCTGCAAGATCCGATGTGGCTTTCCAATCTGATCAAAGAGCATCTGCTGGATAACCCACATCGTGTCCAACTGACACTGGTTCCCGATGCGACCAAATCTGCCAAAGAAGCGGCTGATGAAAAAGCGCGTCTAGCCGAAATTGGAAAGAATCTGACTGAAGAACAAAAAGCTGAAATTATTGCCCAGACTGAAGCATTGAATGTTCGTCAGGACACGCCGGATGACTTGAACTTATTGCCGAAAGTCGGTCTGGAAGATGTCCCTGCGGAATTGCAAATTGTTCAAGGCCAGTTGCGTGAGATTATCTGTAACCGTGTTGATACGCCGTTGAACCTGTATCATGCCGGCACCAATGGGATTTATTATCAACAGGTTCTGGTCAATATTCCGGATGAAGTGGTGCAGTCGCCTTACTTTAACCTGCTGTCGATCCTGATGGGTGAAGTTGGTGCGGGTGAGTATGATTATCTTGAGTTCCAGCAACTGCAAACAGCGGTAAGTGGCGGTCTGGGCATGGGCGCATCTTTGCGTTCTAAAGTCGATGACAAAAACAAAATTACTGCCTGGTTGACGTTGACCACCAAATCTTTGGTGAATCATCTGGATGCAATTCGTCTGTTAAAGATCGGTTTTGAACAGCTTCGTTTTGATGAGAAAGACCGTATTGTTGAACTGTTACAACAGCGTAAAACGCGCTGGCAGTCACGTATTTCTGGTTCTGGACATAGCTATGCAATGCAAACGGCTTCACGTCAGCATAGTGCATTGGCTTTGCGTGATTATCACAATACCGGTTTGGGTGCATTGAACTGGCTGATCGAGCTGGTGTCTAAGATCGAAAAAGATCCGGCTGAATATGATCTGCTGATTGATGAATTAAAACGGATTCATCGGGTCTTGTTGCAAGCACCAAAGCAATTCCTGTTAGTCTGTGAAGAGCCGCAGTCTGAGCATCTGATCGAAGAAATTCAGAATGTCTGGGACAAACTTGCTGTTGATCCAGCACCGGTTGCATTGACTCAAGTCGAAAAAGTAACCCATGATCAGCACGAAGCCTGGTTGATTCAAGCCAATGTCCAATTCTGTGCGGCTGCTTATCCGGCAGTTGAAGTCTCACACCCTGATGCTGCTGCCTTGATGGTACTAGCGGGTTATTTGCGTAATGGCTTCCTGCACAGCGCCATTCGTGAAAAAGGCGGTGCCTATGGTGGTGGTGCGAGCTATGACGGCAATGCCTGTTCGTTCCGTTTCTACAGCTACCGTGACCCACGTCTGGCAGAAACCTTCCAGGATTTTGATGCGAGTATTCAGTGGTTACTCAATGCACCACAACAGCCGCATCAACTGGAAGAAGCCATTCTGGGGCTGATTGCCAGTATGGATAAACCAGGCTCACCGGCAGGCGAAGCCATTACTGCATGTTATTCCTACTTGCATCAACGTACGCCAGCGTTCCGTAAAAAATTACGTGAACGTTTATTGAATGTCACACTGGATGATTTGCAGCGTGTTGCACAGACCTATCTGGTCGAGCAGCAGGCGACGAAAGCCGTTGTGGCACCAGTGGCAAAACGTGAAATGCTGGAGCAGCTTGGTTTTGTAATTCAACAAGTTCTATAAATAAAAAAAAGAGGATAAGGGATGGCGCTTAATTCGTTTAAGCGCTCAACTCTACAGCTGAGCGTGTTGCTGGGCTGTGCAGTTGGGACGCAAGTGAATGCGGAAGAAACAGTAGTCAACAGTCCCACGCCGGCAACGGCTGAAGCCTGTGCTGCACTGGAAATTAGTGCAGAGCGTCTGGCCTGTTATGATACTTTATTTAAAATTCCGGTTACTGATAAGCCTGCAATCGTTTCTGAACGTCGTGCAGCAGCAGAAATTGCGCCTGAACCCGACAATTTAAAAGCGAAAATTGGTCAGACTGTTTCCAATATTTACGCTTCTGAAGGATCAAAGCTGACGCCGAATCTGTCTTTGCTGGATAGCCGCTGGGAACTCTCTCCGGAAAGTAAATTAGGCACCTGGAACATTCGTTCTTATCAGCCGGTGTATTTGATGCCAGGTTTCTGGACATCAAACAAGAATGAATTACCCGAGAGTGAAAATCCCAACAATATAGAGACAGAGAAACAGAATCTCACCTCAACTGAAGCTAAGTTTCAACTGTCTTTAAAGACCAAGGCGGTTGAAAATATCTTGGGAGATAATGGCGATCTCTGGCTTGGTTATACTCAGTCTTCGCGTTGGCAGGTGTATAACTCGGAAGAATCACGTCCGTTTCGTGAGACCAACTATGAACCCGAAGCCAGTTTGATTTTCCGTACCAATTATGATCTTTTGGGTCTGAATTGGCGTATGTTGGGATTGACCATCAATCATCAGTCCAATGGTCGTTCTGATCCGTTATCACGTAGCTGGAATCGGGTGATGCTGAATCTTGGTTTTGAAAAAGACAATTTTGCCTTGATGGTTCGTCCTTGGTATCGCTTTGAAGAGAAGCGAGAAGACGATAACAATCCAGAGATCAAGAACTATATTGGCCGTGGAGACATGACCGCATTTTATCGTTATAAGGAGCATGATTTTTCATTGATGCTACGACATACCTTAAAAGGTGGAGATGAAAACCGTGGAGCGGTACAGTTCGACTGGTCATTCCCGATCAGTGGGCGTTTGCGTGGCCAATTCCAGCTTTTTGATGGTTACGGAGAAAGCCTGATTGATTATAACCATCGTGCCACGTATGTCGGTTTAGGTGTTTCCTTGATGAACTGGTTCTAGGATTCCAACTTTAAACATCTTGGAATGAAAATAAAAAACCATGCCGCTGCATGGTTTTTTTATAGATAGATTAGCCAATCTGGATTTCTGAAGGCGGATGTTTGAGACGACTCTTTTTCGGAGTCGCAATAAAATAAGCAAGCGTCAGTGGCCCTAGACGCCCTGCGAACATTAACAGCATTAGAATAATCAAACTGGCAGGTTGTAGTTCCTCTGTTACCCCTCGGGACAAACCGACGGTACAGGCCGCAGACACGGCTTCAAACAACAGATCCAGAAAATCCTGCTCAGGTTCCAGGATTAATAAGCTCATAAAACCCATCATGATCAATGCTGCAGTAATACACACGACGGCCAATGCTTTAAACGTAGTTTTTTCAGGAATAGAGTGATTAAACAGCCGGATCTCATCTTCGCGTCTTAAAAAACTGATTACGCTGATGACCACAATAATAAACGTACCGACCTTAATGCCGCCCGCCGTACTTAAGGAGCCGCCCCCGATAAACATGAGCAGCATGGTAACGAGACTGGATGCATCGCTCATTTGTTCCATTGGCAAGCTATTAAAACCTGAAGAGCGGGGAACGGTGGCATGGAACCAGGCATTCACGGCCTGATCGCCCAAACTCATGAGACCCAAGGTGTGTGGATTGGAAGCCTCTAGTAGCCAAAGTACGATAAAAGCACTTAGGTTCAGACCCAGAATCGTTGAGAGGATTAGCTTGCTGTTGGTACTCAACTTACGCCAGCGCTTATGTTCTTTGACGTCCATCAGCACCAGAAAACCGATACCGCCAATGATATACAACATACTGATGGTAAAGGTAATCAGATATTGCCCTGAAAAACTCATCAAGCTATTTGGAAATAGTGAAAATCCACCATTATTAAAAGCGGAGACACTATAAAAGGCTGCATAAAATAATGCATCAGTGAATTGATATTCTTTAAGCCAGGACAAGGTCAGAATCAGCGTGCCGATCGCTTCAAAGAATAGAGAATATAAAAACACGGCTTTAATGGTAAAACTGACTTTTTTCAGACTAGTTTGTCCAATGGACTCCTGTGCCATGACTTGTTGTTTTAGCCCCAGTTGCGGTGCCAGACTCATCACTGCCAGAATGGCAAAGGTCATAAAACCCAAGCCGCCGCATTGCAACAAAAACATAATCACGATTTGACCAAATACGGTATAGGCTTCACCGACATTCACCACCGATAGCCCGGTAATGGTCACAGCAGAAGTTGCTGTAAAAATCGCCTCCAGCCAGCTGATTTCTCCATGATGTGCAATAGGCAGCATCAATAGCAGTGAGCCGATCAGAATTAATCCGAGAAAACCCAAAGCCAGTAAGCTCGGAGGACTGAGGTTAATCGTCCTGTGTTGCTTTAAATCAGAACTTTTCATAAATGTTTAAAATATTTAGCAAGACGGCGCAAAGGTTCCAGCAATCCTTCAACCAGTAAAATGTCGCCTTCTTGAAGAATCTGATTGGCATCTACGTGGTATTGCAGCGTAGATCCGCGTTTATGTAATAAGGTGGTAATTTCAGGTATATGCTTCATCAACTGATTCAACGGTGTACCATGATGATCTGCATGAATCTCGATCTTGACAATATAGTGATCATCTTCAAGTGACATATAACGGCTAACCATCGGGTAGCTGAGTGATTGTGCCACACGGACGCCCATATCTTCTTCTGGGTGAATAATTTTTTCGACGTTCAGATGGGTCAAAATCATATGGTGGGCTTTGGATTTGGCTTTGGCCCAAATTTTCTTTACACCCATATTTTTCAGATGCAGTACACACAGAATGCTGGCTTCAATATCTTCACCAATTGCGACTACGACCGCTTCACAGCGCTGGATATCCAGTTCATCCAGGACATGCTCATCGGTTGCATCGGCAATGACCGCATGGGTGAGCTGATCGGAAATATTTTCCACATATTTTTTATCGAGATCGATTCCAATCACATCATGTTTCAGGCTGATCAGTTGAGTCGCCACTGTTGCACCGAAGCTGCCCAGCCCAATGACTGCAAATAATGCCATGCATATTTCCTTAAATCTTTTTATTTCAAATCAGTTCATGTCTAAGTATGTATCTTAAAGATTTTTATAGTTTTCAGCTATCTGGCCTTACATAAATACTTCATACATTTTCATTCAGCCGGACATAAAAAAACCGCCTCGAAAGGCGGTTTATGTTTGAAAGAATTACTTCAAGAAACGTTGATAACCCAGATTATTGGTAATTTCCTGATATGGATAGGTAATGGTTTCGAGAGTTTCGATCAAGCCATCCGGATTCTGTTGTGCATCGGTTGCTTCAAGACCCACCAGAACACGTCCTTCAGCAGCGCCGTGGTTCCGGTAGTGGAACAGGGTGATATTATGGGTTGGGCCAAGACGTTCCAGGAACATCAGTAAAGCGCCAGGACGCTCCGGGAATTCCACGCGGAACAGGCGCTCATTTTCAATATCGGCATGACCACCGATCAGGTAACGGATATGCAGTTTGGCCACTTCGTCATCAGACAGATCGTCAACGTCATACTGGAACTTTAAGGTTTCATAAATTTCCTGACGTTCTTTCTCGCCATTTTTCAGACTGATGCCGACAAAGACTTGCGCAGCAGAAGCATCGCTGGCACGGTAGTTAAATTCAGTAATATTACGGCCTTGTAATGCACGGCAGAAACTCAGGAATGAACCTTTCTGTTCCGGAATGGTCACGGCAAAAATCGCTTCTTTGCGTTCACCCAGTTCGGTACGTTCAGCGATATAACGTAAACGGTCGAAGTTCATGTTGGCGCCGCAGACAATCGACACCATGTTCTTCCCTTCGATGCCATGTTCAGCCACGTATTTTTTAATACCTGCCAGAGCCATTGCACCAGATGGTTCTACAATGCTACGGCATTCGTCATAAGTGTCTTTAATCGCTGCACAGACTTCATCCGTATTCACCAGCACCACATTCGGTTCCACGATTGGGCCAGAATTGTCCGATTTTTGCAGACGAATCACATCAAATGGTTTTTCACCAATTTGGGCTACCGCTGTACCATCAGCAAACAAGCCCACAGATGGGAGAATCACACGTTCATTTGCTTCTAAAGCAGCTTTTAAACAGGCAGATTCGTCGTATTCCACTGGAATGACTTTAACGTGGGGTGCGACATCACCTAAATACGCTGCAACACCTGCGATCAGGCCACCACCGCCAACTGCGACAAACACGTAATCCACATCGCGCCATTGACGCAGGATTTCATTAGCAATCGTACCTTGGCCAGCAATCACCAGTTCATCATCATAAGGCGGAATGAAGGTCATGCCATCTTCCTGGGCACGTTGAATCGCATACTTGTTGGCGACATCAAATGAATCACCATGCAAAACCACTTCGCCACCAAGACGCTTAACCGCCTGTACCTTGATATCAGGTGTGGTTTTAGGCATCACAATAATCGCGCGAATACCCAGCTTTTTCCCTGAGAGTGCCACGCCCTGTGCATGGTTACCCGCTGAAGCAGTAATAACGCCACGTTCCATTTGTGATTTCGGTAATTGACTAATACGGTTATAGGCACCGCGTAGCTTGAATGAAAAAACCGGTTGTAAATCTTCACGTTTAAAGCGGATATTATTATTGAGTCGTTCGCTAATTCGTGGCGCTGCTTCGAGTGGAGTTTCGATTGCAACATCGTAGACCGTTGCTTGTAAAATTTGTCGAACCAAACGAGACAGCATGTTAATTTTCCATCTAACAGTTTAAAATAGGGGCTTATTGTAACAAACCACACGGCTTTGCGGTTTAAAAAAGCTGCAAAAGTCCAAAATAGTTGAGTGAAGCCATGAGTCTATATGCAACCCAAGATGAGAAAAAACAAGCAGCAGCCAAAGCCGCTTTAAAACACTTGCCAAAAGGGGGCATTTTAGGCGTAGGTACAGGCAGTACTGTAAACTTTTTAATTGACTTATTGCCTGAGCTGCAATTGGAAGCTGCGGTAGCCAGTTCAGAAGCAACTGCACAACGCTTGAAAAAACTCGGCATTGAAGTGGTAGATATGAACTCTGTCAGTGGTCTGGATGCTTATGTTGATGGTGCAGATGAAATTGATCGTCATATGCATATGATCAAAGGTGGCGGTGCAGCGCTGACACGTGAAAAGATTGTTGCCTCTATTGCGAAAAAATTTGTGTGTATCGTGGATGATTCTAAATGGGTTGGACAATTAGGGCGTGAGTTCCCGCTTCCTGTAGAAGTGATTCCAATGGCGCGTTCTGCAGTCGCGCGTAAAATCGTATCTTTAGGTGGCGATCCTGCGTACCGTGAAGGTGTGGTCACTGACAACGGTAATGTGATTTTAGATGTGTACAACCTGAATATTCTAAATGCACTTGAACTGGAAAAAACCTTAAACGATATTCCGGGCGTGGTATGTAACGGTATCTTTGCGATCAACAAAGCAGATATCGCCATTGTCGCGACTGATAACGGAATTGAAGAGCGTACAGCGGTTTAATTAAACTTTCTAGAAAAAATCCCTCTAAATCTCCCTGAGCGAAGTTTTGAAGCACTGCTTTAAAACAAGTGCAAGAAGGGAGACTTTTAAAAGCCCCTCTTTGAAAAAGAGGGGGTTAGGGAGATTAAAAAAACTATAATGACCTTATCCGATCTACCCGAAATCCAAATCACCCGAAATGTCCGTTCAACCCGGTTACGTTTGCGTGTCGATGCGACCCAGATTCGCCTCACAGCCCCGGTTTTTTGCAGCAAAAAACAGATACGGCATTTTATTGAACAATCTGAAAGCTGGCTGATTAAAACCTGGCAATCCCAGCAAGAAAAAATCGAAAATATTGACCGGACGTTACCGATTGAGCTGCGGTTATTTAATCTAAAAGAACCTGTACAAATTTCTTATCAAAGCCAGAAGAGCAACTTCATTTTTGATCATAAAAATTTACAGCTTTGCATCAGTGACCGACATCCTGAAGAATATTTAAAAACTTTCGTGATTGCCTACGCAAAAGAACAGCTTCCTTCATATTTAAATCTTGTCTCACAGCAATGTCATTTGCCTTTTAAAAACTGCAGTATTCGACAACCTAAAACCCGGTGGGGCAGTTGTTCGGCCAAACATGACATTATGCTGAATAGTGCGCTAGTATTATTTCCTGAAGAGGTCACGCATTATGTCGCTGTCCATGAACTGGTACACACAAAGCATTTTGATCATAGTCCACGCTTTTGGGCAGAAGTTGCTAAGCATGATCAGCATTTCCAGCAGCATCGTATAACGCTGAAAAATACGCCGTTGCCATATTGGTGGGGTGCCTAAAACCATAATTAATAAGTCCATATAACTCTATTGAAATAGCCTAAGCAAATTAAAAGTTTCATGATCAAAATCGGACTTATCCTACTGATCAATTAAAAAACCAGCAAACCCCAGTGAAATGGTTTAGAAAACCTCAACTTCCTGTCATACTAGGCTGTATAAAGGAAACATTTATTTGAGGTAATCATCGTGATTTCAGTGGGTATTGTGGGTGGTACGGGTTATACAGGCGTTGAACTTTTGCGTCTTTTGCTACGACATCCAGATGTAAATGTAACAGCACTGACATCACGTACTGAAGCAGGCCGTCGTGTAGATGACATGTTCCCGAGCTTGCGCGGGCATACCGATCTTAAATTTTCCGATTTAAGTCTGGATTTATTAAAATCATGCGATGTGGTGTTCTTTGCAACGCCGCATGGTGTCGCAATGAAACATGCCGAAGAGCTGGTTGCTGCAAATACAAAAGTGATCGACCTAGCTGCTGATTTTCGTTTACAAGATCTTGAACAGTTTGAAAAATGGTATAGCATGCAACATGCATGTCCAGAACTGTTAAAAGATTCTGTATACGGTTTATCTGAATTGAATCGTGAAGAGATTAAAAAAGCCAATGTGATCGGGAATCCGGGGTGTTATCCAACCACAGTTCAGTTAGGTTTGGCGCCAGTTTTAAAAGCGGTTGAAGCATTGGTGAAACCTGAAAGCATTATTATTGATGCCAAATCTGGTGTATCAGGTGCAGGACGTAAAGCCAGTCTGGGCATGATTTATGCTGAAAATGCCGATAACTTTAAGGCCTATGGTGTAGCAGGTCATCGTCATCACCCTGAAATTGTCGAAGCACTGGAAAATATTTCAGGTCAAAAAAATGTGTTTGATCATATTTTATTTGTACCGCATTTGGTGCCGATGATTCGTGGTATGTTGTCGACCATCTATATCGATTTAACTAAAGCAGGGCAAGCGGCAGATTTACAAGCGCTATATGAGCAGTTCTATGCCAATGAAGCATTTGTCGATGTCATGCCGGCAGGCAGTTCACCAGAAACGCGTTCAGTGCGTGGAGCGAATCAGTTGCGTATTGCCTTGTATAAGCCACAGCCAACGAAACTGGTGATCCTGGTTGTACAAGACAATCTGGTAAAAGGCGCAGCAGGTCAGGCTGTGCAAAACATGAACCTGATGTTTGGTTTTGCTGAAGACGCTGGCTTAAATAATATTGGTTTATTACCATAAAAAACGTATTAGAACTTCACACACATTTAGATTTGCATTTAAATGTGTGTCTTGATTAAAGCAAACAAGAGATCAAAATGCCGAATAACGAGTCAAATACGACGCTTCCTCAGGAACCCGGTACTAAGAAACCATTCATGAAAGGCAATACGCCCTTAGCCATTGGTGCGGCTGTATTGATCTTAAGCAGTGGCGTACTCGGATATACCGTAGGACATCGTCAGGGTTTGACTGCGGCGGGTTATGATGCGGATGCAGAGCAACTGGTCGATGTGGTACAGACTCAGAAAGCCAGTCTGGAAACACTGAACAAGACGCTGAATACTGCGGTTCAGGAGCGTGATCTGGCGGTCAGTAATGCCAATGATCTGTATCTGGCCATGACCAAGGCACGTGATGAACAGGTGCAGGCCGAAAGTGTGGGAACCATTTATCGCGAGATCTTGCGTCAGCGTGGTGGTTTGGCATTGGCGGTTCAAAACCTGTCGATTAAACCTTTGCCGGAAAATGCCTTTGAATATCAGATTGATCTGGTTCAGGTCAGTCCAGGCAAAAGTCGTGCCTCAGGTAGTGTGGAATTGCGCCTGATTAAAGGGACTGAAATTCTGGTGGTGCCACTGGAAGATAAAAACTTTAATTTTGAAAATTATGAGCGACTCACTGGCCGCTGGACCATGCCGAAAGGCTTTAAACCAGAATTTATTGAAGTGCGTCTCACCGGTGTCAAGCCTGTGATTCGTCGTTTTAGTTGGGAACAGGGCAAAGCAGTCGAAAATCAGTCTGCCACCTTGTCAGAAATTCCGAAAACCGAAGCAAATGCAAATTAAGTGTGAAATATAAATCTTATGCCAAGCAATAAACGTCAAATGTGTTTAAGTGATATTAAAAATTCTTTTAATGAGTCTGGAATCGTTGATTGGCATATCAGCCCACGTTTAGCAAATGAACCCTCTGAAGACGGTCATTCTGACCTAGCTGTACAGACTGCACCGCCAGAACTGAAACGTCCACCGTTGTATGCCGTTGTTTTATTAAATGACGACTATACGCCGATGGAGTTTGTAATTGAAATTTTACAACAATACTTTGCAATGAATCTTGACCAAGCTACACAAGTAATGCTAACTGTACATTATGAAGGAAAGGGTGTAGCTGGGGTCTATCCTCGAGACATTGCGGAGACCAAAGCGAACCAAGTCAATAATTATGCTCGATCACAAGGTCATCCGTTACTTTGCCAAATAGAGCCTAAAGATTAAGGGGGTTACATGCTCAGTCGTCAATTAGAAGTATCACTACGTTTGGCTGTCAGCATGGCTCGTCAAAAGAGACATGAGTTCCTGACCGTAGAACATTTATTGTTAGCCTTGCTTGACAACGATTCCGCCGTGAATGCCCTGAAAGCATGTGGTGCCGACATCATCGTGTTGCGTAAGGAATTAGAAGAGTACGTAGAACAACATACCCCTAAACTTGGTGAAAATAGTGATCAGGCACCACACCCGACAGAAAGCTTCGACCGGATCTTGCAACGCGCGATTTTTCACGTGCAATCAAGCGGTGGCGATCGTACTGTAGAAGGTGCTGATATTCTGGTTGCCATGTATTCTGAGCGTGACTCATTTGCAGTCTATCTGCTGAAACGTCATCAAATTAACCGTCTGACCCTGACTCAGTACCTGTCTCATGGTACCCGTAAAGAAGATGTACAGTCTGAAGAAGAAATCGAAGACCTAGATGGCGAATCAGCATCTTCAGCAAGTTCAGGTCCACTTGAACTTTATACCACTAACCTGAATGTTGAAGCACAAAAAGGCAAGACCGATCCACTGATTGGTCGTGAAAAAGAAATCGAGCGTGCCGCGCAAATCCTTTGCCGCCGTCGTAAAAACAATCCACTCCTTGTCGGTGATCCGGGAGTTGGTAAAACCTCAATTGCTGAAGGTCTTGCTTGGTTAATCGTCAATGGTAAAGCGCCAAAACCACTGGAAAATGCTGAAATTTTCAGTCTGGACATTGGTGCTTTGGTAGCAGGAACCAAATACCGCGGTGATTTTGAAAAACGCTTGAAACAGCTTTTAAATGCGCTGAAAAAGAAACCTGAAGCAGTGCTGTTTATTGATGAAATTCACATGATTATTGGTGCAGGCTCGAGTATGGGCAGTACCATGGATGCATCGAATCTGATCAAACCGGCGTTGGCAAATGGTTCTTTACGTTGCATTGGCTCAACCACTTTCCAGGAATACCGCCAGGTCTTTGAGAAAGATCATGCTTTGTCACGTCGTTTCCAGAAAATTGATGTGAACGAGCCATCTATTTCTGAAACTATTGATATCCTACGTGGTCTGAAATCGAAGTTTGAAGATTTTCATCATGTGGAATATGACGATCAAGCTTTGGTGTCTGCGGTAGAACTTTCTGCAAAATTTATCAACGACCGTTTCTTGCCAGATAAGGCGATTGATGTCATTGATGAGGCCGGTGCTCAGCGCCGTCTCAAAGCTGAACAAGACGACAGTTTGATCACCGTAGAAAATATTGAAGATATCGTTTCTAAAATTGCGCGTATTCCACCAAAAACTGTTTCTAAAGATGATAAGAGCGTGCTGGAAAATCTTGAGCGCGATCTGAAACGTGTGGTCTTTGGTCAGGATGAAGCGATTGAGGCCTTGGCATCTGCGATTAAACTGTCACGTGCCGGTTTGAAATCTCCAGACAAGCCTGTAGGTAGTTTTGTCTTTGCAGGCCCAACGGGTGTCGGTAAAACCGAAGTGACCAAGCAGCTGGCGAAACAGATGGGTGTAGAACTGGTTCGCTTTGATATGTCGGAATATATGGAACGCCATGCGGTGTCTCGTTTAATCGGTGCACCTCCGGGCTATGTCGGTTTTGATCAGGGTGGGTTATTGACCGATGCGATTCATAAAAATCCGCATTGTGTACTGTTGCTCGATGAGATCGAAAAAGCGCATCCAGATGTGTTTAACCTGTTATTGCAGATTATGGATCATGGTTCATTGACTGATAACAACGGGCGTAAATCTGATTTCCGTAACGTGGTCTTGGTACTCACCACCAATATTGGTGCGGAAAGTATTTCTCGTGTCAGCATTGGTTTTATGGAACAGGATAATAGTAACGATAATCAGGAAGCGATGAAGAAAGCCTTCTCACCAGAATTCCGTAACCGCCTCGACGGCGTGATTCAGTTCAAGGCATTGCCAAGCAGCATTATTGAAAATGTCGTGGATAAATTCCTGACTGAACTTCAAGCACAACTGGATGACAAAAAAGTCATGCTGGAAGTGGATCAAAGTGCACGTGAATGGATGTCAGAACATGGCTATGACCGTTTAATGGGCGCACGTCCAATGCAACGTTTGATTCAGGAACACCTGAAAAAACCGCTGGCTGAGATGATCCTGTTTGGTGAACTGGCTGAAAATGGCGGCAATGTTGCAGTATCGGTGAAAAAAGAAAATGGTAAAGCGGTTGGCTTAAAACTTGAAGTTTTTGAAGACCAGACTGCTGAACCGGCCTAATGAACGAAAAAGATTAAACCCGTGCCTGCACGGGTTTTTTTATGCACTCATATTTTAAATTATCAAATTCATATCATTTAAAAGATAAATTATGGATATTCAAGTTACCAAGCTGTTCACGACATTTTTACTGTTTTTAGTCACGGCATTGATGGAAATTTTAGGTTGTTATTTTCCCTATCTGATTTTAAATCAGGGGAGAAGCCACTGGTTATGGATTCCGACAGCTCTGGCTTTGGCGGCTTTTGTCTGGCTGTTAACCTTGCATCCAGCTGCTTCAGGACGGATCTATGCCGCTTATGGTGGTATCTATATTTTTTCAGCGCTAATGTGGTTGCGCTTCGTTGATCAAGTGACTCTATCGCGTTGGGATCTACTTGGTGGCATGGTGGTAATACTGGGCGCGTTGATTATTATTTTGCAGCCGCAAGGCTTGGTGCGTTAGCAAGATATAACAGTAAACCTTATTAAAAAAGGCAGCCACAGCTACCTTTTTTTGTTTTTGGATTTTTTAATTTCAAATCAAACTTGATGTCTTATTTAGTTAGATTATTTTAATTTACAATCTTTCTGGGAAATATCAGTTTTATAGGTTTGTGTCTGCGAGTTCAGGCTGAGTTCAACCTTGTATGGGTTCGCAATTTGATAGCGATGTTCAAAGAAAATTTCACAATTATTGAGCAGATTATTGCGAATGACTTTCATCACTTCTTTGCGCCCTAGGTCTTTTTCAAACTGGCTAAAATCGGGCGTGATGATCATGCCTTTCAGTGTGGTTTTATTGGCACTTAACTGTAATTGTTCAATAATCGTATTTTGATCAATCTGCAACGGTAAAGTTCTGGAATCTTCTGCACTGAGCACTGCGAGTAATTCATTCAGTTCAGCTTTTTTCTGAATTTTAAATTTGCTGTCAATAATATTTTTTTCTTGAAGATATTGGTCAAATTCAGAAGCATGCACCGGTAAGACAGCACTGCTAAAACCTGCCAAGAGTGCCAAAATCCAATATTTTTTTTGCATTGTATAAAATCACTTTTTATTCCATTTCAACAACGATTATAAGAGCTGAGACAAAAAAAGCACCAGAGATTGGTGCTTAATTTGTGAAGATTCATCTTAAAAAATTAGGGTCTGTTGACATTTACTGTTCATAATTAACCCTATAAAGGTAGCCATAAAAATATACAGGCTAAAGCAACAGAACTTTGATAATTTCTTTTGAGCTTGTCATATCGAGTAGCTATTCCTCTAAATTGCTTTAATCTACAAAACATATTTTCAACTAAATGCCTGATTTTATATAAACACCAGTCCATATGGTCATTGTTCGATTGGCTATTTGTTTTCTTTGGTATATTCGCTTTAGTCCCTGTTTTCCTGATCTGTTCACGCAGTGGTTCTGAATCATAGCCTTTATCTGCACATACCACTTTTGTCTCTTTTAAATCTAATGTTGATATTAAATCAGGTGCAACTTTAACATCATGTGTGGTTCCATCGGTAATCATGAAATCAATAGGATTGCCATCTGCATCAACAATCAAATGTATTTTTGAGGAGTTTGCTCCTACACTTTTAGAAATAGATTGATTCGCTATACCGGCAGAATGTTGATGAGCACGTACATGAGAGCCATCAATAAAAATCCACTCCATATCGGGGCATGAGGCTAGTAATTTGAATAATCTAAGTAACTTACCGCTGCTTGACCAACGATTAAAACGTTTGAAAATAGAGTTTGAATGACCAAAACAACAAGGAATATCTCGCCACGGACAGCCTGTTCTAATTCTATAGAGAATAGCTTCAATAAAATTGCGTAAATTTGAGTTGTGGTGAATGGATAAATTACGCAGAATAACTTTCAACTTTTGCCAGTGTTGATCTGTCAGCATGGTACGAGGCATAGCGAATAGTAAAATTGGGTTTGGCGATTTGATTTTACTACTTCGCTATTTTTTTAAACTAAAAGTGTCAACACACCCTAGTCTTTTTTCAGATTTTCATTAATCAGGAATTCAACCAAGGCTTTTTGCGCGTGCAAACGATTTTCTGCTTCATCCCAAACTACAGCATTTTTATGGTCAAGCAGATTTTCTGAAATCTCTTCGCCACGATGCGCAGGCAAGCAGTGCATAAACAAGCAATCCGGATGTGCAAGATCCATCAGGCGTTCATTCACCTGATAATCTGCAAAGGCTTTTTCACGGATCTTCTGCTCTTCTTCCTGCCCCATGCTTGCCCAAACATCAGTCACGATCAGGTCAGCATTCACCGCTGCATCTTCAGCAGAAGGAACCAGTTCCACACAATGCGCGAATTCAGACAGGAATTTTTCTTGTGGCTCATAGCCTTTTGGCGCTGCAATTTTCAGATTAAAGCCCCACATATGTGCAGCTTCAATATAAGAGTTACACATATTGTTGCCATCACCAATCCAGGCAACAGTTTTACCTTCAATTGAGCCACGTTGCTCTACATAAGTCTGCATGTCAGCAAGTAGCTGGCAAGGATGGTGGTCATCTGTTAAAGCATTAATCACTGGAACTTTTGAATAAGATGCAAAACGCTCCACGATATCATGGCCGAAAGTGCGGATCATCACGATATCCAGCATGCTTGAAATCACACGTGCAGAATCTTCAATCGGTTCACCACGACCTAACTGGGTATCGCGTGAAGACAGGAAAATCGCGCTACCACCAAATTGGCTCATGCCAGCTTCAAACGAAACACGCGTACGGGTACTCGATTTCTCAAAAATCATGCCCATCACTTTACCAACAAATGGTTGGAACACTTCATTGTTATGCTGTTTGCGCTTAAGCTCAATTGCGCGTTGCAAAATCTGGTTAAGTTCTAAAGTTGATAAATCGCGTAAGGTGAGAAAGTGACGGAGAGCCATTCGTTACTCCACAATAATTGCCGAAAAACTCGATCAACAATCAGTTGTTGGTTAGTTTAAGAAAAAATACGGAATCGGCTAATATACTATAAGCAATGAAAAATGCAAAAAAACTAGACTTTTTGATGACCGTCTAAAAAGCGATCCACACAATAACTGATGTATTTGTCGATTTCCTGATCATCTTCCTGTACCGGAATTCCCATCAGAATACGCCATTCCAGATTGCGCAAAATACCAAAATACAGCTGCGCCGAATATTGTGGATTTTTGCAATGCAATAAACCTTGCGCATCTGCCTGTTCTAAAGCCGTGGCAATGGCACTTTGCACATGCACCGGGCCTCGCTCATGAATATGTTGAGCAAGTTCCGGATTGCGCTGACTTTGTTCCAGCACCAGACGCATAAAGGCCGAATTTTCAGGTTGCATGATCTGGTGATAAAAATTAAGCAACGTGTGTACTAAATAACTACGAAAATCCAGTGCCATCAGTTCGATCGGAATACTGATATCTTCAAAAAACTTGATACGACGATAATCGCAGATGGCTTTAAACAAGCCCTCTTTATTGCCAAAGTACTTATAAATAGAGGCTTTAGAGCCACCGGCATGCTGGACGATATCATCCAGAGACACAACATCATAACCCCGTTCCAGAAATAGCTCGGTTGCACTGATCAGCAGCGCAATACAACGCTCATGACCACGTTTGGTCTGTGGCAGATCTTTGGCGAGCGGTTCTAGGGCGAGGTCTTGCATAGGAGATAGTACATCAACATGTCAATAGAGATTGAAACGCCATCATAGCAAATATATGCACATATTTCATAATTGCGCCAGATAAGTGCGCTATTTGCTAATTAGGTAAAGCAAAACTTAAAAATTTGACTAAAGTTTTAGAGTATTTGTTCTATCAGGTTATGGAATGAGCAAGCCAAATGAGTATACTCGAATTTCAATAATTATAGCCAAGACTGTGGAAAAGGAAGATGACAGAACAAATGTCTGCAGGTTTAAGATTTAGACAAGCGCTTGAAGTCGAGAAACCATTGCAAATTATGGGCACGGTAAATGCCTATGCTGCCATGATGGCCAAACAGGTCGGTTATAAAGCCATTTATTTATCAGGTGCGGGTGTCGCGAATTATTCTTATGGTTTGCCTGATCTGGGCATGACCAGCCTAGATAATGTTCTTGAAGATGTACGCCGGATCACTGAGCGTGTGGATACACCTTTACTGGTCGATATCGATACCGGTTGGGGCGGTGCATTAAATATTGCCCGCACGATCAAACAGATGACTGCTGCAGGAGCCGCTGCGGTTCATATTGAAGATCAGGTTGCACAGAAGCGCTGTGGTCATCGTCCAAATAAAGAAATCGTATCGCAGCAGGAAATGGTCGATCGTATCAAAGCGGCTGTAGATGCGAAAACCGATTCAAACTTTGTGGTAATGGCGCGTACCGATGCGCTGCAAAAAGAAGGCCTGCAAGCCGTGATTGACCGTGCTTCTGCCTGTGTTGAAGCGGGCGCAGATGCGATCTTTGCTGAAGCGATGACCGATATCACCATGTACCGTACAGTGTGTGATGCGGTCGGTGTTCCAGTCTTGGCAAATATTACCGAATTTGGTGATACACCCTATTATACGGTAGATGAACTGGGTGAGCAGGGTATTGGCATGGTGCTGTATCCATTGTCAGCGACACGTGCAATGCAAAAAGCTGCACTTGAAGTGATGCGTTCGGTGCGCGAACATGGTACTCAGGTAAATGTGCTGGATATCATGCAACAACGAAAAGAACTCTACGAATTTTTAGATTATCACAGCTTCGAAGACACATTAGATAAACTGTTTAAACAGGAGAATTAAAAAAATGGCTGAAGGAAAAGTACTCACTGGCGCAGGATTGCGCGGACAAGTGGCAGGTAAAACCTCACTTTCAACAGTAGGCAAAAGTGGCGCAGGCCTGACCTATCGCGGTTATGACGTACAGGATCTGGCTGAACATTGCCAGTTTGAAGAAGTCGCTTACCTGATTTTCTTCGGAGAATTGCCGACATCAGAGCAATTGGCAGCCTATAAAGCCAAACTGAAATCCTTGCGCACTTTACCTCAGGCATTAAAAGAGGTCCTTGAGCGTATTCCTGCCGACTCGCATCCAATGGATGTGATGCGTACAGGCGTTTCTATGCTGGGCAATCTTGAAACTGAGCTGTCGTTTGAACATCAACAGGATATCGCAGACCGTATTTTGGCAACTTTGCCGACAATCATTTGTTACTGGTATCGTTATAGCCATGACGGCGTGCGTATTGAAGAAAATACTGACGATGATTCAATCGGTGCACAGTTCCTGCATTTACTACATGGTGAAAAGCCAAACGAATTACATGAACAGGTGATGAATGTTTCCTTGATTCTGTATGCAGAGCATGAATTTAACGCTTCAACTTTTACCGCTCGTGTGTGTGCATCAACGCTGTCAGATATGCATTCCTGTATTACCGGTGCAATCGGTTCCTTGCGTGGCCCTTTACATGGTGGTGCTAACGAAGCTGCGATGGACATGATTGAAAACTGGAAATCACCAGAAGAAGCTGAGCGTGAAATGCTGGGCATGCTGGAACGTAAAGAAAAAATCATGGGCTTCGGTCATGCGATCTATAAGGACAATGATCCGCGTAATGGCATTATCAAAGTCTGGTCTGAGCGTTTGGCCAAAGATGTCGGTGATACGGTACTGTATCCAGTCTCTGTACGCTGTGAAGAAGTCATGTGGCGTGAGAAGAAATTATTCTGTAATGCGGATTTCTTCCATGCATCTGCCTATCATTTCATGGGCATTCCAACTAAGCTGTTTACCCCGATCTTTGTCATGTCGCGTGTGACAGGCTGGGCAGCGCATGTGATGGAACAGCGTGCAGACAACCGTATTATCCGTCCAAGCGCGGACTATACCGGTCCTGAACTGCGTAAAGTAGTGCCAATCGCTGAACGTTCTACCGCAGCTTAATCTGTTTCTGTAGTAAAAATAAAAAATAAGGTCTCAATTGAGACCTTATTTTTTTTAGTGAATTCTGTTATCGACTTAACAGTGCCGGATCTTCAATGCTATAACCTGTTTCAAAAGGAATACCCAGATACTTTACTATTACCAGGGTTTTATTCTGTTTCGGAACTTTATAGGCCTGGCTAATTTTCAAGCCTTGCTGATAACTGACTGCTTGCTGAACCGGACTTTTTTGTAAGCTGGATTTTACTTGATATTGATAGGTCCATTTTGGCACTTTTTCCTGAGGATCATGCCAGGCAGGCGCGCTACCTTTCGTTGTCTTTAACACCTTAAGCTGTGGCTTTGATTTTTGAATTGGATTTAATGGAACTAAACGTTTTTTGATTTTGGCAATGTCCTGATCAAACTTGCGACTGTCTTGATCATAATCGATGCGCTTGGTTTTAGGATTGATATATAAGGAATTGACCTGAACCAGTTGATTTGGTTTTTGGGATTTAAAATTATAATAATACAGTTGAGGCAAGCGTCCACGACCATCAAGATAATGACGCATGATATAAAGCTTCTGTTCTTTGACTTCATAGCCTAGAACTTCAATATTTTGTGGGCCGCCTACAGTAGCGAAAGCCAGACTGGGCAAGCTCAGAGGGAGCAGAAGCAGTGCGGTTTTAATATTCATGGTCATTCCACCCTCAAAAAATAGATTGGCATTTGATCATGCCAATCTATCTTAAAATACGGTAGAAATAATGAAGCTTATTCAGGCTACATAGTAACTTTGAAAGCTTAGCTGTTATTCAATAGATTGATCATGTCATGTGCAACCACAGCTGACAGTTTATTAAGGCGTTCAAGTGGCGAGCCTTTGAGATAATACTGGAACTGATGGATTTGCGTGCCATCATTAATGGCCACAAAAAAAGTCCCTTCCGGTTTCTCTGGTGTCGCGCTACCACCTGGTTTAAGCAATCCTGTACAGGCAATAATCCAGTCAGCATCACGGAACATTTTTTTACCTGCTTCCGCCAGAGCAACCGTTACCGGCATAGATTCCGCAGTATGACTATTGATCAGATTCTTGGAAATGCCCAATACTGAAGTCTTGACACTTACATCGTAGCAGATCAAACCACCAATCAGAATTTCGGCACCTTCTCCTTTACAAATGGAGAACTGGCTACTGAGATATCCAGAACTTGCGCTTTCGATAAAGGCAATTTTTATGTTTTTCTCTTCGAGTAAGCCGCAACAGGTTTTTATCATAGTCTCTATATTTTCTTTGTGGGAGTGATTTTAGATCAATCTAGACAGATTTTTTTCTGTCGATCAACTCCAAGTATATTTATATTTATATTTATATTTTTATGAAAGTTAAAATTTTTTTCATAGATCAGTGTAATTTCATGTTGACCTGATCGCAAAATCTGAGTGGTTAAAGTTTGGGCTATTTTCAAAAATAGAGGTTTCTTCTCAGGCGGAACAGTGGTAAAAATAAAAATAAAGTGCTTAGTGAAAGTAGGGTGTTGGAATGAAAACCACAGTAAAATATGTAGTCTTAAAAAGTCTTGACTATCAATTGGGTACACCATTATTTCAGGAAGAAATTGACGCTGATGGTCAATATTTTGATCAGATACCAAGCACGATTTCTTATCAGAATTTGCAGTTCAAAGTGAAAAGCAAAGAGCTTAAACGTTTGTATCTGGCCGAAGAGCAGGAAGATACTCAAACGATTATCGTCAAAGTAGTCAATATCTAATAAAAACTGAATAGAATAAGCCTCTTTTAAAGAGGCTTATTCATTATAAATAGATTAATAAATATAATTACAAACAATGATTTGACCTAAGTTAATACCAGATTAATAGCTAAAAATATTTAACTTAAAGTCAAGATAAATTCGAAACAGCTTAAGTGTTATTGGTGAGGTCATGTTAAGTATCGTATTTCCTTACAATTAAGAATATTCAAAAAAATTGGATTTTTAATATTTTGTTTAATCTTTTAAAAATATAGAAGATTTAGATTGATTTTTATATATTAATAGATATCAATAATATAGGTATTAATTGGTTCTATTTGATAACGATTTTTAAATTTTATTAAAAATTTCGGTGGTGTTTTAAAAAGTATGCTGACATTAAATGAAGCCATTATTGATGTAAAAGAAGGTTAAGTCGAAGGCTTTAAAATGGTTTTCAAGCTTTTTGGAGAAATTACAACTTCTTCTAAAACCACGCCTTATTCGATGCCTTATTTTGCAATTATTACCTTCAATTCCTACAGTAAAAAACTTACCAATACTTTGCTTGCAGTTTTTAAAAGCAGTGATGAAACTATCCCAATGATCACTTGCAATTCGGGTGTAGTGAATACCTAATTGTTTAAGCTTTGTCTTCAACCTTTGGACTGTAGCTAAATCTCTCTTACCCCAAACATAAGCAACAATCTCACCTGTTTCTCGATGGTAGGCGTAAATAAGCCATTGTTTATTATTTTTATTTCCAACAAAAGTCCAGAATTCATCTACTTCGAGAGATTCATAATGACTTTGTTTAGGCTGAATTTGATAGGCCGATTCAGTTAAAGTCCGTAAGACTTTACCGATACTAATGCGCTCAACTTCAGCGATATCTCGTATACCGCTGCCTCTGACCATTAACTGTAATATTTTACGAGTAATGCCAGAATTACATCCTAGATAGCTCAGAGCATGGTCACCAATAAACTGACGTTTGCAGTCTTTGCATTGGTAGTTTTGTTTCCCATCTACTTTGATGCCATTTTTCTTTATACTGTCACTGAGGCAGGTTGGACATTTGATTTCTAGAGTTATTTGCATTTCTCTATTTTATCAAAATTCAACCTGCTTTTTTTTAGCATACTTTTTGATACACCACCAAAATTTCATATATATGAAATAGGACTTAAGTTATTCCTTTTATTGGATAATAAATTTTTGACCTATATAATCTTTCATTATGTTTCTGTTGCATTATATCAGGTAATTTATGTTGCGCATTAATCTCCACTTCAAGTACTTATCTTACTATTTTTTACATTGAATTAATCTGTAACAGGTTAAAGGTTGGCGAAATCTAAAAAATGCGTAGAGTGGATATTAAGTCGAAACCTATCGGCTTTTAATTTAAAGCAAATAGTAAGGAATACCACCATGGCTAATAATCAACAGCAAGACCAACAGAAACAGCAGCAACAACAGCAACAGCAAAATCAACAACGCAATCAAGATCAGCAGCGTCAACAAAACAACCAGCAAAACCCAAATCAGCAACAAAATAACCAGCAGCAGCAACAACAGCAGCCGCAGCGCAATCAGCAACAAAACCAGCAAGGCCAACAGCAACAACAGCCACAGCAAAACAGTAACCAACAGCAACAAGATCAGTGAAAACCGCAGTGTTAATTCTGTTTAAGACTTACGCTCTTCATAAAAAAACCGCCTGAATCAGGCGGTTTTTTATATTTCATTGCACGATTAGACTAAGTATTTATTAACACTGAATATTGGCTTTTAGCTTGTAGAAATTCAAGGCATTGTCTAGGTCTGTGAGCAACTCTTTTTCTGTATATTCCTTGGGTGCAAGTTTTAGCAGAGCAGGCATGTAGTTATTTTTATATTCTTTAGGATATTGTTCACACAGGATGCGTGTTCTTTCTTCCAGACTAATTGTTGAAGAGTCGAGTTTGTCCAGATAAGCACTCAGTTGATTATCTGACTGTTCAAACTGCGCTTTAATATTTGCAGCAGCCTCGGCTGAATTCTCTGCTTGCTGTTTTTGGCAGCCGCTTATTGCCAGAATCATCAATAAAGTAATTAGTATGCGATTTTTCATGCTGCCAAAATATTGTTATTGCTCATATGAAAAATTATAGAGAGAAATGACTAAAAAGAAAGCAGGGATCTATAAACTTTATGAGACATTGAACATTCATAACATCCGATATTGACTGAAATAAGGAATTTTCTCCTACAAATCTGAATTAACCTATTCTCATTTATAGGTTTAGCAATTCTTCTTAGGTTTTGGTTGTTTAATCGTCTTATTTGTTCATTAAAAAGATTTTTGGATAAATTACAGTCATTTAATTAACAAAAGTAATGGTTTTTTCATATTTTGAAACATTGCATCTATATATCCTACACAGATTGGCTGCATGGCTAGTGATATCTTGGCGTCATTCTAAGAACTTAATGAAAATAATTAAAAATCAGCACATTATAAGGCCTGTTTAATTTAGGAGAGTTAAACAGGCTTTTTCTTTTCCGTCTTAAATCTGGTTTTTTCTTTGCTGATTGTATTTTTTGCTCATTCTCTTTCACATAAGTTTTCATACACAACATAAAGCCTGAAAATTCCCTCAGGAGAGATACATGAATAGATGTTATTTATATATCTCTTTTCACGAAAAGACAGGACAAAGCTATGATGAGATGTATATGCGCATTTGGCATGGGCGTGATGGTCGGCTGTTGTTTTAAATCTTGCAAAGAGAAAATGTGTCAGATGATGAGCAGCAAGCATTGTAAAAGTGATCATTGTAAAAAGGATCAGACGACTCAAGCTGAAGAGCCTGTACGAACTTAGCCCCAAAAGCTTCAATTTTACTTAAAGGCTAAACAGAGCTGAGTACTGAAGTTGTTCTAGATCGCTGATCCAATCATTTTATATTGAATCATTCTATATTTAAAGCAATAGAGCTTGATCCTAGATTGAGCTTTTTACACTTAGGAGAAAAACATGATGCAATTTATATTTTGTTTATTTGGTCTTCATGGTGCGACTGAAATTAACTACACGTGTGACCATGATGAGGTCAAACAGTGTCGTGATTGCTTGAAAAATATTGAATAATGTGCCAAATCATCAGACATCTTAATGAAGATCAATCCCCGTTCAATCATCAGTTGGCGGGGTTTTTCTTTACTGATGAAATTTTTGGATCTAAACATAATTTCTCACAAGGAATACTTTATAAAAGAATCATTTCAATAGGATTACGTTTTGATAAATTCTTAGCTGCTTAGAACTGGAATACCATAAAATTTATGCGTGTGATCACCCATGCTCGAATTCTTGAAGCAATTCAAAAGTGGTCATAGGCTGAAACAGCATTAGATGGTTGGTATGGAATAATTAAGGCCAATCATCCTAAAGGTTTTGCTGAGATGAAAAGACTTTTCCGGCAGTGGATCAGGTTAGAAAATTTCATGTATTCGATATCGGCTCGCACGCGAATTCATATTCTTTGCTGTACCATCTACGATCAGGCTGAACAGCTTATTTGCTCAGATGGACTTCAGGAATTGTGAAATGTAAAAGAGCACTTGAAGGAAAGTTTGTCTTTTAAAAAAACTGAATGTGCAACATAAATAACATTGATGTTTAGCAGCAGATGTCATATTTATTTCTTAATACAGATATGAAGTATGAAGGAGATGCATATGACAAATAACACAGAGCAAGAATCAAATCCGCATAAAGAATCAAATGATGATAAAGGGAATCAGGCATCTTATAAGCATGTCAAACCAGAGAAAAAACCCAATGCAGAACCAGAAAATCCATTGAGAGAGCAAAAATAGCTTTTCATATGGACGAAGCCCTAACTTGGTTTAGGGCTTTTTAATTTCCCGATAAACCTTGATCTCTAGGCTTTGCAATAAATTCATCTTTCATTTCAAAGAAAAATTCATGGGCTTGTTCATGATCGCAGTGCAACCAGTCATGTCGTGATTCTTCCGGAATCACAATGATTGAGCGTTTTTCGTCATTCGGGTCATGAAACTGTTTCATAAAGGGGTGTTGATCTGAATTTATGGTTAGCATCGAAAATGATCTGATTTTCTCACCATCAATGTGTGCGTCATCATAAATTGCCGCTACGGTAAAAGGATTGCCATCTTCACGTGAAATACCAAACCAGTGCGGTTTACCGTCTATATATTTAGGTTCATAGAAGGTATCGACCGGTACTAAAGCAAACTGGTTGTTTTTCCAGGCATGTCGAAAACTCGGTTTGGATGCGACTGTTTCAGTCCGTGCATTATAGGTATGCCGGCTATATTTTAGTTCTTTCGCCCAGACTGGAATCAGTCCGAAACGTGCGATATCCAGCTCAAACTCGTCAGCACCGCGCATAATGATTGGAGCAGGCGCTAAAGGATAAACATGCCTTTTTATTTCCAGTTCGAGTTGATCTTCATGAATATCTAATAAGGAAAGACGTTTTTTTGAGGGGAATTCATAGTTCGAGCACATAAATAACCTCTTTCATTCTAATTATTGTTTGCTAAAGAATTAAAGTATAAAAATGATGGGCTCAAAACAATTCGAAATCGTAAGTATAGTTTTAACAGAAAGTAAGAATACGGATTAATATCAGTTTATCCTCTTTATAGAATAGTATTCCTTTAAAGGACTATTCTATAAATATGAAGATTAAAATATTTGCGTTTTTAATGATTAAATGCAAAAGCTCACCAAGTTATTTTGTAGGGCAGGTGCTCAAAGCTTTTCCTTGTCCAACTGAATTGATAAAGTTTCCAATCAGAAATTCACTCTGTCTTAAGGAATCACGATGATCTCCATTTTTGACGAGATGGAATACGATAGATTTTTGCTTTGTACATACCTGCTGGTAGTAAGCATAAGTACCACGATAATCGACCAGTTGATCTTTCTCACCTTGTACCAGCAGAACTGGCACAGTCGGTTTCATATTCTCAATAGACTGTTCTTTTAAATAATTGGTCAAAGGTGCCAGATTTACATTTGAATTAAAGACAGTCTTAGGTGCTTGTTTTAGGTCAGATTGTAATTCTGACAAACAGCGACTGCGTGCATGATTAAGAATTTCTCCCATTTCTGGGCTCACTAAATTTGCTGGAGCAAGCAGCGGATCTGCAGCCTCTGCTCCTAAAAGCACAATTGGAAAAAATGCGGCGACATTAGTCGTGATTTGCGAATTGCTGGCAACATATTCAGCGATTCCTTCATATTGATAACTGCCTGGTGCCAGTGCAATTGCCCCACGAAGATTAAATTCAGGCGCATCTTTTTGACCGGATGCTGCAACTTTAATAGATGCTGCACCTCCTTGACTATGACCCATAACATACCAATTTTTACTAAAGCTATAAGGCTTTAAATGGTGGATCGCTCGTACAGCATCAACGACAGTATGCAACTGACTTCGCGCATTCATATAAGGATGACCGCCCGGAGTGCCTAAACCTTGATAATCAGGTGCAACGACTGCATAGCCGCGAGCGAGCCAGGCCTTCAATGCTTTAGCAGCGATTTGCTGATAGACATGGACTCCCGCCCACATAATCCCCAGAGGGTGCACATGTATCAGCAACGCCAGTTGTACCATGCGCCCAAGCCAGAACAGGCCAGCCATCTTTAGGGAATTTGCCTTTAGGTAACAAGATATAGCCTGAAGTGACGATAGGCTCGGATTTTGTGCCACGACTGCGATAATTAATTAAGAAACGTTGTGAGGCATTCGTAAACAGATCAGTATTTTGTTCTTGTATAGATAATATTGTACCCGGTATTTTTTCCGAAATATGAGATGCTTGGATTTTGCTGTTATCGGGAAGTGGAGGAGAGGCTATTGCATATGTTGAACCTGAACATAAACAGCTCATGATTAATTTAATAATAGGAGATTTAATTTTCATCGCTGAAACCATTTTCCTTTTTATAATGTCATTTTTAATGTAGCAGCTTTATTTATGTTTCTAAATTAACTCTGCACAGAGTTTGTAAACTAAAGCTTTTAAGTTAAGGCGAATGAGCAGTACAACAGGTTATTTTAGTTTAGCTAATAACTTCATATAAGCACTTATATTTTAATGTGGTTCTGATCTGTGAGTAGAATTCATATCATGTCTAACCTCACTAATACGATCATAAATCACTTTTCGCATTCGGTTTATTACTCCCAGAGGTTTGTGCTCCGGTAGTGTATGCCATGGTGTAAAAGAGAGATTTTCACAAAACTTGTTTTGTTCAGGTGTATCAAAAACTTGCTGAGGAATGCGGATAGTTGCGACCTTGTAAAAAGGCGCCTCACTTTCTTGCCATTCAGTCATGGAATCTTCGACTGACATGGTGTTTGATGTTCTAGGCTGTATCAGAAACTCCATACATGCTTCACTTTTTTGCAAATGTTTGCGCAATTTTTCTCTTAGAAAATTATGATGCGGAGCATGTGGAAGAGGATCTGTCACTGTCGAACATGCTTGAGCTGAATACTTTATAGCTTGACGATCAGTGCCTATTCCTAATTGATAGGGCACCATAGACCAATATCTAGTTTGCAAAGGATTAGAAATTTTATTTCTCGTATTTAAGGCAATCCAGGTTCCTTTAGCTCCTAATGCAAAAGGAATATGGAGCTTATTGAAAAATCTATCGCTATTTATATCTTGCATAAATGACATATATCGGACTGGATCATTCACAAAAAAGACAGGATGATTGATCATAATGAAATCTTGAGTAGAGGTTTCATCATCTAAAAGCTTTTCTCCCGGTACTCCCAAAAGTTTTATCGCCATGCCACGGGCATCTTTTTTAATATCTGCTTGTTGGGCATTTTTAGACCCATTAGAGAAACGAATCCAGGCTTGATATGTTTTTCCCGGAAGAAAAACACCTTGAGCCAAGTTTTTGGGAAGAGCGTCATCTACTTTGAATTCTGCGCGTACGCAACCGTGTGCTTTGGGATGGGCATCACGTAGCGCGATACCTGTGGAATACTCTTTCCGAATAGATATCTCAATTATATCTGCGATTTTTTCAGTTATGTTTGCTTCATCAGGATAAAGACTTTCACTTAAATGACGATCTATATTGGGATGAATATCATCTTTTGGAGAGTTAGATGCTATAGGGGAGGCGTTAGCATATGTAGCATTACAAATACTTATTGCCATTAGAGGGATGAAGGCTAGACCCGAGCATAGAGGTCTTATAAAGTTAGGCATTGATTTTCTCCTTGCTATAAAGCTAGAGTTAGTTTTAATTTTTAGCCTATGATCTGAAAATTCTTTGGACATACTTTAGCCATAAAATAATGAGAATGTCTGTATGATTATTGATCTCTAGATTTTAAGTCCCTCCATACTCCTTTCTAAAATGTTTCCACTCTTTATCGTGTGCTCAATATAGAAGCCGATTTATGTTCTTACTTTAATTTAACTCCACACAGAGTTTTTTACTTTAGCAAAATTTATCCATAAACTTATGAAAATTTATTTTTAGACTAATGCAAGATGCTCGTAGCAAAATCAAGAGTCGTCGAATACAGTGCTATAGAAATTTATTGAGTTTAACATTTTGAAAATATTAGGATATATAAATCAATGCCAGTTCTAGCAATCCAGCATAGACTCAGTGGATTTTACTTTTTTTACTATGCGATTGTTGGAGCATTCATGCCTTTTTGGAGTCTGTATCTTGAAGATCAAGGCTTCAATTATCAGGAAATCGGCATTTTATCTTCTATTGCGATTGTTACCCGATTCTTTGCGCCGTTGATCTGGGGTTGGATTGCAGACAAATCCGGTAAACGTATGTTGCTGGTGCGTATTGCCACCTGGATGGAAGCCTGTATCTGGTTCATGATTTTTATTATTCCCAATAGCTTTCAGTCCGTAGCTTTACTGATGCTGATTTTCAGTTTCTTTCAGAATGCCATTCTGGCACAGTTTGAAGGCGTGACTTTGTTCTGGCTCGGAGAAAAAAGAGCAGAACTGTATGGCAAAGTACGAAAATGGGGATCTGTCGGCTTTATTATCGGTGTATTCGGCTTGGGCGCCGTCTTTGAAGTTATTAGCATCGGCATGTTGCCAGTCTTGTTGCTGTGTATTTCATTTCTGGCTTTTCTCTGGTCATTTACCATTAAAGAGCCCACGACGGCACCTACCGCCCAGAAACAGCTCGAGCCCCTATGGCCAATATTCAAACGCCCAGTGGTGTATAGTTTTTTCCTGATCGAATTGATTCTGCTATTTTCACACGCGCCGTTTTATAGTTTTTATAGCAATTATCTCAGTCAGGCGGGATTTAGCACCAGCCAGATTGGGCTGCTCTGGTCAGTCGGGGTCATTGCGGAAATCATCATGTTTGCCTATGCGACGTTCTTTCTGACACGCTGGTCATGGCGCCATCTGGTCACGTTATGCTTATTGATGACCGGATTAAGATGGTTCATCGTCGGGGTCTTTCCTGCTTCATTCATGGCACAGTTTTTTGCTCAAACGATTCACGCTTTAAGTTTTGGTTTATTTCATATGATTGCGATGCGAGTGATTTTCCAGAATTTTTCTGCAGGGCAGCAAGGACGTGGACAAGCGCTATATAGCACGATGTGGGGCGTTGGCGTGGCGAGTGGCAGTATTCTGGCTGGGCATTATTGGGATCAAGTCGGCGGCACATCTATTTTTATCGCTGCTGCAGTATCGACTTTGCTTGGCTTGTTACTGATTTTCGGATTGCCAAATAAAGTCGAACTGCAAAAACAGGCTTGAAAATATCATCTCAGTATTAAATACGGATTTTGGCGTATTGCCCAAACCACGGTTGTGCCTGTTCCAATTGGGCTGCCAGTTGTAATAGCAGATCCTCACGGGCAAACGGCGCAATAAACTGTGAACCGAGCGGCAGGTTTTGTTCATTCCAGTACAGTGGTACAGACATCGCTGGGAGTCCGGTAATATTGGCCAACTGGGTAAAAGGCACCCATTTTAGATTTTCTTTCACAATCTGGTTTACTAGTTTCCCTTGCGCCACTAAATGCGCTTTATTCAGTTTCAATAAACCTTTAAGAATCGGTTTCTGCCAGTTTGGTGTTTTGACCTCACCATTTTTCGGCGCCACTGTCGCCGTTGCAGGCGTTAGATAGAGGTCATAATTATCAAAGAAATGATTCATCTGGGTCACATACTGGCCCCAGTTATTCAGGTTCTGGATATAATCAATCGCGCTGGTTTTGGCCCCAAAAGCCGCCAGTGCTAAAGAGTCCAATTCAAAATCATTTGTTTTAGACGGATAGCCTTTCTGGATTTCATCCAGCATAAATGAAAATTGGCTAAACCAGGTGGTAATAAAATCCTTGGCCAGTTGCATTCCATCAATGGCTGGGCGGTCTTCGACCACCTCATGGCCCAAAGATTCTAGCAATTTGGCTGTTTTTTCAATGGCTTTAATGGCATCCTGGGAAACAGGTGTGCCAATCGTAGAATAAGTGCTAAACGCAATTTTCAGTTTTTTTGGCGGTTGCTGAATCACATCCAGATAATGATGCTGTGGACGCTGAATCTTAAACAGTGAACTATGATCTTCACCATGGGTGGCATCCAGCATTGCAGCACTATCCCGTACCGTTTTGGTCAGTACATGCTGAATCGCGGCGCCATGCATGGCTTCACTCATTTGTGGTCCCCAAGGCGTGCGGCCACGACTCGGTTTCAGGCCAAACAGGCCGCAATAGGAAGCGGGGATACGTATCGAGCCGCCACCATCACCAGCACCCGCAATTGGTACAATTCCGGCAGCCACGGCAGAAGCGGAACCACCGGACGAGCCGCCGCTATTATGCTGTAAATTCCACGGATTTTTACAGCTGCCCCAAGCATCTGGTTCAGTAATACCTTTAATCCCAAATTCAGGAGTATTGGTACGTCCAAAAGTCACAATCCCGGCTTTTTCCCAGCGATTGACAATCTCGGCATTGGTCTCGGCGATATAACCAATCCGTTTTAAGCCCTGACAACCATAAGAAGTTGGATAACCGGCATATTCCTGAAACAGGTCTTTAACCAGAAAAGGCACACCGGCAAAAGGTCCGGACAGATTTTGCTGGCTCCGTTTCAATGCATGCTCATGCATCGGAATAATAATTGCATTTAGCTCGGGATTGGCAATTGAGCTACGCTCTAGTGCAGCAGATAAAAGTTCACTTGAATGTACTTGTTTATTGGCAACCAGATCAGCCAGTCCTAAACCGTCATATTGCAGATATTCTTCAAATTTCATTGCCATTCCCTAGTGTTGCTGCTTCAAGGTTGTAGATCATTTAGGCTCAAGATGCAAGCACCACCTGATTTCGCCCACGATGTTTGGCCTGATACAAGGCTTGATCTGCAATATTGATCAGGTTTTGCAGGTCTTGGGCCTGCGGTTCATTTTGATGAGTGATGCCCACACTCACGGTAATATACAGGGGCGAGCCATCTGATTGATAAATCGGGGTTTTTTCCACCAGATCACGAATCCGTTCTGCAATAAGACGTGCTTCTGATGGTTCGGTATTCCAGAGTAACAGCACAAATTCTTCCCCACCAATTCGTGCAAACAGATCTTCAGCACGTAAATTGCAGCGAATGATTTCCGCAAAATGTTGCAGCACCTTGTCACCGACATGATGGCCAAAATCATCGTTCAGACGTTTGAAATGATCAATATCCAGCATGATGACCGAAAATTCCATTCTGTTGGCATATTGCAGTAAATATTCACCTTTCTGAAAGAAAAAATGACGGTTCATGGTGCGGGTCAGACTGTCATGATTGGCCAGATAGAGAACCCGTTTAAACAGCTCATTGCGGTTTTGACTAATAATACAAAGAATAAGCGGCGATAAGGCCAGCATAAACAGCCCGATCCGGAGCGAAATATAAATCGTAGAATCTGCCAAGGTGTCATGCGTTGTGGCATAAAACCGCGTCAGGCTGTAATAGGTTAAAATAGTCACAAACGCATTAATCAGTGTCATGCTAAACAGGCGATAGGTCAACGCAGCCCAGATCAGTGCAGCCAGAGGGTAGAGCATTGCGCCGGGGCCTGCAAAAATATTGGTAATGATGACACAGGCCACGACTGAAGATGCAGGTAAAAAATAGCTGAAGTAATTACGTTTTTGACGACGGTTTTTAAATAGATACTGCATGTCTTTTATTCTTGGGAATGCCAAGATTAAAGGGAGAAACACAATATAATTCACCATTTCACCGGTCCACCACAGACCAAAATCAATCCATAAATTCTCTTTGGTCATGAATGAATTGGGTAGATTTGGCAAGGTGAGAACTGCAAAAGCCGCACTGGCCAGACAGCCTGCAAAAGCGAAGATGCCAAATAAATGAACGAATGTATAACCAGTATTATAGTATTTGTAATTAATCTTGAAATATCGAATAAAAAATATCGAGACAATAGTGCTGATCAGATTAGACAAGGTAAGAAACAGGCTTTGTAATAGGCTGTTCCCGGTGATCAGATCTGCAAACATAAAAGCGCTGAATGCACCCAAGCCAACCTCCCATATTATTTAAATGTGGAAAGCGTAAGAACAGGGCTAACAAGGCAGCATTGGCCGGCCACAATAAGGCCAGATACTCAATTGGTCTGGTTGCGATCCCAATAAAACAACAGACTAAAACAGCGAAAACAATGACAAAATAAGCATAGGTTTCATGATTTAATTGTTGTTCTGTTATTCGAGCTAATTGCAAATTTAAAATCCTATTCAAATTTTTAAGTGTGAATGATCACTTTGTTCAGCAACTAAGTTTGACCCAAAATATAATTTTATTGTTTGATTAATCTGTTATTAATGCGAACTATTAAGATTCTTATATACGAAATATATACAAAAAAAGTCAGAAAGGAAATCCATGTTTTTAAACAATGTGATAAATAATTTCTGACTCTGTATTGAAATTGCGTTAGAGCGGGACACGATCCCAAAAAATATGATAATTTAGAATCAATTGTTAACAAGATGCCGGTAAATATGAAAAAAATATGTCTTAGCCTTATCTTACTCATGAGCTCACCTTGGCTAATGGCGACAGAAAATAAAAAACCAGCGAATGCTCCTGCTAAAGCTGCTGAAATCCCAAATACATTTACTGTGAAAACCCGTCCGGAAATTGTCGGATTGTGGGGAATGGAAATCCCGAATAATAAAAAATGTATCGAATATTATAATTTTAAAGGCAATAATAATGTGGTGATTAAAAGTGGCGATGAGTGGACGTCGGGGCTATATGACTATCAGCCGGCACAGGATCCTTCGCAGCAGATTCCAGCGCTGATTCTGCAAGTAAAATATGACAATAATGAAAAAGACTGTTCAGGCAATCAGGTGGATCAGTCTGGTGAAATTTCGCAATATTTTGTGAAATGGCAAAACCCTTATACCATTAACTTCTGCGCCAATGAAAAAGCCGAACAATGTTTTGCTGTGCTCAGACGCGTATTGCCTTAAATTGCAAACAATAAAAAAACCGCTGAATGACAGCGGTTTTTTTTATGAGCTTTGATTTAAGCTTTGTCTTCAGCACCTTCAAGCTGCTTTAACAAATGCTTCTCTAGGTAATGAATATCCATTGCCTGTTTGCAGAAGTTTTTATCCTGAAGGATTAAATCTTTATGCAAAGGAATATTGGTTTTAACGCCAGTCAAAATCATTTCTTCCAAAGCATTTCTCATTCGAGAAATAGACGTCTCACGATCCTTACCATGCGAAATCAGTTTGGCAATCATCGAGTCATAATACGGCGGAATGCTATAGCCTGGGTAGATGTGCGAGTCTAAGCGGATACCTGCGCCGCCTGGTGCATAGAAGCTCTCAATCTTGCCGGGTGAAGGCAAGAAGGTTGATGGATCTTCTGCGTTAATACGGCATTCAATCGCATGTCCTAAAACCTTGACATCTTCTTGCTGAATATCCAGACCTAAGCCGCCAGCAATACGCAATTGCTGTTCGATAATATCGATACCCGTGACCATTTCAGTTACCGGATGCTCAACCTGAACACGCGTATTCATTTCAATGAAGAAGAACTCATCATCTTCAAACAGGAATTCGAATGTACCTGCACCACGATATTGCATCAATTTACAGGCATTGACACAGGCTTCTAGAATATCAGCACGTGCTTGCTCTGGTAAGTTCGGTGCTGGTGCTTCTTCCAGTACTTTTTGATGGCGACGCTGTAGTGAACAGTCACGATCATACAGATGAATCGCATGACCATTACCATCAGCAAGTACTTGCACTTCGACGTGACGTGGCTTTTGCAGGAAACGTTCCATATAGACCGTATCATCACCGAACCACATTTCTGCATCACGCTGTGCAGCCTGAACAGATTCCAGCAGGGTATCGACATTTTCTACGATACGCATACCACGACCACCACCGCCAGAAGCAGCTTTTACAATCAGTGGAAAACCGATCTCTTTCGCTTCAGCCATCGCATTGTGAATCGTTACAGCATGGTCGCAGCCTGGTACTGTTGGTACACCAGCTTTTTTCATGGCAATAATGGCAGAAACCTTGTTCCCCATTAAACGAATATGTTCCGGACGTGGACCAATAAAGATAAAACCAGAATTTTCTACGATTTCGGCAAATTCTGCATTTTCAGCGAGGAATCCATAACCAGGATGGATTGCATCTGCACCGGTAATTTCAGCAGCTGTAATAATCGCAGGAATATTCAGGTAGCTGTCACTGCTTGCACCAGGGCCAATACACACTGCTTCATCACAGAAACGTAAATGCATCAGGTCCTTATCTGCGTCAGAATAGACACCTACAGTTTTGATCCCTAAAGTTCTGCAAGCCCGGGTGATGCGTAACGCAATTTCACCACGGTTTGCAATTAAAACTTTTTGCAACATTATAAATCCCCGGGGTGATTAAGCGCGGTAGCGGAAAAGTGGTTGACCGAATTGAATCACTTCACCATTTTTCACCAGAATTTCTTCAATCACACCGCTTTGAGTTGCTTCAATCGGGTTCATGATTTTCATTGCTTCGATAATACCGAGCGTATCGCCTGCAGAAACGGTCTGGCCAACTTTAACAAAGGTCGGCTCACCTGGGCTTGGTGCTGCATAGAACACGCCGACCATTGGTGAAGTTTCAACAGCACCGCGAGGAGATTTTGCTGCTGGCGCTTCGGCTGCTGGTGCAGGCATCGCAGGAACAGCTGCTGCAACCACTGGATTACGACGAGTTAATGCAATCGATTGATCGCCTTCTTTAACTTCGATCGCCTGTAAGTCAGATTCAATCATCAAGTCGATGAGTTTCTTGATTTTACGGATATCCATGAGACAGTATTCCTAATTAAGATTGTGTAGAAGGTTGTATTTTTTCAATGATATAGTCGAGGGCAGCAGCATAGCCTTTTGTACCTAGACCACAGATCACGCCGATGGCTTTATCGGACAAGTATGAATGATGTCGGAATGCCTCACGTGCATGCACATTAGACAGATGGACTTCAATGAAAGGAATGGCAACGCCAAGGAGGGCATCGCGAACAGCAACAGAGGTATGGGTCAATGCTGCTGGATTAATAATGATATATTGAATGCCGTCTTGCTGGGCTTGATGAATTCGGTCAACAATGGCACCTTCCCAGTTGCTCTGGAAAGTATCGAGTTGTAAGGTAGCTTGTTGAGCCTGAGCAATCAGCTGCTGGTTAATATCGTCAAGACTAAGGTGACCATAAACTTCCGGTTCGCGCTTCCCAAGCAAGTTTAAATTCGGTCCATGAATAACCAAAATGGTCGAACTCATCCAGCATGCTCCAATTAAAAAGTATCGGGGTTTGTTTGCAAGATGTCTGCAAACTCTGCTTATTATTGCATGATTTTCTACATTACTATTTATAATTTCTTTGAATTAACGTAGAAAGCATATAGCAAACAGTGGCGCTATAATGAAAACTTTGCAGAGATTTAGCAATGTTAAAAAATTACAATTCGCTGGGTATTCAGATTATTTTCATTCTAAACCCAATTGGCAAAAACAGTTAATATCCTTTATGTAACTGTATCTTCATGTTAACGCTAAATTCTTCCTTTTAGTGATATTTTTAGTTTTGAACAAGAGTTGTCTGGCTGATTTTACTACAATGTTCGACTTCTAGAGCATAGAAAACTCTTTATATTCTGCCTTTAGAGTTGTGCCGATTATCCTCTTTATATATAAGTTATCGACCGTTTGTTAAAACGTGATTAAAATTTAAAAATATAAGATAAGACAATATGTTAATGATATTTTTTCTTATTTTACTTGGATTTTTCTGAGCCTATTCTTCTAATAGATTGGAATGAGTTACATCATTTTCAATTCAAGTATTCATGACAGACACTGTATAAGAATGTATTTTCTCTGCCTGAGATAAGGGTTGAATCTCAGCAGGTTTAAGATAAAACCCTTGGACTATATGCCTCGTATTTATAGACGCATGAAGTGACGAATGTGTTCATCTTCAAGTCTTCTACATAGTGAAGCTATTAAGCGCTTAACGCTTGGATAGTGGCAAAAACGCATACATTTGATGCAATTTTGCGCATCATCATCTTTGCAGAAAAGTTTAAAAGTATTGAAGAGCGTAACGATTCAACCCAATAGGTCCTTATTGAAGCGGAATACGGGCTTAAAGCAAAATTTCTCTAAACTCACCGCATCTAAATTAACTTCTTGAGCTAATCTTTATATAATCATGCGATTCATCTCAAACCAGACCTTCTATGACACCTGCATGCAAACTATTAAAAGCCAATAAAATCGAATACAGCATTCACGAATATGAACATGATGCCAATGCCAAAAGTTTCGGGCTAGAAGCTGCTGAAAAATTAGGGCTTTCGGTGGAAGAAGTCTTTAAAACTTTATTGGTTACGGATGATAAACAGTATTTTGTTGCCATATTGCCGGTACATCATCAACTCAATCTGAAAAAAGTAGCGCAGGCCGTAGGATGCAAAAAACTTCAGATGGCAGATCCTAAACATGCAGAACGCTTGACCGGTTATCTGGTTGGCGGAATAAGTCCCATTGGGCAAAAGAAACGATTAAAAACGGTGATCGATGCCAGCGCAGAACAGTTGGATAAGATCTATGTGAGTGGCGGTAAAAGAGGTTTGGATATCGGATTAAAGCCGGCTGATCTTGCCAAAGTGCTCAATGCACAGTTCGTCGATGTGCTGGATACATAAGATCGAAGTAAGGTGATCACCTAATTCATAGAACCTGAAGTAATAGATTTAAAATAGCTGCATATTTTTTGGTCGGAAATAACAGTAAATCATTTTATACGTTTGTATATTAGATAAGTTAAAACACAGCCTGACTGTGTACACAACAAGGAATGAAAACAAAAATATAAATTATGATGCGGAGCATAATGGATGAAAATTCAAAATAAAAAATGGCCACGGTTCTGTCTGACATTATCTGCAATGGCGATGCTTTCTGCGTTGCCGAGTGTACAGGCCGCTACTTCGTCTTCAGCTGCACCTGCCAATTCACAGCAGGTTTTCTTTGTCGGAAATAACTGGGATGGCACAGTAACCGTGATTCGTCCATCGGGTGATTTTGGCAAAATAGGCGTCATTAACATGATTCCTGACCGTAAAGAGCGCCTTAAGGAAATTCACCTGAATCCAATCAAACTGATTGCTTATACTTATATTCAGACTACAGCTGGTGAAGGCAATGACCAGCTGGTGGATAATATGTACTCGACACCAGACGGTCAGTCAGTCGTTGCATCGCGCCCAAGTTTCGCTGATGTGGTATCGATATCAAAACCGGCAAGATTAACTGGCGGACGCCTGTAGAAGGCTTCCGTGCTGACCATATGGCGGTATCACCAGATGGGCAACGAGTCGCCGTATCTGCATCTTCAGGAAATGTGGTGCATGTATTGGATATCCATACCGGTAAAGAGTTAGGCCGTTTCAGCACTGGCGATAAACCGCATGAAAACATTTACTTCGATGGCGGCAACAAGATCCTGAACTCTGCCATCGGCAATGTTGAAACCTCGATGGATGCACAGTGGCAAGACTTTACTAAAGGTAAGCGTTTTATCACTATCGCAGATGCCAATACGCATCAGGTGGTAAGAAAAATCGATTTCAGGCCTGCATTGGATGCATTTGGTCGAAAAGATTTGTCCAACTCAGTACGACCAATGGTATTTAGTAAAGATGAAACCAAACTGTATGCCCAGGTTTCATTTTTTAATGGGCTGATTGAGTACGATCTGAATCAGAACAAGATTAGCCGGATCGGACAGCTGCCTGGCAGTGACAGTATTCCGAAAGACCGGACAAAATGGGTGAATGATTCGCGTCATCATGGCCTATCAATCAGTGCTGATGGTGAAAAGCTCTGTGTCGCCGGTACCATGGATAACTACGCTACGATTGTAGATCGCAAAACACTGACAGCCGGGAAACTGATTTCTGCAGATAAACCTTATTGGGCAACGCGAAGCCCGGATGGTCGTAGCTGTGTAATTTCAGAAAGTGAAACAGATGTAGTCACAGTGATTGATTTTGCCACAGGCAATAAAGTGCTGAGTGTACCGGTAGGAAATCATCCACAACGCGTTCGGATTGGTTATGCACCAGCAGACTGGTCAACGCCGTAGTCAATCGTCGATGAGCGAAAAAGACAGCTTTTTGATAAAGGTTGTCTTTGTTGAGCTGAGGACATAAAAATGAATGATAAAACAATTCTGTTCTATGTAATGATCGGATTGCTCTTGTTTGGGACTTTAGTGGGTATTGGTTATCAGGTACGACAAGAAATCTATCGGACGAATTTTACTGATCAGACCCATTCTGATCCGGTCCTGCCAGTTGAAAAATCGGCAAGCTATATATCTGTTAACTCTCCTGAGAATAGTCAAACTACGAAGAAGAAACAGAACGATACGGTTGTAAAGCAAAGCGAATTATCAAAACAACAAGAACAGTTATATCTGGACTTTACTCAGATCATTAACGCTTTAAGTGAGGGACAACGACCAAATCCTCAACAAGTCAGTTTGTTGATCACTCAGCAGCAAAAACTGGTAGAGGCCCAACTGGTGAGCAAGGCCGAAGCGAAAGCACAAATTGATTTTCTGATTAAGGTTCTGCCTGAAATGGATCATGAATTGCATCGGGCATTGCGAGTATTAGAACAAACCCGAATTTGATGAATTAGATCTAGCTGCATCTTTCGTTATTCTCAGTCTGAAAATTGCTCTCATAAAAAAGCCCAAAAATGATTTGGGCCTTTAAGTACATACTTTAGAAAGCTAAGCATCTTTATAAACAATTCGCAGGCTTGGGTACACCAGCCAAACGGCTTAAGTGACGGGCCACCAGACCAGTATTAAACTTTTCCTGAAGCATGGCATTATTGATATCGGCACTGACAGTTTTCATTAAGAATTTAATCAGTGGACGTGTTGCTGGTGAATGACCAAATTGTTGATAGAACTGACGTACCGCTTGCAGAATTTCAAAATGCCAAGGAGTTAAGCTCAGTTCCAGACTATCGGCCAACACTTGAGCAACGTCTTCATTCCAGATGGTATAGTCAACCAGATGGCCATCTTGATCCAATTCTAAATTCATATCTAACTCATTCATTATTTCATTGAAATGCAGCGATTAAACTCAAGGCAAAGATCTGCAAAATCCGCATAATTCAAAAGCTTTATCTGATCAGGCAAAGGCTGTACTAATAACTCCGCATCATTTTCCAGCATGTGAATTTTCTGCAAGCTTTGAAGAAATGAATGCTCTAGCAGCAAAACCGCTTCACCCATCAGCACGACCTGATCACCCATTGTATAAGTTTGAGCCAATTGCTCTAGGATCTGCGCTGTTGCCGAATAGCTGGATTGGATCAGATAAAGTGTGTGATTTGACATTTTTATATCCTTGTTCCTTACCAATACATCACATGATCAAAGCTTTGAATAAATTCAGAATTAAGCTCAATAAATTCGATTTCTTGTTCGCTCTGTGCCACAAATGAGGAATGCTGGTTTTTTTTCTCAATCAGAATCGGAGTGAGATCATAAAACTCGAAACTGTCGACCATATTTGATGCCAGTTTGAATGCATGATGCACCTGGTCAAATTGCAATTCTGAACGCAGCAGACTGAGGGCAGCACCTTGTAGCAGGACTTTAACTTCTGCGCCAAAGGTTGCCAGGACCATAGTAGCCGACAGGCTTTCATGCACCTGCAGACTGGTCAGATTGGCTTGAGTTAATATAACAAGTACAGATTTCACACAAGATTCCTTGGAAAAGCAACACATTCTAAAAAATGAAACATCTAGAATTGAATGAGACGTTGTGAGGACTGAACAGCATCGGCAAGTTCACCTAAACCGACCAATTCAAAGGCATCTGCCAGATTATGCTGCTGAATATTGTGACGTCGAGCATTGTCCAGATCTGTAATTCCACGTGCCAATGCTGCACTTACACAGACCGGGAGGCGAATCTGTAGCGCTTGCCATGCATGTGTAAGATGACGTTGATCGTCGGGTACCCATTGCAGTGCATTTGCGACCGATACGCCGTCCTGATAGAAGAATACACGGAATGCTTCCTGTTTATCTTGCAAGGCCTGAGCCAAACCCAGGGCATGCCAGGCATAAATGGAAGTCGGTGCGGAGGTAACAAGAATTAAGGTGCTCATCGAAATTCACTACAGGCTTGATCAATAGCAACAGATTGATCTTGGCTTCATCAGAAAGTAGGTAGTATAAATGATTTTAGTGACGGGTGGATTAGGCTTTTTAGGCTCACATATTGCTTTAAGTCTGTTAGCACAAGGACTAGAGGTCATTGTGGTCGATAATTTGGCCAATGCTAACTTACAGACTCTGGAGCGCCTCGAATTGATTTCTGGTATGTATGTACCTTTTATCAAAATTGATATTCGCAATACCCCAGCATTGAACAAAGTCTTTGAGCAGCATTCGATTCAGGCTGTGGTACATACCGCAAGTTTTAAATCACTGGAAGAATCAGTATTAAAACCACTTGAATATTATAATGATAATGTCAGCTGTATTATGAGTCTCATGCGTGCCATGCAACGTACCGGAGTGCGTCATCTGGTACATTTATCCAGTCTGGCGGTATATGGACAATCTGGCACAGATTTAAGCGAAGATCTGCCTTTTAACTTCACTTATCCGAATCCCTATATCAAATCGCAACAGATGGTTGAGGAAATTATCCGAGATACTGCCAAAACTGACAATGAATGGCGGATTGCGATCCTGCGTCTGTCCAATATCGCCGGCGCCTTTGAACACGGTGTGCTGGGGGAAGCAGTACCACCTTTACCGAAAAATATTTTGCCTTTGGCGATGCAGGTCGCTGCACAGCAACGTGAATATCTAGAATTACGCCGTCAGGCCCATACTGAGGATGGCACAGTAGAACGCAGTTTTCTGCATGTCGCAGACTGTTGTGATGCCGTGATCAAGTCTTTGCAATGGCTGTCACAACAGCAGGAATTAAAATGTGAAGCTTTTAATATTGCCGGTGAATTGATTTCCATACAGGATTTGCTAGATCAACTGGCTGAAGTGACTCAGTCTGCAATCAAAACCATGGATGCTTTGCCATATCCACATGCGGAAATGGATCAATTGGGGGCGAACATCGAAAAAGCGCGAAATATCCTGCATTGGCAACCTCAGCGATCACTCAGAAAGATGCTTGAGGATGAATGGTTGTTTTATCAGAATATGCTCAGAGGGCAGTAATTAAGAGTATTTAGTTTATATTTGATAATAATTATCATTTACATGGTTGCTGTAATCGATTACTTTAAATCAATAGATTAAATCATTGATATTGAAATTCTTAAGATCAGTAACAGGCAAGAAGAATTGAGGTTGAACATGCAAACACGTATTGAACATGACACGATGGGAGAAGTAGCTGTACCGAGCGAGGCTTTATGGGGCGCTCAGACTCAGCGTAGCTTGCAAAATTTCAAGATAGGAAATGAGCGTTTACCACGGCCCATGATTCGTGCCATGGGGCTCGTCAAAAAAGCTGCGGCCTTGACCAATGCCGAGCTGAACCAGATTCCTCAAGAACTGTCACGCTACATTGTGGATGCTGCAGATGAAGTCATCAGCGGGAAATGGGACAGTCAATTTCCACTGGTGGTCTGGCAAACCGGTTCAGGTACACAAAGCAATATGAACTGTAATGAGGTGATTGCCAATATTGCCAACCAGAAACTGGGCAATCATTTAGGGGCACAAAAACCTGTCCATCCAAATGATCATGTCAACCGTGCCCAATCTACCAATGATTCATTTCCAACTGCGATTCATGTGGCTGCGAGCTTGCAAATCAATGAACTGTTAATTCCGGCAGTCACACGCTTACGCGATACCTTATATGCCAAATCTCAGGATTTTGCCGATATTGTAAAAATTGGCCGGACCCATCTACAAGATGCTACGCCTTTAACTTTGGGGCAGGAATTCAGCGGTTATGTCTCTCAGCTAGATCATGGGCTTCTTCGTCTAGAACAGGCATTGGTCGGACTATATGAATTACCATTAGGCGGTACAGCGGTTGGTACCGGTCTGAATGCCCATCCTGATTATGCCGTTCAGTCTGCTAAAACCCTGGGACAATTAACTGGCTTGCCATTTGTAACTGCGCCAAACAAGTTTGAGGCTTTGGCAGGCCGTGATGCTGCGGTATTTGCTTCTGGTGCATTAAAGACTTTAGCGGTTAGCCTGAATAAGATTGCCAATGATATTCGCTGGCTAGCCAGCGGGCCACGTTGTGGTTTTGGTGAATTGCGTATTCCTGAAAATGAACCGGGTTCTAGCATCATGCCGGGTAAGGTGAACCCGACGCAAAGTGAAGCGATGACGATGGTGGTCGCGCAAGTTCTCGGAAATGACACCACCATTAACGTGGCAGGTGCATCAGGTAACTTTGAACTGAATGTATTTATGCCGGTCATTGCCTATAATCTGTTGCAATCCATCCAGCTTTTAGGCGATGCGTGTAACAGTTTTAATGATCATTGCGCCGTAGGCATTGAGCCGAATCATGAGAAAATTGAACATTTCCTGCATGATTCTTTAATGCTGGTCACGGCATTGAATCCGGTCATTGGTTATGAGAATGCAGCCAAGGTTGCCAAAACAGCTTATAAGGAAGGAAAAACCTTAAAACAGGTGGCTGTTGAACTGGGTTTAGTCACCGCTGAACAGTTTGATGAAGTGGTGCGTCCTGAACAGATGGTCTCACCGAATGCTAAATAAGGGCCGGAGCACTTTTATTTTCAATCTTTACGCCTGTTTTATCATGGAATAGTCAGCAGTGGTTTTTATCTCAGGCAGAGTTGCGTACAATAGTGCTAGATGAGATTAACCACTGATGATTGTTTTATGCTTGATATTTATTTAACAGATGTTCAAAGAAAGGTGCAATTCAAGGATTATCCAGGTGAGCATCCTGTTAAATTTATTCTGAATTTTAAAAAGATTTTCCCAAGTGTGATGGAACTTCTTTTACCTGTGCTTCCGGATAATGAAAATCTGGAAGAAATGTCTTGGGAATCGACCAGCGAAGATTTTGAGACCTTCCAGATGTTTTTAACAGGATGGGGTATTATCGAACTGCGTTTAAAAGCAATTACCCAGTTTAAACATAAAGCATTTGCGGATCGTCTGGTTAAACAAGCCCAACAGAAACGCAAAGACTATCAAAAACAGCAGACTAAACTAACCACAGTTGAACTGGATTATTTGTTTATGCATGAGATGCATGCTCTGATTGATGCAGAGCTGGTTGAGCTCGGTGAGAAATTCTATTTACCGATTTTACGTGAGCTGTGGAAGACTAAAGTATCTGCTCAGGTGTTGAACGCGAAGTTTTAAACTGGTTTTTTAGCTTTTATTTATAAAATTAATCCTCCAATTTTGGAGGATTAATTTTATCTGCACTATGAGATTTATTTCATGATGCGCTATCGCTTAGAATAGCCTAAGCAATATTAAATGTGGTCATTGAACTTCTTTATTCTTAAAATTTTGATCAATAATAGCACATGTTGAACCATCGTTTAGCGTCAGGCTCTATCATAGGGCAGTGGTTTTAACGATTGTTCAAAAAATATATAAAAATATCAATTAAATAGCCTAGTAATTCAGTCTATTATTTTTTAAGGTATATAGGCTTTATCTCACGTTAAAGCAAAAGCTTTATTGATTAGCTATCCTTCACAAAAATAACTGAAGGTTCAAATTTTCCCGAAGATATATCCCAGGATTTTCAAAAATGTCGAATCAGTTTTTAGATTTAATTACTAAACGCCGTACTATTTATGCCATTGCCAAGAATGTTGAACAATCTCCTGAACATTTAACTGATTTGATTCAGACTGCAATTAAGCAAAGCCCATCTTCTTTCAATTCTCAGTCTTCACGCGCCGTCATTTTATTCAATTCAGAACATGAAAAGTTCTGGGGCTTTGTAGCAGAAAAATTAAAAAGCTATGCTAAAGATGAAGAAAGTGCTGCAAAAACCACAGTAAAAATGGCAAGTTTTGCGGCAGGGCTAGGTACCGTTTTATTTTTTGAAGATCACACAGTCGTAGAAGGCTTACAGGAACAATTCCCATCTTATGCTGATAACTTCCCAATCTGGGCAGAGCATTCGACTGCGATCGCACAATTTGCAACCTGGACAGCATTGCATACAGAAGGTCTGGGCGCATCATTGCAGCATTACAATCCGATCGTGGATGAACAGGTACATGCGGAATGGGACATTCCATCGAACTGGAAGTTGCGTGCACAGTTGGTCTTTGGTTCGATAGAAGGCGAGCCACGTGCCAAAGATTATCTGGCAGATGAAGAGCGCTTTAAAGTCTTCCAATAAGCTGAGATCCATATCTGCACTTAACACGGTTTAAGGGCAGATATTTTTTAGATCTCGATGAAATCCCAATCAGCTTCATTAAAATTAAGTTAAAATAGCGTGCTAATGAAAATTGATGAGTAAGACCGAATGTCGAAAAACACGCAAAACCTATCACCTTTACAAGAACTGATCGCAGAGCAAAAACTACTTTGTGAAGAAGTAGGCTCGGCTTATGTTGAAGTCACGGGTGATGATGTTGTTGCGGTGGCCGTACATACCTTGAAACAAGATCCGATTGTCGGCATCCGTAAAAAGCCTGAAACGGCTGAAAATATTAGCTGGTATATTTATGGTGGAGAACCTTCAAGTGAAGAAACTTTTGAAACCATGACAGTACGTGAATTACAGGACATTGCACCAGAAGTTTTACCGTATCTGGCTCTGGAAACAGGTTTTCGTTTCATGATCGATGCCGATGATTATGAAGATGTCTGGAAAGAAGAAATTTAAATGCTAAAAAAATCATCTTTCATTTGTGCTGGATTATTATTAGGACTGAGTAGCGTAGTCTTCGCACAGCCGCTTTCACAAAGTGCCTATGATGAGTTTATTTCAGCACAGACTAAAATCGTGAATGAAACCAAACATATTTTAGATGAAGATGATCAAAAGGCAGATGCCCAAACTCAACGCCAGGTTTTCTGCAAGCGACTGAAAGCCTATCAGGATATTCAAAAGGTGTCCGAAGAAAACAGCAGTCTGAATATGGCACCTACGATGTCTATGATTGCCAGAAATTTTCTTGAGCGGCAGGATCAAAGTTTGACTAAATCTGGAATGACGGCGAGCGTATTTTGTAAAAATAGGGAAGTAGAATAAGTTATAAACTACTTTTTTATCTTGAAAGTTTTTCGCAGTGGAATAAAAATAAAGTATCTAAGTCTATTTCACAATCAAATTTTATAGATATTAAAACCTGAAAGACCATCTCCCGAATATCATTTGATAAAGAGTTTGTTAAGTTAATTTAAATTTATTTTAATGTGAATACCTCATATCTCATACCTCGGGGATATATCCACTGTATTCAATCTATTGATAAGAATAAATGAATAATCGTGGTTTTGTAATTTCTAAAAAATGTCTTATTTATGCGGTGTATTTCTTGAACAGAACAATTTAAGTAGGATAGCGTGATTGCACGCTTATATAAGCTACTAATTTAAGCATATTAAAATACTAAAATAGCCTAAGCAAAACATAAGTTTAACAACTTTCTCAAGAAAGGGAAAAGGGGGAATTGATAATACTGATGTTTACTGCCTGTAACTCATTTGGTCTTAAGACAGATTATTTTTAAACAGAATCAAGTCGATTAATAAGCTACTTATGAATGGTCGATCTTTAACAAATTATGAGCAGTGAATATTAAGGAAGATTGTTTAAATTACCTCAGTCTATTTGGATAATAACAGCGAGTTAGTTTTAAGAAAAAACTCCGAATTAAAAGTGGTTTATGTGTTATTAAATCCCAGTTTTAAGGTTTTCATTAATTTTATTTAGTCTGCCCCACAACTCAACCATCTTCTTTCATATTTATAGCCAGATATCCATCCAGATCTAAAATCGTAATTTTAAATACTTACAAATCGATTATGAATTATTTAGCCTAAGTAAAATATATCCCCATAAAATAGCCTAAGTAAAATTTATATTTAAAAATTTCGCAATTGATTAATTCCCAATATAAATCCATTATAAACACTTAAATAAAGAAAGAAATCACGGAATTCTCAAATGATCCTAAATTATCAACTCCAACACCACGAAACGTCAGTACTATCTCCAATGATTTTTATTCATGGTTTATTCGGTAGTTTAAGTAATTTAGGGATACTAGCTCGATATTTTTCTGAGCAAAGAACCGTGCTTCAAATTGATGTACGTAATCATGGGCTTTCTGGTCATAGCTCAGACCTAAGCTATAAACTTATGGCTGAAGATGTCCTAGAAACTTTATCGAGTTTAAATATTCAAAAGTTCATAGTAGTAGGGCATTCCATGGGTGGGAAAATTGCTATGAAAATAGCGGAATTAGCCCGTGTACAAATTGAAAAGTTGGTCGTGCTAGATATTACACCAATCCAATATCATGAGAGTCATCATAATGAGATTTTTAAAGCTTTATTTGCGGTGCAACAAGCAAATGTTGCTTCACGACTTGAGGCAGCAAAAATTATGCGTGAATACATTCATGAAGAAATGGTAATTCAGTTTCTATTAAAATCCTTTAATAAAGGGCAATGGCTCTTTAATGTTCAGGCTTTATTTAATCATTATTCAGATATTATGGCTTGGGAAAAGGTCGAAAAAATTAATCAGCCAGCTTTATTTCTTCGTGGCGGTAATTCTTTTTATATCTCAAAACCTGAACATTTTGCGGCAATCAATGAACAATTTTCTCAGGCGAAAATTGAATGCATTGAAAATACAGGACATTGGCTACATGGTGAAAAACCAGAAGAAGTGATCCAGCACATGAAAGCCTTTTTGAATTAAGCTGATAATGTAGGGCCAAAGCTAAGCAGATGTTCAGAAATAATGGCAAGGCATTCTGATTTTAACAGATCGTCATGGCGACGATGACCCGCTTGGCCACATCTGGCATGCATCAGATATGTAATAACCGAGTATTTGATGGATTGAAAGATTCAGAATTTCAGCAGCACGGACTTGTGTAATACTTTGATCTCGAACGTCTTGCAGAACTGCAAGACGTTGAATTTCTTTGTCAGACATAGTGATCAGCATCTATATTTTATATCCAGTCCATGGTGATAAAAACCATCATAAACTAGACATTTTTATTGGTGAGAATATAGACACTTTAAATGGGTTCTAACAAAGTCTGTTATTCCAAAGTAGAAATGTCCTACCTAATAACCAAATAGAAATGTCCTATATGGACATTTCCAAGTCAAGCACAGGATTTAGATTTCGTTCTTGAATTGCTGTTTTCTGTGCACGTCTGCTTGGCATCTTTTGAGAACGATTACGTTTGTTTTGCTGTTCCAGTTCTTCATGCTGTTGTTGGATATGATTCAGAACAGCACCCAACCGTTTATTCTCAACAATCTCTCGCTGATTCAGCTGACTTAATTTATCGAAGAGGCTGTAATTGATCTTTCGGCTATTATGCATGATGGCTACAGTACCATCCGGGTATTCAAGGAACTCAAGATACTTACCGATCAACCTTTGATTTTCTTCGGTGTTTTCCAGGAGATATACGCATTTATCATAAGTAATCGTCAGGCTATTCGTGACTCTGCGGGGTTCACGCCAAGTAAAAATATCATCTAACTCTTCGGCTGTTTCAGTGATAGGCCGATGTAGATTCTTAGGATTAAAAGCCATCTTGGCGAACTTCTGATTGAACTGCTCAATGAAGCAGGGTAGCCAGACATTAGCTTGCTCAATCGAACAGATGCCTTTCAGGCGCATCTCCTTGATCAGACGGTCCTGAAGAGTTCTGTTGGCCCGTTCCACACGGCCTTTGGCCTGCGGTGAATTAGCGAAGATGATATCGATATTCAGGGTGCTGAGTACACGTCCAAACTGGGTAATCTTGGTGTCTTTCTTGCTGCTTTGATTCACTCTAAAGACTGAATGTTTGTCGCTGTAAAACGCTAAAGGCTTACCGTGCTGTTCGACATATAAGCGTGTTGAAATCATATAGTCAAAGGTTGATTCTGACTCACAGAAGCGTAAATGCTGCAATTTTCCTGTAGCATCATCGATAAACATCAGCAGACAGCATTTAGCAGCGCGTCCTTCAAACCAGTCATGGTGTGAGCCATCAATTTGGATCAGTTCACCAAAGCAATCCCGGTTGTAACGAGGCTGATACGGGCGTTTCAGGCGCTTGGATCGAGGCATCCATAAGTCAGCTGCAATCATCCAAGAACGCAGGGTTTCTACTGAAAGATCGAATCCATGTACAGTGGTGAGCTTTTCATGCGCTAAAGTGGGTCCGAAACCATGGAGTTGGTCAGAAACAATATTGAGGCACTTGAGTCTGAGTTCTTCAGGAAGTTTAGAATTGCTGATTTGGCCACGACCGGCATGGGCTAATGCAGCTGGACCTTGGGCTTTGTATTTCTGCAGTAAGCGTCTGATCTGACGTTCTGAAATATGAAGTAGCTGAGCAGCCTGGGATTGAGTTATGCGTTGATCGCAGATTTCCTGCAAGACCGACAATCGTTTAAGTTCTTTATCCGACATAGACACCAACATATCAAACCGTCCGCTAAGGAAATTGCAAAAGTGCATATTCTAAAAGCGGACATTTTTACTTTGGAGAAACCGGACATTTCTATTTTGGAGTTACAAATGCATTTCGTATAATGTATATTATGTTAAATAAGATACACTTAACCATAAGTTCATATCTTCCTTGTCCATAAAAGTGAATTTTGAAATTTTTAGAAGAAAATTGAATTAAATGGAAATCTCATCTCTACTCATGTCTTTAGCTAGATTTAACAGCCATTCTGGTGCAGAGAAAGATTCATCCAGAATACAGAGCAGCTCGGTTCGGCTGTCGGAAAGCAGATGCCGTACCTGCGCTGCAGTAAAAAACAGAGGCACCGGAATCACGGTCATGCCGGCTTTTTGTGCGGCAAGATCGACCACAATCCAGTCGATGCTGTTCACGCCCCATAAGGTCAGACGTCGCAGATTAAGCTGCATGAAACTGGCACTCAATAATTCTATCCGCCGTTGTAGTTCCGCATAGCTCAGTGTTGCCTGTGCGGTAACCACAGCTTCTCGCTGCGGATACTGGTGTGCTTGTAGGCTGATACGTTCAAATAAAGCAGTCATCATTTAAATTCTGTGCCTCGGTAATCAAGCAAAATGCTTTAATGACTAAATTGATAAAGTTGACGAGCGACTTGTAAGGCCTCTGCCACATCAATCGCCAGCACATAAGGTTTCTGCTGGTAATAGCTGCCCCACAGGTGCTGTGCATCTCCTAGGACTTGCGGATCAGCCTTTTCAAGCACATGAAAACGTAATCCCATCTGTTGCAACACATAACGTACTGCAGTTGTTCCGGTACATACTGCCCATTCGATGTGTTGCTGCGAGAGATGAAAAACCAGAAAGGCCACCATCAGTTTGGCTTTGTCCATATCTAGTGCTGCCAGATTGCCAATTTCTACTACTTTGTCTCGGCTGACCGTGGTCTGGCTGAGCTTGCCAAGAATATTTTCAATTGGTTCATCGAGATACTGTTCCAGAAAGGCATTAAATTGATTTAAATGCTGCATTCACCACCTGCATCTCGGCACCGTGATAACCGGCAAACAGGGTCGAAGAGAAGCTCGATACAGTGGCCTGATGGACTTGCTGATATTTTTCCTGAATAAAATGTTCCAGGCTACGGCGTTCAGGTGTCTCGCTTTGTTCTACAGTTTTGACCGTCAAATGTAGCGATTGATCCTGTGCTGAAATTACCGGATACGCCGGAGGTACTTGTACTAAAAATTTATTGTGATGGATTTGTTTTTTATATTCAGGCTGCTTGAAATATGTATTTAGAAAGTGAATCTGACTAGATAAATAAGGATCAAAACTGAACTTGATCATTTGGCTCACACCACGAAATTAACTTGCTACTCAAGATAGAAGTCCAAACTTAAAAAATTCTTAATTTTGTGCAAAAGAATGTAAAAGCTGTGTGTATAAAAAATCCAGAGAACGGCCGGTTTTTTAAGAACATTTTAAGATTGAAAATTTAAGTTAATCCTATCTCTTGTTAACTGAAACTGTTCTATGTCTTCCTACCGCTCACCTTATAAAGGCACCTCAGGAACGCAGCGTATTTTTAATGCGACCCGTTATTCCCTGGCTGGTTTTAAAACCGCCTTTCAAAATGAGGCTGCCTTCCGGCAAATTCTGCTGATCAACCTTATTTTGATTCCTCTAAGTTTTTGGATGCCGGTTAGTCCAGCTGAGCAAGCGCTGATGGTCGCCGTATGCCTACTGGCGTTGATCATTGAACTGATTAACTCAGCGATAGAGGCAGTGGTAGACCGTATTTCCATGGAACGGCATGAACTGTCTAAAAATGCCAAGGATATGGGCAGTGCGGCTCAGTTTGTAGCACTCAGTTTAATTGCTCTGACCTGGGGCATCATTTTGGCTGGTCATTTGATTTGACCTCTGCTCTTGCTACTGCCTGAAATGGACAACTTAAAAATGATCACTGACCGTTCCCGGTTTTTACTGACCCAAACTTTACTTTTAATCTTCAGTTTTTTGATTCTTCTCAACTTCTTTGACATTGGAGGAGTGCTGGACTTACAGCTCATCTATCCATTTATCGATGATCAGGGTCAATTTCCCCTTCGACAACAATGGGCACTGGCAGAACTCAATCATCGCTATGTGAAAGACCTGCTGATTCTGGTGTATATCACATTATTGCTGGGCTGGCTGGCATCACTGAAATGGCAAAACTGGCATATACGGCGCTGGGAATTTGGCTATTTTTTTAGCATGGTAGTGCTGACCACGGCCTCGATCGGAATTTTAAAATCTCAGTCGGCCCATGCCTGTCCCTGGGATATGACCATACCTACCCATAACGGGATTTTGTGGGATTTTAGTGCTACTGCGGGCCACTGTTTTCCTGGAGGGCATGCATCTAGTGGTTTTGCGTTGATGGCTGGTTATTTTGTTTATCGCATTTCTAACCGCAAGCGTGCTTATTTTCTTCTGATCGCTGCAGTAATTTTAGGGTTGACCATGGGCTGGGCACAAATGATGCGCGGAGCACATTTCCTGAGTCATAATTTATGGACTGGCTGGATTATCTGGTGCATGAATGTCATTGGCTATACGCTGTTTAGCCATAAACTACCCATAGAAAAGACCACTCCTATACTCTCTAGTATCAGGCAACCTTAACTCCAAAAAAACCAGAAGCTTATTCGCTTAGGCTTCGATTAAAGGAAGCTTGACCTGTACACAAAGGCCACTCAGATTGGTACTTCGAGAAAATTCTAGTGTTCCACCCAAGCGCTCGGTGGCTTTATCTACAATGGATAAACCCAAACCGCTGCCAATTTCTGCATGGTTATGTATCCGGTAGAAGCGTTGCCGGATCTGATTGAATTGAGCAGGATCTATCCCTGCCCCACTGTCTTCAATTTGTAAAACCGCCTGCCGGCCTTGCTGGAAAATAGATACATTAATCACGCCATCCTTCGGACTGTATTTAATTGCATTATCAATTAAATTATAAATAATCGAGTGCAAAGCTGAAGCCTGGCCCTGAATCTGCAGTTCCTGTTGCTGTTCTACGCCCAAATCAATGTCTTTCTGTAGCGCCAGTTGAATCAGCTCTTCGATACAGGTGACTGTCATTTGATTCAGTGATAGCAATTGAACAGGTTCGCTTAAACCTTCGGTCACATCCTGTTTGGCCAGACTTAATAACTGGTTGACCAGATGCTGCATACGCAAAATGCCTTGGCTCAAATTATGGATAGACTCGCTCTGCGGAAACTGCTGTAGCAAAATTTGTACCTGTAAATTCAAAGCCGTCAGTGGCGTGCGTAATTCATGGGCAGAATCTGCTACAAATTGACGTTGTTCCTGTTGGGCCAGAGAAATGCGACCAAACAAATAATTCATTTCCTGAATGGTCGGTTCCAGCTCTAAGGGATAATCTTTCATTGCAATTGGCTTTAAGTCTTGTGCCTTGCGGCTGGCCAATTCAGTTTTAAAATCATTAAGGGGCTGAAAATTTTTCCGGATCATCCAGCCTAAACCGAATAATGCAAAAGGTAAAAAAAGCACATAAGGAAGAAACATATTGGCTGCCAGCTCCAGAGCCAGTTCCTGCCGGACATTTTGCTGCTGGCTCACCTGAATCTGTAATTGCTTACCAGGAATAATATAAGTTAACCAGGTTCCATACGGCGTTTGATGCTTGTAGAAACCTGCTTTCTTGACCGGCGCCACCAGAACATCCTGCGGATGCAAAGAAGTAGCTGTATCTGTATAGGACCAGATATCTACAAATAAATCTTCTTCACTGTATTGTTTGGCTAGATCAATTTGGCTTTGTAAAGGTTGTGGATGATTTTCTGCAATGCGCTCTGCCAGACTTTGCATCTGTTTATCCAGTACTTCATTAATTTCTTCGAGCGCAATTCGGTATGCTGCAAAGATCAGCACACAGCCCAATACCACGCTAAACAGTGAAATATAAATAACCAGACGTTTTTGCAAGGAATAACGTTTCTGCATGGCGCTCATCCTAAACGATATCCTAGCCCACGTATGGTACGGATGAAGTCTTTTCCTAATTTTGCCCGCAGATGATGGATATAGACTTCCACCGTATTACTGCTGACATCACTGTCAAAGTCATAAAGCTTGTCTTCTAAATCATTTTTAGAAAAAATTTTATTCGGATGATTTAACATGGCCATTAAGATGGACCATTCCCGGTTGGATAATTCTATAGCCTGTCCATTAAACAGAGCGATATGCTGCTCTAGATCTAGTTCCAAACTCCCGTGTGATAATTTCTTATTCGTATCTATCCCGGTATTTTTTAAACCACTACGGCGTATTAAGGCATGAATACGGGCCAGCAACTCGTCAAATTCATAAGGCTTGATTAAATAGTCATCTGCTCCCTGATTCAGCCCATCTACCCGGTTTTGTAACTGATCCCGGGCGGAGATAATCAGCACCGGTAAATTCGGAAACTTCTGCCGGATATTTTTTAGCACCAGCATGCCATCCATCATCGGCAAGCCTAAATCGAGCAGGACAATATCGTAGACCTGCTGCTGTAACTGTTTTAAACCCTCAATCCCATTATTGACCCAATGCACATCAAACTGATGCAGCTTGAGCAATGTTTCAGTCGACTCGGCAATCATAAAGTCGTCTTCAATAATTAGTATTTTATGCATTTCAAGCTCTGTTCTTTAATAATGGTGAGCATTGTGCAAGCATATCATTTTTAGCTTCAATCACTTGCGTTTTTATATCCAGCAAGCTTAATAAGCTGGGGAAAAGATGATCCTGACTACGGGCTTGGTTGGTCTGTCCTTTGAGACAGCTGATCTGCTGGATATTCTGCTGCTTCCAGGCATCGGAGAACCACATCAGCATCGGGACATGGGTTTGCTGAGTGGGCGCCATGCTATAAGGAGCACCATGCAGGTATAAACCATGCTCTCCGGTGGATTCTCCATGATCAGACAGGTACCAGAAACCGGTCTGATATTGAGTCTGCTGCTTTAAAGTTTCAATGATTTGAGCAAGGACATGGTCTGTATATACAATCGAATTATCATAGCTATTTTTTAATTCTTCTGTACTACAGCCCTGAATGGCATTGCTATTACAGGTCGGCTGAAATGGCTGATACGGCGCTTTGGAACGCTTGAAATATGCCGGCCCATGACTGCCCATCTGATGCAGTACAATTAACTGCGGTTTCGGGTTATTTTTATCCAGATGCGCCAGATAATCTTTCAGGCTATCTACCAGAATTTCATCAAAACATTCACCACCAGCATCACACCACTTCTGTTTCAGTTGTGCCGGAATCTGATACTTTTGTACCCGGTCACAGGCACCTTTACAGCCTGAGTTATTATCAATCCAGGTCACCTGATATCCGGCGCGCTGGGCAATATCCAGCAAACCTTCTCGGTGGCTGGCGAGCTGTTCATCATAGGTTTCACGTGACATGCCCGAAAACATACACGGGACTGAAACGGCAGTTGCTGTGCCACAGGAACTGACTTGACTAAAATTAATCACCGCTAACTTGCTCAGTTCAGGATTGGTATTGCGCGCATAGCCATTTAAAGCAAAACTCTCGGCACGTGCAGTTTCTCCAACAACTAGCACCATTAATTTAGGATGCTCCTGCATTTGGGCCTGCTGTAACAGATGAGCATCTTCGCCAAAAGCCACCAAAGGTAAATTCGCTTTAGGTGCTTTCTTTTTATAATAGGATAAGGTGGACGCGATGCTATTTTGTGGAGAAAGCATTCCCTTCAGATCACGGTGCTCTCTGAAGATGGCTGCATAGTCGACATAGAAGCAGAACAATAAACCTAGAATCAGTCCGAGTGAGACTACACTGCTCAGGCTTTTATGCACCAGCTGATGCCCAGTCGATGTAGGCTGAATTTGAAGCATCCAGACGATGCCGAGTGGAAATATTACAAATCCCAGTGTCCAGATGATCAGTCGCATTGACCAAAGATCACGGACTTCACGGGCATCAGTTTGCAGCATATTCTGGATCTGGTCAGGCGTAATAACGACCCCCAGACTATTGACAAAATAAGCACTAAAACCACCCAGAATGATCAGGACACTGGCCAGTATTTTGGCGTTCCATTTCCAGTTCAGCCACTGTAATACCAAGTTGTAAAAGGCAATGATGATCAATGCCGTGGCGGCCAGTAACAGACCTGCTTTCAGATTGGCATAAGGCGTAAATTCATGAATTTTCTGATAGAAAGCAAAGTTTAAGATCAGTCCTAGCCAAATAGCGAGCAACATATTGAAGCCTGAAAGACTAATCGACTTTTTAGGTCGCTGACTAAAAAAAGACGAATGGGAAAACAGCTTCAGCATGATCCGTGGCTCAAAGACTTTAAGATGCTTTAGCCTAGAATCTGAAACTTAAAAATGGCTTAAAATGACTGGATCATTTTATAATATATGCAAACCAGCTCCCTTTTATTTCAAACTCAGAAGAATAAAGATAAGTCCTAACATATGTAGAATTTGGCTAGGCGCAAAATACAGAAAAAACTTCCATCCCCCAGTCACAAAAGAATTGATACTTTTAGACACCGCATGTGCCGCAAGTCCAATCATGACAGCATAAATTAAAGTCAGGTTATGAGGATTTCCCTGTATCACTACACCTGCTACAGCAGCATGCACTTCAAATAAAGAGGCTAAAAAAGTACCTAAGATTAAGCCGCTATCTCCCAGTAAAAGATTCGCGCCGTAAATCCCAGCCTGGATTAAGGTCAAACTGACCGCAATAATCACCGCTTCTTTGATACTGAACATTCGGCTATCAATTTCTTGTATTTCATTGATGGTCGTACTGTTGTCCGCTTGGGGAGTTCGATAAATCAAGAATCCGGCTGCAATACATAAAATTCCGATCCCCCACCAAACTCGGAATCAGCAGGAACTTGAACCACTCTACGCTCACTCCCAGAACAATCAGCAAGAGCTGTAATAAGGTGGCAATACAGGAGATCAATCCGGCGCCTGCATTTAATTTTGCACTGGCCCGCCCGGATCGGACTTGCATGCCCAAACTGGCAATCGTGGCCGTACTGGAGACAAATCCCGAGGCTAAGGCAGATAAAATGAGAGCCTTATCATTGGATAGGATTCGTTTTGCCACATGTGCCATGGACTGCACAATCAAGATTAAAATGAGTAGTTTAAGGATGATATAGGGATTCAGTACGGCGCCCCACAAGGGCTTATTGGGCATGACCGGCAACGCAATCAATATCAAAGCCAATAAAAGTAAGCCATCTCTTAACTCATAGCTTTGGATCGTTTTTCCGGCAAATTGATGCAATGTCTGTTTGCCCATCAGGATAATCGTGAGTAGAACCGCCATCCCTGCAGCCAGTGGGATATTCCACACACAAATAGCGCCAATGATATAAGTCATCAAAAAAGCCAGTTCAGTGGTAGATCCAATATCTTGTTTTTGTTGAAACAGGCTATACACACAGAACAGGCTGACCGCTACAGCTCCTATCACCCCAATATAGAGATGCAAAGGGGTAAATTCAAAGAATGGTTTTATAGCTTATTAGATGCAATTTAGAAGTGAATGAAACTCATCTAAAGATTAGAAAATATCAGTCTATTCACTCTGTTTAATTTCATTTAAATCATTCGTTAGAAAGGCGTCTGAGGTCACCCCACTATCAATGAATAACCTCAACCCCCACGTAAATCTTAAAATTCTTCCCGCTGTAATTCATTCACCGTTTGCCCCTGCTTTGCAAACCACTGATCACGACGTTCAAACAAGCGTGGCGCCGCCTGATTCACTTGATCAATTAGAGCGTGTAAATCGGCATTGATCAAACGGCCATTTTTAACCACAGTCTGTCCCGCCACCATCGTCATCACGACATCTTGGCCTTGAACTGCATGGACTAAATTGGTATGCAAATTAAATAATTTTCTATGATCAATCAACGGCATCATCCGCGGTGTATCCAGTTTCACCGCAATCAGGTCGGCCTGTTTGCCGACTTCCAATGAACCAATTTCATCTTGCATACCCAAGGCTTTAGCTCCTGTAATCGTAGCCATTTGACAGACTGACCAGGCATCCAGGGCGGCCGCATCCAGCGAAGAAAATTTGGCCAGCAATGATGCCGTTTTCATTTCTTCAAATAGATCCAGGTTATTGTTTTCTTTTTCTCCGTCAGTACCCAAACCCACCGCAACGCCTTGACGTAGCATTTCAACGACAGGCGCTGCACCGGAAGCCAACTTCATGTTGGAAATAGGATTGTGCGCAACCCCTACCGCATGTCGCCTTAAAATCTGAATTTCATTTGCATCTGTCCAGACGCAATGTGCCAACAAAGTTTTAGGCAGATCTAGCAAGCCCAGTTTTTGCAGACTCTCAATTGGGCGAATACCTGAACGGCGCAGGTTTTCCTGTACATCAAATTGGCTTTCATTGCTATGAGTATGAAAACCGGTTTGATAATCCTGACAAAGTTTCTCAATACGGCTTAATGCTGAAGCTTCAGCATAAAACAGGTGCTCTAAACCTACCCAAACCTGAATACGTCCATTCGCCTGCTGATGCCAACGGTTGATTAAAGCCTCATTACTTTTTAAGGTTTCAAAATAATTGTGATCCGGATGCTCTGCGACATAGGGTACGAGAACGGCACGAATTCCCAATGCTTGCGCAGCTTCAGCACTTCCGTCCATATAACGCCACATATCAACGATGGTGGTCGTTCCCGACAATAGTGCCTCGGCATAACATAAATAGGAGGCGATTTTCGCATCCTCTGGTGTCAACACCCGGTGCATCGGGTCAATATACTGCTGTAACCAATCCCAAACCGGTAATCCTTCAGCCGTACCATGCAATAAACCGGAATGACAATGGGTATTGATCAAGCCCGGCATCAGGATCTTTTGTGGGTAATCTTCAATGAGCACCTCTGGATAGCATTGAGTTAACTGTGCCAATGTACCCACTGCTTTTATTTGGTCGCCCTCAATCAGTATCGCGCCATTTTTAATACATTCATTCTGCGCATTCATGGTAAGGACATAGGAAGCTGTTAAAATTTTCATGATTTATACTCAAATCTATTCTATTTATGATGAATGGCTGCGGTTATGGCACGAAGGTTTTGCCTAAAGAAGATGGCAAATTCATTTTGAGTACTTTTTTATTCCGTGAAATCATGACCAGTACCACAATGGTGGCTATATAGGGCAATGCGGCAAGCAGCTCGTTCGGAACCTTGATTCCAAGCGCCTGGGCGTGAAATTGCAAAATGGTTACGCCCCCAAACAGGTAAGCGCCGAGCATTAAACGTGTTGGTTTCCACACCGCAAATACTACCAGTGCAATGGCAATCCAGCCGCGGCCTGCGACCATATTTTCAATCCACATCGGGGTATAGACGGTTGATAGAAATGCTCCGCCAACTCCTGCCATCAAACCGCCAAATAGTACTGCGCCATAACGAATCGCCAACACGTGATAACCCATGGCGTGCGCACTTTCCGGTGATTCTCCAACTGCTTTAAGCAATAAGCCCAAACGGGTTTTGGCCAGCACCAGCCAAACGGCAAAAAATGCCAAAATCGACAAATACACCACATAGTTTTGCTGGAACAAAATCGGACCCAATACTGGAATATCCGCTAATAGTGGAATATTAAAATTAGCCAGACCCGGTAAAGCCATACTGACGTAGTTCTGTCCCAAAAATGCAGAGATACCGAGTCCAAAAATGGTTAAAGCCAAACCGCACGCGGATTGATTGGTACTTAAAGACAAGGTAAAAAAGGCAAAAATCAGGGCCATCAGCATGCCTGCCAGACCACCCATCAATAAGGCACTTAATACACTGGCATCATATTGCGCAGCAAAAGCAAAACCTGCAATTGCACCGACCAGCATCATCCCTTCTACTCCAAGATTAATCACACCTGTCCGCTGTGTGACCAATTCCCCCAGACCTGCGAAAATCAGTGGTGTTGCTGCTGCAACAGTACCTGCAAGAATTGCAGTTATTTCTAAAGCCATATCATGCTTCCTTTTGCTGTAGACAACATTGGGTTAAAGGGTAGTTGCTGTGGGCTGAGGGACCGGTGACGCCATTTTTTTGCTAAACCGGTAACGGTTTTCAATTAATGCATCGGAAGCCAGCAGGAAAAACAACAGCAGCCCCTGGAAAATACCGGTAATCGCGACCGGAAGCTGTAGCTGCATTTGTGCCATTTCACCGCCCAGATAAATCAGCGCCATAAAACAGCCTGACAGCACAATACCGATTGGGTTTAAACGCCCTAGATAGGCCACGATAATCGCTGCATAGCCATAACCTGGGGACAGGTTCGGATTCAGCTGACCAATAGGTCCAGCCACTTCACAGATTCCGGCAATACCTGCCATCATTCCGGAAATCACCAGACTCATCCAGATAGCTTTGGAGGAAGAAAAACCTGCGTATTTGGCAGCTAAAGGTGCCTGACCGCTGACTTCCAGTTTATAGGCCGTCAGACTTTTACGCATAAAAACCCAGAACAGAAGGACTGCAAAAAAAGTGACAAAAATAGAGGTATTAATGCGTGTGCCTTCTACAATAAATGGCAGCGTCGCACTCTCACTAAAAACCACCGATTGAGGGAAGTTCATCCCTTCCGGATCACGCCAGGGACCATTGACCAGGTATAGCAACACACATACTGCGACATAATTCATCATCAGGGTGGTCAGGGTTTCTTCAGCATTAAAATGGGTTTTCAGTAAGGCAGGAATTGCACCCCAGAGTGCCCCACCAAGTGCGCCCATAACGATCATTAACGGGAGAATCCACCAGCCGATGTGATCATGAAATAAAATCGCAATACCACCGCCAAAAATCGCGCCCATGGTGAGCTGACCTTCAGCACCGATATTGAATAATTTGGCTCGAAATCCGACCGTCAGCCCCAAGGCAATCAGAATCAGAGGTCCGGCTTTGACTGCCAGTTCACTCCAACCATAAGACGATGTCAGCGGTTCAATAAAGAAGATGTACATGGCTTGCGCGGGATTAATCCCCAACATTAAAAACAGAATACTACCGACAATCAGCATGGCTAGCAGCGCAATGAGCGGTGAAAGCCACTTCATGATTTGAGAGGGATGTTCACGCGGTTCCAGTAAATGCATGTCGCTCTCCTCTCAACCTGTATATTTGTTTTTTTGTTATATTAAGCATGAGCTTGCTGCTCCTCTACTATGATGGCAGTGTCATGGCCTGGAATGCCTGACATCAAGATTCCAACATTTTCAGTATTGGTTTCATGAGTAGGTATCGCTGGAGATAGTTCACCATTGGCCAAGACACAGAGACGATCACTGATTTCAAACAGCTCTTCTAATTCTTCTGAAATCACCAAAATGGCAACACCTTGTCGAGAGAGATCGATCAGGGTTTGCCGGATAAACATGGACGCGCCCACATCAACGCCCCAGGTCGGTTGAGCCACAATCAGGAATTTCGGGTTTTGCAAAATTTCCCGGCCGACAATAAATTTTTGTAGATTTCCACCGGACAAGGAACGTGCTTCTGCCTCTGGGCCACTGGCTTTCACCCCGAATTTTTCAATACAGTGCTCGGCAAAAAGCTTACATTGTGCAAACTTGATTAATCCCCATTGCGTCAGGTTCTGCCGAAATGCGGTCAGCAAGGCATTCTGGGACAGTGTCATGTTCGGGACTGCTCCTCGGCCCAGACGTTCTTCAGGGACAAAGCCCAGGCCCAAATCACGCCGTTGTCCAGAACTGAATCGGGAAATATCGATTTGATCCAGAACCATCCGGCCATGTTTCAGGCTATTTTCACCCGACAATAAAGACAGTAATTCTGCTTGCCCATTGCCAGAAATCCCGGCAATTCCTACAATTTCACCGGCAAAAATATTTAAATTGATATTTTTCAGCGACACACCAAATGGGTCGTCGGACTGGTAATTGAGATTCTCAACCTGGAATAATATCTGTTTTTCACCTGTATATTCAGGGCGTACATAGGTCGGTAAATCACGGCCAATCATTAAGCGTGCTAAATCACTGGTACTGTTGTCTTTGGGATTAACATTTCCGGTGACACGGCCATTGCGTAAGATGGTCGCTTCATCACAGAGTTCTTTGATCTCGTGTAATTTATGACTGATATATAAAATTGAAACGCCTTGGGAGGCCAATAACCGTAAAGTTTTAAACAGTTGCCGTACCGCTTGTGGTGTCAATACTGAAGTCGGTTCATCTAAAATGATTAAAGCGGGATTTTGCAAAAGGCAGCGAATAATTTCGACACGTTGCCGCTCACCTACCGATAAAGAATGTACTTCGCGGCGTGGATCAATGGGTAAACCATATTGTTCTGAAACTTCAATAATTTTTTGGCTCAGGACTTTTAAATGAATCTTTTCATCCAGTCCCAGCAAAATATTTTCCACCACGGTCAAGGTTTCAAATAAAGAGAAATGCTGATAGACCATGCCAATACCCAGTTTTCTCGCCATCGACGGATTGTCAATTTTGACTTCTTTACCGTTCCAGAGCATTTGTCCCTGATTGGCCTGGGTTGCCCCATAAATGATTTTCATCAGGGTACTTTTTCCGGCGCCATTTTCACCCAAGATGGCGTGAATCTGTCCGGGTTGAACGGTTAAATGTATCTGGTCATTCGCTTTCAATGAATTGTAACTTTTACAGATATTGATGAGCTGTAAACGCGGTACACCTGAAGAAGAACGTGCATTCAACTCTTGCGCATGAGCAGATCTATCGTGTTGAGAGGTCATCATCAGTGCCCTATTCCATGCCGTAGCAATTCAGCATCCATCGATGGTTGTCAGGCATGCAAATGGATGCAGAAAAGTACATCAAAGTGTTTAAAGATTTTTAATTGCAAAATGGCAAAGCTTTATTTCGGTAATGAACCCTCTACGCCCTTCACGTAGTAATTCATTTTACTTAGTGCCGCATCATCTAGGCGCTTGCCTTTTGCCAAGACCAATGTACCATCCTGTTTATGAATCGGGCCGGTAAATGGATGCAGTGTGCCTTTTAAAATGCCATCACGTACGCTGAGCGCTTTTGCTTTAGAGGCTGCCGACACGGAAGGACCAAAGCTTTCAATATCGACTGCTTTTTGTTTCACGCCATACCACATTGCACTGGGTTTCCAGGTTTTATTGCTGACTTGCGTCATTACTGGAGTGTAGATTTTTTCCCAATGTAAAACCGATGCGGCAAGATGCGCTTTAGGGCCAAATTTGCTCATGTCAGAGTCCCAGCCAAAAGCAAAGACACCTTTTTGTTCAGCCGCCTGTACCACTGCCGGAGAATCGGTATTTTGCATCAGCACATCTGCACCTTGAGCAATCAATGCCAAGGCTGCATCACGTTCTTTGCCCGGGTTAAACCATGAATTCACCCAAATGACTTTGGTTTTAATTTTTGGATTTACACTTTGTGCACCGAGGGTATAGGCATTGATATTACGGATGACTTCAGGAATCGGAAAAGACGCAACTACACCCAAAACATTATTTTTGGTTTTTTGCCCTGCGACCACACCCAGCATATAAGCGCCTTCATAGGTACGGACATCATACACTCCTAAATTTTTCCCCTGCTTATAACCGGTTGCATGCATAAATACTGTATTTGGAAATTGCTTGGATACTTTTTCCATCGCATTCATATAACCGAACGAGGTTGCAAAAATGACTTTATTGCCTTGTTGTGCCAGGTTACGGATCACACGTTCGGCATCTGCTGTTTCAGGGACATTTTCGATATAAGAGGTTTTATATTTTCCTGCGAGGGTTTTTTCAGCCTTAATCCGGCCCTGATCGTGAGAATAGGTCCAGCCATGGTCGCTGGTTGGGCCAATATAAACAAATGCGGCTTTATCTTGGGCCTGAACATTGGCGACAGCGGCCATGCCCATTACACCACTTGCCATTAATACCCCTACCAATTTTTTCAATCCGGTTTTCAAGCTATTTTTTTCTTTCATTCTATTCTGCTCTTGGTTGTTCTGTGTCATGCAACACATGCTTTAAAATGACTTCACGCAAATGTGCTCAGTCTGTTCAAGATATAATTAGCAATAAGCATTCCAGTTTTTATAAAAATAATAGAAATAGGGTTTTAAAATAAGATATTTTTGTTTTTATGATTTAATTAAAAAGTAATGGTATTAAAGCAATAAATACTAAGCTTGTAGTTGATATAAAATTTAATTTAATAAAATGATTTATTTTTATTATTGCTTATTAGTAGTGCAATAAAATAAAACGCTTTAAATTTGTGCATTCCTTTTTTAATTGGAGCTTCATATTTTTCATGAGCAAAGATAAATGTAGATGATAGAACCATGTATTAAGGTTTATTGAGGGAATAGAATTTTTTAATATAAGTTATTAATATTAAAAAATTAATTTTTTTTGATAATTCGATTTAGCTTGTAATATACCAAAAGGGTGATGTTCTACAGATCTTATTCTTTTCTCTCCTCATTGAACGAAGTTGTAACTCGCTAATCGCAGCTTGCCTAGATTGATTTATTTTAATTTCTAAATTTTAACAATATTAATCAGTTTTAATCAAAGAATAAGGGAGTATAAATAATATTTTAATTATTTAAAAATAATATAAATAAAAACTACTATAAGTTGTCATTAAAAAGTAAACATGTATTCTTTTCCGAATTGGTTTGATACTTTCTCCACCCATTGCTCTATTTTGTCAGCTGTCATGACTTGAAAATCTCGCCAATAATATTTCATCTGCTTCCATACCATCTCGATTCGATTTAACTCAGGGCTATAAGCTGGAATAAAATACAGATTCGTCGAAAAGTTAGTTTTAAGTAGCTCTCTGTAATCAGCCATCTTTTTACTTCTATGAATCGAGGCATTATCAACAATAAGAACCAATGGAAGGTTATACGTCTGTTTTACTTGTTGAGCTATTCCAGTTAAATAGGCATAAAACCAAGTGCTTGTCACTGACTCTTGTAAACAACTAGTCACCAGTTTCCCCGTTGAAAGCAAACACCCCATGACATTAACTCGTTTTAATCTTATTGCATCAACCGCATGAACATCACCTATCTTTGTCCACGCATAGCGGTTATCAGGTGTAGATGAAAATCCTGTTTCATCAACATAACCTAATATAATTTCACCACGTGCCGCTTGCTCTCGTAATTCTTCAATCTGCTGTGTTGCTTGTTCAAATGCAATCGGATCTCTTTTTTTTCAAGCTATGACGGGTACGCTTGAAGACCATACCTGAATCCCGTAAAAACTTACGAATGGTTTCAACAGACACGGACACTTCGTATTCTTCATGTAGTTTGACTCGGATTTGTTCTGCATTGAGTGGACTTGTATTGACCCAATCTAGGATTTTCGCCTGATAGTCTGAGATCAATGTATTGGGTCGACCTGAGCGATGACCTTCTTTAATCGATTCAAACTCATACAATTCCCAACGTCGGCGTTGTAGCCTTATGGTTTCTGGGATACGTTCTTGTAGAGTGGCAACTTCCGCAACACTTTTACCTTCGGAAAGCCAGAGAATAGTTTGGGCACGTTGCCTTTCACGCCAATGTTTTGCATGCTTGACCAGAAAAATGAGTCGTTCTCGCTGTTCTAAACTAAGTGGTACAGAAACAATTCTAGGCATGTGTGAACATCTGTTAACTAAAAAAACCTTTTCGCATCATTAGTTATTTTTGTCAACTTATTAAAATATAGGGTTTTTATTTAAAATTTAATCTATATTTTTTAATTTTAAAATATATTAGACCACATAACGTTTACTTAATCCCCACTCGGCTAAGATTCGACGATAGGTCGTTGAAGAGCGATCTGCTTCAAAATGCGCTTCCATAGAAATATCGAGCGGTAATTCTTCAGGTTTTTGGCTTTCTACCATGTCCTGATCTTCGGCAAAAATTTGTGCATTGAAGTCATATACCGCCTGTAAATCTCCTGTGGTATCGAAGTTGCGTGTCAGTGGTACAAATAAACGGGTTTTATTGTGCGAGACCGGACAACAGGCATTGAGAATTTTTAATTGTCCCTGTTCTGGGAAATGTACGGTTAGCACCGCAGAAAACGGTGGATAGACATCAAATACACGTTTCCACAAAAAGCCTTCCGGTGCCAGATCTTGCATACCATGTGGATAGTTGCTGACACTGCTAACATATTCGGTATGCAGGCCGTAATCTGTACGTGCTGTCGTGTATTTGGGTACAACCTGATTTTCAGGATCTGCGAAAGAACCCTGATGAACCCAGGCAAAATGTGCAACATCAATAAAGCCTTCCAGTTGACGGCCACTTGAGCCGGCAATATCCACAAACGGCGGTAAAATTGCCTGATGATCTGGCATCTCCCAGGTATCTAAAACAGGGAAATTGGCTTTTGCTTCGTCACGGCCAAAAATACTGGTCCAGATCAAGCCATATTTTTCCACCACTGGAAATTTAGTCAGAGAAAAACGCTCAGAAATGTTGGTCAGCTCGGGTTGTGCAGGAATTTTGATACATTTACCCTGGCCATTGTAGTGTAGACCATGATAAGGACAGACCAGGTTTTCACCCGAAACCCAGCCTTTGGTTAAGGGTACACCCCGGTGTGGACAAATATCACGGACCAGATGAATATCGCCACTTTCTGTTTTGTACAATGCCAGTTTGACATCAAGCAGGGTCACTTGTTGCGGTTGGGTAGAAACGTCCTGAATCCGTGCCACCGGATACCAGTGACGAGCCAGAATGTCCCAGTCCTGATCATCAAACTGGCTATAGCAGGGTTTGTTGAATAAATTGATGACTGGAATTGCGTTCATATCAAACCTATATTCTTACTATGGATGGTCTCTTTTTACAGGCCTTGAACAGTGCAGAACTGTGCAATTTTGGCTTCGCTTCTAATTGAAATTACTGAATTTATTGTTATTCTGTCTATTAGAATGATTCGTACTATTCATTCTTAAAATTAGAACACATCAACCATGTACAAATGTACTTGCCGATTAAAGCTACCTTCTTTGGCATAAAACTCGCATAAACACGTTTATCTCAAATATTGATATAAATAAACGGTGGTACTTGCTTGACTAAATTGATGAATACGCCTTTTTCCCGATTTTCAGAATATTTTATCGCGGTGGCGAAAACGGGAAGTTTACGCAAGGCCGCAGATCAATTATTCATTTCCGTGTCTGCAGTACATCGGCAAATTGCTCTGGCTGAAGAAGAACTGGGAATTATGTTATTTGAGCGCTTGCCCAATGGTTTAAAACTGACACTGGCGGGCGAATTACTCTATGCCGATGTTATAAAATGGCAAAAAGAATTCCAGCAAACCCGGATTCGCTTTGATGAAATTCAGGGGCTTACGCGTGGGACCATCGAATTTGGTTTAATTTCTGCCTTAAATGATGGTTTTGTCATGCAGTCCGTGCAATATATGTATGAAAATTATCCCTGGATTAATTTTAATATCCGGGTCGCAGACAGTGAAATCGTAGCCAAAAAAGTGATTGAGGCAGATCTGGATTTTGGCCTGATCCTGAATCCGAAATCCCATCAACATATTGAAGTCCTCCATTTTCTGGAACTACCTTTAGGTTTTGTGATGGGTAAATCACACCCTCTTGCTCAAGCAGAAAAGATTTATTTTTCAGATACCTTGAATGACAACCATTTTATTCCGGCCGAACCCCTGATTATTCATGATTATGTACAGGCATTGTATAAACATCATCAATTTATACCTGTACGTAAAACGGAATCGAATGATATCCGTCTGATGAATACTCTCATTAAGGCAAATACCGGGATTGGAATTTTTAGTTATCTCGATGTTTTACCGTATGTCGAGCGAGATGAAGTGGTCTTTAAACCTATCTCTGAAAAAGGGCTGCATCCGCTGACCATTGCCCTCTGTGTGGCGCCTAAACGCCAGATTTCACGCGTTTCCCAGTTGATGATTAAACATATGATTGAACAAATGGAAGCCTTAAAAAGCAAGGTGCAGCAACTGTAGTATTTTCATACCTAAATAACAAAAACCGCGATAACTAAAATCGCGGCTTTTATTTAATATTAATGATGAAATTAACTGTTTTTAATCCAATGGATTACCCACAATATTGCTAATAATGCCTTTCATAATATGTGGGCCTTGCTCTTTCCGTAGGTCTGCATACCAGTCTTTGGTAATTTGCTCATCTTTCATATGCGTGACATCACAACGCTTACGTGCACGTAGCAGCAATTCATTGGCGCGTTCATTGCGTTTATTCTGATAGCGTTTCAGGGCATCTTCCAGACCTAGCGTATTAATTTGTAAGGCACGTGCCAGATAGACCGCATCTTCCATTGCCTGGCAACCTCCCTGTCCGATATCGGGTGTAGTGCTATGTGCTGCATCCCCTAAAATTACCACACGGCCCTTATAAAACTGGGTAAAAGGCTCAATATCATGGATCTCGACACGATTGGTTTTCTGCTCATCAATACTGTCAATTAAGCGCTGAACCTGTGGGCACCAGCCAGAGAAATACTGTTTTAATAGGGGCTTATATTCCGAACGCTGATTTTCCAGACCTGCGGACAATGGCACATCAAAGAAGAAATAAAAGCGATGCTCTGCCACAGGCATCAGTGAAGCGCGTTTGCCTTCACCGACAAAAGTGGTCCACTGCTGTGCGGGCGCTAAATCTTCAGAGATCTCAACCAGTCCGTTCCAGTTCACATAGCCAGCATAACGGCGTTCAACCTGTTTGCCCAATACATACTGACGCGTCATGGAATGGGTACCATCTGCGCCAATCAATAATGCTGCAGAAACAGTGCTGCCATCCTGAAAACCGATTTCAACGTGTTGCCCCTTATCCTCAATAGACACCATTCTTTTACCGAGCTGAATATCCTGCCGGCCAAACGCATCCATTAACATATTTTGTAATTCAGCACGCGATACCGGATATGGACGTTGACCGACTTCTTCAATTAACGGCGCCAAACTAAACTGCGTCATGACCTCGCCATTCAAACCATCGATATAGGCTAAGTCATTCATCTGGCCACCTAACTTTGCTACCTGTTCAGTTAAGCCCAGATAGTTCAAACACTTCACCCCGTTTGACCACAAGGAAATTGCAGCACCGACAGGTAAAATCTGTTCTGCCTGCTCATAGATGGTGACCCGATGTCCGAACTTTTTTAGTGCAATTCCTGTGGTTAATCCGCCCATGCCTGCCCCAATAATTGCAATCTCCATCTATTCCTCCTGGCTATTTCATCTTCATTGCCAGCTAAAATGCTAAAAACGTGCCATCCTGAAAAAAATGCACTAAAAAAATAGCAAGAGTTGGCACACGCTGTGCTTTTAAATTCCTTCAATGTCCTGTTTTTATAAAGGCAGAAGACCTAAATTTGTATTTATAAAAGTGCATATTCATGTGACGTATACCAATGATGGAAATTTAAGATGGCGACCTTATTAGCTCCAATTTTTGATCTGCCTGCTCCAGTACAGCAGTTAACTAACCTTGCAGATGCCCGAATTGGCGCAGAAATTCTTGAATGTTCAGATGAGTTTTTTGCTGAAGCAAAACGCATGTTGCAATTTGAGGCACCGGTCTTTATCGAAGACAAGTTTGATGAGCATGGCAAATGGATGGATGGCTGGGAAACCCGTCGCAAGCGCCACACGGGCTATGATTGGGCCATCATTAAACTTGCTGTTGCAGGTCAAATACAGGCACTGGATATTGATACGACTTTTTTTAGCGGTAATTATCCGGCCTCTGCTGCTGTGCAAGCATGTTATGCGCCAGATGGAAATCTTGATCAGGCAGAATGGATCAGCATTATAGAAAATAATGTCTTGGGCCCCAGCCAGCATCATATTGTTCAGATTTCAGCAAAGCAGATATTTACCCATGTCCGTTTGAATATTTATCCTGACGGTGGGATTGCACGTTTTAAGGTCTATGGTCAGGTAAAAATCAATCTGCAAGATAGTGATCAAATGCTAGATGTTTTGGCACTAGAACATGGTGGCCGTGTCGTTGCCTATAGCGATGCGCATTTTGGACATCCACGCAATCTGATTAATCCGGGACGTGGCATTAACATGGGCGATGGCTGGGAAACCAAACGGCGTCGTGCTCCAGGATTTGACTGGTGCATTTTGGCTTTAGGCGCCAGTGCCCGAATCGAGAAAATTGAAATTGATACCGCCCATTTTAAGGGAAATTTCCCTGCAGAGGTTTCTATTCAAGCCATCTATGTTGAGGATGCAACCGATGAGCAACTCATTCCACAAAGCATGTTCTGGCCTTTTTTGTTAGCAGCCCAACCTATGCAAATGGATCATATTCATCATTACATCAATGAAATTTTACAACACGAAAAAATTTCCCATATTCGTGTCAACATGATTCCGGACGGTGGCATCAGCCGGATTCGTCTCTGGGGAAAATTGGCTTGAGTGATCAATGATATGTCTATGCAAAGTATAAAAATACAGCCTTTAAGCACTGAAAGTTTTCTGCCTTTTGGAGAAGTCATTGCCTGTCAGGGTAATCATTATTTTCATATCAATGAGCAGCAGACTGAGCGTTATCATGCCCTGGCTGAAGTAGAAAGTGACACCAAGGTCGGACTGAGTATTTTTAGAAATATGCAAGCTACGGCAATTCCTTTTCAAATCTCAATGCTGGAAAGGCATCCTCTAGGATCACAGGCTTTTATTCCGATGCACGGCCAGCAATTTTTAATCGTTGTAGCGCCTGAACTTGATTATACACAGCCCGATATTAGTCAGATTCAGGTATTTATCAGTGATGGTTCTCAAGGGATAAATTATCGTGCCGGAACCTGGCATCATCCATTATTGACCCTTGAAGCACCCAGCGAGTTTGTCGTAGTGGATCGTATAGGTAGCGGATCAAATTGTGATGTTCATCCTTTTCCTGAAAACATCCAGATCGTATTTGGTGGTGTTTCAAAAAGTATGCTGATTATATTTTAACCACAATTGAAATCTCATAAAGTATTAAAAATATAGTGAATTTAATTTACTTATTTTCAATTTCTCTATTGACAGAATTAACTAGCATACTTTTTGAAACACCACCCGTATTTTAAACGCATTAAAAAAAGCCCTTTTATCAGTAATGCCAGTCAGTTAAGCAGACATTAGAAAAATGTAGTAAAAATGAGTGTATGCCAATACGCTCATTTTTTTTATGACTTTATCTGAAAATTTAGATTGCACCCTTCAACATTCTTTGCCTTCACTCAGCCATTTCAGTGAACTCATTGATTTAAACTGGATTAAAGAAAGCCTACATCAAACAGGTAAGGCTTCTATCAGGAGAAGAAAATTACCTGCCGAACATGTGGTATGGCTGGTAATTGGGCTTGCCCTATTTCGAGATCAACCGATCGGGTATGTCGTAGAGCAACTAAAACTTGTGTTTGGTACAACAGAATATTGTGTCCCCAGTGCAGCAGTGCAAGCACGACAACGTTTAGGACGAGAGCCCTTGAATACCTTGTTTTCTCTACTCAGCCAAGCCTGGTTTGAAGAATCCCAACAGCAATACTCAAACTTTCATGGCCTTAGTGTATGTGCTGTTGACGGGGTGGTTTGGTCTATGCCTTATACAGACGAGAATTTTGAACACTTTGGCTCATCTAAGGGTAAAACCGCTGCAGCCCCTTATCCACAAGTGAGAGCAACCTGCCTGGTAAATACCAGCACCCATGAAATCATTGATGCCCAAATAGGTAGCATGGATCAGGGTGAACTTACACTGGCAAATCGATTATGTCCTCCATCGCATAGTATTACCTTGTTTGATCGAGCCTATTTCTCTGCTGATTTCTTGATTGACTGGCAAACACGAGTAGAAGCCAGTCATTGGTTAATGAGAGCAAAAGATAATTTACGCTATGAGATCATTAAACGTAATTCCCCGCATGACTTTCAAATCAAAATGCCTCTTTCAGCTAGAGCCAGGAAGCTAAATCCATCATTAGGAGAATATTGGGAAGCGCGTTTGATTGAAGTTGAGCAGGCAGGGAAAATTAGACGTTATATCACTTCATTAATGGATTCAAAGGCATATCCACTGATAGGCTTGGCGAAGCTTTATGCCCAGCGCTGGGAAATAGAAATGTGTTACCGAGAAATCAAAAGTGATTTACAGGAAGGTAAGCATTTGAGGAGCAAGCAACCTGATTTAATTTATCAAGAATTATGGGGGGTCTTCATTGCCTATAATATTCTAAGAAGACAAATGAAACATATGGCTCAACGTGCAAAAGTCAGTCCTTTGAGAATCAGCTTTCATATTGCCTCTATCAGCATCCTGAATATATTAAGATTTGATTCTTTAGACTCCGCAGGGAATTTACCTAAACATCTAGAAAGTTTACTGGAGAAATCGAGGAGGTATGTTTTGCCTGAGAGAAGGGTTAGAAGTTGCCCACGAGTTGTGAAAGGAAAACCGCAGAAATACCCAAGAAAATGCCAGTCAATTTCTTAACTGACTGGCATTACCTTTTATCAGGGCTTTTAACTTATTTCTTCATCACTTTGCCTAGAAGTGATATTTCACTAAAGCACTGACATTATTTTCATCGGCATTTGGGATACCGAATTTGTTGTTCCAGATAGAATGTTCAATCCCCAGATATAAATTGGTGTCTGGAGAAATGTGTTTACCGACATTCCATTTCCATTGGGTGGTCCAGTTCATCTCGCTGTCATGAGTATCTTCTTCTGTAGACCAGTCTAAGAAGCCATCCACCAGAAATTCTTCAGTTCCCAGTTTAATTGGCACGCCGTAGGTCAGTGTCAACTGGTAATCATCATCAATATTCTCATTATTCACGCGATAAAGATTAATGCTAGCATAGCGGAAATAGGGAATTTCCAGATCGAAACCTACGCCGTAGAGGAAGTTATCAAAACCTTCTCCACCTTCCCAGGTCGTTGAGACCAGTACATCTTTAACCGGGCCAAAGGCAAGTTTCTGGCCTGATACTTCTCCCAAGCTTAAACGTGGTGAAAATTCAAAATAACTGGATTTAAAGTCATCTGCGCCGCGCATACGGTCAATGAAGAAGAAGACATCTGCATATTTTATTTTTGCCGTATATTCAAAGGTCGCAGTCGCCTGTTTCTCATCGACCACCTCATAGTTTTCTCCATAAAGTCCGGTGACACTGAAGTCTTGCCAGATCGGTTTTGCCTGTGCGGATGCCGCACCCAATACAAGTAATGTTGCAGCAGTAAGTTGAGTGAATTTCATAAATAAGGGTCCCCAGTGGAATGAAAAAATCACATTCTGAATTAAGCAAAAACAAAGCCAACATTTTTAATTTTTGATAAAAAAAACAGCCCATTTTCCTGGACTGTTTTCATTCTGGTTTAAATTTTCTAATGTGGAAGCTTTGCCACAATTTCTGTAGTTGCTGTACTTTTATTTTTAAATAAGTTCAGATGATTGAACAACAGGTTGAGTAAAATGGCCATTAAGCAGGTTGAGCTGATGCCTGAATGAAACAAGGTTTGTACCCATTTTGGAAAATTGGCATAAAAGGAATGATCAATAATTGGAATCATACCGGCAGCAATAGCGGTCGCAACAATGATGAGATTTTTTTGCTCGTTATAATCAATTTTAGCCAAGGTACGAATCCCGCTTGCAGCGACTGTTCCAAAAAGTACCAGACCTGCACCACCTAATACCGGTACAGGAATGGCAGCAATCAAACGTCCCATAATGGGCAGTAAACCCAGCACTACTAAAATCATGCCACCCGCAGCGACCACAAATCGGCTTTTAATTCCGGTAATCGCCACCAAGCCGACATTTTGCGCAAAAGCACTTTGCATAAATGAACCAAAAACCGGTGCCATCGCACTCGATAACATATCGGCACGCAAGCCATTCGAGATACGATCCGCATCCACTTTGGTACCTACAATCTCACCCACTGCAATGATATCTGCTGTGGTTTCGGTCATGATCACTAGCGTAACGATGAGCATGGAAATGATGGCAGTGAGCTCAAACGTGGGCAGTCCAAAGGCGAAGAAGCTAGGTACCTGAATCCATGTCCCAGTCGCAACTTTAGAGAAATCACCAAAACCAAATAAATAAGCCAGTACTGAACCTAAAACAATTGCCAGTAAAATAGACAAGCGACGAATAGCAGCGTGTCGGCTTAAATTCAGGCAAATCACTAAAGCTAAAGTCATGAGTGCCAGACCAATATTCTCGACACTTCCCCATTCTGGTGCCTTGGGATTGCCGCCCATCATCCAGCGGACTGCTACAGGTAATAAAGACAAACCAATGATAGTAATGACGCAACCGGTCACCACAGGTGGAAAGAAACGGATAATTTTGGAAAAATAAGGTGCGAGGAGAAAACCGATTAATGAGGCGACAATGACTGCACCGTAGACTGCTGGCAAACCACCGCCTGTAGTCACAATCGCCACCATCGTCGCAACGCCAGCGAAAGAAACTCCTTGTACCAAAGGTAATTTGGCACCGATATATTTCACCCCAACGGTTTGCAAAATTGTGGCTAAACCACCCACAAATAGCGCCGCTGCAATCAATAATCCAATTTGATAGGCTTCTAGGCCGGCTGCCGTTCCCACGATTAAAGGCGGTGCGATAATTCCGCCATACATGGTCAGTACATGTTGCAAACCATAAGCTACACTTTTCCCCGCACCTAAATATTCATGTTCAGGTGATATTGTTTTACTTTGTTCTGTCATTTTTCTCACCCTCAAAGTCTAAATATAAAATCAGCTTCCGCGATATGTGGAGTACGCGAATGGGCTGATCAGTAAAGGAATATGAAAATGCTGGAATGCATCTTTCACATAAAAATGAATAACTGCTTTAGGAAAAAAAGTTTCTAAACCCAAACCTTCAAAATAAGCAGATGTAAAAAACTCAAGACTATAGATACCTGTTTTTAAATCGACTATGCCAAAATCACTGACGCGGCCGTCTGTATTGGTTTTTGTCTCAGCAAGCAAGCGACCGTCTTCAGCAAAAAGTCGTACCACCACGTCTGTCGCAGGTTTTCCCAGATGTGTATCTAAAATATGCGTGCTAATCATGCATGAAGCTCCTGAGCCAGTCGTGACAAGGCAATTTCTGCCAGTTGATGATGGACAATACGTTTCTCAATCTCTGGATCATTTAGCAAACGATAGTTCAGGGCTTGAAGGACGTCTTCACTGCTCAATCCAGCAGCTTTGATCAGAAAGATAAACCCATATTTTTTTTCATAGGCAAGATTGCCTTTAAGCAGCGCGAGCTGGGTATCGTCATCTGCTGTAATGCCGGATTGCTCACGATGGGAAAAGTCTTTTTCTATTTCACTTAATTCAGCCTGTGCCTGTTTTTCACCTATACGGGGATGATTATCCAGCGCAGTTTTAATTTCATCCCAACTCCAGGTCGCCGCCTGTTGGTTCGCTGCACTCAAAACATCCTCAAGCGATGCATAAGGACGTTTTGCGGCAAGCTCGGTCGACCAGCTGGGTATTTGCACACAGTGCTTTAAAAAGATCATCGCATCTTCTGCTGATGCTTGATTAAATTCAACAAGTTGCACTATTCAATCGCCTGTTTATATTGCTTGGTTATTTAAAACTGGTTTTGCAATAACAGTGCCAAAGCTGATGTGTTTGTTATTTTTATAAAGTACATGACTCAAAAAAGAGCATCTAAACTGATCTTTTCCAATATATTTTATGATTATGGCGCATGATGGTTATACCAGTGCTCGGCAATATCCCCACGGCGGCAAATCCAGACCTTGTCATGATTCTGAATATAATCTAGGAACTTTTGTAGTGCTTTAAAACGTCCCGGCCGTCCTAAAATACGGCAGTGCATGCCAATCGACAGCATTTTTGGCGCAGTTTCACCTTCGGTATAGAGCACATCAAAAGCATCCTTGATATATTGATAAAACTGTTCCCCGCTATTAAAACCGCCAGGTGAACTGAATTTCATGTCATTGCTATCCAGGCTATAAGGAATAATCAAATGCGAACGTGTTTCCCCTGCCTGATTGGTCAAGGTGCTCCAAAATGGCAAGTCATCCCCATAGTAATCAGCGTCATATTTGATTTGAGGAAAATCAGCCAGAAGTTGACGGGTATTCGGACTGTCCCGACCGGTATACCAGCCGATCGGTGCTTCACCAAACAGGCTTTCCAGAACGCTGACCGCCTGATCCATATATTGGCGTTCCATTTCAATCGGCATGTCCTGATAATGTAGCCAGCGCTGACCATGTGAAACGACATCATAATCGGCTGCTTTAATCGCCTCTACCACATAAGGATTACGTACCAATGCCATGCCGACCCCAAAGATAGTCATCGGCAAACCACGTTTCTGGAACTCCTGATGAATCCGCCAGAAGCCAGCACGTGAACCATATTCGTACATCGAATCCATCGACATATGTTTGTCTGGAAAGCTGGCAGCACCAATAATTTCAGATAAAAACTGTTCTGATCCTGTATCACCATGTTCAATGTGGTTTTCACCACCTTCTTCATAATTCAGCACAAACTGTACCGCGACACGCGCGCCGTTTGGCCATTGCACTTTTGGTAGTTCGCCATGATAACCAATCAGGTCACGCGAATAAGGTGCACTGCGAATGCTCTCGATAAGTTCTTGTCCGCGTAAGTAGCTAGTCGTCACATCAATTCCTTGTGGATTCTGAGTAAATGATCAATGGTCTATACGCGTGATAAGCAATTTATGCGCCAAACTAGAGCATTGAAATTGAGAGCACGCTTTTTAAAAAATATTTTCAGCGAGATTTAAGCTTAGAAATATCCCATCTCAATATTTGCGTGGTTGAACATAAAAAACCTGGAAAGATGCTTATTTTGTTTTTAATCGCTGGTCAGTGTTCTGATTTACGCAATCCTATGTCCTGTTAATTGAAATTTCATAGAACACATTGCTGTTTTATAGTCCAGCTAAAGGTCATGACACAGAACCCATTATGAATACAAATATCGCCGCTTTTAGTCCCGACTTACCAGTCCATATGACATTCGAGGAACATGACTGGCATCTTTTGGCTCAGTACTGGTATCCGATTGCACTTGCGCGTGATATTACAGATCAGCCAACAAGTAGCATGCTGCTTGATATGCCGCTGGTGATTTATAAAATGAACGATGAACTGGTGGTGGCGAAAGATGCATGTCCGCATCGCGGTGTACCTTTAAGCTTGGGAAAAAATGACGGCCAAGGCGTGGTGTGTCGTTATCACGGTTTACGCTTTGGCAATGAAGGTAAATGCAACCGTATTCCTGCACATCCTCAGCATAAAATATCGGAACGTTTCCATTTGAAAACTTATGCTGCGGTAGAAAAGTATGGTCTGATCTGGTGTTCATTAAGCGCTACAAAAGATGCAGAACCTCATATTCCTAACATGCCTTTTTGGGATGATGCTGAGTATCAGCAACTGGTCTGCCCTCAGATAGACATTCAATGTTTTGCAGGAAGACAGCTCGAAGGTTTTATTGATGTGGCACATTTTGCCTGGGTGCATCCCGATACTTTTGGTGATCCGGAGGATGTAGAAGTTCCTGATTACAGTACGACAGAAACGGATGTTGGTTTTAATGCAGATTATATCAGTAGTGTGGGACGTTATCCGATCGGAACAGAGCAGCGTGGCCAGGAAGATTTTAAATGGTTACGTCATTTTGAAGTGAGCCTACCCTTTACTGCAACACTTACGATTCATTTTCCAAATCATGCCAAGCAGGTCATCATGAATGCGGCTTCACCCATGACTGCGCGTTCAACACGACTTTTTGCGCCTATTTGCCGCAATTATGATAAAGATTTACCGGTTGAAGATGCCTACGCATTTAATCTAAAAATTTTCGAGGAAGATCGTTTAATTGTAGAAAATCAGAAACCTGAATATTTACCTTTGGACTTATCTTTAGAAGCGCATTTTCCGGCAGATCGAAGCTCGAGTATGTACCGAAAATTACTACGCAAACGGGGATTTAGTCCTTTATTTGCTGCTTAAAAGTTCATTCAAGTGAAAAAGCGATTATAGGTAGTAAGGGTTAGAGATGCTCTGATATTTAAAAATCAATTGGGTTATATCGTGATTTCTAACAGGATACATCTTGTTATATATCCTCATAAGCCTTGTATTCTGGTGAAGATAAGGCCTTTTAGAACGATAAAGAACTTTAAGAAGATAAAATTAGTTTTTTATTAAAATAGGTATATAATAAATAAAATCACTTTACTTTACTATTTTAATAAAATTATGGATCAATATTGCACACTGCAGATTTATCAGGAAGATGAATGGCTGGATTGCGCTATTGTTGAGATTGTCGGTCAACAACAAACTGGATGGCAAGCAGCCACGCGCACATCATATCTATTTGAATATGCTATTTCTTATATGGACCTAAGCGATGGGCATGCGCTAGCCTATCATTTACCAGTAAATGTGCAAAATACCTTGCAATCTACCTGGCCAGCCTTCCTGATGGATTTGTTACCTCAAGGTTATGGCCGTAAAGAATTACTCCGTCAGCTTAATTTTTCTGAAAACACTCAGGAACAAGCAGACTGGGCGCTTCTAAAAGCGGGTGCAGGTAATCCGATTGGTAATTTACGGATTAAAGAGGCTTATGAATGGCTACAGGGGCAGTTTCCTGTTCAGCAGAATCATGGCTTTAGCCTAGACCAAGTCGTAGAACGTCAAGAAAACTTTATTGAATCCTTAGCCTCTTATGGACTTTTTATTGCCGGCTCTTCTGGTATTCAGGGCGAGTGGCCAAAATTACTGCTGACTCAAGGTCATGATGACCTGTTCTATCTGGATCACACGCTGACAGATCATCAGGTCAAACAGCATTGGCTGGTGAAATTCAGTCGTGGCAGTGATCAGAATCTAGATAAAATTTTGATGCACGAAGCCTTATATATGAAAATTGCCCAATACCTGGGACTTCGTGTTCATCAGGAACTGGAGCTGCATGGTAAGACTTTATTTATTCCCCGATTTGACCGTAAAGTCAGCGATGGGAAGGTTGAAAGAATTGCCCAGGAAAGTATTGCTTCTCTGGGAGGAAAAGCCGGTTTTGGGGTAAGAATGAACCATAACCAGATCTGTAGCCTGTTGATGCAATGCTGTACTGAACCAAAACAGGAAATCTTTGAATATTTGAAGCGTGATCTTGCCAATGTCGCTTTAGGTAATAAGGATAATCATACCCGTAATACAGCGATTCAACGTTTCAATAAAGGAATCATTCAACTAACCCCATTATTTGACTTTGCGCCGATGTGGCTCCATCCAGATGGTATTGCCCGGACTACGCGTTGGAAGCGAGATGATCATGGTGGTATGCCAATTTGGCATTCAGTCATTGAACAGATCGCCGAAAGCACGATGATTGATCCAAAAGAAATCAAAGCGGTGTTAATCGAGCAATTACCACTTTATCAGGGATTACTCGAGCACATGCAGCATCTGCAATTGGCACCTGAAATTCTGGAAAATAGTCAGTATCGAATTGATAATATTTGCCAACAATTGGAGGAGCTGAATCATGGATAAACGTTTCAAGCCCCTGACCCCGATTCAACAGATGCAAAAGAGATTGTCTGTACTTGAAACCGTCAGTAATAATCCTGACTGGCCTTTTCATCAGGTTGCTCGTTTCATTCGTACCGAGTTGCACCTCACGCTCAACGATATGGCTAAAATTACCAAGATTGCTCCCCAGACTCTACAGAAAATGGAACAACCGGAAGGCAATCCAACACTCAAGTCTATGCAAAAATTACTGGATGCTTTTGGCTTAAAGTTAGAAATTAGGGTTAAATCCTGATAGAAATCTGATGCTTTAATTGATATTTAGGGGAATTTTAGAGAAGAAGAATGGCTTAACAACTGAAAATATGCCCTGCTCCAATCTGTCTGTTAAATCCTTGCTTCATTACAGGAATCCCGGTTTAAATTAAACACGAGATTCACTGGAGGCTGACATTGTCTCATCAGTTTTTAATGAATATGTTTACTTGCGAAACGTCATTATGAAGAAATATCAACACATAAATATTTCATTTCAAGATATTCATCCATACCGAATTTAGATCCTTCACGGCCTAATCCCGATTGCTTGACTCCACCAAATGGCGCAACCTCATTAGAGATAGCTCCGGTATTGATTCCCACCATACCGTATTCTAAGGCTTCGCCTACACGCCACTGACGTGCTGTACTTTGGGTAAATACATACGTGGCCAGACCGAATTCCGTATCGTTTGCCATCTGAATCGCTTCTTCTTCAGTCTTGAAGCGGAATAACGGCGCCAACGGTCCAAAAGTTTCTTCTTTTGCTATACGCATCTGCTGGGTAACTTCAGTCAAAAGCGTAGGTTCGAAGAATGTACCGCCCAGATTTGAGCGCTGTCCACCGGTTTTCACCTGTGCACCTTTGCTCAATGCATCGGCAATATGTGACTGCACTTTTTCAATTGCAGCCTCATCAATTAATGGACCCTGAGTAGAGGCTTCATCACGGCCATCACCCACTTTCAGCTTGGCAACGGCAGCCACCAGTTTTTCTACCAGCGCATCATAAATGCCATCTTGTACATAAATCCGGTTCGCACACACACAGGTCTGTCCACTGTTCCGGAATTTACTCGCCATGATGCCCTGTACCGCCTGTTCAAGATTAGCGTCATCAAAGACCAGAACCGGTGCATTGCCACCAAGTTCTAAGGACAGTTTTTTGATGGTCGGCGCACATTGCTGCATCAGGATGCGGCCGACTTGAGTCGAACCGGTAAAGCTTAACTTTTTCACGGTTTCGCTTTCACATAAGACCTGACCCACTTCAACCGCATCACCACTAACATGCAGCAATACATCTTGTGGTAAACCTGCGCGCAAGGCCAAAACCTCAAGCGCATAGGCGGTTAAAGGCGTTTGTTCAGCCGGTTTAACCAGCATTGAGCAGCCAGCAGCCAGAGCTGGCGCGGCTTTACGGGTAATCATCGCCGCCGGGAAATTCCATGGCGTGATCGCAGCTGTTACCCCAATTGCCTGTTTAATGACCAATAAACGTTGATGGGAAAGCGTTGGAGTCAACACGTCACCATCAATACGACGCGCCTGCTCGGCAAACCAGCGGATAAAGGAAGCGGCATAACCGATTTCACCACGCGCCTCAGCCAGTGGCTTGCCCTGTTCAGCGGTCAGAATCTGAGCCAAAGACTCTTTATGTTCCTGCATCAGATTGAACCAGGCCCAAAGCACATCCGCACGTTCGAGGGCTGTCTTGGCTTTCCAGACTTTCTGTGCTTGCTGAGAACGAGCAATCAGCTGTTCTACAGATGCCCGGTCATGGGATTTTACCCATGCCAAAGTGGCTTGGGTTGCTGCATCTTTGACTTCAATATATTCATCCGTGGCAGGCTGATCGAAGCTGATATCAGGATGCTGTAATAAATCTCTATATTGCGCTTGAAGCATGATCATTACTCTTTCATTAGGCTGCAACAGACATTGCAAACCCTTGTTTCAAGATAGCCAATCCCGCACGGAACTGTTCTGCCGGAATCGTGAGCGGGTATAGGAAACGGATTACATTACCATAACGACCGCAGGTCAGGATTAACAGACCATTTTGCATGGCATGGTTTTGTACAGCTTTTGCCTGTTCCGCAGTTTCCAGCTCAACCGCCACCATTGAGCCCAGTGCACGAATCTCTTTAACCATGCTAGAAGACATTTTCAGTTCATGTAAAACATCAACCAGTTCTGCGCCTAGATCATTCGCTCTCTCACAAAGACCTTCTTCTTCAATGATATCCAGTACCGCATGGGCAGCCGCAACAGCAACCGGGTTACCTGCATAAGTGCCTCCCAATCCACCTGGATTTGGTGCATCCATGACTTCAGCACGACCTACCACGCCTGAGATCGGGAAACCGCCGCCTAGACTCTTTGCCATCGTAATCAGATCTGGCTTGGTCTCATAATAATCCATCGCAAACAATTTACCTGTACGCGCAAAGCCAGACTGTACTTCATCAGCAATCAGTAAAATGCCGTTTTGATCGCATAGTACACGCAAGCGTTTCAGGAATTCTGCAGGCACCACATTAAATCCGCCTTCGCCTTGTACAGGCTCAAGCACAATCGCTGCTACGTCATGCGCAGCAATATCTTCTGCGAAAATGTCTTCGATGCTTTGCATTGCATCATCTACGCTAATGCCTTTGGATTCCACCGGGTAACGGGCATGGAAAACACCACCAGGCATCACCCCAAAGTCGCGTTTATAAGGTGCAGTTTTACCGGTCATGGCCATCGTCATAAATGAACGGCCATGAAAACCATTACCAAAAGTCACAATGCCATGACGGCCAGTATGGGCACGGGCAATTTTAACTGCATTTTCGACAGCTTCAGCACCAGTCGAAAAGAATGAGGTTTTTGCAGCACCTTGGATGGGAGCGCGTGCATTGATACGTTCTGCCAGAGCAATGTAACTCTCGTATGGTACAACCTGATAAGCTGTATGGGTAAATTTGGTTAATTGTTCAGTGACCGCAGCAATAATTTTAGGGTGGCGATGGCCAGTATTCAGTACGGCGATCCCGCCCGCAAAGTCGATATATTGATTACCTTCTGCATCCCAGATGGTCGAGTTTTCTGCTTTCTCTGCGTACCATTGACACATGACCCCAACACCACGTGGTGTCGCCTGCTGTTTACGTGCATTCAGTGCTGAGTGTTTACTGTCCATTTTGTATCCTCATTCTTGATTCATACGTTGTAAATTTTGCTATCCGGATCTTGGGATAGAAATTTGCCAAAGACTGGCTGATATGGTTCATTTTGCGCTTTTATACGTATGAGACGAGAGCCACTTTGCAGCAGATGGAAGGAGCCAATTGGTCTATTTAAAACGAGTAAAATAGTCAAAATATAAAATTATTTTATTTATAAACAGTTATTTATATTTTTAATAAAAATTGGCTCCTTTTTAAATAAAGAAGCCAATTTAAAAATCCATTGCAAAAATTTAGGATAGGTCATCATGGATTAAATCCAGTCGGTTTAATCAATTAATCCATGTTGCAAAAACTTCGCTTAACCCGGATAGATCCCTCGTTCCTGACGTGCCATTAAAATACGTTCACAAGCCAGAATATAAGCGGCTGTACGCAAAGAACATCCGGCCTGAACTGCTTTTTGCCATACATCCTGTACCGCATTTTTCATGCTGGCATCCATACGCTGGTTAATCTCTTCCTCAGTCCAGAAGTAGCTGGCCAAATCCTGAACCCATTCAAAATAGCTGACCGTCACGCCACCCGCATTGCAGATCACGTCTGGCACCACCGTAATATGACGCTCACTCAGAATTTCATCCGCTTCAGTCAAAGTGGGACCATTGGCACCTTCCAGAATCATTTTGGCCTGAATATTTTGCGCGACCTGAGTATTAATCACACCTTCCAACGCTGCCGGAATAAAGACTTCGGCAGGAATGCTCCAGAAATCTGATGCAGAAATTTCATCGCTGGCAGAAAATCCCTGAATTTTATGGTGGGTATTGGAGTATTCAAGCAGCTTTTTAATATCAATTCCCTGTTCCTGATACAGGGTGGCAGAATGGTCCTGAACACAGATCACTTTGCTGCCATTTTCCTGGAAAAGCAGCGCAGCTTCACTGCCGACATTACCAAAGCCCTGCACACAGACCCGGGCAGCTTTTAAATCCAGACCGATTTGCTGGGCAACTTCACGCCCGCTAATAAACACACCACGACCTGTGGCTTTACTGCGGCCCAAGGAGCCACCCAGATGCACCGGTTTTCCGGTAACCACACCAGTAATCGTAGAACCCGCATTCATAGAAAACGTGTCCATCATCCAGGCCATGATTTGTGGATTAGTTCCAACATCCGGCGCAGGAATATCTTTTTGCGGCCCAATAATTAAATTTATTTCTGCCGTATAACGTCGGGTCAAGCGTTCCAGTTCGCGCTTGGAAAGCTGGCTCGGATCAACTCGCACACCGCCTTTGGCACCGCCAAAAGGTAAATTTAGAGCAGCACATTTGATCGTCATCCAGGCCGACAGAGCCATCACCTCATCTAAATTGACATCTGGATGAAAACGCACGCCGCCTTTGCCTGGACCGCGAGTTAAATTGTGCTGAACACGATAGCCTTCAAAATGCTGAACCGTACCATCATCCATGATGACCGGAACATCGACAATCAAACTGCGCTTTGGGCGTCGCAGCATGTCCAGTCGTTCACTCAGCTCACCCAGATAAGGCGCTACTTTATCCAGTTGCTTAAGATAATTGTTCCAGGCCGTTGTACCTTGCTCGGTATAGGTCAATCCTTTCATCATCATGTTCATTCTATGATCCTTTTGTTATATGCAGTCGTATGTCCTGGCGGCTGCAACACATCTCTATTCGGCTGTTATGGCAATCATTGCTTGATTCAGGTCTTAGTTCAGCGAGCTCCAAACAAAATCAGTGTCTAGATTTTCCGCTTTAGTTTTAATCGGTATCTGTGTATATTGCCTGCCCGCCTGTATGCTCGCATTCAAGCCGCAGGTACATGATCAAAACGCATACAAGACACTTTACAATGACTGCCTGATCAGACTATTTTGCACCTAGCAATACCGCTCTCACGAGAGCCATTTCAAATTTGTAGGAGAGAGCCAATTGCGTAGCTTGCTTGGAGATTATTTACTGCAGCGATTGCAGCAAGATGTCACAGGAACATTACAGATGCGCCTGTTCCGCTGCTTGCGTAACGCGATTATTGATAGCGTATTGGCTCCCAAAACCCGCTTGCCTGCATCACGTGATCTGGCCAAAGAGATTCAGGTATCGCGTAATACGGTGTTAAATGCCTATGAACAATTACAGGCACAGGGTTATGTTGATGCCCGTACCGGCCAAGGTACCTGGGTAGTAGAGAAATTACCCGAATCCTTTTTGGTGAAGGCAGAACAGAATTCTCCTGCCGTTGCAGAAAAAAAAGCACAGCAAAATTATAATCTGTCGCAACGCGGTTCTTACTTGCTCGGCTATTCCGCGGCTTCGCCTTATCAATGGGGAGCCTTTGTACCGGGCGCACCCGATGTAACCGAATTTCCGCATCATATTTTCAGCAAAATCCAAACGCGTTTGAGCCGTGAACCTCAAGTTAACAACCTGATTTACAGCAATGCCGGTGGCTCCCTAGAACTGCGTCAGGAGCTGGCAGAATATCTGAAAATTGCCCGGTCAGTGCAGTGCGATGCTGATCAGATCATTATTACCGAAGGCACCCATCAGGCGATTGATTTGGTCTCGCGTACTTTAAGCGACATAGGCGATGAGGTCTGGATCGAAGATCCAGCCTATTGGGGCGCGCGTAATATTTTACGAATTAATGGCGTCAATCTACGTTCCTTACCGGTGGATCAGGAAGGGATTATTCCCGATCTGCATCCCAAGAAACCACCTAAACTGATTTTTGTGACGCCGTCGCATCAGTATCCTTTGGGCTCACATTTAAGTTTAGAACGGCGCAAACAGTTAATTGCACTGGCACGCCAGCACAATAGCTGGATTGTTGAAGATGATTATGACAGCGAGTTCAGGTTCTCGGGCCAGCCCTATCCTTCTTTACAAGGTTTAGAGCCGGATTCTCCGGTGATTTATATGGGGACGTTCAGTAAGACGATTTATCCGGCCCTGCGTATTGGCTATTTAGTGGTACCAAAACAGCTCTTTTCTTCATTGCGAATTGTAGCTTCGGAACTTTATCGTGGTGGTCACTTAATCGATCAGCAAACACTGGCTGAATTTATCCGTGAAGGACATTATGAAGCGCATATCCGACGGATGCGTTTATTGTACGGTAAACGCCACGCTTTTTTAATTGACCTGATTCGCCGACATTTAGGTGAAGATTTTCTGCATGAATACAATACCGCCGCCGGTTTGCATCTGATTTTAAAATTGCCGAGCAGCAGTGATGATGTCTTGATTGCATCCAAAGCGCTTGAACTGGGAATCAAGGTCAGAGCCTTATCGCAATACTATACCAAACATTATTCCACCCGGCAGAAAGGATTATTACTGGGCTTTGCCTGTGTGAGTGAACAGGAAATTCTGGTGGCTTTCGGGATATTGTTAAAGTGCTTGCGCGAGCATCGGATCCGCACTTTAACTTAGTAAAAACTTAAGGATCAATACAATTATATTTTTAAAATCAAAAAGCTTTTAATTTATTTTTAAAGGGAACGTAAACCTGCTTTTAGCCTGATATTTTAGGTAAGCTTTATTTTTCTGTAAATATGGCCTGCTTATATTTTTTATCTCTTAAGCCAATTGGCTCCTTTGAATTGCTCAAAAATGGCTCTCGTCACTTTACAACAAAAAAGAGAAATTAACCGCATACATGAACAGCATGTAACCGTACTTTAATCAAAGTGTGATCCTGTCTATAGGGCTACAAGGATTCATTTTATTAAGATTAACTTAATATTGGTCAAGCACTGATGAATTCGGTTACAGTTTCAAAGGATAAGATAGCGTAAGCCAAATAAGGAATTTTATTGCCGCTACGCTATTGATATTAAGGGAAATTATATGGCAGAACATCAACATTTCTCCAATTCCGAATCATCAAACGGCTTAAAAAACGGACTTAAATCACGCCATCTCACCATGATTTCAATTGCCGGTGTCATTGGTGGAGCACTCTTTGTCGGCTCCGGTAATGTCATCTATTCTGCAGGACCGGCTGCACTCATTGCCTATACTCTAGGTGGAATATTAGTTTTACTCATCATGCGTATGCTGGGAGAAATGGCGGTACTGAATCCCGACAGTGGTTCATTTTCAACCTATGCGGATCGTGGAATCGGGCGCTGGGCTGGATTTTCTATCGGCTGGTTATACTGGTCTTTCTGGACGTTGCTCATGGGCTGGGAAGCCTTTGTTGCCGGGAAAATCCTAAATAGCTGGTTTCCATTTATCCCGATCTGGGGCTATATGCTTCTGGTCACTGTAGCACTGGTCTGGATTAATCTCCGTGACGTAAAAAACTTTGGTGAATTCGAGTTCTGGTTTGCCCTGATCAAAGTTATTGCCATTGTACTGTTTCTGGTGTTTGGTAGTTTGGCCGTGATGCACCTGTGGCCTTGGGGCGATGCCTCTATGCTCGGTGGTACAACTCATCTAACCGCTCAAGGCTTTATGCCCAATGGGTTTTCATCGGTGATCACGGCCTTATTGGGTGTAATGTTTGCTTATATGGGAGCAGAGATTGTCACCGTAGCAGCAGCTGAAACCAAAGATCCAGCCAAGGAAATTCGTAAGGCCGCTAATTCAATTGTATGGCGTATCATTTTATTCTATGTCGGTTCAATGTTGATTACGGTTTGCCTGATTCCACACAATAATCCTTTATTGAAAGATCCGACCTGGGGTACGTATAGCGTAGCGCTTACTGCACTCGGTATTCCAGAAGCACGCCATATTGTTAATTTTGTCGTGCTCACCTCGGTATGTAGCTGCTTTAACTCCGCACTTTATACCTGTTCACGCATGGTCTATTCCCTCTCGAAACGTGGAGATGCACCAAAGAGTTTCGGTTTAACCAACCGCAATAACAGCCCATGGGTAGGTGTCATCTTTTCAAGCCTGTTTTCTTTCGTGGCGATTTATCTGACTGCCACCGAAAGTATGAATATTTATGATGTCTTGATGTTAGCGACTGGTACCGTATCTTTATATGTCTATCTTGCTATTGCCATTTCTCAGCTTAAGTTACGTAAAAAACTGGAAGCTGAAGGACAAAATATTCCATTCAAGATGTGGTTATTCCCATGGCTCACTTATCTGGTCATTATCTTTATTGTCGGCGCTTTAATTACCATGATTATTGAAGGAACCTATTTTAAAGAAGTGGTTTATACCAGTGTGCTTGCATTATTTATTGTGGGCTTAGGCATCTGTGCACAAAAGTTTAACTGGGGTAAAGCCTCAGCCAAAAAGGAAAAGGCAGCACAGGCCAGAATTAATTTAAGTGATAATCTTTAATTTATTTCTATAGAAATTTTTTAAACACATCAGAATGAATAAATAAATGGAGAGTTAAAAAACTCTCCATTTATTTTATATACAAGCCCAGGGTGTGTTGACACTTTTAGCTTAAAAAAATAGCGAAGTAGTAAAATCAAATCACCAAACCCAATTTTACTATTCGCTATGCCTCGTACCATGCTGACAGATCAACACTGGCAAAAGTTGAAAGTTATTCTGCGTAATTTATCCATTCACCACAACTCAAATTTACGCAATTTTATTGAAGCTATTCTCTATAGAATTAGAACAGGCTGTCCGTGGCGAGATATTCCTTCTTGTTTTGGTCATTCAAACTCTATTTTCAAACGTTTTAATCGTTGGTCAAGCAGCGGTAAGTTACTTAGATTATTCAAATTACTAGCCTCATGCCCCGATATGGAGTGGATTTTTATTGATGGCTCTCATGTACGTGCTCATCAACATTCTGCCGGCATAGCGAATCAATCTATTTCTAAAAGTGTAGGAGGAAACTCCTCAAAAATACATTTGATTGTTGATGCACATGGCAATCCTATTGATTTCATGATTACCGATGGAACCACACATGATGTTAAAGTTGCACCTGATTTAATATCAACATTAGATTTAAAAGAGACAAAAGTGGTATGTGCAGATAAAGGCTATGATTCAGAACCACTGCGTGAACAGATCAGGAAAACAGGGACTAAAGCGAATATACCAAAGAAAACGAATAGCCAATCGAACAATGACCATATGGACTGGTATTTATATAAAATCAGGCATTTAGTTGAAAATATGTTTTGTAGATTAAAGCAATTTAGAGGAATAGCTACTCGATATGACAAGCTCAAGAGAAATTATCAAAGTTCTGTTGCCTTAGCCTGTATATTTTTATGGCTACCGTTATAGGGTTAATTATGAACAGTAAGTGTCAACAGACCCCAGTAAAAAAGGCCTATGTATGTCTAGATTTTAAATCTCCGTTGATACCTCACCTTTCCTAATCAAATTTCACCTTTCAAGACCACCTCCGCTATCAAAGTGTAGCCAGAAGCTGTTCCATCAGCTTTTTCTGTTGTGGTTGCTCAACCTGATCCGTTTCAACGAATAATTGATAAATCTCGAATACATTCTGTTATGAAATGTTGAGTCCAGCCTCATTTTGCCTAAAAGCTTCTAATATATTTTTTCTTATATGGCCACAATCATTGGAATTGGAAAAGATATGAATCATTATCCTGAAACCCCAGCTTCAACTGAAACACAAGACCATCAACCGGGTGTGCAAACCAAAATGGACCCTGCACCGGAAATTATTAAACCGCATTATAAAGGCAGTGAAAAATTAAAAGGCAAAGTTGCCTTGATTACTGGTGGTGATAGCGGAATTGGCCGTTCTGTATCGGTCTTATTTGCTCGCGAAGGTGCCGATATTGCCATTTGCTATTTGGATGAAGATCAGGATGCACGGGACACCAAAAAAATGGTGGAAGATGAAGGCCGCCGTTGTCTGCTGATTCAATGTGATTTACAAGATCAAGATGAAATCAAGAAAATGGTGGAGCAGACCCTTCAGGAATTTAAAACGATTAATATTCTGGTCAATAATGCCGGGGTTCAATACCCGAAAGAAAGTATTACCGATATCTCGCCCGAGCAATTACTTAAAACATTTAATGTGAATATTTTGTCGATGTTCCACCTGACTCAGGCGGTGATTCCACATATGCAAGAAGGTGACAGCATTATCAATACGACAAGTATTACCAGTTATCACGGACATGATCAGCTGATTGACTATGCCAGTACCAAAGGTGCCATCACGACATTTACCCGAAGCCTTTCCACCAATTTATTAAAAAATAAAACGGGCATTCGCGTCAATGGAGTCGCGCCAGGGCCAATCTGGACACCATTAATTCCGAGCAGTTTTGATGAAGAACAGCTTAAAGATTTTGGTAAAAGTACCCCAATGGGCCGCATGGGCCAGCCAAGTGAAGTAGCACCGGCGTATTTATTTCTGGCCAGTGAAGAAGCCAGCTATATTTCAGGTCAGGTGATTCATGTGAATGGCGGCAGTATTATTAACGGCTAATCTGGCACAGAAGATAGCGGTTCTAGCTGACCGTTATCTTCATCTATTTAATCTTTAGATTTTCATATTTTAAAAAATTAGGTTTTTATAAAATGATTCCAACAAATACTTACCCTTGTAAAAATAAGCTCTTGTTATAGTAATTTCAGCCAAACCTGATGAGGATATTAAGATGCCTAGAGGTGACAAATCAGCTTATACCGAGAAGCAGAAACGGCAGGCCAAACATATTGAAGAAAGCGAAAAAGCGCGTGGGCATTCTGAAGAAGAAGCCGAACGTATCGCTTGGTCGACGGTCAATAAACAAGTGGCGGCAAGAAAAAGAAAACGTCCCCCTAAATAGAATTCATGTCGATGAAAGTATGGGACAGATACAAAGACCCTCTATAATTAAATTATAGAGGGTCTTTTACCATCAGCTTTAAGTAATATTTTCGATACGCTGCTGAGTCCATGCTGGCCAGAGCTTTTCCAGTGTTTGTTCAAATTTTGCATTTTCGGTTCGCCATTGTGGATTTTTGTCCTTATCAATAATCAGCGCACGAACCCCTTCAATAAAATCGCCCTGCTCTAACCAGACATCCTGCAAGTCCCGTTCTAGCTGCATACATTTTTCCAGCGACAAATTCTGTCCGGCTTGCTGTAACTTCAGGCTGGTCTGTTTTGCCATCACCGGACGCTGCTGCAAAATGGTCAGCATTTTATTGGCCCATTCCTGATTAGTTGCACTACTTGCATGAGCAAGGCTCTGTTCAATCTCCTCCAGGTGTTGATAGCCAAAATGCTGATTAATCAGATCTGCACGTTTTTGCAGCTCGCTTTCTACCGGATGCGTAATATAGGAACTAATGATCTTTTGAATCTCAATCGGGTTTAATACCGGTGCTGCAATCAATGCTGCTTCCAGTTCAGCAAAACGCTCACTCGGCACATGATAATCCACCAGATCCAGATACAGCGCATCACTGCTACTGATTTGCTCACCAGTCAATGCCATATAGACACCGACTTCATCCAGTCGGGACAGAAAATGGGTAGCACCGACATCGGGGAAAAAACCAATCGCAGTTTCTGGCATGGCAAAACGTGATTTTTCACTCGTAACTTTGATATGACAGGCTTGAGCCAATCCAAAGCCTCCGCCCAGTACATAGCCATCCATCATCACGATCACGGCCTTTGGAAAATTACGCAAGGTGCTCAGCATCTTATATTCAGTGGCAAAAAAATCCTGATATTGGGTATTGCCGGCCTGATAGCTGTCATACAGATAGCGGATATCTCCTCCGGCACAGAACGCCTTGGGACTGTTGGAATTGATCAGAACCGCTTGTACCTGTGGTTCATGCAGCCACTGATCGAGTTGCGCCTGAATGCCCTGAATCATCGCCAGGGTTAAGGCATTTAAATGGCTGGTGCGGTCCAGGCTGATAATGCCCAGCCCCCCTGCGACCCGAATCGCTAAATTATTTTCATCACTCATTCTTTTTGTTCCTATTATGAATTTCTTATTGATGGGTAAATTTGGCTGGGCGTTTTTCCACAAAGGCCTGCATGCCTTCCTTTTGATCGGAACCTGCAAAAATGGAATGGAATACCCGGCGTTCAAAGCGCAGGCCTTCAGCCAGGCTCACTTCAAAGGCCCGATTAATTGATTCTTTAATCATCATCACGGCAGTAAGCGATTTTTCAGCAATTTTTTCGGCAGCTTGCAGGGTTTGCTCCAGCAATTCTTCCTTGGCAAATACCCGAGCCACCAAACCACTTTGCTCCGCTTCCTGCGCCCCCATCTGCCGTGCAGTCAGGCACATTTCCATGGCTTTGGCCTTACCAATCGCCAAGGTTAAACGCTGGGTACCACCAATGCCGGGCAACACGCCTAAGGTCACTTCAGGCAGACCAAATTTTGCATTATCAGCGCAGTAAATAAAGTCGCACATTAAAGCCAGTTCGCAACCACCACCCAAAGCATAACCACTCACTGCGGCAATTAAAGGTTTACGACGCTGCGCAATTCGATCGGCCAGACTGAAAAAATCATCCAGATAAATTTGCGGAAAATTCAGATCTGCCATTTCTTTAATATCGGCACCAGCGGCAAAGGCTTTTTCCGAACCGGCAATCACAATACAGCCAATTGCCGGATCTTTTTCCAGCTGATCCAGTGCCTGATTGACTTCAACAATCAGCTGGTTATTCAGTGCATTTAACGCTTGCGGACGATTTAAAGTAATCAGCCCAACCCCGTTACGTTGTTCTAATAAAATTGTTTGCCACCGCATGAGATAAATCCTTTTAAAATTAGAGGCTGCGTGCAATCACCAGGCGCTGAATATCGCTGGTGCCTTCATAAATCTGACAAATCCGCGCATCGCGATAAATCCGCTCAATCGGAAAATCTTTCAGATAACCGTAGCCGCCAAAAATCTGCAGCGCTTTGGAGCAGACACGTTCCGCCATTTCCGAAGCAAATAGCTTGGCCATGGAGGCTTCAGTTAAACAGGTTTCACCGGCTTCTTTCTTGCGTGCTGCAAAATGGACCAGTTGCCGTGCTGCTTCAATTTCAGTCGCCATACTGGCCAACCTGAAAGAAATCGCCTGCTGTTCAAAAATCGGTTTGCCAAAAGCCACGCGATCATGCGCATAGGCCGTTGCTTCTTCTAAAGCGGCACGCGCCAAGCCCACCGCCTGTGCTGCAATGCCGATCCGTCCGCCTTCCAGATTGGCCAAGGCAATTTTCAGGCCTTCACCTTCTGCACCGAGTCTTAAACTTTCATGGATGCGGACATCGGTTAAGGCAATCTGACAGGTATCCGAAGCATGCAGGCCGAGTTTTTCTTCCACCCGAATGACTTCATAGCCAGGTGTGTCTCGCGGCACTAAAAATGCACTCATGCCTTTTTTGCCCGCAGCTGGATCAGTCACGGCAAACACAATAATCATCCCGGCATTGTGCCCTGAGGTAATAAACTGTTTGGCGCCATTCAGAATGTAATGATCGCCATCCTTGACCGCCCGGGTTTTAATCGCGGCAGCATCCGATCCGGTATGCGGTTCGGTTAAGGCAAAGGCACCAATCATTTCACCTTGAGCCAAAGGCTTTAAAAATTGCTGCTTTTGCTGTTCCGTGCCGAACTTCAAAATCGGCACACAACCCACGGAGTTATGTACGCTCATAATCGCGGATGTTGCGCCATCGGCCGCAGCGACTTCTTCTAAGGCCAAGACATAAGCCAGCGTGCCTGTGCCCGAGCCGCCCCATTCTTCCGGAATCAGCATGCCTAAAAAACCCAGCTCTCCCATTTGGGCCAAGGCATCTTTGGGAAAGATGCCTTTTTGATCCCACTCGCCGGCAAAGGGTTTAATCTGTTCCTGGGCAAAGCTTTTGGCCATATCCTGAATTAGTTTTTGCTCTTCCGTTAGTTGCATCGATGCTTCCTTCAATCTTCTTATTTAATCTATTGGCTTTATGAGCTTATGCAGTTTTGGATTGCTGTTTGTTGATTTCCTGATTCCGGAGTAAAAAGCGTTGAATTTTACCGCTTGGGGTTTTCGGCAATTCGGTCACGAATTCAATCAGGCGTGGATAGGCATGCGCAGACAAACGCTTTTTCACAAATTGACCGAGTTCTTCTTCCAGATGGGTCGAAGCTGCAAAATTATTCGCCAGAATCACAAAGGCTTTAATCACTTCGGTACGCTCGGGATCCGGTACGCCAATCACCGCCGCTTCAATCACGGCATCGTGTTCCAGCAAGGCACTTTCCACATCAAACGGCCCCACCCGATAGCCCGAGGTAGTAATGACATCATCACTACGTCCCACAAAACTCATACTGCCATCTGCATGAATTTCTGCGGTATCCCCAGTTAAGTAATACTGTCCGACAAATGGAGATTTACGGCTTTCTTCATAGCCAGAGAACCACATCATCGGCGATTGGCTGATATCAACCGCTAAGATTCCCGGGACGTCAGCCGCTAATTCATGACCCTGTTCATCGACAACGGCAATTCGGTAACCCGGGCTGGCAAAGCCTGCCGAACCTGAACGGACCGGATGTTCCAGGGCATGATGATTACATACCACCATCCCGACTTCAGTCTGGCCATAATGGTCATAAATCGGTACATCCAGCACCTCTTTAAACCAGCGGATCACTTCCGGATTTAACGGTTCACCCGCACTGCTGACGACACGTAATTTACCGCGCAGTTTTGCCATTTGAGTAGGATCGGCTGCCATCATCATGCGGTAAGCGGTCGGTGCACCAGCCAGATTGGTAATGCCATATTCCTTAACAATGTCGCAGACACTTTCCGCATTAAACCCACCTTCATAAAACAAGGTCGAGTGTCCAAGTACTAAGGGGCCAGTAATCGCGTAATACAACCCGTAGGCCCAGCCGGGATCGGCAATATTCCAGAAAGCATCTTCAGGAGTCAGACCAATGGCATTTTGCATATAGCTTGCAAAAGCAATCAGCGCTTTTAAAGGGACTTTAAGCGGTTTCGCTGGTCCAGTGGTGCCCGAGGTAAACATCAATAAAAATGGATCATCAACATTCAGGATCTCCAGCTCACAAGCTTCAGCCTGACGGTTTAATACCGTCCAGAAGCTGAGGTCGTGCGGATAGCGCTCTGCCTCAGTTTCGGCATGTACCGTCACAATCGGTGGACAGTTGCTGATCTCGGATAATTTGTCCCGATTCGCCAGATCAGTCACCACCAGCTTGCTTTGCGCCAGCTGAATACGATGCTCGATGGCTTTGGGACCAAAGGCCGTAAATAAGGGTTGATAGACAGCACCAATCCGCCAGGTTGCCAAAATAGTAATGATCAACTCGGGAGTACGTGGTAATAATCCGGAAACGCGGTCGCCTTTACCAATGCCTTGAGACTTTAAAAAGTTGGCAAACTGGCTGGAATATTTTTTGAGTTCGGCAAAGCTATACTGTTCTTTACGGCCATCTTTACCATGCCAGTACAAGGCAATGGCATCGGAATTGGCATGACGGTCACAGCATTCATAACAGGCATTTACTGCCTGCATTGAACCGGAGAGATACTGGCTTGCAACCGTGTTTAAATCAAAGTCTTGAACCGTTGTTTGATAATCTAACATGTTAAACCTCAGCCTGAATTTATCGTTATTACTGACAAGGTGTAATTATTGAAGCGAATCCTTGCTCCATCTAATCTTTTAAGTTTTAAGCAGGTGGCGTGGTGTATTGATGCATGATGCTGGAGAAGTCCAGATGGGCATCACCTTCCTGACACAGTTGTTGATAGAGTTTCTGTACCATGCTGCCGAGTACCACCGGCTGATCCACCTGTTGCGCGGCATCGACAGCCAGCCCCAAATCTTTGAGCATCAGTTGTGCGGCAAAACCGTCGGTATAACCCCGCGATGACGGCGCATTGACACAAATATCGGGCCACGGATTATAAATTTCAGAACTCCAGCAACGTCCGGTGGAACTGTTAATCACGCCAGCCAAGGCCTGTGGATCAATGCCCAGTTTGGCACCGAGTGCCATCCCTTCTGCAACCGCAGTCATGGAAATCCCCAGAATCAGGTTATTACAGATTTTTGCCACCTGTCCTGTTCCCACCGCACCACAATGTACCAGATTTTTACCCATACAGCCGAGAACAGGTTTAACGGCCTCAAAGGTGGCATCATCTGCGCCGACCATAAAGGTTAAAGTGCCATCTTTGGCACCTAAAGTACCGCCGGATACCGGTGCATCACAGACGCGAATCTGCTTGGCCTGCGCTGCTGCGGCAATCTCCTGAATGGTTTGCGGGTCAATGGTACTGCTGTCGATACATAAGCTGCCCGCTTGAAGCACCTCCAGAATACCGTGTTCACCCAAATAGACTTCACGCACATGCTTGGCTGCAGGCAACATGCTGACCACGATCTCCGCCTGCTTCGCGGCAGCTTGTGGACTGTCGCAGACGATACCGCCCGCTTGTGCAAAATGCTGTAAAGCCACTGCACTTAAGTCATAACCAAAAACCTGATGACCGGACTTGAGCAAGTTTTGCGCCATGGAGCCGCCCATGTTGCCTAAACCGATAAATGCAATCTTCATGCTGATGCTCCTTAACGCAGACTGATTGTGGTATTGACACCAGTGGTTTCCTGGTCATCTTCAAACCAGCGGCTGGTAATGGTTTTGGTCTGGGTATAGAACTGCACCGCCTGTTTGCCATAAGGACCGAGATCACCCAGTTTTGAACCGCGTGAACCGGTAAAACTGAAGAAAGGCACAGGTACGGGAATTGGAATGTTAATGCCCACCTGACCGATATCAATCTGGTTCTGGAAGGTACGTGCCGTATTGCCATTTTGGGTAAACAGTCCAACGCCATTACCAAACGGATTGGCATTAATCAGTGCAATCGCCTGTTCCAAAGTATCGACATGCATGATCGCCAGTACCGGACCAAATACTTCTTCTTTATAAATGCGCATATCGGTCGTGACCTGATTAAAAATCGTTGGTCCGACAAAATTACCCTGTTCATAGCCTGGAACCTGCACATCACGGCCATCGAGTAGCAGTTCAGCACCCTGTTCAACACCACTGTTAATTAAATCGATGACACGCGATTTGGCACGGGTTGAAATCACTGGTCCAACATCGGTATTCGGTTCATGCCCGGCATTTACCTTTAAGGTTTTGGTTTTATTGACCAGTTCATCGACCCAGTGCTTGGTCTCACCGACCATTACCGCCACGGAAAGTGCCATACAACGTTGACCTGCTGCGCCAAAAGCTGCACCGACCAACGCATTTAAGGTCTGTTCTTTATTCGCATCTGGCATTACCACGACATGGTTTTTAGCGCCCATCATAGACTGCACACGCTTGCCGTGCTGGCCTGCCAGGTTATAGACATGCGTACCGACCGCGGTTGAACCAACAAAAGAAATCGCTTTAATGTCGCGATGGGTACACAGTAAATCGACCACTTCTTTGCCGCCATGTACTACATTCAGTACGCCAGCCGGTACACCGGCTTGAATCGCTAACTCAACCAGCATCATGGTCGATAGCGGATCCTGTTCTGAGGGTTTTAATACAAAGGTATTGCCGCAGACAATCGCCATCGGGAACATCCACAGTGGAATCATCGCCGGAAAGTTAAACGGGGTAATTCCTGCACAGACACCCAAGGGTTGCTGCAAGGTATAGGTATCGACACCGCGTGCCACACCTTCAATATACTCACCCATTTGTAGTGAACCGATCGAACAGGCATGCTCCACCACTTCCAGACCGCGCTGAATATCACCTTCGGCATCGGCCAGAGTTTTCCCCTGTTCTGCTGTTAAGACCTGGGCAATACTTTTTAGGTTTGTACGAATCAGATCCTGCAGCTTCAGCATGATGCGCATGCGTGCCTGGATCGGGGTTTGGCGCCAGCTGGTAAAGGCATTTTGCGCAGCCGCAATCGCAGCATTGACTTCTTCTGTAGTAGCAAATGGCACCTGCCCCAAGACTTCCTGAGTGGCAGGATTAACAATATCTTGCCAATGGCTGGTTTTTGATTCGACAAATTCACCATTAATGAGAAGTTTTGCGGTGGTGAATCCGGTACTTTGCTGTGGATGAGAAATGGCGTTCATGGTCGCTCCGTGCTGGTTTGTTATTGTCGTTGTATTTGCCTTTACTGGCTTTTATTTAACGTATAATTTTTACGCTGTTTCAGCAGACTAACAAAGAACACTTTGACCACCAATAGAAAATGATGCACGATGATTGTGCAAATTTGCACAGGGATTTAACAGGATGTTAAATAGAAGATGAAAGTGGATTGGGATCATTTACGTTTCTTTTTAGTTTTGGCACGTGCTAAAACGCTTACCAATGCAGCACGCTTGATTGGGGTTGAACACAGTACCGTGGCACGGCGGATTCAGGCCCTGGAAAATACCCTCGGTACTCAACTGTTTAAGCGCGAAGCCACCGGTTATGAACTGACCTCGGAAGGTCTGGCACTGGTACCGCGTGTGGAACAGATGGAGCAGTCCTTTATCCAGATTGACAAGCGCCACGACCCTTTGCAAGGTCGGGTCCGGATTGGTGCGCCAGAAGGTTTTGGTACGGCATTTTTAGCCCGTCTTTTGGCAGAATTTTCCCAGCATTATCCTTTGCTGACCATTGACCTGATTCCGGTACCGAAAGCGATCAAACTTTCACATCGAGAAGCCGATATTGTGATCGCGATTGACCGGCCCAAATCTGGCCCCTATATCATTACTCGTTTGTCTAACTACTGCCTGAAACTGTATGGCAGCCAGCATTATTTACAGCAAAATCCGGAAATTAAAAAACTGGAAGACCTCCAGCAGCACCGTTTTGTCGATTATATTGATGATCTCGTCTATAGCACTGCACTGTATTCGCTGGAGCGTCTTCCCTTGCAGGTCAGTGCCTGTTTTCGCAGTAATAGTATTCTGGCGCAGGAAATTGCGGTTCGTGCAGGTGCTGGACTGGCCATTTTGCCGAAATTTCTGGTCAATGATAAAAGTGAACTGAAAGAGGTGCTGGGTCAGCAGCTCAGTTTTACCCACACTTTCTGGATGCTGACGCTGGTCGATCTGCAACATGAACCAAAAATAAAACTGGTCTGGGATTTCCTGCGCAAGCAGGCTGATCTTCAGCAAGACCTGTTAATGGGCAGATGAGAGATCTTGAATAAACTGTTCACGTTGCAAGCCTATACACCTTAGTTAAATCAACTGAAACAACAACGTATCGATACAGCAAATGAACGTATCACAACACTCCTGATCTCTGTGACTTGTTAAATTAACAGTCGATCATTCACGATGTTTAACGAGCTACAGGAAAATAATATGAAAATCTTGATGGTACTGACTTCACATGACCAGCTTGGCGATACCGGCAAAAAAACCGGCTTCTGGCTGGAAGAGTTGGCTGCGCCTTATTACACCTTTGTCGATGCAGGCGCAGAGGTAGTTTTGGCTTCTCCTGCAGGTGGTCAGCCACCGCTAGATCCAAAAAGTAATGAGCCGGATGCGCAAACCGAAACCACCAAACGCTTTGAAGCAGATGCATCGGCCATGCAGGCTCTTGCCAATACACACAAGTTGGGTGAAGTCTTAAATCAGGATTTTGATGCCGTGTTCTATCCGGGTGGTCATGGACCGCTATGGGATCTGGCCAAAGACCAGAATTCCATTTCTTTAATTGAGCAAACCTTGCAGGCAGATAAACCTGTTGCGCTGGTCTGTCATGCTCCGGGTGTCCTGCGTGATGTGAAAGATTCCGAAGGCCGTTCTATTGTAGAAGGCAAAACAGTCACCGGTTTCAGTAACACTGAAGAAGACGGCGTGGGTTTGACAGACATCGTTCCGTTTTTAGTTGAAGACATGCTGAAAGAAAAAGGTGGGAAATATTCCAAAGCTGAGGACTGGCAGGTATACGTGCAACAAGATGGTCTGCTCATTACTGGACAAAACCCGGCCTCTTCTGCTGCAACGGCTGAAGTCTTATTAAAATTATTAAAATAGACGTGATTCTAAAGTTTGCATTAAACCTTTAGATCATTTTCTTTGAAAAAGAAAAACCCTGAATAAGGCAATATTATTCAGGGTTTAATTTATCTATTTATTCCCAGATTTAGTTCGCTTCAACTGTCGTTGAGGCAATATGCTGAGCCAGTAATTCTCTGAGTTTAAATTTCTGGATTTTTCCCGATGGCGTCATCGGAATATCCTCCCAGATTTCCAAACGTTCCGGAAGATATTGCATGGCCAGATTATGAGTTTTTAGAAAATCTACCAGTTCATTAAAACTTAACGGCTGTGACGGATCTTTCAGCTTGATGATTGCACAAGCACGCTCGCCCATTCGCTCATCTGCATAAGCGACCAAAGCTACTGTTGCAATATTCGGATGCTTATAAAGTAGTGATTCAATTTCCGCGACCGGAATATTTTCTCCGCCACGGATAATTACATCCTTTTTACGTCCACAAATCCGGATATAGCCCTGCTCGTAATGTGGACGTTTTAAATAACCGCCAAAATTTGAACAGGTGCGGATCATCAAACGCCCGGATTCATTCACGGCTTTGGTCTGACCTTTTTTATCCACGATCTTGATTTCCACACCTGGCAAAGCGATGCCATCAGTATTGAAAGAGTGTTCATCCTCATCTTCAGGTCGGGTCAGCGTCACTGCACCACATTCGGTCATACCCCAAGCGGATATGACTTTAATGCCCAGAATTTCCCGGGCTTTTTGTACCAATGGCCCCGGAATGGGTGCATCAGCACACAGGAAAATTTTTAGTGAATCAACCTTGTCATGCTGTTCCGCCAGGGTATTGGACAGGTCATTCAGGAATGGGGTCGAGGCCATGGTGAAATTCACCTGATGCTGATGAATTAGATCCACTGCTTTGGCTACATCCCAGCTTGGACACATGGGACAACTTGCAAGCTGATTTCTTTGATTTTTATGGTCAGGCCTTAAATAAGCTGGCTTTTGATGATGTGGTTACCCTAATTCATCTGCTCAATAAAGTAAATGATGGTTTAAAAAGTATTCATCTGCATAAAGAAACGGATCAGGAATAAACAAATAGAAATATAGCTTTAATTGAAGAATATAAAAAAGAGCCTGAATTCAGGCTCTTTTTTATAAATTGAAATTATGCCTTTTGTGGATCGTATTGACGGTCTTTAATGAATATCCCGGACACTGCGCCACACAAGAAATAGGCACCCCCCATAATCAGGAAGCCTAAGCCAATTGAACCACCGCTGGCTGCCGCGCCAATAATTGCAGGGGCAAACATGGCGCCGATACGACCTGCATTATAAGCACCGCCTACCGCAGTACCACGAATCGAGGTGGCGAAGCTTTCTGTCATATAAGTGGCATTAATCGCATATGGAATGCCGTATAGGAATCCAAAGAATATCAGCAGATAGGCAATGTTATCTGGCGTATTGAATAGCACAATCACGGGCAGGAAAATCGCCGTTCCAATTGCTCCAAACGAAAAGACAGCGCGTCTACCCAGACGGTCTGCGGCAAAGCCCGCCAGAATTTTTCCGAAAATCATGGCTACATAGGTACCAATCATATAGCCTGCCATGGATTTAAAATTCATGTGCAATTCAGATTCCAGATATGCCGGCATCCAGTTGTTTACGCCATAGTAGCCAAATTGCAGAAAACCGGCCGTAAAGATCCACAAAATAAACATTCTACGATTCGCAGGATCCGCGAAAATCTCTTTGACTGTGCTTTTTTTGGCGGGTTGCTGTGCTGTGATTTCAGCTGGGGCATATAGACGCTGCAAACGTGCACGCTGCCAGGATTCTGGCTCAGGAACCAGTTTCTGGATAAAAATCGCCATAACCGAGGGAATAATGGCAATAAAAAAACAGGGTTCGCCAGCCATATTCTGGAATGATCCAGCCTGCCAGTACAGTGGCCACAATATAACCGACGGTCCATCCTGCCTGTAAGGTACCTAAAACCGTGGTGCGATATTCAGTTGGAACATATTCAGCCATGAGCGTATTGGCTGCAATATATAAAGAGCCTATGCCAAAGGCAGAAAGAAAGCGTAAAACAGCAAATTGTTCAAAGTTCTGTGCAAAGCCTAAGGCTGCGGTCAATATGGAAAATACCAGAATCGAAATGACTACGGTACGTACACGGCCCAGACGGTCACAGGCCCAGCCACCCATAAAGCCACCAATCGCCATACCTGCTAAGGTAAAACTGCCTAGTGTACCGGCCTGCAGATTACTGAGACCAAACTCTGCTTTCAGGCTATTTAAACTGAAAGACAGCAGCAACATGTCCGCGCCATCTACCAGTAAAGCCAGAAAGGCGAAAATAAAAGCAATTTGCTGCGTTCGTTTGGTCGTAGGTTTAATCTTTTCTAATTCTCTCGCTAAATCCGTCATATTTAAATCTCTGTTTTCCTATCCTTAGGTTTTCATGATCTTTTATATTTAAAGCTATTCCGCTAATGAATATGCTTTAAGGCTAATCCGTTTTTAATTCACTTGATTGACTCCTTTTTTAATCCTGTCTGGGAGATCGCTTTTTCCTTTTTATCAGTGACCTCTTGTTCTTCGTTCATACTTATATTTGCATCAGGCTAAAGAAAATAAGATGAATATTCATCATTTCAGATGTTTTATTTTGTTATACGAAATTTATTATCATAAAGTTGATTGTTCTTTCATTTTCATATAGCTTTAAAAAGAGGGATAAGAACGATATGTCATTTGAATATGATCGAACAGGGAGCGTAATAATGGGTGCCTTAACAGGATTTCGTGTACTGGATTTAAGCCGGATTTTGGCTGGGCCCTGGTGTAGCCAGATTCTGGCTGATCTGGGTGCAGAAGTGATCAAGATTGAAAAACCGGATCATGGGGATGATACCCGTATCTGGGGACCACCTTGGCTTAAAAACAATCACCAGCAAGATACCCATGAATCGGCTTATTACCTGTCAGCCAACCGTGGCAAGCATTCGGTTGCAATCGATTTATCTACACCTGAAGGTCAAAGTATTATCAAAAAACTTGCTGAACAGAGTGATGTAGTCATTGAAAACTATAAAGCCGGTTCGTTGAAACGATATGGGCTGGATTATGAAAGTCTGAGCCAGCTAAATCCGCGACTGGTATATTGTTCCATTACCGGTTTTGGCCAGAACGGTCCGCGTGCGCAAGAGCCGGGCTATGATTTTATCGTTCAGGGAATGGGTGGCATGATGAGTGTCACTGGCGAACGTGATGACCTGCCCGGTGGTGGCCCACAAAAAGCGGGTCTGGCCTTTGCCGATTTGACCACCGGCTTATATGCCGCAATTGCCATTCAGGCGGCTTTGTTGTCCCGTGAGAAAACCGGTGAAGGTCAGTATATTGATATGGCGCTGCTGGATACCCAGGTTGCTTCCCTCTCTGTTCTGGCCATGAATTATCTCACCTCAGGCAAAGTCCCCGGTCGCTTCGGAAATGCACATGCCAATATTGTGCCCTATCAGGTGTTTAAAGCCCAAGAAGGTGAATTTATTATTGCCTGTGGCAACGATCTGCAATTTCAAGCTTTGTGTCAGGCCGTTGGTTTGACTAAGGAGGCAGAAGATCCTCGCTTCTTGAAAAATTCTGGGCGTGTTACACATCGTGAAGAACTGACCACAGTTCTACAGGCTCATTTCTATACTCGACCGGCAAAAACCTGGGTGGATCTGATTCATGCGGTTAAAGTACCGGTAGGAATGATCAATGACCTGAAACAGACTTTGCAAGAAGAACAGGTATTGGCACGTGATATGGTGATTCAGATGCCGCATACCTTACGTGAAGATTACACTTCAATCGGTTCTCCGATTAAACTTTCCAAGACACCGGTAGAATATAAAAAGGCCCCACCTTGTCTGGGTGAAGATACCGATGCCATTTTGAGTCAATATTTAAGTTCTGCTGAAATAGAAGAACTAAAAAGCAAAAAAATCATCCAGCAGCGATAAGCCTGCAAGCAGTAAAAAAGGAATCTTTCGATTCCTTTTTTACTTTAAAGATAATGGATTAGATCATTCCTTAACAGGCCTTAGCGCTGGGCTGAACATTACGAGGCAGTTCACGACGCAGAATTTTGCCTACTGCAGACTTTGGTAGTTCGGACACAAATTCAATGAATTTCGGCAGTTTATAACTGGTCAGTTGCTGCTTCAGATAAGTCATGACTTCATCTTGGGTCAGAGTTTCATCCTGTTTCACAATAAATGCCTTGGGTACCTGTCCAGATTTTTCATCATCAATACCAATCACTGCACATTCCAGTATATTAGGATGTTTGGACAGTACGCCTTCCAGCTCATTGGGATAAACATTAAATCCGGACACCAGAATCATGTCTTTTTTGCGGTCCAGAATGGTGATATAGCCTTGTTCGTCCATACAACCGATATCACCTGTCAGGAAGTAACCATCTTTGGTAAATACCTGTGCTGTTGCTTCCGGTTGCTGCCAGTATCCTTTCATCACCTGTGGACCACGTATGGCGATTTCTCCAGCCTGATTAAGCTCTACAGGTTCTCCTTCATCATTCAGAATCAGAATTTCAGTCCCTGCCAATGGCAAGCCAATCGTGCCACTAAATCGCCGGCTTAAAGGAGGGTTAAAAGTTGCAGTTGGTGAGGTTTCAGAAAGTCCGTAGCCTTCATAAATCTGGCAGCCTGTAACCTCATGCCATAACTCTGCCGTATTTTTCAGAATAGATGCTCCTCCGCCGGTTGTGGTTTTCAGGCTTGAATGATCCAGTTCACGAAAATGTGAATGATGCGCCAAGGCATTAAACATGGTATTCACACCCGGAAAAACGGTCGGTGGATGTTTCTGGTATTGATCTACCAAAGCATCCAGATCTCTCGGATTTGGAATCAGAACATTGGCGAAACCACGGCTTAAACCATAACTGAACAGGCAGATGGTAAATCCATAAATGTGATACAGCGGCAAGGCACAGAATACATATTCATTTTCAGTGGCATAGCGGTCACCAAAATGGCTGATAAATACGGTACTGTTCTGGGCGATATTAAATAAAATATTGCGATGGCTCAGTTCTGCACCTTTAGAAACACCTGTGGTACCTCCCGTGTATTGCAGAATGACCGTATCTTCCTGATGCTGTACAGGTGTTTTGAAATCAATAATTTCTACCTGATTTATTGCCTGCCTAAAGTCAAAGAACTGTTTATCCGGATATTGTGTTGCCTGACTATAAATAGCACTTTGCTGCTCTTGAATAAAATCTGGCGAATGCGTCGAAATAACATATTTGAGTTGAGGACATTCCTCTAATGCTGTTAATTGCTCCAAAGTCTGTCCAAGGATAATCAAGGCTTCTGCACCTGAATCCTGTAGCTGATGATAGAGCTCGCGCTGGGTGTACATGGGGTTGACATTGACCAGCACATAACCGGCCCGAATAATGGCAAAGGTCGCGATTGGATATTGAATAATATTCGGTAACATCACCGCAATACGGCTGCCAGCAGTCAGCCCAAGACTCTGTAAATAGCTAGCCAGTTTCTGGCTATACACATCGATATCGTGATAGCTGAATTTGCGATCCAGATAAAAAAATGCTGTTTTATCCTGAAATTTTACCAAATTCTCAGCAATTGTCGTGCTCAGGGTTTTCTCAGGATCTGGCCGGGTAAACTCCGGATTAATGTTCCACTTTTTATATTCTTCCATCCATGGCTGAATGCTCATGACTATACTCCTGTCCTGGATTTACATTTATTTTGTATTATTTAAACCATAAGATTTTGATTTTAATTAAATATTTTTAAACCACTTTCTGCTGTCTCGATTCAATATACTGATAGTGATAACTGCTACGAATAAAATGCTGATTTTTATCTCTAAATGAGTGAGCATAATCCGGCCAGACCAAAGTCAGCTTGCGACTGACCGGGTCCAGATACCAGCTTTTACAGCTTTCCGATAACCAGACACTACCTTGCGAAAGCTGCTGTAGCTCCTGCATATAGCTATTTTCAGCTTCTTGATCTGCTTCAAAGACCTGAATCTGTTCCTGCTCAAAAAACTGCAAGGCATCCAGCACCAGATCAAACTGGGTTTCCAGAAAATAAAGTGCTGAATTATGTCCACTGCCTGTATTTGGCCCATTCAGGATGAACAGGTTTGGAAAGTTGTGTACGGTCGTTGACTGATAACCCTGCATACCGCTGGACCATTGCTGCTCCAGGCTTAAACCCTGTTTACCCACCACCTTTGCGGCATAGGGTGGACGTGCCGCTTCAAATCCTGTCGCAAATACGCTGATATCTGCAGAAAATTTATTTCCAGCCTGGCTTAATACACCGTCTTTCATAACTTCTGCCAATGCTGAGTCTTCAAGTGTGACATTTGGTTTTAGAAAAGTCGGATAATAATCATTAGAAAGCAATAAGCGCTTACAACCAGGTTCATAATTCGGCGTAAGTTTGCGCTGTAATTCAGGATCTGAAATCTGATGTTTTAAGAATTGCAGGCAGTTTTTCTTGACCCGCTCAATCTGGCTTTTCAGATTACGGCGTTGGGCAAAATTGTATTCATTGCCCCAGAACAAGGAATGTCTGAGGGCCGACATACTGTCCGGATCTTTGCGGAAAAGCTGTTTTTCTGACTCAGAATAAGCTCGGTCTGGTCGGGGCAAAATATATGGCGCACTACGTTGCAAGACGGTCAGGCTTTTGGCTGTTTTGGAAATTTCCGGCACAAGCTGGATGGCAGAAGCACCAGAACCCACCACAACGACATGTTGATTTTCCAGATTCAGCTCGTGGTTCCAGCGCGCGGAATGCATCACTTGGCCTTCAAATTCTTCCAGCCCCGGAATTTTCGGGAGATGCTCATCTGCCAGATGCCCGGTTGCGGTAATTAAAATCTCAGCCTGATACAGACCTATAGAGGTGTGAATTTCCCAGATGCGTTCTCGTGCATTCCAGCTGGCCTTTTCCAGTTGGGTATGAAAATTAATATGGGGCCGGATATTTTCCTGATCACAGCATTGAATTAAATAGCGCTGAATTTCTACCCTTTGTGGAAAGACACGCGACCAGTTGGGATTTTTAATAAACGAGAAAGAATATAAATGGGAAGGTACATCACAGGCGACTCCGGGATAGGTATTGTCACGCCAAGTACCGCCCACTTCTGCTGCACGTTCAATGATTTTAAAATCGTGGATGCCCTGCTGTTTAAGGCGGATTGCCATTCCCAAACCACCAAAACCGCTGCCTACAATTAGAATCTTGCTGCACTGTCCTTTAGCTTGCATTATTTATCTCCTTTAAGGCATATAAGGCTGGATTTTTTGATTCACCGGATATTGTTCTGGATGCTGGCTAAACTGGTTTACCAGTTGCACCACTTCGGCTGGCGCTTCGACATAGAGCGCATGTCCTGAAGAAATTTCGATATAGCGACTGTTCGAAATTGAAGCAAACAGCAGTTTAGCTTGCGCTACAGGCACCATGCGGTCTTCACGACAGGCAACGACTAGAGTCTCTGCACAGATGTCAGATAAAGCTGATGTAATATCAATGCGATAATTCAGTTCACGCTGTTTGGCTGCATCTTGGGATGGTTTAACAAAGCGTGCCAGATCCAGCACCTGCTGTTCGCTTCGTGCAGACAGATAATCATCGCTATACAGGCAATAATTGACAAAATGAGGCAAGGCCGCAGATTGTTCAGTAAATAACTGTTGCCAGATAACGGTACGCAGTTGTTGCACCGAGCTAGTTTTGGCCCAACCGGCTAACAGGATCAAACGCGCTACGCGCTGTTTTAAACTGGCTGCTACTTGTGCAGCAATCACTGCACCGAGTGAATAGCCTACCACTGTAATGATTTCATCTTTTGCAACTGCATGCTGAATCAATGCTTCAACCTGTTGGCTAAAATCAGTCACCGCCAGATCGGCTTTATCGGGGGTATGCAAATCAATGGATAAAACCCGCTGATGAATACCCAGCATCGGAAAAATATAGCTGAAATGCTTGTCGGTATTTCCACCGGTGCCATGAATCAAAATAATAGTCGGAAATGCAGAACGCTGTCCGACTTCATGAAAATTAAGCTGCAGATCAGCATAAGGACACTGTCGAGTAATCATGTCTAAATCCATATAGACTCCTGATCTTGTTGTTTTATGGTTTATTCAATATCCGAGAATAAATCTCAATATTTGAATTGGGTGAGGATGCAAAAATTATTAAAAAAGACCCACGACACGAGTATCGTGGGTCAAAAGGTTTAATCGAATTTGAACTCTTCAGGTTCAAGTAAAAACAGGCTTTCACCGCCCGCCTGAATATTGGCAAAGTGGGTTGAAGTTCTTGGCAAAATACGCGCAAAGAAGAATTGTGCAGTTTTGATCTTGGCTGCATAGAACGGATCAGTATTGCCTTCTTCAATTTTCTGCTGCGCAGTAATTGCCATCTTCAGCCACAAATAAGCGGACACGACATAACCAGAGAAATATAGGTAGTCAACTGATGCTGCCCCAATTTCATTGGCAGACTGTTGAGCCTGCTCCTGAATGGTTCTGGTTAATTTCAGCCATTGTTCAGTCAACTGGCTGACTTGTGCAACTTGCTGGCTGAACTGGATATGTTGCTGATGCTCTTTTACAAAGCCCTGAATTTCATCGGTTAATGCGGTCAGCAAACCCAATTTTGAGCCCAGCACTTTACGCGCCAGCAAGTCAATGGACTGAATTTCAGTAGTTCCTTCATAGAGGCTGGCAATACGTGCATCACGGGCAATCTGTTCCATGCCATGTTCAGCAATATAACCGTGACCACCTAAAATCTGCATACCATGTTTAGCCGCTTCTATGCCGGTTTCGGTCATTAATGCTTTGGCAATAGGGGTTAATAATGCTAGACGGTCTTCAGCTGCTTTCTTTTCTTCCGGGCTGTCAGTGGCTTCAGCGATATCGGCATAGGTCGCCAGATAATATGCAAGTGCACGTGAACCTTCTGCAAACACCTTTTGAGTCAGCAGCATGTTACGTACTGCCGGATGCACGATAATCGGATCTGCAGGCTGGCCTGGCACTTTTGCACCTTCAAGAGAACGCATCGCCAGACGGTCTTTGGCATAAGCCAATGCCCCCTGATAAGAAGATTCTGCTGCTGCCAAGCCTTGAATAGCTGTACCGATACGTGCCGAGTTCATAAAGGTAAACATGCAGTTCAGACCGCGATTTTCAGGCCCAATCAGGAAACCTTTGGCATTATCAAAATTCAGCACACAGGTCGCATTGCCGTGAATGCCCATCTTGTGTTCAATGGCGCTACACACCACACCATTACGGGAAGCCACATTACCTGCTTCATCCAGATTGTATTTCGGCACAATAAACAGCGAAATACCTTTGGTTCCCGCAGGTGCATCTGGCAAACGTGCCAGTACGATATGCACGATATTTTCAGCCAGGTCATGTTCACCGGCTGAGATAAAGATTTTCTCACCGCTGATGCTATAGCTACCGTCTTCATTTGGCACAGCTTTGGTACGAATCAGGCCAAGATCAGAGCCGGCATGAGATTCAGTCAAGCACATGGTTCCAGTCCAGCGGCCTGCAATTAAAGGTACCAGGAATTTCTGTTTCTGTTCATCGCTACCGTGGTGCTCTAAAGTACGCATGGCACCATGGGACAGGCCTGGGTACATGCCCCAAGACCAGTTCGTTGCGGTAATAATTTCAGAAATGGCAATACGGTATAAGGTCGGGAAGCCCTGACCGCCATATGCTTCGTCACCAGTTAATGAGGTAAAGCCGAGTTCTACATATTTGTCATAAGCTGCTTTAAACCCATCCGGGGTGGTTACGACGCCATCCTGCAAACGGCAACCCTGCTGGTCGCCTGTCGCATTAATCGGTAGAAGTTCGTTTTGGCAAAAGTCCGCAGCGACTTCCAGATATTGCTCCATAATATCCATAGAAACCTTGTCTGCGAATTTTGCATAGCCCTGATATTTCTGTTCAACGTTTAACAGGTCTTTCAGGACAAACTTCATGTCTTTTAATGGCGCAATATAATTTCTCATCGTAATTCCCTTGTATGAGTTCTAATTTGTATATTTATGACAATTAATTTCATAATACGAAATTATGTTTTAAATCCACTATAATATAATTTAAAGAATAAAATCTAGTCATTCGATGAAATTTCCCATTTAAAAATAAAAAATATCTCTGTACACGACAAATTTCACAGAACCCTTATCCTATCAGGGTTCTGCCTTCTTAAAATTGCCAAAATTTCCTTAAACTCTTCTTTTTTCCCAAAACCAATTAAACGCTGAATCGCCATTTGAACATAGTCTAAACCATAGCGAAATAAACTCATTGAGAGTCGTCCATGCTTCTTTATTTTTATCGCTTTTTTTTGATCATGTTGCCATTCACCCGTTAAGTAACACCAACAGAAGCTTATAGCTAACACCGCAATCAATTTTTTCACTCGTCTAGGGTCTGTCAAGCGCGTATTTTCAAGATTAAACCCGCGTCCTTTGAGACAACTGAATAAGGTTTCAATTTCCCAGCGTAATGCATAATCCTGAATAGCATTGGCATTAAACTGAGGAGAAACGACGAGTAAAAGCTCTCCATTTTCTAACTGTAGTGCACTTATATATAGTTTCACCCGACCAACCAAAATCCGTCGTTTACGACATTCAATTTGACCAACTTTAAGATGGCGAAATAAATCACTAATTTTATGATTCTTTCCTAAATGATTGGTGACAATGAAGTTTTTTTAACACGAATGCAGAAGTTGATGTCTTGTTCAATTAACCATGTAAACCACTGCTCACCGATAAACTCTCTGTCTGCGAACACATTCACAATACGGTCTTTACCAAAAATGGCTATAAAGCGTTGAATCAAAGCAATACGCTCTTTCGTATCTGAATTTCCACGTTTATTAAGCAATGTCCAAAGGATAGGTATCGCTATTCCACGATAAACGATTGCGAGCATCAGGATATTAATATTTCGTTTTCCCCATTTCCAATTGGTTCTATCTAAAGTCAGTTGCACTTGGTCGAATGAAAACATATTGAAAATCAACTGAGAAATTTGACGATAATCAAAATACTGACCTGCAAAGAAGCGCTGCATACGTCGATAAAATGATTGTGGTAAGCACTTGATGGGCAAGGCTTTAGATGCAGAAGAAAGATTACATGTTTGCTTTAAAATAATCACAAGCATGATGAGCGCAAAGCACTTTAAATGTGACTTGTTCCATTTTAGATATTTGTTTAAGATAAGATATAACTCATTGAGATGTGTCATAGTATTCGTCGTTAGAAAACAATTATTATGACATTATTTCAATGAGTTATCTATTTTTGTCGTGTACAGAGAAAAAATATACAGGATGAAAAAAGCCATTCATGGTGGAATGGCTTTTCTATTCAGCGACTTCACTAAAGTTGATTAACGTGGAAAAAATTGAGCTAAACGTTGCTGAACAATCTGCTCTGCCTCCTGCATGATATTTTCGATCAGCGCCTGACAAGTCGGAATGTCATGAATCAATCCCATCACTTGACCTGCAGTCAGTACACCAGCATCAATATCGCCATTTTCTAAAGCGAGCTTGCCTTTTAAACCGCTGACATAGGGACGAATCTGTTCAAATTGCAGGTTTGGATCTTCACTCATTTTCACCACAAGATCAGATACCGCATTTTTGGCAACACGGGCAGTATTCCTGAACTGTCGATACAGCAGATGTGTCGCCCTTTCATCATTATCGACATAGAACTGTTTGATGTTTGAATGGATCGGCGCTTCCTGAGTCGCACAAAAGCGTGTACCCATATTGATGCCTTCAGCACCTAAAGCCAAAGCTGCGACCAGACCACGGCCATCAGCAAAACCGCCACTGGCCACAATCGGCACAGTAAGCTGATCCGCAGCGGCAGGAATTAAAATCAGGCCAGGAATATCGTCTTCACCCGGATGGCCCGCACATTCAAAACCATCAATCGAAATGATATCCGCACCGATTCTTTGTGCTGAAAGCGCATGACGGACGGAAGTACATTTATGAATGACAATAATGCCGTGTTGCTTAAACGCCTCAATATGTTCATGTGGCTTGTTGCCTGCTGTTTCTACGATTTTGATACCGCTTTCAATGATCGCCTGTCGGTATTCTGCATATGGCGGCGGATTCACAGCGGGCAATAAAGTCAGATTGACCGCAAAAGGCTGATCGGTCATTTCTCGGCAGCGTGCAATTTCCTTGACCAAGGCTTCAGGCGTCGGTTGAGTCAATGCCGTTAATGTTCCCAAGCCACCTGCATTAGATACGGCACTGGCCATTTCTGCGGTACCGACCCACATCATGCCGCCCTGAATAATTGGATAGCGAATGCCTAAAAGCTCGGTAATACGGGTCTGAATTTTCATAAATGCTCTCCTTAGCATCCGGTAAATTGTGCAGGGCGTTTTTCGACAAAAGCCTGGACACCTTCTTTATAGTCCTGACTGCTCAGAGCCCGATATTGCAGGTTTTGTTCCAGCTCCAGTTGCTGGTCTATGTTATTTTCAGCACTGCGTTGCAAGGCCTGTTTGGTTAAAGCCAGCGCATAAGTCGGCTGTTGAGATAATCGGTGTGCAATGTCGTCGATATAAGCATCAAATTCTGTATCTGGAAGCATTTTCCAGATCATGCCCATTTCAGCGGCCTCTTTGGCATACACCGGTTCCCCCAGAAAAGTAAGTGCCATGGCACGTGCATAACCGATTAAACGTGGCAACATCCAGGTGCCACCGGCATCAGGAATCAAGCCAATTTTAGAAAAGGCCTGAATAAATCGGGCACTTTCCTTGGCAATGACCAGATCACAGGCCAGCGCGATATTGGCACCTGCACCAGCAGCCACACCATTCACTGCTGCGATTACCGGTTTGGGACTCTGGCGGATCAGATTAATCAAGGGATTATAGTATTTGGCCAGCGAGCCTTGCGGTGGCAAAGGCACATTGCCGAGCTGTCCAGCACGTTCTTTTAAATCCTGTCCCGCTGAAAATGCCCGGCCATTACCGCGAATCACAATTACCCGAATATTCGGATCTGTATTCCAGTTTTTCAGCACCTGTTGCACTTCCTCATGCATTTGCTGGTTAAAACTGTTGAGTGAATCCGCGCGGTTAAAGCTTAAGGTTGCGACGCCTTGCTGAACCTGAGTTTGAATCGTTTCCCACATCATTAATTTCCTTATTTTTTTGCCGGTATCCCTACAATTAATAGCCTTTATTAACATCTACCTGATGGCATAAATCCAGCCCGAGATTTAAACGTCGGTCATTTTCTAGAATCTGTTCCACCACCACAGACATGGGTGCATGTGAGGCAACATGTGGTGTAACAACGATCTTTTCATGCTGCCAGAATGGATGTTCAGCAGCTAATGGCTCCTGTTCAAATACATCGACAATTGCACCACGTAACTGGCTGGAATCTAATGCATTTAATAAATCTTGCTCAATTAAATGCTGACCCCTCCCGACATGAATTAATGCCGCCTGCTCAGGCAACCGCTGAAATAATTCAGCAGAAAGAATGCCGGTATTTTCTTCAGTGAGTGGCAGCAGGTTAATCAGAATCTGACTTTGAGCCAGGAATTCGGAAAGCTGTTCTTGGCCTACATAGCTTTTAACTTGATTAATGTCTTTTGGGGAATTCGACCAACCAGAGACTTGATAGCCCATGTCTGCGAAACGTTCTGATACGTATCCACCCATATGCCCCAGTCCCATAATTCCGATCTGGATATGATGGCTATAACTTTGACGATACTGTTTCCATAGCTGCTGCTTTTGCTGCTGGATCATGCAGTCAAAATAACGCTGGAAATACAGCACGCCCCAGAGCAGGTAATCAAGCATGCCTTTTTGATGATGTGGATCCAGTACCCGGCAGACTGACTGGTCAGCTCTAATCTCGTTTAAATTTAAATGTTCGACCCCTGCAGCAATCGAATGAATTAGACCAAGTTCTGGAAGTTGCCGAAGTTTTTCCAGATCTGGAAACCACGAAGCTGCTGTGGTCGCCTGTTCAGCTTCCGGGCTGTCCACTGTACAGAAACTGCCAGCAGGCGCATATTTCTGAAAAGACTTGACCAGAATCGCCTCAATATTCGGCACAGTACTGGAAATCACAATCATGATGCATACTCCGTATATTGATGTTCAATCAGGGATAATGCAGCCTGCCAGGCACGCTGTAAAATCGGTTCAACTAAAGGACTGGCGAACTGCTTGGCAGTTTTAATTCGGACTTCTTCTGCTGGATAATGCAATTCAGCACCACCGCTTAAGGCCTTCACCTGTGCCTGACAGGCACGCTCCAGAAAATAGATTTCATGAAAGGCCCGTGCAATCGTTTCGCCAGCCGTTAAAAGTCCGTGATTGCGCAAAATCATGGCGCGATGGCTGCCCAGGTCCTGAATCAGGCGTTCCTGTTCATCTGTTGACAATGCAACGCCCTCATATTCGTGATAGGCCACCTGCTGATAAAATTTCAACGCATGCTGGGAAATAGGAAGAAGTCCGTGTTTCTGTGCAGAAACTGCTATGCCATCTGCGGTATGCGTATGAATGACACAGTTCAGATGAGCATGTGCTTCATGAATTGCAGAGTGGATGACGAAGCCCGCCATATTCACCGGCTTGTCCTGTTCATAGCTTTCTACAACCTGCCCTTCATGATTAATCTTCACCAGCGTTGAAGCACACATTTTTTCAAAAGCGACACCATACTGATTAATCAGAAAACAGTCAGGTTGATCGGGAACTCTTAAACTGATGTGAGTATCGATCAGGTCCGTCATCCGGTAATGCGCGATAATGCGATAAAGCGCTGCGAGTTCACAACGTGCCTGCCATTCAGCATCTGTGACGAGATTTTTTATTGTCATCGTTCCATCCTGGAAAAATATAGCATTTTGATCACTATCTGTTATATCATAATTTCAGGAAAACAGAATATTATTTCATAAAGCGAAATAAATCGTTACAAGGAGTGGATATGCCCACATCACAATTAAACGGACTTGAATATCTTACCGCAATTAAAAATGGGGAAATCCCCAGCTCAGCCATGAGTGAAATTATTCCCATGCGTCTGACCTTGGTGCGCGAAAACTATGTGGAATATGAGGTGCGTCCTGATCAGCGCCATTATAATTTACAGGGTGGTATTCATGGCGGCTTTTGTGCAACGGTTCTAGATAGTGCCACTGGCGCTGCCGTGCATACGACAGTAGATGCAGGTGTCAGTTTCTCGACCATTGACCTGAATGTAAAAATGCTGAAAGCGATGAAAAGCGGCGAAACCTATACAGCTATTGGTGAAGTCATCCGGATCGGGCGTAATGTACTGACCTCAGAAGGCCGAATTATCGATAAAGAAGGTAAAGTTTATGCTTTTGGTTCAGCGACTTTATTAGTCACTGCCCGTAAGTAAATCATTACAGTGATGTAATCAATCCCTGCATGTGCAGGGATTTTTATTTTGAAAGAAAAATCCCAATAAAGAATGCCATGCATATCATAGATACATGGCATTAAGACTATGACTAAACTGTTATGCAGCTTCAGGGTTTTCAATCACCATCGCCAAGCCTTGACCCAGACCGATACACAGACTAATCACGGCATATTTTTTACCGGTACGCTGTAACTGACGTGCAACGGTTAAAGCCAAACGCGCACCCGAACAGCCCAGTGGATGACCAATGGCAATCGCACCACCATTTGGATTGACACGCGGATCATCCAAAGCGACATCCAGACCTTTCAGGCAAGATAATACCTGACTGGCAAAGGCTTCATTAATCTCGATGATATCCATATCGTCTAGCGTCAAACCAGCACGTTGTACTGCCTTTTTAATCGCTTCAATTGGGCCTGCACCCATGATGCGTGGCTCAATGCCAGCGGCTGCAGAAGACAGGATACGAGCCAAAGGTTTTAAGCCATACTGTTCCTGAACTTTTTCACTGCCGATAATCAGTGCTGCAGCGCCGTCATTGATTCCTGATGCATTACCCGCTGTTACTACACCACCTTCAAATAGCGGTTTTAACTTGGATAAAGCTTCAAATGTTGAAGATGCACGTGGATGCTCATCCTCAGTAATTTGTTTAGGTGGTAATTTGCGTCCTTGAGAAACTTCAATCGGGGTAATTTCACCTTCAAAGAAACCTGCCTCTTTCGCTGCCTGATATTTTGCCTGTGATGCAGCGGCAAAGGTGTCAGCCTGTTCACGGCTAATACCGAACTCTTCAGCCACATTATCACCTGTTTCAGGCATACTGTGCGCGCCAAACTGATCCGTAAATTTACGGTTCGGGAAACGGGTACCAATTGTGGTGTCATAAATTTTGGCATCACGTGAATACGCGCTTTCTGCTTTGCCCATCACAAAAGGTGCGCGGGTCATGCTTTCTACGCCACCGGCAATGTACAACTCGCCTTCACCTGCAGTAATGGCACGTGCCGAATCAATCACAGCACCGAGACCTGATGCACATAAACGGTTTACCGTCTGACCTGGAACTGTTACCGGCATACCCGCTAACAACGCTGCAAAACGTGCCACATTACGGCTGTCTTCACCGGCCTGATTGGTGCTACCAAAGATTACATCTTCTACATCTGCTGCCGGGATACCGGTTTTTTTCAGCAGGTTTTTAATGACTGTAGCTGCCAGATCATCTGGACGTACGCTTGCCAGACTTCCTGCATGGCGACCGATTGGTGAACGTAAACCATCATAAATATATGCATTTAACATGAGTGTTATTCCTTTAACTTTCTAATTAATGTGTTGTATGAACAAGTGGTAGACCAAGCTGAACACGGCGACGCAACCAAGGACTTGAACGGTAACGCTGGTCACGGGTAATCGCAGTCATACGATCCAGAATTTTTAGAATTTTTTCAGCTCCCAGCACATCCCCCCATTCAATTGGTCCATACGGATAACCAAGGCCTAATTTCACCGCGATATTGATATCTTCTACCGTTGCAACGCCTTGCTGGGCAATATCACAGCCGAGATTCACAATCATTGCCAAAGCACGTTGAGCCACAAAGCCGACGCTTTCCTGAATTACGCTGGCGGTCACACCATCCAGATTGAAAATCGATTGGGCTGCTTTTACCAGCTCAGGTTGGGTGACAAAAGTTGGCATCAAGGTACGGTGTTTATGCAGACCATATAGCAGATCGATACACACCACTTGCTGAGGTGCCAGCTGATAACGGATCGCAGCTGATGTTGCATCCTCACCATAAGTGGCAATCAGGATTAAAGCCTCTGCTGAAGGTATCTCAGTTTGCTCAATCTGAATGTTGAACTGTTGCAGATATTGCTCAAGTGCCTGACGGTCTTCGTCATATTCGGTGCCTAGCCAGACTGATGGATATTGACTTAGCTTATCAACCAATGCTGGAGTAACATCACCTTCTTTGCTACCTGAAGTGTAATCATAGAAACCTTTACCAGTTTTACGACCTAACTGCTTGGCAATAAAACGCTGACGGGTAATCACGCTTGGACGGTAACGTGCTTCTTCATAATACTGATGATAAATCGATTCACTCACCGGGTGCGAGACATCCATACCGGTCAGATCACCTAATTCAAACGGCCCCATTTTGAAACCGATTCCGTCACGGTAGATCCTGTCAATATCATAAAATGGTGTGACATTTTCATTCAAAATTGCATAGGCTTCGCTACCAAAGGCACGGCCGGCATGGTTAATGATAAATCCTGGAGTATCTTTAGCTTTGACCGGACGATGACCCATTTTTGTAGAGAGCTGGGTTAATGCTTCAATAATATCAGCGCGGGTATTAAAGCCTTCAATCACTTCGACTACTTTCATGAGTGGGACCGGATTAAAGAAGTGATAACCGGCAACACGCTCTGGCTGACTGCAATTGGCAGCAATTGCACTGATCGACAATGAAGAGGTATTGGATGCCAGAATCGCTTCTGGTTTTATAATTCCTTCAAGCTGCTGCATCAGTTTTTGCTTGATGTCCAGATTTTCAATAATCGCTTCAACAATCAAGTCACAATCTTTCAGGTCTTCTAGCTGCTGCGCAGTCGACAGATGAGCAATATCTTCAGCGGCTTTTTCATGGCTGAATTTACCTTTATCTGCCAAGGTATTTAATGTTTTGGCCAGTTTGTCCTGTGCCTGTTCAGCTGCCCCTTCTTTGGCATCAAACAGTATCACATCATGACCAGACTGAATCGCGATCTGGGCAATACCTGCACCCATCGTGCCTACACCAATAATGCCGATTTTCTGAATCTGAATACTCATGCTTATCGTCCCTGATAATTCGGTTTACGTTTTTCGATAAAGGCCTGCATACCTTCTTTTTGATCTTCTGAAGAAAACAGCATCTGGAAAGATTTACGCTCCAGGGTAAGTCCGGCATTGAGCGGCACATCTTCGGCCAATAAAGCCACTTCCTTGATTTGCTCCAAAGCAATTGGTGGCATTTTTGCCAGCCCTTCTGCCATCTTGATGGCAGTTGCAAGGGTTGCACTGTCTTCAGTCACCTGGGACACCAGACCAATTTGATAGGCTTCCGGTGCAGGTACCAAACAACCGGTCATGATCATGCGCATGGCATGGAATTTACCCACTGCACGGAATAAACGTTGCGTACCACCAGCACCCGGCATAACCCCCACTTTCACTTCAGGCTGACCAAACTGGGCACTTTTCCCGGCAATAATAATGTCTGCATGCATGGCCAGTTCACAGCCACCGCCAAGTGCATAACCGTTTACAGCTGCAATCACCGGTTTTGAACACTGTGCAATCGCCTGCCAGTAACGTTCAGTGCGACGTTGCATCATTTGAATGGTTTCAGCATTGGCCAGTTCTTTTAAATCAGCTCCTGCTGCGAAATCTGTTTCACCACCGGTAAGAATAATGACACGGATATTTTCATCGGCATTCAGTTGCAAAAAAGCCGCCGCGAGTTTCTGGCGAACTTCTGTATTCAGGGCATTTTTCGCTTCTGGTCGATGAATTTTAACCATCGCTACATGAGTTGAGATTTGTTCTATTTGAACGACCTGTTCCATTAAAAAACTCCATTTATTTTGTATAGCGAAATTTCATTTTATATAAAACTAAGGTTTCTCAAGCTATAAATCAAGGATTTTTAACTCCAGAATTCAAAAAAGTTATTTTTTACTAAAAATAGAGTAAAAACTCTTGTTCATCTGGTTATTTTATGATTAATTGATTTCGCAATACGGAATTAAGTATTTTAAATGTAATCTGATTATTCATTTAAATGAATAATCACCATAAGGCAGAACTTAAAATTAATTTACGAAATCAAATTTTCCAGCAATGAGATGATTTTGATTTAGCGTAAAGCGTGAAAAATCGAATGTAGCCTGATAATAAATGCAGCGGCTGTTGTATGCAGAGCAAGTCTGTTAGATCAGGAAAATGTTTCCGTGAGGAAGAAAAATGGATTTAGCGGTAGCAGAGGAAATGCTACTTTTAATATATAGAGGATATAAAAATGACAAGCGATACCATCGTAACAGGAGACAATAAAACCGATGTCTCCTCCACGGATACCATTAAACAGGCGCCAAAACGTCTATGGATGACGGCTTTTGTCTTTGCTTTTCTGATTTTGCTCTGTGACGGTGCAGATATCGGGATTCTGGCTTTCAGTCTGACCAGTCTGAAAGCTGAATGGGGACTAACTTCTGTACAGGCCGGTGCCTTGGGAAGTTATTCTCTTTTAGGAATGGGGATAGGAGGTTTTATTGGTGGATGGGCATGCGACAAATTTGGACGTGTCCGCGTCATTGTACTGGCCACCATCGCCTTCTCGATCTTGTCAGCCTACTCAGGTTTTGCTCAGTCTTATACTGAATTTGCAATTTTACGTACTCTTTCTTGCTTGGGTTTAGGCTGTTTATATATTGCCTGTAATACCTTGATGTCTGAATATGTGCCAACCAAATACCGTACCACAGTGCTGGCAACATTGATGACCGGTTTTACTCTGGGTTCTCTGGTGATTACCATGCTTTCAGGCTGGATTATTCCTGAGTTCGGCTGGCGTATGCTGTACTGGATTACCATTGCACCTTTAGCACTCGGTATCCTCATGCACTTTATGGTGCCTGAACCAGAATCGTGGAAACGTGTTCGGGAAATGAAAAGAACTGGCCAGATCGTCGATAATAATGCAAAAAAAGGCAATCCATATATCACTATTTTAAAAGATAAAACACACGGCAGAATGTTTATCTTATGGTCATTCAGCTCAGGTTTTCTCTTATTCGGTTACTTTGGGGTGAGCAACTGGCTGCCAAGTTATCTGGAAGCGGAATTAGGGATCAAATTCAAGGAAATGGCGATCTATATGATTGGTACTTTCTTGACCATGATATTCGCCAAAATCATTGCAGGTTATGTTGCTGATAAAATTGGTCGCCGTATTGTGTTTGCTTTCGGCACCATGGGAACAGCGCTATTTATCCCTGTCGTGGTGTATATGCATAATGCCGATAACATTGGCGTACTGATGCTAATCTTCGGCTTCCTGTACGGTATTCCATATGCCATCAATGCAACCTATCTAACCGAAAGTTTCCCGACTGGTGTTCGTGGTACAGCGGTGGGCGGTGCATTCAATATTGGTCGTATCGGTGCAATCTTCGCGCCAATTACGATTGGTTATCTTGCGATGCATGGTTCGATCGGTACAGGTCTGTTGGTAATGGGTGCAGCATATTTCCTATGCGGTTTGATTCCTGCCCTGTTTATTAAAGACCGTTTATACGATCCGCAAAAAGCAGAATAAACCCTACTTCGGAAGGCAGGTCAAATCGCTGCCTTCCTCACTTCAAATATTTACAACACGTCAGTATAGAAAGGTCTCCTTTCATTCAGGATTAAAAATTTCTTTAGGGATTAAGAAATGAAAAAATTAGTTTTAGCGACATTATGTGGTATTGCTTCAGCACAGGCATTTTCAGCAGAAGCTTCTGAAGACCGTATGCAATTTCTTGAGTCACAGTTAAAGCAAATCCAGGCAGAACTAGAACAACAAAAAGCCGCGCAACTTGCATTAAAGAACCAGCAGGAACAAGCCAAAGCGCAAGACTCTAAAACGCTGAGTTCAATGGTAGATAATGTCGATGTTTATGGCTTGATCCGCTTTGATGGTGCAGTCGATTTCAAAAGTACTACTGAAGCCCGTGGCCGTACCATTAACCAGATTAATAAAGTACCTTTTACTGAACCGGATTCTGTACGTTCCGATTTTACTGCGGCTGCCAGCCGGATTGGTTTCCTGGCCAAAGATCTAGGAGGCAATCCGAATGTTTCTGCTCGTTTAGAAGCCGACTTCTGGACCAACAATGGTAAAGGCGATGGTGGATTACGTATCCGTCATGCACACTTAAAATACTATAACTGGACGTTTGGTCAGGCCTGGTCATTGATGTCTACACCAGAGATTAGCACTGAAGCTGTCGACTACAGCTTGTTCCTGGGTGGATCAGTCTTACGTACCCCTCAGGTGAGCTATGCTTTCAAACTTGATCCGGAAAATACCTGGAATGTCGGTCTGGAATATATGGCCGGTGGCGATCGTTCTTCTGCCTTACCTGCTTTAACCACTAAATATGTTCATCAATCAGGCTCTCTTCATTTATTAGCTCAAGGCTTTGTCAATCAAAAGCAGGCACAGATTGCGACAGGCGATATCGAGAAAGTTGGCTGGGGTGTGGGAGTTGGTGGACGTTACCGTTTAGATGATCAAAACTCGATTCAAGGGAACTATTTCCATATGGTCGGTGATCAGCGTATTGCAGCTTTCTTAACTCAAGGATCAACAACTGATGGCGCTACCTGGGGTGGCGATTATTCAGTCGATCCAATTAATAATGAACTTTTGCTCAATGAGTTCAATAGTATAAATATTGGCTTCACACATAAATTTACGCCGAAACTACGGAGTAGTATTAATGCCAGCATTGTTGATTTTGATGATTCCAGCGACTATGCACGCGCGAATCCTGAAACCAATAAACGTTTAACGGACTATGTAGCTAACGTGATCTATTCTCCTGTTCCAAAGATTAACCTAGGTGCAGAATATCATCATGGCAAGCGTGAAACCTTTGACAACAAGGAAACAGATATTTCGCGTATCAACCTCTCTGCCAACTATAGTTTTTAAAGCCTCAGGAGACAAGGATGTCAGCCCAAGGGCAAATTTCACGCCGTTTCATGTTCATGATGGCAATGACCTGCGCACTCTGCGCAGGTTGTAACTATTTTAACCAGCCCTTGATTTATTCTATTGCAGAGGATCTGCAGATCAGTGTAGCGCAGTCTGGCTGGACTGTAGTACTGACCCAGATTGGCTATGCCACCGGGTTATTTTTATTTGTCCCCTTGGGGGATTTATTTGAAAAACGGCTGTATATCTGCAGTTTGATGTTCTGTACCGGACTGGCACTTATTGGGCTTTCAGCCAGTACCAATCTGCATATGTTATATGGCTTTACTCTGCTCGCCTCTTTTTGTTCGATCACCACCCAGATTCTGATTCCTTTTGCCGCCAGCCTGTCGCAACGTGATAAAAGTGCCGAAGTCGTTGGCCTGCTCATGAGTGGTGTTCTGGTTGGTATTCTATTTGCCCGTACCGTGGCCGGACTGATTTCTACTTTATGGTCCTGGCATGCGGTATACCTATTTAGTGGTTGTGCAATTCTTCTGCTAAGTCTGGCCATGTGGTTCCAGTTGCCGAGTGCCAAGAGCCAGTTGCAGATGAATATATTGCAAATTTATCGCTCACTATTTACCTTTGCCCGAACAGAACCCATGCTGATCCGGCGTAGTATGATCGGAGGTTTGGGTTTTGGCATGCTGAGTATTATCTTTACTACCATGACTTTTATTCTGGCTGAAGCACCGTATCATTTTAATGATTTCCAGATTGGTCTCATGGGTATTGTGGGTGTGGTCGGCATCTGGTCCTCTCAATGGACCGGTAAAATGATTGGCAGACATCGGGAAAAATTGATTGCACACCTGGCCACATGCGGACTGATTCTGGCCTGGATTCCCTTATTCTTTGCCCAGAATTATTTATGGATTTATATCCTGGGCTTGATTCTGGCTTATTTCGGAATTTCCTGTTTACATGTCTTGAACCAGAATCTGGTCTATCGAATTTCAATGCAGGCTCGCTCGCGGATTAATGCCATCTATATGACCTGTTATTTTTCAGGTGCTGGTCTGGGAGCATTTTTATCGCTGCATTTATGGAAAAGCTATGGCTGGTCTGCCTGTGTCATTTTAGGTTTTATTTTTGCCCTATTGATCTTTGTAATTAACTATTATGATCTGAACCAAGAAAGAAATTTAGCCAATATTCAACCTGAGCCCTAAATACTGTTAAAAACCTTTGGAGGGTTAAAAAGCTTATTTTTTATCCCGCTTTCTATACTAAGCATAAATTATAGAGATGATACGCTGATAAAATAGGAAAATTTTTGAGGTCTGTTTGCCATTGCCTTTCTATCTGAAGAGCCGTTAAAAATATTGAGATACCTTAACTTTCTAGAGTTAATTCATTTTACTATTTTCCATCGCGAGATAAACAGGCTTCAATTCAGTTAAAGGCCCAGGTTTTGCATAGAAGAAGCCTTGTAGCAGATCACAGCCCTGTTGATAGAGCAAACTGGCCTGACTTAAGGTTTCGACACCTTCTGCGACAACTTCCAAATCCAGTTGATGTGCCAAGTGAATAATCGATTGCACAATTGCAGCATCCTGACCATCGAGGGTCAGCTCTTCAATAAAACTACGATCTAACTTGATTTGATTGATCGGCAAGCGACGCAGATAACTGAGACTCGAATAACCTGTACCAAAATCATCAATGGCAACCTGTACACCTAAAGCACGTACTGCTTTCAAAATTTCTATCGTTCGATCTGCACCATTAATGATGACACCTTCCGTAATTTCAATTTTAAGTAATTCCGGCGGTAATTGACTGAGTTCAAGAGCATGTTCAAGTACTTGCAAAAAACCTGCTCTACGGAATTGCAAAGGCGAAATATTCACCGATACCGTGATCTGGCTATTGTGTGTCTTGTTCCACTTGGCAATATCTAAACAGGCCTTTTCCAATACCCACTGGCCTACGCTAATAATTTGCCCGGTTCTTTCTGCAAGCGGAATAAAAATTGCTGGGGAAATATAACCCTGCTGCGGATGGCACCAACGGATTAAAGCTTCTACGCCTGTCACCAGTCCAGTTTCAGGATGAACCAGCGGCTGATAGAACAGGTCAAAATTTTCCTGATTGATCGCTTCCATGAGTTCCAGACGCAGATTAGTATAGTCTATTTCTGCGACAGGCTGCATTCTGGTTTTTTCATACCACTGCCACATATTACGACCTTGTCTTTTGGCTTCCTGCATCGCCAAAACAGACTGATAAATCAATTCAGAAGAATGATGAATCGAACTGTCATCTGCCACAATACCAATGCTGGCACTTAAATGTATTTTGTACTGATCGACGATAAACAGCATGGAAAGAAGATCAAGAATTTCTCCAGCAATCACCTCGACTTCAGTGTGCTCATCTGTCCCTGAGAGCAGCAAAATGAATTCATCTTCAGCGAAGCGGCATAGCACATTATTGCCTTGAACAAATTTTTGCAGCCGCTCGCCCACACTTTTGAGAATCTGGTCACCCACCAGATGACCTAAGCTGTCATTTATATTTTTAAAATCATCCAGATCTATATACAGCAAGACTAAAGGTTGTGAGCTCTCGTGCTGTGCTTCAAAAATATTTTCCAGAATCTGTTTGAATGCATGCTGGTTCGGTAAACCGGTTAAATGATCATGAGTATGCTGATGCTGAATATATTCTTCGTGAATACGTTGCTGAGTAATATCTTCCTGAATCCCCAAAAAATGGGTGCAGGTTCCTGTCTGGTCAAAAATAGGACCTATAGTTAAACGATTCCAGAACCAGCTGCCATCTTTACAGTAACTTTTTATAGTTACCTGAATTTCTTTTTGTTCTTTAACTGCTTGCTTGAGTAATGCAATCTGATCCGGATCAGTATCTGGACCCTGTAAGAAAAAGCAGCTTTGCCCTAGTACTTCTGCTGCCGTATAACCGGTGAGCTTTAGAAAAGCTGGATTCACATACACCATTAGCCTTTCTTCAGAGACATCGGTAATAAAAAGACTATTCGGACTAGCCTCTACCCCACGTTTTAATAATCGTAGAGACTCCTTGTTTTCACGCGATACAGTAATATCTCGGGCAATGCCAATAATACCGGTGACTTTCTGATTTTGAATAATCGGTAAATTGGTCAGATCCAGCCATAAGATATCGCCTGCAACATTATAAATTGGAAGTTCATAATGTTGAGATTTACCTTGCGCTGCTTCTGAAAATGAAACATTCGCAAGTTCATGGAATTCGGGCGGTATGAAGGCACAATAGTGCTGACCATGGATTTGCGCTTTAGAAAAACCTGTAATTTCTTCGCAAGCAATATTGGTATTAAGCACATGTCCCTGCAGGTCAAGTTCAAAAATAATATCTGGATGATAGGTATAAAATGAGCTGTATTTTTCATTAAGCTCATGTCTTTTTTGACGTTCCTGATCAAGCTCGATTGCGAGGGCAACTAATTTTGCCGCTTGTTGTAAAAGCTGAATATGATGTTCAGTCGGTATTTTGGGTGTTCGATAATAGGTGGCAAACGTTCCGTACAGAATATCTGAAGCATTAATAATCGGCATAGACCAGCAGCTAGACAACTTTTCTGCGTTTACCAAAGCACGGTAAGGCTGCCAGTTTGGGTCTTTCATTAGATTTGGACTAATGACCAACTGCCGTAAAAAGGCAGCTACCCCACACGATCCTTGATTTGGCCCAATTTTCAAATCTTGAATAGCATTACAGTACTCTTTTGAAAAGTGCTGTTTGCCGCTTATAACGTTTAAAGTTTGGGTGTCATCCTTATAGAGCATAATAGTGACAAGCGCATCTGGTATACGCGCTTCAAGCCACTGGCTAATAACATCGAGGATAGGTTTAAGTTCAGTATGGCGACCAATCAGATTAAAAATATGAAAAATTTCTTGATCATCACAATTATTATTCATTCAGACTATCACCTTCCTTAGCTTGTTAACATTTTAGACTTATTATTAAAATAATCATTAGCAAAAGTTTGTATTTATATCTTTAAAATGCGGAAATATGGTCAATATTACGTGTATTTGATAATAATTCTAAAATTTAAAAATCACAGCCGAAGCTGTGATCTAAAACTATACTTTTACTCAATCAGAATATTGCGGACTTATTTTTAGGCTGCTTGTTGACGACTGTCCACTAATTTACAGCCAGTCTGCCGTTGCAATTCTTCAAAACTTAAGCCATCCACTATTTCAATAACCTGAGCTTGTCGGTCTTTTAATTCAATCACACACAAATCAGTATAAATACGGTTGACACAATGTTTACCTGTTAGAGGATAAGTCAGTTCTTCAACAATTTTTGCCTCACCGTTTTTGGTCACATGTTCCATGCAAACATAGACACAGCGAGCACCCACTGCCAGATCCATCGCACCGCCTACAGCAGGTACAGCATCAGCATTACCGGTATGCCAGTTCGCCAGATCACCATTAATAGCGACCTGAAAAGCCCCCATGATACAGATATCCAGATGCCCGCCTCGCATGATATCGAAAGAGTCGGCAGAATTCATAAAACTGCCACCTTGCAACATGCTTACGAGTTCTTTGCCGGCGTTAATCAGATCATCATCTGCCTGTTCAGGATCACTCAATGCAGCAAAACCTAAAACGCCATTTTCCGAGTGTAGAATTACTCCTTGTTCAGGTTTTAAATAACCTGCTACGCGTGTCGGTAAACCAATACCCAAATTTACAAAAGAGCCGGTTGGAATGTCTTGTGCAACTTTAGCTACAATCTGTTCACGACTACGTTTTTGAATATTCATTATTTAATATCTCCAACCTTGACCACATGCTGTACAAAAATCCCTGGCGTTACGATGATCTCTGGATCAAGCTCCCCCAGTTCCACAACTTGATGGACTTGTGCAATGGTGGTTTTTGCTGCTTTGGCCATGATCGGACCAAAATTCCGTGCTGCCTTACGGTAGGTCAAGTTGCCCCACTGATCTGCCTGATTGGCATAAACCAAGGCATAATCAGCATGTATCGGATATTCCAGCACATAATCTTTTCCATTGATATTACGGGTTTCTTTACCCTCAGCTATTTTGGTACCAAAACCGGTTGGAGTAAAAACAGCTCCTAAGCCTGCACCGGCTGCCTGAATACGGCAGGCCAGATTGCCTTGTGGCACCAGTTCCAGCTCAACTTTTCCGGCTTTATACAGATCTTCAAAGACGGTTGAGTTATTGGCCCGTGGAAATGAACAGATCATTTTTTTAACCAGTCCAGACAACAGCAGATTGGTTAGACCACGATCTCCAGAAGCTGCATTGTTGTTAATAATGGTTAAGTCTCTAGGACCAAAGTCAATTAATGCTTCGATTAATTCTACCGGCTGACCTGCCAGGCCAAAACCACTGGTCATAATGTGTGCACCATCAGGAATTTGCTTAAGTACCGTCTCGATATCCTGCGTGATTTTATTCATCATATTGCTTCCTAGCATGTTCTATCTATATTACGAGTGCAGATTAATCTGCCTTTTGTGGATCAAATAAGCGGTCTTTAATAAAGAAAGCGGGTATCAGGCCGCAAAGAAAATAGGCAATGCCCATAATCAGTAAGCCGGTACCAATTGAGCCTCCTTGAGCAAAATAGCCAATGGTAAGAGGTGCAAACACCGCACCCAGTCGGCCTACGTTATATGCCCCACCCACTGCTGTTCCACGCACTTTGGTGGAGAAGCTTTCTGTCATGTAAGTCGCATTAATACCGTATGGAATACCATAGAGAAAACCGAAAAATAACATCAGCCAGAGGATATTATCCGGCGTATTACCAAAGACAATCACAGGGATAAAAATTGCAGTACCCATAGTGCCGAAAGCAAATACCGCACGACGGCCAATCCGGTCAGCGATAAAACCAGCAATAACTTTGGTACACATCATGATCAGGAAAGTCCCGATCATATACATGGTCATTTCTTTAAACTTGATTCCCAGATCAGTCTCTAAATACGCCGGTAGCCAGTTGCTGACTCCATAATAGCCAAACTGTAAAAATGCGGTACTGAAGGACCAGAGGATAAACATGCGACGGCTAAGTGCATCTTCAAAAATCATTTTAAAAGTATTTTTTGGTTTTTCCTGCAGAATACCACTGGCTTTTGCATCCAGGCGTGCTTTACGCGCATCTAACCAGGCTTTCGGCTCAGGCACCAAGAAGTACATCGCGAAGGCCAGTACAATTGGAATAATGGCAATATAATAGAGGTATCGCCAGCCAAATTCAGGCAATAGCCATCCAGCCAGAACAGTTGCGACCACCGAGCCTAAAGTCCAGCCAGTCATAAGCGTTGCCAATACTGTAGAGCGATATTTGGTGGGTACATACTCTGCCATGAGTGTGTTACAGGCAATATATAGAGCACCTAGTCCAATCGCAGACGTAAAGCGCAGCCATTTGAACTGATCATAACTTTCTACGAATCCTAACCAGAAGGTTAATGAAGAAAATAATGCAATGGCAATGACGATCACACGAACCCGGCCAAAACGGTCACAAGCCCAGCCACCAAAAAAACCGCCGATAGCCATGCCTGCAAGCGTCCAGCTCCCTAAGGCACCGGCCTGCATATTACTTAATGAAAACTCTTGTTTCAGACTGGTCAGACTGTAGGCTAATAACGCAATATCAGCACCATCAACCAATAATGCTAAAAATGAGAAAATAAAGGCCAGAATCCAGACTCTTTGCTTGGGTTCGTTTCCACCTTCCACTGGGTGTTGTTGTGAACTGATCGTATCCATAATGCTCTTTCTACTTTTCGGCACTCCTGTGCCTTTTTAAAACGCATATTTCACTTAATTATTTAGGTGAAATATAGAATATTCGCTGATCATTACCACGCTTTAGCAAGGTGGTATAAAATGATTTTCAAAGTTCTTGATAAATTTTCTCTGCAGAAATCACGTAGCAATACATTGAATGATGTGATTAAGCACAATTCTTAAACCCGTAAAACAATCTAGCCAGCAATGCTGGCTAGAAGTTGATGTCAGGTTTAGTTGCAAAAGGCTGCAATTCCGGTTTGTGCACGACCTAAAATCAGGGCATGTACATCATGGGTACCTTCATAGGTATTTACCACTTCCAGATTAACCAGATGACGGGCTACACCGAATTCATCGCTAATGCCATTTCCACCCATCATGTCACGGGCCAAACGGGCAATATCCAGTGCCTTGCCGCAGTTGTTGCGCTTGATCAGTGATGTACCTTCAACTGAAGCAATGCCTTCATCCTTCATGCGGCCAAAACGTAAAGCCACCTGCAAACCGAGTGCAATTTCAGTTTGCATATCTGCCAGTTTCTTCTGGATCAGCTGATTCGCAGCGAGTGGTCGACCAAACTGTTTACGGTCCATGGTGTATTGATGTGCGGTATGCCAGCAGAACTCTGCAGCTCCCATGGCACCCCAGGCAATCCCGTAACGTGCACTATTCAAGCAGGTAAAAGGCCCTTTTAAACCGCGAACTTCCGGAAATGCATTTTCTTCTGGAACAAAGACGTTATCCATTACAATTTCACCGGTGATTGAGGCACGTAGACCCACCTTGCCGTGAATCGTTGGAGCAGAAAGCCCTTCCCAGCCTTTTTCTAAAATAAAGCCACGAATGTCACCGATATTACCTTCGGCAGAAACTTCTTTGGCCCAAACTACAAATACATCGGCAATCGGACTATTGGTAATCCACATTTTTGCGCCAGTTAAACGGTAACCACCCTCGACTTTTTTAGCACGGCTAATCATGCTGCCCGGATCCGAACCATGATCCGGCTCGGTCAAGCCGAAGCAACCAATATATTCACCGGTTGCTAATTTTGGTAAATACTTCTGCTTTTGCTCTTCAGAACCAAATTCATTAATGGGTACCATCACCAGAGAGCTTTGTACGCTGGCCATTGAACGGTAACCTGAATCGACACGTTCAACTTCACGAGCAATCAGACCATAACTGACATAATTTAAACCTGCACCGCCGTACTGTTCCGGAATGGTTGGACCGAGTAAACCCAGTTCTCCCATTTCACGGAAAATAGCCGGATCGGTTTTTTCATGACGGAACTGTTCCAGTACACGCGGCATCAGTTTGTCTTGACAGTACGCTGCCGCTGCATCGCGAATCATGCGCTCTTCTGATGTCAGTTGCTGTTCTATTAAAAACGGGTCTTGCCAATCAAATCTAATTTTTGTCGTCATTTTAATATTTCCTTATTTTAAAATTATGAGATTAGGCGGTTGCTTGTTTAATCATTTCACGCGCAATAATAATTTGCTGGATTTGTGTGGTTCCTTCATATAAACGGAACAGACGCACATCACGGTAGAAACGTTCAATTGAATATTCACTGATATAACCCGCTCCACCATGAATCTGCAAACAGCGATCAGCAACTCGACCACACATTTCAGTTGCAAACATTTTGGCACAAGAGGCTTCAGTCGTAACATTTTGGCCAGCATCACGTAGACGCGCAGCATCCAGCACCATACATTTGGCTGCATAAATCTCGGCTTTGGAGTCTGCCAACATACCTTGGATTAGCTGGAAATTCGCAATGGGCTGGCCAAACTGTTTGCGTTCCACTGCATAGTTAAGTGCATCTTCCAGCATACGCTCTGCCATGCCGACGCTATAACCGGCAATGTGCAGACGGCCCTTATCTAGAACGCGCATTGCTGTTTTGAAGCCAATCCCTTCTACACCGCCAATCAGCTGATCTTTATGCACTTTACAGTTATCAAAAATTACATCACAGGTATAGGAACCATGTTGGCCCATTTTCTTGTCAATTTTACCTAGGCTTAAACCAAGTGTGCCTGCTTCGACTAGAAATGCTGAAATACCGCTCGCACCTTTAATCTCTTGATTGGTACGTGCCATCACGGTAAATGTCGTGGCACGTGGTGCATTGGTGATAAAGCGTTTAGTTCCGTTTAAAATATAATAATCGCCGTCTTTGACTGCACTGGTTTTTAAAGCAGCAGCGTCTGAGCCGGAATCCGGTTCGGTCAAACAGAATGAACCAATAATTTCGCCCGTTGCATAACGCGGTAAATATTTCTGTTTTTGTTCTTCTGTACCGTCGATAATGATGCCACTTGAGCCAATGCCGTTGTTAGTACCAATTAAAGAGCGGAATGCAGCTGATGTATGACCTAACTCCATCGCGACCAGAATTTCTTCTTCCATGGTAATGCCTAAACCACCATATTCTTCTGGAATCGTCAGGCCAAACAAGCCCAGCTCTTTCATCTGTTCCACAATATGTTCAGGAATGGCATTGTTCTCTTCTACTTCATGCTCAAGAGGCACCAGTTCATTTTTTACAAAATCGCGAATCGTTGACAGAAGTTGGTCTAGCATTTCCGGATCACGAATCATATGAATCTCCATGGATATGATTTAGGTAAATTCCTTTACCCTTATTTTTGTTTCGTATTACGAAATAAATAATCATATAAAATCATTTTGAGCAAGTGAAATTATTAAAAATTTTATTTTTTAAACAAAAAATGAAATTTTTCTGGCATTCCAGTTAATTTATGTTTAAGATTTAATTTCACGATACGAAATATTTTGATGAATGATTGTTTTATTTATCAGTTTTTTGAATAGATAATTAAACCTTTTTTCTTGCTGTAATACTTGTCGATCACTGACTCTTTCGGAGAAATCGAAACTTTTTAAATGTTTTGGCTACGTATTAAACCTAAAAAACTAGATGATTTTATATCGTCTTTAAACTTGAGTAACAAAATTCTTTCCGGCCACAAATAACTTCGGCACTTTTTCTTATATTTTATCTTTTATAGAAGTGTTTTATTTTGTATCGTGAAATTATGTTGCTATCATATTCATTAATTTAACTTTAATTGCCCTGACCATGACAAAAAATAAAACTGGTGAAATTCCCAACTTTGATGAAATCCGTTTAGATCCGATTTCACATATTCATAGAGAAAATAATCCTCAATTTATTGCGTCTATTGCGCGTGGATTGGAAATCTTGCGTTGCTTTTCAGCGACCAATCAATTGCTTGGCAATCAGGAAATTGCACAATTAACCAACTTACCCAAGCCAACTGTGGCCCGTATTACCAGCACCCTGGTTTCTTTAGGTTATTTAAAACAACTACCGAATACCACGAAATATCTGTTGGATGTTGGCGTATTGGCTTTGGGCTATGCAGCTTTGAGTAATATTTCTGCACGTACTCAGGCTTATCCGTTTATGGAAGAAATGTCACGCTATTCCCAAGCCCCTGTGGCAATGGCTACCCGTGACCGTTTGAGCATGATTTATCTGGAAGTGGTACATACAGAATCGACGCTGACCATGCGCCGCCCTGTCGGTTCGACTTTACCGATTCATAGCAGTGCCATGGGACGTGCCTGTCTGGCAGCAATGGATGTAAAAGAACGCGAATATTTATTTGACGCGATCAAGAAAAGAAACGAAGATCAGTGGCCAACCATCAAGCGTAATCTGGAACGTGCAATCCGTGATTATCAGGATTATGGCTATTGTCTGTCTCTAGGTGACTGGGCTAAGGATGTGAATTCCGTGGCAGTTCCATTGGTTCACCCTAAACACGGGATATTAACGTTTAACTGTGGTGCTCCAAGTTATCTGTTAAATCAGGAAAAACTGGAAAATGAAATTGGGCCGCGTCTGATTCACATGGTGAACAATATTGCTATGAATCTCAATAATATATAAAAAAATTAATCATCAGAGCGACATTCAGTCGCTCTTCTTATTGAATACCCAATCTACACATCTTCTTCCTTTATCTATAATTTACAGCAAACCTTTTTAATACGGTGAAATAGATAAGATTTAAAAAATAGATAAAGTCCTATTTCAAATAAAAAGATCAAAAATAAGCTTCATAACCGATTTAGATAATGCTATAAATATCGTATAGCGAAATTGGATTTTATATTATGGAAGATATAACAAGAGAATCGATGGAGTTTGACGTCGTCATCGTAGGCGCAGGCCCTGCGGGTCTTTCTGCTGCGATCAAAATCCGTCAACTTGCAATTGAAAACAACTTAAACGATTTGTCCGTTTGTGTCGTAGAAAAAGGCTCCGAAGTCGGTGCACATATTCTGTCTGGTGCTGTGCTTGAACCGCGTGCCATAAACGAGTTGTTCCCGGACTGGAAAGAACAGGGTGCCCCGCTGAATGTTCCAGTGACCGAAGATAAAACCTTCTTCCTGCTTTCAGATGAAAAATCACAGGAAGCACCGCACTGGATGGTGCCTAAAACCATGCATAACGATGGCAACTATGTCATTTCACTGGGCAATGTGGTGCGCTGGTTAGGCCAGAAAGCCGAAGAACTGGAAGTGTCGATCTTTCCGGGCTTTGCCGCGTCTGAAATTCTGTATCATGCCGATGGTACAGTCAAAGGCATCCAAACCGGTGATATGGGTATTGGTAAAGATGGCGAACCAACGCATAACTTTACCCCGGGTTATGAACTGCATGCCAAATACACAATTTTCGCTGAAGGCTGTCGTGGTCACTTAGGTAAACGTCTGATCCAGAAGTTCAACCTGGACAAGGACGCTGATCCGCAACACTACGGTATCGGCATTAAAGAGCTTTGGGAAATCGATCCTGCCAAGCACAAACCGGGTCTGGTCATGCATGGTGCCGGCTGGCCGCTTTCTGAAACTGGTTCTTCAGGCGGATGGTGGCTCTACCACGCCGAGAACAATCAGGTGACCCTGGGCATGATCGTGGATCTTTCTTACACTAACCCGCATATGTATCCGTTCATGGAAATGCAGCGCTGGAAAACCCATCCTTTAATCAAGCAATATCTGGAAGGTGGTAAGCGTATTTCCTATGGTGCGCGTGCCGTGACCAAAGGTGGCTTTAACTCACTACCAAAATTCACTTTCCCAGGTGGCTCGTTAATTGGTGATGATGCAGGCTTCCTGAACTTTGCCAAGATCAAGGGTTCTCATACGGCGATGAAATCCGGCATGCTCTGCGGTGAAGCGGTATTTGAGGCGATTGCGGCCGGTGTAGAAAAAGGCGGTGATCTGGCGGTGGCACGTGTGGCTGAAGGTGAAGATTTCTTCGTGAAAGAACTGACCGCGTATACCGACAAGTTCAACAACAGCTGGCTGAAAGAAGAGCTATATAACTCGCGTAACTTTGGCCCGGCAATGCACAAGTTCGGTCAATGGATCGGTGGCGCGTTTAACTTCATCGATCAGAACGTGTTTAAAGTGCCATTTACCCTGCACGATCTGGTTCAGGATCATGCTGCGTTGAAAACCCAGGCGGCTGAAAGCTTCAAGCCAAACTATCCAAAACCGGATGGCAAGCTGACCTTTGACCGTCTGTCTTCAGTGTTTGTCTCGAATACGGTCCATGAAGAAAACCAGCCAGCGCATCTGAAACTCACCGATGCCTCTATTCCGGTGGAAGTGAACCTGCCGAAATGGGATGAGCCTGCACAGCGTTACTGCCCGGCAGGTGTTTATGAAATCATGGAAAATAATGACGGTTCGAAACGCTTCCAGATCAATGCAGCCAACTGTGTGCACTGCAAGACCTGTGACATTAAGGACCCTTCCCAGAACATCACCTGGGTGACACCGGAAGGTGGTGGTGGTCCGAATTACCCGAATATGTAAGGTAATTCCTGTGAATGAGAAAAATACATCTATTTCTCACATTCATATACCCACTCTTGAAGCAGTTAGTATTAACACTTCACTTTAATTTTTTAGGTAATTCCAGTTCCCTCGGGAGCTGGGATTAATAAATTTTCAAATAGAAAAATAGAAAAATAGAAAAATAGAAAAGATTGCATATAGGGTCAGAGATAAAAATAGCCTACTCGAAACCGAGTAAGCCATTTTTTAAGATTTAAAACAAATGACGAAAAATTTTAGTCATTCTTCTATGGATTATTGCTGAGCCACAAACTTGGCACGCGCTGCATGCAATTTCTTATAGCTGTCAATTAAACGTAGATGACGATCCAGCCCTTCAAGCTGCATGTTGGTTTCGGTCAAACCATAGAAACGGACTGTTCCTTCAATTGAACCTAAAACGGCATCCATACGGGCATCACCAAACATACGACGGAAGTTGTGTTCATAATCTTCCAGTTCCATTTCATCATCCAGAATGACTTCCAGAACGACATTCATGCACTGGTAGAACAGGCCACGTTCAACGGTATTGGTATTGAACTGCAGGAACTGCTCAACCAGATCTTTGGCTTCTTCAAATTGCTGCAAAGCCACATAAATCAGTAGTTTCAGTTCAAGAATAGTGAGTTGGCCCCATTCAGTATTTTCATCGAACTCGATACCGATCAAGGTTTTGATTTCGGTATAGTCATCCTCATCTGCTTCTTCCAGACGCTCAACCAATGCTTCCAATTGTTCATCATCCAGACGGTGCAGATTCAGGATATCTTCACGATATAACAAAGCCTTGTTGGTATTGTCCCAAACCAGATCTTCTACCAGATAAATTTCCGAATAGCCCGGTACCAGAATACGGCAAGCTGTTGCACCTAGATGCTGATACACCGCCATATAAACTTCATGGCCCATGTCTTCCAGAATTGTGAATAATTCCTGAGCTTCATCCGCATTCGAGTTTTGACCGTTATTAGTGAAATCCCACTCGACAAAATCATAATCTGATTTCGCGCTGAAGAAACGCCAAGACACCACACCGCTTGAGTCAATAAAATGTTCGACGAAGTTATTCGGTTCAGTTACTGCATTGCTGCTAAAAGTTGGTTTTGGCAGATCATTCAGACCTTCAAAACTACGGCCTTGTAAAAGTTCAGTCAGACTGCGTTCTAATGCTACTTCAAAGTTAGGATGGGCACCGAATGAGGCAAATACACCGCCGGTACGCGGGTTCATCAAGGTAACGCACATGACCGGGAACTGACCGCCTAGTGAAGCATCTTTGACCAGAACCGGGAAGCCCTGTTCTTCCAGACCCTTAATGCCTTCAACAATTTTTGGATATTTTGCCAGAACCTGTTCAGGCACATCCGGAAGTGCAAGCTCACCTTCCAGAATTTCACGTTTAACAGCACGCTCAAAAATTTCAGACAGACACTGTACTTGTGCTTCAGCCAGCGTATTACCGGCGCTCATACCATTACTTAAGTACAGGTTTTCGATCAGATTCGACGGAAAATAAACGGTTTCACCATCAGACTGACGTACAAATGGGAGTGAGCAGATACCACGAGCCTTGTTTCCCGAGTTGGTATCATAAAGATGGGTACCTAACAACTCATCTTCAGGATCATAAATTTCACGGGTATGTTCATCTAGAACTTCTGCAGGTAATTCGCCATTCGGACCTGGCTGGAACCATTTTTCATCTGGATAATGCACAAATTCTGCATTGGCAATATCTTCACCCCAGAACTGGTCGTTATAGAAAAAGTTGCAATTCAGACGCTCAATAAATTCGCCCAAGGCAGATGCCAGCGCACTTTCTTTGGTCGAACCCTTACCATTGGTAAAGCACATTGGTGACTGCGCATCACGGATATGTAGCGACCACACATTCGGCACGATATTACGCCAAGACGCGATTTCAATCTTCATGCCAAGGCCTGCCAGAATGGCAGACATATTGGCAATCGTTTCTTCCAGCGGAAGGTCCTTACCCGGAATGAAAGTCGTATGGTCAGAAGCCAGACTTGGCATCAATAAAGCTTGAGCATCCGCATCAATGCTTTCCACTTCTTCAATGACAAATTCAGGACCGGTTTGAATTACTTTTTTGACGGTACAACGGTCAATCGAACGTAAAATTCCTTGGCGATCTTTTTCAGAAATATCAGCCGGTAGTTCCACCTGAATTTTAAAAATCTGTTTATATCGGTTTTCAGGATCAACGATATTGTTTTGAGATAGGCGGATATTGTCGGTCGGAATATCACGTGCCGCGCAATAGACTTTGACAAAATAAGCCGCACATAAAGCTGAAGATGCCAGAAAATAATCGAATGGGCCGGGTGCCGAACCATCGCCTTTATAGCGGATCGGCTGATCGGCGATTACCGTGAAGTCATCGAACTTGGCTTCCTGACGAAGATTATCGAGATAATTGACCTTAATTTCCATGTGGATACCTAAATATTCTTATGTGCCGTCACGGACAAATAAGATGCTGAATCTGAATATACAAGCCGGTTCACGGAGGAGAACTTGAATGAAAAATAGAAAATGGTCAGGTTATACCATTTGACGAAGTGTCTGGATAACGCTGCCGAGAATGGGCGCTATTATAGAATTATTTTATGAAATTGATAATATTTGTCTGAAATTCTGGCAGATTAAACCAGATCCTCAGTCTTTCCTGAGCTGCCGGAGCATGAATCAACTTCAAGTCATGGCTTATACTATTAATCAAAGTTGCAGATAAGGCAGATTTTCACCCGCCTAGTCTGAATGATTTCATAATTTTAAAAATCATAACTCAGTGCAAATACTGCAAGATTACGCTGCTTGTCATCATAGCGGTCATAACCGCCAAAGATATATTCACCTGACATACTCAACTGCGGTAAAAGCGCATAACTGAGTCCGGCAGAAGCATAACGAAAGGCAAACTGCTTTTCGGTATCGCCCAGTTCACCGCCCTCATATTTGCCTTCATCGTTAAAATAGCTTCCTGCTGCTGTAATGCTGGCATTCAGGCGATCATTCAACTGATGATTCAGGTTAAGCGTATAAAAAGTATCGCCCTGATTGGCATAAGCCACATCATACAGATAGGTCGATACGCTGGCGCCGATACTGGTTTGATCATTCAACGCACGACTTACATTTAAGCCCAACTCATTTCCAGTGGTGTTCTCACCGCCCGGATAATAATAGGTCGCATTCCATAAATCCCAGTCATAATTTTCGCTGCTATAGGTATAACCCAGCAGAAAATCATGCTCGAATTTGTCTGAACGATGTCCCGGACGCCCCTGCACTTCTGCATAAGAGTATCCAAGCGTAGATCCCCAATATCCAACATAAAAATTGCCATAAGCCAGATTCAATGCAGCCTGTACAGCAACGTCGTCATTTTCAGGTGCATTGGTCAAACCACGGGAGACGTACTTGGAGACCACACTCAAGTTTCCGCTTGCTTCTATTTTTTTTACTTCCGCATCATCGGCATAACAGTAAAAACTTGAAACAGCAGCACAGCCAAACAGCACTGTTTGATTGAATATTTTCATAAAATATAAATGTATTAAGTAAAGCGGAGATAAAACCGAAAGCAGTCGAGGTTTTATCTCCGCTTTGGGACAAAATTGAAATTCGCTTTACTCCTGCTTTGCTAGGCGGCAGGAATAAAACCATAATTTAAGTGCGAGGCGCCTTGTAAAAAGGTGCAGATGAAGGCGCAAGAGCAGGTTTGCCACGAATATGGTCTGCCAGTTTTTCAGCGATCATAATCGTAGTTGCATTGAGGTTACCGGTAATGATCAAAGGCATAATCGAGGCGTCAATCACACGCAACCCCTGCATTTCATGTACGCGTCCATAACCATCGACAACCGCCATGTCATCCTCACCCATTTTACAGCTACATGATGGATGATACGCGGTTTCTGCATGATTACGAACAAATTCATCAATTTCAGCATCTGTTTGTAGATGTTTTCCCGGACTGATTTCTTCACCACGATAGGGATCCAATGCCGGCTGATGCATAATTTCCCGGGTAATCCGGATGGCATCGCGGAATTCACGCCAGTCCTGCTCGGTACTCATATAGTTGAACAGAATACTTGGATGCTCAAAGGGGTCTTTGGATTTCAGACGGACACGGCCACGTGACGGTGAACGCATAGAGCCCACATGTGCCTGAAAACCATGTTCATGAATGGCATTGGTGCCATTATAATTAATCGCTACAGGCAGGAAATGATACTGGATATTGGGCCAGTCAAATTCGTCTGAGGAGCGGATAAAACCACCGGCTTCAAACTGGTTACTGGCCCCAATACCTTTACCTAAAAACAGCCACTCCGCACCAATCATGGGCTGGTTATACCACTTGAGTGCCGGATATAAGCTAACCGGTCTTTTGCACTTATATTGCAGGTACATTTCCAGATGGTCCTGCAGATTTTCACCCACACCTGGCAAATCCTGAACCACAGGAATATCCAGACTTTTTAACAGTTCGGCTGGACCTACACCGGAGCGTTGCAGGATTTGCGGTGAGGCAATCGCACCACCACATAATAAAACTTCACGATCCACAAAGACCTGAATCGGCTGTAAGGTATTTTGTCCTTCAAAATATTCCACACCAATTGCCTGATTACGATTAAACAGAATCCGGTTGGTCATAGCGTGGGTAATAATCGTGAGATTATCCCGGTCTTTGGCCATATCCAGATAACCACGTGCTGTACTGGAACGACGGCCTTGCGGCGTTACGGTACGGTCCATCGGTCCAAAACCTTCCTGCTGATAGCCATTCAGGTCATCAGTACGTGGATAACCGGCCTGTACACCTGCCTCGACCATGGCATGGAACAGTTCATTATTGCCATTTTTAGGTGTTGCCACCGAAACCGGTCCAGAATCACCATGATAATCATTGCCGCCAATATCGCGCGTTTCAGCTTTTTTATAATACGGCAGACATTCAGCATAGCTCCAGTGTTCTAGCCCCTTCAGGCTGGCCCACTGTTCAAGATCCATAGCATTACCGCGAATGTAACACATGCCGTTAATTAATGAAGAACCGCCCAGACCTTTTCCGCGCCCGCACTCCATACGACGATTATTCATATGAGGTTCGGGATCGGTCAGATAGGCCCAGTTATAGCGTCGTCCCTGTAATGGATAAGCCAATGCAGCAGGCATTTGTGTTCTGAAGTCTAGACGGTAATCCGGCCCACCTGCTTCCAGCAACAGGACTTTCACATCCGGATCTTCAGTTAAACGCGCTGCGAGTACATTCCCTGCCGAACCTGCACCGATAATAATATAGTCGTAATTCATCCAATCCTCCCTTATGCGCTAAATACAGACTGGAAAGGACTAAGTTCAACTTGCACCGACTTGGTCTGGGTATATTGCTGTAGCGTGACAATACCGTTTTCGCGACCGACACCCGAATGTTTATAGCCACCGACAGGCATTTCTGCCGGTGATTCGCCCCAGGTATTAATCCAGCAAATGCCGGCTTCGATTTGATGAATAATACGATGCGCACGTGCCAGATTCGGTGTCACGACACCAGCTGCCAAACCATATTCGGTATCATTGGCACGACGAATCGCCTCTTCTTCTGAGTCATAACTCAGAATACTCATGACTGGACCAAAAATTTCTTCACAGACAATCGTCATGTCATCACGGCAGTCGGTAAATACGGTTGGCAGGACATAAGCTCCTTGGACAAACTGTTCATCCTTAGCACGGCCGCCGCCACATAATAGGCGTGCCCCTTCTATCTTGCCTTTTTCGATATAGCCCAGCACTTTTTCCATATGCTCAAAGCTGGAAACCGGACCGAAATTGGTTTCAGGATCAAGTGGATCACCCATACGGATATGTTCAACACGCTGCAAAATCTTTTCTTCAAATTCTGCTTTCAATGCCAAAGGCACAAATACGCGAGTACCGTTGGTACACACCTGACCGGAACTATAGAAATTGGCCATCATGGCAATATCGGCCGCCAAATCCAGATCGGCATCTTCACAGATAATCAGCGGAGACTTACCGCCCAGCTCCATCGTGACTTCTTTCAGGCTAGAATTTGCAGCTTGCGCCATGACCTTTTTGCCGGTAGAAACGCCACCGGTAAACGACACTTTGGCAATATCAGGATGCGAAGTCAGATAACCACCAATTTCACCACTGCCGGTAACCACATTAAAGACACCATGCGGCACACCTGCTTCAGTATAAATTTCTGCCAATTTTAATGCAGTTAAAGGCGTCACTTCACTGGCTTTAAAGATCATGGCATTGCCTGCTGCCAGTGCAGGTGCAGATTTCCATAAGGCAATTTGAACCGGATAATTCCATGCACCAATCCCGGCAACCACACCCAAAGGTTCACGGCGAGTATAAACAAACGAACTGCTTCTGAGCGGGTTTTGCTGGCCTTCTAATGCTGGCAAAATACCTGCATAGTATTCGAGTACATCTGCACCTGTCGCAATATCGACGGTGGATGTTTCACTGAAAGCTTTACCACTGTCGAGACTTTCTAAACGCGCTAGCTCGTCATTACGTTCACGGAGGATGGCAACAGCCTTGTTCAAAATACGGGAACGTTGAATCGCCGTCATTTCTGCCCAGACTTTTTGTCCTTGTTGTGCCGATTCAACAGCGCGATCGATATCTTTTCGCGTACATACCTGCACGTCTGCCAGAATTTCGCCTGTTGCAGGATTAATCGTTTGAAACGTGCTATTGGACGTTGCATCGACATATTGTCCATGAATATAAGGACGTTGCAGTTTGAATGTTGTCAATGGAATTTCCTCGCAGGTGGGTTATTTGAGTTGTTGCCGGATATATTCACTACACAGTTCAATCGGCAGTTCTGGGTCAATTTCGCCATTTACCAAAGCACCTCTTAACCAGAATCCATCAATCAATGCTGCCAAACCTTGAGCGGCTTTCTCTGCCTGGTCTTTATTCAACTTTTTCATGAATTCATATTTAAGGTTGGAATGTAAGCGGTAATGATTGATCTGCTGTAACCGATGTAACTCAGGTTGATGCAAACTGCTAGCCCAGAACGCCAACCAGACTTTCATGGCCGCCTTGTCGGTTTGTGGAGCAGCAAAATTACCACGTACGATCGCCAGTAAGCGCTGCTCCGGTAAGTCATCAACCTGTATCTTTATCTGTGCAACAGATTTACCCAATTGCTGCAATAAGTAACGCATTGTGGCTTCAATCAAGCCATTTTTACCTTGAAAATAATGACTTATGATGCCGGTTGAGACACCTGCCCTCTGAGCAATCTGACTAATTGAAGCTTCTGCAAAACCTAGCTCATTCACTGCAGCTAAGGTGGCATCGATCAGTTGCTGACGACGGATCGGTTGCATACCAACTTTGGGCATAGGACTAACCTGAATAACGGATGTAACAATAAAAAATCACTCTGCTAAAGCAAATAGCTGAATGATGTAACAATTCATAAACGCTTTTTTAATTGAACGTTCAATTAATAAAAATTATAGTGCCAGCTCACCCTTGATGTACAGCGCAGTTTGTTTTGGATTTGCAAAAGTTTGTAATTCATGAAAACAAGGAAGCTTTACCGCAGGCTTTTGCTTTTAAATCACACTGCACTGTAGATCATCCGGCAACAAAACGATGGTTAGAGATTTATGCAAAAGAAAAATGAAGAGAAGCAAGATAGTCTGAATAAAGTGGTTTTTTATTTTTCGGCGACGCTTATCCTGCTGTTTTCTATCATTACCATTTTATTTAATGAACAAGCCAATCAAGTCATTATCAATATCTTAAACTGGGTCAGTCGTACCTTTAGCTGGTATTATCTGCTGGCGGCAACGCTGTATCTGGTTTTTATCGTCTTTATCGCCTGTTCCCGTTATGGCGAGATTAAACTCGGCCCTAAACATTCCAAACCAGAATTCAGCCTGCTGAGTTGGTCGGCGATGCTATTTTCTGCCGGAATCGGGATTGACCTGATGTTTTTCTCGGTGGCGGAACCGCTTTCCCATTATATGAATCCACCTGTAGGCGAAGGTGAAACCTTTGAAGCTGCGCGCCAGTCCATGGTGTGGACCCTGTTTCACTACGGTTTAACTGGCTGGAGTATGTATGCGCTGATTGGGGTCGCCCTGGGTTATTTCAGTTACCGCTACAATTTACCGCTAACGATCCGATCAGCACTTTATCCGATCTTTGGTAAAAAAATTAATGGTCCAATTGGCCATACTGTGGATACGGCTGCAGTACTCGGCACAATTTTCGGGATTGCCACGACATGCGGGATTGGCGTTGTGCAATTAAATTATGGCCTGCATGTGCTGTTTGATTTACCGGAAAATATCTGGATTCAAACCGCACTCATCACCGTTGCTGTGATTATTACTATTATTTCAGTCACTGCGGGTGTCAATAAAGGCATCCGGATCCTGTCTGAAATTAATATCTATGTATCAATTGGGCTGTTGCTATTCATTCTGTTTGTAGGAAATACCGAGTTTTTATTAGCCGCCTTGATCCAGAATTTTGGTGACTATATCAGCCAGTTCCCGAAGCTTTCTTTAAGCAGTTTTCCTTTTGAACAACCGAAAGAGTGGATGAATAGTTGGACCCTATTCTTCTGGGCATGGTGGATCGCTTGGTCACCTTTTGTCGGTCTGTTCCTGGCTCGTATTTCGCGTGGTCGTACCATTCGCGAATTTGTCACGGGCACTTTGGTTATTCCTCTGTTATTTACCCTGACATGGTTGTCTATTTTCGGTAACAGTGCTTTATACAGCGTGATTTTTGATGGTAATACTCAACTTGCTACGACAGTTTTAGAAAATCCGGCACATGGTTTCTATGATCTGTTGGCGCAGTATCCAGGCTTTACGTTTACTGCAGGTGTCGCCACCATTACCGGTTTACTGTTCTATGTGACTTCAGCAGATTCAGGAGCATTGGTACTGGGAAATTTCACCACGAAATTTACTAATATTGAGCATGATTCACCGCGCTGGCTGAGTGTGTTCTGGGCGGTTGCCATTGGCCTGCTGACTCTCGCAATGCTGATGGCTAACGGCGTGACAGCATTACAGAACACCACGATTATTATGGGGCTGCCTTTTAGTTTCGTCATTTTCTTTGTGATGGCGGGACTATATAAGTCCTTGCGTCTGGAGGATTTTCGTCAGGCCAGTACCAGCCTGAATGCGGCACCTGTGGTCGGTAATGTGGATATCTTGAACTGGAAAAAGCGTCTGAGCCGGGTCATGCTGCATCCAAGTCTCTCCCAGACGCGTACCATGCTGGATAATGTCTGCAAGCCGGCCATCGAGGCCGTTGCAACCGAGTTAATTGACAAAGGAATTCAAGTCAATATCCAGGAAAAACCGCTTGAGGAAGAACCTGAACTGTATCACCTGGATCTGACTATTCAGCTCGATGAAGAAGAAAACTTTGTTTATGAAATATGGCCGGTACGCTATGACACGCCAAATTTCAGTTCACGTGGTAAACGAACCAAACGTTATTACTATCGTCTGGAAAGTTATCTGTTTGAAGGCTCTCAGGGCAACGATCTGGTCGGTTATAGCAAGGAACAGGTGATCAATGACATCCTGGATAAATATGAACGCCATATGATGTATCTGCATATTAACCGGATCAGCCCAGGTAAACGTCCGCTGTTCCCGGATCGTGAAATCTAGGATCTCTCAACTACGGAAGGACTCAATAATGTCAGAAAGTTTGAATGCATTTGCCCTGTTTTTCTCCCTGCTCAATCCTTTTCTGATGAGTATTTATATGCTCGGAATTATCCGTAATTCCGATGCAAAAGTATTCAACATGGCATTGATTCAAGGCAGTCTGATCAGCTTTATTGTGTTCATCATTTTTGCAAAAACCGGTGAAGCCTTCTTTAATGAAGTCTTGCATGTACGGTTTGAGTCCTTCCAGATTTTTGGCGGTATTATCTTTTTGGTGATCGGCTATCGTTATGTCTTTGAAGGTGCTGATACGATTGGCGTGATGCGTGGAGCGCCCAGTCATCTGGCGGGCACGATTGCCATGCCGTTTATGATCGGTCCGGGTACCATTTCGGCATCTGTGATCACCGGCATACAGCTCAGTTTAATGCAAACCATTCTGGTGATTTTTTCTACGCTGTTTCTGACTTGTAGCCTGCTGATCCTGATGAAATATCTGCATGATCATTTACAACATAAATATTCCAACTACATTGACCTGTATGTCGATATTGTCGGTCGTGTTGCTGCGCTTCTGATTGGTACGATTGCCATCGATATGATTGTGACAGGCGTTACCGGAATTTTAGAAACCTGATAAACCTTTTCTATCAATAAATAAAAAGAGCGGTTTTCACCGCTCTTTTTTTGATTTTAAAAATTAAAATTTAAATGACACACCGGCATAAGTAGAAAAACCTTCACCTGGTGAAGATCGCGCTACATCAGCACCTTGATCATTCAGACCAGGAATCACGACCGCAGCATATTTCTCATCCGTGATATTTTTAAAGTTGATCCAGGTTTTCCACGATTGATGTTCTGGTGCATAACCCACGTCAATGCCCCAGATCTGATAGTCATCACTGAATCGGCTATTGGCATAATCATGTGCCATCTTCGATGCATATTCGGTATTCAAACCAATATAGAGGCCATTATTCAAGGCATAACTTAGTTGAGCCTGATACAGATGTTTAGGGATTCCTGGCAACTGGTTCTTGCCAAACAATGGATCATTTTTGTACTGGAAATCGCTAAGGGTATAAGCCTGTTGCAGACGCAGTTCGCCATATTGGGATTCATGCAATGGCGTATCTAGACTTAGCTCCACCCCTTGATGAATCGTTGGCGTGGCATTCGATTCAACAGCAATTGGCTCTGAAGGTCGATTCGATCCATCTTCATAGGTTTTAATCATTTCAGAGGTTAACAGTTCATTTTTCACTTTGGAATAATAATAACTCAGTGCCCAATCTCCAAAGCCTGATTGTCCACGTCCACCCAGTTCAAAGCTATTGGCGGTTTGCGTGTCCAAATAGATTGGCGCGCGCACCCGGCCAGAAGCGACACCACTGTCAAAATAATACGGTGAAGACCAAGCCATCGCCCAAGGATGTGCTGGCTCAATGCTGCGGCTTAAATTGGCAAACCATTGCACAGACTCATTCGGCTGATAGGTCAAACCAAGTCGTGGTGCAAAATTCCATTCATAACGGCTGACTTCAGGACTCGCCACAGGATAAGTTACTTCACTTTCCCGATGGGTATACACCGCTGCCAGTCCCAAATCTAATTTGAACTGATCATTTAATGTGGTTTCCTGATCAAATTGCAGGACGTTGTCTGAACCGCGATAGGTATAACGGCGGGTAACGGTATCTGCCGGATACAAAGTTCCATCAATAGTCGTATCACGTCGGATGGTTTCCGTTACACCACTGTCCGGACGATGAGTCGTGCTGCGCAAGGCAATACGCCCCTGATGCTCCAGACCTAGAAACTGGTAAGGTTTTTCATACTGGAAGCGCGCTGTAATATCTTCATAATCGACATTGGTACGATAACTGCTTTCACGTAAATCCAGCGGATAATGATGATAAGCCAGACTGCCAGTCAGTTTTGCATCATCCTGTAAATTCCAGGTCGTGGTATTGGCCAGCCAAGTACTGCCCGGCTGAATCCGTTTGGCATCTACCGCTAAATTAAAGCTATTCGCTGCTTCAGGATCATTTTTGAGCTGTTCTTGTGTAATCCGTCCTGGAGTTAAATGCTTGCTCTCACGGTAACGAGCATAAAAACGGGTTTCGATATCCGGACTGATCTGATAGCCCAAATTAAAAGCCAGACCCTTACCATCGCCTTCAGCATGATCCTGAATTCCATCAAACTGGGTACTCGTCAGCGCCAGATAATAATCCATCTGATCCAGCTTTCGGCCGGTACTAAACTGATATTTTTGATAACCATGGCTGCCCATTTCATATTTGAGTTCAGAGCCATCCTGATCTGCGCCGGTCTTGGTTCTATAGTTGATTGTTCCACCTAAGGCCAGTCCGCCTTGCTTAAAGCCATTGGCTCCGCGATAAACCCCGACATGATCAATCCACCAGGGTTCTAGCAGTTCATACGCTGTACCGCCCGGCCCGGTAAATGGAATATCGTCAATCAGGACGTGCGTACCGGATGCGTGTGCACCTGAAGTCCGGTTGATTCCTGAGCCACGGATTGAGACTTTTGCACCTTCATTCCCTGCAGACTGGGCATAAATTCCTGGCTGTAAACGGAACACATCGGCTGTGGTTGCAAGTCGCTGCTGTTCTAATTGCTGCTCACCAATGAAATTCGTTCCTCCTGAAACCTGAGCCAGCTCTTTCTGATATTGCTGCTGCGGATTGGCATTTTGCTCAGCGCTGATCACAATAGTATTCAGCTGTTGAACATTGTCCGGTTCTACGGCAGTTTCAGCATAAAGATGACCTGAGACAATCGACAGAATCATGAGGCTCAGCGGGCTTTTCTTGAGAGGAATTTTTGTCATGTGCATGGCGATTTTATACAGTCCTGTATAAGTGATTCCGTTTTATGAGAGGAAATCAGTTTAAAAATTATGCTGTAGCATAGATCAACATTGTTATTTTCAGGAGTTATTTTCTGCCAAAAAATTGACTGATCAGCGTATGTTCTTTCATTTTATTTAATCTTTTTATTAAAAATCAACTTGCAAGATCAAAACCACATCCTCACAAGTTCCAAGAACTTAATTTTTAAGTAATTGATATTGAATAATATGATATTTAATTCTGCACAGATGTATTTCCACTTGGCAAAATGTGATAAGTAGAAAAATTTATAATCGACCAAACCAGTTCTTTAATTTCAAAAGTTGGCCGAAGTTGTATATTTTCTGATTTAAAGTAGACAAGATTAACCTCATCACCTTATAGAAAAATTGAAATCCTTGAGAGAAAAACAATCAATTTTTAAAAATCCTGACGATGCAGAATTTTTAAAGATTACGGGCTTATATATTCAACTATTCATTGATCAGTTGTAGTAGACCTGTCTTTTCTTGGAAAACCGATCTAGTTGTTTCAAGAAGCCTTCAAAATAATCTTTCTGTTTTTCTTCTGTGCGATAGCCGGCGTATAAAGTTCGACGTAAGCCTTCAGGCGCCACACAGTCGAGGCGGCGTGAAGTGACCCAGCCTTTCTGCTCATATTCATTTACCACCCAATCAGGTAATGCACCAATCCCGCGACCACTTGCCACCAGCTGAATCAGCATTTGGGTCAAGTCGGTGGTACGAATGGCTTTGGGTAGAATATTAGCGGGAATAAACAAACGCGACATGATGTCCAAACGGTGTTTATCAACCGGATAAGTCACCAGCGTTTCTTCAGCAAGTTCCTGAACAGTAATCTCTTTCGCACGTACCAGTGGGTGGGTATTGGATAAAACCAAGCGTGATTCGTATTCGAAAATCGGGAAATATTCAATGCCTTTGAGCGCAATCGGATCAGCCGTAATTAAAAGATCAAATTCTCCGGTTTGCAATAATTCATGCGGATTCGATTCGAAACCTGAAGCAAAGTCCAGATCTACATCCGGATATTGCATCCGGTATTGATTGAGTAGCGGCATCAACCAGTCAAAACAGCTATGACATTCAGAGGAGAAAACAATTCGTCCGGTCTGACCATGCACAATACGACTGATATCACTCTGTGCAATTTGAACTTGCGGTAATATTTCATCTGCCAGTTTTAGCAACCGCGCCCCAACATTTGAAAAACTGACGGGACGACTACGCCGATTGACCACTTCGACGCCAAACCATTGGTCGAGTTCACGTAGCTGATGTGACAAGGCCGATGGGGTTAAACATAAATCACTTGCTGCTGCAACCAGAGAACCATGTTCCCGCAGAGCAGTTAAAGTTCTTAAATGGCGAAGTTCTATCATGGAAAATACCAGAAATTTCAAAAGACGGATGACACTTGATCTGTCTTAAGCATAACCGATTTTCTTTTATTAATTTAGTTTTTTTCATTTGTAGATTAAATTAATGAGATGTGCTCACTTAGAGGTTCAATAAGTTAAAATTCCTATTCTCTTAATTTTTATTAATTTAATTTTCTTAGTTAATTTAAACATTATTAAAATAATCCATAAAATATCGCTTAAAACTTAAAACTTAAAACTTAAAACTTAAAACTTAAAACTTAAAACTTAAAACTTAAAACAGCAACAAGATAGAAAACTAACTCAGGCATAAAAGTTACAGAATAATTTTGCTGCACTCATACAATAAAAATTAGAAAGTATTTTAGAGGATGAAAGACTATGTCGAATCCAATCGATCGAAATGATGAAGAACTCACTGAAGAACAACTTGATCCTCAAGAAAAACAGGATCGTGAGATCCAGCGAGGTCAATTAGGCCTTCATGATCCACAGAGACAACGTGATCAGCTGCGTCAGGAAAGACAGGATGAGGAACAAATTCAGTAATTTTCCCTGAGATGCAAAATAAAAAACTCCCCATTCTTAAAATAGATGGGGAGTTTTTTTTCAGTATTAAAAAGTTAGGGACTAGTTTTTCGCATCACCACATCTTATACATCTGATCTAATCTGAACAGCTCACCTTCTTGGATGAGTGCTATTTTACTATTTCGTTTCTGTAGAGGCTTTTGCTTGTAGGGACTGCGCTTGTATTTCTGCCGTTTTTTTCTTGGCCTGAATTTGTGCCGCTATTTCCTGATTTTTCTCAGCAAAACGCAAGCCACCATCTCCGGCGAGGCTGGTTTGGCTCATCACCATGCTGCTGCCCAAGATTAAAATCAGCTTAAAAAATTGAATTTTCATGTCTCATCTGCCTTTTTATTCTAATGGTATTAAAAATAAGCAATTATTATTCCAATGTTTTTATGCTTATTTGGTTTTTTGACTGCACTTTCTATTTTATAGAGATAATCTTCGAAAACACAGAGTCAATCATCGTAAAACATAAAAATCTGCAATAAGAATAAATAGATATTTTGACTACATCTCAGCTCAAATCACATCTGATTTTTTACTTCAGTTAAAAGAAATCATTCAATAGCTTATTTAAATTATTTTTATTGGCTAAAGTGCAGTGCAACAACCCCGAGCAATAACAAAAACAGAATCGCTGTGCAGGATTTCCAGAAAGTGACTGGATGCTTTTCAAGCATAGGGCGTGAAACTGATTTTTTAAATTTGATATCTGGGTGTTTCAGATCATATATAAAGGCTGAAAGTGCTTCATAGCGCTGCTCCGGGCGAATGGAAAGCGCTTTTTTAAAGATTGCGTCCAAGCCATGTGGCAGATCCGGTCGATACTCATAGAGAGGATGATATCGAACCTGCTTTAAGGCCTTTTCGGTCTTGCAGCGCGCGAGGTCCGTCCCATAAGGCAATTGTCGGGTTAATAAATAATAACTCATCACCGCCAGCGAGAACTGATCTGATTTTACTGAGGGCGAGTGTCCAATAAAATACTCAGGTGCCATAAAGGCCAGAGTTCCCAAAGGAACGTCTGCATGTTTGGGATTCAGTTCAACCAGACCTCTGACCGCTGTCGATCCATAATCAATCAGTTTCACTTTTAAAGCATCAGCAGGTTCAAGCAGCATGACATTTTCTGGCCGTACATCCTGGTGCAGCATTTCAAGACGGTGCATGGCATTCAGTGCCTTGGCCACCTGTTCAATGGTGGGAAGCAACTGCTGTAAAGTTAAAGCAGTTTTTTGACGATGCAGCCAGCGACTTAGGCTTTCCCCTTGCAAGTATTCATAACTTTGAAATAAAAATTTCTTGCTGCCCTTATGTGGATAGCCTTGCATTAGATTTTCATGTTTTAAGCGTTTCGATACCCATTCTTCTAACTGAAATTGTTCTACGGCTTTAAGATCATCCTGCACATCGACAGACAAGGTTTTAATGACCAACTGATTTTGTGTCGCTTCATCATGCGCCAAATAGAGGCTGCTGCGATGATTTTGGTGCAGGATTTTATCAATTCGATAACCTTCAAACAGGTCGCCATGACTCAGCTGTTGCGGAAATAAAACATGGCTCTTGATATGAAAGGATTCCTCGTCAGGCAACTGTTCCACTTTAATGATTTGAATAGTGAGATTATCATCACTACCCCGCTTTAAGGCCAGTTCGACTATAGACTTGGCAATGATATCCAGATGTTGTTGCTGTTGCAGCATCTCCGATATGAGCTGCATATCAATAAACTCATAGACACCATCCGTCATCAAGATAAAGAAATCATCTTCACATAATTCAAGCTGCTGATAATCGACATCGATACGATGGTCGGCACCCAGTGCACGACTTAAATAATGTTCTGTTGATGACAGGCAAACGCGGTGATCAGCCGTCAACTGTTCAATGGCTTGTGTCTGAATGCGATAAATCCGGCTATCGCCTGCATGAAAGATATGTGCCCTATTTTGTTTCAAAATCAGTGCACTAAAGGTGCAGATATAACCCCGGTCTTTATCAAAACGTCCGCGGCTTTGCTGGGTTTGTGCATACAACCAGGAATTGGTCGCACGAATGACCCGTGCTGCCGAAGTTTGGGTGCTCCATGCTTCCGAAGTCGAGTAATAATCCGATAAAAAACTGCTGACTGCAGTTTCTGCTGCAATATGACTGACATTGCTGCTGCTGATCCCGTCTGCTATTGCACAGGCAATGCCCTTACTGCTAAGCGCGTGACCTTCAGGAATATAGACCCCATGGAAATCCTGATTCTGTGCTTTGATTCCAGCGGAAGAATATTGCCCGACACTGATCTTTAATTTTTTATTCATTTTAAATACTCAAAAAGGGATCGAATTGATCCCTTTAATCTCAAGACATAAATCATCATGCTCAGATTAGAATTCTTTTTTATCGCCAGTACGTACATGCGTGGTATAGAGCGCCAAACCTGTCAGTGCCAGACCACCCACCAGATTCCCCAGTGCCACCGGTAATTCATTCCACAAGAAATAGTCTGTAATCGAGAAATCACCGCCCATCATCATGGCAAATGGGAACAGGAACATATTCACCACTGAATGTTCAAAGCCCATGGCGAAAAACAGCATGATTGGCATCCACATCGCGATGAATTTGCCGCTGACTGTGGTTGACATCATGGCACCAATTACCCCGAGTGACACCATCCAGTTACACAACATGCCGCGGATAAAAATCGTCATCCAGCCAGCAAAACCATATTCGGCATAGCCCAAAGTCCGGTCTTCCCCAATATGGGCAATTTTCACCCCGACCGCATTCGGTTCAGCTGCGAAACCCATGGTATAGACTGCGGCCATCAACACTGCCACGGTTAAACATCCGGCAAAGTTACCTAAAAAAACCAGTCCCCAGTTTTTTAAAATACGTGCCCACGTCACCCCAGGACGTTTGTCTAACCAGGCTAATGGAGTCAATACAAATACCCCGGTCAGCAGGTCATAGCCCAATAGATACAACATGCAGAAACCGACTGGAAATAGCAGCGCACCGATCAGCGGCACCCCTGTTTGTACCGCAATCGTCACGGCAAATACTGCTGCCAGCGCCAGAATTGCGCCTGCCATAAACGCACGGATTAAAACATCGCGCGTTGCCATATGAAGTTTTGCCTCACCGGCATCGACCACTTTTTTTGCAAACTCTGCAGGAGCAAGATAAGCCATATTTTTATCCCCTTTATATAAATTACTTACCTGTTTGCAAATAAAAAACGCCTAAGGTCTATTTCAACCTTAGGCGTCTTTGCCTTGTATTATTCAAACAGATCAATCGTGTCATGGCGCCGTTGCCATATTTAATATAGATAAAAGCAAATAGCATGCCATATATTTTAAATATCTAATGAAAATCATATAAATTATTTTAAAATTTAATCCTAATAATTATATTGGCACAATCTCTGCATTATCTATAGCGGTCATTTTTTAAATATAGCTATTGGAGAAGATTATGATTAGCCATCGTCAACAAGTGACAGACATGATTATTTCAGCGAAAGTTTTAAAGTCTATCAAATGGGCAGATGTCGCTGAAACAATAGGCCTTTCTAAAGAATGGGTGACAGCCGCATGTTTGGGTCAGATGGCTTTTAATAAAGAACAGGCAGAAAAAATTGGTGAAATATTTGGATTGACTGATGAAGCCATCGCCTGGCTGCAAATCGTACCCTATAAAGGTTCTCTGCCAACCAGTGTGCCGACAGATCCGCTGATTTATCGCTGGTATGAGGTTGTCAGCGTCTATGGTATGACTATTAAAGAACTGATCCATGAAGAATTTGGTGATGGAATTATGAGTGCAATTGATTTCAATATGGATATTCAACGTGAGAATAATCCAAACGGAGATCGGGTGAACGTCGTATTATCCGGAAAGTTTTTACCTTACAAAACCTATTAATTTATCATTCTAAAAATAAAAGCCATTTTGAAAATGGCTTTTATTTTATCTGCACTCATTAAATTCATTTATTTTTTAAAATCATTATTAAAATATATATAATTTTGGTGGTGTTTCAAAAAGTATGCTGGCGTTAAACAAATCCGTTATTAAGGTAAAAGAAAGTCAAATCAAAGGCTTTAAAATAATTTTCGAGCTTTTTAGAAAAGTTGCAACTTCTCCTAAATCCACGCCTGATTCGATGACGAATTCTACAGTTGTTACCTTCAATACCGACGGTAAAAAACTTACCGATCACTTGCTTGCAACATTGAAATGCTGTGATAAAACTATCCCAGTGATCACTCGCAATTCCAGCATATTGAACCCCAAGCTTTTTAAGTCTAGCTTTAAGACGTTGAACCGTTGCTAAATCCCGCTTACCCCAAACATAAGCAACAACTTCTCCAGATTCTCGATGGTAGGCATAAATAAGCCATTGTTTATTTTTCTTATTCCCTACAAAAGTCCAAAGTTCATCGACTTCAAGACATTCGTAGTGGCTTTGTTTAGGCTGAATCTGATAGATCGATTCACTTAAGGTTCGTAATACCTTGCCAATGCTGATACGCTCGACTTCAGCAATATCTCTTACACCGCTTCCTCTGACCATTAAATGTAATATCTTGCCGGTAATACCTGAGTTACATCCTTGATAGCTTAATGCATGATCACCAATAAACTGACGTTTGCAATCTTTGCATTGATGGTTTTGTTTCCCATCTACTTTGATGCCATTTCTCTTTATATTGTTACTTAGACAGGTAGGACATTTGATTTGTAGCGTTATTTTCATACCTCTATTTTATCAAAAGCCATATTGTTTTTTTCAGCATACTTTTTGAAACACCACCATAATTTTTTCATCTCAAATTAAACTTACAACCTATAGGGTGTGTTGACACTTTTAGCTTAAAAAAATAGCGAAGTAGTAAAATCAAATCGCCAAACCCAATTTTACTATTCGCTATGCCTCGTACCATGCTGACAGATCAACACTGGCAAAAGTTGAAAGTTATTCTGCGTAATTTATCCATTCACCACAACTCAAATTTACGCAATTTTATTGAAGCTATTCTCTATAGAATTAGAACAGGCTGTCCGTGGCGAGATATTCCTTCTTGTTTTGGTCATTCAAACTCTATTTTCAAACGTTTTAATCGTTGGTCAAGCAGCGGTAAGTTACTTAGATTATTCAAATTACTAGCCTCATGCCCCGATATGGAGTGGATTTTTATTGATGGCTCTCATGTACGTGCTCATCAACATTCTGCCGGTATAGCGAATCAATCTATTTCTAAAAGTGTAGGAGGAAACTCCTCAAAAATACATTTGATTGTTGATGCACATGGCAATCCTATTGATTTCATGATTACCGATGGAACCACACATGATGTTAAAGTTGCACCTGATTTAATATCAACATTAGATTTAAAAGAGACAAAAGTGGTATGTGCAGATAAAGGCTATGATTCAGAACCACTGCGTGAACAGATCAGGAAAACAGGGACTAAAGCGAATATACCAAAGAAAACAAATAGCCAATCGAACAATGACCATATGGACTGGTGTTTATATAAAATCAGGCATTTAGTTGAAAATATGTTTTGTAGATTAAAGCAATTTAGAGGAATAGCTACTCGATATGACAAGCTCAAAAGAAATTATCAAAGTTCTGTTGCTTTAGCCTGTATATTTTTATGGCTACCTTTATAGGGTTAATTATGAACAGTAAATGTCAACAGACCCTAAATAATTTTATTTTTATTCGATGAATTCAATCCTCCTGTCCTGTTTAAATAATACTTTCCCATCCTGAATATTGGATTCATCATTTTATTAGTGAGTTAGCAAAAACAACAAAAAGGATATTGCTATCCTTTTTGTTCATTCATTTTAAATCAGGAATGTAGTGTTATTGCTGTGCTTCCGCCAGATGACGTTCATTTACTGCCTGTTCATATAACAGCTGTTCTTTTTCTTTATGTTCGACAGAGAAGCGGATCATCAACACACAACTTGCAGCAATCACCACCAAGCTACCCAGTACCATCAAAGTGGTTTGAATATCCAGCATGCCTTTTAACAGGAAACCTGCAGCTACCGCGCCGACATTGCCACCTGCTCCAATAATACCGGCCACACCACCCAAGGCATCACGGTCGATAAAGGGTACCAGTGCATAGGTTGCACCACATGCCATATGAGTAAACAAGGCAAATATAGTCATCGCCATGATCGCCAAGGTCGCGCTGTTCATTTGCGAAAATAGAATAAGAAACAGACCTTCCAGCATGATCAAGGCAAACAGGACTTTGGTTCGACCATCCAGACCTTTTTGAATCGCGACTTTGTCTGAAACAATACCTCCCAAGGCACGGGCAAACAATGCCAGTAAACCAAAAATCCCGGCTGCCATGCCTGCTTCTTTTAGGCCAAACTGAAAGTTGTCGACAAAGTACAAGGCAATAATATTATGGATAAAAATTTCAATACCAAAACAGGCAGCATAAGCCCCAAATAGAATCCAGACACGGTAGTTACGTGCGGCATGCATTAAGATGGCAAGGCCGCCTTTTTTATCGCTACCAACAGAAATACCTTGCGCACGAAGTTCTTTAAAATTGCCTTGTGGACAGTCTTGGGTGAATTTCCAGTACAGTACACCGACAATGATCATCAGAATGCCCGGCACCAGAAGCGCAATTCTCCATCCCATCGCCTGTTCTACACCGAACATGACCAAAGCAGCCAGCATTAAAGGCATCAGGGCTTGGGTCGCACCGCCACCGGCATTCCCCCAACCTGCTGTAGTTGCATTTGCCGTTCCCACCACATTCGGCGCAAACATGATGCTGGTATGATATTGGGTGATGACAAAACTGGCACCGATGGCGCCAATCAATAAACGGAAAAACAAGAAAGATTCATAACTGTTGGCCGACGCCACACCAAACACCGGAATACTGCCAATAATCAATAAGGCGGTATAGGTTTTACGCGGACCGTATTTATCACACAGCGGCCCCACGATCAGACGCACCAGAATGGTAATGGCGACTGCGGCAATATTGATATTGGCGATCTGCTCTTTGGTCAGGCTGAATTCACCGGCAATGACAGGCATTAAAGGTGCACAGGCAAACCATGCAAAGAAACAGACAAAAAAAGCGAGCCAACTCATATGGAAGGCCCGCATCGCTGAACTACTGAAGTTAAATAGACTTATTTTTGTTGCTTTATTGAGACTTGTATTTGAAGACATAGCCATTTCCTTACCAGAACTGAACGTATTTAAGTCACTATGATGCCGAGGCATATCAGTAACGATCAGAACGGACGTCATTGGCCGTCATACAAATGTTGAGTCTTCTTTGACTTTAATCAGATATATGCATAGGTCATGCCAGATTATTTTTAAAATAAAATAAGATACTGTTTTATATAAAATAATTTATATTTAAGCTCTTAAATTAGACTTTTCATTTTTAAAAATAGAGAGAAAAATAGATAGCTTCTGAGGCATTATTAGCAAAACAGTGAGAGAATGACCTGCCCGGAGTCATTGCTGGTTTAAATCGGTGCAGCATTGCATCAGACTATTTTTCCCTTTTCAAAATGCAGCACCTGTGCCTGTAAATACGCTACTTCATCTACATGATGGGTCACATAAATCATGGGTAAATCTGTTTGATGAATCACAATTTTCAGAAAGGGTAAAATCTGGTTTTTCAGCTTTTGATCCAGTCCATTTAAAGGTTCATCCAAAAGTAATAGATCGGGAGAAGATAAAAGTGCACGTCCAATAGAAACGCGCTGTGCCTGTCCACCAGAAAGCTGATGCGCCCGATGCCGAAGCAGTAGCTTTAATTCGAGTAACTCCACAATGTCCTCAAACATAAATTTCTGCTGACCTTTATTTTTTATGTTTAGCTGTTCTGCATATTTTAAATTCTGCATGACATTCAGATGCGGAAACAGTAGGGCTTGCTGAAAAATCAGGGCAATTTTTCTTTGATGAACAGGAATATTCAGTTTCTGCTGATGATCAAATAATATTTTTTGCTGAAAATGAATAAAGCCTTGTGATGGTTTTAATAGCCCTGCAATATTTTTTAAAAAGGTGCTTTTCCCACTTCCTGAGGCTCCCACAATACCAATCAATTGTGTCTGCATATCCAGACTGGCATGTAGCTGGAAATTTGCGTAATTAAACTGAAAATCACACTTCAGCATCTTAGGCCTCCAATTTACGTTGATATTTCTGCATGATCCAGTAATTTGCAATCAAAGCCGAAAAAGCCAGAATCAGAGATAAAATGACCAGACGCATGGCCATGCTTTCTCCATCAGGCTGCTGCAACAGGCTATAAATGGCGATAGGAATCGTGCGGGTTTCTTCTGGAATATTGCCAACAAAGGTAATGGTGGCACCAAATTCTCCCAGACTGCGGCTGAAACATAAAATGCTACCGATTAAAATTCCAGGCAAAGCCAGAGGCAGGCTAATGCTACAGAATACCCGCCATGGTGCTGCGCCTAAAGATCCTGCCACCTGCTCCAATTGCCGGTTGATCATTTGAAAAGACAAGCGAATTGGTTGAACCATTAAAGGAAATGCCACAATGATTGCTGCCAGTACCGCACCTTTCCAGTTAAATACCAGTTGAATTCCCCATGCATGCAGATATTGCCCCAGCATCCCCTGATGGCCAAACAGCAGGAGCAGAAGATAGCCCAGTACTACCGGCGGTAGCACCATAGGCATCTGCAATATCGCCTCTACGAGAAATTTGGCCCTGAATTCATAACGTGCCAGCAGCCATGCTAAGGCAATTGCAAACGGCAAGCATACCGCTGTGGCAAAGCCCGCCACTTTGGCTGAAAGCATCAAGGCACTCAGTTCTTCTGGTGTGAGCATCATCAGTTATGGAGCCTTGAGCTTAAAACCATACTTCTGGAAAATCTGTCTGGCCTGTGGACTCGTCTGGATAAATTCAGAAAACTGGATTGCTGCCTGATTTTTCTGGCCCTGCCGGGTTAAAGCAATCGGATACACAATCGGACGATGTGTACTGGCTGGAAAAACTCCCGAAATTTTAAATTTTTTACTCATTATTAAGGCATCGGTTCTATACACAATACCGACCTGACATTCGCCACGTTCTACAAATGCGAGAGTTGCACGGACATTATCCGTACCGACAATTCTGCCACGAAGCGGATTCAACCAGCCCAGCCGGGTTAAGCTTTGCTTGGCATATTTTCCGGCAGGCACCGATTCCATTTGTCCTGTACACAAATAGCCTTGAAAGGCCTTAGCAAAATTAAAATCGGCTGACATTTTAAAATGATTTTTTTGCTGGATAGGACTAATCAATACCAGCTCATTAAACAGCACAGGTTTACTCTGCCCCACCTGGATTTTTTGTTTCTTGATCAGGTCATTCATCCAGTCCAGGTCTGCAGAGAAAAATAGATCACTGCTGGCTCCCGCTGCAATTTGTTTGGCCAATACCGAAGACGCAGCAAAAACTGGAACGATCTGGATATCCCGATGCTGTTGCTCATACAGCTTGGAAATATCAGTAATCGCATTGGTCAGGCTGGCCGCAGCATAGATTTTAACTGTCTCGGCATGCAGCATGGGGCTAGTCAACAGCATGCCAGTGAGGAGAACTTTGAATAAATCCATCTTTCTCATTCTGCGTGGCTTGAATATTGAGAATTGTGACAGGCATTTCAAATCAGCAAACCCTGTACCACTTGCCCGGCTTGGATTTCTGTTGCTGCCGGAATACGTATCAGACAATTGGCCTGCATCAGATTACTCAACATATGCGACTGCTGTTTCGCCAGGCTCTTGAGTTTTAAAGTGCCCTGATCAAATTCTGCAGCCATTCTTAAAAAACGTTCGCGTGCATCCGCTTTCAAATCATGCGTCATTACCGCACTAAGCCATTCAGGTAGCTGCTTTTGCCCCTGTAAGGCATTCAGTAAAGTTACCGTATAGATTTGCATCCCGACATAAACGGCAGCCGGATTTCCCGGTAAACCCAAGAGATAACAGTAACCTTGATCATCTCGACGATACTTGGCAAATAACATCGGTTTTCCGGGTTTCTGCTTCACTTTCCAGAAAATCTGCTCAAAACCCTGCTCCAGGGCAACCGGGCGAATGAAATCATAATTACCCACCGACACTCCGCCAGTGGTCAAGATGACATCATATTGGTGTTTGAGTCGGTTCAGTAATAATTGCAGTTCGGACTCACAATCGGGCACATGCAGAATATCTACGTTTTGACCCTGTGACTGAAACCAGGCCTGAATCAGCGGAGCATTGGCGTCAAAGATTTTTCCGGAATTCAGGTCTTCAATGCTGGAAGCCACTTCATCTCCAGTAATCACAACAGCAATTTTAGGATAACGATAGACTGAAACCTGCTTTACGCCTGCCATGCTCAAAGCTGCAATTGCACCTACATGCAGTTTTTGACCTGCATCTGCCAGACGCTGCCCTTGTGCGATTTCCTCGCCTGCATCACGTATATCCGTATGAGGCTTTAGGTCTGTTGTAATAATGATTTGATTGGCATGGCATTTGACAATTTCCTGACGGGCGACCGTTGTAGTTCCTGCTGGAATCCTGGCACCGGTAAAAATCCGGACCGCCTGACCTGGCCGCAGTTCAATTTCAGTACTTTGCCCTGCCCGAATCTCTCCAATGAGTTCAAAAGTGCTGTGAGCACTAACATTTTCTGGACTGCAAAGCGCATAGCCATCTACAGCACTTTGTGAAAACAGCGGCAATGGTATGGCCGAATCAATCGCCTCTGCCAGATAGCGATTCAGAGCCCGAGCAAGCGGCAGGCTTTCAGCTACCAAGATATGCGTCTGCTCAAGTAACATCTGCAGTGCCTGATCAACAGAAATCAGTCCCGGTTCAGCACCGCAGGCTGAATGTGATAGTGCCTGATTCATTGATAGCCCCCCGCATGTGGGATATTTTTTTGCACATCAAACAAGTGCACCAAAGCCGGAAGTACCGCGATCAGAGATTCTTTCGCACCCTGACGACTTCCCGGTAGGGTCATCACCAGACTGTTCTCAATATAGCCAGCCACGCCACGACTTAATGCTGCATAAGGGGTACGTTTTTGCCCAAAACTACGTGAAGCTTCCATTAAACCGGGAATTTCCCGTTGCAGCAAAGGTTGTAGGGTTTCGACGGTCAGGTCTTTAGGACCTAAGCCAGTACCGCCCACAGTTAGAATCAGCGGATACTGATTTTTCTGCTGTTCAATCAGGGTCAAGAGCTGTTCTGGGCTATCGGGAATAACCTGATAACTAATAGAATCAAAATTGGCTTCTTTTAAAATTTCCATTACGTTTTGTCCGGCAGTGTCCGGCTTTTTGCCTGCTGCAACCGTATCGGACAGCACAATAACCGAAGCGGACAGACTCTCTTTAAGTACGCGGGTAAAATGTGATTTTCCGCCTTTTTTCTGCTGCAACCTGCATTGATCCAGCGACAAATCTTCCGGTTCACAATGCGGCTTCAGCATGTCATACAAGGTCAGACCTGCCAGACTGACCGCTGTCAAAGCTTCCATTTCCACACCAGTTGGTCCAATGGTTTCAACAGTAGCAATAATTTCGACATGTGCATCACACAGTTCATATTCCACATCGGCACGATAAATCGGTAATGGATGGCACAATGGAATCAGCTCATCGGTCCGTTTGGCACCTAGAATGCCGGCAATGCGTGCTGTTTTCAGGGCATCACCTTTTTCAGTATTGCCATTACGTAGCAGCTCAATGCAATGTGGCGGTGCATGCAGGATTCCAGTGGCAATTGCTGTACGGTAACTTTCTGCTTTCATCCCTACATTTTTCATGATTCATCCCAGGCTAATTTTTAAAATCTGTTTTAAAGTGATTCATCTTATGCATCCTCATTGGACGCATTTAATTAGATGGTGATTGGCAAGCGTGTTCTGCTACATGGTGATGGTGACAATGCGCTTCTTCTGCATGATGAGAGTGATTAGTTTCAGGTCCATGATCTTTTCGGATACAACAGCCTTCGACATATTGACTGCTGCCATCCGTATAAAATTCTTCTTTCCAGACCGGAACCTCATGCTTCACCCGTTCCACAGCTTCCTCACAGGCAGCGAAGGCCTCACGACGATGGGCCGCATAAGCCATAGCAATAATGGCTGTTTCCCCAACCTCCAGCTCACCAATACGGTGCACTACCCGCACATAAGACACCTGGTATTTGATCTGGATCTGCTGTTCAATTTCACGAATCATTTTTTCAGCCACAGGCGCATAGGCGGTATATTTCAGGGTACGCACAGCTTTCCCCTGATGATGGTTACGTACTGTTCCGACAAAGATGCCGATTCCACCACATTCCGGAAAATGCTGGATACCATCAAAATCCTCCAGACTAAAAGCAGTCTGCTGGATTCGGGCAAATTGTTTTAGTGACTTGAGTTGCATCTCAGCCTCCTGCTACCGGCGATAACAGCACCAGCGTACTGTCACGATTTAAAACATTCTGTCTGGAAATAATGTCTTCACCGATTGCACAGGCACAACGTTCCAGCATGGGCTGTATATCGGGATAGAGGGATAGCAACTGGTTCAGGACTTCAGAAACATGAATTTCAGACTCGCATTGCAAATTTAAATCTGCGGGAATTTGTCGTTCAATCGCACCGAAGGCTTCTATTTTGATATGAATTAATTTTTGCTGAGTGAGTGACATATTTACCCTCCAATGCTGTGCATGCTGATTTTTCGGATCGGCTTTTGTATTGGTGATTGCTGGATCGCATGGAAGCCGGCCTCTTTATGCCAGATATAAGCGTGGAGCTTGTGCTGAAATGTCTGTGTGGCGAAATGATCCAGCGCCAGTTGTTCGATATCTGCCTTAAGGTTCAGGCCTTGTCTGGCAAATAAACAGTTATAAAATTCACCTTGGGCATTGAGGCGCAGACGGTCACAATCACTGCAAAATGAATGGGTAATGGTGGAAATAATCCCCAAAGGCTGCCCATTGACCAAATAGCCACGGGCTGGATTGGCGCCTTGTCCTTGAGATACCTGGACATCAAATTCAGTTTTCAGTTGATCCAGGATATCCTGCTCACTGATGACATCAGACGGATTCCATTTCTGATCGCCATCGAGGGGCATAAACTCAATAAAACGCAGTTCTATAGCCTGATGCTGTGCCCATTTCACCAAAGGAATAATCTGATTGTCATTGATGCCTTTGATGAGCACACTATTGATCTTGACGGTCAAACCTGCCTGCTGTGCGGCAGAAATACCTTGAAGTACAGGCTGTAACTGTTTTTGGGTCAGTTGCTGAAACTGCTTTGGATCAAGACTGTCCAGACTGATATTCAGATCATCGAGTCCTGCGCGTTTAAGCGGTTGAGCATAATCTGCTAAATAATGGCCATTACTGGTCATGGAAATACGTTTCAGGCCAATAGCTTTCAGCGTCTGTAAGCGGGCAATAAAATGAACAATACCTTGACGCATCAACGGTTCGCCCCCCGTCACCCGGATCTGCTCAATCCCGTGTCGCACCATAAACTCGCAAAAAGCATACAGGGCTTCAAAACTGAGCAAATCTTTTTTATTCATCCATTGCGGATGTTCAGGCATGCAATAGCTGCATTTGAAATTACAGCGGTCAGTCACCGAGATCCGCAACTTACGTTTCTGGCGTCCAAACTGATCCTGAAAGATACTGCGAGGTGCTAAAGCTGTCATGCTATTCATTGCTGCGGTCCATGATGAGATCTGCACGGTTATTTAACAGTCTTGATTTACTGCGCTATTTCTTCACAATGAATGAGCAATAAGTGTTCCAACTTTGCACAAATTTATTTTTAATGAATGTTAATGGATAATATTTGTTCTTTTTTAGTCCGAAAGTTTGCTCGAAAAATAAAAAAAGCAATATTTTGGTGAGCCAGAATATGATAATTCGGCTTTTAGCATTTTAAACGCTAGAGAAAGTTAAGCTGTTGATGCTGCTGTAGCTCATCAAATGAATTAATGCTGTGGAAAAACAGGGCACGATTTTTAAAACTTGCCCGCTGCATGTGCATGTCAGCAAAACAGCGTTTTAAACTGCGCTGATCCTGTTCAAGATGTTGTATAAGCGTGGGTAAGCTGCTGCGTTTCATCAGACAGAATGGAAACAATGCCTTTTCATTGATTTCAACCACCGCCACTTCAGATAAAGGATGTAGTTGCAGGGCCTGATGTAAACGTGAAATGACCTTTTTGGGAATATAAGTCACATCACAGGGTACGAACAGCACATAATCAGATTGTACATGTGACCATGCACTCTTCATGCCCATCAGAGGTCCCTGAAAGCCGGGTTCATCGTCCTGATAAAAGTCGATCGAAGGAATCATCCGTTTATAAATGGAATGATCCCGATGGCTATTGACCCAAACTTTGCTTGCCCGGGACTTCAGCTGCTGATGGATTTTAATGAGCTGGATTTCATCATCAAATTTGTGCAGTAATTTATTGATACCATTCATGCGCCGCGCTAAACCGCCGGCCAGGATCACCACATCAGTTTCCGGATAGGACACCGTCGTTTTCATCACTCTTCTTTTCATTCTATATACTCCGTCTGGCAGGTCTTAATCAGGCCTCTAATTTCTGGCAAACATGAACCGCAATTTCCTCCAGCTTTTAGACATGCAGTCACCTGTTTTTCATGCGTGATATTTTTATCTTTAATGGTTTGAATAATTCGGTTCTTGCCGACTTTAAAACAGCTACAGACCAATGGCCCTTCACTATTTCCCATCGACATGGCCTGACCTGCCAGCAATGCTTTACGATGCAATGCACTCAGACGTTCACGTCTAAACAGGCCTGCCACCCAGTCACGATCTGGCAATAGTGCCGCCGGTGCAATATAAAAACTGGCAATTAACTGGCCATCCTGAAGCACCACACTATGACTGATATGCGCCGTTTGATCTTCGAGATTCAGCCATTCAAAGCTTTCATCATCAAAGGCTAACAGGCTCTTGATCTGCCCGGTGATGTCAGAAAAACGGCGACGGTCTGCCAATTCATAACGGATGGCCTGAGTGGTTTGAATTTTGCTCCACCACACCGTATTTTCAATCATGGTCTGAATCTGCTGTTCAAAGCCTTCCCGTACATACAACACGCCCTGCCACTGGGTATAAAACGGCTGGATCATGACCGGAGTATGCTTAAATTCTGGCTCGCCAGAAATCGGGTCAACCACCGGATTCACCACTTTTCCAATCCGCGCATCGGACGCAAACTGGTCGTTCCAGTGAATCGGTGCAAAAATCTGGCCACGTCGCATATTTTGTGAAAATTGCACACGGAGTACACAACTTCCCCAAGCAGATTTCACCTCGACCAGCTCGGCATCTTTCAGGCCATACTTCAGCGCATCTTGCGGATGCAGCTCACAATAAGGCTCGGCACGATGCTGGGACAAACTGGCAGATAATCCGGTACGGCTCATGGTGTGCCATTGATCGCGAATGCGTCCGGTATTCAGGATCAGAGGATATTCAGCAGAAATAGCATGTACCGGATCGGCTGCAACTATTGGCACCAGTCTGGCCTTGCCATCTGCATGGCTAAACTGGCCTTGGCTAAATAGTTGACCAACCTGATGAACTTCTTGCTTATCCCAGACCGGCCACTGGATCGGTGCCAGATTCTGATATTCCGCAAAACCGAGATGAGTTAAACCTTGCAGGTTGAAATAGCGAAAATTGGGTGTATTTTCACGTTGCGAAAGCGAACTATTCTGATAGGCAGATAAACGGGCATGTTCCAGAAAAATGTCATGGCTATTGTTAAAGTCAAAACCGCGAAAACCTAAAGCTTTAGCCACCCGAGAAATGGCCCACCAGTCTGCTTTAGCTTCACCCGGAGCCGGCAAAAAAGCCTTTTGCCGGGAAATACGGCGCTCCGAATTGGTGACTGTGCCATCTTTTTCGCCCCAACCCAGTGCCGGTAACAGTACATCGGCATATTGCATGGTATCGGTGCCAAGACAAATATCGGAAACCACCACAAATTCACACTTCTCCAGAGCGCGTTTAACCTGATCTGCATCGGGCAAACTCACGATCGGATTGGTGGCCATAATCCAGATGGCCTTGATTTTCCCGCTTTCCACCGCTTGAAATAAATCTACCGCTTTTAATCCGGGCTGCCGGGCGATGACCGGGCTTTGCCAGAAATCCTGCACCAGTTGCTGATGCTGCGAATTATCCAAATCCAGATGACTGGCCAGCATATTGGCCAGCCCACCGACTTCCCGTCCGCCCATCGCATTCGGTTGTCCGGTCATGGAAAAAGGTGCCGAACCGGGTTTGCCTATTTTTCCTGTCAATAAATGACAGTTGATAATGCTATTGGCCTTGTCTACGCCTTGGGAGGATTGGTTTACGCCCATGGAAAACAGGCTCATAATTTTTTCGGTCTGGGCAAATTTTTGAAAAAATAAGATTAATTTTTCAATAGCAATACCGGTACGTCTTGCCACGCTTTCAATCGATGACTCTGTCGAGCTGCTGGAAAGCGCCTGCTCCAGACCTTGAGTATGTTGGGTAACAAAATCCAGATCGGCATGACCATTTTGCTGAAGATACTGCAACAAGCCATTAAACAGCGCGACATCCTGACCTGGTAAAATGGGTAAGTGTAAGTCTGCCGCTTCACAGGTTGCGGTAAAGCGGGGATCAATCACCACCACGAATAAATCCCGCTCTTCCTTGGCTTTCATGATGCGCTGATAAAGCACCGGATGGCACCAGGCGGTATTGGAACCGACCAAAACCACCATTTCTGTCTGCTCAAAATCTGTGTAGCTGGCCGGTACCAGGTCTTCGCCAAAAGCCCGTTTATGTGCCGCCACAGCAGAAGACATGCACAGTCTTGAATTGGTATCAATATTGGCAGTACCGAGATAGCCCTTTACAAACTTGTTCACCACATAATAGTCTTCAGTCAAAAGCTGGCCGGAGACGTAAAAGGCGATGCTGTCACGTCCATACTGATCAATATATTGCTGAAATTTATTGGCAATACTTGAAATAGCATGATCCCAAGTGCTTATTTGCCGCTGCTCTTTTCGCCCTGTCATCGGATGCAGAAGCCGGGTTTTTAAGCCAAGTGTATCGGCAAGATGACTGCCTTTAATACACAACTTGCCCAAGTTCGCAGGATGCTGAACATCGCCTTCAATCTGAACCTTTTCACCCATCGAGGTTTGGCTTACGTGCGCGATGACACCACAGCCTACTCCACAATAAGGACAGGTCGTCTGAGTGGTTTTTATTTGGGATTCAGTAGAGCTATGTAGTTCCATAACCGGAATACTATTCATTGCTGCTGCGCTCCTTAATCATCCAAATTCACTTGTTTCACCAAATCTCTGATATCTAGCTTTTACAGGTTTGATTTAAATTTTTTCTATGTCTCAAAAGCTTTAATCCTCACCAACCCTCCTTTAATAAAGGAGAGAGGTTCCCCTCTTGTTTAAAGAGGGGTTGGGAGATTGATCCGATTACCCTGCCTTTTTTAATGCAAAATCCCGACCAAAAAGCAGTTTGCTGCGGATATTACTAATCGGTATCTGATCTGCAATCAGTTCTGCATACCAAGCTCCATCTTCGGTATCGCCAAATAGCACCGCACCAATGACCTTGTCCTGCTGGATAATGATCCGTTTATAGATTTGACGTTTTTCATCATTCAGGACGATATCTTCAAAATCATCCTGAGGTTCAAAATTTCCGGCTGAGAAGACATCACATCCGCTAACCTTGAGTTGGGTCGGAACAGTCGGTGCCTTAAAGGTCAGTCGGCCATGTTCAGCCAGATGCGTCGCGCAGATAAAGGCCTGTCCCCATAATGGCTCAACCAGTCCAAAGGTCTGGCCACGATGCTCAATACATTCACCCACTGCATAAATACTCGGGTCATAGGTTTGCATGGTGTCATTCACCAGCACCCCACGATTGCAGCGCAGACCAGCCTGTTCAGCCAGGGTTTTATTTGGTCGAATCCCGACGGCGAAGACCACCAAATCGGCATCCAGCATTGTCCCGTCTTTTAGTCGCAGTTGAGTCACGTGACCATCAATACCGAGCAGCTCTTCGGTGTTGGCTTCAGTGATGATTCGGATGCCTTTATCTTCAATTGATTTTTTCAGCATTTGACTGGCTTTCATATCCAGTTGACGATCCATAATACGGTCCATCAGATGCAGCACAGTTACATTCATCCCCTGCTGCTTCAGTCCATAAGCTGCTTCTAGACCCAGCAACCCACCTCCAATCACGACGGCATTTTGCTTGGTTTTGCAGTAATCCAGCATGCGGTTAACATCCTGAATATCCCGGAAGCTAATCACGCCTTCAAGTTCAGCACCCGGAATAGGTGGCATGAAGGGTTTGGAACCAGTGGCGAGAATCAGACGATCATAAGCAACGACTTCGCCTTTTTGGGTGTGGACCTGTTTACGCGAACGGTCGATAGCGATAGCAGCATCCCCAGCAATGAATCGAATGCCTTTTTCAGCATACCAGTCGGCTGAATGCAGCATAATTTCGGCAAAGCTTTTCTCACCAGACAATACCGGTGACAACATGATCCGGTTGTAATTGCCCCATGGCTCTTCCCCAATCACGGTCATGTCATAACGATCTGGCGCCATATCCAGCAAGTCTTCCAGACAACGCATACCCGCCAGTCCATTCCCGATCAGTACCAGTTTTAAGCGCTCTGTGTTTTGACCATTACTGGAAATATAAGTTTTTTGTGGAGTCGGACTCACCAGAACTTTGCCATTTTCAATTCGGGTTGGAAATACCAGTAATTTCTGCTCTTGTTCTTCCAGACAACGACCGGTCACCAGACTGAAATGCTGCTTGTAAATTGGGGATGCGACTACACGCTCACCTTGCAGATCACCCAGAATGCCACGTGCCATGACATTGGCCAGACTAAACGGATCCTGATTGCTGAGTGCATAAACCCGCTGTTCCTGACCCACGCGAAAAATTGCAATCTGCTGATCTTCAATCAGGGCTGCCACACCGGTATTCGGAGTGATCTCATCCAGATTGCAGACTTCGTACCAGTTCAGTTCGTTGATGTCTTTTAAAATTGTCATTTTCATTCTCCCTGACTGTGGTATTTAGGCTTCAACCACTGGAATACGGTTTAAATCACGTTCAGCTTCTGTCTTTGGACGAATCTGGCCACGTACAGGCGCAAACTGAATATGCGGGTCATTCTGCTCGGCTGCTTTGGCATTGATAAAAGTCTTAAAGCGTTTGCGCACTTCAGGATCTTCAATCGCAGTGCGCCATTCATCCTGATAAGTGCCAATCACATGCTGCATACGGCTTTCCAGTTCAGCGGCAATGCCGAGCGAATCATGCACAATGACATCTTTCAGATAGTCCAGTCCACCTTCCATATTGTCACGCCACACACTGGTGCGCTGCAGACGGTCTGCTGTCTGGATATAGAACATAAAGAAGCGGTCGATATATTTGATGAGTGTGGGAGTATCCAGATCCGAGGCGAGCAGTTCAGCATGGCGCGGTTTCATGCCGCCATTGCCGCATACATATAGATTCCAGCCTTTTTCCGTGGCAATGACACCGACATCCTTGCTCTGTGCTTCTGCACATTCACGGGTACAGCCGGATACTGCCATTTTGGTTTTATGGGGTGAACGCAGGCCTTTATAACGATTTTCCAGGAAAATCGCCAAGCCGACAGAATCATCGACTCCAAAACGGCACCAGGTACTACCCACACAAGATTTCACCGTACGTAAGGATTTGCCGTAAGCATGTCCGGACTCGAAACCGGCATTGATCAGTTTTTCCCAGATTTCAGGCAGTTGATGTACCTGCGCACCAAACATGTCAATTCGTTGTCCGCCCGTGATTTTGGTATATAGACCATAATCTTTGGCGATCTGACCGATGGTAATCAGACCATCCGGGGTAATCTCGCCGCCTGCCACACGTGGCACAATCGAATAGGAACCATCTTTCTGGATATTGCCGAGGTAGTAGTCGTTGCTATCCTGCAAACCGGCATGACTTGGTTTCAGAACAAAATCATTCCAGCAGGATGCCAGAATATTGGCTACAGTCGGTTTGCAAATATCACAGCCCATGCCGTGCCCATGTTGCTGAATCAGGTCAGAGAATGTCTTGATCTCATGCACACGAACCAGGTGATACAGTTCCTGACGTGAATAGGCAAAGTGTTCACACAGGTGATTGTTCACCGTGACACCCTGACGCTGTAATTCAGATTTGAGAACCTGCGTTACCAGTGGCGCACAGCCACCGCACGCTGTTGCAGCCTGCGTGCATTTTTTCAATGCACCCAATGAAGTTGCACCGCCATCAATGGCTGAACAGATATCAGCTTTGGAAACGTTATTACATGAACAGATGGTCGCACTGTCAGGCAATAAATCGATGCCACTGCCACCTGATTTGGAGGTTGACTGATCAAAGCCCGGCATGATCAGGCTTTCCGGTTGCTCCGGTACAGCCAGACCATTTAGCATCATTTGCAGGAGATCACTATATTCTTTGGCACAGCCCACCAGCACCGCGCCCAGCAGCCTGGTCTTATCTGCTGACACCACGATTTTTTTATAAACCTGCGCGGCTTCATCAGCATAAAAATAGCTCAAAGCACCTGGGGACATGGCATGTGCATCACCAATAGAAGCAACATCCACGCCCATCAGTTTGAGCTTGGTACTCATGTCCGCACCAGCGAATGCATGACTTTCTTGGCCTAGGACATGTTTTGCCGCGATCCGCGCCATGTCATAGCCTGGTGCAATCAGACCATAAATTTTATTGTCCCAAAGTGCACATTCACCAATGGCATAAATGTCCGGATGTGAGGTCTGGCAATAATCATTAATGATGATGCCGCCACGCTCACCAATCAGTAAACCACTTTGGCGCGCCAGTTCATCACGCGGACGAATGCCGGCCGAGAACAGGATGATATCGGTTTCAAGCACCGAACCATCTCCGAACTTCATTACATGCTGAGTGCTGTCACCATCTTCAATACTTGACGTGGCCTTTTGAGTATGTACCTTGACACCAAGGTCTTCAATTTTAGAGCGCAGTACCCGGCCGCCCAGATCATCAATCTGCACCGCCATCAGACGCGGAGCAAATTCTACGACATGGGTTTCCAGATTCAGATCTCGCAGGGCTTTCGCTGCTTCCAGCCCTAGCAAGCCGCCGCCAATCACTACGCCAGTTTTGGCATTCAGACTGGCTGCACGAATGGCATCCAGATCTTCAATGGTACGATAAACAAAGCAATTCTGACGGTCATTGCCCGGGATTGGTGGCACAAAGGCATAAGAACCGGTAGCGAGAATCAACTTGTCAAAACTCAGCACATCACCCTGGCTGGTGGTGACGGTTTTATGGAGCTGATCAATTTCAACCGCTTTAGTATTAAGTCGCAAATCAATGCCATAAGCATCGGCAAAATCACTACGACACAGACTCAGATCCTTGACCGACTTGCCGCTGAAATATTCGGTCAAATGTACCCGGTCATAAGCTAAATGTGGCTCTTCTGCCAAAATGGTCAGCTCAATGTCATCACCGGCCTGTTCCAGTACAGATTCGATGAATTTATGCCCCACCATGCCATGCCCAATCATGAGAATTTTCATATCTGCACTCCAACTATTGTTTTTTTAAAGATGATAAAAAGCCGCATATCACGTCTAGGCATTGATATGTCTGCTGATTGAATATGTTGTAAATACCGCAACCCAGCGCTTTGTAATGCTGGAGGAAGGGTTGAAACGCTTGTGCGTTTTGTATTGCTGAACAACTGACCATGTCATTTATCCTGTGCTGAACGAAATACCAATCACACTCCTTGAAAGTGCAATTACGATCAGAACGGACATCGTTGGCCGTTGTTAGTATTGAAAGTCATCTTTGACGATTTAATAAATGCAGAAATCGTGCCAACTTTTCCAATAAGAAAACGCCTTATTTCAGGCAGATGATCTACCTAAACGCTTCATTTTGATCAGCCATCAGCTGAAATCCCTAAAGCTATGCACTAAATTGAACAGAAAAATAGAATTTTATGCACCAATTTAATGGCATGTTTTTTGCTTTACTCCTGCTTGAATATTCCTTAGGCCTTACTTGAAAATATTCCATGTCCAAATTACGAATTGCTCTTATTGATGATGATCTGGAGCGCGCCCAATTCATCCAGGAATCCTTACTTTCACATGATTTTCAGGTGGTGGCCTGTTTAATCCTGAATGACCTGAATATGGTACATGTTAAGGGTATTCATGCAGATGTGATCCTGCTGAATATGGATCATCCGCATCGGGATATTATTGAAAGCTGTGTCAGCCAATATGAACTTCCGACCGTGCTGTTTACCCAGAACTCCAATAAAGACACCATCAAAAGTGCGATTGATGCCGGAATCACGGCCTATATTGTCGATGGTATTGATCCCACCAAACTAGAAAGCATTCTGGAAATTTCAATTGAACAGTTTCGCAAGCATAAAAAGCTGCTGAATGATTTAAAAGAAACTCAGGACAAGCTGATTGACCGTAAAGATATCGATAAAGCCAAAGCGCTGCTCATCCAGCTGCATGCCTTAACGGAAGAACAAGCCTTTGCTTTATTGCGTAAAAATGCCATGAGTCACCGGATTACCATTGGTGAAATGGCCAGACGCTTACTGGATGCACAAAAGCTGTTACTGGGCCAATAAGGAAAAGCATATGTCCACATTAGAAAAAACTGAACTCAATATTGGCTATATTCCTTTACTTGATTGTGTTGCCATTCTCTGGGCCGAAAAACAGGGGTATTTTGCTGAGCAAGGATTAACCATCAATTTAATCCGCGAAGCCTCCTGGTCAAGTTTGCGTGACCGTCTGGCCTATGGCTTTCTGGATGCTGCACATTCCCTGTCTGCCATGTTGCCCGCTGCTGCCCTGGGCACAGACCAGTTACAGGTGGCTTTACAAACCCCTCTAGTACTGAGTGTGAATCAGGCTTTTATTAGTCTGCGCCAAGATCTGTGCTATGAACTCGGTATCCAGCCTGAGGATGATGAACAAAGCACCTCAAAGAAACTGGTACAGGCTTTACAACAGAATCATCCCATCAATCTGGCCTATGTGTATAAATATTCGATTCACCATTACTGCTTAAAAGAATGGCTGGCACTGACTGATCCACAACTGGCCAAGAATATCCAGCTGATGACGTCTCCACCGCCTTCCATGGTAAAAGGAATTTCAAAACAGGTATTCGATGGCTTTTGTGTGGGAGAACCCTGGAATATCCAGGCCAAACTTGAAGGCTATAGCTTTATCGTCGCCGCCAGCCAGAATGTGATTCCCAAAGTTGCAGATAAAGTTCTGGCCATGACCCAGGAATGGGCAGAACAGCATCCATTTACTGTAGAGGCAGTGGTCAAGGCAGTACAAAAAGCGCAGGATGATTTAAAGCAGCGCCCTGATCTTTCCGAAGTCTGGGATATGTTAGTCGATTATCAGATTATTCAGTTTGAATGTTCCGCGCAGCGGCATGTCTATGACTTTTACAAGATCAAGAATATTATCCGGAATTTTGTTGGGGAAAGTGCCCAACCGAAAGTTGATGATTTTATCTGGCTCTTGCAGCAGATGCAGAAATGGGAAAATATTGAAATGACCGCAGCCGAGAAAAAACAGATTGCGCAGCAGTGCATCTATAGCTTGCAAAACCAGCATGCAGATATTATTGGCTAAATGATGTTACTGAAAAAAGAGGCCTGATTTTTCAGGTCTTTTTTATTGAGTCTATTTTCCAGAAAATGATTAAAAATCTCTGCATTCTGATCTAACTTCTTGAATATGATTAAAAGTTGTCTGCTAATTTTTTCTATAAAAATAAATCCTTTTAAGAGTCATTTCATGATTTTGGATGAAATGGCATCCATTTTGCTTAGTCAGTATTACGTTTTATAAAATTTGTAATATTGAGGGGCAACACTATGAGTTACGTTGCACGTGAACTCAGTCAAAGAAATAAATTGCTGTTTGGCTTGGGGTCTTTTTTAATACCAATTCTGATTTGGTGTGCAGTCAGCTATTTGCCATTTATCTGGCATCCACAAGTCCAGATTACTGATTCCGGTAGTGTTGCCTATTTACAGGTCGAGAGTCGTATTGATAAAGACCAGTTTTTTTCTGCTGCGCAATCTGCAGTAGATCAAGGTCTGGCTCCGCCGCAGGGTATTCTGGTCAACCCGATTTATCTGCCTGCACCGCATCAAGTGGCAATTGCACTGATCACAGCTTTTACCACGGAGCCGGCTCAGGCCAATGCGCCCTGGTTTCATGAAAGCCTGTGGCACAGTATCAAACTGGTATTTACTGCGTTCTTTATTTCTTCCTTGGTTGGTATTCCACTCGGTATTTTATGCGGGTTTTCCAATAAAATTTCCCAGCTGACCGAGCCCTTTGTCGAATTTTTTCGTTATTTGCCTGCTCCGGCCTTTGGTGCACTGGCAGTCGCAATTCTCGGAATCAATGATGCACCCAAAATTGCCATTATTGTGATTGGAACCCTGTTCCAGCAAATCCTGATTATTGCCAATACCACACGTCTGGTGGATCGCAGCCTGATCGAAGCCGGTTTTACTCTGGGCACCAATAAACTCAAAAGTCTGTTACATGTGGTGATTCCTGCCGCCCTGCCTGAAATTTACCGTAATCTGCGTGTGTTGCTGGGCTGGGCATGGACTTACCTGATCGTAGCAGAACTAATCGGCAGTACCTCAGGAATCACATGGTTTATTACCCAGCAAGCCCGCTATCAGAACTTTGATAATGTCTTTGCCGCCATCCTGATTATCGGGGTGATTGGTCTGCTGTTTGATGTGATCTTAATGAAACTGGGACAACGCTTATTTAAATGGAAACCGGGAGCTAACTGATGCAAAACACTGAATTTAATACCCGCGAATACTTTAACAAGATTTATAGCCGTCCGGTGATTCTGGAAGCGAAGCAACTGACACAAAAATTCAGTCATGGCAAAACTGAACGTACGGTTTTAAATGCACTCAATTTGAAAATTCATAAGCGTGAATTTATCTGTGTGATTGGGCCTTCCGGTTGCGGCAAGTCAACCTTCAGCCGTGTAGTCGCCGGTCTGGATCCTTATAGCAGCGGTGAGATTCTGGTGGATGGCCAGCCGATTACAGGCCCAAGTCCGGAACGTGGCATGGTGTTTCAGGGCTATACCTTGTTTCCCTGGAAAACTGTCAAGGAAAATGTCATGTTTGGTCCGCGTATGAAAGGTCAAAGTAGTGCAGCGGCAGAAGCGCAGGCACGTGAATGGATCAATATTATTGGTCTGGAAAAGTATGAAAACCAGTATCCGCATGAGCTGTCTGGCGGGATGAAACAGCGTGTCGCGATTGCCCGGGCTTTGGTCAATGAACCGAAGATCCTGTTGATGGATGAACCCTTTGGAGCACTCGATCCGCATACCCGGCAAAAAATGCAGCGTCATCTGATGGATCTTTGGCAAAACATTGACATCACCATCATTTTTGTGACTCACGATATGGATGAAGCCATTTTACTGGCCGACCGTATTGTGGCGCTGAAAGCCAATCCGGGTGAAATCAAGGAAATTATCGAAGTTGATCTACCTCGTCCACGCCATCCAGACGTCATGCTTAGTCCTGAATTTAAACAGTTAAGACAACGTGTCGATTATCTGGTGCATGCTGAAGAAGATGAACTGGATCCGGCACTGGCAGAACTGCCGGTCATTCCGCGTATGACCAAGGTCAGCAGCAATAAATAATCTTATCCAAAATGCCTTTGGGACGACCCGAAGGTTTTAATCGCTGTGTTGGACGACCAACATTAGAGGTGATTATCATGCAAGCGCAATATGTACTCCCACTGGTTGATATTTCAAAATTACAAAGTCCGGATTTAGCCGATCGTATTGAAGTTGCTCATGCTCTGGATCATGCCTGTAAAGAAGTCGGATTTCTTTATCTGCAAGGTAGCCAGTTTAATTCTGATTACGCCAAAGCCCTGATTGAAATGGCCCAGTCCTATTTTTCTCAGGATCTGGACACCAAAATGCAGCACTATATTGGAAAATCAAAAAACCATAGTGGCTATGTGCCGATTGGCGAAGAACAGTTTGCCGGCAACAGTTATGATTTAAAAGAAGCCTATGATGTCAATTATGATTATCAGGGGGTAAGAAAAGACTGTCCTTTACTTGGGCCCACCTTATGGCCAGACCATCCGGATTTCAAGTCTATTGTCAGCCAATACTATAGTCATCTGCGTGGGATCAGCCGGCAGATTTTTTCTGCCTTTGCACTGGCGTTGGGCGTTCGTGAGGACTTTTTTGAAAGCAAAATTACTGATGCACCAAGTCAGCTACGCTTGATTCATTATCCTTATAATCCGGAAGTGAAAGACGCCGAAGGCATTGGCACACATACCGATTACGAATGCTTTACCCTGCTGTTACCAACCGCACCCGGCTTACAGGTTTTGAATAAAGCCGGTGAATGGATCGACATTCCCCTGATTGAAAATACACTGGTGATGAATATCGGGAACATGATGGAAATTCTGTCAAATGGTAAATATCTCGCCACCAAGCACCGCGTGAAAAAGGTCTCGGAAGAACGTTATTCATTCCCGCTGTTTTGCGCCTGCAATTATGACACCGTGATTGAACCGGTTATTCACACTGAAAATTCCAAATATTCTGCCCTGATCGGGGGCGAGCATCTATTTAATCAGACCGCCCAGACCTTTCAATATTTAAAACATCGCGTTGCTAGCGGTGAACTGGTCTTAAAAAATGCTGTACCACTTTCCTCTTTTGGACTTGAAGAACAGGCGGAGACAGCATCATGAATCTGTTTGAAGTAATTAAAACTTTAAAGCCCACTACCCCTCAGCCAGAGATTATTCCGGGCTTTTTATATGGGGCATTTCGGCGTAAAAGCATCAGTTTTTATAATGGCCTAACTGATGAAAATACCATTGTGTACTGGTTTCAGTCGCACAGTTTTACCATTGATCTTCGTCTAAAAAGCCAGACGGGAACTGCTGTTCAGGATCGTCAGGGCTGGATTGGCAATACGCTTTGGGATGAAGCCAGCAAGTTACTGTCCTGGGAAGTGCAAGACTACGCCAATTACCAGAATCATGTGCAGTGGCCGGAACCAGCTAAGCTACATGCGATTGGTAACTGCATTCTGGAATTTTCTCCCAGTAATGTTTATGTCGAAGACTGGCGACAGCAGGTACAGCACGGTTTATTTTTAGGCCTGCGTCTTAAGTCTGCGTTTGATGTTCAATCTGGTCAGGAGCTGGAAATGGATGGTGGCCTGATGATTTGTGGCAATCATATTGCCTATGCCCTGACGCGTTTACCAGAAGTGCAAAGTACAGTCGCTCAAATGGACTTTAAAGCTGTCGAACCGACCGTGTTTACCTTGTTAGAAAGTTTTGAGGTATCTATTGGGACTGATAGTCAAAGCAAAACTTATAGCACTCGCACCAGTGAAACAGGCAAAGCCTTTCATCTGGAAAATTTTGAAGTTCTCGATGAAACCCGTCTGGTTCAGCACGTCATTTTAGATGGTCGCGACATTGACCTGATTTTTGCGCTGGATATATATCAGCCGGACTATGAATTTCAATACAGGACGCCAACGACTACAGAAGCTGAAAGCTGGCTCAATTCAGAACGGGAACATCTGATGCAGCATGCAGAACGGGTGCTATAGGGAGAAATATGTCTTTTTTATATCTGTCGATTGCCATTATTGCAGAGGTTATTGCGACTTCTGCACTTAAAGCCTCTAATGGTTTTAGTGTGCTCTGGCCTTCGCTTGCTACCATTTTGGGTTATGCCATTGCCCTGTTTTTTCTGTCACTAACCATGAAAACCATCCCGATGGGCATTGCTTATGCGATCTGGTCAGGAGCCGGCATTATTTTAATTTCAACGGTTGGTCTCTTGGTATTTAAACAGCAACTGGATCTTCCTGCACTGATCGGGCTGGCATTCATGATTATTGGCATTATTTTTATCAATGTCTTTTCCAAAAGTACGCAGCTTTAATTTTTTAATATTCATCTGATAGTAAAAAATCCCCAGACCGGGGATTTTTTATGCAAGAGATCAGGCTTTATTGCAGCTCTTGTACCAGCGTTGGAACAATCACGCCATCCACGTTCATTTCAGTCGTATAAATGCCGTTAGCCACATTGAACTTGTTCACATGATAGCTAGAACCATAGATCGAGTCGAAACCATTACCTTTGGTAAAGACTTTCTTGTTGGCGGCCAGATCCAGTAAATGGGTGCCATCAATGAACTGCATATAGGTTTTCGCATCGACACCAACCCGTTTGGACATGATCTGTGCAGCATCTTCACGAGTCGCCGGGTCATTGATGTATTTGACAGTTTTATCCCAAACCTGAATCACCTTTTTCCATTGCTCTTTATTGGCTTCCAGATGAGTCGGATTCACGGTCAAGGTATCGTAGATTAATCCCGGCTTGTCTTTAGAGGTGAAAATGATTTTTGAACCGGCCACTGCAGATAGCGCTTGATTCGCCACCGGCTGCCATACTGCAATCGCATCAATATCGGGAGTAGCAAAAACCTGTGGCAATTCATTGGTCATGGTATTGACCAGTTTAACTTCAGTCAGTTTAACCTTGGCATCATCCAGTGCAGTGGACAGTAACAAGTGATCGACGAGGCCTTTTTCAGTCGCAACCGTTTTACCGCGCAGATCCTCAATTGAGTTAATGCCATTCTTGGCAATAATCACGTCATTTCCAGCTGAATAATCAGTCGCCATGATCATCACACCCTTGGTGCCGCCAGAACCAGTGACCAGATTATCACCATTGGTGACCAGTACAGCGTCCAACTGATTCGCTGCGAATGCAGCGAGTGAAGCAGAATAGTCAAACCATTTAAAATCGGCATTAACTCCGGCATCTTCCAGCCAGCCTTTTTCAATCGCCACCTGCCAGGCCACAAATCCCGGCCAGTCACTATAACCAATCCGGATGGGCTGAGTAGCCACACTTTTTTCTGCCTTGGCATTTGGTTCAGGTACTTTAGCAGTATTGTCACAGCCACTAAAAAGGATTGCAGGCAGTACGGAAACGGACATCAGTGCTTTTTTGATCATTTTGCGACTTCCCCTATGCATTCACATTTAAATTTGGTATTTGAAAGTTGTTTAGATTTCATAAATTCGCGCCAGCCACCGAAATGACTGATATCTATTGCATCTTCAAGTGCATAGCCTTCACAGATAAAGCCTTTGACCCATGTGCCATCAATGAGCTGGGCATTGCCAATGCCCAATGGTGCCGGCACTTCTGCAACAATGTCCCCGAACAGTGCACGCGGAATGTCCCAGACTTCGACTTCAATTGAACAACCTTTCGCGTTGTATTGCAGGCCAGGTTTTGGCGGTGTGGTATCTTTTAAAGCATAGAGTTTGTAATGCGAAGCAGTCCGGGTCTGTTTGATCAGGGTGCCACCACGTGTGGTCAGCTGAAAATTCAGCGGCATTCCGGTCAGATGTGCACCGACGACAGCCAGTTTTACGCTGTGACCCGATGAGATTTCAGTTGTTTTTTCATATGGGCGTTCAGAGGTGCCTAGCTTCAACTGGCTTGCCTGCTGCCATTTTTGCCCGAATTTGGCCAGTGCTTCATCCATCCAGGCTGGCGCAATAAAGGTCACACCAGTTGGCAAGCCATCGGCACGGATACTATTTGGTAGTGCCAAAGCCGACAGATCGGCAAAGTTGACAAAATTGGTATAAGCACCCATGTGGCTGTTTTTCACCAGAGGATCAGCTTCTATGTCTGCAATGCGATAAATGGTGGGTGCAGTAGGCACCATCAAGGCATCATAATCTGCCAGTGTATTTTGAATGACACGGCTCAGGCGGGCGCGTTCATATTCATCCTGCATGGCATCGACCGCACTGAACCTGTCGGCCTGCGCAATAATCTGGCCAATGACCGGATGGGTCTGCTCGCGTTGCACCATTTTTTCCACGGCACTGGTACGTTCAGCCACCCAAGAGCGATTGTAAAGTGCAGTCGCCAGTTGCTGAAATGGAGTAAAATCAATCGGCTCAACCGTATAACCCAAGCTTTGTACACGTGCGATCGCCAGCTGGAATGCTTTTTCAGTTTCAGCATCACCATAAAATTCCAGTGTATCCGGAATGCCAATTTTCCCTTTTGAAAATTGGCTCGGTAAATTCTGAGGATGTACTCGGGAATAATCATCGCTGGCATCATAGCCCTGCATGACTTGCGCCACCTGCCAGGCATCATCCACCGTTAAGGCAAAAATCGAAATCACATCAATAGTGCGACAAGCCGGAATCAGGCCGGTAGTCGAGAACCAGCCTTTGGTCGGTTTGAGTCCGACAATGTTATTATGCCCGGCCGGTACACGTCCTGAACCTGCAGTATCTGTACCCAGTGAAAATGGTACTAATCCGTTGGCTACCACCACGCTGGAACCCGAACTCGAACCGCCACTGATATATTCAGGATTAAAGCTGTTCTTCACCGCGCCGTATGGAGAGCGCACACCGACCAGACCCGTCGCAAACTGATCCAGATTGGTTTTACCCACGACAATCGCGCCAGAAGCTTTTAATTTGGCGACTGCTGTTGCATCGGAAGTCGCCAGATAAGCTGCCTCTTTACATGCTGCTGTGGTATAGAACCCTGCAACATCAATATTGTCCTTGACCGCAAATGGCACCCCATAAAGTGGCAAGCTTTCAGTATCTGCACCAGTTAATGCATCAATTTGTGCCTGTAATTGGGCTGCCGTCGCAATTGAAATCCAGGCATGATCGTCATTATTCAACCCGGCAACATACTCAATCAGGTCACTGAGCTGGATATTGTTATTCTGGTAGGCGTGTTGCCAGTCCTGTACAGTCCATAAGTTGTGCACAGCTGTTCTCCTTAAGTGTGTTCGGTATTTTGTGGAATAGGCGGCATGACGGCATCCATCAGTTCGAGATGCCCTTTAATCACGCCTTTCAGTGCAATAAATTGTTCGCTAATTTCTTTCAGGTCACTGCTTGCGCCCTGCATCAGCATGACTTGCAGAATTTTTTCATCATCCAGCTGGATATGCAGTGAATTGATCACTTGTGCCAGATACTGCTGTTGCAGATCGACCAGCTGACTGCGCAGCGGTTTAAGGCTGACGTCATAGAGCAAAGTAAGTGTGCCAACCATGACTTCATCGCGAATCACCAGATCATCAATCAGGTGACGGTTAATCATGTCGACAATGGCCTGCGAACGGCTTTCATAGTGCTGCTCGACAATTTTTTTATCCATCGCATGTAGCGTGGTTTCTGGCACGGTAATACTGATCCGTGCCAATTTTTGTTTAGGCACGATGTTGATCCTTGGGTTGGTATTGGGAAGACTGTTTAATGTGAAAGCCTGCGCGTACGCTGAGCAGCTCAACCAAAAAGTGAAGCCATGGATGCATTTTTTTATTTGATGTCGGATTGTTCATGTGCATCTCCTGTGGATATTACAAAACCAAAATTTCGTATTACTTAGGAAAATGCAGAAAGCGTGCCAATTTTTAGTTATTTGGATGAAGTGAATAAACTTATATAAAAGGGCGAAAAAAAGCCCCATAACATTGAAATGGGGCTTGTTCTAAAGCAAAAGTAAGTTTTGTATTTCACCGGTTTATTTCATTTTGATGCTCATGTCCTTGCTATTCTTTTTATACATGAATGGTTAACCGATGTTTGTGATTATGAGTGATCAAGTGTATTGCTCTCCTCTATTTATGTTGTATATAAATAAATGCATTAAGCGTGCCACAATATAAAATTGAATAGATTTAAGCACAATGCTTTTAAAATCGGTCACATACATATATAAGCCAGAATAAGGATGATTTAATTTTATTAAGTGCGGCTAAAAAATAGCCCATTTTGCACCATTGGGGTTCGAGGGTGCATCAAAGTGTGGCTGAACATATTAAACTCTTTAAGCGCGGTTTTTGTGAACTCGAGCTCGTAGGTCATTAATACTTATCTTTACAGTTTTTTCAGTTTCAACTTCTTCTGCAATTTTTAATAATTGACGATCTTCTTGAACAAGATTATTTAAAATTTCATTTGCCTTTTCTAAAATTCGTTTTTGACTTTCAAGGCTACGCTTTCCTAAAATTTCTTGTAAATTCTTTGCCATATTCCATTCATCCTTTAAAATTCCTGTTTTGATTTTAACAAGAAAATTATTCACCTGATGTAATTTTAAGAATGATATTGTTTCGATAAGACCATTAGTGACCACTTCCATTGGGTTATTTTTTATGTCGGAAATACTTGCGACAAAGCATGTATGGATAATATTGTTTATCTTGGATGAAGTCCTAGACATGTAAACAATAGTCAAATGATAACCAACTCAAAGATCTCTTATTAGATATTTGGGTGAAAAATATTTTTTCTTCATTTAATTGTAAATAAAATTTGTATAAAATAGATAAAAATAAACTCTTAGAAATCAATCATAATGTTCACAAAAAATAGATTTAAAACAGTAGCTCGTAATCAATCAGGTATGCTGGATTCAGTATTCTTAAATGAAAGCAGAAAGTTTAGTAAAGCTAGCTCTACTACAAGTATTTTTCTATCACATTCCCATAAGGACAAAGAGTTTGTACAAATAGCAAAAGTATTCTTTGAAAATTTAGGAATGAGCATATATGTGGATTGGGCAGATGAAACAATGCCTGAGCAGACAAATGGAATCACAGCGACAAGGATCAAGCATCAGATTATTTCTTTAAATGATAAATTTATTTTGTTAGCAACAAACGAAGCATTGGCATCAAGATGGTGTAATTGGGAAATAGGTATAGCCGACCCGTTCAAATTACCAAAAGATAAAATTGCCCTATTACCATTAACTGAGAGTCCATCTTCTTGGAACGGGAATGAATATCTTCAAATCTATCCTTATATCAGAGAAAGTTTATATTCTTCTGGTGAGTATTATATCTGGTATCCAAATGGTGAGTGTCAAAATTTAAAAACATGGTTAATAGGTTAATTAATAATGAGTTTTACCAAACCACAAGAAAAATTTATAAATGAATATGTTAAAGCTATTCAAGATGGTAATGCGGCAATTTTTGCTGGAGCTGGTCTATCAGCATCTTTAGGATTTGTTAATTGGAAAGAACTTTTGAGGGATCTAGCTGATGATCTGAATCTTGATATTGATAAAGAAACTGACCTAGTCTCAATAGCTCAATATCATTCCAATAAATTTAACAGAACTCGTATTAACGAGAAAATTATTAATGAATTTACAACTTTAGAAAAAGGTAGTGAAAATCATCAGATTTTAAGTAGATTAGATATAGATACCTATTGGACAACAAATTATGATCAACTTATTGAAAAAACTTTAGAAAATAATGGAAAGAAAGTTGATAAAAAAGTTACTAATGAAGATTTTTCGAGATATATAAAGAAAAAAGATGCTACAGTTTATAAAATGCATGGTGATAAAGATGCACCACACAATGCTGTTTTAACAAAAAATGATTATGAAGATTACCATGATAGTAGAGAGTTATTTTCAACAGTATTAAGAGGTGACCTACTTTCAAAAGTTTTTTTATTCATAGGATTTAGTTTTGATGACCCTAACATAGACTATATTTTAAGTAGAATTAGGATTCTCTTAAAAGATAACACTCCTAAACACTATTGTTTTTTTAAAGAGATTGATAAAAATAGTTTTTCAGATGATCAAGACTACTTATATGCAAAAATAAGACAGGATTTAAAAATTGAAGATCTCATGAGATACGGGGCAGAGTAAAACTTGAAGTGCGACATAAACCACCTAATTAATTTAAAGGGTTTATGGAGTATATAAAATTGTCATACCATCATCTTAACTTTGAAGATCGTACTGCATTAATGCTTGAGTCAAGAAAAGAAGGCTTTTCAGCCAGAAAATTTGCTGAACTCATTAAAAGACATCCTAGTACGATCTATCGTGAGCTTAAAAGAAATAGCATCAATGACGTTTATCAAGCTCAATATGCTTCTGATAACACCTTCGCTAGACGTAGACGTGGTCACAGAAAACTCAAAATCGATTCAATCCTCTGGAAATTTATTGTTGAAGCGATCCGTTGTTTATGGTCTCCTCAGCAAATAGCAAAGCGTTTAAAGACATTTCCTGATTTGGATCAAACAATGAATGTAAGCCATACAACGATTTATTCAACGATACGAGCATTACCAAAGGGTGAGTTGAAAAAAGACTTATTATCCTGTCTGCGTCATGAAAATAAAAAGCGAAAAGCTAACGGTGAACCTAAAAAAGATTCTATATTACAGGATATTAAAACTATTCATGAGCGCCCAGCCGAAGTTCAAGAAAGAAAAATACCGGGTCATTGGGAAGCTGATTTAATTAAAGGTAAAGACAATAAAAGTTCGATAGCAACACTTATTGAACGAAATACACGGCTCTGTATCTTGGCAACATTACCTGATGCAAAGGCAGAATCAGTGCGCAAGGCTTTAACTGAAGCTCTGAAATATTTACCTGCAGAACTGCGTAAAACGTTGACCTATGACCGTGGACGCGAGATGGCAGAACATAAAATACTTGAAGAAGATTTAGGCATAGATGTATATTTCTGTGACCCACATTCACCCTGGCAAAAAGGCACATGCGAAAATATGAATGGTTTAATTAGGCAATATTTACCTAAAGGGATTGATTTAAATCAGGCAGATCAGCATTATTTAAATCAAGTTGCCATGTCACTGAATACTCGTCCTAGAAAAGCGTTAGATTGGCTTACACCATTAGAGAAATTTGCTCAGCTTGTTGATTATCATAAGACTTTTCAAACTGTCGCACCTCATGTTTGAATTCGCCCGGTATTCATGCTGTCCTAGTAGAAGATTATCCAGTTATTACTAAAATACTTAAAGTAATTGAAAATCGTGTGAAACGAAAAAATATTTTTATTTCGGGTGCGGCTGAAAATTATGAACCTTTTGGAAAAGAAAAGGCTGAAAAATTAATTTTTAAATTGAGTTATAAATTAGCAGAAAAAAATTACAAAATTATCTCAGGTTATGGCTTGGGTATAGGAAGCTTAGTGATTAACGGAGCTTTAGACTTTAAATTAAATTCAGCGTATAGAAACCTGGATGATTTACTTATTTTAAGACCATTTCCTCAAATCAATCCAACTGCCGAGAAAAATACGAAATATAGAGAAGAAATGATATCCCAAGCTGGGATAGCTCTCTTCTTTTTTGGAAACAAAAAAAACGATGTATCCGATACAATTGTAGATTCAAAAGGCATGATTGAAGAATTTGATTTGTGTGTCAAAAATAATGTAATTCCAATACCAATTGGTATAACTGGTTTTGTTTCTAAAAAATTATGGGAAAAAGTTAATAAGGATTTTAGTCAATATTATCCAGAAAATTCTGATTTTATTGACACTTTGAAAGAAATAAATAATGCCGATGTTTCTAGCGATGATTTAATTTCAAATATTTTAAAAGCAATTAGCTTACTTCAAAAGGTTTAATTTTTATGAAAAGACAGGTCTTTTATAGTTTTCATTATGATAATGATGCAATGAGAGTTCAACAAGTTCGAAATATTGGAGCTTTAGAGGGTAATACGCCCGTTTCTGCTAATGACTGGGAAACCCTAAAACGCAATGGTGATACCGCAATAAAAAATTGGATTGATAATCAACTTAAATACAAAAACTGTTTAATCGTTCTGATTGGTTCACAGACAGCAAATAGACCATGGGTAAAATATGAAATACAACGTGCTTGGGAGTTAGGTAAAGCCGTTTTAGGTATACATATACATAATATTAAATGTCCAAGAAATGGAATATCAGTTAAAGGGAAAAATCCATTTTCTGAATTTACACTTAATAATAATAATTTTGCTGATTACGTGGATTGTTATGATCCTAATCCTTCAGATGCTTATAATAACATTAGATTAAATATTGAAAGTTGGATTGAAAGAGCAATTCAAAGAAGAAAGACCGCCTAAGCGGTCTTTTTATTTTTAAATCATCAAGCCACTGGTGCCAACGTAAACAACACCTGCCCCGTTTTCACCGTTTGCCCTTTTTCAATAGTAATTGCTTCAACCTTCATACGCTCAGGCGCAACAATCGGAATCTCAATCTTCATGGCTTCAATCACGGCAAGCGTTGCACCCTCTTCCACAATATCACCCGACTGACATTCAATTTTCCAAATTGAACCCGGCATATGCGATTCCACCGCACAACCACCCTCAGGCACTTCAACACCTTCACCATCATCCACTGCATCTAGACTTTCAGAGACATATTCTGCAAGCCCTGCTTCATGCCAACGTTTACGCTCCGCATCAAAGTTGGCTTGTTGTACCGCTTTAAAGGCAGAAATAGATTCTTGATTTTCCGTTAAGAAGTCATTGTATTCTTTGAGGTTGAGTACACCGTCTTCAATACGTAGTTTTAAACGACCTGCTTTAAAGTCCTCACGCATCTGCATGAGCTCAGATTCAGAGACTTCATAAAACTTAATTTGGTCAAAGAAGCGTAATAACCACGGCATACCTTGCTCAAAGTCAGGGTTTTTGCGATAACGTGACCACATTTGCGAAGTACGACCGACAAACTGATAACCGCCTGGACCTTCCATGCCATACACGCACATATATGCACCGCCGATCCCCACAGCGTTTTCAGGTGTCCATGTCCGTGCAGGGTTATATTTGGTGGTGACTAAACGCTGACGCGGATCAAGTGGCGTTGCTACAGGTGCACCCAAATACACATCACCCAAGCCCATGACCAGATAACTTGCGTTATACACTACATCTTTCACAGCTTGTTTGTCTTTTAAGCCGTTAATACGACGGATAAATTCGATATTGTCCGGACACCACGGCGCATCTGGACGTACGGTTTGCATATAGCGTTCAGTAGCCAATTGCGTTTGTGAATCTTCCCACGCAAGCGGTAAATACACGGTACGTGATGGCACTTGCATCTCGGTCACATCAGGCAGTTGTTCTTCAGCGACTTGAAGCATACGCAATAAATCAATCTGATCGAGCTGGGTCGAATCAAAATGGATTTGCAGTGAACGAATACCCGGAGTCAGATCGATAATGCCTTGAATATTTTGATCTTTGACCCATTGCATCAAGGCATGAATACGGAAACGCAGGTTTAAATCTAAAACCAACTCGCCATATTCAACGAGCATATAGTTGTTTCCCGCAGGACGATACACCACATCAGGTGTGCCATTTTGACCTTTTAAAGTATCTAAAATGGCAGATTTCAGCGTGCTGATTTCAGGATAGAACGATTCATCAAAGGTGACCGCTTGTGTATCTTGTGCATTTAATTGCGCATGATATTTTTCATTTAAAAGTTTGGCTTGATGATAGCTCACAGGGACAAATTTGACTTTATCGCCAGCTTTGAGCTGACCCAATTTCCACAGCTCAGAATTGATCACCACCGCAGGGCACACGAAACCACCTAGGCTTGGACCATCAGGCCCAAGAATAATTGGCATATCACCAGTGAAATCGATCGCCCCAATGGCATAGGCATTGTCATGAATATTGGATGGATGCAGACCCGCTTCACCACCATCCTGACGTGCCCATTCAGGTTTTGGACCAATCAAACGGATACCAGTACGGCTTGAGTTAAAGTGAATTTCAAACTCATTGGCAAAGAAAGTATCAATGTCGTTTTTGGTAAAGAAATCAGGTGCGCCATGTGGACCATACATCACCGCAATTTCCCAAGAATTTGAGAATGTCGGGATTTGATCTTCGCTTAATGCATTCACTTCATCGGATGTAAATGCCGTGATTGGAAGCATATCGCCAATGAGCAAGTTACGCCCTGCATGACCGCCAAACTGACCAAGCGTAAAGGTCGCTTGTGAGCCTAAGTATTCAGGCACATTCAGACCGCCTTTAATGCCAATATAGGTACGGCAACCTGTGGCGATCTTGCCACATTTTAAAATTTGACCTTTATGGACATTCACGGTTTGCCACATTGGAACGGCTACGCCATCCAAGGTCGATAGCATATCACCACCTGCAAGCACAATTTGACTATCACAATGGAATTTTAAGCTTGGCCCTTGCAAGGTACATTCTAAACCTGCGGTATTTGGTGCATTGCCTAACAGTTGGTTTGCCACATTTAAAGACAGCGGATCAATCGCACCTGATGGTGGTACACCGACATCCCAGTAACCCAAACGACCAGTGACATCTTGCACAGCGGTTTGAATACCCGCTTGGAGCACTTCAATTTTTTGGGTTTTCCACTCAAAGGTATTTAAAAAACGTGTGGTTTGCGTACCGGCTTTAAAGACATTGCAGTCGATAATGTTTTGTAGATATTCAAGGTTGGTTTCAATGCCCGCCACTTGGGTTTTAGCCAATGTATCGGTCATGGCTTGGATTGCCGATTCACGGGTCTCACTTGTCACAATGATTTTGGCAATCATCGGGTCATAGAAAGATGACACGTTTGAACCTGTTTCTACCCATGTTTCATTACGCACATTGGCATCAAACTCAACATGCGTTAAAAGCCCTGCACTTGGCTGAAAGTTTTTGATTGGATCTTCGGCATAGAGACGAACTTGAATCGAATGACCTTGAGACTCAAGTTTTGATGTCGGTGCAACCCAATCACCACTGCCTAAAGTCACCATCCATTCAACAAGATCGACACCAAAGACTTGCTCGGTTACACCATGCTCTACTTGTAGACGGGTATTCACTTCCAAGAAATAGAATTCTTGGGTGTCGGTATCCATCACAAATTCAACTGTACCTGCCGAGCGGTAATTCACCGATTGCATCAATTGAATCGCGACATTTTGAATATAGGCACGTTGCGTATCGTTTAAATGTGGTGCAGGCGTTTCCTCAATGACTTTTTGGTTACGACGTTGCACCGAACAATCACGCTCGCCCAGTGCTAGAACTAAACCGTTGCCATCACCAAAGATTTGCACTTCGATATGACGAGCATTTTGTACGAATTTTTCTAAGTAAAGGCCTGCATCTTTAAAGTTGGCTTGCGCTAAATAAGACACGGTTGCATAAGCTTCTTTCAGCTCCTCCGCATTCCACACCAAACGCATGCCAATACCACCACCACCTGCGGTACTTTTCAGCATCACAGGATAGCCAATACGCTCAGCCTCAAGCAGGGCTTCAGCTTCATCAGCCAATAATTGGCTACCTGGCAATAACGGTACATTGGCTTGAATCGCCAATTCACGTGCAGTGTGTTTCAGACCAAATGCTTTCATTTGCTCGGCATTTGGGCCCAAGAACACAATGCCTTGTGCTTCACAGAGATTACAGAATTCGGCATTTTCAGACAGGAATCCATAGCCCGGATGAATCGCTTGCGCACCGGTATATTTGGCCACTTCTAAGATTTTATCGACATTCAGATAGCTTTGGCTTGCAGGTGCATCACCAATAAAGACCGCTTCATCAGCTAAAGTCACATGCAAGGAATCACGATCTGCTTCCGAATACACCGCAACCGATTGGATGCCTAATTTTTTAAGGGTACGGATGACACGACAAGCAATTGCACCACGGTTGGCGATGAGAACTTTATTAAACCCATATTTTAAAGTCATAGTCTTATACCTCGCCTTCACGGACAATCAGTTGAATTTTTGTTGGGTTATAGGCATTACATGGGTTATTTAGTTGTGGGCAGTTTGAGATCAACACAATCAAATCCATCTCAGCTTTAATTTCCACATATTTGCCCGGTGCAGAAATCCCATCATCAAATTTCAGGTGACCATCTGAAGTTACAGGTACATTCATAAAAAAATTAATATTTGGACCGATATGGCGCACATTCAGACCATGCTTTTTCGCAATCGGATGTTGTAACAATGCAATCATGAAATTGTTACGGCAACTGTGCATTGGATATTTATCATGCGCATAACGAACCGTGTTACTTTCACATGAACATGCACCGCCTAAAGTATCGTGGCGACCGCAGTTGTCATCATGAATACTCGCAATTTTATTGCCAAAGTTGGTATATAAAGTCGTACCTTTTTCTAGATAAATTTGACGGTTCATCGCCAAAGTATCGGTTGCGCTATAACGCTCTTCAGGGTTATGTGCGGAAATAAACAAAGTATCCACCGCTTGATTACCTTCAAGATCAACAATACGGAAATACTGGCCTTTTTTGACTTCACACATCCATGCTTCACCGGCAGGACAAACTTCGCTAAGTACTGATTTTTCATGATTTTGTGTTGGGTTTACGAGTGCAGTCATGATCATTCCCCTTAAGCAGTTAAAGCGTAGTAGCGGTTATTATTTTGAAACGCACGCTGATTTTGCGGGCATGAGTCACGGCAGACATCGGTGTCGCCTAAAGGCAGTGCTTTAAAGAGTGAGAGCTGAATATCGGCTGGTGCATATTCATTAGAATTGTCGAGTGCATGTGGTGCGCTGGATAAAAACACCAAACAATCCATTTCAAAGCGTAGTTCAATTACTTGATCAGTATTGTCAGATACGACATAAGACAAGTTACCGTTGTCATCTGGTTGCACTTTAGAGAATAGATTTAAAGTATTGCTAAGATCGGTCGCCGATAAGCCAAATTTGGTCATCTCTAAAAGCAAGCTGTCTTTACCGTTGCGGTACATGTCGTTACGCGCATCTTGGAAGCTTTGCTTACCAAACTGTTGTTCGATTTGCTGTGCGGTACTTGGCGCACAAAAGGCATCATTCCAACCATGGTCATCTTTAACAATCGAGATCATCGCACGACCTAAATCAGACGCCAAAATGTGCCCTGTACTTAAAAATGCGCTGTGTTGACCTTTTAAGCTGTCTGGCATGTTATAGGCTTCAAGCTTATCTTCGCTATTCACACAAAACAGTGAAACATTAGCATTTGCGCCTAAAGATTTAAGTTGTAAAACTGCGCCACGCTGGATGCGTGCTGACCAGTGGTGTCCACCCGGTAAACGTTCAGTCCAGAGGACTTGATCTTCGTGATAAGTAGTTGTGCTCATATGCATCCATCCCAATCTTGTACGGTTTACCTCCCGGGCTTTTATCCCTCCGTGTAGCTTGAGCTTGAAACTTAAGCCGTGAACTCTCGGTCGCAGACCTACATGAATCTTCATGTATCGGAACCCTAGATCACTTTATGATTGAGTAGATAGATGCAAAGGACGTGCCAAACTGGTAATACTATTTTTTATATTCGTAATACTTTTTTTTTGAGATGGAACTGATCACTTCAGGTGCAAGGCTCTGAAAAAGGCATCAAGATGTACCAAAATAAAAAAATCCCGGCTTGAACCGGGAGTTTAAAATCTAGAGATGAGAACTCAATCAAACTATTTAAGTTGTAGAGTTATTTACTTAAAATCTCATGCAGCATATTGCGTAACCATTGATGGCTGGTTTTATGATGACAGGACATATGCCAATACTGCTTTACGGAATAGGTCGGGAACGCAATTGGCGCATTAAAGATCTTGAGATTGCCACGTGATAACAGGACTTCACTCAAATAATAAGGCACGGTCGCAATCGCATCGGTTTCCTGCACTACCAGTCCGACTCCCAGATAACTTGGCAGACGCATTAGAATGTCACGCTTAAGTTCCAGATTCAGCAATTCATTTTCAATATGGTAATGCCCCATCCCGGCATCAATATCGATATGCGTTTCACGTAAATACTCTTCGGTCGTGATGCTGTCACCCGTGAGCCGCGGATGATCTTTCGCCGCGATCACTACATAATATTGCTCAAACAGTTTCTGCTGATAAAAGCCATTCTCCAGATTTGGCAAGAAGCCCAAAGCCAGATCAATCTCGCCATTGGCCATTTGATAGCTGGTTTCTGACGTAATCGGACGCACATTCAGACGGATATGGGACGCATGCTGCTTCAGATACTGTGAAATTTTTGGCAACAGTACCAGATGCGATACATCAGTCATTGCCAGTGTAAAGCGCTGCTGTGAAGTGACCTGATCAAAATTGATAGTAAAGTTATTAATGGCTTCAACTTTGCTCAGTGCTTCACTGACCAAGGGAAAGAGCTGTTTGGACAGGTCTGTCGGCAGCATTTCATTGCCAATACGTAAAAATAAAGGATCACCATAATGCTGGCGAATTTTATTCAGCAGATTGCTCACCGCTGGCTGGCTCATATCTAAATGATCGGCTGCCTGAGATACGTTTTTAAATTTATAGACATAATAAAAAATACTGAGCAATTTACAGTCAAGTTCAAACACAGAAATACATTTCCTTTAACTTTCTCATCATTCGGACAGGTCTTTCATCCGCATAAGTCTATTGAGGGTCAGATTAAAATATAACACTTCGCAACTATTTTCAGGATTAAACTCGCTGTAATTTTCCGTAAATAAATACTTTTAACAGGTGAATAAATCCATTAAAAAGTCCCTTAGCGTAAAATTTCCAGCCCGGTTTGCTCAGGTCAGTTAAACATTTAAATCGTATGCGATATACTCAGCCCCACCGAATAAATGGTAAAAATACAGAGAAATCTTATATGTTTCAGGATAAAAAGCTGGTCTGTTTTGATCTAGATGGTACGTTGATTGATTCTGTAGGCATCTGGAATCAGGTAGATGCAGCCCTGATTGATGAGCTCTCCAACAGAAAAGTCGATTTACATGAGATTCAGATTCAGCAACAGCGCGATCTTCAACTTACCGCCTTGAGACATAGGTCAGATCCTTATCTGGAATATTGTGGATTTTTAAAAGAACAATACGGTTTTGAACCAGCTAAAGAAGAAGTAAAAAATCGTCGTTATAGTATTTCCCGACATTTTCTGGATGATATCGTCGAGTTAAAACCTCAGGCAGACCTCCTGATTCAGGCTTTAAAACAGCAACAAATATCTCTGGCCTTAACCACAACCACCAGTTTATTCAATGTACAGCGCTATCAGGATAACAATCGAAATATTAATTCTAAAATCAGCTTTGATGAGGACTTTTCCTTGATTCTCACCCGTGAAAATGTCCAGAACATTAAACCTCATCCCCAGGTTTACCTGAATGTTTTGCAAGTGTTTAACCTTCGACCTGAGGAATGTCTAATTATTGAAGACTCTTTGGTCGGTGTAGAAGCAGCAAATCATGCAGGTATCGAGGTGGTGGCAATTTATGATCAGCACTCCGCTCATGAAATAGATTTGATCAAAGCCAAAGCGAATTATTTTGTCGAGGATTTTGCTGAATTATTAAGTTCATTCAATAACAACATCCACTAAAAAAGATGCCATGAAATATCCTTATTCATGACATCTTGAATACTATTTGTGGCTTAAAAATCTTACTGCCTATTTGGCTTTTTTATAGATTGAGCCAGAACCAACCAGATTTCCGGTTTTCTCATCGATTGCGAAATCGACCATACCTGCACCTGCGTTCAACTGAAGCATGCCATTTTCGTTCACTGCAGCGGGCATCGGATTCTTTTTCTCGGTTTTACCGGTTTCCTTATCTTTGATCGTATTGGTAATCAGATAATTTTCACCATTTTTGGAAATAACCAGAATATTTTCAAGTTTTGGATTTTCCACGGTGTTTTTCCAATTGCCCTGATAATCTGGTGCTGGCGCTTCAGTGGTATTACAAGCAGTTAAAAGTACTAATAATGGAATTGCTGAAAAATATTTAAGATATTTCAAAACTGAGACCTTGAGTGTAACGACGCGGCCATTATAGAGAGAAGCCCTTAGGGCTGAAGCAGGTTGTTGTAGGCAAAGCGTTTCAGCAGTACTGGATCTGTTTTGCTTTCGTCATTTTTTGAAATCTATATCCATATTTTATTCATAAACAGGAGGATTTTAATGATATTAAATCTGATAAAGAAAAAAATCCTCAAGAGACCATCCAAATCTATTGAGGAGTACCAAAATGGTGAAGAAGTAACACTTAAGAATTATGACAATAGTTTCGCTTTAAAGTAGTTGAATACAGATTTGACAGCATGGGTTTTTTCAACCACCTGCTCAGTCCAGTGATTCGGTAGAGAACATTTAGCCAGTCTTACCCATACGGTAGAAAACTGTTTCATAAAGCTGGCTTCGTTATAATGAATGCCATATTCTGCACAGAGTGCTTTGACCTTTGGAGCAACCTCCGTATAACGGTTCGCTGGCATATCCGGGAATAGATGATGCTCAATCTGATGACTCAAATTACCACTCAGTATATGCAACCATTCGGTACCGCTAAAATTGCTCGAACCGCGAATCTGGCGTAAATACCACTCGGCACGGGTTTCATTGTCGGTATTGTCCATTTCAAAGGTTTCAGCATCTTCCGTGAAATGACCGTTAAAAATAACAGCAGAAGCCCATAGACTGCGAATCACATTGGCCACCACATTTCCGGTAAATACCGGAATGGCATTTGGCCCGGCAATGATCGGGAAAAATACATAATCTTTTAACACCTGACGGCGCATTTTCTGGCGCAAAGGTGCTGCTTCTTCCCAGACTTCTTTCCAGGTCTTGGTTTTATAAGCAATCACATCTTCCAGATGCAGGCGTTGCAAGCCAACATACCATTCGAAAAACACCATTAACTGAATGCCCAGTGGAATATTGAACAGGAAACGTGGTTCCCACTTTTGCGATTCACTGACTCGAATCAAGCCATAACCGACATCATGATCCATCCCGACAATATTGGTATAAGTATGATGAATATAGTTGTGCGTGTATTTCCAGTCATCGCCGGTTGAAATCGTATCCCAGTCATAGGTCGCACCGTTCAGACTCGGATCATTCATCCAGTCGAACTGGCCATGCATGACATTGTGACCGAGTTCCATATTTTCCACGATTTTGGAAAGACCGAGCAGACCTGTCCCCGCCAGCCATACCGGTGGCAACCAACCGGCAAACATCAGCATGCCACGTGAGGCAATTTCGCTATAGCGGACAAAGTTGCGGATTTTATAAATATATTCGGCGTCTTTTTCCCCCAGATCATCCATGACCTCGCGGCGGATCGCATCGACTTTGGCACCGAATTCCTCAATCTGTTCAGGACTAAGAAATTGGCTTTTGCTATGTCGTTTAAAATCAATTTGCATATTCATGGGAGCACCTTCTTATAGTTTAATTAATGGCTTATCAATAGTTTATAAATTAATCACCACAGGACTCACTGCCTGAGAAATGCACAGTTTGATCTGGGTATTATTACCATGATCAATTTCACCGGTCAGGACATTTCGTACCGAACCACTGACTTTGGTACAGGAACAGGTATTGCAGATACCCATTCGGCAGCCATGCGCTGGTCTCAAGCCGGATTTTTCGGCACTTTCCAGTAAGTTGGACTGGGCTTGAAATTCCTGCTGCGATCTTAAAAACCGTACCGGCTGTGCTTTAATTTTTTCATCGACCACAATTTGGAAATATTCCCAATGAAAATTGGATTTCAATTCCAGTTTATCAACGATGCGAAGTGCGGCCTTCATCATCCCGGCGGAGCCACAAGCATAAATTTTTCGTTCTGCAAAGTCTGGCACCAGCTTTTGTAATAAGCTCTGCGTCAGATGCTGCTGGTGTTCCACGGTATTGAAATGGTGATATTTCAAGTTTGGATGCATAAGAGCCAATGTTTTCAGTTCAGCATGAAAGGCATCATCTCGAGTGAAATAAATCAGGTCGATCTGTTCCAGAGACTGAATGACTGCTTTTTGCAGCAAGGAGTAAATGGCGGTAATACCACTACCTGAAGCCAGGAATAAAATCGGCTGGGTGGATTTTTGCAATGTGAACTCACCTTGGGGCTGAGATATTTCAACCACCGCACCAATTTGCATCAGACTTAAGGCACGTGACACTTTACCCTGCTGTTTAACCGCAATGATCAGATCACCATTTTTCAATACCGTCACCACAGAATAATGTCGCTGATGTCGTATGCCATCGAGTCTAACAGTCACTGCAATATTCTGTCCGGCCTGAAATGACTTGGCTTTAAAATTATGATTTGGACGTAAGTGAATTTTGAAAAAGTCAGGGCTGATGGCTTGAATGCCCATAACGGCAGCCTTAACTTTTTTAATTGCCCAGGTTGGATGGATTTTTTCACCAATAAAATCAATGAAATCTTCCCGGATCCAATGCGGCTGATAGGTTGGCATGCTTGTCATTTTTATCCCCTTATCCGCAGACAGCTTCATTAATGTACAACTGTCTAATTATTATATTGCTCAGGATAAAGAATTTTCACATTCAGACCATGTCAATACAGGTCAAATTATGTGCCTAAGCCATATAATATGACTTTTTGTCGGACAATATCGTCTAAAAGTAGCGATCAAGGCGATATGGATTGAGAAAAAGCATTTTTAAATAGACAACGCTGCTTAGCCTGTACATAAAAAAACTGACCTCTATTCGAGATCAGTTTTTTAACTTCATGTTGGGATTTTCAGATTAAATGACGCTTTAACCTGCTGCCTGCTCCAAAAGAATAGTCCCATATAATTCACGCAGATCCTTTTTCAGCATTTTACCAGTACCACTGAGTGGGATCGTATCAACAAATACGACTCGGTCTGGAATCTGCCATTTGGCTACCTTGTCCGCATAATATTCCAGCAGATCAGTTTCACTTAGCTGGCTATCCGGTTTTTTAATGGCAATCAATACCGGGCGCTCATCCCATTTAGGATGCTGGGCGGCAATTACGGCAGCCATCGCAATTTCCGGATGCCCCATGGCAATATTTTCCAGCTCCACCGATGAAATCCATTCTCCGCCAGACTTGATTAGATCTTTAGAACGGTCACTGAGTTTCATAAAGCCATCCTGATCCAGCGTAGCAATATCGCCGGTATCAAACCAGCCGTCAGCAGTCAAAGCTGATTCTTCCTTGCCGAAATAATGGCTGATGACCCAATGCCCTTTGACCTGTAAATTTCCTGTGGTCTGTCCATCACGTTCAATTTCGTGCGTCCCTTTTTCTGTATCAGTCAAACGTAGGTCAACCCCGAATGGCGGACGGCCTTGGGACAGCCGAATCTGTAATTTTTCTTCATCAGACAGATGCAAATGTTTGGTCTTGAGCTGATTTGCCGTACCCAGTGGGCTGATTTCCGTCATGCCCCAGGCATGGATCGTTTCACAATTAAACTGTTCTTTGAACGCTCTTAGCATGGCCGGTGGGCATGCCGATCCGCCCACTACATTCCGTTTTAGGCTTTCCAGTTTGGAACCTGACTGGTTTGCGGCTGCAATCAACCCCTGCCAGATGGTCGGTACGCCAAGTGCTACCGAAACCTGATAGGTATCAATCAGGTTGACCAGACTTACACCATCCAGACCCGGTCCAGGAAGAACCAAAGTGCATCCGACCATTGCAGCGGCATACGGCGTGCCCCACGCATTCACATGGAACATCGGCACCACAGGCAACATAATGTCGGCAGCCGAGACATTTAATGAGTCCGGTAAAATGATGGCATAGCTATGTAATACCGTAGAGCGATGGCTAAACAGCACACCTTTGGGATTGCCCGTGGTTCCCGAGGTATAACACAGCGAGCTTGCCGAGTTTTCATCAAGTGTTGGCCACTCAAAATCTGCATTTTGGCCGGCAATCAGATCATCATAAAACTGAACTTCTGGAATCGCTTCTCTAACTGCCGGATCAGCCGCATCCAGACAGATAAAATGCTCGACCGAGGTCAACAGCGCTTTCACGGCTTTAATTAAAGGGACAAATGTTTTATCAAACAGCACCACGCGATCCGCAGCATCATTGATAATAAAAATGAGCTGTTCCGGAAATAAGCGCGGGTTAATGGTATGACAGACCAGGCCGCTGCCAGAAATGGCATACCAGGACTCTAAATGGCGATGATTATTCCAGGCAATAGTCGCGACCCGATCTCCCTGCGCCAAGCCGAGTTGTTGTAATGCATTGGCAAAACGTTTCGAGTTTTGGTGAATTTCTCCCCAATTGGTCACTGTAATAGTGGTATCGGTATTTTTGGAAATTACCTCGGTATCGGCATGATAGCGTCCTGCATGTTCAATCATGCTGCTGATCAGTAAAGGCTGAAACATCATATTTCCGAGCATTTTCCACTCCTTTGTGCTTGTTATTGGTCCGTATTTGCGTATCGTTTTTATAGTTGCATGATGGCTCGGTCTGAAACCGTAACTTACTTTTTATCATCATGTGGATTGAATTTAGCAAGGAAATCTAACTTTGTAAGTATCGAATTGTGACAAATTAAGCCAAGTGACTGAGGCGTATAAAAATGGGAATATGATTTATGTAGAGATAAAATTTCCACAGAAAATTTGAGACCTGATTTTCAATTTAATTGTCGTGCATCAAGACTCAAGCTTAAAAATAGAATGTCAATAATCCTATTCCTCCCTTTTGTTATATTAAGCATCCTAAAATATGCTATAAATCAAAATAATTAGAACAGTTTTAGTTCAAGAAAGTGTATGTATAAGTCTGAAAAACTGGCACAGAATATCCGTCAGATGATTGAAAACGGTGTATGGAAGGCACATGAAAAATTGCCTTCACTTCGCGAACAGACCCAATTATCTGGTTATAGCCTGATGACGGTACTCAATGCTTATCAGGAACTTGAAGCACAAGGTCTGGTCTATGCCAAAGACAAATCGGGCTATTACGTTGCAGAACACACTCAAGCTCTGCTCAATAGCAAACAGTCCGCCCAGATTGGTTTAAATCCTAAAATTCAAATCAATTCGGTGGTATTTAATTATTTAAAATCGACTCAGTCAGCAGAGATTGTGCCTTTTGGTTCTGCCTTTCCCAATGCAGAGCTGTTATATAACGCCAAATTTATGCAGATTCTGGCGCAGCAGGCCAAAAGAAAAAGCAGTTATAACAACCAGAATCATATGCCGCCCGGCAATCAAAACTTGCGGCAACTGATTGCTAACCGTTATCAATTACAAGGAGTTACCTGCAATCAAGATGACATTGTCATTACATCCGGTGCACTAGAAGCATTGAATCTGTCTTTACAGGCCTTAACACAACCCGGTGATTTTATTCTGCTACAGCAAACCATATTTTATGGTGCCTGGCAGGCAGCCGAGCGTCTGGGATTACAGGTGATTACGATTCCGGAACATCCACAGTTTGGCTTTGATCTGGAATCATTTGAACAGGCTTTAAAACAGTATCCGATCAAGGTGTGCTGGCTGATGCTGAATGCCCATAATCCGATTGGCTTTACCGTCAGTTCTGAAATCAAACAAAGAATTGCGGAACTCTTGTATGAATATCAGGTGTATTTAATCGAAGATGATGTTTATCAGGAACTAAATTATGGTGCAGCCAAGCCGTTACCGGTTAAATATTTTGACCGGCATCATATGGTGCTGCACTGTGCCTCATTTTCGAAAACGCTGGGAATGGGCGCACGCGTCGGCTGGGTGTATGCCGGTCCATTTTCCGATGCCATTCAGCACTTACAGCTCATGAGCACTTTAACGGTCAGCCCCTTACTGCAAAATGCACTGGTCGAGTTTATTTCACATCATCATTATGAAAAACATTTGCGGCATTTAAGGCAGCATCTGGAAAAATATAAAAAGAAATTTTATCAAGAACTTAAAGCACGTTTGGGAAGCATCTGTGAAATTTACTATTATTCCAGTGGTTATTTTCTCTGGATTGAATTACCTAAAGAAGTCGATGCCCAGCAGCTCTATGAACAATTGCTGCAACAGCATATTTCAATTGCCCCTGCACTGCTGTTTAAGCCGGAGCCTGCCAGCCAACATTATATTCGCCTGAACTGTTCGTTTGAATGGACAGCCAAGATCGAAAATGCAGTCAATCTACTGACAGAAACCATTCTTCAAAATAGCAAAAGCGCGGATTAATTCATCCACGATTCTGTTACAGATCAGACGCTTTTATGCAAAGAAGTCTTAGAAATTGTAAATGGCAACCGCATTGATACGGTTATCTTCACCCTTAGTGCTGCCATTCGTGGCTGCACCTAATGCCTCACGTTCACCATAGACATATTCTAGACCGAAACTTAAAGGCTTGGTTGGACTATAGAAAACGTTCGCCCAAGCTTGCCATAAGTCTTTATTAGCCTTGGTCGCATTAGATTGTGTCGCATCCGCAGGAGTTGAGGCGATTAGTGCATTGACATAGTCTTGATCATTACTAAAATTCATATAGCCATAACCCAATGTACCGCGCAATTTGTCATTAAACTGCTGGGTTAGGCCGACCGAAATTGAATCAAATTCACTTTGTAATAAATCGCCATTTGCAGTGGTAATTACACCCGTATTTGCATAAGACACAAAGCTGCTATCGCCTTTAACATGGTAATAATCAGCTTTGAGCGTTGTACCCGGTACAATATCATACTTGGCACCTAAACCTACACCCCATGCCATTTTTTCATCTTCATTGACACGCTTTTCATTCCCCATCGCACGGGCACTGACTGTAAGATTATCAGCAAATTTATGATTTAAACGTGCTGTTAAAGCAGGTAGACGTTGTTTAATACCAGTAATGGTTGCATCTTTAGGATCTTCTACTGCAAATACCAGATTGGTTTCAGGACTGATTGTGCTGGTATAACGAACTTGTGGCGTCCGTTTAATTGAACCGCCAGCATAAACCAATGCATCTACAGTTTCTGGAATATAATCTGGCACTGCAAAGTTCGACCAGGTTTGACCGATCAACCAGTTGGCATAGCTGATATAAGCATGACGGATACGCAAGTTATCAAAGCTTGCGCCACCCAGAAAATCTACTTCAACTTTACCGCTTAAAGCTTTATCTCCAGCACCGACTGGTGCTTTAAAATCCATGCCTAAACGGGTTGCAGCCAGAGTAGATTTAAATTCATCACTACGCTCACCGACACCTTCTAAAGGTACAGCATTAATCTGGTTATACATACGTGCTGCTGAACCACCTTCAGCCTGATAAGAGGCATCGGCACGAATATTTCCATAAAGATTAAATTCGGCACCACTGGCAATTTTCATGACAGGTTTGCTTGCTGGAGCAGGTGTTGCTGCAACATGTGCTGTGACCACGGCCGTCTGTCTTTGCTGTTGCTCAACTAGGGCGCGTAGAGCCTGAACTTCTTGGCGCAGTTGTTCAATTTCCTGCTGATTCGACTGAGCTGAGGTTTGTGCTTGAGTCGATAAGCTGATGCCCCCTAAACTCATTGCCATCATGCTCATCAGAACTGTGCGCTTAAATATGATTGTTGATTGATTAAATAATTGTGTCGTGTTCATCCTAAACTCGCTTTTTATTATGCGTTTCGATTCTAGCAACAGATCACCACCCGTTACGATGGCGATCTATATCATTGGGAATATTATCTTTATTGATTGAAATCTAACTTAATGTGTCGCTTCTTTTGCCAATGGATTCGGCTTCACATCAGGTGTTGCAAGGGCTTGGCCATCTACGGAAGTTTTTAAGTTCACCAGGAAAATTGCCAGCGCAGCGATTACGCCAGGAATCGCAATTGCAAAGAAGTTCATTTGATGTGGTAAATTCATGGTTAATAAAGCACCAGTGAGTACCGGCCCCACAATCGCACCAATACGTCCAATACCTGATGCCCAGCCCATACCGGTAGAACGTACCGTCGATGGATAATACTGCGCCACAAAGGTATAGAGCAGAATTTGTGAGCCAATCGTTGCAGCGCCTGCCACAGCAATCAAGGTATATAGAACGAATTGCGGACTGTTAAATCCAAGCAGAATTAATGCAATGGCACCACATAAGAACATGATAGTCAGCACTTTTTTGATATGGAATTTATCTGCGAGATATCCCCCACCAATGGCACCTACCATTCCACCAATGTTCAGGGCGAACAGGAAGATCATACTTGCACCCAGCGAGTAACCTGCCTGAATCATCAGTTTTGGCAACCAGCTACCCAATGCGTAGACCATCAACAGGCACATAAAGAATGCCAGCCAGAACATAAAGGTACTGAAGCTACGGCCTTGTTGAAAGAGTGCTTTTAATGGCGCCTCATCCCCTTTTTGTACTTCATTCAGTACAAATTGGGTGTCACTGGTGATGACCTGTGTTGGAGAGATCTTTTGAATAATATCGTGTGCTTGAGCCGTCTGTTGTTTGTTGGTCAAGTACATCAGGGATTCTGGCAGATATTTCCATAGAATCGGCAAGATGAGTAATGGAACGCCTGCAAGCAGGAACATGATTTTCCAGCCAAATTGTGGCACCAACCATGCACCCAATAGTGCAGAAGTCATCCCGCCAATGGCATAACCACTAAACATCAGGGCAACCAATGTACTGCGGATGCGTTTAGGCGCATATTCGGTCATCAATGCCACGACGTTAGGCATGACACCGCCAATTCCAAGGCCAGCCAGGAAACGTAAAATTCCGAACTCGACTGGTGATGTAGCAAAGGCACCGATAAAAGTAAATCCACTAAAAATGGCCACACAGATCATGATGGTTTTTTTACGGCCAAGTTTATCGGACAAGGTTCCGAAACTCATGGCACCGAACATCATCCCGAATAAGGCAGTACTGGCCAGCATTCCCGCTTGCACTGCACTTAACGACCATTCCTGCATCAGTAGCGGCAATGCCACCCCATAGATGACCAGGTCATAACCGTCAAAGATAATGATCAGCAAACACCAGATCAAAACACCCCAGTGAAAGGGTGTGAATTTCGCTTCATCAATCAGCGTATTTATATTCACTTTATTTGTAGACATCTCCACCTCCTAATTGTGAAGTTCAACTTATGCTGCTCACAATGCAGAAAATAGGAAAAAATGTCTAAAACTGAATAGGCATGGCTTTATACCTATAAGGTCTGGGTAAAATTAAACTATTCAATTAATTAATAAATATATTATTCAATCATGATGTTTTGTAAAACAGGTTGTTTTTATAGCGTCCTCATCGGTTTTTAGTGCTATATCATTCACACGATTTTTAGCGATTAAAATACCGATCGATCGTATTTTAGCGCTTCAAGATCATAGACTTGATACACAGCATCAAACAGGTAACGGATGTATTCGCTTTCATCCATATTGCGCATCGCCATAAAGACAGGACTCACTGCAAAAGCATCTGCTAGAGGTACAAAGTTGAGATGGGCTAATTTAATGTTTTGCGCGCTTTCCGGTACGATGCAGACGCCTTCTCCGGCAGCGACAAAGCCCAGTGCCAGCTGTAACTCACGGACAATCCGGATATTTTTCGGCTCCAGACCATACTCGGAAAATATGCCACGAACCTGGGTCGAGAAATTTGCCTTTCCAGTATTCGGATATAAGAACAGATGCTGATCAACCAGTTCAGATAAATGTATATTTTCACGATGGGCCAGTACATGACTTGAATGAGCCGCCACCACTAGGCCTTCTTCACGTAATAACACGCGTTTTATCGCAGGATCCGAGATTCTTAAACGGCCAAAACCGACATCAATTCTTCCCTCTTTCAGCGCCTGAATCTGTTCATAGGTATTCATTTCCATCATCTCGATTTTGAGATAAGGATGCTGCTGCTTAAATAAAAATAAAATCCGTGACAGCAAACCAAACAATAAAGAGCCAACAAAACCGATGGTTATGGTGCGATCAGCAATGCCAATCCGTTTGGTCATCGATTTTATTTCTTCAGCATTAGACAAAAGTTTAACAGCGTGCTGATAGAAGAATTGACCGGCTTCGGTGGTTTTTAGCGGACGGCTACCACGCTCAAATAGCTGAATATCGAGCTCTTGCTCTAGATTTTGGATCTGTCGGCTCAAAGGTGGTTGAGCAATAAACAGTTTTTCTGCCGCTTTGGTAAAACTTTGTTCTTCGACGACGGCAACGAAGTAACGCAAATGTCTGAGTTCCATGGCTCTAAATACCTTTAAAGTATAAAAAGATGCTAAATCGATCTTAGACCAATCAACATTATTCTTTTAAGGTATATCAAGTCAAAGCATTAAAGCAAGAATGTGAACCCGTATTATGTATAAGTCAGTTGAAACCTTGCTGGTAGAAATTCCAACCATTCGCCCTCACAAGATGGCAGTGGCGACGATGCAAACCCAGACCCTGGTATTGGTCAAAATCACCACTGAAGATGGTTACATCGGTTGGGGTGAAGCAACAACTATCGGTGGCTTAGGTTATGGTGATGAAAGCCCGGAAAGCGTAAAAGTTAATATTGAAACTTATTTTGCGCCTCTTTTAAAAACATTATCCGGTTTAAATGTTGCACAGACATTACAAGCAATCAAAAAGAATATTAATGGTAACCGTTTTGCCAAATGTGCGATTCAGACTGCACTTTTAGACATTCAGGCACAACGTTTAGGTTTGCCATTAAGCGAAGTCCTCGGTGGCCGCTTACGTGACAGTATTCCAGTTCTTTGGGTATTGGCTTCTGGCAATACCGAAAAAGATATTGCGGAAGCAGAGAAAATGGTTGCGGCAAAACGTCACAACATTTTCAAACTCAAAATCGGTTCTCGTCCGGTAGAAGAAGATGTTGAACATGTGCTGGCAATTAAGAAAGCCTTAGGCAAAGACGTTTCGATCCGTGTCGATGTGAACCGTGCCTGGTCAGAACTGGAGGCGATTAAAGGCATTAAGTTATTGCAAGATGGCGGTGTTGATCTGATTGAACAGCCATGTGCAATTGATAACCTGGACGCCATGCGCCGTCTGACCCGACGTTTTGATGTTGCCATCATGGCAGACGAATCGTTAATGGGCCCGCACTCAGCGTATGAGATTGCCAAACAAAACGGTTCATCTGTTTTTGCAGTCAAAGTTGCCCAGTCGGGTGGCCTGATTGAAGGTTGCGAAGTAGGCAAGATTGCCAAACTTGCAGGTATTGACCTGTATGGCGGCACCATGCTGGAAGGCCCGGTAGGCACAATTGCTTCGGCACATGTGTTCTCTACTTTTGAAAGTCTGGCGTTCGGTACCGAGCTGTTTGGTCCTCTACTGCTGACTGAAGATATTTTGAAAACCCCACTCAACTATCAAAACTTTGAACTTGAGATTCCGAAAGGACCAGGTCTGGGGATTGAGTTGGATGAAAACAAGATTGACAACTTGCGTCGTCAGTAATTAGGAGAAACCCATGCTTTTTCACGTACGTATGGATGTAAACATTCCACGTGACCTGCCAGTTGAACAGGCAAACGAAATTAAGGCTGTTGAAAAAGCCTATTCGCAGGAATTGCAGCGTCAAGGCAAATGGCGTCATATCTGGCGCATCACGGGCCAGTACTCAAACATCAGTATTTTTGATGTTGAAAGCAATGAAGAGTTGCACAACCTGTTACAAGGCTTGCCGCTCTATCCTTATATGAATATTGAAGTGATGGCATTAAACCGTCACCCATCTTCAGTTCGAGATGACGACAGTTGATTAAATTAGCGGATTGGGAGTCACCGGATTCCCCTTCCGAATCGAAAACAGAGGGTACCTCAACAAGGATTGTGGCCAGCCAGATTTAGCCAGCCAATGAAAGCTAAAAAAGTGCGCCACTAAAAGATGAAAGACATACTTTAGGAGCAATAGTATGAATCGCCAAGAAATTGATGCATTAGTTAAGCAAATGAACGTTGATACAGCGACAGGTCCTGTAGATGAACGTGTACAACAAGTTGTTGTGCGTTTATTGGGCGACCTTTTCCAGGCTATCGAAGATCTTGATATTTCCCAGTCAGAACTGTGGAAAGGCCTGGAATACTTTACTGATGCCGGTCAAGCGAACGAATTAGGTTTATTGGCTGCAGGTTTGGGTCTGGAGCATTACCTAGACTTACGTGCTGATGAAGCAGATGCTAAAGCAGGTATTACTGGCGGTACGCCACGTACGATTGAAGGTCCACTTTATGTCGCTGGCGCACCTGAAACTGTAAGCTTTGCGCGTATGGATGATGGTTCTGAAGAAGGCAAAATCCCGACGCTGATCATTGAAGGTACAGTGACGGATACTGACGGCAACCGTGTTGAAGGTGCCAAAGTTGAAATCTGGCATGCAAACAGCCTGGGTAACTACTCATTCTTTGACAAGTCACAGTCTGACTTTAACTTGCGTCGCAGCATCATTACCGCTGCCGATGGTCAATATACTGCATTGACTACAATGCCAGTGGGTTATGGCTGCCCTCCAGAAGGTACCACCCAGTTTGTACTGGACAAATTAGGCCGTCACGGTAACCGTCCATCGCACGTACATTACTTCGTATCTGCACCGGGTTACCGCAAACTGACTACTCAATTCAACATTGAAGGCGACCAATACCTGTGGGATGACTTTGCATTCGCGACTCGTGAAGGCCTGGTGGCAACTGCGGTTGACGTGACTGATGAAGCTGAAATTGCAAAACGTGGTCTAAACGGTCCTTTCAAACACATTCAATTTGATATTGAACTTGTGAAAGAGAAACAAAACGTACCTTCTACTGAAGTTGATCGTCGCCGCGCTAGCGCTTAATACATTAAGAAGCGGGATATGCCTTGAGATATATCCCGCTGACTTCCCCCTTGGAAAGTCGGAGAAAGGACATGCCTCGTATTCCCGTAATTAACACCAGCCATTTAGACCGCATTGACGAATTACTGGTTGATGATTATGAATCTGGTGAATTTAAACTACACCGTTCAGTATTTACAGACCAGGCCCTGTTTGACCTTGAGATGAAATACATCTTTGAAGGTAACTGGGTTTATCTAGCACATGAAAGCCAGATTCCAAACAATAACGACTTCTATACTACTTATATTGGTCGTCAGCCGATCATCATTGCACGTAACCGTCAAGGTGAACTGAATGCCATGATCAATGCCTGTTCGCATCGCGGTGCACAATTGTGCCGTAACAAGAAAGGCAATAAAGCAACTTATACTTGCCCATTCCATGGCTGGACGTTTAATAACTCAGGTAAGTTATTAAAAGTCAAAGATCCGGCTGAAGCGGGTTATTCAGACTGCTTTAACAAAGACGGTTCACATGACCTGAAAAAGGTTGCCCGTTTTGAAAACTATAAAGGTTTCCTGTTCGGTAGCTTGAATCCGGATGTTCCTTCTCTGGAAGAATACCTGGGTGAAGCGACTAAAATCATTGACATGATCGTGGATCAGTCTGAACAAGGTCTGGAAGTTTTACGTGGTTCTTCGACTTATACCTATGAAGGTAACTGGAAGTTGACTGCTGAAAACGGTGCTGATGGTTATCACGTGTCTGCTGTACACTGGAACTATGCTGCAACCACTCAGCAACGTAAAGAGAAAGAAGCTGGCGATAACATCCGTGCCATGAGCGCGGGTTCATGGGGCAAACAAGGCGGTGGTTCTTACGGTTTTGAACACGGTCACATGCTGCTTTGGACTCAATGGGCTAACCCTGAAGACCGTCCTAACTTTGCCAAGAAAGATGAATACACTGCGCAATATGGCGAAGCCATGGCGAAGTGGATGATCGAACGTTCACGTAACCTGTGTATCTATCCAAACGTTTACTTCATGGATCAGTTCGGTTCACAGATCCGTGTCCTGCGCCCGATCTCTGTCGATAAGACTGAAGTGACGATCTACTGTATCGCGCCTGTAGGTGAAGAGCCGGAAGCACGTACACGTCGTATCCGTCAGTATGAAGACTTCTTTAACGCATCAGGTATGGCAACCCCAGACGATCTTGAAGAATTCCGTGCATGTCAGGCAGGTTATGCCGGTATCGCGCTGGAATGGAACGACATGTGCCGTGGTTCTAAACACTGGATCCAAGGCCCGGACGATGCTGCCAATGAAATCGGTTTAAAACCAAAACTGTCTGGTATTAAAACTGAAGATGAAGGTCTATACCTGGCTCAGCACCAGTACTGGTTAGAATTGATCAAAAAAGGCATTGCGACTGAAAAAGAAATTGCAGCATCTACTGAAGGAGAAAACGCATGAGCGACATCACTTTAGAAAATATTGCGCAGTTCCTGTATCAAGAAGCTCGCTTTTTGGATGATGAGCAATGGGATGACTGGTTAACTTGTTATGCCCCTACTGCTTCTTTCTGGATGCCAGCCTGGGATGACGACGACAAACTGACTACAGATCCACAGTCTGAAATCTCCCTGATTTATTATCCAGACCGTCAAGGTTTAGAAGACCGCGTGTTCCGGATCAAGACTGAACGCTCATCTGCCACCATGCCGGATACACGTACCAGCCACAACATCAGCAATATTGAAGTTGTTGAACGTGATGGCGACAAGGCCACTGTACGTTTTAACTGGAACACCTTGAGTTTCCGTTACAAAACAAGTTACAGCTACTTCGGTATGTCTCGTTATGAAATCGATTTCTCAGGCGATAAACCACAGATTTTAAGCAAATACGTGGTACTGAAAAATGATTACATCAATCAGGTTATCGACATCTATCACCTTTAAGACTGTTTTTATTACAGCCAGGTAAAACCTTTCAGCCAGATGGAAAATTGGCTGAAAGGTCCAGTTACAAAGATTTATATAGGATATTCAGCCATGTCAAACCACAATGTTGCACTTCAATTTGAAGATGGCGTTACACGTTTTATTTCTGTTGCCCAAGGCGAGACCCTGTCTGATGCAGCTTACCGTCAAAAGATCAATATTCCTTTGGACTGCCGTGATGGTGCTTGTGGAACGTGTCGTGCGTTTTGTGAATCAGGTTCATTTGACATGCCTGAAGAAACTTATATTGAAGATGCATTAACGCCTGAAGAAGCGGCTGAAGGCTACATTCTTGCTTGCCAATGTAAACCAACCTCAGACGCCGTATTTCAGATTCAGGCCTCTTCGGAAGTGTGTAAAACTGAAATTCACGCATTCCAGGGTACTTTGGCGCGTGTCGAAAACCTGTCTGACTCGACCATTACCTTTGATATTCAGTTAGATGAAGGTCAACCAGACATTCACTTCCTTGCGGGTCAATATGTGAACGTGGGTATTCCAGGTACAACTGAAACCCGTTCTTATTCATTCAGCTCTAAACCAGGCAACCGTTTAACCGGCTTTGTGGTACGTAACGTGCCAAACGGTAAAATGAGTGAGTTCTTGAGTGCCAATGCCCAAGCTGGCGACAAAATGACCTTTACTGGTCCATTTGGTAGCTTCTACCTGCGCCCTGTGACCCGCCCTGTCTTGATGCTAGCGGGTGGTACAGGTATCGCACCATTCATGTCGATGCTGCAAGTGCTGGAAGAAAAAGGTTCAGAGCATCCAGTGCGTTTAGTATTTGGTGTGACCAATGACTTTGACCTGGTAGCGATTGAAAAACTGAACGAACTGCAAGACAAATTCTCGTGGTTTGAATACCGCACAGTGGTTGCTAACCCAGAATCTGCACATGAGCGTAAAGGCTATGTGACCGGTCATATCGAAAATGAATGGCTGAATGACGGTGATGTAGATGTCTACCTGTGTGGTCCAGTACCAATGGTAGAAGCGGTTCGCGGCTGGTTAGATGCTGAAGGCGTTAAACCTGCAAGCTTCCTGTTTGAAAAATTCTCTGCCAACTAATAGAGGGAATTTGTTCAATGTCTAACCGTCAAAGATTTGAAAATAAAGTTGTAATCGTGACGGGTGCCGCGCAAGGCATCGGTCGCGGTGTCGCGCTGCAAGTGGCGAGCGAAGGTGCCCAAGTCGTCATGGCTGACCTTTCCCCTTATGTAGAAGAAGTTCTGGCTGAAATTGAAGCGACTGGCGGTGATGCGATTACGGTCAAAGTCAATCTGGAAACGTTTGCTGGTGCTCAATCAGTCGTTGAAAAAGCGCTAGAAACCTATGGTCGTGTCGATGTGCTCATCAACAACGTCGGTGGCGCGATTTGGATGAAACCTTTCGAGGAATTTTCTGAAGAGGAAATTATCAAGGAAGTGAACCGTTCATTGTTCCCGACCTTGTGGTGCTGCCGTGCAGTACTTCCGGAAATGATTAAAAATCAGAAAGGTACCATTGTAAACGTGTCTTCTATTGCGACACGCGGCATTAACCGTGTGCCATATTCGGCATCGAAAGGTGGTGTGAACGGCCTGACCGCTTCCCTTGCCTTTGAACATGCTAAAGACGGAATCCGTGTCAATGCAATCGCGACAGGTGGTACTGAAGCACCACCACGTAAAGTACCGCGCAATGCCAATCCACTGACTGAATCTGAAAAACAATGGATGCAGCAAGTGGTTGATCAGACCATTGACCGTACTTTCATGGGACGCTACGGTACGATTCAGGAGCAAGTGAATGCAATTGTATTCCTGGCTTCGGATGAATCATCTTATATGACAGGTACAGTAGTACCGGTCGGTGGTGGTGATCAGGGCTAATCCTGATCATCACGATTTTTAACAGGCTCATGGTTCGACGCAAGGAGGCACATCACCAATGAACACCCTGTTTCAGACATTAAAAAATGATTGGTCCATTTCAGCCACTGTTGCAGGATTTTTAGCAGTCCTGATCTCCTATTCGGGGCCACTGATCATTTTTTTCCAGGCGGCGCAGCAAGCCCAAGTTTCCCCGGACATGATGATTTCATGGATTTGGGGAATTTCTATTGGTGCTGCGCTCGCAGGTATCTTTTTATCAATTAAATCTCTGTACACGACAAATTTCACAGAACCCTTATCCTATCAGGGTTCTGCCTTCTTAAAATTGCCAAAATTTCCTTAAACTCTTCTTTTTTCCCAAAACCAATTAAACGCTGAATCGCCATTTGAACATAGTCTAAACCATAGCGAAATAAACTCATTGAGAGTCGTCCATGCTTCTTTATTTTTATCGCTTTTTTTTGATCATGTTGCCATTCACCCGTTAAGTAACACCAACAGAAGCTTATAGCTAACACCGCAATCAATTTTTTCACTCGTCTAGGGTCTGTCAAGCGCGTATTTTCAAGATTAAACCCGCGTCCTTTGAGACAACTGAATAAGGTTTCAATTTCCCAGCGTAATGCATAATCCTGAATAGCATTGGCATTAAACTGAGGAGAAACGACGAGTAAAAGCTCTCCATTTTCTAACTGTAGTGCACTTATATATAGTTTCACCCGACCAACCAAAATCCGTCGTTTACGACATTCAATTTGACCAACTTTAAGATGGCGAAATAAATCACTAATTTTATGATTCTTTCCTAAATGATTGGTGACAATGAAGTTTTTTTAACACGAATGCAGAAGTTGATGTCTTGTTCAATTAACCATGTAAACCACTGCTCACCGATAAACTCTCTGTCTGCGAACACATTCACAATACGGTCTTTACCAAAAATGGCTATAAAGCGTTGAATCAAAGCAATACGCTCTTTCGTATCTGAATTTCCACGTTTATTAAGCAATGTCCAAAGGATAGGTATCGCTATTCCACGATAAACGATTGCGAGCATCAGGATATTAATATTTCGTTTTCCCCATTTCCAATTGGTTCTATCTAAAGTCAGTTGCACTTGGTCGAATGAAAACATATTGAAAATCAACTGAGAAATTTGACGATAATCAAAATACTGACCTGCAAAGAAGCGCTGCATACGTCGATAAAATGATTGTGGTAAGCACTTGATGGGCAAGGCTTTAGATGCAGAAGAAAGATTACATGTTTGCTTTAAAATAATCACAAGCATGATGAGCGCAAAGCACTTTAAATGTGACTTGTTCCATTTTAGATATTTGTTTAAGATAAGATATAACTCATTGAGATGTGTCATAGTATTCGTCGTTAGAAAACAATTATTATGACATTATTTCAATGAGTTATCTATTTTTGTCGTGTACAGAGCAATTAAATACAAAATACCTGTCGTCACCGCCTGGTCTGCGCCCGGAACGGCTTTATTAGTCACGCTGTTTCCCGACATTTCGCTCAATGAAGCGGTTGCTGCCTATATCACCTCTGCCGTGGTGATTTTTTTCATTGGGATTACCGGTTATTTCGACAAGTTGCTGTCCTGGATTCCCCAGGAAGTGGCTGCCGGGATGATGGCAGGGATTTTACTGCAGTTTGGTTTAGGGCTGTTCACCGCGACCGATACCATGCCCTATATCGTCTTTGGCATGCTGGCGGTATTTTTGCTGGCCAAGCGTTTCAGTCCACGTTATGCCATGGTCTGGGTGCTGATTGCCGGTGTGGTTTTAAGCATGCTGCTGGGCAAGATTAACCCGGTCACGGCAGATTTCAGTCTGGCGATTCCGCAATTTATTGCACCGGAATGGACCTGGAGTTCCACCCTGAATCTGGCCCTTCCCCTGATTCTGGTCAGCCTATCTGGCCAGTTTTTACCGGGAATGGCGATTATCAAACTCAGTGGTTATGACATGCCCGCCAAGCCAATTATTAGTGCAACCAGTATTGCCTCGCTTGCAGTGGCCTGTGTAGGTGGTATCACGATTGTCTTGGCCTCGATCACAGCTGCTTTGTGTCTGGGGAAAGATGCCCACGAGCTGAAAGAAAAGCGTTATATCGCTGGTGTGGCGAATGGGCTTTTTTACATTTTAGGCGGCTTATTTGCCGGCAGCATTGTCATGCTTTTTAGCCTGATGCCCAAAGAATTAATTGCGGCTTTGGCAGGACTGGCATTACTGGGTGCGATTGCCACCAACATTTCCGTGGCCATGGGCAAAGAGTCGCAACGTGATGCAGCACTGATCACCTTTTTAGCGACTGCTTCCGGCATGCATTTCTTGGGACTGAGTTCAGTCTTTTGGGGAATTTGCATTGGCCTGGTAGCACATTTTCTGCTGTCACAGAAAAACCGTAACGCAGTTCCGGTTACAGCATCAGATTCAAAACGAGTTTAAAGACATCCATCAGTTTAGGATATGTAAGGACCAGATTATGATAGATAAAAGTTCATTATCATTGAAAGAAGCACTCTCCCAGATCAAGGACGGTTCTACCATTATGATCGGTGGTTTCGGTACAGCGGGTCAGCCTGCTGAACTGATTGATGGTCTGATCGAATTGGGTATTAAAGACCTGATTATTGTCAACAATAATGCCGGTAATGGCGATTATGGTCTGGCGAAACTGCTTAAAGCGGGCGCTGTGCGTAAAATTATCTGTTCTTTCCCGCGTCAGTCAGATTCCTGGGTATTTGACGAACTCTATCGTGCAGGCAAGATCGAACTGGAACTGGTGCCGCAAGGTAATCTGGCTTGCCGTATTCAGGCAGCAGGTATGGGCTTAGGTCCAATCTACACGCCTACCGGTTTTGGTACTTTGCTGGCTGAAGGCAAACCGACCATGAACTACGAAGGTAAAGACTACGTTTTAGAAAATCCAATTAAAGCTGACTTTGCTTTAATTAAAGCTTCTAAAGGCGACCGTTGGGGCAATCTGGTCTACCGTAAATCTGCGCGTAACTTCGGCCCGATTATGGCGATGGCTGCGGATGTGACGATTGCTCAAGTTTCTGAAGTGGTTGAACTGGGTGCACTGGATCCGGAACACATCATCACCCCGGGAATTTTTGTTCAACACGTTGTTCAAGTTAAACCTGCACAATAATTGGCATCGGAGATAAATAATGAGCTATAGCAAACTGACCCGTGACCAGATCGCTGAACGTGTGGCACAAGATATTCCTGATGGCGCTTATGTGAACCTCGGTATTGGTTTACCGACCAAGATTTCCAGCTACCTGCCAAGCGATAAAGACGTCTTCCTGCATTCTGAAAATGGCCTGTTGGCTTTCGGTCCTCCTCCTGCTGAAGAAGACCGCGATCCTGAGCTGATTAATGCTGGTAAAGAATTCGTAACTTTACTTGAAGGCGGTTCATTCTTCCATCATGGTGATTCTTTCGCGATGATGCGTGGCGGTCACTTAGACATCGCCGTACTGGGCGCGTTCCAGGTCGCTGAAAATGGTGACTTGGCTAACTGGCATACCGGTGCACCGGATGCAATTCCAGCAGTCGGCGGTGCGATGGATCTGGCTGTGGGCGCGAAGAAAGTCTTTATTACGACTGACCACGTGACCAAAAAAGGCGAGCCAAAAATCGTGGCTGAACTGACGTATCCGGCTACTGGCTTGAAATGTGTCGACCGTATCTATACCGACCTCTGCGTGATTGATGTCACCCCTGAAGGGATGAAAGTGATTGAGAAAGTTGAAGGTCTGTCATTTGAAGAATTGCAGTCATTGACTGGTGCCAAACTGATTGATGCGACTCAATCAAATTAAGGGGAAGTCCCTCCTTTATTAAAGGAGGGATTTAGGGAGGATTTGAGGAATAAAACTACTTCATTAAATCCCTCCCAACCTCCCTTTAAAAAGGGAGGAGTTTTCTTCTTTTAAATATGTGAGCAAATACACAATGAAAAACGCATATATTATCGATGCCATCCGTACCCCATTCGGCCGTTATGCCGGTGGTCTCGCGCCTGTCCGTGCAGATGACTTAGGTGCGCTGCCAATTAAAGCTTTGATGGAACGTAATCCAAGTGTGAACTGGGAACAGGTCGATGACGTGATCTATGGCTGTGCCAATCAGGCCGGTGAAGACAACCGTAACGTCGGTCGTATGTCTTCTCTGCTTGCAGGTTTGCCTTATCAGGTACCAGCGACGACCGTGAACCGCCTGTGTGGTTCATCGATGGATGCCATCGCAATGGCAGCACGTGCGATTAAAGCCGGTGAAGCGAATCTGATTATTGCTGGTGGTGTAGAAAGCATGTCACGCGCCCCATTCGTGATGGGCAAGTCAGAAACGGCGTATGGCCGTAGCCAGAAGATTGAAGACACCACCATGGGATGGCGTTTTATCAATCCGAAACTGAAAGAAATGTACGGCGTAGAAACCATGCCGCAAACGGCTGAAAATCTGGCGGAACAGTTCAACATCAACCGTGAAGACCAGGACAAGTTTGCCTTGACCAGCCAGCAACGTACTGCAGCAGCACAGGCCAAAGGTTTCTATAAAAATGAAATTATTCCTGTAGTGATTCCACAGCGTAAAGGCGATCCGGTGGTTGTCGATACTGATGAACATCCGCGTGCATCTACCACTGCAGAAGCTCTGGCAAAACTGAAGCCTGTGGTGAAAGCAGAGGGGACGGTAACGGCGGGTAATGCTTCAGGGATTAACGATGGTGCAGCTGCCCTGTTGATCGCGTCTGATGAAGCAATTGCTCAACATGGCTTAAAACCACGTGCCAAAATTATTGGTTCAACCGTCGTTGGTGTTGAACCACGTATCATGGGCTTTGGTCCAGCACCTGCCATTAAGAAATTACTGGCGCAAACCGGTCTGACTTTAGAGCAGATGGATGTGATCGAGCTGAATGAAGCTTTTGCAGCACAAGCTTTGGCTTGTACTCGTGACCTTGGCATTGAAGATGGTTCAGAGAAAGTCAATCCGAATGGTGGTGCAATTGCTTTGGGCCATCCACTTGGTGCATCTGGCGCACGCTTAGTCACAACCGCACTCAACCAGCTGGAACAAACTGGCGGTAAATACGGTCTTTGTTCAATGTGTATTGGTGTCGGTCAAGGCATCGCTTTGATTATTGAACGCGTCTAACAACCTATTAAAAAGATAAACCTCCTCCCTTTTTTAAAGGGAGGTCGGGAGGGATTTCAATGCCAACATTTACATCCAACGATGCCCAGATCAATTACCAGACCTTTGGTGATGCCAGCAAACCTGCCCTGTTTTTTTCTAATTCATTGGGTACTAAATTCAGCATGTGGCAACCACAAATTGAATTTTTCCAGCAAGACTATTTTGTCATTTGCTATGACACTCGTGGTCATGGCGCTTCCTCTGCACCACAAGGTCCGTATAGCCTGGACCAGCTAGGACAGGATGTAGTGAATCTGCTGGATCACCTGAACATCCAGAAAGCCGCTTTCTGTGGTATCTCGATGGGCGGTTTAACCGGTCAATGGTTAGCGATTAACAAGCCTGAACGTTTTAGCCACGTGATTATTTGCAATACTGCTGCCAAGATTGGTCAGGAACAAGCCTGGCTGGAACGTGCCGCGTTGGTGCGTGAACAAGGTCTGGCACCGATTGCATCAACTGCAGCATCACGCTGGTTTACCGAACCCTTTATCCAAAGCAACGCAGCGACAGTTGCAGAACTTTCAAACGACCTTGGAGCTGGCAGCCCGGAAGGTTATGCAAGTTGTTGCGAAGCTTTGGCTAAGGCGGATTTACGTGAACAGATCAAAACGATTTCAGTGCCGGTACTGATTGTGGCCGGTCAGCAAGACCCCGTAACGACTGTTGCAGATGGTCAAGCCATGCAAGCTGAAATTGCACAAAGCCAGTTGTTTGAAATCAATGCCTCGCACATTTCCAATGTGGAACAACCTGAGGCCTTTAATCAGGCAGTTCAGAAATTTATTGCAGCTTAAACAATAAATGCAAAGAAAAAGCCACTGTTGATCAGTGGCTTTTTTATACTTAACCTGAGTTCGACATAAAAAATAAATAAAAAAAAGCCTTAGCATCTGTAATATCTTGGTTACGAAGACAAAACATTTCAGAGCAAGGCTTTTTCATGGACTATATTACCGAATTATTTTGTATCTTGGATGATTTCTGCAAAAAGTTTAATGAATCTTTAGAGAAAGCTCTAATTTCTGATCAAAAAACAACAATGAAAAAGTCAGCTTTAAGCTTGTCTGAAGTCATGACCATTGTCATTTTATTTCATAAATCCGGGTTTAGATTTTTCAAATATTTTTATTGTCATATGATCATCCCATTTTGGAAATCAGCTTTTCCCAAGCTTCTTAGTTACAATCGTTTTATTGAAATTATGCCGCGTTGTTTGCAAGCTTTGAGTAGTTTCTTCCATCAAGTTAAAGGAGAAGATACCGGAATTTGTATTATTGATTCGACTAAATTGGTCGTTTGCCATAATCTTAGAATTAAAAGACATCGTGTATTTAAAGGCTTAGCTGGTCGTGGTAAAAGTAGCACAGGTTGGTTTTATGGATTTAAAGTCCATATTGTTATCAACAACTTGGGTGAAATTATTAATCTCAAGATTACATCGGGAAGTGTTCATGATGTTGCTGTACTTGAATCTTTAACCCAAGAGTTAAAAGGTATTTTACTGGGCGATAAAGGCTATCTGAGTAAAGCAAAAACTGAAGCTTTAGCAGCAAGGGGGCTCAGACTATTAACCCCGTCACGCAAGAATATGAAAAATAAACCCATCCAAACTGAAGAAGAAAAACAATTGCTTTGCAGAAGAGGATTGATCGAAACAGTGAATGATCAGTTAAAAAACTTACATCAAATTGACCATTCACGTCATCGTTCGGTGAATAACTTTATGGTGAATATTATGGCTGCTATAGTGGCTTATTGCTTAAATCCAAATAAGCCAACTTTCCAAAACTTGCTAAAAAGCTAAAATATTTCATCGAACTCAGGTTACTTAGATTTAAAAAATTAGTGCTGCATCAGGCCCAGATTACTAGAATCGCCGCAATCACTACCAAGCCTAGTCCCCAATGCTCCGCACGTGCCAGTTTATCTTTAAAGAAATATGCCGAAATCAGCATACTAAACAGAATCTCAATTTGTCCTAAGGTTTTCACGACCGGCACACTCATCATGCTCATGGCAGTAAACCAGCCGAGTGATGCCATAAAACTGCACACACTCACCTTAAAAGTTAAGCCCAGACGCTGCCACATGGCCACTAAAGTCTGGCGACTGAATAGGCTGAGGTAAAGCAGCATACTCAGGCACTGAAAACTGATCACCATTAACAGCACCCAGGCCGCACGATGCAAGGTGGGTAAAGTGCTTAATTCCAGACTGGCTTCGCGTACCAGAAGCGAGGTAATGGCAAAACTTAATCCACTGCCAATCCCGATCGCCAATGTTCTCGCTGAAAACCCGCTGACCTGTTGGCCTTTACTCAATAAAAATACCGCATATCCGCCCAGCGCCACACCAATCCAGGCCAGGAATGACAAATGATCTGCTAAAAAGGTCACGCCAATAATGGCTGCAAGAATGGCTTCACTTTTCGCCAGCCCCACCCCAACGGCATAATTTTTTTGCTTGAACAGTTGTACCATCAGCGCCGTAGCTAAAATCTGACTGCAACCCGCAATCACCACATAGACCCAGAACTTGGGCGTGAAGTGAATCACACTTTCAACTGGCTTGAAATAATACAGGCTGCTCAGGTAAAGCGCAGCGAATGGCAAACCGAAAATAAAGCGTGCCAGGGTGACTCCCCACACATCGACCGTGGTGCTGAGCTGTTTTTGAAAGGCGTTGCGCCAAGCCTGCATAAATGCAGCAATTAAAGTGAAAAAAATCCAGCTGAATGCCATCTACTGATCGCTATTACTACAAAAGTGAATTAATTCTATGTCTTAACAAAAGGACTGACTAATTAAAAATAGGATGCTGGCCAATAGCAGAAAGTTTGGCTTAATTTGGAAAGATTCCAGCTAAAAAACAATATGATCTATCAGTCATTTTAAAACGTGACAATGGTACTAATTTTGCTTAGTCAAACCTTGCTAGGCTAATGTGTGCAGTGTGTATTTATTTTATATGTTTAAAGTATGTAATTAGACCTGAAGTGTAATTGAACTCTTTTTTACTTTGCTCCAATATGAAATGCAATAACAACAAGTATTCATCAGTGAAGACGAATACCCCTGTACCAGATCGCCGGATGCTATCTCAGGTAAGGAATGAGAATGACCAGTTTAAATTATTATCAAACCATCTTTGATAAGGCGGGTGATGCCATTTTTGTGCATGATATCGGCAGTGTCGAGTTCATGGACGTCAATGAAGCAGCTGAAGACCTGACCGGTTACAGCAAATCTGAATTAACCAGCATGAGTGTAGAAAAAATCAGTGCGCATAGCCATGGTTTTGATTTTCACCATGCCTTAAAAAAGGTGCAACAAGCTGCCAGCCATGAAGCAATTACATTTGAATGGATTATTCAGGCACAGAATCAACGGCAGATTCCCGTTGAAGTTTGCCTGAAAACGGTCGAAATTGAGCATCAGCCCAAGCTACTGGCTTTGGTTCGCAACATTAGCGAAATCAAGAAATATCAGTATCAGCTGCAGTCTAAAGATCAGTATTTCAAGATGCTGCTGGAAAACTCGGGCGATGGCATCGCGATTCTGGACCTGCAAGGCAAACTGCTGTATGCCAGCCCTTCTCTACAACGTATTTTGGGTTATCGTGACCGCTTTGTTTTAAATAAAAATGTGCTGAGTGTTATTCATCCGGATGACCGGATTAAAGTCCGGCAACTGTTATTTAAAAAACCGGCTGAACAGGCGATTGGAGTACTGCATTATAAAATTCTGCACCATAATGGGAAGTGGCGGCACCATGAAGCAACCTATCGCAACCTGCTCGACCATCCGGGACAATGGCGCTGCAATCTGGGGCATCGGCGATACAGTGATGGTCAATGACCCGATTGCCGGACAGGGAGCGAATAATGCCACCCGTATGGTGGAGCATTATTTACAGGCTATTCTGGCGCATGGTGATGAAGCCTTTACTGCTGAATGGATGACACAAGTCTTTGATGACTTCTGGGAATATTCAGGCCGCTATACCACTGAATTTACCAATTTGTTGCTGAATCCGCCAAGTGAAAGCCTGCTTCAGGTTCTGGGTGCAGCAGCACAAAACAGGGTCATTGCTGATGACTTTATGGGGCACTTCAACCATCCACGTTGGTTTCTGGCCAGCCGTTGATGGTGAAGAAGGCGCAAAAGAATACCTATCACGCAAGGATTTTAATCATGCAGCTGCCTGAAGTGTTATGGCAGGATGTTGATCTTGCTGAAGCGAAGGCGCTTCGGCAGGCCTTCGGCGGTTTTGCCACAGGTGTCGCGATTGTCACCTGTCTGGATGAACAGCAGCAACCTGTCGGACTGACTATTAATTCATTTAGTTCCGTGTCATTAGATCCTGCGCTGGTGTTATGGAGTCTGGTGAATCATTCACCAAGCCGTACGGTTTTTGAAAATGCAGAATACTTTGCCATTAATATTCTGGGTGCAGACCAGCAGGACGTTGGTCTGAACTTTGCCAAGCCCATTGCCGATAAATTCCAGCATGGTGTGTGGAATATTGAACAGTCTAAAGCGCCCGTATTGGAAGGGTGTGTGGTGCAGTTTGTTTGCAAAAATGAAAAGCAGATTGAAGCCGGCGATCACCAGATTTTTCTTGGAAAAATTGAGCAATGCCGTCACAGCAATCAGCGTCCATTGCTGTTCTGCAAAGGACAGTTTAGTGAATGGCCACAATATAAGGAGGCTTCATGACCGATCTGAACAATAAAGTGGTTCTGGTCACTGGAGGAGCGACTCACATTGGTCAAGCAGTGGTTAAAGAATTAAAGGGGCTGGGTGCCGACGTCATTATTGCTGATATTAATCAGGAACAAGGCCAACAGGTCGCGAATGAAACCCAAACTCGCTTTGAATATCTAGATCTGGCCAGTGATGACAGCATTCAGGCCTTGGTAGGTAAGCTGACGCAAGTCGATATTCTGGTGAATCTGGCCTGTCTGTATGAAGATCATGGATCCCAGTCGACACGTCAAGATTGGCAAAATACCTTTAATGTGACCGTTTTTGGTCATGCTGCATTGGTACAGGCCTGCCGCCCATTGCTGAAAGTGAGTTCAGATGCTGCAGTGATCAATATCAGTAGTGTCAGTGCCCGTATTGCCCAAAAAGAGCGCTGGGTTTATCCGGCATCAAAGGCCACACTGGAACAGCTAACCAAAAGTATGGCACTCGATTTAGCCACTGATGGTATTCGCGTGCATGCCTTGTCTTTGGGATGGACCTGGTCTGTACCGATGCAGATGATTTCAGGCAATGACCGTCCTAAAACCGATCGTGTGGCTGGCCGTTTCCACGTTCTTGGTCGTATTGCCGATGCAGAAGAAGTGGCAGAAGCTCTAAGTCTGCTTTGTAGTCCAAAAGCGAAATTACTGACTGGCAGTGTGATCCATGCCGATGGCGGTTATCACACGCTTGGACCTGAAGCAACCGATTCACCGATTGAGGAGTTGAGCGCATGAATATTCAAATGACCAATATTGCAGAAAAATTTCTTTGCCTGACTTCTGACGTTGAACAAGGTGAAGGCTTGCAAGTCATCATTGAGGGCTATCCGCCACTGGCGGTATTCCATCTGGAAGATGGTGAATTTTACGTCACCGATGATACCTGTACCCATGGCGACGCATCGTTAGCCGATGGTGAAGTTGATGGCTGCGAAGTGGAATGTCCGTTCCATGCCGGTGCTTTCGATATTAAAACCGGTGAGCCGTGTGGTGCACCGTGCAGTATTCCACTCAAAACTTACACCTCATTTGTACGTGATGGCCAGGTCTATTTGGTGGAGTAATGTCCTATGCATAAAATTCAGATTGAAGTACAGGGGCAATTTCAATGTGCAGCAGACGATGTTCTGCTGCGCGGCGGTTTGCGTGAAGGTTTAGGCTTGCCTTATGAATGCAATGCCGGTGGTTGCGGCACCTGTAAAATTGAAGTGTTGTCGGGTGAGGTTGAAAACCTGTGGATAGATGCACCCGGGTTGTCTGATCGCGACAAACGTAAAGGACGTGTTTTGGCTTGCCAGTGCCGGCCAAAATCGGACTGTGTGATCAAGGTTCGTGTAGATGAACAGTGCACGCCTAAAATTTTGCCAAAACAGCAAGCCGTGAAGCTCAAGCATGTGCAACCGATTACCCATGATATTCTAGAAATTCATTTAGGGTCTGTTGACATTTACTGTTCATAATTAACCCTATAAAGGTAGCCATAAAAATATACAGGCTAAAGCAACAGAACTTTGATAATTTCTTTTGAGCTTGTCATATCGAGTAGCTATTCCTCTAAATTGCTTTAATCTACAAAACATATTTTCAACTAAATGCCTGATTTTATATAAACACCAGTCCATATGGTCATTGTTCGATTGGCTATTTGTTTTCTTTGGTATATTCGCTTTAGTCCCTGTTTTCCTGATCTGTTCACGCAGTGGTTCTGAATCATAGCCTTTATCTGCACATACCACTTTTGTCTCTTTTAAATCTAATATTGATATTAAATCAAGTGCAACTTTAACATCATGTGTGGTTCCATCGGTAATCATGAAATCAATAGGATTGCCATGTGCATCAACAATCAAATGTATTTTTGAGGAGTTTCCTCCTACACTTTTAGAAATAGATTGATTCGCTATACCGGCAGAATGTTGATGAGCACGTACATGAGAGCCATCAATAAAAATCCACTCCATATCGGGGCATGAGGCTAGTAATTTGAATAATCTAAGTAACTTACCGCTGCTTGACCAACGATTAAAACGTTTGAAAATAGAGTTTGAATGACCAAAACAACAAGGAATATCTCGCCACGGACAGCCTGTTCTAATTCTATAGAGAATAGCTTCAATAAAATTGCGTAAATTTGAGTTGTGGTGAATGGATAAATTACGCAGAATAACTTTCAACTTTTGCCAGTGTTGATCTGTCAGCATGGTACGAGGCATAGCGAATAGTAAAATTGGGTTTGGCGATTTGATTTTACTACTTCGCTATTTTTTTAAGCTAAAAGTGTCAACACACCCTAAGTTGTATACATTAAAAAAGTTATTTTTATTAAAAGTTAGCTGCTTTAGCTGTTCTTGAATGGACTTCCCCTAAATTTAAAAACCAGTCGAAATATTCGGTAATATCCTTCAATAGGCCTTGTCCGTCCGTGTTTTTAAGATGGCAACTCACTCTATTTAAAAATCTATTTATTTAAAAGCTTGTTTAACTATACTTTTTTATTAAAACAAAGATTCAATTGATGTTTCATTTAATATCAAGCAGCCTATATTTACAATTCATCCATATAGAATTTTCAATGAAATTTTTATGATGTTTCTTTATCAGGAAGAAATTTAGGTAGGCATTCTGAACCTTTTTTCGTGTTCATCATCGATAAACATTTTAGGTCGTTCGCTTCCCTACAGGGAGTTTAATGAAACATTTTGAATGTGCCGTCTGCAAGCAACAGCTGTTTTTTTACAAATCAGTTTGTGATCACTGTCTGTCACCGATCGGTTATATCGCTTCGGAAAAAGAGCTATGCGCATTCGAAAAACAGAGTGCTGAGCGATGGGTTCCAATCGCCAAGAACTACCAACATGCCAGTTATAAACCCTGTCACAATTATGTAAATTATCAGGTATGCAACTGGATGATCCCCAGCGATGAAGACGAGGAATTTTGTGAATCCTGTCAGCTTACCCATGTCATTCCTGATCTGGAAAATTCCGAGAACCTGATTTACTGGTTTCGACTGGAAGAAGCCAAACGCCGTTTCCTGTATTTAGCCCAGCGCATGAACATGATACCACGCCCTAAAAAGTCTGAAGATGATACATTTGGTCTGCGATTTGATTTTCTCCTGCCTCAAGAAGATAAGCCTGTTTTAATTGGTCATGCTAATGGTGTCATTACCCTAAATGCAATTGAAGCTGATGTTGTTTATCGTGAAACTACACGTGTAAATATGGGTGAAAACTACCGGACTTTATTGGGTCATTTTCGTCATGAAAGTGGCCATTATTATTTTGCGCTCATGCAACATATGCATCCGGAATTGCTAGATGAATTCCGTCAGTATTTTGGCGATGAGCGGCAGGATTATGGCAAGGCACTTGAACGCCATTATAATGAAGGCGCGCCAATCAACTGGCAGGAAAAGTACATCAGTGCTTATGCTACCGCCCATCCCTGGGAAGACTGGGCAGAAACCTGGGCGCACTATCTGCATATGATGGAAACACTGGAAACTGCCTACTATGGTGGTATGCGTGTTGAAGGAAATGGCAGCTATCTGGCCAGCATGGATTTTAAAGAATGCCCGATTGGTGGACAGGATTTTGAACATATTCTGGAAAACTGGGTTACCTTGACCTTTAATCTGAATGCCTTAAACCGTTGTATGGGCCTGGAAGATGCCTACCCGTTCAAGCTGAGCGAAGCGGTTAAAGACAAGTTACGATTTATTCACCGGCATGTGCTGGAAAAAGTTTTTAAATAATTTAAAAAGTAATTTTTATAGTAAAACCAGTGATGGAATGGGATCAGCAAAGTCTGAAAATATGGATTTTATTGTGTATTTTAAAAATTAATATGATTTAAAGAATCCCTGCTCCTGGCGAACCAAGAGCAGCAACTTTTGAATGAATCAGTATTAGTTTGCTACCTGAATATACGATTTAAGATGGGCTTAAACCAGTTCCACAGCAATCGCAGTCGCTTCACCACCACCGATACATAAGGACGCAATTCCTTTCTTACCACCAGTACGTTTTAAGGCATGAATCAAGGTCACGATAATACGGGAACCAGAAGAACCCAATGGATGACCAAGCGCACAAGCACCGCCATTAATGTTCACTTTTGCTGGATCAAGTTTAAAACCATCAATGGCTAACATAGTCACCATGGCGAACGCTTCGTTGATTTCCCAAAGATCGACATCCTGAGCATCCCAACCCGTTTTTTTCAGGACTTTTTCAATCGCACCAACTGGTGCAATGGTAAATTCTGAAGGATGCTGTGAATGGCTGGCATAGGCCAGAATATTAGCTAGCGGTTTTAAATTACGCTGTGCAGCAATTTCGCTCGATGTGATCACCAGTGCTGAAGCACCATCTGAAATTGAACTGGCATTTGCCGCAGTAATGGTTCCGTCTTTTTTGAACGCTGGACGCAGAGTTGGAATTTTGTCTGCTTTGGCATTTAAAGGCTGTTCATCCTGCGCTACTATCACATCACCTTTACGGCTGCTGACAGTGACCGGCACGATTTCATCTTTAAAGAAGCCTTGCTGGACGGCGGTCACGGCTTTATTTAATGAGCCAATCGCATAGTCATCCTGCTGCTCACGGGTATAGCCCTTTTTATCCGCCATTTCCTGAGCAAGAATTCCCATCGACAGACCGGTTTCCGCATCTTCCAGACCTTCCTGGAACATGTGATCAATGACTTTGCCATGTCCCATGCGGAAACCGGCACGTGCCTTGTCCATTAAATAGGGTGCGTTTGACATCGACTCCATCCCGCCTGCAACCACAATCTCTGCTGAACCGGCTTTGATCGCATCTGCTGCCTGCATCACGGCTTTCATACCAGAACCACAAATTTTATTAATCGTGGTCGCCCCCGTGGAATCCGGTAGACCCGCCTGACGCATGGCCTGACGTGCCGGACCCTGTTTTAAACCAGCAGGAAGAACGCAGCCCATAATCACTTCATCAATATCATTGGCCGACAGACCTGCACGTGCCACTACTTCTTTAATTGCCACAGCACCCAAATCTGGCGCGGTACAGCTTGACAATGAACCTTGAAAACCGCCCATCGCGGTACGTACTGCATCTACAATTACGATCATTTTAGTTTCATCCTTTTTCATCATTGTTATCAACCCTACATAGCCAAAGCACTGTAGGGCTGGTCCTTCGCAATCATTGCGGGTTAAGCCTGTGCGGTAAAATATGCTTCAGGCAATTGCATGACCAGTTCCGCACCGGCCTGAATACGCTGAATTCGTGCACTCAAATCCGGAAGTACTTTGGCCACATAATAGTTGGCCAGTACCAGTTTGTTCTGGAAGTAACTATCGTCTTTGGCTGCGGCGGCTTTGCTAATCCGCGCATACATATAGACAAAGCTGAGCAGCCCAACCGCATGTAAATAATCGACAGCAATCGAATTAGCAAAATCAGGGTTCAGCTTAGACTGCTCGACGATGAATTTGGTGATATCTTCAAGTTGCTGGCAGGCTTCTAATGTCGCCGTTTTAATCGTCAATGAATCATCTAAATTTTGGGCAAATTCACGGATTTCAGCAATATATTCCGCGATATAAGCCCCATTACATTTGGTGGTTTTACGCCCAATCAGGTCAATCGCCTGCACGCCATTGGTGCCTTCATAAATCTGTGAAATACGCAGGTCACGAATACACTGTTCCATGCCCCATTCACGGATATAGCCATGACCACCGAAGCACATTTGCGCTTCCAGTGCAGAATCCAGTGCCTTGTCGGTCAAATAAGCTTTGGCGATTGGCGTTAACAGCGCCACACGGTCAGTCGCTTTACGCACCGCTTCAGGGTCGGTTGAGTATTTGGTAATATCCAGTTGTTGACCTACATACACCGCAAACGCACGTGAAGCTTCATTGTTAGCACGTACATTGAGCAGCATACGGCGTACATCGCCATGGACTAGAATTGAATCGGCTGGTTTTTCTGGAGATTTTGCACCAGTTGATGCACGGCCCTGTAAACGGTCCGTCGCATATTGTGCCGCATTCTGGTAGGCAAATTCTGCTGCACCAATGCCCTGAATTCCCATAGACAAACGTTCGTAGTTCATCATCACGAACATGCCGGCCAAACCTTCATTTTCATTGCCAACCATATAGCCCTTGGCGCCGTCAAAGTTCATGACGCAGGTCGCCGAGCCTTTAATTCCCATTTTATGTTCGATTGAACCGGCAGATACTGCATTACGCTCACCCAGTGATCCATCTGCATTGACCAGGAATTTCGGCACAATAAATAATGAAATACCACGTGAACCTGCTGGTGCATACGGTGTTTTCGCCAGTACCAGATGAATGATGTTTTCACTCAGATCATGCTCACCGCTGGTAATAAAAATTTTGGTGCCGGTAATATTGTACGAACCATCTTCATTTGGTTCAGCTTTGGTCTTGATAATGCCAAGATCTGTGCCGGAATGTGGTTCAGTCAGACACATGGTGCCTGACCATTCACCCGTATAGAATTTTGGTAAATAAGTTTCTTTCTGTTCCTGTGAGGCGCGGTCATTGATCGCCATACCTGCACCCACAGTGAGTAGTGGATAAAGCATAAAAGATGGGTTGGTGCTCCAGATCATTTCATCCGCCAGAACCGTGAGCATCTTCGGCATGTTTTGTCCGCCCCATTCTTCAGGCGCACCCAAGCCTACCCAGCCACCTTCAGCAAACTGTCTGAAAGCTTCTTTAAAACCTTTGGGTGTTGTCACCACACCATTGTTAAACTGAGCACCACCTTCTTCATCAGCAGGACGATTCAGGTCAAGAATAACATTCTTCGAGAATTTGGCCATCTCTTCCAGAATTGCATTTGCCGTTGCCATATCTAAATGTGCAAGATTTTCATTACCTTGCCAAAATTTTTCAGCTTGAAATACATCATTTAAAATAAATTCCATGTCTTTTAGCGGCGCATTATAAATCGGCATTTTTAAATTCCTTAAAGGGTGATACTCAATCCTGTTGCCAAATATTTTCTAATTTTCATTAGAATCCAGGCAGGCCATTTTAAAATCGTGATATCCAATTCCTGCAGTATTAAATCTATATCTAGATTCATAAAGTTGCATTGAAAATCACGTCTTTATGTTCAGTATAAGTGACTGAATATGCCAGCTTAATATTGATCTACTTTCCGTACTAAACCCTGATGAATATGGGCTTAAAACAGTCAAAGGATTTAGCTTCGTGCGCTGAAACAATAAAATAATTATACTGAAAATGGAATTTTATTTAGCAAAGTTGATCTCTAGGGTTCAGTTTTCTTGACAATATTTCTGTCCGCTTAGCATCGCTATTTTTATTTGTCAGCAGTTGCTGCATAAATATACAAAATGAGATAAATATCACGACCTTAGTTTTATAGCCATCGCGTGCAAAATTGCATATTCTTGAAAGGTTCTTTTTCGAAAAGTATGGACCAAGAAGATGACGACTGTAAGACAGCAGAACTTCCTTCTTCGTAAAGAGAAGATCCTAAGCATGGCGGAAAGCCTGCTACTGGATAATAATCAGGACATTACCCTGAGTGAGCTGGCCAGTGAACTGGACATCGCAAAAGGAACCATCTACAAACATTTTAAAAGCAAGAACCAGTTATATTTAGAACTGATTATTCTGAATGAAAAAAGAATTCTAGAAATATCAAAAAAGCATAATAACGATATTAAAAATTATGTTTCACAATATATGCTCTATCACATGCTCAATTCAAACCGAACCATCCTGTTGCATGTCATTGAAGAGCGTTTAACCAATAACGAGAAAAATTTGAAAGAATTATTTCAGGAGCTTTATCGTATTCGTGAAGAACGGATTATCCGGATTAAAGACATCACCCATGATTATCTGGTGGCTTTAGAAAGTGCCATGTCGATTCGCGATTATTTGTCTTATATCTGGACAGTCACCTATGGCGCTTCGCTGTTATTAAATTCGACCAATTACCAAAAAGCGATTGGGTCACGTGAACGTCTGATTAAGCTGTATATTAATCAGGCGCTGATGACGCCAGATAAAATCTCATCGGTATAATCACTAAAATAAAAAATGCCTGATTCGATCAGGCATTTTTTATTTGGCTGTATGATTTCATATGATCATTAAGAGTGATCTAACACGACAACGATCAGGCTGCCACAGGCGGGAAACCATCTTCGGTTAAAGCTGCAACAATCTCAGACTCACTGACTGTCGATTCAACTTCAACCAGCTTAGTCGCCACATCAATATTCACAGTAGCATTTTCATCCAGATCTTTAATCGTAGCCGTGACACTGCGCGCGCAGCCACCACAGGTCATGTTTTCAATACGGAATTTCATGTTTAGCTCCATAGGATCGGTTTAAAGTTTATAGGATTCAGCAGACTATATTTAACCTAAATTTAATTGAAGATCAGGTCAGTGCTGCCCAGGAATGATACCCTGTTCAATCTGTTTTAAAATCTGGCAATCGGACTGTTCATTGCCGGCACACTGCTCAACCGATTGCTGTAAAATTAATAGCATATGCTGCATATCGGCAATTTTCTGTTGTAAAAACTGGATATGTTTTTGTGCCAACTGTTTGACCTCACTACTTTGGCGTGAGCTGTTCAGCCACAGGCCGAGTAATTCTTTCATCTGCTCTGAAGAAAATCCCAGTTCACGTGCATGCTGGATAAAACTTAAGATTTTAATATCCGCATCACTATAAACCCGATAACCTGTATCACTGCGTTTCGGAGCCGGCAACAAACCAATGTCTTCATAATAACGAATCATTTTCGCAGAGATGCCAGAACGTTTTGCCGCCTGACCAATATTCATCATACTGACTCCTTAAACTGCACCGGTTGATAGGCTTTTAATCTCAAGGCATTGCTGACGACAAACACGGAGGACAACGCCATCGCACCTGCGGCAAACATTGGCGATAACAATATACCCCAAAATGGATAAAGCACACCCGCGGCAATCGGAATTAAGGCAATATTGTAGACAAAGGCCCAAAACAGGTTCTGTTTAATATTGCGCATGGTCGCCTGACTTAAACCAATGCCTGTAGCCACATGCTGTAAATTGCCTGACATCAACACCACATCGGCTGCTTCAATCGCGACATCGGTACCGGTTCCAATCGCCATACCGACATCGGCCTGGGCCAATGCCGGTGCATCATTGATTCCATCCCCAACAAAAGTGAGCACGCCGTATTGCTGCTGGAGTTGTCGTACTGCATCGACTTTTTCATGCGGCAAAACTTCCGCAATCACCTGATCGATTTTCAACTGTTTGGCGATCGCCTGCGCGGTATGCTGATGATCACCAGTAATCATCGCCACTTTAAGACCTTGGTCATGCAAGGCCTGAATCGCGCTATAAGTGGTCGGTTTAATCGGATCGGCTACGGCAATAATTGCAGCCAGCTTTTGATTAATCGCTACATATAAAGGACTGCGGCCCTGATCACCGAGCTTTTGTGCAGTGTCTCTAAACAGATCGACATTTAAGCCCAAGTCCTGCATCAAACGTTCTGCACCAATATGCAGTTGCTGACCGGACACCTGTGCTTTGACCCCTGCACCAGTAATTGAATCAAAATCCGTCACGTCCATCAGTTCCAGCTCTTGCTCGCGAGCAGCCTGAACAATGGCGTGGGCAATCGGATGTTCTGACTTGGCCTCCACCGAAGCCACCAGCTGTAATACGGTCTGCTGATTAAAATCAGCGGTGACTTCAAAGTCGGTCAGCAATGGTTTTCCTTCAGTCAAGGTTCCAGTTTTATCTAGCGCGACGACTTTGGTTTGTTGCAGCAACTGTAAAGCTTCACCCTTACGGAATAGCACGCCCAGTTCTGCTGCACGGCCAGTGCCGACCATAATTGAGGTAGGAGTTGCCAGTCCCATCGCACATGGACAAGCAATAATCAGTACGGCGACTGCATTTACCAAGGCGTAGGTCAGATTCGGCTCAGGCCCAAACAGGAACCAGACCATAAAGGTCAAGGCCGCCAGTGCCATAACAGCCGGCACAAACCATAAAGTCACTTTATCGACCACAGCCTGAATCGGCAGTTTTGAGCCTTGTGCCTGTTCCACCATCTGAATAATCTGCGCCAGTACCGAATCCTGGCCGACCTTAGTCGCCTTGATTTGCAAGGTTCCGTTCTGGTTTACCGTACCGCCGACAACCTGATCACCAGCCTGTTTGGCCACAGGTAAAGGCTCACCGCTAATCATCGCTTCATCAATATAACTTTGTCCGGCAACGACTTCACCATCGACAGCGACTTTTTCACCCGGACGGATTTCAATCAACATTCCTTGTTGCACATCGGAAATTGCCAGATCAACCCAGTGATCATTCTGTTCTACCCGTGCCGTTTTCGGTTGCAAGCCCACCAGATACTGAATCGCTTCCGAGGTTTTACCTTTGGCTTTGGCTTCCAGATAACGCCCCAGTAAAATCAGCGCGACAATAACGGCGGCCGCTTCAAAATACACATGCACAGTGGACTGCGGTAACAGCTCCGAAAAAAAGGTCGCAATACAGGAAAAGCCATATGCGGCAATGGTTCCAACGGCCACCAGCGAGTTCATATCCGGTGCCAGACGCAATAGTGCCGGAATCCCATGCTGATAAAAACGCCGTCCCGGAATAATCAGCACCAAAGTGGTCAGTACAAACTGCAGATACCAGCTGTTCTGGGTTCCCAGCGTATGGGCAATAAAATGATGAAATGCCGGAATCAGATGCGAGCCCATTTCCAGAATAAATACAGGTGCTGTCAGAATGACTGCAAGCCATAAATCTCGTTTCAGTTGTGCCGTTTCATTGGCTTTCTTTTCCTGAAAAGCACCATGACTATCTGCCGACATATCCGTACCGGATTTTACTGTGGCCTGATAACCGGCTTTCTCCACCGCAGCAATCAAGGCCGGAATCTGGGAATGTGAGGCTTTCACCCAGGCAGTTTCGGTGGCCAGATTGACCTGTGCTTCGCTGACACCTTCTACTTTCAATAAAGCTTTTTCAACCCGTGCCACACATGAAGCGCAAGTCATACCCTCAATAGCCAGTTCAATCCGATTGCTCTGAATATCAAAACCGGCTTTTTGCACTGCCTGAGTTAGTTTGGACAATGGTACAGAGTTGATCGCACTCACATGCGCCTTTTCAGTGGCCAGATTCACTTGTGCATCCAGCACGCCTTCCACTTTTTTTAGGGCTTTTTCTACGCGAGCCACACAGGATGCACAGGTCATGCCTTCAATATTTAAATCAAACTGTTGCGTCGGTACATCAAAACCGGATTTTTCAATTGCTTGAACCAGCGCAGCGGCAGCAATTGGCTGCTGGCTTTTAATAAAAGCTTTTTCAGTCGATAGATTGACAGACGCCTCGACCACGCCTTCAATTTTTTTCAAGGCTTTTTCCACCCGAGCTACACAGGAGGCGCAGGTCATACCGCCAATCTGCACCTGCTGTTCATATAAGCGGTTGCTGTCTTGTTCTGCCATGCCCATCTCCATGCTTCAACTCACTGTTGAGCTTATAGCTTAAACATTCCCATCATGGTAAGGTCAAGTCTTTCATCTGACTATTTTAAAAATAATGCAGCGTCCTGCTGCGATTTAAAACCACCCAATAAAAAGCCCGAAGATGACTTCGGGCTTGTATGGCAGTATTTAAAATATAAAATGCATCAATGTTATTCGGCAGAAATATCTTCAAATAAGATCGAAGACAGATAGCGTTCACCACCGTCTGGCAAAATCACCACAATATTTTTACCGGCATTTTCAGGGCGAGCCGCCAATTGTGCCGCTGCTGCCATAGCCGCGCCACTTGAAATGCCGACCAGGATACCTTCCTGAGCTGCCGTTTTACGTGCCCACTCGACTGCATCTGTGCTATTAATGGCAATCACTTCATCAACGAGGTCTAGGTCCAGATTGCCCGGAATGAAGTTGGCACCAATCCCCTGAATTTTGTGTGGTCCAGGTGTAATGTCTTCACCGCGTTTGGCCTGACCAATAATCGCAGACTCAGCGGGTTCCACCGCCACTGAATATAAAGGCTTATTTTTTACTTTTTCAAAGTAACGTGAAATACCGGTAATAGTTCCACCCGTTCCGACACCTGCGACCAGAATATCGACATTGCCCGCAGTCGCTTCCCAGATTTCTGGGCCTGTAGTTTCTTCATGAATTTTAGGATTGGCCGGATTTTCAAACTGTTGTGGCAGGTAGTATAGTTCAGGATTTTCATTGACTAGACGTTGTGCTTCTTCAATCGCGCCCTTCATGCCTTTGGCCGGATCAGTCAAAACCAGATTGGCACCCAATGCTTTCACCACCTTACGGCGTTCGATACTCATACTTGAAGGCATGGTCAAAGTAATGTCATAACCTTTGGCTGCCGCAACAAAAGCCAATGCAATACCGGTATTGCCGCTGGTTGGCTCGACAATATGCATGCCGGGTTTGAGCTTGCCAGATTTTTCTGCATCGTTAATTAATGCTGCACCAATACGACATTTGACTGAAAAGGCCGGATTACGGCTTTCAATTTTCGCAAGTACAGTGGCTGGACCGGAAATCACACGATTAATACGAACAAGCGGTGTATTTCCAATCGCGTCTGCATTATTACTATAAACCGCTATACCTAAATTATTCGGTGTTGGAAAAGCTGAATCTGTACTCATGATGATATCCCTAATGTTATTGGTTCAAGTCGCTTAAACATCATACAAGCATTTTTTTGCTTTGTAGATGTTTGATGAAACTTGCACTTCATTGCACGAATGTGAACTAAAATACTTTCTACACTATGCAATAAATTTATCTTATCTATCAATATTTAAAATATAATTTTAATTGATAATTCAATTCATTAAAAACCATAAAACTTAACTGTTTTTAGCAAGGTATTACGGGCTAAGACCCGTATAATTAGCGGGCTGTAACTTTATAATGGACATATTGAATGAAAACCGATTTTGAAATCACGACTATGCGCGATTCAGCAGAACAGGTCGTCGGCATTTTAAAATCTCTGGCCAATACCGACCGTCTTCTTATTTTATGTCATCTGTCTCAAGCGGAACTGAATGTTTCAGAAATTGAGGAAATTACCCAGATTAAACAACCCACTCTTTCTCAGCAGCTCATGATGCTGCGTAAAAGTGATGTAGTAGATACCCGACGCGATGGTAAACAGATTTATTATTCAATTAAAGATCAAAATTTGATTGTGGTCTTAAATACCCTTTATCAATTGTATTGTGGCAATCCAGCTAAATAAAGAATCTTTATTTTTTCAGTCATCAAGATAAGTTTCTTTAAACTCTTATTGAGGTCGTTCTACACCACTAAGATCACGATCATAGAGTTTTTTAAATGATCTACGACTGACCCAGATGTTTCATTTTAAACATGATTCATCAAGAATCTAGACCAGCTAAGACTTCTTAGCAGAATTTGTGCATAATATATCTATATTTGTGATTTAGACCTTTTTATGCAAAATTCCAAGTCTAAACTTCTGCATAGACTGCCTGCCTGGGCATGGTTAAGCCACTACACGCCGGTCAAATTTAAGTCCGATGTGCTAGCCGCCCTGATTGTGGTGGCAATGCTGGTGCCTCAAGGGATGGCCTATGCCATGCTGGCAGGATTGCCGCCGATCATGGGTTTATATGCGAGCATCCTGCCGATGATCATTTATGCCCTGCTCGGTGGGAGTTCGACTTTATCGATTGGCCCGGTAGCCATCATTTCCATGATGACTTTTGCTACGCTCAATCCACTTTTTGAAGTCGGCTCACCGGTCTATATCGAAGCTGCGACCTTATTGGCACTGATGGTCGGGATTATTTCCCTGCTTTTGGGATTATTCCGTTTTGGTTTTCTGATCCAGTTGATCAGTCATCCCGTGATTCAAAGCTTTATTATTGCCTCTGCCTTATTGATTGCGTTTGGGCAGTTAAAGTTTTTGGTCGATCTTCCTTTAAAAGCCAATAACCTTCCGGAGTTTGTCAGCAGTTTGCTGCAATATTTCCCGCTGCTGCACGTGCCGAGCCTGATTTTCGGCCTGTTCTCTATCGGTCTGCTGATCTATCTGCCCAAGTTATTAAAATCTCAGGCGGCACAAAGCCGGATCGGTTCTACAGATTTTCTGGTACGTGCAGTGCCGCTGATTCTGGTGTGTCTGGGGATTGCGGCGATTGTCTTTCTGGATTTAAAGCTTCAGGGCATTAAAACGGTCGGTGCAATTCCTTCCGGTTTTCCACCCTTGTCTTTTCCACACTGGAACTGGGAACTGGTGATGACCTTGTTACCGGGTGCCAGCATGATCGCCATGATCAGTTTTGTGGAGTCACTATCGATTGCTCAAGCGACAGCCTTACAGCAACGCAGTCATTTAAACAGTAATCAGGAACTGATTGCGCTCGGTCTGGCCAATATCAGTGCAGGCGTGAGTTCAGCTTTTCCTGTGACGGGCAGCCTGTCGCGGACGGTGGTGAATGCCGATGCCGGTGCCAAATCACCTATGGCCGGTGTTTTATCCTCGATTCTGATTATTTTCGTGAGCCTGTTCTTTACCGGATTTTTTGAAGATCTGCCGCTGACCATTCTGGCCGCGACGATTATTGTTTCCATCTGGAAGCTGGTTAATTTTCAGCCATTTTTTGATGCCTGGCGCTATTCCAAGGCAGATGGCCTTGCCATGTGGATTACTTTTCTCGGCGTGGTCCTGATTGATATTTCCACCGGTTTGATTATTGGGATCGTGTCGACCTTTGTGCTGATGGTATGGCGAATCAGCCGGCCGCATATTGCGGTTGTCGGTCTGGTCGAAGGAACCCAGCATTTTCGCAATATTCAGCGTCATCAGGTCAGTACCTCCGATCGGGTGCTGTCACTGCGGATTGATGAGAATCTGACGTTTCTGAATGCCAATAGCTTCAAAGGTTATCTGATCAATGAGATCAGCCTGAATGACCAGCTACAACATGTGATTATCAACTGTTCCAGCATCAGTGCGATTGATCTGAGTGCCTTGGAAATGCTGGAAGATTTAAATAAGGAACTGGCCAAACTGGATATTCGCCTGCATTTTGCCGAAGTCAAAGGTCCGGTCATGGACAAGCTGCAAGCTTCTAAATTGATGACGCATCTGAGCGGGCGCATTTATCTGACCCATTTTCAGGCGATTCAGGATCTGGCGCCAGAGATCTTTGAGCAGCATAAAGATTATACAATTTAAGACAGCAGATACTTGAACTTATGGCCGGAAATTCCAACCGGTCATAAGTTCCAACTTTTTTAAATTTTCAAATATAATTTGAATTTATCTATTTAACTTTGATATTTATTTCATGAATACAATTTTAAAAGCGCTGATTTATTCATCATTTTAGGAAGTTTTTCTTCAATATAAGCGCTGTTTTAAAGCAATTAATTTTGGAATACATCAATAATATCAATATCTTGGTTTTTATATGAAAATATATTTTAAGCCTTGTTTAAATTAAGTATAAAATAGCGCAACTTTTTCCCAAATTTAGCCCTCGTAATTTTCACAAGGCAACCTTATGTTTTCTGCCCTTATGCGCATGAGCTTAGTCTCTCGAATCATCATCGCCATTATTTTAGGTGTGGGTGTGGCTGTGGTATTTCCCGAAGCTACTCCCTCATTAAGCCTATTGGGCGACCTGTTTATTAAAGCCTTGAAGTCTGTTGCACCGATTCTGGTTTTCATTTTAGTGTTAGCTTCTATCGCGAATTTTAAGGTGGGTCAATCCAACACCCCCATCAAACCGATTATGATCATGTATGCAGTGGGTATGTTCCTTGCTGCACTGAGCGCCGTGGTTGCGAGTATCTTATTTCCAAGTACGCTGTTTCTGGATATCGCTGCACAAGCTGACTTACAGCCACCTGGCAGTCTGGTAGAAATCCTGAAGAATTTACTGCTCAGTTTTGTTACCAATCCGGTCGTTGCGATTGCTGAAGCAAACTTTATTGGTATTCTGGCTTGGGCAGTGGCCTTGGGTATTGCTTTCCGTCATGCATCTGATAGTACCAAAACGCTTTTAAATGATGCAGCCTTTGCAGTGAATTATGTGATTCGTTTAGTGATCAGCTTTGCACCTTTGGGTATTTTTGGTCTGGTTGCGGTGACTTTTGCTGAATCTGGTCTAGACACGCTGACCAGTTATGCACATTTACTTGCTGTGTTGCTCGGAACGATGGCTTTCGTTGCACTGGTGATTAATCCGCTTCTGGTTGCCTTAATGACGCGTAACAACCCGTATCCACTGGTGTTCACCTGTTTGCGCGAAAGTGGCATTACCGCTTTCTTTACCCGTAGTTCGGCAGCCAATATTCCAGTCAATCTGGACTTGGCAAAACGTTTGGGTGTCAAGGAATCGACTTCAAGTATCGCAATTCCTTTAGGCGCTGCGATCAACATGGCCGGTGCTTCTGTGACCATTACCGTCTTGTCATTGGCGACTGTGAATACTTTGGGGATTAGTGTCGACTTTACCACCATGCTCATTCTTTCTGTGGTGGCAACCGTCTCGGCATGTGGCGCTTCTGGTGTTGCAGGCGGTTCATTGTTACTGATCCCAGTTGCATGCGGCCTGTTCGGGATCTCTTCGGATATCGCCATGCAAGTCGTTGCCATTGGTATGGTGATCAGCGTATTGCAGGATTCTACTGAAACCGCGCTAAACTCATCGACCGATGTTTTATTTACTGCAGCAGTAGACCGCGCATCAAATTGATTTTATATTGATTAATCAATATGTTTAGCCAATGATGTTGTTATGCCATTACAGCGTTTACCTACCTGGGTACAATTAGGGGCGTTTTTTCTTGCGGTCAATGTTAGGGGCGTTTTTTCTTGCGGTCAATGCCGGCATGATTAACGTCCTGGGGCTGGTGACGGTACTGCACCAGTCTGTTTCACATATGACCGGTAATGTCAGCATGCTGGCCATGGCCCTGCTGAACTGGCAACCAGAACAGATGTTGTATCTCTTTCTGGTCACACTCTGCTATGTCATTGGTTCATCCTATAGCGGGCTGATTCTTGGAAATAGTCACTTTCGCCTGGGGCAGCTTTATGGTTACCCTTTAAGCCTGGTGGCTATTTTTATTTTGATCTGCTGGTTATTATTGCCCTATTTCCCGCGCTATGCCTTGTTATGGGCCTGTGTCGCCATGGGCGTGCAAAATGCCATGGTCAGCCATTATAAAGGCGCCATTATTCGCACCACGCATTTATCTGGCGTACTCACCGACCTCGGCTTGGCGATGGGCTACCGTTTGCGCGGTTTAGAGGTAGAATCACGACGCGTAGTTCTGCATCTGCTTATTTTGTTCGGTTTTTTAAGCGGTGGCATTCTTGCCAGCTGGCTATATCCTTATTTAAAATTAAATGCATTCCTGATCCCGGCAGTGCTGAGTCTGGTTCTCAGTCTCACGTATTGGGTGATTTATTTACGTTATCGACATCAACACGACTAATATCTGGACATTCTCATGGTTAAAAATGCATTGCAGGCACAATTGTTAAAGGCAGGATTGGTCGATAATAAAAAAGCCAAAAAACTGTCTAAACAGGCTGTGCATGAAAAACGCACCGGTGACGGTACCGAGGCTGAAATCAAGGCCAAGATTGAACAAGACAAACAGCAAAAAATGGCCAAAGATCAGGCGATTGAGCTAGAGAAAAAAGCAGCTTTGCAGGAAAAAGAACTGAAAGCCGCAATCATGCAAATGATTAATCAGCACAAAATCCGTGATACTGACGGCGATGCGGTGTATCAGTTCATTGATGACAGCAAAATCAAAAAGGTCTATTTAAACCAGCAGATCTATAATGCACTGGTGGCAGGCAGTCTGGTGATTGCACGTGAAAATGACAGCTATGCTTTCTTGCCTAAAGCTCTGGCAGATCGTATCAATGCGAAAATGCAGGGCTTTATCATTGTGAATAATTCAGAGAAAAATGAAGAAACCACCGATGAAGAAGATCCATATGCAGCCTATGTCATTCCTGATGATTTGATGTGGTAAGCATCGCGATATCATTACTGAAATATCGAAGATTAGAAACCGGCGAATTCGCCGGTTTTTTTATTTGTATGGACTTTTATTGAATGATTTGCACCAATAGATATGTTTTAAAAAGTTATCCAATATTAAAAAATCTGATCCAAAACTATAAACTTGACCTAATTTTTTGATTAAAGAGAAAGATCGTTTGGAACAGTTTAATTTTATTCGGAATATTCAAGAATGGGCAGATCAGTACCCATGGCTGGAAATGCTATCTTCACTGAGTATTGTGATTTTACTGGCGATTCTTGCCAATCTATTTGCCAAACAGATTGTGGTACGCGGAATACGTCAACTGATTTCCAGAATGCCTTTTGCCAATAATCAGATTTTTGCTGAGCATAGCGTGATTCGCCGGATTGCCAATATTGTTCCCGCAGTCGTGATCATGAACGGGATTACCACGGTACCGCATTTATCTGACAAGGTTGAGTCCTTTGTGCAAATGGGGGCACAGGCTTTTATTTTCCTGACGATTGCCTTAGCTCTTGGTGAATTACTGAATATTTTTAACCTGGTCTATCAGCGTAATCCCAAGTCACGTAACAAACCGATTAAAGGTTATTTGCAGCTGGTCAAGCTGATTATCTTTATTGTCTGTGGCCTGATGATTCTCGGCACTTTCCTGAAAAAGGATGTCTTTACCTTGCTGGCTGGCTTCGGTGCCATGGCCGCGGTGTTGATGCTGGTCTTTCAAAATACCATTTTGTCGCTGGTGGCGTCGGTTCAGATTTCATCCTATGACATGGTGCGTATTGGCGACTGGATCGAAATGCCCTCGCTGAACGCGGATGGCGATGTCATTGATATGTCATTACATACCATTACGGTACAGAACTTTGATAAAACAGTGACCACGATTCCGACCAATAAACTGGTGACGGATACCTTTAAAAACTGGCGTGGTATGCAGGAAGCCGGTGCGCGCCGGATCAAGCGCTCGATTCATATTGATCAAAGCAGCGTACATTTTATGTCGGCTGAAGAACAGAATAAGCTGAAAAATTTTATTTTGCTGGATCAATACCTGAATACCAAATCAGAGGAACTGGAACAATTTAACCTGCAACTGAGCCATCATTCGCAATATAACCAGCGCCGTCTTACCAATTTAGGAACCTTTCGTGCTTATGTAGAGTTTTATCTGCAACAGCATTCGGGCATTAGTAAAAATCATTCCCTGATGGTGCGCCAATTGCAGCCAACCAGTGAGGGTTTACCGCTAGAGATTTATGCCTTTACCAATACCACCGCCTGGGTGGAGTATGAAAATATCCAGTCTGATATCATGGATCATCTGCTGGCGATTATTCCGGAATTTGGTTTAAAAGTGTATCAAGCGCCTTCAGGTCTTGATTTAAAGGAAGCATTTACTCAACCGTCTTCTATTATTACTTAAACACAAGTCATCCAATCTCAAGCCTGAGGTGCTGCTGCATTTCAGGCTTTTTTATTTCCTCATCTATTTAAAACCTGACTGGCATAAATCTGGCTTTAGTTTAATTTTTATAATCCAAGTTTTAATTGAGTGAATCATTTTGTGGCAATTTCACCCAATTACGGGCTTAAAAAAACAGAATCCTTTATAATTCCCGAAAAGCAAAATGCATGATAAGAGTACGATAATGTTTCGATGGCTTGAAAGACTGGTTGACCCCTATCCCACCAAAAATCTGAACCAACCTTTACCGACCAAGTTTTTTCCATTTGTCTGGCAGGCAGCCTATGGAGTCCGCCGTTATTTGCTGATTCTGGTACTGTGTACTGCCGGTGCTGCCAGCTTCGAAGCTTTTCTGTATTCAAAAATTGGTGAGCTGGTGAACTGGCTCAGTAAAAGCCAGCCCGATACTTTTCTGGAACAGCATGCTAGCAATTTAACCTTACTGAGTATTGTTCTTCTGGCCAATATTTTTTTCGCTAGCGCCCAATCCCTAATTAAGCATCAGATTTTGTATAGCAATTTCCCGATGCGTTTACGCTGGCGCTTTCATAATCTGCTGATGAAACAGAGCCTGGATTTTTTCCACAATGATTTTGCCGGACGATTATCTGCCAAAGTCATGCAAACGGCTCTGGCAGTACGCGAATTCTGGGTCATTCTGGGTGACATGCTGGCGTATGTGCTGATTTATTTCATCACGATTAATATTGTCTTAGGTGCAATTTCACCCTTGCTGATCATTCCATTGATGGTCTGGCTAGCTTTGTTTATCTGTGCAGCGTGTTATTTCATTCCACGTTTGAGCAAAATTTCCAATGCTCAAGCGGATGCCCGTGCCGTCATGACCGGGCGTATTACGGATGCCTATACCAATATTCAGACCGTGAAGCTGTTTGCTCATGCCGGCCGTGAAAGTCAGTATGCCAAGACCTCAATGCAGGAATTTATGGTAACGGTATATAAACAGATGCGTCTGGGTGCTCAATACGAAATCAGTATTTTACTGCTGAGTGTAGTGTTATATGGCGGCGTACTGGGTACCGCGATCTGGTTGTGGATGGAAGGTCAGGCCGAGCTGGGCATTATTGCTGCAACTACAGCAATGGTACTGAAACTGAACAGTATTGCCGAATTTATGATGTGGCAGACCTCTGCCCTGTTTGAAAATGTCGGTACCATTCAGGATGGTATGAAAACTTTAGGCCGCAAAATTGCCATTGAAGATAAACCGGGTGCCAAAGAGCTACAGCTCAATCACGGTGAAATTAAATTCGAAAATGTCAGCTTTGCCTATAATGATAAAAACGTGATTGATCAGTTTAATCTGACCATTCGCCCAGGTGAAAAAATTGGTATTGTCGGCCGTTCAGGTGCAGGGAAATCTACCCTGATTCAACTGTTGCTGCATTTTTATCATATTAACCAGGGTCGTATCTTGATTGATGGTCAGGATATTGACGATGTGACTCAGGACAGTTTGCGCAAGAATATTGCATTAGTGACTCAAGATACTTCACTGCTACATCGCACTGTCGCGGAAAACATTAAATATGGTCGTCCAGATGCGACTGATAAAGAAATGTTTGAAGCTGTGCGTAAAGCCAAAGCAGAAGAATTTATTCCTAATCTGACGGATTTGCGTGGCAAAAAAGGCTATGAAGCCTATGTCGGTGAACGTGGCGTGAAACTTTCCGGGGGGCAGCGTCAGCGGATTGCCATTGCTCGTGTGTTCCTGAAAGATGCCCCAATTCTGATTCTGGATGAAGCGACCAGTGCGCTGGATTCTGAAGTCGAAGCAGCAATTCAAAACAGTCTGGACGACTTGATGCAAGGTAAAACCGTGATTGCAATTGCGCATCGCCTGTCTACCATTGCCCAGATGGATCGTCTGATTGTACTGGATCAAGGTCGAATCGCCGAGCAAGGCACGCATGATGAACTGGTGGCATTAAATGGCATCTATGCCCAACTTTGGCAGCGTCAAACTGGTGGCATGCTGATTCAGCAACAGGTCAAAGCATCAAAAGATCATGAATAATATGATCTCTAGAAGATTTCAAAACTTCTAATGATTTGCTCGTCCTTAATATTAAACAGGTCTGGAAAAAGGAAAACTTTGCCCAGACCTTTCTTTGTAAAATTTTCTCTACAGATGAACAGCAAGTTGCCATCTATCTGGTATCTTATGAAATGACATCTCTCTCTAGTTCTGAAAGCTCTCTGAAGAAGTCCTGTTCAATGATTAATAAAACTAGACCAATCGTCCTGTCCTGAGCAAACAGATGCTGGGATGCGACTTATTCAATAAAATAATTTTAATTTCATCAATAAAATTATGTGGTTTAAATTGATTTTAATGCTGAATTCAGGCTAATCTGCCAGTGGCAGAATCACAATCGCCAAAATTTTGTCCAACAATTTTAATGAAAAATTTGGTGGCTTCATGCCAATATCTATTTATAAATAAAAAAATTTGAATGAGTGCAACGGATCGCGCATGAAAACAATTGCTCCACGCCAAGACCAAGGAATTCCAGGTGTTTACGGTCTCTTGCTTCTCGATGTCATTTCCCGCTGGGGTTATAACAATGAGTCGCTTTTCCAACCTTTTGGCCTGACCAGTGAACAGTTGGCAGATCCTGATTTTCGTATTCCAACTCCTGTCGCCAATGAACTGGTCAAATATGCCCTGAAACTGACCGGAGAGCCGACCTTAGGTTATCATCTTGGCACACAGATGCGGATCTCGATTCATGGCTTTATTGGCTATGCCATTATGACGGCGAATAATATTACCGATGCGCTGGTACTGGCGAACCGATTTATTCAACTCCGTTTACCCTTCCTGCAATTATTTTTCTCAACCTTTGACGCCAAAGCCACGGTGCAGTTGCAAACCGATATTCAGCTTGAACCTCTGCGCACCGAAATTTCAATTGCTTTAATGATTGGTCTGATCAGTATGGCCAAAGCGATTACAGGCATTAACGATGCAACGGGAGAAATCGACTTCGATTTTAAGAAGCCTGAAGGTTTCGAACGCTTTATGGCGAAGTTCCCTACCCATCAGTTCCGCTTTGAACAGCCGCATTTAATTCTGAGTTTTGATAAAAGCTATCTGATGAACAAGCTGGTACATGCCGATCCAATTGCCAGCCAGATTGCAATTAACCAGTGTGAAACAGAACTTTCTGCCTTGGGTGAACGGCACCGGATTGCCATGCGTGTCCGGGATATATTGACCCATGCTGAGCAACACTATCTCAGTATTGAAAGTGTGGCGGATCGCTTGCACATGTCTGACCGCACCTTAAAACGTCAACTCGCCGCCGAAGGCACCTCCTTTTCTACCCTGGTCGATGAAGTGCGTTACCGGCATGCCACCTCGTTATTATCCCGGACAGATTTTACCCTGGAACAGATTGCCGATGAACTGGGTTATAGTGATGTCGCCAATTTTAGTCGGGCGTTTAAACGCTGGAGTGGTCGCAGCCCGAGCAACTGGCGCAAAGATCCTTATTTATAAGGGAGTATAAGCCTTTTGTTTTGCTTAAAAAGAATGTATAAAACATGTCAAAAATGATCTTAAGATTTTTAAGGAGTTATCAATGAATCATCCTGCAGAATTAAAGTACGCAAGTACACATGAATGGGCGCGCATTGAGGGTGATCTTGTTGTGACCGGTATTTCCGACCATGCACAGGATGCGTTAGGTGATTTGGTTTATGTCGAAGCACCAGATCTTGCTTCACATATCACTGCAGGCGAACAAGCTGGCGTGGTTGAATCAGTAAAAACAGCTTCTGATATTCATGCGCCGGTGTCTGGTGTAGTGGTTGAAATCAATCCTGATCTTGAAGATGATCCTGATTTTATTAATGATGACCCATACGGCAAAGGCTGGATCTATAAAATCAAGCCAGACAATATGGCAGATGTCGAAAAGCTGCTTTCCAATACAGAATATGAAGCTGGCCTCTAAGCCATTTTAACTTTAAAAAAATCAGCCTCCGGGCTGATTTTTTTATTAAAGATCAAGCGTTACATTTCCTAGTTCAAATTAAATTTCATGCATTTATCATGAAATATCATTGTATTTTTCACTTATTTTTCTTAAAGTCTTGCTCATATCTCCTTCGCTCCTAGATAGCTCGCGCTTATTTATAACAATAATTTCCCATGCTGAGCCCAGCGTCTTACAGCATATCATTTTAGGAAAATCATGAACGCCATTGCAGCGCCACTATGGACCAAGTCATTTGTGCTTTGTTTGGCTAACAACCTATTTTTATTTATTTTCTATTTTGCACAAACCACAATTTTGCCAATATACATCTTAAAAGAATTAGGCGGCAACCTGACTCAGGCAGGTCTGGCCATGACCTTGTTTATGGTATCTGCCATTGCAGTGCGACCTTTTAGCGGTTTAATTATCGAAAAATTCGGGGTGCGTAAAACCCTGATTATTTCTGAAGTGTTCTTTAGCTTATTTTCACTTACTTATCTGTTGGCAGATCAGCTCACGATTCTGTTTATCATCCGTTTCTTACACGGCATCTGGTTCAGTATCTTGACTACAGTTTGTGTGCTTGTGGTGAACCAGTTTATTCCGGAGCAACGTAAAGGCGAAGGCATGGGCTATTTTGTCATGTCGGTTAATCTGGGGATTGTTTTAGGTCCATTTATAGGCTTGAGCCTGATTGAACACTGGTCTTATTTTCAGGTCAGCATGCTGTTGATCACCTTGGTTTTTATTGGATTTGCCTTCTGTTTTTTGATTCCGGTCAAAGAGCCTGAAAAAATCATCGAAAATACCAACAACAAAACATCGCTTGAGCTGAATGATTTTGTGGAAAAGAAAGTGCTGCCTGTCGCGGTACTGGCTATGCTAATTTCATTTTCTTATGCCAGCATTATGTCCTTTATCGCGCCATTTGCAGCCAGCAAGGATTTAATGGCTTATGCGGGTTTATTCTTTGTGGTTTTCACCATTTCCATGATGAGCCTACGGCCGATCACCGGAAAAATTTATGATCGTAAAGGTCCGCAGTATGTGATTTATCCGGCCTTGGTGGCTTTTAGTTTGGGTTTATTTTTACTTAGCCAGATTCAGACTTTATGGGGATTCATGCTGGCTGCAGTCATGGTTGGCGTGGGCTTTGGCAGTGTGCAACCGTGTATTCAAACCTTGGCGATTCAACGTGCGCCCAAGCATCGAATTGGCTATGCAACCTCAACTTTTTATACTTTTTATGATCTGGGGATTGCCATCGGTTCACTGCTGATTGGTGCCATCATTGCAGCTTACAGTTATCAGTTTGCTTTTATGCTATGCGGTATTTTAACCTTAAGCAGTATTATTTATTTTAAGCTGGTGGTGCAACGTAAAACCGTCTAGTTTTATGGATTGAATAATAAATAAGATAAATAAAAACAGGCAGAAAATTCTGCCTGTGATTTTTTGAGTAAATGTTTATTCTGACACCGAAGTATTCTCTGCTTCTTTCTCATCCGCTTTTGGATCTTGCATCATGGTGAATTGGGTTGCTTCACTAGCTGGTGCAGTACTGTCCTGTCGGTTACTTTTCAGCTTGATCTGCAGGCGTAACTCATTGGTAGAATCGGCATTACGCAAAGCTTCTTCATAGGAAATGGCGCCTTGGTTATACAGATCAAATAAGGCTTGGTCAAAAGTCTGCATGCCCAGTTCACGGGATTTAGCCATAATGGCTTTCAGCTCATGAAACTCGCCTTTCAGGATCAGGTCGGAAATCAAAGGCGTATTCAGCATGATTTCAATCGCTGCCCGACGGCCTTTACCATCTTGAGTCCGAATCAGACGCTGTGAAATAATTGCCTTCATATTTGAAGACAAATCCATCAATAACTGATTCCGGCGTTCTTCAGGGAAGAAGTTGATAATCCGATCCAAAGTCTGGTTGGCATTATTGGAATGCAGAGTTCCCAAACACAAATGGCCAGTTTCCGCAAAAGCAATCGCATGTTCCATAGTTTCAGTATCGCGAATTTCCCCGATCAGAATTACATCCGGAGCCTGACGCAAGGTATTTTTCAGTGCATTATGCCAAGAATGGCAGTCCACTCCGACTTCACGATGAGTAATCATGGATTTTTTATGTTTATGCACATATTCAACCGGATCTTCTACGGTAATGATATGCCCTGCTGAATTTTCATTTCGGTAGTCAATCATGGCTGCGAGTGAAGTTGATTTACCTGAACCCGTTCCTCCGACTACCAGTACCAGTCCACGTTTTTCCATAATCACATGTTTCAGCGATTCCGGTAATTTCAGCTTCTGGAAATTTGGAATTTCTGCAGTAATGGTACGAATTACCATACCGACATTAAGTTGTTGCACAAACACATTTACCCGGAAACGGGAAACGCCCGGCACATTGATGGCAAAATTGCACTCAAGTTCAGTTTCAAATTCTTTACGCTGTTTATCATTCATCAGGCTGTAGGCAAACAGCTTGGTTTTTTCAGCTGTGAGTTCCTGCTGTCCAAAAGGTTTCATTAAGCCTTGATGTTTAATACTCGGTGGAAAATCAGCCGTAATAAATAAATCTGAACCGCCATATTCCACCACCTTGGTCAGCATGTGATGCATGAATTTTTTTGCTTCGTCCAACAATTCTGCCGTGAACATCTTTTCCCCCGGAAATGCACAACTGCACAAATCTCAATCTTAGATTTATGCCAAATATTTTAATTTCATTGTGCAGCGTTTTATAAATATGCTCAAATATATTTGATTTATAAAGAAAATATTTTTTAATATTTATGTGACCTACTTCAATAAAAATTAAATTAAGTAGAAGTATTCAAGCTTTTTAAAGCAACTCTGCCAAAAAAAATAGGATTGTAATTTTAAAGGTTGAATTCTGTTAGACGATTCATTATTTGTCATTTGCGACATATAGAATGTTATTTTTCTTTCTTTATGATTACCAACTCCCCTATTTTTTATGTACCAATTTCGGTTCTATTAGATGTAATAATGAATTATGAAAAATAGGATAATGTTTATGAAAATTGAATAAAATCGTGGAACTTTGCTCAAATAACAGGCGTGAAACTTGGTAAATTATTAAAAAAGCCCGATTCAGCTAAGTTAGGCTTTTTATTTGACTATAAAAATATGATTTATATAAAATAAAATAGAGAATTTCGTATAACGTGTATTATGTTAATTTTAGGAAAACTTAAACGAAATCACCAAAAACTATGAAAAAAAAATCAGCTTTTTTATATTATTTAGATGTTACAGCACCATTTTATTATTTTTATCTTGTACCCACTGTAATCGCATTAGTCATAGTCAGTTTTGATTTCTCATTTCAGGGCTTATTTCCGACCACAATTGACTCTTCGATTTCAAGCCAACATAAGTTTCTAAATGACTATTTTGCAATATGTAATTTTTTCGTGATTGGGCTTATTGTTATTAATTATTTAAGACACCCACTACCAGCCAAATATGTAAGACAAATACGTCAGCATTATGCAACATTAAATAAGAACCAGCAGTCTATCAATGGCTGGCTTGGCATTGTATTTTTCTGTTTTACTTTAGGCCTAATGAACCTGACTTGGTTTATTATTAATGATGAGCCTCTCCCACCATATAAAGAATGGCGCAAAGGCGATACTCTTACCTACTTAAACAGTTTCGCACATCCTTATATTTCTGCTATTGCTTTTAGTTTGCAATATGCCCTCATGGTATTCTTTACATTAATATTTATGAACATATTTGATAATCGTAAATATAGACAAAATTAATATGCTTAGTGCCATTTAACGGCTTTGTTGCACAAAGATTTAAAATTAAAGCTACTCTGAGCTAGTCAAATTTAAGACACAACTCGGGTATGAGGTCGGCCTAATTCCGTAAATTTATTTAATACTGCCACACGTGCATGAATCTCATTGACTTGGCTTTGAAAGTTTCTCGCACTGAGTTTATCCCCCAATAATTTGATGCAATGCATCTTGGTTTCAACCAAACTGCGCCGATGGTAACCTGACCATTTTTTCCATATTATTCTTCCTAAATGCTTAACTGTTCGAAGTAATTCATTTCGCTCTCGCGAATGAACTTTTGTATCTTTCCAAGGTCTCGCATTTTTCCTAGGTGGAATCACTGCATGCGCTTGCCGATCTGCAATGACCTGACGGCATTGTTTTGTGTCATAAGCCCCATCTGTATAGACTGAATCAATCTGTTCATCCAATGGGATTTGATTTAGTAAATCACCAAGGACTTGCGAATCACTCACATTGTTGGTCGTGAGTTGAACTGATCGTATTTGTAGGGTTTCAGCATCTATACCGATATGAAGTTTTCGCCATTGGCGACGATATTCAGGCTGATGTTTCTTGCGTTTCCATTCACCTTCACCTAAAAACTTTAAACCAGTAGAGTCGACAAGTAGATGTAGTCCATCACTACTTTTTTGATAGCCAATTACAAGATCAATATGCTTTTGTCTTCTGCAAATGGTGGAATAATCTGGCGCTGTCCAATCTAAACCACAAAGCTTAATGAGACTTTTCACAAAGCCAGTGACCATACGTAAAGAGAGTCGAAATAAGGATTTAATCATTAAACAGCATTGGATGGCTGTATCTGAATAAGTTTGATTTCGACCATGTTTACCTTTGGGTTGAGCGTACCATTGAGTCTTGGGATCAAACCAAATCGAAATGTTTCCTCGATTAATTAAGGCTTGATTGTATTTGGACCAGTTGATTGTACGGTAGATATTAGGTGGAGGCTTCTTCATTCGGAAATTATATTGCTGAATTAGACCTTACGAACAGCTTTGTGCAACAAAGCCCCATTTAACATAATGGCGATTATACGAAAGGCCCTTGTTAGAACCCATTTAAAGTGTCTATATTCTCACCAATAAAAATGTCTGGTTTATGATGGTTTTTATCACCATGGACTGGATATAAAATATAAATGCTGATCATTATGTCTGATAAAGAAATTCAACGTCTTGCAGTTCTGCAAGACGTTAGAGATCATCGTATTACCCAGGTCCGTGCTGCTGAAATCCTGAATCTTTCCACCCGTCAAATTACCCGGTTATTGCAGAAACTCAATCAAGATGGTGTCTCAGGTATGGCACATGCCAGTCGTGGTCAACCGGGTCATCGTCGCCATGACGTCCTGTTAAAATCAGAATGTCTTTCCATTATTTCTGAACATTTACTTGGCTTTGGTCCTACATTGGCTCATGAGAAGCTCAGCAGCATGTTTGGCCTGCATATCCCGGTAGAAACGGTTCGTCGCTGGATGACTGCAAATGACCTCTGGATTCCTCGATCCAAGCGCCTGAAACGTCCATATCAGCCCCGCTATAACCGGGATTGCTTCGGTGAGCTGATTCAGATTGATGGCTCATATCATGACTGGTTTGAAGGTCGAGCTTCCAAATGCTGCTTGCTGGTTTATATCGATGACGCCACTGGAAAGCTGTTGCATCTGCGCTTTTGTGAGGCTGAAACGACCTTTGATTATATGCTTTCAACCCGAGCCTACATTGAGCAATACGGCAAGCCTTTAGCGTTTTATAGCGATAAACACTCGGTATTCCGAGTGAATCAGAAATCGAGCCAAGATAGCCAGATCACGCAATTTGGGCGGATTCTGAATGAGTTAAATATTGATATTATCTTCGCCAACTCACCCCAGGCCAAAGGCCGTGTGGAACGTGCCAATAGAACACTCCAGGATCGCCTGATCAAGGAAATGCGCCTAGAAGGTATCTGTTCAATTGCCGAGGCAAATGCCTGGCTGCCCTGCTTTATTGAGCATTTCAATCAGAAGTTTGCCAAGTGTGCGCGAAACTCAAAGAATTTACATCGGCCATTAACCGAATCTCATCTTGAACTGGATGATATTTTTACCTGGCAGGAACCGCGTAAGGTCACCAAGAATCTGACCCTGACCTATGACAAATGTATTTATCTGCTTGAACCGATAGAGCTGAATCATAAGCTTGTTGGGCAATATATTTCATTTCTGGAGTACCCGGATGGGACTGTGGCTCTCATGCACGAGGGACGAAAGCTCAACTACAGCATTTTCAATAAATTAGCTGGGCTACAGCAGAATGAGATCGTTGAGAATAAACGGTTAGGTACAGTTCTGGCACATATTCAGCAACAGCATGAAGAGTTGGAAAAACAGAATAAACGTTCCCGTCTCAAGAAAAGTATGCCGAGTCGTAAAGCTCAGAAAGCTGTTATTGAACAAAGAAAGTTAAATCCTGTGCTTGACTCTTGTGGTTAAAAACAGGACATTTTAAATGGTTTATCGCATAGACATTTTAATTGGTGAATAACAACCCTTGTAAGTCCAAAATAGAAATATCCGCTTTCAGACTCTGGCATTGATTATGCCACCTAACATTAAAAGTGACATTGGCCATACGTTTTTAGCCAAATTATGCGTTGCCCAGATCCTCAGTATTAATCGGTAGAAAGTGTGCGTGATCTAGACTGCTCAAGCATAGATATTTGAGTACTTTCCGCCTGCAAAACTGGGTTAAGACGATTACTTTTCAATTTGATTTGCAAGCGCAGTTCATTATTGGAGTCCGTATTACGCTTAGCATATGGTGCATAAATTTACGTGCTTCATCGAGCAATTCGGTTGTATACATATCGAGATTCCTGAGATCATGACTGGTCAGCCGTGTAGAATCAGCTGAAGCAAGACCTCTAATAAATTATTGTTATTGTTTATTTTTTAATTTAATTATTTTTATTCAATTTATAAAATCGTTCTAATCATTATTTTTATTTTCAAACGCTGTGATGAGCTAGTTTAAGCATCTGGGAGATGCGCTGATCGGCTTCATCCGATTCTGTCTTTCCCCAATCAATTGAGGAAAGACATCATTCAGTTTTAAGCACTACGCTTCAAACCTTCGAGCCGTAGTGAGTCAGTCATATTTAACAATAGTTGTTCGGTTTTTGTCCAGCCCAGACATCCATCAGTTATAGACTGACCATAAGTCATTTGCTCAGAAATTTTCTGGTTGCCGTCAACAAGATGACTTTCTAGCATTACGCCACGAACATTGGTCTGTAAGCGTTCTGCCACGATCTGCTCCAATACTTCAGGCTGCAGCATCGGATTTTTTGAGCTATTGCCATGACTACAGTCAATCACCAATGCCGGTAAGTCGATCTGATGTTTGGCCCGGATTTTCTCAATTTCTGACAATTGGTAATTTGGTCCGCTATTCGAGCCACGTAAAATCAAATGTGCTTTAGGATTACCTTGCGAGTGTAAAATGCATGGTAAACCAGACTGGCTCATCCCCAGGAATTGATGAGGATGAGAGGCAGACTGAATGGCATCTAATGCAATCTGGATCGAACCGTCAGTACCATTTTTGAAACCGATGCTGTACGGCATATGGCTGGAAATTTCGCGATGAATTTGCGATTCGCTGGTACGTGCGCCAATCGCACCCCAAGCTAATAAGTCATCGAAATAAGCAGTTGCCATCGGGCTAAGAATTTCAGAGGCAATGGGCAGACCCATTTCAATGATTTTTAGGTATAAGTCACGAGATTTTTCCAAGCCCAATTGCATATTGGATGAACCATCCAGATTTAGATCGTAAAGGAAACCTTTCCAGCCTACGGTAGTCCGCGGTTTTTCGATATAAGCACGCATCACCAGGAAAATCTGATCAGATAGCTGTGACTGAAGCTGTTTTAATTTTTCTGCATAGTCTAGCGCCGAAGCTTCATCATGAATGGAACATGGGCCGGTGACCACCATCAAACGATGATCCTTGCCTTCTAATATATTTTGAATGATTTGACGATGTTCAGCGACTTGGCTGGCCAATTGCGGAGACAGTGGCAATTGCTGCTTAAGCTGCTGAGGTAAAATTAAAATGCTTTCAGCATGATGTTGTTGTGATGTATTTGGGGTATTCATGACTTTAATCCTGGGACTGGCAATCAGTCCAAACTTTTATTTGAGCGTTATGGGTCTAATCGAAGGTGTTGTGAGTGTCATTAGCTGACTAAAATAAGACCAATAAAAGTTGTTAAAGTATGAATAGTTAAAGTTTGTCATGGCTGTCTCCAAAATATTGTAAAAAATGAAAGGCATAAAAAAACCTGATCAGGGTTGCCGATCAGGTATAAACTGGTGGGCAACCTTTTCATTGCCCAAACGCATTCAGGCAATTAGCTAAACTGCCAGAAATAAAAATATGCGTTTGAAATGATAGGTTGCTTTAACATGTTATGTCTTTCATAAAATGTGATTCTGAAATTAAAATACGCGCTCTGGGACCATTTGACAAGCATTAAATATAAAAAAATATTTATTAACTTTTCTACTTTTATTTATCGATTCATCAAAGCGTGATATATATCACTAAAAGTGGTAAAACCCACAAACTTATCGCGGGTTTTACCAAAGAAACTTCATTTTAATCCGAAGATTAAAAATTAACTTGAAACACGATTCCAGGCATCACGCACTGCAAATTTAGCCTGTTCCCAGTTTAAACGTGATTGACCTTTCATTTGTTCCCATTTCAATCTCAAATCAGGTTCTACGTCTTCAAAACGAGTATGGGCATCATAGCTGCCACGGTTTTCATAACCAACTCGATAGGCCGTATCATAATCACGGTCATAATCCAGATCGCTATAGGTGGTACGAGCATCTGAATAGTATGGCGTATTGATCGAATTATCACGCCAGTAAGCCTGTTCTTCTGTTGGATTTATAGCTTCGCCTACACCTTTACCTGCCAGACCACCAACAACAGCACCGACTACACCACCAACAGCGACACCGACTGGACCGCCTGCAGCACCAATGGCTGCACCTGCCGCTGCGCCACCTGCAGCACCTACACCTGTACCTACAGGATGTGCGCCAGGTTCACCCGTAATTGGATCAGCATTTAAATCATCGCGGACATCTTTAGGCGCATTCTTAATTACATCACGATCAAAATTATCATTCGACATAGAGCTTATCCTTATTCTTTAAAATGGTTTTATCACGTATTTTCATACGTCCTATTTAATATAAGCATCTGGCATGTAATGACATTAGCAGGCGTGTGTTGTTTCAGTGACTCTCTGTGAGGCTTTCATGCACTAATGTATCCTGAATCAAGTGAAAGCCGCATAAAAAAGACCGGCTTGGTACAGGTCTTTTTTAGATTAAAACAGCTTAGTCAAAATGAATGACTGTACGGATCGACTTGCCTTCATGCATCAGGTCAAAAGCTTCATTGATCTGATCTAATGGCATGGTATGTGTCACAAAAGGCTTAAGTTGAATTTCACCTTTCATGGATTGCTCTACCATTCCCGGCAATTGTGAACGGCCTTTCACCCCACCAAACGCAGTACCCATCCATTTACGACCTGTGACTAACTGGAATGGACGGGTTGAAATTTCTTTACCTGCACCGGCTACTCCAATAATCACTGATTGACCCCAGCCACGGTGCGCACATTCTAGTGCTGAACGCATTACATCTACATTACCGATACATTCGAATGAATGGTCTACACCCCAACCAGTCATTTCGACGATCACTTGCTGGATCGGCTGATCATAGTCTTTTGGATTCAGGAAATCTGTCGCACCAAACTGTTTCGCCAGTTCAAATTTATCCGGATTGGTATCAATCACAATGATGCGACCGGCTTTGGCCTGACGTGCGCCTTGCACTACAGCAAGACCGATACCCCCTAAACCAAATACTGCAACACTGTCACCTTCCTGAACTTTCGCCGTGTTATGCACCGCACCAATACCAGTAGTCACACCACAACCCAGCAGGCAGACATGCTCATGGTTGGCTTCAGGATTAATTTTTGCCAGAGAAACTTCAGCAACCACGGTATATTCTGAAAAAGTTGAACAACCCATATAGTGATAGATCGGCTCGCCATTATAAGAGAAACGGGTTGTACCATCTGGCATGACACCTTTACCTTGGGTCGCACGCACAGCAACACACAGGTTGGTCTTACCTGACTTACAGAACAAGCATTCGCCGCACTCAGCAGTATAAAGCGGAATCACGTGATCGCCCGGTTTCAGGCTGGTGACGCCTTCACCGACTTCAACAACCACACCCGCACCTTCATGACCTAAAATTGCAGGAAATACACCTTCAGGATCTTCACCAGACAAGGTAAATGCATCGGTATGACACACGCCTGTATGGCTAATTTTTACCAGTACTTCACCTGCTTTTGGTGGAGCAACATCCACTTCTACAATTTCTAATGGCTGGCCTGGACCAAACGCAACTGCTGCACGTGATTTCATGTAAAACTGTCCTTTTTTTGCTGATTTACAGATGACTAACAGTAACCTCTTTCTATTCGGAGATTCAACTATTAACATCACCAGATAAGGAATAAAAGATCCTATAATTAATGGAACATCAATGACTAAACCTTCGCCCTTTGTATGTTTGAGCATTTTTACTTTTAGCATCATGCTTTCTGGCTGTGAACTGGCTCCCAATACTGCTGAAGAAGCGAAAATCACGCCGGTTCGACCGGCGCACTGGATCGACAATCAACTTTCAAAACAGCAGATCAATAGCGGTAAAACGGCTTTCTTGCCGCTCTATGATGGTTTTATGAGTATGGCAGCACGTCTGCACCTGATTAACAAGGCCAAATATCATCTGGATCTGCAATATTACATCTGGAAGGATGATTATATTGGCAATATGATCTTGTCTCAATTACTCAAAGCTGCCGATCGCGGTGTCAAAGTGCGGGTTCAGATTGATGATCAAAATGGCACCCAGCTTGATGACAAGCTTCTTGCTCTAAGCCAACATCCAAATTTTGAAGTCCGGATTTTTAATCCCTATAAATTTCGTCATTTACGTGCGCTGGATTATGGTTTCCGGATGAAAAAGGTTAATCATCGCATGCACAATAAACTGATCATTGCGGACGGAACTGCAGCCGTGACCGGTGGCCGGAATATCAGCAGTGAATATTTTGATGCCAGTGAAGATTTTCAATTCACCGATGTTGATATATTCTTCGCGGGGCAAAGCGTAACAGATGCCAATCAGACCTTTATTAACTTCTGGAATGATGATCTGAGTTATGACGTTCGACAGGTGCTAAATGATGCCGGCCATCCTGAAATGCTCAAAAGGCTCAGAACTGAATTTGAACGTGAAGATGTTGATGAAACTGAACTCAAACGCCGGGTGGGCATTGCCCAGAAGCAAGTCGAACAACACTTAAAAAAACAACCCATTCACTGGGCGCCAGCTTATTTTGTTGCGGATAGTCCCGCAAAAGCCCGTCCTCATGCCCAAAATGGCGATTATATTTATACCCATATGCTTGAATTAATGGGTGAGCCAAAAAAACATCTGGAACTGGTGTCCTCGTACTTTATTCCCACGCAAAAAGGGGCCGACTATTTAACCCGCCGTGCGCAACAAGGTGTGAAAATCAGAATCCTGACCAACTCTTTTCAGGCCAATGATGTGGCCGCAGTGCATGCCTATTACCAGCAATATCGTCAGCAATTATTGAAAAGTGGCATCGAACTCTGGGAATTTAAACCCTACATTGTCCGTCCGGAACGGACCTGGTATGAAATTATGACCGGAGACATCATCCCGGCTAAAAACAAAAATAGCTCCAGTTTGCATGCCAAGTTTTTTGATCTGGATGGCATGGTGTTTGTCGGTTCATTTAATTTTGATCCGCGTTCAGCCTATCTGAATACCGAAGTCGGTCTGGTCATTGAATCGGAAGATTTTCAGAAGGAAATTGCCAGTGCGATGGATCAGTACTTACCACGCGTGGCTTATCAACTTAAACTGAACGAAAAAAATGAAATGATTTGGCTGGAACATCAAAACGATGGCCGTAGTATTCAGCATTTACATGATCCGGAAACTACAAAATTCCAGCGTTTTATGATGAATCTGGTGACGAAATTTCCCGGTGAATGGTTAATGTAATGACATTAGAATGACCTCACAATTACGACGACATGAAAAGCCTGTATTTTGAGAATGACCGCTTAAATTAACTTAGTCCAATCATCGTTTAAAGGGTTTTACAGTCTATTGCGCTTACTTTAGAATTACATTTTTCTCGTATTTTGCGATTGTTCGCCCTCCACTCCCATGCAATTTTTTGATCTAAGCCGTCAGTTTAAGTTCAGTGATATTCTGACGCCTGTAAAAACCCTCCATGATTTATCCCAGCAAGAATGGTATTTGGCCAAAATTCGGGTGGAACATGACTGTCTGTCCGACTCCGATACGGTCGAGGGACAGGTGGTTTTGAAATCCAGTGAAAATATTCAGCTCGAACTGGAATGGCTGATTCAGGATAGCGGTTATGAATTACAGGTTTTATTTAAAGGTGTAGAAACCGAAGCCACTGATGAGACCGGAATTATGTTGAAAGGTGCACAACTGGTCGATGAACAGCAGCAAGTACTCTCTACCCAAGCGTTGAGCTTATGGATTGATGGTACTCTTTTGCCGATGTTGCCTGAGATCCGTCATGAAATTAAAGCACGTTTAAATTTGTGGGATTATGTCGAATACGATGGCTAATCGCCGCATTTTGCATTTTTTAAAGAGCCCATGTGGCTCTTTTTTATAATCTGAATAACGATTTAGATTGATCAAACTGCCGTAGTTTTAGTTTTTTCAGGCAATGCCAAGCTAAATAAGTTGTTATAAAATTTATAAAAAATAAAAAGAGAATCACGACATGATTTCTGAGAGTGAATGGCAACAGATTCGCCAAGTGGTCGCTGATGCACAACGGGCTGCCATGCATTGCTCTATTGCAACGGTCAACTCTAAAGGTTTGCCTAGCATTACTCCGATCGGAACTATATTTCTCAACAAAAAGACCAGTACGGGTTTCTTTTTTGATACTTATTCCACTACTTTTTCTGAAAATTTACAGCATCAGCCGATGGCCTGCATACAGGCTGTGAACAGTAGCAAACTGTTTTGGTTTCATTCGTTGCTTAAAGGTAAATTTAAGCGTTATCCAGGAGTACGCTTATATGCAGAAATTGGGCCTTTACGTCCGGCCTCACCTGAGGAAATACAGCAGGTGGAGTCGCGTATTCGAGCTTTAAAATGGACCAAAGGTAGCCAGTTAATCTGGTCCAGCTTTCATCATGTCCGGGAGATTAAAATTAATAGCCATCGCTGGGTTGAATATCCAAATATGAATAAATAAAGCCACCAACTTACAAATAGTAAGTTTATGTCTTGTCTGTAGCCTAAAACCTCTTTAACCATTTTATCTGATTATTGGATTAAATATTAAACCAGACCCACATGTTCAAACATCAATCGGTAACTTTCGGCTTTTTTCTCCAGAGAAACCGGATATGCTCGAGAAGATGAAGGCATGCGATATAAATACAGATCACGTCCGACAAAATGAGCCTGACTTGGCTGACCAATACTCGGCTTTAAAGTCCCTTCAGGCATAGACAGCATCATGGTGTCTGTGGCCTTGTCGCCTGTGGTCATAATATGATTGCACTGCGGCATTTGGCTGAGCAGTTGCTCAATATTGGTGGGTACTACAATTTCCAAAAATTTGTCTGAAGCATTGCCCTTTAAACGCCGGATCTGATAGCCACTATCAAAAATTGCAATCCCCGTTTCTGTTAAGAACTCCCGGATTAATTGTTCCTGAAATTTTTTATTGGGTAGATCTAAAAAGTAATCTTTATTTTCAAAAAAAATCAGTCCAAAAATCCGCCACATATCATTCTGATAATTCGGATAATAAAAGTTCATTTTCCAACGCGTTGCAGGTGGCGGAAAACTACCTAACATCAGTAACTTGGCATTGGGCGGTAAAAATGGCGGTAACGGATGGGTTTCAATATCAGACATAGAATTAACTAAATTGAGAGATTTCAACTATTTTAGAAGGTCTGCCGAATCTTGCCAGCCACTTCTTGTCCCCAAAGTGTATAAACTTCCTTACTCGGATGAAAACCATCTGCAGCCATTTGTAAATTCATGGCACGATACTTCTCAATATCGTATTCAATCCATTGCATATTCACTTGCTGATTCACAAATTTTTCCAGTTGCTGGTTCATCTGTTTAGCATACTGGCCAAATAGCCAGGCTAAAGGATTCGGTAGCGCCGGAAACATATTCATTGGCGGAACACCGGCAGCAATGATCAGTTTCGGTCTAAATTTCTGCTGGATTTTGCTATAAAGCTGTTCCTGTTTCTGAATCCAAATATCAGCAGGCATCAGTTTGGTCACATCATTGACGCCAACCGACGTGACGATTACATCATAGTGCTGGACTTCTATTTGGTTCAAAGCATGAATTACTTTTGAGCTGGTATCGCCTGTTTTGGCCTGTAATTTCCAGTCAATTTCAAAGTCATCTTTCAGTTCATGCAGAATTGCACCCAGTAATGCGTCATCCTGATGTTCTACTCCTACACCTGCTGCTGCCGAATCCCCTAAAATCAGCAGAGACAGTTTGTTGCCGGTTCCGGTTTGACCTTCACGTGCACCTTCAGGTTCCGGCAGTCTTAGGGTATTTTTCTTGACACGATTACCCTGAATGACAAGTGCAGGAATCAAGGCAATGGTGGCGGCTTTCAGCAACATAGCGGGCTAATTTATATAGGGATATACTTAATTTTACCTGAGTTTATTCTTTTGAACTATTTTCTCAACAGTCATTTTAAATGCATGTTCACCTAAATTTAACTAAGATAGGATTCTTGCAAAATACAGGCTTATACATCTTGCCCTTGGGTAAATCACAAAGGATAAATATAAAAAAATCCCGCTTAAAAACGGGATTTTTATGACAATCAAAGCTTAGATTTTATAGTCATTCCAGCGATTCATACGCTTAAAGGTTCCCACATCATTAAAACGCACGCCCACTTCTTTCATTACTTTATGCGCCGTTTTAGACGTCAGTTGACGGATATAAAATGGCTCCTTGACTACAAAGTGATGAATCGCATGGGTCGAACCAAAATTACAGCAGAATAACTGGAACGGGACCATCCACCATGGATTGAGCACTTGGGTTTGTTTGATCACATCACGTGGATCAATATCGCCATAGTAATGCATATTTGAACTGACAAACTGCAAGCTAAAAGAACGGATAAAGTTCGGAATCACCCAGATGACTGCCAGCAGATTCACGATCGGCATCGTGTTGACAATACCTTGTGACCAGAGCATCTCATAACCAAATAGCGGTGCAATGGCATTTAAACCATGAAAAACCACAAACAGATAGCACAATCCATAGTAAATAATGCTGAGAGGTAAAAAGCCGAATAACTGAGAAATCATGGCAATTTTACGTTCTTTTTCAGGCTGTTTTTCCAGAAAAAGATGAATCATCTTAAACATCTGAAATGGACGCAGATACACTGACATCAACTGGTCACTAATGACCAGAATTCGGCGAATGCCCCAAGGCATACCATTACTGATGCCACGTTCTTCCAGGTCATGTTCAGTGCCTGAATATTTATGATGATGCAAATGTAAACGACGACGTGCCCACGGACTGATGGTGTTTGGACGTGCCAACCAGACCAGTGCCAGCATCAGATGATGTGCCCAAGGTGTTTTTTTGAAATACATATAATGAATCAGGTCATGTTCCAATTCATGGGTCAATGACGCAAAAATCGCAATCAAGGGAATGGTAAACCATGCTGAGAGATAACCTGTTCCATATGCTACCGCGCATGCAATCATGCCTGCCCAGGCAAAGCCTAAAATACTCGCACCTATAAAGTTCTGATGTTTGAGTATGGGATAACGAGCACGCACCTCTTCCCCGGCCTGGGTAACGATACTTCTGACCTTGGAGATTCGCTGCTGGTCAGTCATATCCGCAGATGTAGACATATGGACAACCTTTAATTTCTGAACGGTTGTACATTAAAGGAAATTCTAAAAAAGAGAAGTTATCTTTCCACTTTTAGAGTGAGTATGTCTAAGTTTTGGACAGTTTGGAAAAGTTCTTAAAATTGGCGAAAATTAGGAAAAGTAAAAGATGGTCTTTCTCATGAAACGAAAATTTAAAAGTAATTGATTTAATTGCAAATTCATCAATAAAATAAAAATATAATTTTTGATAATTTAAAACTTTATTTTAATAATCAATATATTAGGATTTATAAGATTTCGCTTTTTTGTAAATTCAAGCTATACATTTTTTAGAAAAAAATACTGATTCAGAAATTTTTCTCAGTTTGTCATAAAAAAATAAAAAGAGAAGCGCTCTAGCTTCTCTTTTTATAGATCTAAGAGCGCTTTTAACCTAACTTGTTCACCAGTTTAAGTGGTAATACTTTCATGGCTAGACCGAGTGGCAACCAAGGCCATTTCGGCACATAAGCCTTAACTGGTGCTTTTTCAATTTCTGCTGCCAATAAACGCGAACCAGTTTTTTCATCTACTTCAAAAGGTAGCTTTTTTGCCCCTTCATTAATTTCAGTACGAATATATCCTGGGAAAATGGTGGTCACTTTTATTGGCGTATCGATCAATTCAGCTCGAATGCCTTCCGCTAAATGAGCCACGCCGGCCTTACTTGCACCATAAGCCGTTAAATGTTTTGGCATACCGCGCATTGCACTCATAGATGAAATCATCACCAGATGGCCAGAGTTTTGTGCACGGAAGATTTCAACTGCAGCTTCACATTGTGCTAATGCCGAAATAAAGTTGGTTTCAACCGTGGCTTTATTGATAGCAAAATTACCTTTACCAATCCGGCGGCCCTCACCGACACCAGCATTCACAATAACTCGGTCAATGGTGCCAAAGTCTTCTTTAAAAGCACGAAACACTTCAAACACTTGATCGTAATCGGTGACATCTAGTGTTTTGGCAATGACTTTGATGCCATATTGGCTTTCCAGTTCCTGCTTTAAGATTTCCAGACGCTCCAAACGACGTGCACAAATCGCCAGGTTATAGCCTTTTTTCGCAAATTCACGTGCCATACCGGCGCCGATCCCTGAACTTGCACCGGTAATTAAAATTGTTTTAGCCATGTATTTACCCTATTCCTTTATTTTTCTAGCGTATTAGGTTTTCAATCTCATTTTAAATCCAGGTCAATAAGTCTGGACGCTGTGCTTTAATAAAATGATGTTCATTTAAACTGAGTAGTTGCGGTTCATTACCCACCAGACGTAGTGTCGTGATACTGGTATTGGTAATCGCCCAGTTCAGGGCAAAGGTTTTCTCCGGGCTCAGCCCTAGAATTTTACCCACTGCAACAGAAATCACACCGCCTGAGGTATAGACCACTGCATAGCGCGGACGGCTTTTGGACAACTGGTCACACAGATTTTCTAAGCCGCTTTCCACGCGTGCTTTGAAATTTGGCCATGATTCATCATATTCATGGTGATAATCATCGCCAGTCCAGCGGGCAATTGCACCGCTAAAAATCTTGCTCAGATAATCCCGTGGATTTTCATGTTCTGACACATCCTGTTTCAGCAATTCAGGCTGATTAAAGCGCGGCTCATAACGGGCGAATACCTGCTGATGATTAAACTCATTCCAGGCGATATCGGTCAAAATCTCGCTTTCCGGAAAACATTCATCCAGTGATAATTGCGCTGTCTGTTGATGACGCTGCATGGAGCCAGCCACCACATAAGGTGCTTCTTTCAGGATTTCGTCAAAATAGCGACCCAAAAGCTTTGCCTGTAACTCGCCGTTGGGCGAAAGTTGATCGTAACTTTCTGCGCCAAAAGAGGCCTGGCCATGCCGGATCAAGTAAATAGTGGTCATTTTGGCATTATCTCTTTAAATTTAAGCACATACTTTTGTGCAATCTCATTGGCTTCCAGTTTTTGCTTGCCAATCAGTTTTAAGGCACGAATATGCAAGGCATGAATCACCACCCAGAAATCCTTGAATGCTGGATTATTAGTCTGTTTATGGTAATAACGATAATAGATCTGCTGGGCAATGACCGCGAGACGGAATACACCAAACACCTCATAAAATGTCCAGTTCTCAGGCTGCAAACCGGTTTTTTCAAGATAATAATCTACGACCTCTTTACGGGTAAACATACCTTTTAGATTGGTCGGCTGGCGGCGTGTTGCCTTAAAGATGGCATTATCAGTATCTTCCACCCAATAAGCCAAGGCAGAACCTAGGTCCATCAGCGGATCGCCGAGGGTTGCCATTTCCCAGTCCAGTACACCAATCACTTCAGTCGGATTTTCCGGATTTAAGATGACATTATCAAAACGCCAGTCATTATGAATCACACAGGTTTTGAAATCAGAAGGAATATTGTCTTTCAGCCAGTTGCGTACATATTTAAAGGATGGAACATTCAGCGTTTTGGCCTTTTCATAACGAGCATCCCAGCCTTCGACCTGACGGCGACAATAGCCTTCACCCTTACCGAGATTTTTAAGTTCGGTCCCTTGATAAGGCACCTGATGCAGTTCGATCAGTTTATCAATCACATTGATACATAAAGTTCGGATATCGGATTCAGTAAGCTGCAGCTCAGGTGGCATTTTGGCGCGAGGGATAATTCCTTCCAGACGTTTCATCACATAGAAATCACAACCAATGACCGATTCATCTTGACAAAGCGCCACCATTTCAGGCACCACAGGATAATGTTCAGCCAAGGCTTTCTGCACATGATATTCACGTGCCATGTCATGTGCAGATTTGGCTTTGGTACCGTGCGGCGGACGACGTAAAATTAAATCGGCATTGGCATACTGTAAACGGTAGGTCCAGTTTGAAGCTCCGCCTGAATATTGGGTCACTTGCACAGGGCCTTCAACATTCACATTTTGCTGAATTAACCAATTGGTGATGGCTTGTACATCCAGTTCTTCACCTTGACGAACTGCTCCACCTACATCAATAACCGCCATAATTTTTCCTTAAAATTTTTTAATACGTTGCAATCTTCTATTTAAGCCAGTTTATTTTTTGTGGCGTGTACTGTAGCCACGTTTTGCCAGTTCCAGTTTGGCAATCATGCCCTTATGTACTTCATCTGGACCATCGGCCAAACGCAAGGCACGTGCCTGGGCAAAAAATCCGGTTAATGGTGTATCTCGAGAAACACCGGCACCGCCGTGGATCTGGATGGCCATATCGACGACTTTTTCCAGCACACTTGGCGCAACGACTTTAATTGCAGAAATTTCAGTCAGTGCCGCCATATTCCCTAAAGTATCCATTTTATAGGCAGCATACAAGGTCAAAAGACGGGCCTGATCAATCGCAACCCGTGCTTCCGCGACACGTTCCAGATTGCCGCCAAGTTTTAAAATTTCTTTGCCAAATGCGCTACGGCTCATACCACGGTCAATCATCAACTCTAATGATTTTTCAGCAGCACCGATACAACGCATACAATGGTGTATACGGCCTGGCCCTAAACGACCTTGGGCAATTTCAAAGCCTTGACCTGCACCCCCAATAAAATTCGAAACTGGAACACGAACATTATCAAAGCTGACTTCGCCGTGGCCATGTGGTGCATCATAGTCACCAAAGACTGGAAGCATCCGTTCGATTTTTACGCCTGCAGTATCGACTGGAACTAAAACCATGGAATGCTGATGATGACGGTCTTTTGTTTCATCTGGAGTATGTGCCATAAAAATAATGATTTTGGCATTTGGATCACCCAGACCTGATGACCACCATTTACGACCATTCAGAACAATCTCATCACCTTGAATTACCGCCGTTGCCTGCATATTGGTGGCATCACTGGATGCAACTGCAGGTTCAGTCATACAAAAGACCGAACGGATTTTCCCTTCTAATAGTGGCTTCAGCCATTGCTGTTTCTGTTCTTCAGAACCATAACGCCACAATACTTCCATATTGCCGCTATCTGGCGCATTACAGTTAAATACGACTGGTGCAATCAGGCTACGACCTGAAAGTTCGGCAATATGTGCATATTCCTGAACCGATAAACCCTGGCCAAGTTCAGGACAAGGGAGAAACATATTCCAAAGGCCAGCTGCCTTGGCTTTGGCTTTTAAGCTTTCCAGTTCTGCAGGCCATTGCCATTTGGTCCAGTCGCCGCCTTGGTTCAACTCATGAACTTGCTGCCAGAAATCAGCTTCAACTGGTTCAATTTCCTCAGCAATAAATTTTTTGGTTCTATTTAAATAATCTTGTGCACGTGCTGAAAGCTCAAACATCTCTTTATCCCTCTAAATATTCTAATTCATACGCTTTACAACACCTTAACCCAAAACCTATTATGAATAAAATGATTTTACTCCATACATTATTATGCATAGCATTCATTCTAAAACAGTCATGGACCTGCGAAATTTTCATCGTATCGACATTAACCTTTATCCGCTTTTTATGGCAATTTATGAGCAGAACAGTATTTCTAAAGCTGCACAGATTTTATCAGTTAGCCAGTCTGCTGCCAGTCATGCTTTACAACGTTTAAGACAGCATTTACAGGATGATTTATTTGTACGTACTGGCAGCAAAATGCAAACTACGCCGTTTGCGGAACAGATCTATCCTGAGCTGAAGAATGCACTTTTTGCGATTCAAAATATTTCAATACAGCATCAGCACTTCAGACCGGAAATGATTCAGAGTTTGAAAATTGCCGTACATGATGAAATTGAGCCAATGATCTTTCCCAGACTGGTTCAGCACTTTCAACAACTCAATCTGGAAATTCAACTTAGCAGCATGAAGCTGGACCGTAAAAATATAGCAGCAGACCTCGCCTCTCAACAGGTCGATTTTGTCATAGATCTGGAACAAAACATTGCTGAAAAAATCCAGTTTGAGCGTCTGGTTCAAGATGAATTTGTAGTGTGTACACAATTAACAGAAATGAATGAGCAGATTTATCTTGCCTCACCTCATATTGGCGTGTCATCACGCCGTACTGGCGTTTTAGTTGAGGATATTTATTTAAGCCGTAAACAATATTCACGACAGATTTTTTTACGCTGTCAGCATTACTCAACTGCTCTGCAAATTTTGGAACAACAAAAGACAGCTATGTTGACTATTCCTAAAAATGTATTGGTACATTTACAATTGGCTACCAGTCTAAATATTTTTGAAGTCCCTGTGGAACTGCCGAAAATTAATATGGGGATATATTGGCATAAGGATTTGCACGAGAATAAGAGACATCAATTTTTGAGAGCTGAAATTTATAAAATTTTTACTTAGGCTATTTATAAAGAAATTTAAATTGCTTAGGCTATTTTATATATAAGTTTAGATGTTTGCAGATTCATCTTTTCGCCAGAAAAATATACTTAGGCTATTTTAGCTGGTACAAAACTAAACACTGAGTGATTAGCTTTTAATCCGTAGATCTACTGGCTTTGCTCTAAAATGGCTCGACTTTTAGCTGTGATTTTACAGCTGGTTTTGCTGATTTGGATCTTGCCTTTGTTAAATCTCTCCATCACCTGGCAAATTGTGCTGGGCTTAGTATTGCTATGTTTTTCTTATTATCTGCTGCATAAAATTACAGTTTATTTAAAAGATGTTTTCCGCCCTTTTAAGAAAGGCAAAAAATACTGGTGCCGTGTAAAAGCCGTAAGTGATGGTGATACCCTCACCTGCTACCGTTTTAACATTCGTCGCTCTGAGACCAAATTGCGCTTTGCTTTTGTCGATGCCCCTGAATCATCACAAGCCTATGGCAAGGAATCGCAGCGTCTGGTCAAGAGCATGGTGAATAATAAAATGGTTCGGGTCAAGATTACCGACATTGACCGTTATGGCCGCTGTGTCGGTGTGGTCTACCGCTATCGCAAAAATATCAATGAAGAGATTGTCAAACGTGGTGCAGCGTGGGTCTATGAAGAATATATCAAGGATAAAAACCATTTACGCTATATGATGGAATTGCAAAATAAAGCCAAGAAACAGAAAAAAGGCCTTTGGAAACATACTCGTCCTGTACGTCCAAGTGTGTATCGTAAACAGGTAAAATCGTAAATTTGGTTTTATCAAAGATAAATGGCAAATAATAAAAAGTGATCAGGACATTCAGATCACTTTTTTCATTTTTTTAGTTTTACTAATTTAATAAGCCAAATGCACCAGAAAGCGGAATGCGCCAGCAATCAGGGCCAGCGTTAAAAATCCTGCCAGCCATAATCCTACAAACCATAATGCCTGTTTGCCTTTCATGACCACTCCTTAATGATAGCCATCATCGCCGACCCTGACCTTATGCCGGAATACCCAATAGGACATACCCGTATAAATCACAATAATAGGAATCAGGATCAAGGCACCAATCAAGGCAAATAGCTGGCTATTTTCATGCGCTGCTGCCTGCCAGATAGTCACGCTCGGCGGGATAATATATGGCCATAGACTAATCAAGAATCCGGTATAAGCAAGGAAAACCAGAACAAGCATATAGGTAAATGGGCCTAATTCACTACGTCTTTTACAGGCACGTAAGGCCAGCCAGGTAAATAGCAGAACCAGAACTGGAACTGGCATAAAATAGGTAAATTGTGGCTGACTAAACCAGCGTTCAGCAATCTGAGGATGAGTCAACGGCGTATAAATACTGACAGCACCCAATATGATCAGCAAGGCAATAATCAGCTTAGGCATCAGTTTAAACATTCGATCTTGTAAGTCATCTCCGGTTTTATAGATGAGCCAGCCACAGCCTAATGCCGCATAGAGCACCACCACACTGATTCCGGTGAAAATACTGAATGGAGTGAGCCAGTCCAGACCACCCCCAACATAGACACCATTTCGGGTTTCAATGCCCTGAATATAGGCGCCTAAAATCATGCCTTGCAGGAAACTGGTGATCGCAGAACCACCGATAAAGGCTTTATCCCACCAATGCTTACTGCGGTTTGCCTTGAAGCGGAACTCAAAAGCCACGCCGCGGAAAATCAAGGCAACCACCATCAGAATAATTGGCATATACAGTGCCGAGAGTACGGTCGAGTAAGCAAGTGGGAAAGCTGCAAATAACCCTGCACCACCCAGTACCATCCAGGTTTCATTGCCATCCCAGACCGGAGCCACGGTATTCATCATGACATCACGTTCATCCTGATGCGGAAAGAAAGGAAACAAGATGCCGATGCCCAGATCGAAACCATCGAGAATGGTATAAATCAATACACCCAAACCAATAATCACAATCCAGATTAATGATAAATCAATCATTTTTTGTCCTCCTGATCCGGTTGTTCAGGAACTTCTTCGATACGTTCGCGAATACTACTTAATGGTCGACGCGAGGCCTGAACCACATCGCTATCTGATTCATGATCTGGTCGGGTATGAATAAAATCCGGGCCTTTGTGCATCAGGCGCAACATGTAGTAAATTCCGATACCAAATACCACACAGTAGACAACTACAAAAATAATCAGGGTCAGCCCCACCTGTTCAGCGGAAACCGGAGACAATGCATCCTTGGTTCGCATGATGCCGTAGACTACCCAAGGCTGACGGCCGACTTCTGTGGTAAACCATCCCGCAAGCATGGCAATAAATCCGGAAGGTCCCATAATCAGGGCAAATCGGTGCAATGCACGGGACTCATAAAAGCGACCACGGGTACGTGCCCACGCTCCCCATAACGCCAGTAACAGCATCAATACGCCGAGTCCGACCATAATCCGGAAGCTCCAGAACACCACCAGCGAATTCGGCCGGTCTTCAGGCGCAAAGTCTTTAAGTCCTGTAACCTTTCCATCCATCGAGTGGGTTAGAATCAGGCTACCCAAGTTGGGAATTGCGACTGCATATTTGGTTTCTTCGGCCTCCATATCTGGAATACCAAAGAGATATAAGGGCATGCCTTCGTCATGATTGGTTTCCCAGTGCCCTTCCATGGCTGCAAGTTTGGCTGGCTGATGTTCAAGGGTATTAATACCGTGCATATCACCGACAACGACTTGTAAGGGCGCAAGTACCAGAAGCAGCCACATCGCCATGGAAAATGAGGTCTTGACCAGTGCATCACGACGGCCTTTGATGAGGTGCCATGCGGCTGTAGCAGCGACCAGTAAGGCGGAAACCAGAAAGGCAGCCATGGCCATATGGGCCAGACGATAAGGGAAAGATGGGTTAAACACGATAGCAAGCCAGTCTTGCGGAACAATCAGGCCATTTTCAATCGCAAAGCCTTGTGGGGTCTGCATCCAGCTATTGGACGATAGAATCCAGAACATGGAAATACAGGTGCCTATCGCAACCATCAAGGTCGAGAAAAAGTGCGCCTTTGGTCCCACTCGCCCCCAGCCAAATAACATGATGCCCAGAAAGCCCGCTTCCAGAAAGAAAGCGGTGAGTACTTCATAGGCCAATAAAGGTCCAGTCACGCTGCCTGCCACCCGGGAAAACTCACTCCAGTTGGTTCCAAACTGGTAGCTCATGACCACACCAGAGACGACACCCATCCCGAATGCCACAGCGAAAATTTTCACCCAGAATTTGAATAGATCCTGAAAAATCGGATTTTGGGTTTTGAGCCAGCGCCATTCCAGAATGGCCAGAAAGCTGGCCAAGCCAATAGAAATTGCCGGAAAAATGATATGAAAAGATACAGTAAAGGCGAACTGTATTCGTGCTAACTCTAATGCAGTTAAACCCAGAGTCATAAGCTTCACCTATGCATTGTTATTTGGCATCTTTGCCCTTCAATTTTTAAGTCATGAATTTTTCTAGTGACATGGCTAGCTTAGGCGTGGCTGTTATAAAAAGTATGTAGTCTTTTGTTGATTATTTTTTAATCAGGTTAAACTGTGTAAATGCTGTTAGCAGAGAAAATATTGCTCTGAATAATTTTTAAAAGTCTTCTCTTGAGCTTTGGATAAAACAGGCGTAAATTAGGCGTAAATTTAGTTACCCAGGTTAACTAACCCCATGTTTTCCGAATCTCCCCGACTCCGTACACTGCTATTACGCTGCGCACGCCTGATGAGCGATGAGATCAATACGATCTTGTTGTCATCTCAATTAAATTATTCCTTATGGCAGGTGTTATACGTCATCCAGTCAAAGCAACAATGCACGCTGGCAGACATTTCCAGTTATCTCAATGTATCCAAGCCCGGTATTACTAAGCGGATTCAGCAACTGGTTGAACTCGATCTGATTGCCCAACTCGAAACTGAAGACAAACGTCAAAAGCTGTTCAAGTTGAGTGAGCAAGGAATTGAGACCTTTGCGATGTGTTCCAAACAGATCGATGCATTTGAAGATCAGTTGCTTGAGCACATTGAATCAGATGATCTTGAAGGCAGTAAAAATACCTTAATGCAACTCATTCAGCAGTTACATTCCTCATCTCAGGACAGACCTCAATGAGCCAAGAACAAGAAACGCCTTTATGGACGCCCAATTTTATCCTGATCAGTCTGGTGAATTTCCAGTTGGTTCTGGTGTTCTACTTGCTGGTGATTGTGATTGTCGGCTACTCGGTTGCTGAGTTAGGTGCGTCGACTGCTCAAGCCGGTCTGGTATCCGGTCTGTTTATTGTGGGTACGTTATTTGGACGATTATTGATCGGAAAATTACTGAATCGGCTGGGTTTGAAAAATACGCTTGTCATTGGCCTGACTGGCTTTCTGCTCTTTTCCGGACTGTATATGATTCCGGCCAAGCTGGAAGTTTTATTGGGTATCCGCCTGATACACGGTTTTATGATGGGTATGGCTTCTACTGTACTGGGTACAGTGATTGCACAGACCATTCCTGCCACACGGCGTGGTGAAGGAATTGGATATTTCAGCATGAGCAGCACCCTTGGCACAGCGATTGGTCCCTTTGTCGGAATCTGGCTGATGACAAATTTTAATTATCAGGTAATTTTCATCTTTACCAGTATTGTTGCGCTCAGCTGCCTGATCTGTGGGCTATTTATCCAGCCACCACGCCTTAAGGCAAGTCATTCGTCAGCAGTCTCTACTCCGCAAAGCACCAGCAAACTGGCTCAGTATATTGAACCGAATGCGCTACCGATTGCACTGATTGTACTGCTGGTGGCAACGTGTTATTCAGGTATATTGTCGTTTATTCACTTTTATGCCAAAGAAATCAATTTGGTAGAAGCCGCATCATTCTTTTTCTTAATGTATGCCTTTGCCATTCTACTATCCCGTCCTTTTACTGGCCCTTTAATGGACCGTAAAGGTGAAAATATCATTATCTATCCTGCCATTGTGATTATGGCATTAGGGATTTTGCTTTTAAGCCAAGCACAAAACTCTGTGATGTTACTCTCTAGTGCAGCGTTACTCGGTTTTGGTTTTGGGAATATCCAGTCGGTGTGTCAAACCATTGCGGTGAAAAGTACAACATTGCAGCGTATGGGTCTAGCAACCTCAACCTTCTTTATTGCCCTGGATGCCGGTCTTGGTTTTGGCCCGTATTTCCTGGGTATGCTGCTGGATCAGATTGGTTATCGTCAGCTTTATCTGTTCTCGGCGCTGCTCACCCTGAGCTGCCTGGTTTGGTATTACCTTCTGCATGGCCGTAAAGTGGGAAAAGTACAGCCTTCTCATTAAGCGCTTTTAAAAGCGTCGGCTAAACCGGCGCCGGTATTCCAACGGCGTCAGACCGGTTTTTTTATGAAATAAACGGCGGAATGAACTTGGATCCTGATAGCCGACATTTTGCATGATCACATCCACAGCTTGATCGGTTTCTTCCAGTCGTTTACGGGCAGCCTCAATCCGGATCGCTTGTAGATACTGATTGGGCGGTATGTCTAAGGCTTGTTTAAAGCGTCGAATCAGGGTCCGGCCAGTCACATTAAACTGCTCTGCCAGCTGGTTCAAACTAAAATCTTCATGAAAATGCTGCTCTAGCCAGTTCTGGATTTTTTGTACCAGTTCATCATGGTGCGGCTGGCCAATATTCAGCAATGAATAAGACAACTGGCTATCACGGCGGTAATCAATTACGAAAGATTTAGCCGATTGCATGGCCACCTCAAAGCCATACAAGCGCTCAATCAGATGCAAACCCAGGTCAAACCAGGCCAGGCCTCCACCTGCACAATAGATATTCTGATCCCGGCTAATCATCAGATCGGCATTCAGTTTCACCTTAGGATAGCGTGAACGAAACACTTCCTGAAAACCCCAATGTGTTGTTGCAATCCGGTCATCTAAAATGCCTGCTTCTGCCAGAAAAAAATTCCCCGTACAGTTTCCTGCAATTAAAGTCGCCTCTGCATGTGCAGATTTTAAAAAATGAATCAGTTCTGGATTCTGTTGCAATACATCCTGAATCGGTGCAGCAATGGTCGGCACCACCAGAATATCTGCAGTTTGAATCTCTTGATAAGAAACATGTGCCTGCAACTGCAGCCCATTGATACACCGAATCGGGTGTCCATCCGGACTGGCGATACTCACCTTAAACAGGCGCTGTACATCCTGCTGCTGGATCCGGTTCCAGCTTACGCCGGCCATGGCAAATAAATCGACCACACCCGTAATGGCCGAAGCCAGAGCCCCATCAAAGCCTAAAATCACCACCTGTTGCATATTTTTCTATTTGTCACTTTTCACCCGATTCATGTCATTATTGACAATCCTCCTCAATAAAAGCAACTGCTAGTCTTGATGCTATCTCAAGGATTGCACATTCAGGATAGTACCGTGACCCAACTGATTAATGATAAAGATCTGCATTTCCAGCTTTATGACGTATTCAAACTTGAAGCGCTGACTAAACTGCAACGCTATCAGGATCATGACAAAAATACTTTCGACAGTATTCTGGAAACGGCAAAAGGTATCGCGACTGATTATTTTGCGCCGCATAATGCCAAAGCTGATCAACAAGAACCGAACTTTGATGGCAAACAGGTCAAAACCATTGATGAAGTGAAGACAGCCTGGCAACAGTTTGCCGATGCCGGCCTGCTTTGCGCCCAGCATGATTATGCAGATGGTGGCATGCAACTGCCCACTTTGGTGAATATGGCCTGCAATGCTTATTTTATGTCGGCCAATCCGTCCACCGTGGCTTATTCTTTTCTAACGGCCGCTGCGGCGAACCTGATACAGGCTTTTGCCTCCCCAAAACAAAAGCAAATATTCCTACCGCATATGTTGAGTGGCCGCTTTGCTGGCACCATGGCCATGACAGAGCCGAATGTAGGTTCCTCTTTGGGCGATCTGACCACTAAAGCCATTCCTCAGGCAGATGGAATTTATAAAATTAAAGGCCAGAAAATGTTTATTTCGGGTGGCGATCAGGACATTAGCGAAAATATTGTGCATCTGGTCTTGGCGCGGATTCAGGATGCGCCGCAAGGCGTGAAAGGAATTTCCCTGTTTATCGTACCCAAATTCAGAACTCATGAGGATGGTTCACTCGGTGAAGCTAATGATGTACAGCTGGCTGGCTTACTGCACAAAATGGGCTATCGAGGTACTACATCTACAGTTTTAAGCTTTGGAGAAAATGATAATTGCTTAGGCTATTTAATTGGTGAACCCGGTCATGGCTTAAAATATATGTTCAAGATGATGAATGAAGCACGTGTGGGTGTCGGTCTAGGCGCAGCCATGATTGGTTATCGTGGCTATCTGGAATCTCTGGATTATGCTAAAAACCGTCCGCAAGGCCGGCCAGTTCATGAAAAAACACCTGACTCGAAACCAGTGAATATCATTGAACATACCGATGTCAGACGCATGCTGCTGGCGCAAAAGTCGTATGTAGAAGGTTCGCTGGCACTTTGCTTATTTGCAGCCCGATTAATTGATGAACATCAGGCAGCTCAAGATGAAGATAGTGCCATTCTGCTTGATCTCATCACCCCGGTGGTTAAATCCTTCCCTTCTGCCTATGGTCCAAAAGCCAATGATCTGGCCATTCAGGTCTTGGGCGGCGCGGGTTATACCCGTGAATATCCGGTGGAGCAATGTTACCGTGATAACCGGCTCAATCCGATTCATGAAGGAACTTACGGTATTCAATCTCTGGATCTGCTGGGTCGTAAACTCTGGCAACACAATGGCAAAGGGCTCAATCTGCTCATGCAGCGCATCCAGAAGACCTTGTCAGAGATTCATGAACCGAAGATAGTGGAACTGGCAGAGATCTATAAACAGCATCTTGCCACTGTGCAAAAGACTACACAGATTTTAGGCCAGGCCTTGCATCAAGGCAAAGTCAATGAGGCTTTGGCCAATTCAGGACTGTATCTGGATATGATGGGTAAAACCATCCTATCCTGGCTATGGCTGGAAATGGCAAATCAGGCTCAACTCAAGTTTGGCACATCTTCGCATGCAGAAGATCAGACTTTTCTGGCAGGGAAAATTCAGGCAGCTCAATATTTTATTCGTTGGGAACTCCCTGAAATTGAACATCAGGCCAAATTACTGATGAATCTAGATGATACTTGCCTGAATATGCAAGCCGACTGGTTCTAGGCAGAATTAATCAAAAAATGCGCCTTTATCGGCGCATTTTTATTTTGTAATTCATTAAGCGGTAGAGTTATTTACACCAAATTTTTTAAACAGCTTGGCACGCCTGGAAGTCAAAATATTGGCCTTGCTTAAATCGCCCTGATAATGCTGGTATACCCGCTGATCCATGATTTTGTACCATAAAGGTGGAATCAAGGCTGGAATCAGCATGGTTGCATAACCGCTGGGTAATTCTGGCGCTTCATCAAAATGCCGCAACGCCTGAAATGGACGGCTTGGAAAAGCATGATGATCAGAATGGCGTTGTAACTGATACAAAAACAGATTAGTTACGATATTGTTGTTATTCCAGCTATGTTCCGGCAAGGTTCGCTCATAACTGCCATCCGCTTTCTGTCCACGTTTCAGTCCGTAGTGCTCGATATAATTCACAATCTCAAACAGGCTAACGCCATAAAATGCCTGTGTCAGTGTATAAGGAATAATTTTCTTGCCATACGCCTTTAGCATCAAGGCATGATAGCCGGCACTCATGGCCCAACCATGAAACAGCTCATTTTCCTGATTAAAGAATTTCAGTCCCTTACGCTCGAGCCGTCTTTTTTCAATCTGGATTGCAGATTTTAATCCGCCTATTACGGTACGTGGCCAGAAACGGTAAAAAGATTCACCCATTTTTGAAGATGCCGGATCTTCTGGTGTCGCCACCCGTTTATGGTGTCCATAAGGATGTTCGATCCGGAAATGGTTATAGCCCAAAGGCATCAGGCTGGCATGAGACCAGTAATGGTCTTTTTTCTGGGGACGATGGCTGAGTTCATGTGCGGTATTCACCCCCACACCATTAATCGCACCCATAGAAACTCCAAGCAGTACCTGATCCAGCAAAGACACATTTGGCCGGCTTACGACATAACCGGCAAAGGCATTGGCTGCCATTTGCAAGGGAATAAATGCTTTTACAATGCGGTCATAATAAGGATCGTTAACCAGTGCCTTGATCTGCTCATCATTTGGGTTATTGGCATCATCGCCAATCAGGGCATCCAGAGTCGGAATGATTACGTGCAGTAATAATAGTCCGCCCATGGCAAAGACTTTTTTAGTCGCTTTGGGACCAAAATGATAACCGGCCAGAATTCCCATTCCGATCACAGGCAGACCTGGGCTGAGCAACCAGCCAAAACGTTTTTTATCCAGCTTGACACCTTTTAGTGCCGACGCTTCCTGCGTAAACTGCGCTTTCTGGATTTGTGCAGGGGCATTCATTGCGACTTCCTTTTTTATGTTACTCTGCACTTATAGTTGATTATTTCAGCAGTAGCGAACAGTATTCAACGTCCAGAAAAGCTATGTCAGCGTCTTTGGCACATGCTGCCAAATTCTGGCCTAAAATCACAAAGTTAAAAAATTTATAGTCAATTAAATGAAATAAAACAGAAGAATAGAGTTAGGCATGGATGCTTTAAGTAAAATTTTTGATGATATTCATCTGGAAAAATCGGAATATCTTTATCTGAATGTATTTCATCCGGGCGGCTTTGACTATCAACATGAACCCTTTATGCTGGCCTATATCCTGTTACAAGGACAGGCGCAATTAAAGTTCATGAATGGTGATCGACTGGAGCTGCAACAAGGTGATCTGGTGCTATTACCCGCAGGTTCCTCCCATCATGTTTCCTGCCCAGACAATGCCGATTTTTCTGAGCACCATGCGATTAATCCTTATTTTCAGAGCAATGCACAGCAATGTGTTGATCTCAATCGGGAAAATTCGGCGGAGCATAGTTTCATACTGGCTATTCGTTCTAGCTTGGATATCCAGATGGCCAAACCTCTTTTGAGTGCATTACCTAAATACCTGCATATTCAACATATTCTGGGTGATACGGCGCCAGAATGGTTACAGGTTGGCTTGCAGTTTCTGGCACTGGAAACCCAGCAGCTTCGTCCCGGACGTGACAAGATTCTGGATCATCTGGTCAGTATTTTACTGATTGAATGCGTACGTGATTATATTTTAAACCTGGAAAATGCCTCGAGCTGGCTAAATGCGCTCTCGCATCCGGAACTATCCAATGCACTGGCAGCGATTCATGGCAAACCTGAACAATTCTGGACTGTAGAAAGTCTGGCCGAACAATGTCATATGTCACGTTCCAAATTCGCCCAGTTATTTACCCAGATTGTCGGTGAACCGCCCCTTGCCTATCTGCAACAGCACCGCCTGCGTCTGGCAGCGCAATATTTGAGAAATAGTGGATTTGGTATCCAGCAGATCGCTTATCTGGTTGGTTATTCATCCGAGACGGCGTTTAGTCAAAGTTTTAAAAAACAGTTTGAACAGACGCCGACCCAATACCGGCTGAATTGTCAGAAGAACCAGTCTTTATTACCAGACTAAAATTACTGGACTAATGCCAATACTGCTGTGACCGGATCTTCGCTATTGCCAGAAAGTAGCTGCTTGTGCATGGTGATATGCTGCATAACCTGAATCTGCGCTGCTTCAATATCCATCAGTTTTTCAATTTCAGCTACCAGATTTTCAGGTGTAGCAGCGGATTGGATGAGTTCTTGAATCACTTTTTTGCCAGCAATTATATTTGGTAATGAAAAATATGGGATTTTTACCAGTAATTTGGCAATTCGATAGGTCAGCCAGTGCAATTTATAAAAAGTCACCATCGGACGGTGCAGCAACATCGCTTCAAGCGTTGCAGTTCCAGACGCCAGTGCAATAATATTGGACGCATTCATGACCTGACGGCCAATTTTGGATTCAGCGCTGGTATTTTCCATCAAGCGAATTTGGGTTTTTAAGCTCTCAGGATAAGTGGCCAGTAAACTTTCGATTTGCTGCTTGCGTGCATCATTAATCGCAGGAATCAGAAAGGTATAATCCGGATATTTGTGATGCAGAATATTAGCTGCATCCAGAACCAAAGGTCCCAAACGCTCAATCTCGCCACGGCGGCTTCCCGGTAATAATGCAATATATTTCTGATCTGGGTCTAGGCCTAATTCTGTCTGAGCCTCCAGAATTGGATTTTCAAGCGGCAATTGGCTAGCGAGCGGATGTCCGACAAAAGCTGCAGGAACATCCCATTTTTTAAAGAACGCTTTTTCAAATGGAAACAGGCACAGCACCAAATCAATACTGGCTTTAATGCCATGTATACGGCCTTGACGCCATGCCCAGACCGAAGGACTGACGTATTGCACGGTTTTAATCGGTAACTGTTTTTGTTTAATGGTTTTTGACAAACGCAGGTTAAAATCAGGCGCATCAATCCCGATAAAAATATCGACCGGATCTTTAGTCCAGGTTTCCACCAGACCATCCCGCACAGCAAAAAGTTTTTTAATATCTTTTAAAACTTCGACAATGCCCATCACCGACAGAATATCCATCGGATAATAACTTTTAAAACCTTCCGCGATCATTTGTGGACCACCGATACCTTCAAATTCAGCATCAATGCCTTGCTCACGAAAACGGCGAATCAATTTTGCGCCAAGCGTATCTCCAGAAACTTCACCGACCACGATTCCAATTTTAAGTTTTCGATTTAGCAAGTGGGTTTCCTCTCAGATCCGCATGGAAATTTATTGAATCTGGATTCTAACATAATCCTGTGGCTATTCCGGAAGAAGCTTAAGCATCTTCTCATTTTAAGAAACTCACCGTTTAGAATGACTTAGTCAATGATCGAGCTTGCATAACAAGAATTAAATCGACATTTACAGCTACATTAAATTAGACAAAAATGGGTTAAATCGGGCAGTTAAAATCAATCATCATATTCGCACCTTATACATACTCCAGTGAATAAACATGAAAGATCAGCTAATATTCTTCACCTAGCTTTATCTTTTTTATGCATAAGTAAATCAATAATCAAGACAACGACTTATATCCAAAAGTCATAAGATATGCTCGTTTTTTGATTTTGGCATATATGCATGTTTGGTCCGATTGAATTTATTTTAGCAGGCGTTCTGGTAGGTTTTTGTGTAGGTGTCACCGGTGTGGGTGGTGGTTCATTAATGACGCCAATTCTTATCAGTTTATTCCGGATTGAACCGCATATCGCGATTGGTACTGACTTGCTCTATGCCGCGATTTCTAAATTCTGTGGCTCGTTTGTGCATGCCAAGAAAATGAATATTGTCTGGCCGATTGTGATCTGGCTGGCCGTTGGCAGTATTCCCGCATCTTTTGCAACGCATTGGGTACTCGAGAACTATCTGAGCCAATCGACGCATTACAAAGCCGTTCTGACCATGGTCTTGGGCTTTATGCTGACTATTACCGGCTTATCCATTCTGTTTCGCACCCAGATCGAAAATCTTTTTAATAAATACAGAAAACAAGAACTACCGGATATGACGCAGGATCTGGAAAAAGTGAAGCTGCAAGCCAAAGAAAAGCGCGTTGCTATCATCATCATGGGCATTATCTTGGGCATATTTGTCACGCTATCTTCAGTGGGTGCCGGTGCATTTGGTATCATGGCACTTGTAGTGATGTTCCCGAATCTGCCGATGATTCGTATTATTGGCTCTGACGTGGTGCACGCGGTATTACTGACACTGGTCGCAGGGCTGGGTCATATGTCTTCAGGCAACGTCGATTTCATGCTGCTCATGTGGTTATTGGTGGGGTCTATTCCGGCGATTATTGTCGGCACTTTACTCAGCTCACGTATGCCGGAAAAACTGATCCGCAAAATTTTAGGTATTACCCTATTTGCGCTGGGCGTGAATTTCATGATTAATCCTGTGAAATCAAAACCGGCTCAACCTGCTGAAACAGCAATGATAATTGTGAGCCAAAATTCCCCGTCCGTTTAAGTTAACTATCCGATTCATCACTTTTTTTTCAAAGAAGTATTCATCTTTTTTATAACAAAGTGACGCATCATTCATGTTATATTCGGGCTATTAAACAACCTTTTGTATGATCGAACCAGTGACGGCAATGAATACACAACAGTCAAATCCTATTTCAGCATCAGATATTGATGACGTGAATATCCACAGCATGATCCCTCTTGTAACCCCTGCCGAGCTTAAAGCAGAGTTACCGTTGACTGAAACTGCTTATCAAACCGTACTGCATGGTCGTGAAACGATTCGTAAAATTCTGGATGGTGAAGACAAACGCCTGTTCGTTGTAATTGGCCCTTGTTCTATTCACGATCCAGCGGCGGCGCATGAATATGCTGAGCGCTTAAAAGTGCTGAGCGAAAAAGTTAAAGACAGCTTATACATCGTGATGCGGGTTTATTTTGAAAAACCGCGTACTACCGTAGGCTGGAAAGGCCTGATCAATGACCCAGACATGAATGATTCATTCAATATTGAAAAAGGTCTGCGTATCGGTCGCAAGCTATTACTTGAACTGAATGAAATGGGCTTGCCATGTGCCACTGAAGCACTTGATCCAAACTCGCCACAGTATTACCAAGACCTGATTTCATGGTCAGCAATTGGTGCACGTACCACAGAAAGCCAGACCCATCGTGAAATGTCTTCTGGTCTTTCTTCACCAGTCGGCTTTAAAAATGGTACTGATGGCGGTTTAACGGTCGCGACCAATGCGATGCAATCTGTGAAACATGGCCATAGCTTTCTCGGTCTAAATGATCAAGGTCAGGTGGCTGTCATTCGTACTTCAGGTAACCCATATGCGCACGTGGTGTTGCGTGGTGGTAATGGCAAGCCGAACTACGATGCAGGCTCGGTTGCCGATGCAGAAGCTGCTCTAGCCAAGGCCAAAGTCAGCACCAAGATCATGATTGATGCCAGCCACGCCAACTCTAACAAAGACCCGTACCTGCAACCACTTGTACTTAAAAACATTTCCGAACAAATTCTTGATGGAAACAAGTCAATTGTTGGTATTATGGTAGAAAGTCATCTTAAGGGTGGTCGTCAGGACATTCCGGCGAACCTGAATGATATGGAATACGGTCAATCCGTTACGGATGGCTGTATCGACTGGGAAACGACTGAAAAAGTTTTACTCGACATGCATGAGGCATTGAAAGACATTTTACCTAATCGTTAAATGATCTGACCAACGCCATCGCCAAGATGGCGTTTGCATTTCTAGAACAAGGAAAATTTATCTGATGAATGATATTGAAACGGCATTAAGCCAGATTGAGAATTTTCAGTTCATACACGAACATCTGTTTAGCTCCGGTCAACCGACCACTGCCCAATTAAAGCTGATGAAAGAATACGGTGTATCTACTGTCATCAATGTGGCGCTAACCGATAGCGAACAGTATCTGCCACATGAAGATAAAATTTGCCTTGAGCTGGGACTGAACTATATTCAGGTTCCGATTTCCTGGGAAACCCCTTCAGACAATCAATGCCTGCTGGTACTGGATCTGATTGATCATCTGGTAAAAGAGCAAATGGTCTGGGTACATTGTTCGCAAAACTACCATGTCAGCTGTCTGATGTACTTATATCGTCAGTACTATATGGATATGGATCTGCCTACAGCACAAGAACACTTGCATCAGATCTGGGAACCGAATGAAACCTGGACCGGTTTAATGCATGCAGTTGCCCTACAGCTACAAGGCCGTAAAGCAACTCAGGAACTGGAACTTTCCTTGATTAATCCAAATTATTTTGCCTGATTTTATTTACTGTGGCTCAATAACACGGTTGCCATGGACATAATGCCTTCCTGACGACCGGTAAAACCTAACTGTTCAGTGGTGGTGGCTTTAATACTGATTTGTGTCACATCAACATCCAAGACATCTGCAATACTTTGACGCATCGCCAGATTGTATTTCGCCAGTTTTGGACGTTCACAAGCCACGGTAATATCGGCATTATTCAGGTGATAACCACGATCCAGAATTAGCTGATAGACATGCTTGAGTAGTACTCGGCTATCTGCACCTTTAAACTCAGGATCTGTATCAGGGAAATGCTGGCCAATATCTCCAAGCGCCAAAGCACCCAACAAAGCATCACAGAGTGCATGCAGCACTACATCACCATCCGAATGTGCTTTCAGACCGTGAGTATGCGGAATTTGAATACCTGCCAGAGTGACAAAATCACCTTCTTCAAATGCATGCACATCCAGACCCTGGCCAATACGAATTTGTGCGATCACCTTATACATCCTTTAGAAATAGCCCATTGAAATCTTGTACACTTGCTTTCTATTTCGCTATAGTTAGACCAAGCGTAACACAGTGAAAGTATAAGCGATCATGCTACTGAAAACTGATATAAATATGTTGAAAATAATTGGCCTGATGCTCGTTCTGGGGATGATTTCTACGGGTAGCTCAGCGATCACACTAAACTGTAGCGATGACAGCAAAAAAAAGGCTGCCATGGATAAAGTCTGCTCAGCATCGCTGGCTGAATCTCGTGAAAAACTCACAGACCAATACTTTACTGCTTTTCTGATTACTGATGCACCTGTGCGTTTATTGCAAGATAGCCAACAATTATGGGCCACGCGTTTACAGCAGTGCAAAACGCTAGACTGTTTTAAACAGCAATTCGAATGGCGTTTAGATGATTTAAATGTCTATATTTCACTGAATCAAAGTCTGACCCAGCATTATATTAAGTTTGAACAGGGACAAATCGCCAAGCAGCCTGTACATCTCAAGATTCATCAACTGACCAAAGACCGGATCAAGATTGAAGGCCTAGCCTATCGTAATCCAAATAACCGGACCGAGAAGCAGACCGTTCCTTTTTTAGCCTATACTACGCCTGAGACAAAAAACCAGATCACCGATAACGAAAATGACTGCCGCTATGAATTTAATTATAGTAAAGCCATTTTAGCGGTCAGTAGCCAGCAAAAAGGCTGTGAACGTTTTACCGGTATTTATCGACTATATGATTGATTTAGTTTCAAAATATTATAATTTATTGTCATATAAAATGAGATTTTTGGTGTAAAAAATAGCCCGCAAGCGGGCTATCAATTTAAGCTGGATAGTATTGCGCAATTTCCTGACTGATCATTGCGGCCGTTGCAGCTGATAAAGTCCAGCCCAGATGACCATGTCCGGTATTGTAAAAGACTCGCTCATGTTTGCCACGACGTACCACAGGCATCATATTTGGCATCATGGGGCGTAAGCCTGCCCAAGGCAAGACATGCTCAGTACACAGGTCAAAATTACGATTGGTCCAGTCAATTAAAGGTTGAATTCGGTCAGCACGAATATCCCGGTTATAGCCATTAAACTCGGCTGTTCCTGCAACACGCAAACGATCCTTGCCTAGGCGTGACAAGACAATTTTCGCACTTTCATCTAGCAGACTGACCCAAGGTGCGTTGTTCTGGCTCTGCTCATCATTCAGTTGCACGGTAATCGAGTAGCCTTTGACTGGATAGACATTGACTCGTTCACCAAATATTTCAGCCAATTGATAGCTGCCAACCCCTGCACAGACCACAATGGCATCTGCATTAATTTCCAGAACATCCTCTGGAGAGGAATGGACATTTTCAGTACTAGGTTTGCATTTAACCCGAATATTCTGAGCCTGATGATCAACAACAAAAACATCTTGACCAAACTCAAATTTCACGCCTTTTTGCATACAGGCTTTGGCCAAACCGGTACTAAATTTATGAATATCCCCGGTGGCATCGCTCTGACAGTAAAATCCTGCATAATAATCGCCAGTTAATGCAGGTTCGATCTGCTTGATTTCTGCATTGGAAATGGCATTGCGCTCCAGACCACCGCTACACAACAGATCATTGACTTTGATCGCAACATCATAATCTGTCTTGTTATGATAAAAATGTAAAATTCCACGTTTTTCTAAATTGAAATCAATATTTTCTGTTTCGGCAATTTCAAATAAGCGTGCTCTTGCCAGTAAAGCCAGCCGTACAGTCTCTCGGGTATTGGCTTCATAATGTTTGATATTGCCCAGAAATTCCATGAGCCAGCTGTATTTATGCACACTGAAAGAAGGATTGAGCAAAAGTGGTGCGGTTTTTTGTGACATCCATTTGATGCCTTTGAGTACCGTGGCTTTCTGGTTCCATACTTCGGCATTACAGGCAGAAAGCTGGCCGCCATTGGCAAAGGATGTTTCCATTGCCGGATAAAGATGCCGATCAACCACAGTCACTTGATAGCCTGATTGTGCCAGCTCATAAGCTGTGGTTACTCCGGTAATACCGGCCCCAATCACCACGACATGACGCATAGACACCTCCTTGATTATATTGATGTCTTTTCCCATCTGTCATGTGTACCTGAGAGCTTCGGTAGATACATTGCACATCAATGCGGCCACCTTCCCCTTCGGTGAGTGATTGAACACTTCTCTCCAGAGTTTTTATCCATTATCACAGTCCTTTTGCCTGAGAGTTTCCTGGGAACTTGCTCCTTCGGCGAATGCAGAAGCATCTCTCTCCTGCAATAATGTTTTATTATCATGAGCAATTTATATACCATTTTTAGGAAAAACACAGTTTTTATTTATGTTAATTCACGTGAATTTATCTGTGATTCTTTTTAATTAAGAGCATACATGGGTGATGGAGGATATTGCCTAGATATCAAATTTTTAGATTTTGCTGTCCTAAGTAAAATGAGCAAGTTCTATCCTTTATAAAATTCCAGAACTTATTTAATTTTGGCGCTTAAATAGAACTCAACATTTGCTTAGGCTATTTTAATAATTCAAAGTATATGTCATCCAAAGCAAAATTTAGACTTTTATCATTTATTCTAGAATTTTAGATAATCCAAGAAAGCATCAGTACTAAGCTTCCTGCTGCGACCACTGTTTGTACACTGATAATACTAGCCATTAACTCACTATCGCCACCATACACCCGGGTTAAGACATACGAAGCTGAGGCGGTAGGAAGTGCAAAGAACAAGACCAATACCTGAGTAGTTAATGCATCAATCTGGAAAATTTTACACACTAAAAATGCAATCAGCGGCATTCCGAACAGGCGACCAAAGGTTATCAGGCTGAGTGGCAATACATCACGCTGAAAACCCTGAAACTGTAAGGCTGCTCCCACACACATCAAACCGAGCGGCAAACTGCACAGTGCAATCTGTTTAAGGAACTGCTCTGTTCCAGTCCAGAGTGACAAACCGGAAAGATTAAATAAACCACCCACTATACAGCCTAAAATTAATGGATTTTTAGACAAATCCAGGACGATTTTTTTCAGCTGCATATCGTGGCTACGGGTAAATGCCAGCACTGACAAGATATTCACCAAAGGAATACACAGCACCATGATCACAGCGAAAATAGTCATACCCTGCTGCTGAAATAAGGCGCTGACAGCAGCAAGGCCAATATAGGTATTAAAGCGCAGTAAACCTTGAACATAGACGCCGAAACGCGCATAGGAAATTCGGTAAATTTGGCGCAAGATATACAGCGCAATACTGACCACAGCCATGATGCTAAATACGACCAGTACTACATCCTGAATGACATTCATTTGAATCTTGGCAGTGGCCAGATTTAAAAACAGCATTACCGGAAACAATGCATAATAATTTAACTTTTCAGCGCCTCGCCAAAAATCATCACTCAACCATTGCCTACGCTTAAGCAGATAACCAAAGCTGATCAGTCCGATGAGGGGAAATAAAGAAGTTAAAATAATATGCAGCATGTGACATCCTGGTCTGTTTTCTGCCTAATCTTAAGCCGCTTAGACTGAACAGAAAACTTAGCATATTGATGAGCTTTTTCACCACTCAATTTAAGTAGCAAAAAGCTTGAATTTTCACCAACTAATCATATTGATCTGATGATTTTTTCTAAAATCAGTAAATGTAACGGAATCAAAGGTTCTCCGAGCTTTTGACCCAGTGGATATGCTTCAATCTTTTCAGTCAGCTGATAGCCATGGCGCTGATAATATGCCAACAGTTCAGTACGAACATTTAACACTGACATCTGAATCACGTTCTTCTTAAATATTTCGAAAATATGGGATTCGGCAAAGTCCAATAATTGCTTGCCATAACCCGAGTTTTGCTCAGCAGGTGCAACAGCAAAGCTTCCAATCTCTGCTACTTGCTGCCCTAAGCTCACGCCAATACAACCAAGAAGCTTATTTTCAATTTCCAACACAAACAGCTGAAAATCTGCTGAATTGAGCAATTCATATAACTGTTGTTCTTGAATACGATCACCCTGGATCATTCCTTCTTCTGTGGTCCATCCACCCCGAGTACGATAAGCTGTATTAATTAGTATGGTAAGTTGCTGAATATCAGCTTTGCTTGCCAATCGTATATTTTTATAGTGATTCATTTTATAAATAAAAAAGTCAGACCGGAGTCTGACTTTAAAACAATTTCACTTTAAAGTTAAAGCAAATTATTTAGGTTCAATCGGTGCAAATGGCGCAACTACATCGGCATTTTGCGCACGGTGACGCATGAAGTGATCCATCAGCACAATCGCCAGCATCGCTTCAGCAATCGGGGTTGCACGCACGCCCACGCAAGGATCATGACGGCCTTTGGTCAGTACATCAGTATCTTCACGCTCAATATTGATGGTTTTACCCGGCGTGGTAATAGACGCAGTTGGCTTCAAGGCAATCGCAACACGAATGTCCTGACCGCTAGAAATACCACCTAGAATACCGCCAGCATGATTGGCCAGGAAGCCTTCTGTGGTGAGTTCATCACGGCTTTCATGACCAAACTGTTCAGCGACGCCAAAGCCATCACCGATTTCTACACCTTTAACGGCATTAATCGACATCATGGCATGGGCAATATCTGCATCTAAACGGTCAAATACAGGCTCGCCCCAACCCACAGGTACTTTAGATGCAATGATCTCGAGTTTAGCGCCACAACTGGTGCCTTGCTCACGCAAAGACGTGACCAGCGCTTCAAAACGTGGTACTGCATCCACGTCACCACAGAAAAACGGATTGTTTGGAACTTCATTCCAGTCCAGTTTTTCTGCTTTTTCTGTACCGATTTGGGTTACATGACCACGAATCTCAATGCCAAATTTCTCAAAAAGGAATTTCTTGGCAATGGCACCCGCTGCAACACGCATTGCCGTTTCACGCGCACTTGAACGACCACCGCCACGGTAGTCACGGAAACCATACTTTTGGGTATAGGTATAGTCAGCATGACCCGGGCGGAAAGTTTGTGCGATATTGCCGTAGTCTTTCGATTTTTGATCCGTATTACGAATTAACAAACCAATTGAAGTACCCGTGGTTTTACCCTCAAACACACCGGAAATAATTTCTACTTCATCGGGTTCTTTACGCTGGGTTGCAAATTTCGATGTACCCGGCTTACGGCGGTCCAGATCCTTTTGCAAATCAGCTTCAGTCAGCTCAATGCCGGGTGGAACCCCATCGATGATGGCCATCAGGCCAACACCATGAGATTCACCACAAGTCGTTACACGGAACAGTTGCCCTATACTATTACCTGCCATGTCAAACGACTCCTTATGCAATAGACTGAATAAATAAATCACGGTAGGTACGGCATTGCTCTGCAGTCAATGCAAAGATACCCGTACCACCTTTCTGGAATTGCAACCAGTAGAAATCAACCGAATTGAAGTTTTGGCGCATTGCCCATTCTGAGTTACCCACTTCGATCACGATCAGGCCATTCTCAGTCAGATAATCTGCAGCTTGAGCCAGCATTTTACGTACCAGATCCAGACCATCCTGACCTGCAGCAAGCGCAAGCTCAGGCTCATGATGGAATTCCTCAGGCAAATCCGCCATATCTTCCGCATCGACATACGGCGGATTAGATACGATTAAATCGTATTGATTTTCGGCTGGAATTTTTTCGAACAAATCCGATTCAAGCAATGCGATCTGATATTGCTTGTCATGATGCTCAGTATTGATTTGCGCAACTTCTAAGGCTTCTTTGGAAATATCAGTCGCATCCACTTCCGCTTCAGGGAAAGCATAAGCCAAGGCAATCGCGATACAGCCTGAACCGGTACACATATCTAGAATACGTTGAGGCGTCTTTGGATTCGGGTTTTCCGGCAAGTTGTTGACTGCCTCACCCATTTGACCATGTTCGCCTAGGAAATACGGGGCAAAACGGTTCTGAATCAGTTCAGCAATCGGTGAACGAGGGATTAGCACGCGCTCATCAACGTAATAAGGTTTACCGTCGAAGTAAGCCAGGTTCAATAAATATGAAGTTGGTACTTTTTCATTAATACGGCGTTCCAGCAGACTTAAAAATTCGGCTTTTTCACTTGGTAATAATTTGGCATCTAAAATTTCAGCGTCCGCTTTCCATTCTAGCGACAGGGTTTGCAGCACTAGCGCTGAACTTTCAGCAAAATAATCTTCTGTGCCTTGGCCCAAATGTGCATCGTATTGACGTAATGCTGTCACACCAAAACGAATAAAATCACGAATGGTGGTTAAATTTTCAGCGGCTTCCTGCATATGTTCAGGGCTAATAGTCGGTCGATCCACTTAAGGCGTCTCCAAGGTCATTTTTTTAAACGCCTTATGATACCTTGTTTTGCCTGCTTTTATAATGCTAAAGCATGAAAAACACGAATTCTCTACGCCCACAAAAATTATAAAATTCCTGTTTTTGTAAGCGATTATGCAGATAAATGTTTACTTTATTCAGGGATGTTTCTGTTAAATGCCGATACTAATACTATGATGATTTATCGAAAACCGGACGCATAAGAACGAGATTGATAAAGATTAGCCTGATCCATGATCAAAGCCAGCATACATTGACCCTGTTGCTGCTTGGCATATTTTCCTGACATTCTAAAGTTACATTGCTGGGACAGTTTACGCTCCCACAATACATGCTGACTGCGAATGGCGGCGGTCTGGTTCGGATTCAATTTAAGATAAGTTTTATAGTTTTTCTTCAGACGTTTATTGTGAACTTTCAGCTCTTTTTCCAGGCATTTTTCCGCTTTGGGTGTATTACCATAACTAAAATTCATGCACTGTGTATATTCCTTGGAATACCCAACAGCAGCCTGTGTCTGAACCGCAGTACCCACAAAAATTGCAACTAAAAACCATGCAAGACGCATAACTTCCCCTTGACCGAAACCGGTACAATCCCAATAAATGTTTAACAATCAATATTGTTTAAATTATCCACTGATATTAACGCAGTCCAGACAAAAATCCTATGCCTTTCTCGGAATGAAAGATTAAACAGTTGCACAATTGAAAATTGGCACATGACCCACATATAATCCGCATTCAATCTTCAAATGAGCCCAGATCTATGAGCTATAAGCACAATAATCTTATGGCGATGCGCCAGAATTACTGGAATGATAAAGCCTCCAGTCAGGTGCAGCAAGAAAAGGTATTTTTGCAGTCGACCTTAATGCAACATGGCGTATTTACCAATGCGACATTGGACGATGCTAAATATCTGTTTTTTGGCTTGCCAAGTATTGTGATTGTAAAAGGCTATGCTTTGGGCTTCATGCATGACAGCGTACAGCGCCTGATTCATCAACATATTCAAACAAATAAACAACAGTTACAACAACGATCCGAATTAAAAATCCAATTTCAAATGGCATAATGCCCTGTCTAAACTGATACAAGTTGGTGAATAAATGAAAGCTTGCCTAGCTTTTACTATGAATTCAGCGGCTTAAACTTTTTTAATACGTGCAGAAACGCTACTATCCCTTACAATGATTTATTCTGCTTCATGCTGATGATGAAAGGATCGAGTTTACATGTCAGATCAGAACGATAAGCTTAAACAACTGAAAACCTCCTCTATGGATCGACGCTTATCGATCGCAAAGGCATCCTTGCTGGCAGGCACGCGTTGGGCGGCTTCTAGTGCAAGCTCCATGTTCTCAAGCGAAGAAGAAAAAGAAAAAAAACGTAAAAAAGCCATGAAAGAACAGGCCGATTATCTGGTAGCAGAAATTGGCAAGCTGAAAGGGTCTATCGTTAAAATTGGCCAGATGATGGCGCTGTACGGTGAGCATTTTCTGCCAGAAGAAGTCACTCAGGCCCTCAATACTCTGAACAATCAGACGGTAGCATTGGCATGGCCAGCCATCAAGACCCAATTACAGCAACAACTCGGCTCTAAACTCGACGATCTCACCATTGATCATGAACCTTTGGGCACAGCTTCTTTGGCACAGGTACATCGCGCTACCCGAAAATCTGATGGCATGGAACTGGTGTTAAAAATTCAGTATCCGGGTGTGGCAGAAGCCATTGATTCGGATATGAGCCTGTTTAAAAACATGCTGAAATTGACTCGCATCGTGCCGCAGACCCGCGAATTCGACCAGTGGTTCGATGAAGTCCGTGAGATGATGCACCGTGAAGTAAATTATCAGATTGAAGCAGATACCACGCGTCGTTTTGCGGCGCGTTTAAAAGATGATCCTCGTTATATCGTCCCAACCATTATTAATGAATATTGCTCAGATCGTGTGCTATGCATGACTTTTGAACGTGGTGTGCCGATCAATAGCCCGGTAATGTTATCCCTGCCCCAAGAACGCCGCAACCTGTTAGGTGAAGCGTCACTGGAAATTGCAGTGCGTGAAATCTTCGAATGGGGCGAGATGCAAACCGATCCGAACTTTGGTAATTATCTGGTTCGTCTGGGCAATGGCGCAGATGTGCACGACAAGATCATTCTGCTCGACTTTGGCGCGATCCGCCAGTTTGACCAGCATCTGCTCAGTGTTGCGCGTAACCTGATCCAGGCAGGCTATCATCATGACTCGGATATGATGGTCAAGGCGATGACTGGTTATGAGTTTTTTGATTCGATTCCGCAAAGCATCAAACCGGATATGGCCAAAGTCTTTTTACTGGCCACCGAAGCGTTTAGTTCACCGCTAAATAATCAAGAATTGCCAGCTGGCATCATGGATGAACATAATCGCTATGACTGGAAAAAAAGCCAGCTGCATAGCCGTGTGATGCAACAGGCATCGAGATCTATGGCTTCACGTTATTTCAGTGTTCCACCCAAAGAATTTATGTTTATTAGCCGTAAATTTATTGGTGCCTATACCTTTATGACCGTGATTGATGCCAAAACCAATGTGCGTGCCATGATTAGACATCATCTCTCTTAAAATAAAATCTGCATCAAAAAGACCCGGATGATTTTGTCATTCGGGTCAATTTTTAGACATATTCGATTTTTTATATTTTTATCTTTCTTTTATTTTTCATTAATTTATTCCTCCATTTCTTCAATCCCCGAAACCTAAAAATTGTCAATCATTCGTGTCAGGGATGACATGGTTTTATCTCTGAGTGCATGTCAGTATTAAAAAAAATAACGTGACAACACCTTTAGGATAATCAGAATGAGTAATATGGTGAATAAAGCCCAAGGATTTGGCTTATCCATACTGACCAAAATCGCGGGCAGCGAAGTATTAGATCAATTAAAACTGCGTAAATTTGTCGAAAAATCACTTTATCAAAGTTCAAAAGCAGGATTCAAAACACTGAGTCAAACCCAGAAAATCCTGAAATCTGGCCAGAAGATTCAAAAACAGCGTCTGCCGCATCAGTCTAAATCCTTATTTGATCTGAACCTGACTGAAGAACAGCAAATGACCTGTAATGCCATGCAGCAATTTGCCCAAGAGGTGCTATATCCCTTGGCGCATGATGCAGATCAGCATGAACTATTCCCCCATGAACTCTGGCAATACAGCACTGATTTAGGCTTGAATTTCTATGCCCTGCCTGAAGCATTGGGGGGCGTTGCATCGGAACAGAATATTGTCAGCAATATTTTAATCGCTCAACATTTGGCTCAGGGTGATTTCAGTCTGACGGCTGGCTTACTTTCGACTTTTAGTTTCATTAACGCCATTACCCGCTGGGGCTCAGAGCAGATTCAGTCAGAATATCTGGGCGCTTTCGCAGAGAATCCTGAGTTAAAGGCCACCTTTGCAGTGCAGGAAGAAACAGCAGCGTTTAACCCGGAGCAACTTAGAACCAAGGCTGTTGCACATCAGGGACATTATCTGATTCGGGGTCAAAAGACCTTAGTGCTCTTCGGAGAAAGTGCCGATCTCTATCTGGTCAGTGCTGATCTAAACGGAAAAGCTGAGGTCTTTGTGGTGCAACGCGACATTACGGTTACTGCAAAAAAATCGCCGGCTATGGGATTAAAAGCTACTCAAACCGTTACGCTCAAATTTGAAGATACTCCGGCACATCGTCTGGGTGATGAAGATTTTGATTATCGTGCATTCGTAGATTTGGGCAATCTGATGTGGTGTGCGATGGCAGTGGGCGCCTGTGAAGCAGTCAAAAAATACTGTGTGCAATATGCCAATGAACGTATTGCCTTTGGTAAACCGATTTCCCATCGTCAGGGTGTCGCCTTTATGATTGCCGATATGGCCATTGAAATTGACGCGATGCAAATGCTGATCCTGAATGCCGCCAGCCTGGCTGAATCTGGTCAAGCTTTTCATCGTGAGGCTTATTTGGCACGTCTACTCTGTGCAGAAAAATCCATGAAAATCGGCACCGATGGTGTACAAATTTTGGGTGGTCATGGTTTTACCAAAGAACATCCGGTAGAACGCTGGTATAGAGACCTGAGAGCCACTGCCATTCTCCATTCTGGCTTGCATGCCTGATCAGAACATAAAGAAGAACAATAATGAATCTACAAACTCCAAAAAAATTTAAGCTTTTGATTGATCAAGCACATGAAGTTGCCCTCAATGTTTTGCGTCCGATTTCACGTAAATATGACAAGGCTGAACATGCTTATCCGATAGAGCTAGACATGCTCGCTTCTGTTGTCGATGGCATGAACCAAGGTAGTGAAGGCATGAATGCTGGTGCAGCTGTTGCCAACGAGGAGCAATTGCACCGTTTTCATGGAACTTGGGCAGCCATGGCGATTACCGAGCCAGGTTGTGGTTCAGATTCCGCTGCGATTCGTACCACTGCGACCAAAGACGGTGATGACTATATTCTGAATGGCGAGAAAATTTTTGTAACATCCGGAGAACGTGCTGATGCAGTAGTCGTTTGGGCAACTTTGGATAAAAAACTGGGACGATCAGCCATTAAATCATTTGTGGTGACTAAAGGTACTCCAGGAATGAAGGTTGAACGACTGGAACATAAATTAGGGATTAAATCATCCGATACTGCCACGATTAGCTTTATCAACTGTCGAGTACCTGCAGCAAACCTGCTCGGTCATGCAGAAATCGATGTTGCTAAAGGCTTTGCTGGCGTGATGGAAACCTTTGATAATACTCGCCCGCTGGTTGCAGCCATGGCAATTGGTTGTGCGAAAGCCTCGCTGGAACGCATCAAGGAGATTTTTAAGGATCAGCTGGACTCCACTTATGCCACACCGTATTTACAAAGCTCTAATATCGCAGCACAAATCTATCGTATGGAAGCGGAATGGGAAGCAGCACGCTTACTGATGCTAAAAGCCGCCTGGATGGCCGATAATCGCAAACCAAATTCACGTGAAGCATCTATTGCCAAAGCCAAGGCCGGTCGGATCGGTAATGAAATTACCTTAAAATGTGTCGAACTGGCAGCAGCCATTGGTTATAACGAAACTGAACTTTTGGAAAAATGGGCACGTGATTCCAAGATTCTGGATATTTTTGAAGGCACCCAGCAAATTCAACAACTGATTATTGCCCGTCGGGAGTTGGGAAAATCATCGAGCGAATTAAAATAATGATTGCTCATTAAATAGCGAATTAAACTTACATGAGTTGATTAAACGATGGATTTTTTAAGGATTTAAGGTTATAAAAATTCATCGTTTTTTCAAAATAAAATCAGTTCTATATGTACTCTATTCGTCCTATTCAGCCTGAAGATAATGCCCAAATTGCAAGCATTATTCGTCGTGTTTCCCAAGAGTTTGGGCTGGCAGCAGAATCTGGTTTCGCAGTAGGCGATTCTATTCTAGATGAGCTATATCAAGTTTATCAACAGCCGAAATCAGCTTACTGGGTTGTTGTGGATCAACAAAATAAAATTTACGGGGGTGGTGGAATTGCGCCATTAAAAGGTGATGCAACTATTTTAGAAATTCAGAAAATGTACTTTTTACCTGAAATTCGTAAGCAGGGTTTTGCCAAGAAAATTTTAGAATTATCCTTTGAATTTGCACAGACTCATCAAATTAAGTCAGTCTATCTAGAAACAACTAAAGCGCTTTGGCAAGCGGTGAAACTCTATGAAAAATTAGGTTTTCAGCATCTTGATCAGCCTGAAGGCAATACCGGACATAGTGAAGCCTGTGAAATCTGGATGCTGAAAACCCTTTCAACTTAGAGGTTTTTTAGTAAATAGATAAAATTTGTACATTAATAAAGTGCTTTCATCAGCAGCAAGCTTGACTCTTGTATATAGGCTGCCTAACATCGAAATACGTTTATTCAGGCATGGAATTCACAGTTTGTTTTTTTCTCATTTATTCAATCTAATTAAATCTAAACGTTCACTATTTAATTCTCATTCTTTTAAATTTTCTTCTATTTTATTGAGCACTTTTCTTTTTGTGGGTTGCTCATCCTTGGGCGGAGGGCCGGTAGAAAAGCGCGCAGCTAAACTATCTAAAGGCATTCAAACTGCTTATTCCACCCCATCCAGTACAGCTAATCGTGTTTCACCTTTAATTGTTCAACATGCACAAAATCAGGGTGTAGATCCGCTTCTAGTGGCGGCTATGATCCGTCAGGAATCTACTTATCGTAGCCAGGCAACTTCGCCAGCAGGTGCGGTAGGCTTGATGCAAGTGATTCCGAGATATTGGCAACAAACTTGTCCAGGTGATTTATACAATGAAAGCAGTAATATCCAATGTGGTACATATATTCTTTCTAAATATAATCAATCATCCGGTGACTGGAAGAAAGCGCTTGCCTATTATAATGTAGGTCCATCGGGTTATGAAAATAATCGTAAAATGCGTAAACAAGGTAAACGTTATGCCAAACAAGTAAAACAGCATAAAAAAATGCTGAAAGACTCTCTATAATTACTGATTTAAGCTAATTAAATTAATAATGCTTAGGCTATTTGATGTAAAGCTTTGATAATTAGTAGTTATTAAATAATACCTATTGAAATTTCTGCTATGAAAGCATATTTAGAAAATATTAACTACAGTTGTGATATGCGTGTTCGGTAAAATACCCTGCCATAAAAAACCAGCGATTCGCTGGTTTTTTATGTGCCAAAATTTACAAGATCAGCTTATAAACTCTTATAGTGCTAGCTTTACAGATCTCAATAGGTCAAACAAATTGACAGGAATCATCTGCCTCAGAAGAATCTGATCAGCTTTGAGATAGATATATTAAATATCTTATCTAAAATCCCCCACATAAAAAAATCCCCCTCTGCCTTAGCGGAGGGGGATTTTCGAATAATGAGCTGGCGATGACTTACTCTCACATGGGTAACCCCACACTACCATCAGCGCTAAGAGGTTTCACTTCTGAGTTCGGGAAGGGATCAGGTGGTTCACTCTTGCTATGGTCGCCAGCA
>NZ_KB850160.1:0-54782 GCF_000369725.1 Acinetobacter sp. CIP 101966 | reverse complement strand
AGGGTGCCAATCTTGGCTCATCAATTTTCTGACAAATATTTCTCAAATAAACTTCGAGTAATTTCTACCATCAATCAATGAAAATAATTTCGATCAATCAACCAGTAAAAATCCACACAAGTTGTTCTTCATAATCTCTTAATGATCTTCTTAAAACCTCGTCAGTTTCAAGCTCCAACCCAATCACTTAACGTTTCGTTTCATGCATTGCGTTGGTGTGCTGCGTATTTTATACAGTTTCAAAACGAGCGCAAGGGCTTTTCTTAAAAATATTCAAAAAAACCAATCATGCGTTTATTTTTTAATCTAAAAGGCTATTTTTAACACTTTTTTTGCATTTTTCTAGCTAATTCCACATGAAAAGTTTAAGCAAATGTTAATTTTCTAGCCCTCATCTTATAAAAAAAAGATCACTTTAATAGTGATCTTTTTGATTCTTCATCAAAATATTTTAATTTGCCTGCTCAGCGAGCCAAGTCATAAATTTTTGACGCTCAGCTTTAGAAGCCTTCTGCCATAATTGAATCAGCTGCTGATCATTCTGTTCTGCTGACTGAGTATATATAGCTGCCGGTTGATTAACTTCTGTCGCAGCTTGAGTTGTCAAATCCACTTTTTTAGTCAACACTCGATTTCCAAACCATGGTTTCGCTGCATCTTTAGCGCCCGTCTGCTGGACTAAGAGCTGATTTTTTGCATCATATAGACCAATAATGGGCTGATCTTTATATTTTTGCGCTGCATCAAAATCCTTAGGCGCCTGAATGAGTGCTAAACGATAAGTCTCACCATCTTTAAGGCTGGGTGTTTTTACCGTAACAACACCTGACTTTAAAATGTCATGTGAATTGTCTGAATGCTGGAAAAATTCGTTATAGCGTACACTGATCGCATTTACACCTGCATCCAAGCTATAAGTCTGATTAGAACGCAATAGACCCGAGTTCACCTCCTGATCATTTACGGCAACAATTTTTATTTCTTCAGGTACTGTGACGGTCACTGCCGAAAAAACTGGTGTGCTAAACAGAAACACTGCTGCAGTTGCCGCAATACGTAAACCCATATCCTATACTCATTTTTGGTTGTTTATTAAAAATTAGCTGCACTATGCCGCGTCTAAATGACAATCTTATGACAAAAGCTGGAGCGATACAGCCTGTGTTCTTAGCATTTATTTGGCTAGACATATTACATCACATCTAAATACAACTCGAAGACATAAAAAAGAAGCATCAACGTGCTTCTTTTAAATCTACTTTTTAATCTAAAATTATTTATGCAAAGGTCTTAAAGCGCTCTGCATCATCCATAAAGGTTTTTTCCCCTGCAGGAGCTTCAATCGAACCAAATACCAGTTGAGCGCGAAGCTTCCAGTGAGATGGTATTTCGAAAGTTTGTGCAACTTCTTCATCAATAATTGGATTGTAGTGCTGCAATGAGGCACCGATATTTTTTTCTGCCAAAGCGGTCCAGGTTGCAAACTGTGCAATAGCGGAAGAATGCTCAGACCAGACCGGAAAGTTATCGGCATAGAGTGCGAACTGCTCCTGCATCGACTTCACCACATTCTGATCTTCATAAAACAGTGCGGTACCATAACCTGCAGCAAAAGCATTGATCTTGCTATTAGTTGATTCAAATGCATCTGCTGAAACAAGGTCACGTAAAGTTTCACGTACAATATGCCAGAAGGTATCATGTGATTGACCAAATAAAATCACCACACGCGAGGTTTGCGAGTTAAAAGATGACGGACTGTGCTTCACCGCATCTTTAATGATTTTCTCAATTTCTGCTTGATCCAGATCTACATTTTTTCCAATTGAATAAATGCTACGGCGTTGTTTGATTTGATCTAAAAATGCCATGAACCCACCTCTGTATATTTTGGTTATTTGAAAATCGATAAAGTTATATTACGTGCTTTAAGCACCCAAGACAGGTGCATTTCGATAACAATGTGTTTTATTTATAGAACAATCAGATTTAGATCTGAGTAGCGTATTTGTATCTGATTTTATCCGCAGCTTCCATGCTGTCACATATAAAGTGTTCTATAAACTTTTAATTAAATACTTTGAAACGATGCTGATCCGGTTTTTGTAATTTTTCTTCTACTGTTTGTTCAATTGATCCAAAGCAAAGTTGGGCTCGCAACAACCAGTTCTTTTCAATTTCAAAATGCTCAGCGACCCTTTCATCAATCAGTGGATTGTAGTGCTGTAAGGATGCCCCTAAGCCAGAATCTGCCAGCGTCGTCCACACAGCAAATTGCGCCATACCGGAAGTTTGTTCCGACCATGCTGGAAAATCTTCACTATTTAATGGCATTTTCTTTTGTAATTGTTGAATCACGGCTTGATCTTCATAAAACAAAACCGTGCCATAGGCAGCAGCACATTGATTCAACTTGATTTCCATTCCTTCGTAAATAGATGCCGGCATATGCTGACGCTGTACCTGTTTCACAATTTCCCAGAATTGATGATGAGAATCTGCAAATAACACCACAATGCGCGTAGTTTGAGAATCATAAGCCGAAGGGCAACTGCGCACTGCTTCCTGAATGATTTCGCCAAGATAAGTCTGACTATAATGTACCCGCTTACCGAGTTGATCGATACTACGGCGCTTTTTCAATTGATCGACAAAAGTCAGTTCTAAATCACCATTCAGTTTATTTTTTCTTGAAAATTTAAAATCCTTGGTTATATCGCTTGTTAATACCTGACCAATCTTATTTAGCAATGCCATTTTCTACCCCACAAAAAACAAGCCAAATCAGCTTAGAAAATCCCCTACAATTATAAGGCCTTTATCAAGATGGGCAGATTTAGTGGTGGTTTTACTGTCGGTTTTTACAACACTCAAACCAGCCAAAAACAACAAACTCCGCACTTGGCGGAGTTTATGTGAAGCATTGCACATTATTTATTTTTCAGTTTCAAATAATGCAGCAACAAAAGATTTGGCAGAGAATGGACGCAGGTCATCAATTTTTTCACCCACACCAATAAAGCGAATCGGCACATGAGTACGACTGGCGATATTAAACAGTACCCCACCTTTGGCAGTACCATCAAGTTTGGTAATAGTTAAGCCCGTCAAGCCTACCGCCTCATCAAACATCTCGACCTGATTAATAGCATTCTGACCAGTACCGGCATCGACCACCAACATCACTTCATGAGGTGCAGTGGCATCAATTTTCTGCATTACACGTTTTACTTTAGTCAATTCCTGCATCAAATGACCTTTGTTATGCAAACGGCCCGCTGTGTCTGCAATCAATACATCCACACCTTTGGCACGCGCACTTTCAAAAGCATCGAAAATCACTGAAGCTGAGTCAGCACCATGACCCTGAGCAACAACCGCAATATTATTACGCTCACCCCAGATCTGGAGCTGTTCAGTTGCAGCCGCACGGAAAGTATCGCCTGCTGCCAACATGACGGTCTTGCCTTCACCTTGCAGGCGCTTTGCCAACTTGCCAATGGTAGTCGTTTTACCGACACCATTCACACCAACTACCAGAATCACATAAGGCGATTTATTCGGATCAATATGCAGCGGTTTTACCCGTGGTGCCAATAAAGCCACCAGTTCTTCCTGAAGCGCTTTATAGAGTGAATGCGAATAGATCAAATCACCACGTGCCGTACGTTCAGTCAGGTTAGCGATAATGGTCTTGGTGGCTTCCACACCGATATCGGCCACCAGAAGCTGCTCTTCGACTTCTTCTAATAATTCATCATCAATTTCTTTACCACCGATCAGGATATTTACCATCCCATCGGCAAGGTTTTTACGGGTTTTGGTTAAACCCACTTTCATACGGCTAAAGAAGCCACCTTTCGCCGCAGAATCTTCATTTTCAGTTTCTGTTTCGACAGGTGCAGAAACTACAGCTGTTTCGCTTGGCGTTTCTACGATAGGCACATTGACCGCAGGTAAGCTCGGTAATGTGACATCATCATCTCCGATATCAGCATCAATCAAAAATTTGTTTTGCCCATTAGATTGCTGTTGCATGCCGAATCCTTGAAAAGCATTGCGTTAAAAACCCAGATTCTACCATAACTTGCCTGCTTTGCAGCTAGCAATGCAAATGCTGGACAAACATACCAAAAAGCTACAGCTCTCGGTTGCTTTCAAGCACGCATTTATTAAAAATAACTCTAAATACAAACGCCTATTTCAGGAGATCTAGTGTTCATCACCTTTTTGACTATCTCCTCTTTCTCGCAAATGATCAAACAGACGCTTTATCCACTCGGTGCAGCAGTCTTGCTTAGCCTGAGTTTTAACTCGGTTCAGGCACAAACCCGAAGCGAATTGTCACGGACTACTTTTGAAACCACTTTAAGTAACGGTTTAAAAGTCATTATTCGGGAAGACCATCGTGCGCCCATGGTAATGACACAAATTTGGTACAAAGTCGGCAGTAGTGATGAATCCGGAAATATTCTGGGGGTATCCCATGCACTTGAACATATGATGTTCAAAGGCACTCATAAAGTCCCAAATGATGAATTTACCCGTCTTAGCCGGATTTATGGCGGCAGTATCAATGCGGCTACCTTCACCAATTACACCAATTATTATCAGCTTTATCCTAAGGCCTATTTTCCTATGGCGCTGGAACTTGAGTCTGATCGGATGAGTAATTTACTGCTTCGACAGCAGGACTTCGAGCCAGAAATTAAAGTCGTCATGGAAGAACGGCGCCAGCGTACCGATGACAATCCGCGTGCGCAAGCCTTTGAACGGTTTAAATGGATCAGTTATCCGACCAGCCACTACCGTCAGCCGGTGATTGGACACATGAAAACTCTGAATAATATTCAGTTGAATGATGTCAAAAAATGGTATCGGGATTGGTACAGTCCGAATAATGCCATTCTGGTGATTGTTGGAAATGTAGAATCTGAAGCTGCTTTGGCTCAGGTACAAAAATATTTTGCTGACATTCCCGCACGCCCAACACCAGCACGCAATGATGTACTGGAGTTTGAACGCTTAGGCTATCGGCATATGGAGATTAATAGCAATGTTCATGTGCCCAATCTGTACATGACCTGGAATGTAAAATCCCTTGGCACTGCCAAAAACCCCCAAGATGCTTATGCCTTGACCATTATTCGCAGTCTTTTGGACAGTGGCATTTCTTCGCGCCTGCAAGACCGTTTGGTACGTGAGCGTAAAATTCTGACCTCTGTCAGCGTTTCTTATGATCCCTATAATCGCGGCGACAGCCTGTTTGGTATTTCTGCCTTACCTGCGCCGGGCATCTCTTTGCAAGAGGCACAACAAGCAATTCAGGATGAAGTGGATTTACTTAAAACTACAGCGATGACCCAACAGGAAGTGGATCGTATCAGTACCCGCTTTATTTCCAATTTGATCTATAGCCAGGATGATATTGCCGGACAAGCCAAAATGATTGGAAATCTGGAGGTCAATGGCTTGAGTTATCGCCTGATGGATGAATTACCGAAACACTTTGAAAGTGTCAGTATTCAGGATATCCAGCGTGTCGCAAACGCCTATTTTGTACGTGAAAATCTCAGCACGCTTTATCTCGCTCCTGAACAAAACACCCAGCAACGGGGATTATAATGCTTCAACTTCGTTCATTTTTGCTTATTTCAATTTTAAGTCTTAGCTCGGCTACCCATGCAGAAAACTATCTGGATCCCCAGCCTAACCAAAATGATAATCCGAGTCAGTTACAGTCTATCCCTTTGCTGCAAAGCTTAAAAAATATTAATCAGCAACGGGATTTTCAGGCGCCTTATATTCATGATCTAAACAATCGCTACAAAGTACGCACGCTGTTTGTTGAAACGCAAGATCTTCCCATGGTAGATATCCAGCTGACCTTTAATGCCGGTTCGGCCCGTGATCAGGAAATTGCCAAAGGCCTATATGGTCTATCCAATATGGCAGCCAAGTTGATGCGTGAAGGAACCGACAAATATAGCGCCAATCAGGTGGCGGAAGTTTTTGACCAAACCGGAGCACAATTCAGCGTACAAGCCTATCGGGATATGTTTGTGGTTCGTCTGCGTACGCTTTCAGACCCGGAAAAACTGGAACCCGCATTGGGCATGCTGATGGAGGTTCTCAAGAATGCATCATTTAAACCATCCAGCATTAATCTGGCTTTAAGCAATACCCAAGTGGGACAAAAACAGCTGCAGGAAAATCCAAGCCGACTCATGGATATCCGTTTTTATCGTGCCCTATATGGTCAACACCCTTATGCAGAACCAATCAGCGGTACCCAAGGCAGTACCAAGAAAATTAACGCAGAATTATTGAAAAAATTTCGTGATCAGTTTTTGGTGGCGCAAAATATGAATATTTCCATTACTGGAAAACTCAGCCCGAAACAGGCACTGGAACTGTCTGAACGCATTGCCGGTAATTTACCCCAAGGGCAAAAAGCAGTGCGATTGCCACAACCTGAAACTCAATCTGGTTTTGAAGTGGTACATCTACCCTATAACTCGTCTCAGGCGCATGTCACCTTTGGGCATTTAGGCCCAACTCGCTTTACTGAAGATAAACTGGCTTTAGAGGTCGCCAATCGCATGTTTGGCGGTAGCGGATTTAATGCGGTATTGATGCAGGAACTGCGGGTGAAACGTGGTTTTACTTATGGCGCTTATAGTTCGTTGAGCTTTAGTCAGGCACCGGGCGTATTCAGCTTTAAGTATTCCACGCGTCAGGATCAACTGCTAGATAGCATTCAGGTCGCACATCAAGCATTTATCAACTTTGTCAGTCAACCTATTGATACTCAGCGTCTGGAAGAAACCAAAGCAGGCATGTTACGTGCTTTTCCTAATAATTACAGCAGTAATGCCACCATTAATGCCCAGCTAGGCAATATGGGTTTTTATAGTGAGCAAACTGATTATTTATCCAGTTATCCAGAACGCTTGGCTAAAATCACAGCGGCAGATGTACAAAATGCAGTGCGCAAGCATTTTCATCCTGATCGCTTAACCCTGGTCGTTGTCAATAAAGAACTGGATCAAAATGCTTTGAAAATGCGTTTGGAACAGAATTTAAGGGATGCCAATTATTACCTACCAACAAATCCTATGCCTAAGGCATCTCCACAGAGACCGGCGGAAGCTGACGTGCCCGAAGCGATTCCTGCTGATAAGCCTGCATCAATTTAAGGTACTGCCCACGACGGATATGCTGCTGATCTAACAAGGCGAGTGCCATATCTTGGGTTTGGGGAAGGTTTTGCTGTTTAGACAGTTGTTGAATCTGGGTGACTTGGGAAAGGCTAAGCGGACGATATAAAGCAAATGCGGCTAAAAGTAGAATGACCGCAATAATAAAAATAACCACACTGTTATAAATCTGTTCCAGTTTGATTCTGCTGAAAAATTGGCTTAGTTTTTCTGTATCTATAGACATACACTACCTCAGGTTAGAGGTAGTGTATGGTCGCAGTTACATAAGTTCAAGTCAGCGCACTGAATATTCACAAGAGCTGAATCCTGCTATTTTGGGCATTAATTCATTATTCTAGTAATAATTGTTGAATACAGCACCAATGCAACAACAAGCAATACCAGTGCAATTGCAAATTTACTTAAACCGGCTTCTGCTTCAGGCGGATGTAAGCGATCCTCATCTGCAATGCGGACCAGCTCACCATTATAGAGTTTATAAAACTGCTCACGCTGGTTTTCGTCCAGCGCCCGGGTAAAGTCGTAGACTTCTTTACGTTGTGCCAGCCCATAATCGCCTAGATGGGTATATTTACTGAATATAGCTTGATCGAGTTTTTTACGATGCAAATCGGCAAGTTCCATAATTTGACCTGCAGTCGGAGGCATATCAAATTTCACACCATCTAAAGTTCTTGTCATCATGGCCTTCTCCTTATTGTTTGCTATCAATTTACAATGTAGCTTAATAATATTTATAGTTGTGTATAGTTTAATCAGTTAAACTATAACTGAAGTAAACAAATAAAATCGAATAGTTGACTTTTCCATTATTTTGTAATATTAGTTTAACAATACTAATTTATATTTGTATTTAGACTAAATAGTCTATCCTGTAATCATAATTAAAATTAAGGAGTTTTTATATGATACAACAACTCTCTCAACACGATCTGGAACATCTGTACGCAGATGCCGTGAATACCATTCAATCGCAAATGAACTTTGCTGATGCGGTAAAACAGCTTGAAGAAGCCGCTCGTGCAGGCCATGGTAAAGCAGCGCTCTTTTTAGCAGAACTTTATTATCAAGGTTTCCGTGTAGAACGAGATTCACTCAAAGCCCAGTACTGGCAAAACATGGCCATCATGCAAGCATAAAGAAACGTCACCTAGGTGGCGTTTTTTTCAGCCCTTTTTTCAATAAATAGCAATCAATACATATTTTCTTACGAATCCTTGCAAAGCTGAAACAGTAATTTCATATAAAGTTCCTAGAATAGAGCCTGAACTCCAATAGCACTTTATTCTAATGAAACCACGAAAAATTATTCAAATTGATCCGATCTGCAAAAACTTTCTGTTAAAGATCACGATGCTTAAATCTTTGATGAATTGTGGCGAGCTATGGGGCGCATATCACCAAGGCTGGGCGATGATGCGTGACCAGGAAGACTGTATCTTCCCATTCTGGCTCAATCCGCTGGATGCTAAAAATTATGCCCAGCAGCATTGGCCGGATTACATCCCGCGTAAAATCAATTCTGAAGATTTTGAAAATGCATTATTGCCGACCCTGTCGCGACTGAATGTTACGCCAGCCCTGTTCAACACCAATGGAACCAAACTCAAACTGACTGCTGCACAGATGCGTCATCTGTTTTTTTCGCAACAAAGACTGCACATTGCTTAAATAACATGCTATTTATAAAGACTAAAACCTAAACACTTAGAGATGTTCAGGTTGAATACATACTCTAGGATTAATAATAAATTAACCAATAAGGATGATTAAGCATGACCAATGTGGCACAGGTGCTCAGTGAAAAAATGCATCAAGCTATTTATACCATCCGTCCAGATTCTACCGTTTTAGAGGCCATCACCTTGATGGCAGATAAAGGAATCGGGGCGCTTGTGGTAACCCATGAAGACAACGTGGTGGGGATTTTGTCAGAGCGAGATTACACGCGTAAGATCGCGCTGATGCAAAGAACCTCATTCGACACCACTGTTAATGAGATCATGACCTCTAAAGTGATTACCGTAAATACAGCTACTAGCGTAGAAGACTGTTTATCTCTGATGACTGAACGCCACCTACGCCACTTACCTGTGGTCGAACATGAAAAACTGATCGGTTTGATTTCAATTGGGGATTTGGTCAAAGCGGCCATGGATGACCAACGCAAATTAATTGAACAGTTACAGCAATATATCTCAGGTTAAAATATCATCTAGCTTTCTCTAAGGCATTTGAAGATCACTTAAATGATACAAGATAAAGTTTTATATCTGATGCATAAAAAATCCCGGTACGTGTACCGGGATTTTTTATATGAACATTTTGAATAAAATCAGTTGAGACCTAATTTTTCTGCGACGTAATCTGAGTCTTTATCACCACGACCTGATAAGTTCACCACAATCTTGGTATCTTTTGGCAATTTACCCGCTTCACGAATGGCCCAAGCTACTGCATGTGAACTTTCCAGTGCAGGCACAATGCCTTCAACGCGTGAAAGGGTCATAAATGCATCCAGACATTCCTGATCAGTTGCTGTAGTGTACTCTACCCGTCCCAGATCTTTTAACAGACTGTGCTGCGGGCCTACTCCTGGATAGTCCAGACCAGAAGCAATTGAATGCACTGGTAAAGGTTCGCCTTGTTCATCTTCTAGCACATAACAGGCCATCCCGTGTAACTGGCTCGGCTTACCCAAAGTTAATGTTGCTGAGTGCTTGTCAGTATCCAGACCATGACCTGCCGGCTCAACGCCTACCAGTTTCACATCTGGTTCATTTAAAAATGCAGTGAATGCGCCAACTGCATTGGAACCCCCACCGACACAGGCAACAACATAGTCAGGATTTGCACCAAAACGCTCATTGGCCTGAACTTTAATCTCATCACCAATAATCGACTGGAAATCACGTACCATCATCGGGAATGGGTGCGGCCCGACTACCGAACCAATGGCATAGATGTAGTTTTTCGGGTCTTTTAAATATTCTTCAAAAGCACTGTCGACTGCATCTTTGAGTGTGGCTGTACCGCGAGTCACAGAAATCAGCTTGGCACCCAGAATTTTCATCTTGACGACGTTTGGATGCTCTTTTTCAATATCCACTTGCCCCATATGAATTTCACATGGGATACCCACCAAGGCACATGCAGTTGCCAAAGCAACACCATGCTGGCCGGCACCGGTTTCTGCAATGACTTTGGTCTTGCCCATATATTTCGCAAGTAAAGCTTCACCCAGACAATGATTGATCTTGTGCGCCCCGGTATGGTTCAGATCTTCACGTTTCAGATAAATCTGCGCCCCGCCAAGCTGTTCAGAAAGACGTTTGGCATGAAATAAAGGACTTGGGCGACCGACATAATGGGCAAACAGATCTTTCAATTCATTCTGAAACTCTTCAGTCTGACGAATTTCCTGATAGGCCACATTAATATCATCCATGGCCTGTTTCAGATCGGGTGGAATAAACTGACCGCCATACTGACCAAAAAAACCCTCTTCATTCGGTAACGCAATACCATTAATTTGATGAGCCATAATCATGCCTGAAATTTTAAATAAGAGATAATGAGTGACTTTATACTAGAATAATTTGTTTTAAAGCACTAATAACTATAGCTAAAGTCACTTATAGATAAATGGAATTAACGCGCCAGATATTTGGTCATGTCTTCAATGCCTTTCAGCGTCATTGGAAACATATGATTTTCAAATATCTGCTGGATCAGACCAATGGTATGGGTGTAATGCCAGTATTTTTCTTCTTCCGGATTCAGCCAAGCAGTTTTATCAAAATGCTGACGCAGACGCTGTAACCAGACCTGTCCAGCTTCATCATTCATATACTCAACCGAACCACCGACAGAATTCAGCTCATACGGCGCCATACTGGCATCTCCGACCACAATCACGCGGTAATCACGGCCATAGGTATTGAACAAATCCCAGGTATTGATGCGTGAACTGGAACGACGGATATTGTCTTTCCAGACATAGTCATAGAGACAGTTATGGAAATAGAAATATTCCAGGGTCTTGAATTCGGTTTTCGCCGCACTGAACAGCTTTTCACACTGGGCAATATGCGCATCCATCGAACCACCGACATCGAACAGCATTAAAACTTTAATACGGTTACGACGCTCGGGCACCAGTTGCACATCCAGAATGCCCTGCTTGGCCGTTTCACGAATCGTACCATCAATATCCAGCTCTTCGGCTGCACCCTGACGGGCAAACTTACGCAAACGGCGCAATGCCATCTGCATCTGACGGCTACCCAAAATCTGTTCATCATCCAGATTGCGGTATTGACGCTGCTCCCAGACTTTCACCGCAGAACGCTTACGCCCCGGCCCGCCAATACGCACACCTTCGGGATGATCGCCATAGGCACCAAAGGGTGAAGTGCCACCGGTACCAACCATCTTGTTACCGCCCTGATGTTTTTTATGCTGTTCGCGCAGACGCTCTTCCAGCATTTTCATCAGTTCTTCCAGCGATCCGGCCTTTTTCAGCTCTTCGCGCTGCTCCGGGGTCAGATGCTTCTCGAGCAATTCGAGATCGAACCAGTCTTTGGGCAGCTTATGCACCTGATTTAGCAAGTCATCCAGATCAAAGGTCGCGATACCATCAAAATAGTCTTTCATGGCGCGATCGAACTTGTCGAAATAGCGCTCGTCTTTGACCATTACAGTTTTGGCCAGCTGATAGAACTCGTCCTGATCGGCAAAGACCAGACCTGCAGCAACTGCCTGATTCAGGTCAATCAATTCGCGGGTCGATACCGGTACACCGTATTTGCGTAAGGTATAAAACAGTCGCACAAACATGCGTGTTTCTCCCTTAACGACGTGACATAAATGCTAGACGTTCGAGCAACTGCACATCTTGCTCATTCTTGATTAATGCACCGTACAAAGGTGGAATTGCTTTAGATTTATCAGTATTGCGCAGAATATCTTCCGGCATGTCGTCAGCCATGAGTAGACTGAGCCAGTCGATCAGTTCAGACGTTGAAGGTGGTTTTTTTAAACCCGGAATCTGGCGCAATTTAAAGAAAACCTGTAAGGCTTCATTCACCAGTGTGGTCGAGATATTGGCAAAATGCACATCAATGATTTCACGCATGGTGGCTTCATCTGGGAATTCGATGTAATGGAAGAAGCAACGACGCAGGAAAGCATCTGGCAATTCTTTTTCATTATTTGAGGTAATGATCACGATTGGGCGCTGAGTTGCGGTAATGGTCTCGCCTGTCTCGTACACATAGAACGACATTTTATCGAGTTCATGCAGCAAGTCATTTGGAAACTCGATGTCTGCCTTGTCAATTTCATCAATCAGCAGAACACAGCGTTCTTCACTAGTAAATGCTTCCCACAATTTGCCCGGCTTGATGTAGTTCTTGATGTCATAGACACGGTCATCACCCAACTGGCTATCGCGCAAGCGCGATACTGCATCATATTCATACAGACCTTGCTGTGCTTTGGTAGTAGACTTGATGTGCCAGGTGATCAGTTCCAAACCCAGACTTTCTGCAACTTGCTCGGCCAGTAAAGTCTTACCTGTACCCGGCTCCCCTTTGACCAGCAACGGTTTTTGCAAACTGCGTGCAGCTTTCACCGCAAGTTTTAAACTGTCAGTCGCGATGTACTGATCGGTACCTGAAAATTGTTGAATATCAGCAGACATGATTGAACCTTATTTTTTACTTACAGCGGTGAACTTTTCTCGTGAACACGAATATTGCTTTTGTTCGACACATAAGTCGACCAGCAATAGCCAATCACAGATCCGATCCCAATGACAAATAAAATAAGTGACGCATTAATCCAAACCAGGGATTGCTCTTTGGTCAACACCCCAAATAACAGACCGAAGATCGCAGGTGCAATAGAAGCATTCGCCCCCTCAGATATCGTCGGTGTCAACAGAATGGCAAAGGCCACAATCCACAAAAAACCGCCCATAGGTTTAGGTAGACGTTTGGTTACGCCATACCAGCACCATAAAGCAATCAGGCTGCCGAGCAAATAAACTGCTACGGCAATGCTCTGTTCAGGAATTGAGTCTAATACAGCCACATAACCATTCATTTCACAACTCCTGAATTAACATTAAGCACCGCGTAAACCTTCTGGTGCGACCGCATTTGGATCAATCAAGCCCTCTGGCGGCATTTGCAGGAAGAAACCGCGAGTTTCAATAGAATCCATAACATGCAAGACATTGGCACGTGCCAGTTTACGTGATTCACTTAATTCAAGATGCATGACAAAAGTCGCACGTCCAAATGCTGCCTGCACTGCTTCAGTTAATACACTTAAAGGCTCGAATGTTTCAGCTTCGCTTTCATTCGCAGGACGCGCCACATACAGATACATTTCACTTTTTTTGCTGGATTTGTAGATAGACACTTGCATATTTCAAACGACTTTTCTGGAAAAACAACCGCAAGGATACATCAAAAAAAAGACAGAAACATTAGCCACGTCTCATGCATCAGTCGTGATTTTGTATAATTGCTTTTTCTTTAACCAATCCTGCAGCCAATCACTCGCTGACTTTCATCTGGGTAGACAGATAAGATTCATCCTGATGCAATACCTGAATCAGTGGCTGAGTTAATAACTCATAGCGCCAGCCGAGTAGATAATCCGGCAGATCCTGCTCGTCCTTATGGAAAACCACATGTTGATACAAGGCATTCAGCCATTTCTTACGCATCAGGACTTCTTTCGGAATTGAAGTTTCATTGACTACATTCTGAATAATTGAATCAATTTTTTCACCAATATCTTTGGAAGAGTGGCGAATTGGACGTGCCAGACGTAAAGGCCAATTTGCCGGCTCCGGCAGGAATTTCAGTAAATCTAAAATGGTTTTACCATGCTCACGAACCACATTCGAACGAATGTCTTTCACATGACTCAGCTGGAAATTATTGCGCGGGAATTTTTCCACCAGATCAATCATGCTGGCATTTTTTAAAATGAAACTGCGTGGCTGATTCAGTGCTTTGGCAATCTGATCACGCCAGACCATTAATTGCTGCAATTGCATCAGCTGACGGCGTGAATGCCGGTAATTTCCGACATCCTGATACAACAAGGCAGTTGGGGTATCTTCGCCAATTTCCTGAGTCAGAAACCGGCAATCTTGCAAGGCAAAATCCAGCAGATCTTTCGAATCTAGATCCTGTTTAATTTTCTCTGACAGTTGCACCAGATAATGCACATCATTGGCAGCATAGAGCAACTGTTCGGAACTGAGTGGACGCGCCAACCAGTCAGAACGGGTCTGGTCTTTTTCGATATCGATTTCCAGCATCTGCTTCAGCGCATTTTGATAGCTGACTTGCAGACCATGCCCCAAAAATGACATGCCGACCTGGGTATCAAACACATTACTCAGCGATTTCTTCTGGGTATAGTGATAGATCAGATCGATATCTTCACTACAGGCATGAAAAATATTCTGCTGTGCGTTAAAAATTTTATTAAGGAACTCAGTCAGATCTAGCGTGGTTCCATCCAACAAATAGACCTTATTGTCTACGTTAATCTGAAAAACACCCAGCTTAGGCCATAAGGTATCAACCTTGATAAACTCGGTATCCAGCCCATACACTGAATTCTGATCCATCAGCTTCAGTACATGAGTTAAGTCGTTTTGATGTTGAATAAATTGAAACATAGAACTGAGTCTAAGATTAGATTCTCGATAGATCCATATTAACTGATCTATAGAATTTTTGTATAAAAAATAACGTCAATTCTGCCCTATTTCCTAAAAAATGGCGCTTACTTATCAGGATTTATATTCTAATTAATATCTTTTTTATATTAAAACTAACAAGATATTTAAGCTTAGCTTACTTCATGCGCATCCGGTTATGTACTGCCTGACTCAAGGTATGACTGTCGACATATTCCAGCTCACCACCTTGTGGTACGCCCTGGGCAATTCGGGTCATCTGGATCGGCAAATGCTTACTGGCCTCAACCAGATAATGCGCCGTAGCCTGACCTTCTACCGTGGCATTGGTTGCCAGAATCACTTCTTTCACCTGACCATTGGCCAAACGATGCAATAAGTACGGAATACCGATTTCTTCGGGACCAATACCATCCAGTGGCGATAAATGTCCGCCCAATACATGATATTTACCTCTGAAACTACCACTTTGCTCAATCGCCATGACATCTGCAGGTGATTCCACTACACAGAGCAGTTCATCATCACGATCCAGAGAGCTGCAAATATTGCAGACTTCGTCTTCGGTCAGAGAATGACAGACTGAACATTCATGAATGTGATTGGTTGCCTCAGTCAGCGCATGTGCCAGACCAATAGCACCCTCACGATTTTTCATGATCATATGCAATGCCATACGTTGAGCCGATTTTGGCCCAACGCTTGGCAAAATGCGTAATGCTTGAACGAGTTGATCAAAACGATCACTAAACATTGCGCATTCTTCCTTAGAACATACCTGCAAGACCAGGCGGTAAACCCATGCCTGAGTTCGCTGCTTTCATTCTTTCGTCAGATACCACTTCTGCCTGACGTGCTGCATCATTCATTGCAGCTGCAATCAGGTCCTCGATCATGTCTGGATCATCCTGAAGTAATTCAGGATTGATTTCGATACGCTTCACTACGTTACGGCAAGTCATGGTTACTTTCACCAGACCGCCACCCGCCTCGGCATGCACTTCAGTTTGCGCAAGCTCTTCTTTGGCTTTTTTTACGTTGTTTTCAACTTCTTTCTGCATGCGCTGAGCTTGCTGCATCAACATGTTAATGTTCATAAATATCTCCGAACATAAATTTATAAAATTAAATCAGGTCTAAACCGCGACGAATATCCTGGATAATATCACCAATCTCTTCCAAACCAACAGATACGCGAATTAAACCTTCACGAATACCAGCGGCTTCTTTGGCTTCAGGCGACAATTTACCGTGTGTCGTGGTCGCCGGATGGGTAATAGTCGATTTTACATCGCCCAGATTGCCGGTAATCGAAATAAACTGGGTATTGTCAATGACAGTCCACGCTTCCTCACGGCCACCTTTGACTTCAAAAGACACAATACCGCCAAAACCGCTCTGCTGTTTTGCTGCCAGTTCATGACCGACATGCTCAGGCAGGCCCGCATAATATACTTTTTCTACTTTTGGATGCTGATTCAAAAATTCAGCCAGTTGCTGAGCACTTGCTGAATGTTCACGCATACGCAAACGTAGTGTCTCCAAGCCTTTCAGGAAGACCCAAGCATTGAATGGGCTCATTGACGGGCCTGTGGTACGCACGTAGCCGAAGATTTCTTCTAGTAACTTGTGATTACCTACGACAGCACCACCCAAGGCGCGGCCCTGACCATCCAGATATTTAGTCGCAGAATACACTACCAGGTCTGCACCAAATTTGATTGGTTGTTGTAACACCGGTGTACAGAAGCTGTTATCAATCGCCAGTAAAGCATCATTGGCATGCGCAATATCAGCGAGTCCCTGTATATCGGCTACTTCCGCTAAAGGATTCGATGGAGATTCAACAAAGAGAATTTTTGTTTCAGGCTTGATGGCATTTTTCCATGCATCAAGATCGGTCAAATCAACGAAATCAACGCTGACGCCAAATTTTGCGACATATTTTTCAAACATGGAAACCGTAGAGCCGAAGACAGCACGTGAACAGATCACATGATCACCCGCTTTTAAAAAAGCCATCATCACTGCCATAATGGCAGCCATACCTGAACTGGTGGCGACGGCGCGCTCTGCACCTTCAAGTGCAGCTAGACGCTTTTCAAACATGGCAACGGTCGGATTGGTAAAGCGAGAATAGATATTGCCCGGTTCCTGGCCTGAGAATTTAGCTGCGGCTTCTGCAGCATTTTCATACACAAAAGACGATGTTAGAAAAATCGGTTCGCCATGCTCACCTTCAAAAGTGCGGGTATGACCGGTACGAATGGCTAAAGTTTCTAATTGGTAAGAAATATCGTCTTGCTGGCTCATCGCTTTACCTCAGCCCTCAGGCTGCCTTTTGTAAAAATTTGCCAACATTTTGAGCGCCTAAGCTATTTCAGGTCAAGGCATAATAAGCGATTATTGCTTAGACTTCGATCAATCCTCCCGCGGATACGGATATTTTATTTACATGATTCAGTTAAAACAAAACTTTCAACGCCAGCAAAAAAAATTGAAACACCTCAGCACCCGGGTGTTTAATGCCTCCTCACTGATCCTGTCGCAAAAAACCCCTTTTGAATATATTGCCGGCACCGAGTTTTGCAAGATTCGTTATTACGCTTCACCTGAGAAAAAATATAAGGAGCCTCTGGTTTTCATCGCACCGTTAGCCATTAATATGGATATCTATGATCTGTATCCTTATCGCTCTCTGGTCAAGCATTTTCAGCATAGCGGTTTTGATGTCTATCTGGTGGAATGGAAACGCTTTAACTTTAAGCACCGTCACCTGAATTTTTTATCTTTTATCGATGCAGCCATTCCTCAATCCATTGAAACCATCTGCAAGCATTCAGGCAGTCAGTTCATTTCCTTACACGGCTGGAGTATGGCTGGGGTGTTTGTCACGCTCTATACAGCCCTGCATTCGCCTGAACATGTCAAGAATCTGATCGTGGTGGGCAGTCCTATCGACAGTTATGCGTCAGGACGTGTCGGCAAACTTTTTTCTACGACCAATAAACTGATTTCTAAAAATAAGAATTTGCAACAGGCCATTCATCAAGGACTGATCCCGAAGCAATATATTCATACGCCGGGTATTGTAAATGCCTTGGGCTTTAAATTACTTGATCCGATTGGCTGGCTAAAAAGCCAGAAGCAGTTTTTGCTGAATCTGGATCATGTCGAAGATGTCTATGAACATGCCACCATGGGGAATTTCCTGAACAAGATGATCGATTATCCGGGCGGGATTAATCAGGACATGGTTCTGCATTTATGGCTGCAAAATCCTTTAAAATACGGTTCTATCACTTTAGATGGTCGTATTGTTGATCTTAAAAATATCAGCTGCTCCCTATTGGTAGGTGCAGGTCAAACCGACCAGATTGTCACAGAACAGTCAGCTAAGCCTTTGATGGAATTGACAAGTAGCCAGGATAAGACGTTTACTCTTATACCGGGTGGTCATCTTGGACTAATGTCGAACCAGAAAACGGCAAATACATTCTGGCCCAAAATGACGACCTGGCTGGTGCAGCGCTCTACACGTCTTGATGTTTAGTGTAGATTCCCCGCACCAGAAAAAATATTAAATAGCTTTAAACATATTCAGAGGGTACAGCATGATTCAGTCAGTGGCATTTATCGGCCTAGGTGCAATGGGTTTTCGTATGGCAGCACATTTACCCAAGCAGTTTGATACGGTCTATGTCTGGAACCGCAGCTTTAACAAAGCAGAGCAACATGCTGCTGAATATGGCACCCAAGCCGTCACACTGGAACAGGCCGTACAGGCAGATGTGATTTTTTCATGCTTGCCAACTAGCGCTGACGTTGAACGACTTCTGGAAAATTTACCGCTTAAATCCGGTTCAGTCTGGGTCGACTGCACCAGTGGTGTACCGGATTCTGCCCAAAAACTGGCAGTACAACTGGCTGAACATGGGGTAATCTTTCTGGATGCACCGGTCAGCGGTCAAACCATTGGCGCTGAAAATGGCACGTTAACTGTGATGGTGGGCGGTAATGCAGAGGGCTATGAACAAGCCCTTCCTGCGATGCAGGCTTTTGGCAAGCTGATCAAGCATGTGGGTGAATCTGGCGCAGGTTTTGCAGTGAAGGCCGTAAATAATATGTTAATGGCTGTAAACCTGTGTGCCGTCGCAGAAGGCTTTACTACACTGAAAGCGCATGGGGTAAACTTGCATGAAGCGCTGGATTGTATTAATGCTTCAAGTGGTAAAAGCATGGTGACTGAAACCGTTTTGCCGCAGCGTATTTTAAACCGCAGTTTTCCTGTAACCTTTGCCCTGCCACTCTTGGCCAAAGATACAGGCATTGCAATCGACCTTGCGCGTGAAGCCAAAATTTCTGCGCCTGTGCTCTCGTTGACCCAGAATCTGATTCAAGCGGCCAGCGATCTGTCGGATAAAAACAGTGATTTTTCCAGTGCTGTGAAAATGTATGAATCATGGAGTAATATTACCATCGAGTAATATCTCGCCATTGAATAATGATAACGAAACCTCATATTGTGACTAGTAGGCAGGCACATATAGTGGATAACCCAGAGGAAACTCTCATGAAGAAATTTTCTGTTGCAGCATTGATTGGCTTTGCAACTTTGTTCGGGGCTTCAACATCGGTTCTTGCATCTGAACAAGAGTGCAAAAAATTAAAAAATGATCATGACGTGATTTATGCGTCTAAAGGTTTCTGTTTCAAAGATCCTGAAGCAAAAGCCAAGTTTGGTAATGACAATTGCTATACAACCAAGCCAAAATTCTCGGAAAAAGAGCAACAACGTCTTGACGCGATCAAAGATCGTCAGAAAGAATTGAACTGTAAATAATTCAGTTTAATGACGCTCAAGGAATATACTTATGACTTATGATGATCAGAATATTTTTGCACGAATTCTACGCGGTGAACTTCCTGCGATAAAAGTGTATGAAGATGACCAGGTTCTTGCATTTATGGACATCATGCCTCAGGCAGAAGGTCATACTCTCGTGGTTCCGAAAACTCCGGCGATCACTTTACTGGATCTACCCCCTGAAGCTGCAGCCTATACGATTCAGATCGTACAGAAAGTTGCAAAAGCCATTGAAAAAGGTTTAGGTGTGGACGGTATCGTGCTGATGCAATTATCAGGGGCCGCAGCGGGTCAGACCGTACCACACGTACATTTCCATCTGGTTCCTACCTCTTTGCACAATCTGGGCAAACATGCAGCACAAATGGGCGACCAGGAAAAAATTAAAGCGCTGGCTGAGAAAATTAAAGCTGCCCTTTAAGCTATTCTTAATACCTAAAAATGGAGCTTCGGCTCCATTTTTTATGTCTGATGTATTGCACCCTGAATTAAGCCACTCAAATATCAGTAAAAGTCACCTAGCCTATTTTTAGGTTTTGCAGCAAACACCGAACTTAGCTGCATTTGCATCAATCCTGCTTACCCCACTCATAATCCTATAAAAAATAAGACAATGATTGTGTTTAATATTTCTGAAATATTTCCTTAATCATATTGACTTATTTGTAATGAATACTTGGCACCAATAGAGCAGTAGATGTTTCAAAACAATACTGAAACTTGTTTTTAAGACGATGAATAAAAAAGTCTTTATTGGAGCAACACATGAAAAAAACGTTATCTGCATTAGCAATCGGGGCAACAATTTTAACACCAGTGATGGCAGCTGCTGCTGATGTTAAAGTGTATGGTCGTGCACACGTTTCTTTAGATTATCTGGACGATGGCCAGGATTATAACGAAGTAGGTCTTTCTTCAAACTCTTCACGCCTAGGCTTTAAAGCTGAACAAAAACTAGAAAATGGTATGACCGTATTTGGTCAAATCGAACAGGAAATTAACTTTGCAAGTGGTTCTGCAAACGATGATGTTGAATTTGCAACTCGCGATACTTTTGTTGGTTTAAAAGGTGATTTCGGTCAAGCGCGTATCGGCCGTTTTGACAGCCCATTCAAAGTAGCACGTGGCCCGGTCAACTTCTTTGGTGATATGGTCGGTGATGTTCGTAACGTCACACGTGCTGGCAACTTGCGTTTTGATGAACGTAATAACAATACCATTGAATATAAATCACCTAAGTTTGGCGGCGGCTTTAATGTTTTAGCAGCACTTTCTTTACACGAAGGTAATAGCCCTGATAGCGTGTCAACGTCTTCACCAAAAACTACTGTAATTGAAACTGTGAATGGTCCAGTAACAGTAGTCGTACCGGGAACCACAACTACTACCAATAAAGATAATCGCGATGATAAAGCATACGACCTCGCTTTAACCTATAAAGAAGGTAAAGTTGATTTTGCTGCTGCCTATGAACATTATGAAGAAGATGCAGGTCGTGGCGAACGCGATGGTTTCCGTATTGCTGGTGCTTACAAAATCACCCCTGAATTCAATCTGGGCGGTTTATACCAATTCCTTCAACATGATAATTCTGAAGCAAACCCAGATGCACAAGTATTTGGTGTAGCCGGTGAATATAAATTTGCACCAAAAACCTCATTCCGTGGTGAAGTATTCCACCGCGATGTCGATGCCGATGATGCGAATGCAACTTTACTGGCAATCGGACTTGAACACCGTTTAGATCCAACAGTCCGCATTTATGGCAACATAGCAACTGTACTAAATGATGAAAACTCAAACCTTACCCCTTGGGCACAAGGTCGTACCAATGCTGTAGGTGGCGCACGCGGTGAAGACAGCCTAGGTCTTTCTCTAGGCATGCGTTACGACTTCTAAGTCCAGTCTCCCTCACAAAGCTTAAAAAGAACATGCCTCCAGCATGTTCTTTTTTTGGTGTGTTTTTTATCAATATAAATATAGTGAGAAAGATTGTGACACTGATATTCAACCCTCATAAAACCAACCAGTTTAGTTTGATTAATTTTATTCTTTATTTTAAAACCAAGCATTTTAATCAGATTAAAAAATATTAATCCAACTAAAATAATCTACATTAAAATATATAAATATAAGCATTTTAGTCGGATTTAAAAACCGATAAAATTACATAAAATAATAAAAAATATTTAGAATAAATTTTAACTCATATAAATATATATTTAATATTTTCAAACACTTATAAATATATATTTATTTAAACTGTATCGTCTATTTATTTTTTAGTTACAATAGATTAATAATATACAACAAGTCATATAACAGGCTTAGTCGAATGAGCTTAGTTCCCAAAAATCTAAACCAGAGAGTGGTTAGAGAAATAACCGCTATTTTAATTATCAAGGTTATTCTACTGATGGTAATTAAAAATATCTGGTTTGATGCGCCTACGATTCCTAAAAATTTTGATAACCAAGTCGCCGAGCGTATCGCCGGCAATCCTTCCCAAATCCAGGAGACACGTTGATGATTTCTGAAAGCGTGGTCGATCTCTCGCGGTTCCAGTTCGCCATGACCGCGATGTATCACTTTATTTTTGTTCCACTGACGCTAGGTCTGGCATTTCTGCTTGCCATTATGGAAACCACCTATGTGATTTCCGGCAAAGAAATCTACAAAGACATGACCAAGTTCTGGGGAAAGCTGTTTGGTATTAACTTTGCCTTAGGGGTAACCACGGGCCTGACCATGGAGTTCCAGTTCGGAACCAACTGGGCTTATTACTCGCATTATGTCGGTGATATTTTCGGTGCACCACTGGCGATTGAAGGTTTGATGGCCTTCTTCCTTGAATCGACATTTATTGGCTTGTTCTTCTTTGGCTGGGATCGCCTGTCCAAAGTGCAACATCTGGCAGTAACCTGGCTGGTGGCTTTAGGCTCGAACATGTCCGCACTCTGGATTCTGGTCGCCAATGGCTGGATGCAAAACCCGGTCGGTTCGGCATTTAACTATGAAACCATGCGTATGGAAATGGTGGACTTTGCTGCATTGATCTTTAATCCGGTCGCTCAGGTTAAATTTGTGCATACAGTATCTGCCGGTTATGTCACAGGTGCCATCTTCGTCCTGGCTATTTCAAGTTACTACATGCTGAAAAAACGTGACTTGCCTTTTGCACGCCGTTCTTTTGCCATTGCAGCCATCTTCGGGCTTGCTTCTACACTTTCAGTGATTTTACTGGGTGATGAATCAGGGTATGAGCTGGGCGATGTACAGAAAACCAAACTGGCAGCGATTGAAGCAGAATGGGATACTCACCCTGCACCTGCGCCATTTACTTTGTTCGGTATCCCGAATAAGGAAACCATGACTACAGATTATGCAGTGAAAATTCCTTATGTAATGGGTCTGATTGCTACACGTTCTACGACTGAACAAGTTACAGGTATTAAGGACCTGCTGGTTCAGCATGAAGCGCGTATCCGTAATGGTATGGTGGCCTATTCACAACTGGAAAAATTACGTGCTGGTGATCAGTCTCCAGAACTGAAAACCGCTTTTGAAGAAAGCCAAAAAGACTTAGGTTACGGTCTACTTCTGAAAAAATACACACCAAATGTCGTTGATGCTTCTGAAGAGCAAATCAAAGCAGCTGCTAAAGACACTATTCCACACGTACCAAGCCTGTTCTGGGCATTCCGTGCCATGGTAGCTTCCGGCTTCCTGATGCTACTTCTATTTGCACTGGCAACTTTTGCGGTAGCAAAACGTAATGCTGAAAACAAACCATGGTTATTGAAATTTGCATTATTTGCACTGCCTTTACCTTGGGTTGCTGCGCAAACTGGCTGGTATGTAGCAGAAGTAGGTCGTCAACCATGGACTATTGGTGAGGTATTACCGACGCATCTTTCAGCATCAAGCTTAAGCACAGGTGATGTCTGGGGTTCAATCCTCGCATTGGCAGCATTCTATACCGTGTTACTGATTATCGAGATGTATCTGATGATCAAGTTCTCACGTCTTGGCCCAAGCTCACTGCATACTGGTAAATACCATTTTGAAAAGCTTGCAGCTGCAGAAAAGTCAAATGGGGAGACTCACGCATGATCGAATATGAATTATTAAAAATCATTTGGTGGGTGCTGGTAGGCGTATTGCTGATTGGCTTTGCCCTCACCGACGGCTTCGATATGGGCTCCATGGCGATCATGCCATTTGTGGGCAAAAATGATAGCGAGCGCCGTGCAGCGATCAATACCATTGCGCCGCACTGGGACGGTAACCAAGTCTGGTTTATTACTGCCGGCGGTGCTTTGTTCGCTGCCTGGCCAATGGTCTATGCAACCGCCTTCTCTGGCATGTACTGGGCACTGTTGCTGGTACTGTTTGCCCTATTCCTGCGTCCGGTCGGTTTTGACTATCGCTCAAAACTGGAAAATACCAAATGGCGCAATTCATGGGACTGGGGTCTAGCCATTGGTGGTGCAGTGCCTGCATTGGTCTTCGGTGTGGCATTCGGCAACATGTTCCTGGGTGTACCATTTACTTTAGATGAAACTGTACGTTCTACTTATACTGGTAGCTTCTTTGCACTACTGAATCCGTTTGCTATTGTGTGTGGTCTGGTCAGCTTATCGATGCTGTGTGCACATGGTGGTGCATGGTTAATGCTGCGTACTGATGGTGACCTACGCCAACGTTCTGCCAAAGCAACACAAATCATGGGTCTGGTTTATCTGGTTACCTTCCTGGCTGCAGGCGCTTGGCTGTACTTTGGTGGTATTCAAGGTTATACACTGGTTACACCTTTTGATACCAATGGTGTTGCCAACCCGCTCGCCAAAGAAGTGCTGACCAATGCCAATCCAGGCTGGATGAATAACTACTCGACTTATCCAATCACGATGGCAGCGCCTATTGTCGGCATTTTGGGCGGTTTGATCATTGTACTGGCAGCAGGTAAAAATAAAGCAGGCTTGAGCTTCCTGGGTTCATCTCTGGCAGTTATCGGTGCAATTCTGACTGCTGGTTTCGCCCTATTCCCTTTCCTGATGCCTTCAAGCATTAACCCGGTTGCAAGTCTGACCATGTGGGATGCGGTATCTAGTAAAAATACCTTAACCGTTATGACCGTTGCTGCCTGTATCTTTGTTCCACTGATCCTGATCTATACCACTTGGTGTTATTACAAGATGTGGGGCGTGATTACCAACAAACACATTGAAGATAATTCACACAGCCTGTACTAAGGGCTGTGTCTTAAGGAGAGACAACTATGTGGTATTTTGCTTGGATTCTGGGTGTACTGATGGCATGTTTTGCCAGTGTGATTGCTGCCATTTACATGGAACAACACCAAGACCTAGATGAGGAATAAAACATGACCGAAGCTGCGCTTGAGAAAACCGTTGTAGACAAGAAACCAAACAAATTTGCGATGATGATTTCCTGCCTCCTGGCTTTTCCTCTCGCAGCAGTGTTATTGGTTCATCCTTCTGCAATGCTGGATGCCAACGGTGAATATAGCCATAGTGCCATGATGTATATCATGATTGGTATTTCTGGAGGCTTTGTCCATGGTGTTGGCTTTATGCCGCGCCACTGGTTCTGGAAATGGTTGTTTAGTCCATTCTTGGCATGGCCTTTAATGATCTGGGGCTATTACACCTGGTTTCTCAGTTAAAGTATGAAATTAAAAAAGCCCTCAAGTGAGTAATGCCAGTCAGTTAAGCAGACATTAGAAAAATGTAGTAAAAATGAGTGTATGCCAATACGCTCATTTTTTTTATGACTTTATCTGAAAATTTAGATTGCACCCTTCAACATTCTTTGCCTTCACTCAGCCATTTCAGTGAACTCATTGATTTAAACTGGATTAAAGAAAGCCTACATCAAACAGGTAAGGCTTCTATCAGGAGAAGAAAATTACCTGCCGAACATGTGGTATGGCTGGTAATTGGGCTTGCCCTATTTCGAGATCAACCGATCGGGTATGTCGTAGAGCAACTAAAACTTGTGTTTGGTACAACAGAATATTGTGTCCCCAGTGCAGCAGTGCAAGCACGACAACGTTTAGGACGAGAGCCCTTGAATACCTTGTTTTCTCTACTCAGCCAAGCCTGGTTTGAAGAATCCCAACAGCAATACTCAAACTTTCATGGCCTTAGTGTATGTGCTGTTGACGGGGTGGTTTGGTCTATGCCTTATACAGACGAGAATTTTGAACACTTTGGCTCATCTAAGGGTAAAACCGCTGCAGCCCCTTATCCACAAGTGAGAGCAACCTGCCTGGTAAATACCAGCACCCATGAAATCATTGATGCCCAAATAGGTAGCATGGATCAGGGTGAACTTACACTGGCAAATCGATTATGTCCTCCATCGCATAGTATTACCTTGTTTGATCGAGCCTATTTCTCTGCTGATTTCTTGATTGACTGGCAAACACGAGTAGAAGCCAGTCATTGGTTAATGAGAGCAAAAGATAATTTACGCTATGAGATCATTAAACGTAATTCCCCGCATGACTTTCAAATCAAAATGCCTCTTTCAGCTAGAGCCAGGAAGCTAAATCCATCATTAGGAGAATATTGGGAAGCGCGTTTGATTGAAGTTGAGCAGGCAGGGAAAATTAGACGTTATATCACTTCATTAATGGATTCAAAGGCATATCCACTGATAGGCTTGGCGAAGCTTTATGCCCAGCGCTGGGAAATAGAAATGTGTTACCGAGAAATCAAAAGTGATTTACAGGAAGGTAAGCATTTGAGGAGCAAGCAACCTGATTTAATTTATCAAGAATTATGGGGGGTCTTCATTGCCTATAATATTCTAAGAAGACAAATGAAACATATGGCTCAACGTGCAAAAGTCAGTCCTTTGAGAATCAGCTTTCATATTGCCTCTATCAGCATCCTGAATATATTAAGATTTGATTCTTTAGACTCCGCAGGGAATTTACCTAAACATCTAGAAAGTTTACTGGAGAAATCGAGGAGGTATGTTTTGCCTGAGAGAAGGGTTAGAAGTTGCCCACGAGTTGTGAAAGGAAAACCGCAGAAATACCCAAGAAAATGCCAGTCAATTTCTTAACTGACTGGCATTACTCAAGTGAGGGCTTTTTGATATCGCTTATCGATTTCTGCTTTTTGTTCTACTGTTATATCACTCTGCATCTGGAAACAATTTCTATATTGCGCATGAATGTGATGAATATACTTTTCTTTACCCGCATGTCTTAACAATATTTGTGCAGCCATCGTAATAAATCCATTTACTTGTTTAATAATCACAAGCATTTGCTCATCAGCTAATCCTGCTCTTTTTTGAATTAATGAATTTCGTCCTGTATGAACAATAGAATGCAAATGTTTTAATGAGTAAAATTTAAACTCTTTAAATATCTCTACTATATGAGCTATCTCTACAATATTCTCTAATTTCGTTATCATTTCTACTGCTGTCGGGATTTTAATATTCTTTAAAAGGTCATCTGCATTATTTAATTCAAACTTTTGTATTTCTTGATTTGAGGCAACCATAAGTAACCAGTAAGCTCTAACGACCGCCTCAAACTGAATTCTAAACAAGGCAAGCGCAGATATATCTCTTTTTATTTCCAGTAAACTGAGAATAGCCACACCATGCTCAATCGACAATTCACAGCATTGATAAACTATCTCAAGCCGAGGCCCACCCTCCAAAAATATTGAATTATTTAATTCACTCCCAAGCTCTACCAACATTTTTTCTGATTCACGAAAAATATTACTCAAACTTAACTTCCTTTTTATACTTAATAGAGATTTATGTTTTGTTTTAAGAATACTAAAAAAGCCGGAACCAGTCCGACTTTTAGAATAATTATCGATGAGTATGAATCGACATCACAATGCCCATCCCGGCCAACATGGAAATCACCGCCGTTCCGCCATAGCTCATCAGCGGCAATGGATCTCCGGTCACAGGTAAAATCCCGCTCACCATGCCGGAGTTTAAAAATACAAAGAAGAAGAAGGTCAGTCCCATGGCTCCAGCATATAAACGGCCAAAGTTATGAAAGCTGTTTAAACCAATCATCAAACAGCGAATAATAATGGCAGTGAATAAACTGAACAGCAGAAAAACACCGATAAAACCGAATTCTTCAGCATACGTCGACATAATAAAGTCAGTATGATGTTCAGGCAGATAACCTAAATGTGATTGCGTACCTTCGGTATAGCCTTTGCCCGTGGAACCACCTGAACCAATGGCAATTTTGGACTGGATAATATTCCAGCCCGCGCCCAAGGCATCCGACTCCGGATCAAACAAGGTGGTAATACGCTTTTTTTGATACTCTTGTAGCACAAACATCCATGCAACCGGTGCTGCCACAGCAACTGCTGCAACTGCACCACCAATCAGACGCCATGACATGCCACTTAAAAATAGAACAAAAATACCGGGAATCACCAAACCAATATTCAAGTCAGGCTGAAGCGCCACCAAAACAAATGGTATGCCCAATAAAATCAAAGCCCCGACAATATGCAAAAATTTGGGAGGAAACGGCTTACGTGCAAAATACCATGCCATCATCAAAGGCATCGCAAATTTCATTACCTCACTCGGTTGCATGCTTCCCACCCCCGGCAAGGTAATCCAGCGGGTTGCACCTAAACGTTTTTCACCAATCACAAAGACCAGAAGCAGCATGAAGATCCCGAAGGCATACAGGTATGGACTAATCGCCTGATAGACTTTCGGTGGAATCTGCGCACAGATAAATAGCAGCACAAAACCAATCCCGAAACTGACGGCCTGACGCACCACCATGCCAGAGTCTTCGGAGGTCGCGCTATACACCACCATTAAACCCAGGATTGCATTGAGAACCAGAAAGCACAATAACCATGGATCAAGGTGCAACTTGGTCCATCGAGATGAATCTTGCGGGTTAATACTACGTCCATCACGCAAAGAGTGACGTAAAAACCGATACTGCTGTGAAGGTATCATTGGCCAAAAGGTGAAAAAGAATGATGGCAAAATTATAAGTGAAAGCTATAGCGAATAGATCGCTACAGCCAGATTTATTCTGCTTTTATTTAGGGTGTGTTGACACTTTTAGCTTAAAAAAATAGCGAAGTAGTAAAATCAAATCGCCAAACCCAATTTTACTATTCGCTATGCCTCGTACCATGCTGACAGATCAACACTGGCAAAAGTTGAAAGTTATTCTGCGTAATTTATCCATTCACCACAACTCAAATTTACGCAATTTTATTGAAGCTATTCTCTATAGAATTAGAACAGGCTGTCCGTGGCGAGATATTCCTTGTTGTTTTGGTCATTCAAACTCTATTTTCAAACGTTTTAATCGTTGGTCAAGCAGCGGTAAGTTACTTAGATTATTCAAATTACTAGCCTCATGCCCCGATATGGAGTGGATTTTTATTGATGGCTCTCATGTACGTGCTCATCAACATTCTGCCGGTATAGCGAATCAATCTATTTCTAAAAGTGTAGGAGGAAACTCCTCAAAAATACATTTGATTGTTGATGCACATGGCAATCCTATTGATTTCATGATTACCGATGGAACCACACATGATGTTAAAGTTGCACCTGATTTAATATCAACATTAGATTTAAAAGAGACAAAAGTGGTATGTGCAGATAAAGGCTATGATTCAGAACCACTGCGTGAACAGATCAGGAAAACAGGGACTAAAGCGAATATACCAAAGAAAACAAATAGCCAATCAAACAATGACCATATGGACTGGTGTTTATATAAAATCAGGCATTTAGTTGAAAATATGTTTTGTAGATTAAAGCAATTTAGAGGAATAGCTACTCGATATGACAAGCTCAAAAGAAATTATCAAAGTTCTGTTGCTTTAGCCTGTATATTTTTATGGCTACCTTTATAGGGTTAATTATGAACAGTAAATGTCAACAGACCCTAAATATTATTTGAATATATTTTTAAGCCTGAGCCTGTAAAATCAGCCTGGCCAGTTCCAGATCATCCGGATAGGTAATTTTAATATTATCGGAACGACCTTGTACTACACTCACCGGCTTACCGATATGTTCCAGCGCACTGGCTTCATCGGTAATCGTGGCACCATCTTGCAAAGCCTGCTCAAGCGCCCGTTTCAACACACCTAGCTTGGCCATTTGTGGCGTTTGTGCCTGCCAGAGCATCGAGCGATCCACTGTTTCCTCAATATCAAAATTGGTTACTACACGCTTAAGTGTATCTCGCACCGGAATCGCCAGAATCGCAGCCCTATCCTTGGTAATTGCCGTATTGACCAACTGTTGCAGACAATCCTGACTGACACACGGACGTGCCGCATCATGTACCAACACCCAGTCATCTTCAGAAGCGATTTGAGATAAATAGTTCAGTGCATTTAACACGGAATTCACCCGCTCGGCACCACCCAAACAAAAATGGGCTTTCTCCAGCCTGGAAAATGGAAGCGTTTTTGCGACATTATCCTGTACACCAATCGCCAGGACATAACCCGTCAAAGGCAGTTGATTCAGACGAGTCACCGTATGTTCAAGAACAGTACGCTCTTGAATCATCTGATATTGTTTCAGTTCTGTTTTGGAGAAACGGCTACCGGAACCTGCAGCTGGAAGAATGACCCAAAGTTTAGGGTGTAGTTGGTGCTTCAGCTGACTCATTGGTTCGCAGGTCTACTTTAGAATTAGGATTAAGATAGATCGGTTTATATTGAGTACTGATCGTGCTCATTTGAATAAAAGTTTCGCGTGGCTTAATCAGACCAAGATCTAAACGCGCATGTTCTTCGATGGCTTCAATACCATTCTTCAAATCATAAACTTCTGCCGCCAGAACGCGATTACGCTCTTTCAGCTCATCATTCAATTCCATCTGTTGCTGGATTTTCTGGGTCAGTTGCTGATGATCATGATAACCACCTTCACCAAACCAGTATAAATATTGAAACCCTGCGATCAAAATGATCGCAAGGCCCAACAGTACTTTACTCGCAGTCGAGTCGAATACATTTAACATTGACATAAGTCGCTTAGTTCAAACCTTTGAACTCAGCTTTACCGCGATATGCAGCATTAGTCAATTCTTCAATACGAAGTAATTGATTATATTTCGCTACACGGTCAGAACGGCAAAGTGAACCAGTCTTGATTTGACCCGCTGCTGTACCTACTGCAAGATCAGCAATCGTTGAATCTTCCGTTTCACCTGAACGGTGTGAAATTACAGTAGAGTAACCATTCTCTTTCGCAAGGTAGATGGCATCTAAAGTTTCAGTCAAGGTACCGATCTGGTTGTATTTGATCAGAATCGAGTTACCCACTTTTTCGTTGATACCACGTTGCAGAATTTTCGGGTTCGTTACGAACAAGTCGTCACCAACCAACTGGATCTTGTCGCCAAGAATAGAAGTCAGGTAAGACCAGCCTTCCCAGTCAGATTCGTCCAAACCATCTTCAATCGAGATAATTGGATACTGGTTTACCAGACCTGCTAAATAGTCAGAGAACTGGTTGCTTGTGAACGCTTTGTTGCCTTCGCCCGCAAGAATATATTGACCATTTTTGTAGAATTCTGAAGATGCACAGTCAAGCGCAAGCATGATGTCAGAACCTGCTTTGTAGCCAGTTTGACCAATTGCTTCAAGAATAACCGTAATTGCTTCTTCGTTTGAACGCAAGTTTGGTGCAAAACCACCTTCATCACCTACCGCAGTGTTTAAACCTTTTTTGTTTAATACTGATTTAAGTGAATGGAAGATTTCAGCACCGGCACGTAGCGCTTCAGAGAATGAAGTGAAGCCTACTGGCTCAATCATGAATTCTTGAATATCGACATTGTTGTCTGCATGTGAACCACCATTGATGATGTTCATCATTGGTACAGGCATGGTTAGAATCGTTTGACCGCGAAGATCTGCGATGTATTGGAAAAGAGGAATTTTCTTTTCTTCAGCAGCAGCGCGAGCAGCAGCCAAAGACACTGCCAAAGTTGCGTTTGCACCTAATTTTTCTTTGTTTTCAGTACCGTCAAGCGCGATCATCGTGTTATCGATGTCTTTTTGTTCGAATACTGATTTACCGACCAAAGCGTCACGGATTAACGTATTGACGTTATTTACCGCAGTTTTAACGCCTTTACCTAAGTAACGCGCTTTATCGCCATCACGAAGTTCTAAAGCTTCACGAGAACCAGTTGAAGCACCAGATGGTGCACATGCACGGCCAACTACGCCAGATGCTAAGATTACGTCTGCTTCGATGGTAGGGTTACCACGAGAGTCCAAAATTTCACGTGCACGAATGTCAACGATTTGGCTCATGAACTATTCCTCAGTTGATTAATATGAGCTGCCTATACGGCAGCGCAAGAGTGATAAACTCAGTGTGTATCTAACTTTTCGAAACCTTTAACCAAGGTATCCAATTCTTTTAGCTGTGCCAGGAACGGCTCAAGCTGAGACATGCGCAGCGCACATGGACCATCACACTTGGCTTTTTCCGGATCTGGATGTGCTTCCAGGAACAAGCCTGCAAGACCCGTTGCCATACCCGCACGTGCAAGCGTTGTAATTTGCGCACGACGACCACCGGCAGAATCTGCACGGCCGCCTGGGGTTTGTAAGGCATGGGTCACATCAAAGAAAACCGGGACATTCATTTCTTTCATGATGTCGAAGCCCAGCATGTCTACAACCAGATTGTTATAGCCAAATGCCGAACCGCGTTCACAAATGATCAGCTTGTCATTTCCGGCTTCCAGACACTTATGCAAAATATGACGCATTTCGTGCGGAGCCAGGAACTGGGCTTTTTTGATGTTGATGATCGCATCCGTTTTTGCCATGGCTTCAACCAGATCCGTCTGACGGCTTAAGAAAGCTGGCAATTGAATAATGTCTGCCACTTCTGCAACAGGAGCCGCTTGGTACGGCTCATGCACATCGGTGATGATCGGCACATTAAAGTGTTTTTTAATGTCAGCTAACCACTCGAGACCTTTTTCCAGGCCTGGGCCACGGAAAGAGTTCAGGCTTGAACGGTTGGCTTTATCAAAGCTGGCTTTGAACACATAAGGAATGCCCAAACGTGTGCAGATATCGACATAAGTCTCTGCAATTTCAAAAGCCAGGTCTTTAGATTCAAGTACATTCATTCCGCCGAATAATACAAATGGCAAATGATTTGCCATTTGTATATCGCCCAAACGTACAATTTCTTGTGGTTTTAATTGCGACATTTAAACTTCCCTAGTTGTGTCCTACGCACCGATTATTTGGTTTTTTGGTACTGCTTTTTCGCAGCATCAATGAAACCTGCAAACAACGGGTGACCATCACGTGGCGAGCTGGTAAATTCCGGGTGGAATTGTACTGCAATAAACCAAGGATGTGCAGGAATTTCAACAGTTTCTACCAGATGCTGTACCGGAGAATAACCAGAAATCTTCATGCCTTTTTCTTCCAGCACTGGGATATAACGGTTGTTCATCTCGTAACGGTGACGGTGACGCTCGATGATTTCTTCAGAACCATAAACTTCTGCAGTTTTAGTCCCTGCAACCAGTTCAGATTTTTGCGCGCCTAAACGCATCGTGCCACCCAGATCAGAATCAGCAGAACGTTGCTGAACTTCACCACGCTCATCTAACCATTCAGTAATTAAACCAATCAATGGAGATTTGGTTGAACGGTTAAATTCAGTCGAGGTCGCGTCTGCAATACCAGCAACATTACGTGCGTATTCGATCACAGCCAACTGCATACCCAAGCAAATACCGAGGAACGGCACACCGTTCTCACGTGCGAACTGAATCGCCTTCATTTTGCCTTCAGTACCGCGCTCACCGAAACCACCAGGAACTAGAATCGCATCAGCATCTTTCAATACTTCTGCTACATCTTGGCCTTCAAGCTCTTCAGCGTTTACGTAGTCAATCTGAACTTTCACACGGTTTTGAATACCCGCATGTAAAAGTGCTTCGTTGACAGATTTGTAAGCATCTGGAAGTTCAACGTATTTACCGACCATTGCAACACGTACGGTGTATTCAGGGTTCAGTAATGCTTCTACAACGTTATCCCAATCTGTTAAATCAGCTTCAGGAAGATCGTTATAACCAAAACGTTCACAGATTAAATCATCAACATTTTGTTCGTAGAATGTACGTGGAATCTGGTAGATCGAACGTGCGTCTTTACATACCACAACGGCACGTGCTTCAACGTTGGTAAATAATGCAATCTTACGCGTCGTATCTGCATCTACATCGTACTCTGTACGACAGATGAGAATGTCTGGCTGAATACCAATCGACAGGAGTTCTTTAACAGAGTGCTGTGTTGGTTTGGTTTTTAATTCTGCTGCAGACTTAATGTATGGGAGTAACGTTAAGTGCATTAACATGGTACGTTTATGACCAAGTTCAACCATTAACTGACGTACAGATTCCATGAATGGGAGAGATTCAATGTCACCTACAGTACCGCCGATCTCTACGATCGCAACGTCATAACCTTCGCCTGCACGAAGTACACGCTCTTTGATATTGTCAGTAATGTGTGGAATAACTTGAACAGTACCGCCTAGATAGTCACCACGGCGTTCTTTGTTTAGAACATCCTGGTAAACACGGCCTGATGTGAAGTTATTTAGTTTGGTCATTTTCGCACGACGCAAGAAACGTTCGTAGTAACCCAAGTCTAAGTCTGTTTCAGCACCATCTTCTGTAACAAAAACTTCACCATGCTGGAATGGGCTCATTGTCCCTGGATCGACATTAATGTATGGATCCATTTTTACCATGGTCACTTTTAAACCACGAGCTTCTAAAAGTGCAGCAACAGAAGCAGCTGAAATACCTTTACCTAGTGATGAAACTACACCACCAGTAACGAAAATAAAATGGGTCATTGGGTTTCTCGTACAATCGAGCCTAAATCGGCCTGCAATGTTGCGCAATTTTACTTTACCTTGTACCTAGAAAGCAAAGTCAATCCGCATCAATTCAAAGAACAATAAACAATTGACTATTCTAACAGCAATTCCTATAAAAAATTACAGTAAGTTCATATGATTTCTATCTTGCATTTTGCTGCTATAATAGTGTATCCACTCCACACTTTTATGTTTGATGCAATGATGATGAAGAAACTTTTAATCTCCACCCTAATCCTGACTGGCCTGACATTAACTGCGTGTGTAAAAAAAGAAGCACCAAAAGAAGAAGAGCAAGTAGAAGTTACTCCAGCATCTGAAATCTCGACTCCAGAACCAACGCAATTTGAACCGCTTGAACCTGTAGAGCCAGCGGCAATTGAAGAGGAAGTAGCGCCAACGGTTGAAATTCAACGTGAGCAAACTGAAAACACCACGACTGAAATCCGTCGTGAAATCAAAAAACCAGAAACTACTGAGCCGGCACCAGTGCCTGAAACCCGCGAAGAACCTGCGTCAAAGCCTGCTGCGACCACACCTAAAACCAATTCAAATCCAGAAAACAAGTCTGAGGATGATGCGGTTGCTGACGCAATTGCCGCAGCGATGCCAGCACTTGACTAATTACAGTATCATTCATCAAAAAACCCAGCAGATGCTGGGTTTTTTATTGGAACTTTTTAAGCAGATACTGTTGCCGGTGCACGAGATAAGTGAATCAAATAGTCTGTCATTAGTCGGGTAGCCCAAGATTCGGTTTGCATCAAGCCCTGATAAAAGCCGCAATGACTGCCTTTTTTGGTGGTAATCACCATAATATTAGACATCGCCCGAATTTTTTCTTTATAAGGTTCTAAATTTCGGATGTGACAAACCGGATCATCCTCCGCATTTAAAATCATCAGTGGGATTTTGACACTTTCAAACACATAAATCGGATTGGTTGCCTGAGTATAACTGGCATAATCCGCAAATCCGGCCAGTTCAAAATAAAGTTTTTCAAATTCAGACAGATCTTTAACTTCTAATAACTGTTTCCAGCTTGGGCAGACCTGCCAGGTTTCCTGATAAGGATGAATAAAGCGCTTAATCAGTTTTTTGGCCATGACTTTACTGTAAAACGGATGCACATTGGCAAAACCGGTTTCAGTGTTATAGCCAGGGCATAAGGCAAAAGCCGCTTTGAGTGGGGTTTGTTCACCTTCTTCGCCCAGATAACGCACTAACAATCCCGTACCCGCAGAAGATCCAACCCCATAGAGATCGGACTGAGGAAATCTGTCCTGTATATACAAGAGCTGCTCACGCAAATCCTGAGTTGAACCAAACAGGTTCATTTTAGGCACAGGCATGGGTAAGTCTGCATGACCACGGCGTAAACACAATGCAACACGCCAACCCGTATATTTATGCAGATCACGAACCAGTTCACGCATTGATTCAGGAGAACCGGTAATAGTATGAAGTAATACAATGGTCGGCGTGCTTGCCGGAAGATCGAGTCCATACCAGGCAATACCGGTAATTCCACCATCTGACATTTTCAGCTGTTCAAGCGCATCATATTTCAGTTTAATGGTGCGTTTTTTAATTAAATCGAAATACAGAATATGTGCATGTGCATTGGCTAACCAAGGTGTAGGACGATATTTTTGTTGCAGCTGCGGTAAGCGCTCAATGAGTCCTGAAAATACACCATTCGGATTGTAATACAGGGTCGGCTCGTCTGCTCCACTGAAACGATCCAGATACTCACTGGAAAGCTGACCCAATTTTTTAAGCAACATTTTCATCTGTCATCCCCCTCTAGTTGTACTAGCTGTGATTTACAAATTTCATGCCGACTTGAATCAATAGTTCGAATTAAGTTTTAGCTTGGAATGATTGCATCCGCTGGCCCATCTGTACAGCCAGGGCTTCAAGTCCGGACTTAGGTCGAATCATGACTTCAAAATCAATCATCTGACCCTCTTCATTAAACTGAATCATGTCAACTCCCTTTAGTTTTTTATCGCCCACATTGGCAGAAAACTCAAGTACGACATTGTTACCATCTTCACTTATAAATTCACGGTGATAGGTGAAGTTTTCAAAGACTTGAATGACATTGGTCAAAATAAAAAATACCACCTGTTTTCCAGGATAAGGTTGAAAAGCCACAGGCGAACGAAATACCACTTCTTCAGCAAGTAGTTCATTCAAGATCGACATATCACGGGTTTCCAGCATCTCATGCCAGCGTGCAATGGATTTTCTGGTATTTTCGATGGTCATTTTAGATTCCTTTTTTGTTATTAAAAAATTAATCTCCCTCACCCCAGCCCTCTCCCAAAGGGAGAGGGAGATAACACTTTTTATACCGATTTATCCCTCTCCTTATAGGAGATGAGATACCGTCTTGGTAGTCAATCAGGTTTTGAGATTATTCGACCAATAAATAATCTCTTTGATAGGCAGTCTGATGTTTTAAAACGCCATAACACAGATGTATAAGCTTGCGCATTGCAGCACCTAAAGCACACATTTTATTTTTACCCTGGCTTAATAATCGTTGATATAAAGCTTCAATGTGTGGATTATATTTAATCGCTGTTAATGCTGACATATACAATACTGAGCGTATTTTACTGTCACCTGCTTTTGATAAGTGACTTTGCTTGTTGACTGAACTGCCAGACAACTGATGTACTGGAACCAAACCTACATATGCAGCAGCTTGACTTGCTTTTTCAAACTTGTGCGAATGAAATAACCCCAACAGTAATAAGCCTGATCGTTCACCGATTGAAGGAATAGTTTGCAGTAATTTCAAATCCTGTTTCAATGTTGGATCTTGATCTATGTGATTATTTATTAACTTATCAATATTTTCAAGTTGCTGATTTAAATACTCAATATTCTCTTCAAGTAATTTAATCACAACAACGGAGGTATGAGTGGACTGCGCCTTTTCAAGTCGATTCTTTTCCTGCAATAGACTACCTAGATAGACATCTCGTCTGCCTAGTAAAGCTTTTAATAATCTGACATTTTCAGGTTCAGGCTGCCATATGATTAACTTTGCGGTGTAACCATAACGTGAAAGAGCTTCACTATCAGCTTTATCCGTTTTATTTAGCATGGACATGCCTTTGGCAAAGGCTCTTACTCGTGAAGGATTAGCCACACAAACCTTTACACCTGCATCATATAGATAATATCCCAAATTCTCATGATAAACCGAAGTCGCTTCCATGATTGCTGTCACTTGATCAGGTTCAATTTTAAGAGTGATGAGCCATTTGAGCAGACTGCCAAAGCCACTTTCTGTATTAGTAAATATTTTATTTTTTCTTTTTCCAGTCAAACCTTGAGGAAAAATGCAACAATCTATTTTGGTTTTACTGACATCAATACCTAGCATAATCATGGTGATATTCCTTGAGTTTAAGCTATGATTTTTATCCCATTAACCATCATCTTACCTTGTGAATACAGCATCAAAGTGCTTAGTTACCGTTCAGAGTTGTATGAGGGATAAGGGCAAATTGTAGGTTTTATCTCAGGTTCAAATTTAAGATTTTAGCAGCACTCCAAACTCTACAATTTGCGTATAGTGGTAGCTAATCACTATATCAATCAAGATACAAGTAGCACTGCTGCGCAAGGGAGAGGTTAATAAAGCTTGACGTTTTTAAATTAAATCACCGCCGCCAATTCAGCACCCTGACGGATTGCACGCTTGGCATCCAATTCACCCGCTTCTTTCGCTCCACCAATCAGATGCACATTTTTCCCGGCTGCTTTTAGCTCATCAAACATGGCGGTATAAGATTCCTGACCGGCACAAATAATCACATGATCGACTTCTAGTACTGCAGGTTTGTCATTCACGACGATATGTAAGCCCTGATCATCAATTTTTTCATAGCTGGCGCCCGCAATCATTTTTACGTCACGGTGTTTTAAACCGGTACGATGAATCCAGCCTGTGGTTTTACCCAGACTCGCGCCGACTGAAGCGGCTTTACGTTGCAATAAATAAATTTCACGTTGCGGTTTTTCTACATTTGCGGCTTTTAAGCCACCGACATTTTCATAGTCAGTATCAATACCCCATTCATCATAGAATTTTTCCGGATTGATACTGCCACTTTCCCCTTCATGGCTCAGGAATTCGGCTGTATCAAAACCAATACCACCTGCACCAATAATGGCAACTCGCTGACCCACTGGCTTACGCTCTTTCAGAACATCCAGATAAGACAGTACTTTTGCATGATCAATGCCTGGAATCTCAAGCTGACGCGGTGTCACGCCTGTTGCCACCACAATGTCATCAAAGTTTGACTGAGCCAGCTCTTCCAGACTCGCCTTATGATTCAGTTGCAATTTGATACGTGGCTGTAATTCAATCTGGCGTTTGAAATAACGCAAGGTTTCATAAAACTCTTCCTTGCCTGGAATAGTCTTGGCAATATTAAACTGTCCACCAATCTGAGCAGCGGTTTCAAATACCGTCACCTGATGACCACGATTTGCAGCATACACAGCAAAGCTTAAACCTGCAGGACCCGCACCAATCACGGCAATATTTTTTGCCACATTGGTTTCTTTAAAAATTAGTTCTGTTTCATAGCAGGCACGTGGATTGACCAGACAGGTGGCAATTTTCATTGAGAAAATATGATCCAGACAGGCCTGATTACAACCGATACAGGTATTGATCTCATCGCTACGACCCTGCTCCGCTTTCAAGACAAACTCAGAGTCTGCCAGCATTGGGCGGGCCATGGAAATCATATCAGCATCACCAGACGCCAATACATATTCAGCCATTTCCGGAGTATTAATACGGTTTGAAGTGATTAAAGGAATCTTCACCTGACCTTTCAGCTTACGCGTGACCCAAGTGAAGGCTGCACGTGGCACTTTGGTGGCAATGGTCGGAATACGCGCTTCATGCCAGCCAATGCCAGTATTGATAATGGTCGCACCGGCTTTTTCAATTTCTTTGGCCAACTGGATGACTTCTTCCAGAGTTGAACCGCCTTCGACCAGATCCAGCATAGATAGGCGATAAATAATGATAAAGTTCTCACCGACCATTTCACGGGTACGGCGTACGATTTCAATCGGGAAACGGATGCGGTTTGCATAGCTTCCACCCCACTCATCATCACGATGGTTGGTACGTGCTGCAATAAATTCGTTAATCAGATAGCCTTCCGAGCCCATGATTTCTACACCGTCATAACCGGCGTATTGAGCCAGCTTGGCACAATTGGCAAAATCATCAATGGTTTGCTGCACCTCAGCCGAAGTTAAAGCATGCGGTTTGACTGGATTGATCGGTGCCTGAATTGGGGATGGCGCGACATTTTCAGCCTGATAAGAATAACGTCCGGTATGCAGAATCTGCATGGCAATTTTCCCGCCCGCTTCATGTACGGCCTGGGTAATCACCTTATGCTTTTCAGCTTCTTCAATGGTGTCAAGTTTGGAACCGCCATGAAACGTTACGCCATGATCATTTGGTGAAATCCCGCCGGTGACGATTAAAGCGACTCCACCTTTGGCGCGCTCTGCATAAAAAGCTGCCATCCGATCATATCCGCCGGGTGCTTCTTCAAGACCAACGTGCATGGAACCCATTAATACGCGGTTTTTAAGTGTGGTAAAACCCAAGTTCAATGGGGCAAGTAAATTCGGATATTTAGACATTTCAACTCCTGAGCATGCGTTTAGGCTGGCTATTGTTTTAGCAACTGGCAGTTTGATCCCTCAATCTTTCCAGTTTAATGCAACTTGTTGCACTAATTTATATGCCAGAATTGATTTTTATGCAACATGTTGCATAATAATCCCGAGTCACTTTTTTGAGACGTTTATGTCTTTAGCGCATGTTTTATTGACCAGCCTGATTGAAAAACCTAGCACCGGAATCGAACTGGCTCGCCGTTTTGACCGTTCCATGGGCTTCTTCTGGAATGCCACTCATCAGCAGATTTATCGCGAGCTGAATGCCATGCTGCAAAAAGGCTGGATTTCGACGATAGAAGAGGAAGACTCGAATAGCCGCAAAAAGACTTATCAAGTGGAACGTCTGGGCCGGGAAGAACTGGCCAACTGGATGCTGCAACAAAGCCCACCGGCACAACTGCGCGAAGAACTGATGGTGCGTTTACGTGCCGAAGCCCAGCTTGGTGGCAATAACACCTTGGCAGAGCTGGAACGCCATCTAGAACTGCATAAAGAAAAACTGAAAACCTATCAGCAGATTTTTGCCAAGGACTTTGCCGAAGCGGACGAAACTGACCGTACCCTGTATATTCATAAAATGATTTTGCAACTGGGGATTGATCAGGAACTGGGCTGGATTTCCTGGCTGGAACAAGTCATTCCGCGACTCAAACAATTTGACGCAAAATAATTCTAAATACGGAGACACACATGCCCTTTTATCGCATGCCCGATGGTGAACAGCTATTTGTACGCGAATATGGTCAGGGACAGCCTGTACTGGTGCTCTCGGGACTTGGCATGCTGAGCTGGCAATGGAAAGCTTTTCTTTATCCGCATCAGAAAAATTTCTGTTTCATTATTCCAGAATGGCGCGGCTTTGGGGCTTCCAGTCGCTGTAAAATTCCGCCAGATAGGGATGCAATTTCCAGTCACTGGCTGGATGTGCGTTCAGTTCTGACCCAGCTAGAATTAGATCAAGTCATCGTCATTGCCTATTCCATGGGTGCAACCACCGCAATGCACGGCATGCATTATGACAACTTTGCCAGTCAGATTTCTGCTTATTTGCACATTGATCAGACTCCCAAAATTCCGGTCGATGATGCTTGGGCTTTTGGACTTTTTGGTCCACGTTATCAGGAATTTATCGACATCCTGCAGCAGCTCTCTGTCCTACTTACGCAATATCAGCAAGTTGAATTGATCCGTGATCTTGACGTTTCTGTCCGTAAACAAATTGCCGCCCTATGGCTAAAGTTTATTCAGCTACAAAATCAACAAAAATATAGTCTGAAAGCTTTCGAATTCATTTTGAATCAACCTCGCCTGCAAAGTCTGTTAATGCCTTCCAGCCGGGTGGATTATATGGCGTGGTATATCAACAATTATTTATACCATCGTGAGGATTACCGAGAGGCATTGGCCCAGCTCAGCTGTTCGGTGACTTTCTTTAGCGGCGTACAATCCAAGCTATATCCTTTTGAAGGTCAGCACCTGATTGCAGAAAGTCTGCCTCAGGCCAAACAGATACTTTTCAGCAAATCCGGCCATACACCTTTACTGACTGAACCGCTAAAATTTGCCCGAGAACTTGGCATCTTTTTAAATGAAAATTCACAATCTAGCACTTCAGCTGCCTAAAGATTCAGGAGATAGAACAATGAAAAAGTTGGTGGCTTTTTCCGGTGCAGGCATGAGCGCCGAAAGTGGCATTCATACTTTTCGCGACAGTGATGGACTTTGGGAACAATACCGGATTGAAGAGGTCGCGACACCTGAAGCTTGGGCCAAAAATCCAGAACTGGTGCAACGCTTTTATAATGCCCGCCGTAAAAACATTCTGGAAGCACAGCCGAATGCCGCACATCAATTAATTGCCGATCTTGAAAATGAGTTTGATGTGCATGTAATCACCCAGAATATTGATGACTTGCATGAACGTGCCGGCAGCTCCAAGGTGATCCATTTACATGGCAATATTCGTCTGGCCAAAAGCTCAGGCCCCGATGCACAAAGCACGACCGAGTTTTATCCAATTGAAGGTGCTGAATTAGATTTAAATCAACACTTTTGTAAGGCAGGCTATCCGTTACGTCCGCATGTGGTCTGGTTTGGCGAAGCCGTGCCCGCGTATGAAGAAGCCCAAGACTGTGTACAGGATGCCGATATTTTTGTGGTGATTGGCACCAGCCTACAGGTTTATCCGGTCGCCGGGTTAATTCATGATATTCCTGCGTACTGTCAGGCCTATTACATCGACCCGAAAGCCGAGCAGCAGTATTTGCCTGCACAGTTTTACAAAATCCCCCAAAACGCGACCGATGGCATGCAAACACTGCTAGGTTTACTGAAATCCGCGAATTAAAATCTTTATGCACTACATTCTCTGATTGACAGTATGCAACAATCAATTTTTAATCAGCTTATCGTTGCAAGAATGGAATTAAACCATGCTGTCTGATCTGGATGACTTTTATTGTTTCGCTCAGGTGGTGGAACATGGCGGCTTTAGTGCAGCCGAACGTGCAACTGATATTCCCAAATCCAAACTTAGCCGCCGGGTGTTTAATCTGGAAGAGCGCCTGGGCGTACGTCTGATTCAGCGCAGTTCGCGTCATTTTGCTGTCACCGATATCGGCATGAATATTTACCGGCATGCCCAAGTCATGCTGAGTGCTGCACAGGCAGCGCATGATCTGGTCGACCATTTGAGTACCGAACCGCGCGGAACTATTAAAGTCAGCTTGCCCGTCTCTATTGCCCAGAACGAACTGGCAAAAATTCTGCCAGATTTTTTGAAAAAATATCCTGAAATTAAAGTCCAGATGATGATCACCAATCGCCGGGTCGATATTATCAATGAAGGCTTTGATCTGGCCTTACGCGTCCGTTCCAGTCTGGATGATGACCCGAATCTGGTGATTCGCCAGTTTGAAAAAATTGAGCAGCATCTATTCGCCAGTCAGGGTTACTTAAATGAATTTGGTGAACTGAAAAACCCTGAGCAACTGGCTGAACATAAAATCCTGAGTATGGCTGAAGATCATACCGAACAGTTTCTGACCTTACAAAATGAACAGCAGGAACAGAAAAAAATTCGTGTCAGTCCAACCGTTATGGGTTCTGACTTAAATATGCTGGCACAATTGGCCGCGTCAGGATCAGGCGTTACTTTGTTACCAGATAACGTGGTCGAGCATTACGTGGCAAGTGGTGAACTTGTTCGGGTACTCCCTGACTGGAAAGCGCCGCATGGTATTTTCCATGTGGTTTATCCTTCACGTCGCGGCTTATTGCCCGCAGTACGGGTCTTTATTGACTATCTGGTCGCTGAATTAAATCAGCGCTAAGTGATATGCTGTTGAGGAAAACTGGACAAAAAAATAGCTCATTCTTGGGGAAAAATGAGCTAGAGAAACTTTCACTACAGCATAGTGAGCGAAAAAAGGAACTATGTATCTGACTCTTAGTTTAATCAGATATACAATCCTAAACCACTGTTTAATGTAGTGTTTTGTATGTTTTCGTCAACAATCACGAGTGAGTTGTAATTTATGTAAGTGGATTATCTAAATAAAGATCATGCAATCAATATTTTAAATCTCCGGATACTCACCTGTGCCTTCAGGCCAAGGCGACAACACTTCAAACCCGGTTTCAGTCACATAGACCATATGTTCCCATTGCGCAGACCAGGATTTATCCGTGGTGACCACAGTCCAGCCATCTTTCAGCTCTTTGACGCGGGCTTTTCCCATATTCACCATCGGCTCAATGGTAAACACCATGCCCGGAACCAGTTTAATGCCCTGACCCGGCTGGCCGTAATGCAGAATGTTTGGCTGTTCGTGATAGACCTTGCCGATGCCATGACCGCAATATTCGCGCACGATGGAATAGCCTTCACGCTGTGCGACCGTTTGAATCGCATAACCAATATCACCCAGGGTCGCGCCCGGCTTCACTGCATGAATCCCGGCTACCATAGCTTCATAGGTGGTATTGACCAGTCGCTTGGCTTCTGGAGATGGAGTTCCGACATAGTACATCCGGCTGGTATCACCGAAATAACCGTCTTTAATAATGGCAACATCAATATTGATAATATCGCCATCCTGAAGAACGACTTTTGATGATGGAATGCCGTGACAAACCACTTCATTCAGTGAAATACAGGTGGTTTTGGTATAGCCATAATAGCCAATATTGGCTGGCGTCACTTTTAATGTATTTACAATAAAATCATGACAGAGATCATCCAGATATTCAGTCGTGACACCTGGCTTGACATGCTCCCCGATCATCGCTAAAACCTCTGCAGCCAAACGCCCAGATATCCGCAGTTTTTCAACATCTTGCTCAGTTTTAAGACTAATCGCTGTAGCTCGCATATACCCATCCTCACTATGAATCCCTGAATTATAATCCCTTTTTTGCGAAATATGTCGCAGTTGTTGAGTTTCGGCACAGCAATTTTCCTTGAAATAGGACTTTTCACTGCTGCTTATTTGTACAAACAATAACTGACATATTTTGATATCAAGTGCAGATATTTTTTGAGCTTGTAAGGAAAAATATATTTTTCAGCGAATTATCAAACATATATTTCTACCAAGATTTGAATGACCGGTTATGTGATCCGCAAACTCACTAGAATCAAGGCTTCCAGCCTTAAAATAAACTCCAAAAAATTGGACATATACACTAAAATCGCTTTCTTTTGTTCTATTGATCTCCCTTTATGACAAGTCTGCGTACCCGGGATATTGTCGCCCTAGGTTTTATGACCTTTGCACTATTTATTGGTGCGGGCAACATTATCTTCCCACCGATTGTGGCTCAACAAGCCGGTGAACACGTATGGCTCGCTGCTTTAGGTTTCCTTATTACAGCAGTCGGCTTACCCGTGATTACCATTATTGCGTTGTCTCGCGTTGAAGGTTCCATTCAGGCACTAAGCTCGCCTCTTGGCAAAGCAGCCAGCATCTTGCTGACTGTAATCTGTTACTTAGCTGTTGGCCCTTTATTTGCGACGCCGCGTACCGCAACCGTTTCTTATGAAATCGGTTTTTCATCTTACTTTGGCAATGAATCTGGCAGCCTGCTCATTTACAGCATCATCTATTTTGCTGTGGTGACCATCGTATCTTTATATCCAAACAAGATTCTGGATACCGTCGGCTATTTCCTGTCACCACTTAAAATTATTTCTTTGATAATTTTGGGTGTAGCAGCCGTGATGATCCCTGCCAGCAATCCGCCTGCAGCGATCGATAATTACGTTACCAGTCCAGTGACTGAAGGCTTCGTAAATGGTTATTTAACCATGGATACTTTGGGCGCTTTAGTTTTCGGTATTGTGATTGTTAAAGCCATTACTTCACGTGGTGTAACCGATAAAAAACTGATTACCAAATATGCAGTGAATGCCGGCATTATTTCTGGTATTGGTTTAACTCTGGTGTATTTAAGTCTGTTTAAACTTGGACTAGGTAGCCATGAGATTGCACCAAATGCAGCCAATGGTGCCATTATCCTGCATGCATATGTACAACATGCTTTTGGCGATATGGGTGCTTACTTCCTGTCCGGCATGATTTTTATTGCCTGTATGGTCACTGCAATTGGTCTGACCTGTGCCTGCGCTGAGTATTTTTCCAGCTTGACCAAAATTCCGTACAAGATCTTTGTATTTATTCTGGTGGGCTTCTCACTGGTGATTTCAAATCTGGGTTTAACCAAACTGATCGCTGTTTCGGTTCCAGTCTTAAGTGCGATTTATCCGCCTGCCATTAGCGTCATTATGCTGAGCTTCTGTGCAAACTTCTTCAAGAAACCATCTCATGTGATTGCGCCAGTGACCCTGGTGGCCTTGATCTTTGGTATTTTTGATGGATTAAAAGTCGCTGGTTTTGAATTGCCTGCATTCCTGCAAAATTTACCTCTATCAGATCAGAATCTGGCCTGGTTTATCCCGTCCATGATTGTATTGCTGATTACAGCTGTGATTGACCGTATTAGAAACTAAAACTTCTAGGATGTCTGAAAAATCGTATTTTTACCCAAAATCCGGTTTGAGCGTGATCAATAATTGTCAGGTTTTACCCAAACGGACATTTATTGTTTCTTAATAATGACATCAAATCACCGCTGTAAATCTTGATACTAAGATTTTCTATAAAATATGATGTATAGAATTGCACTTTAATTATTTTATTTTTTATATAAATATAAACAAAACTTTAATTTCCTGATTTTAGATACCTATTGTTGCCAACTTAAACCAAGTCCCCCTCCGAGTCATACGCAGGCTTACAAAGTATTGATTAACACTACATATCTTTGGCGTAGAATTTGCATTTTCTATCTGGTCGCATTAATCAAATGATGACTACATCTTATTTCCAAAATTAGCTGGAGGTGAAATCTGAAAATATAATTCTTGCCTAATCAAGTGATTATGTAGTTATACGACTAAAGATGAGCATTTTGACTGTAAAAGCCTGCCACAGCAGTTGCAAAGGTCCAAATTAAACAGTACAACTATATATTCAATTCTGACTGATTAAATCTGCTTTAATCTTCAATAATATGAATAAATGGGAGGGATGGAGATGTTATCATTACATTTCAACAAGCAAGTCTTCATTGACGCTCTTAAAGCCAACAACACCAATCTGGTGACATTTATATGCACCACTTTTGCACTCATGCTGACTTTAACCGTCCATTGCTTAATTCAAGGTAATTTAAAACTTGAATACTTTGGCTATGCACTGATTGTCTCAGCTGCATTTTTCCTATGGGCTGCCATAGACCAGAAATACCGATAATCAAATTTTAAATTAGCCCAGATGGATGATTTGGCCAGTCATCCATCTGGTGAAAAAAGTGTTTTAACTTTCAAACATTCCAGCATCCTTTCAGAATAACTATAAAAAGAAGATTAGAATAATCCCGCAAATGCTCCATAGACCAAAATCCCTGTCCCGCCCAATTCTGCGACAATTAAACCTAGCATGGCGAAAGTCATTAAACTTCCTGGCAAATGAAATTTACCCAGTTGATGCGGCTGTTTAAACTGATTAGTGGTGTCTTGTAGTAAACCATGCAGCATATAAGCCCCAATAGAAAAACTGAAAAACACAATATTAACCAGCACGCAAAGCAGATTCACCATACTTGGCAAAACCGAACAATAGGCCAATACTGCCAGAATTAAGGTCGCAGGTGCATAAAGCAGACTACTGCGATGCGCAATATCAACATAATAATGTGCGCGTGATTGAGGCGATTGACGGATCTGCCAATATTTCCAGACACCAGTAAACATCCCGATCCACAAGAAGATTCCACTAAAAATAATGGCTATTTTAACGGCCAGCTCAAGTTCCATTAGCTGCATAAGTTTATTCCATCTCTGTTATTTTACTGACGTTTAAGTCATATTTTCCCCGAGTCACCCTGCTAAAAATGTATATAACCTGAGTTCGACATAAAAAATAAATAAAAAAAAGCCTTAGCATCTGTAATATCTTGGTTACGAAGACAAAACATTTCAGAGCAAGGCTTTTTCATGGACTATATTACCGAATTATTTTGTATCTTGGATGATTTCTGCAAAAAGTTTAATGAATCTTTAGAGAAAGCTCTAATTTCTGATCAAAAAACAACAATGAAAAAGTCAGCTTTAAGCTTGTCTGAAGTCATGACCATTGTCATTTTATTTCATAAATCCGGGTTTAGATTTTTCAAATATTTTTATTGTCATATGATCATCCCATTTTGGAAATCAGCTTTTCCCAAGCTTCTTAGTTACAATCGTTTTATTGAAATTATGCCGCGTTGTTTGCAAGCTTTGAGTAGTTTCTTCCATCAAGTTAAAGGAGAAGATACCGGAATTTGTATTATTGATTCGACTAAATTGGTCGTTTGCCATAATCTTAGAATTAAAAGACATCGTGTATTTAAAGGCTTAGCTGGTCGTGGTAAAAGTAGCACAGGTTGGTTTTATGGATTTAAAGTCCATATTGTTATCAACAACTTGGGTGAAATTATTAATCTCAAGATTACATCGGGAAGTGTTCATGATGTTGCTGTACTTGAATCTTTAACCCAAGAGTTAAAAGGTATTTTACTGGGCGATAAAGGCTATCTGAGTAAAGCAAAAACTGAAGCTTTAGCAGCAAGGGGGCTCAGACTATTAACCCCGTCACGCAAGAATATGAAAAATAAACCCATCCAAACTGAAGAAGAAAAACAATTGCTTTGCAGAAGAGGATTGATCGAAACAGTGAATGATCAGTTAAAAAACTTACATCAAATTGACCATTCACGTCATCGTTCGGTGAATAACTTTATGGTGAATATTATGGCTGCTATAGTGGCTTATTGCTTAAATCCAAATAAGCCAACTTTCCAAAACTTGCTAAAAAGCTAAAATATTTCATCGAACTCAGGTTATATATTAAAAGCTTCATCAGGATTCTAAAAAATATAGTGTAACGTATGTCTGAATTTGAAACATTGACTCTCCAGTGCCAAGATGGCTATCGCTTAAGTGCACGTTTTTATTCAGCTATTTCTGAAACTGACAAACTTCCAGTATTAGTCTGTCCGGCAACTGGCATTACTAAACAGTTTTATCATCAGTTTTGTGTGTGGTTACAAGCTCAAGGCTATGCGGTTATGGTCTTTGATTTCCGGGGGATTGGTGATTCACTACATGGCCTGTTGAAAAATTCAAAAGCCAGTATTGTGCAATGGGGGCAACTGGATATACCGACCGCGATTGATGCTTTATCAACGCGTACCAATGCAGAAAAAGTGATCCTACTTGGACATAGTGCCGGTGGTCAGCTTTTAGGTATTGTGCCAAATTACGATAAAGTCGCAAAAGTGGTGGCTGTCTCTGGCTCTACTGGACATGTGAAAGGACTCAAAGGTAAAACCAAGTTACTTGCGCCGGTCATGTTTAATGTCATTTTCCCACTGGCTCGAATCACAAAAGGTTATGGCCCGACTCAAGCGATTGGTATGGGTGAAAACCTGCCTAAAGATGTAGCACGAGAATGGGCACTGTTTTGTAGTAAACCGGGCTATGTGATGAATGCGGTCGGTAAACTTATATCACCTAAAGCAGATTTTCATACTCAAATCACCTGCCCGATTACCTCGATCTGGTCATCGGATGATGAAATTGCCACGGAAGCCAACGTGAAAGATTTACTACGTTTATATCCAAACGCAAAAACCCAGATAATTGAACTTAGACCTAAAAGTTATGCCTATAAAACCATTGGTCATATGCTGATGTTTAAAAAGTCGCATCAGAATTTATGGCCGGTGATTGAACAGCAATTGGCTGTTTAAATCAGATTTAGATAGTTATTTGCGGGCTGCTGTGTTCTAATACACGCAGTTTGAGATGAGCCTCTTACAGTATATGGGCTTGACCTATATACGACTAGCCCCTAACCATGGGGCTTTTTATTTTCTAAAAACAAATACTTATGAATAACTGGCGAAAAACTGGCGTAATCCTAAAGTTATCCACAGCTAACAACTTCTTGTTTATGCTTATTATATCACTCATCTTGAAATAAAAAGAATGGATGGAAAAATGAAAACATGGACCTACTTTTATATAGTGCACACGATTCAGGAAGGAAGTTTTTTTAGGAAGGAGTCTGGGTGGGGTTTGAGATCAGAAAAAATTAAGTAATTTATAAGGGTGATGATATGGGTGAGGCAAAAAATCGCGGTAATTTTGAAGAAAGAAAAAAGCAAGCCTTGGAATTAGAGTCTCAAAAAGAAGATGAGTCTTTGCGAACACAGCAACACGAAAGAGAAGAACAGGAGATTCTAGGGGCAAAACTATTAGCTTTTGCTAAAAGTCGACTTGAATCAAGTGAGCCTCGCTTATTGCAGTTCACTAAATCTATTGAGCAATCATTGATCTCAAAAAATTATTTTTCAGCTTTGATTGTGGCATTAACTTTGCCAGACATTTGTTGCTCTATGGATAATGAGAATAGATGGACATCCGGTGCAAAATACGCTAAATGGTTTAAGAAGTATGTTGGACATCATTATATTTCGCACATCGGTTCAGACCAAGTTGAAACTACCTTCTTATCTGGTGAAGAATGTTTTGCTCTAAGATGTAGTTACCTCCATAAAGGAACAAATAACATTGAAGATGAGAGAATTATTAAAGATTATGAAAGTAAATCTGTAAAAATAGAATTTATGGCTGAAATGAATTCAGATTGTCTAAAATTGAATAATATTCTTCTTCTAAAATTAGAAGCCTTTTGCTATCGAATTATTGAGGGGGTAAATAATTGGCTGCAAGATAGCAAAGGCAATAGTCGTATCACATCCCACATGAGGGAAATACCTAAAATACATACCGAAGGGTTCTCCCCTATACCAGGAGTATTCATAGGTGGTTAACCCTCACTTAAAAAGCCTTCACACAAATCCCCACATTCACATTCGTCGTAATTGAATGAGCTGTGCAGCCTGATAGGAGGAGGCACAGCAATAAAGCAAATAACTTCATTTTAAGAATAAGGCCTTTTCAGCAGCCCGGCGATTGACCAGACCTTGCATGCGCTTGCCACCGGCATTCACCCATACATCAAACTGATTGGCTGCAGCTTTATAATTTCCTTCATTCAATCGTTTGACCAAAGTGGAATTTTTGAATGCAGTTGATCCAATGTTGTAGGCCAGTGAAACTAAAGCATCGAACTGATTCTGATTGAGTGGAACTTTGACCGTATTATTTACAGTCTGCTCAAATGATTTCAGATCGTTCTGCATATAAGCTTTGGCTTGATCCAGTGTGCAGGTATCCCCTTTTTTGACACGAATACCATTTGGGTATTTTGTGGTGCCGAAACCAATAGTCCATACACCTACGCCATCATCATAGGCTTTCAGTCGCAGACCTTCAAAATTGCAGATCAAATCGACTCCACTTGGACTCACATGCATTTCATCTGTGGCGATACCTAATACATCGTTCAGATCGTCATAGGCAGTTGCAATCAGATTATCTGCAGCATCAACCTGCTTCTGGGTGAGTTTGCCGCCACTAATCTTTCGCAAGAAATCAAAAATGTGTTTCATTATGGACCACCCTTAACTTTAGGCTGCGCAATCTTACGGCCAACGTATGCTAGTGCCGGTAAAACTACAGAAAGCAAAATAGCATGGTATTCAGCAGGGATAAGCTGCGTATTGATGCCTTCCTGAATTAAAACAGGCAGCACACCCAATAAAAAAGCTCCGATAATTGGGAGCTTTACAGATAAATATTTCCAGACATTTTCGGGGATTAATTTCATTTTTCCTCTCTCATATTTCGCTCATAAAGTTTGTTGCGGATTTCTTCAACCGTTCTTAAGAGTTGGTCAGATTGTTTTTCAAGAACTTGGATGGACTGGCTATTTGCCATTGCTTGTGCATTCACTGTGTCGGTTTTGGCAGTTTGATTGTTCCAGGCGGCAGCAAAGACACCTATGATTGCAATCCCACCCCAGCGAACCAGATTGGTCACACTATCTATTTTGGTTTTACTTTCATGCAGCACACGGATCTGCATATCGGTTTCCTTGTGCCTTACCTCAGCATCCATTCGCAGCTGCTTTATATCAGCTCGAATACTTGATTTTGTTCGGTCTAGATCTGCTTCAAAATCCCCTTTTGCCTGTTGCAGGTTATTATCCAGGTGTTTTTGCTTTTCCTGAAGTTGATCAAACTGCATGCTCATTCGGTCGATCTTTTGAGGCACATCAGCCAATTTTTCCATGCTTTGCCGCAACTGATTGATGTTGTCTGAAATTGCGTAAAGTTGACTTGGTGTTATTGGTGGCGGATCAGTTGAATAATCGTTGGACATTGCGCCCCCTAAATTATTGGTAATAAAAAAGCACCCGAAGGTGCTAGAGATTGATTTCTTCCACTTGCTCTTTAGTTTCAGCATCAAAGATTAACTGTCTAGCAATGCGTCCTCTTTCGTGAACACTTGCAATGTGGGCTTGTAGTGCTGCATAGAGTTGCTGTAACTGTGATGCGCTTAACTCGACTGTTGTGTTATCAGCCAGCGTCCATACTTGATCTACGCCTGCAACCGCTGCACCCATAATCCGACCTTGAGAAACCTGATCTGAATCATAAACACCACCCTCAAACTCAAAGCCGCCAAATTCAAGACTGTCGCGCCCAGATTTAATCTCGGCCCATTTCTGGGCTTTGATTTCATCCAGGGTGCGCGGATCAATCCAATCCTTTAGATCGTAATTAAATATGTGGTACAGGGTTGGTTGAGCAGGCATTGCTACCCAGCCATCCTGATAATACATATTTGGTTCAGGAGGGTCTTCAACCGCAAGACACCCTTCAGGCGTATTCATCTCTACAACATCGTCAGGGGCGCTTATTGACTTAATAAATCGCCCCGTAGCTTTTTCCACTATCGCTGTCACTTCTTAATCTCCATTACTGCTAATGATGCTGAAACTACAGAAGGCCAATACTCAGCAGGTGTAGCCGGCCTACTCATATATACTCCGGCCGGACTGTTCCTTGTTGTTCCTATGCCGATGCGCAAGGTATATGTTGTATTCCCTGTGCCTGCATCATCCAAGTGGATAGGCATATTCACAAATCCATTAAACTGCGCAATTGTGTCCCCGAGCAAGACTGTATTGGCAGGTACGCGCATTCTCCGGATAACGCTTCCGTTTTTCAGTAAAATAAGCCCTACATATAGTGTTTGGTTTGAATTTGCCAAGGCGGTTTGATTGCTTGACCATACCGATGCCTGTAGATTTTTAAACTCTACGTTACCCTCGATGCGACACTTACCTCCAGACCTATTCAGTGTGATGCTTATAAGATCGCCAAAGGCATTCGAGGTATCATCCAGAGTTGCAGTGCCTCCTGCGTAGGTGCTGGGATATCGCATGGTCATACTTGAAGGCCATGTATTTGGCGTATCGTTGTACGAAGCAATTGGCACCGTAACAGCGTTATCTTTAATCTTCAGCGTATCAACCTGTAGATCGCCAATCTTCGCAGTAGTCACCGCCAAATCATCAATCTTTGCAGTCTTAACCGCTAAATCTTCAATATGCGAAGTTTTGACAGACTGGTAGTCCATAAATGCAGACTTTATGTAAGCACCAACAGGAAATACTGTGCCTGTAACCGGATCAGTAAATGGCGTATTGCGGAATATAAATGGGTAATAACCAGTGCTATTACCAGAACCAATTGCAAATGAATCAAAGTTCAAAATGAAGTTAGATTCCTTGCCATCGTTAGCGCCACCCCAGCCTGCCACCTTCCCATTTACGTCGAGTTTGATGTATTTTTGTGCATACAAGCCATTAACTGATTGGCTGACCTCCTGAATAGACGCAGTATTTTGACCTACGGTTGTTTGAATGGTGCCAACTTGCGTTGCTGTAGCCCCTTGCTGTGTAGTCAGGGTGTTGACTTGGTTTTGTACCGTCGCGATGTTTTGCGTCGCAGTATTTGCCTTGCCAAGCGCATCATTGGCTGTAGCCTGAGCTGCGTTGGCTACAGCCTTGGCGGCGGCTTCGGCAGCATCCGCTTTATTTTTGGCATCTAGCGCTGCTGCTGCTTTTGCTGCTGACTCAGCTGCATTGGCTTTAGCGGTTGCATCACTTGAAGCTGATGCCTTTGCTGCATCCGCCTCGGCTTTTGCCTTCGCTTCTGCATAAGTTTTTGCTGCCACCTCCGCTGCTGCTGATTTAGATTGCGCATCTAAAATAGCTTGATCTGCGGTTGATTGAGCTACAGTAGTTGATGCTTGAACAGTATCCACACGTGATGACAAGGCAGAATCCGCGTCAGCTAAAACACTCATTTCTGAGCGAATAGCTGCTAGATTCTGTTGCAGATCATTACCCACTTGAGCTTGCAGGGTATCAACCCGCTGCCCCAGTGCGGAATCCGCATTAGCCCGAGCAATAGTTTCAGCCTGAATAAGCGCTGTGTTATCTCCAATCTGTGCAACTGTGGTATCAATTCGCTGACTCAAAGCCATATCGTTTTCAATCATTGCTGATTGTAAAGTCCATGTGCCTGCAAAGCCTTCGGTACTACCGATCAAGTCTTCAGAGGAGCCAATTAACTTTGGATTGACTTGTGCGTATACACCATCAATTTTGGTTGTATTGGCGCTGATTTTTCCTTCATGTTCAGCCACTTTTGCATCGGTTTGAGACAATGC
>NZ_KB850159.1:497160-669660 GCF_000369725.1 Acinetobacter sp. CIP 101966 | reverse complement strand
TGAGTTGAAATAATTTGTTCAAACTCGTTTTTAAGATCAACACTAACAGTGATTTATTACTGTGATGTGAAGATTAAGGAAATGAGTTCTAGCGAAATTAACTGAATCAAGCGTTTTGGTATATGAATCTAATTGAAGCTGTACAGTAGTTAAATCTACGAAACGCCAACTGTATGAGTAAGTCGCAAGACAAGCTCTGTTGCTTATCCTACTTGTAAGGATAAACGACTGTTTGGGGTTGTATAGTCAAGTAATTAAGTGCATGTGGTGGATGCCTTGGCAGTCAGAGGCGAAGAAAGACGTGATAGCCTGCGAAAAGCTCCGGGGAGGCGGCAAATATCCTGTGATCCGGAGATGTCTGAATGGGGAAACCCACTTACCATAAGGTAGGTATTGCAACATGAATACATAGTGTTGCAAGGCGAACGAGGGGAAGTGAAACATCTCAGTACCCTTAGGAAAAGAAATCAATTGAGATTCCCTCAGTAGCGGCGAGCGAAAGGGGAAGAGCCCATTAAGTCATATAAGTTCTAGTGGAACGCTCTGGGAAGTGCGACCGTAGACGGTGATAGTCCTGTACACGAAAGGGCTTATATGATGATGTCGAGTAGGGCGAGGCACGTGAAACCTTGTCTGAATATGGGGGGACCATCCTCCAAGGCTAAATACTCCTGACTGACCGATAGTGAACCAGTACCGTGAGGGAAAGGCGAAAAGAACCCCTGTGAGGGGAGTGAAATAGATCCTGAAACCGCATGCATACAAGCAGTGGGAGCCGGCATTGTGTCCGGTGACTGCGTACCTTTTGTATAATGGGTCAGCGACTTATATTCAGTAGCGAGGTTAACCGAATAGGGGAGCCGTAGGGAAACCGAGTCTTAATAGGGCGCATTAGTTGCTGGGTATAGACCCGAAACCAGGTGATCTATCCATGAGCAGGTTGAAGGTTGGGTAACACTAACTGGAGGACCGAACCCACTGTCGTTGAAAAGCCAGGGGATGACTTGTGGATAGGGGTGAAAGGCTAATCAAACTTGGTGATAGCTGGTTCTCCCCGAAAGCTATTTAGGTAGCGCCTCGGACGAATACCATTGGGGGTAGAGCACTGTTTCGGCTAGGGGGTCATCCCGACTTACCAAACCGATGCAAACTCCGAATACCAATGAGTACTATCCGGGAGACAGACTGCGGGTGCTAACGTCCGTAGTCAAGAGGAAAACAATCCAGACCGCCAGCTAAGGCCCCAAAATTATAGTTAAGTGGGAAACGATGTGGGAAGGCATAGACAGCTAGGAGGTTGGCTTAGAAGCAGCCACCCTTTAAAGAAAGCGTAATAGCTCACTAGTCGAGTCGGCCTGCGCGGAAGATGTAACGGGGCTAAAACTATATGCCGAAGCTGCGGATGCATAATTTATTATGCGTGGTAGGGGAGCGTTCTGTAAGCCGATGAAGGTGGATTGAGAAGTCTGCTGGAGGTATCAGAAGTGCGAATGCTGACGTGAGTAACGACAATGCGAGTGAAAAACTCGCACGCTGAAAGACCAAGGGTTCCAGTCCAACGTTAATCGGGGCTGGGTGAGTCGACCCCTAAGGCGAGGCCGAGAGGCGTAGTCGATGGGAAATTGGTTAATATTCCAATACTTCTGTGTAATGCGATGAGAGGACGGAGAAGGTTAAGTCAGCCTGGCGTTGGTTGTCCAGGTGGAAGGTTGTAGGCATGTATCTTAGGCAAATCCGGGGTACTCTATGCTGAGAACTGATAGCAAGCTGTACTTGTACAGTGAAGTGGCTGATACCATGCTTCCAGGAAAAGTCTCTAAGCTTCAGTTACACAGGAATCGTACCCGAAACCGACACAGGTGGTCAGGTCGAGTAGACCAAAGCGCTTGAGAGAACTCTGCTGAAGGAACTAGGCAAAATGGTACCGTAACTTCGGGAGAAGGTACGCTGTTGTCTGTGATAGGACTTGCTCCTTGAGCGGGCGACAGCCTCAGAAACCAGGCCCCTGCAACTGTTTATTAAAAACATAGCACTCTGCAAACACGAAAGTGGACGTATAGGGTGTGATGCCTGCCCGGTGCTGGAAGGTTAATTGATGGGGTTAGCGTAAGCGAAGCTCTTGATCGAAGCCCCAGTAAACGGCGGCCGTAACTATAACGGTCCTAAGGTAGCGAAATTCCTTGTCGGGTAAGTTCCGACCTGCACGAATGGCATAATGATGGGGGCGCTGTCTCCAGCAGAGACTCAGTGAAATCGAATTCGCCGTGAAGATGCGGTGTACCCGCGGCTAGACGGAAAGACCCCGTGAACCTTTACTGCAGCTTGACATTGAACTTTGATCTTACTTGTGTAGGATAGGTGGGAGGCTTTGAAGTCGCGACGCTAGTTGCGATGGAGCCGTCCTTGAAATACCACCCTGGTAATATTGAGGTTCTAACTCTGTCCCGTTATCCGGGACGAGGACCATGTCTGGTGGGTAGTTTGACTGGGGCGGTCTCCTCCTAAAGAGTAACGGAGGAGTACGAAGGTGCGCTCAGCGTGGTCGGAAATCACGCGTAGAGTATAAAGGCAAAAGCGCGCTTAACTGCGAGACCCACAAGTCGAGCAGGTACGAAAGTAGGTCTTAGTGATCCGGTGGTTCTGTATGGAAGGGCCATCGCTCAACGGATAAAAGGTACTCTGGGGATAACAGGCTGATACCGCCCAAGAGTTCATATCGACGGCGGTGTTTGGCACCTCGATGTCGGCTCATCTCATCCTGGGGCTGAAGCAGGTCCCAAGGGTATGGCTGTTCGCCATTTAAAGAGGTACGCGAGCTGGGTTTAGAACGTCGTGAGACAGTTCGGTCCCTATCTACCGTGGGCGTTGGAAATTTGAGAGGATCTGCTCCTAGTACGAGAGGACCAGAGTGGACGAACCTCTGGTGTACCGGTTGTCACGCCAGTGGCATCGCCGGGTAGCTATGTTCGGAAGGGATAACCGCTGAAAGCATCTAAGCGGGAAGCCTACCTCAAGATAAGATTTCCCCGAGACTTTATGTCTCCTAAAGAGCCGTTGAAGACTACGACGTTGATAGGTTGGATGTGGAAGCATAGTGATATGTGAAGCTGACCAATACTAATTGCTCGTGAGGCTTGACTATACAACACCCAAACAGTTGTATATAAAGCATCAATTGATTTCATATTGATCTAACGATCAGACGAAGCCTTGATTTAGTTAAGCTAATCGAACAAACTACTGCAACTCAGATATATCTGTTAATGAACGATGTTCAAAGCACTGCTTTGAACAGAGTGCAAGATTTGAAGAAAGCTAAGGCAACCATAAGACCTCAGTAAGTAATCATACCAGTTGTGCTGGCGACCATAGCAAGAGTGAACCACCTGATCCCTTCCCGAACTCAGAAGTGAAACCTCTTAGCGCTGATGGTAGTGTGGGGTTACCCATGTGAGAGTAAGTCATCGCCAGCTCATTATTCGAAAACACCCTCAAGCCAAGGCTTGGGGGTGTTTTTTTATGCGAAAAATTAAGTATTTAAACAATTATTAGTCGCGAAAGACTAGAAATTTAAAATCCAATTTGTATGTTTTTTGGTAAATCTATGTTATAAAAAATAAAACGGCATAAAAATTGCTTATAAAACGGGATTTTCTATTAAGGGGGTAACAATGAGATTATCAGTGGGCATAAAAATTGCGAACTCGCTGTCATTAACTCCACAATTACAGCAAGCAATTCGGCTATTACAACTTTCAAGTCTGGAATTGGAGCAAGAAGTTCAATTGCAACTTGATAGTAATCCTCTATTAGAAAAAGTTGAAGAGCAAATTACCCTGGAAAGCTTATCTACAATTGAATCAAATAATGAAAATCACGATCTAACCAATGAACTTAATGCCGATCATCTGCCTGATGACTTACCTGTAGATACCGATTGGGATGATGTCTATACCCATCAACCTACAAGTCTGGGGGCAGCCGAGTTCGAAGAGCGTGAAGATAATCGTCAAGGGCATCAGAGCCTGCAAGAATATATGCTAGAACAAATTAATCTGCTGAATTTTTCACAGGTTGATAAATTAATCGCTTATTGCATAGTCGATTCTTTGGACGACAAAGGTTTTTTAGATGCTGAGTTGAGTGAAATTACTGCATCAGTACAACATTTACTCTCTTCTATGGGGTCTGAAGAAGAAATTGAAGATGATGAGGTTGCCGTTGTATTAAAGCATATCCAGCGTTTGGATCCGGTAGGTGTAGGTTCTAGAAGCTTGGCAGAATGCCTATTGGTTCAACTTGATAATTTACCTGCGTCAACCCCTTGCCGAAATGATGCGATCAAACTTCTGCAACATTATGAATTGTTGATTACCAATGAGCTTCCTAAGCTGATCAAACAGACTGGCTTAAATCCAGAACAGTTGCGCTGTGCCGTAGATTTGCTAAAAACCTTAAAACCGCATCCAGGTCTGGAATTTGAAAACAAGGAATCGGATTATCAGGTGCCAGATGTTGTGGTGATGAAAAAGAATAACTGCTGGCAAGTCAATTTAAACTCGGATGTACTGCCAAAGTTACGCGTCAATTCTTTTTATGCCAAAATGATTCGTCGTGCAGATCAAAGCGATGATAATCAGTACCTGCGTAATCAGATGCTGGAAGCGAAGAACTTTATCAAAAGTATCGATGAACGGCATAAAACCTTATTGAAAGTCGCGACTTGTATTGTAGAACATCAAAAAATGTTCTTGGAAATTGGGGCGGAAGGCATGAAACCTCTGGTTTTAAGAGATATTGCCGAAGAAGTCGAATTGCATGAATCTACAGTTTCTCGTGTAACCACCAATAAATATATGCTGACCCCACGTGGATTGTTCGAGTTGAAATATTTCTTCTCGAGTCATGTCGGGACTACTTCAGGTGGTGAAGCATCTTCTACTGCTATTCGTGCCAAAATCAAAAAACTGATTTCCGAAGAAAATGCCCGTAAGCCTCTGTCTGATAATGCACTTGCCAATATGTTAAAAGATGAAGGCATTGATGTGGCACGACGTACGGTGGCGAAATATCGTGAATCGTTACATATTCCTTCATCTTCTGAACGAAAAGTCTTGATCTAAAATTTGAAATCTGGCTATTCTAGAGATTCATTATGACAGCATAATGAATCTTTTTTTCTTTTGAGGAGCAGTAAAATGATTTGATCCAGGACTTAAAATACGGATATTTTATTTATAAGTTGCTGTATTTAAATTATTTTATATTGTGACTCTTCTAATCCTAACGAAGGTGAGGGATAGAACTATGCAAATAACAATTCGTGGACATCATTTATCGATTACGCCAGCTATTGAAGAAAGTATAAAAACCAAGTTTTCACAGATGACGAAGCACCTAGATCAGGTGAATAGTATGCAAGTGAAACTCTCGAAAGATCATCAAATTGATAAACGCTCTAGAAAGGGCAGTAGTAATCATATCGCAGAGGCTATTATCCGATTACCGGGCATTGAATTTTTTGCTCACGCCACCGCAGATGATATGTATACCTCAATTAAAATATTGACCGAAAAATTGAAACGGCAGATTGATCGATACCGGGAAATGCATTTACAGCAGCATCCTTTAGCCCTATAAAGGACAAATGATGAAAAAGAGGTTTTAAAAGCCTCTTTTTTTTTTATATATAATGTATGGATCCATGAATTATTTTTGCTATTTATAGTAAAATGGCTCGTTTTACACCCTTAGTCCTATAAGAGGTCTTGTGATGAATAATGAACAGCTCGCTGAAATTTTAGAAGCCGCTTTTCCAGAGGCGGATGTTGCTGTGAGTGGTCAGGGCGGAAAATTTGATCTCCGTATTGTGGATGATCAATTTGAAGGTAAGCGTCCAGTTGCACGCCAACAAGCTGTTTATGCTCCTCTCAATGCCCATATTGCCAGTGGTGCAGTTCACGCAGTAACGATTCGCGCGATGACAAAAGAAGAATGGCGCAAAGCAAGCTTATTTGGAGCTTAATCATTTAATGGATAAATTTTTAATTCAGGGCGGTATCAAGCTCGAAGGTGAAGTGCGCATTTCTGGTGCAAAGAACGCAGCACTTCCATTATTGGCAGCAATGATTCTTGCTGATACCCCGATTACGCTGAGAAATGTTCCTAATCTAAAAGATGTCAATACGTTGGTGAAGCTGATTGCTGGTCTTGGGATCACCATGACTTATGAAGGCGATACGGTTGTTGCTGATACGTCTACATTAGATAACCAGTTCGCACCGTATGAGCTCGTAAAAACTATGCGTGCTTCTATTTTGGTGCTTGGTCCATTATTGGCGCGTTATGGTAGTGCAAAAGTGTCTTTGCCAGGCGGTTGTGCGATTGGTTCCCGTCCTGTGGATCAGCACTTAAAAGCTTTAGAAGCTTTAGGCGCCGAGATTGAAGTGGAAGCCGGTTATGTACATGCCAAAGTCGATGGTCGCCTGAAAGGTGGCGAAGTCGTTTTTGATATGGTGACTGTAGGTGGAACAGAAAATATTCTGATGGCTGCCGTGTTGGCCGATGGTGTGACCACGATTCGCAATGCAGCACGTGAACCTGAGATCACTGATCTTGCGCAAATGCTGATCAAGATGGGTGCCAAGATTGAAGGTCTGGATACTGATACTTTAATCGTGACTGGTGTCGAAAGTCTGCATGGTTGTGAATATGCGGTTGTTGCTGACCGGATTGAAACCGGTTCATATCTGGCAGCGGCAGCGATCACTGGCGGTCGTATCAAAACCACGCATACCGATCCGTCCCTGATGGAAGCGGTGCTGGACAAGTTTGAAGAAATGGGCGCAGAAGTGACCCGTGGTGACGACTGGATTGAACTGGATATGCTGGGTAAACGTCCGAAAGCTGTCAGTTTCCAGACTCTACCGCATCCGGAATTTCCAACCGATATGCAAGCCCAGATTATGGCTGTGAATGCCATTGCTCAAGGCTTTGCAACAATTTCTGAAACGATTTTTGAAAACCGTTTCATGCATGTTCCTGAATTGGCACGTATGGGCGCCAATATTCAGGTTGAAGGTAATGATGCTGTGGTAACGGGTGTAGAAAAACTTTCAGCTGCACCCGTAATGGCAACAGATTTACGTGCTTCGTTCTCTTTGGTGTTGGCAGCACTTGCCGCTGAAGGTGAAACGCTGATTGACCGCATTTATCATATTGACCGCGGTTATGAAGATGTAGAAGCAAAGTTACAAAGTTTAGGTGCCCAAATTAAGCGAGTAAATTAATGAGCGATATGAGAAACGATGATCCAAACTTTGACGTAATGGGCAATTTTGATCATGGTTTAACTTTGGCATTAAGTAAGGGGCGTATCTTAAAAGAGACTTTACCTTTGCTAGAAACAGCAGGGATTAATCTTTTAGAAGATCCTGATAAGTCTCGTAAACTGATTTTCCCGACCACGCATAAACAGGTTCGTATCTTAATTTTACGTGCTTCAGATGTACCGACTTATGTTGAAAATGGTGCAGCCGATATTGGTGTGGCCGGTAAAGATGTATTGATGGAACATGGCGCGCAAAATGTCTATGAACCATTGGATCTGAAAATTGCGGTATGTAAATTGATGACCGCCGGTAAGGTGGGGATGCAACGTCCTAAAGGTCGCTTAAAAATTGCGACCAAGTACGTGAATTTGACCCGTCAATACTATGCCAGCTTGGGTGAGCAGGTTGATGTGATCAAGCTGTATGGCTCCATGGAACTTGCACCACTGGTTGGTCTGGGCGATTACATTGTTGACGTCGTAGATACAGGCAATACTTTGCGTGCCAATGGCTTAGAGCCACTTGAAGAAATCTGTAAAGTGTCTTCACGTTTAATCGTAAACAAAGCTAGCTTCAAGCGTAAGCAAGCGTTGTTAAATCCGATTCTGGCACAGCTTGAAAAAGCAGTAGAAGAACGTGAAAAGGCCAAACAGGCTTAAGCTTGCTATTTAAAAAAGCTGTCCTTTCAGGGCGGTTTTTTTATTCGATTGAACATAAATACGATGTAAATTCTTTCATCAATTTTACCAAAAGTTATTTCCAATAAAACTCATAGGGCTAGAGCACTATAGCTGCCGACAAAAGTCTGGAAAACAGGTAAACTAAAGCCTTCGAATTCAAACCTGATGGGTAAATTGATGCGACGTTTATCGACCCAAGATCAAAACTTCAAGCAAGCATTTGCTGACTTGTTGGCTTTTGAAACTGTTAATGATCCTGAACTTTTAAAAACTGTAGATCAAATTATTGCTGATGTTCGTCAGTATGGTGATGCTCAAGTTCTTAAACTCACTCAACAGTTCGATCGACATCCGGCGCATCAATTTTCAGATCTAGAGTTAAGCCAAGAACAACTACAAGCTGCCTTTGAGGGGCTAACGACTGAGGTACGCGAAGCTTTAGAGCTTGCTGCAGCACGCGTGCGTGAGTTTCACCAGGTACAAAAACAGGATGGTTGGACCTATGTGGATGCCTTGGGCAATACGCTAGGTCAAAAAGTGACCCCACTGGATCGTGTGGGAATCTATGTACCCGGTGGTTTGGCGTCTTATCCATCTTCTGTGTTGATGAATGCGGTGCCTGCACATGTGGCGGGTGTGCCGGAAATTATTATGGTAGTGCCTGCGCCGAATGGTGATTTAAATCCATTGGTATTGGCGGCTGCATATCTGGCAGGTGTAACGCGTGTCTTTACGATTGGTGGCGCGCAAGCAGTTGCGGCATTGGCTTATGGTACCGAAACTGTCCCACCGGTTGATAAAATCACAGGTCCGGGGAACCGTTTTGTGGCGGCTGCGAAGCGAGCAGTATTTGGTCAAGTCGGGATTGATATGATTGCAGGGCCTTCTGAAATTCTGGTATATGCCGAAGGCCAAAATAATGCTGAATGGCTGGCGATGGATTTACTTTCGCAAGCTGAGCATGACACTGTGGCACAAGCCATTTTCATCACACCAGATGAACAGTTGCTAAATGCCGTTGAACAGGCGATTGAAATGCACTTGGCAACATTACCGAAGGCGGAAATTGCCCGTACTTCGATTGCCAATCGTGGTGCTTTAGTCTTGGTAAAAGACCGTCAAGAAGCGTCAGATTTGATTAATCAGGTAGCGCCTGAGCATTTGATGTTATGTTTAGATGATGCAGAAGCAATGTCTGATAGCATTCGTCATGCAGGTGCAATCTTTATGGGTCGTTATACGCCTGAAGCCATTGGTGATTACTGTGCCGGGCCAAACCATGTCTTGCCAACTTCAGGTACTGCGCGTTTTTCATCGCCACTTGGTGTCTATGATTTCCAGAAGCGTTCAAGTTTGATCATGTGCTCACAAGAAGGTGTAAAAACTTTAGCAAAAACTGCGGATATCTTGGCGCAACAAGAGAACTTGGATGCACATGCACAGTCAGCACGTTATCGTTATCAATCATAAATAGCATTACAACCTCTCCCTGACCCTCTCCTAAAAGGAGAGGAGAATTTAAACCACAAAAATCTTGTGTCTTTATTAATGAAAATTCCTCTCTTGCGCCATATATGGCTCAGGGAGAGGTTAGGAGAGGGTTTAAAGAGAATATAAAATGAATATCACAACAGAACAAATGCGTTTTTGGAGTCCTGAAGTACGTGAATTAGAACCGTATACCCCAGGCGAACAACCAAAAATCCAGAATATTTTAAAACTTAATACCAATGAAAATCCGTATCCACCATCACCCAAAGTGGTAGAAGCAGTTCAAAAGGTACTTGCGAATTCGGCGGATGTTTTGCGTCTGTATCCTGACCCGGATGCATCAGAGCTAAAACAGGCAATCGCTAAACAGCAACATGTACCTGTTGAAACCGTCTTTGTCGGCAATGGCTCAGATGAAGTTTTGGCACATATCTTTAAAGCATTTTTTGTTCAAGAACAGCCTGTCCTTTATCCAGACATTACTTATAGTTTCTATCCGGTTTATAGTCAGTTTTTTGGCGTCAAAACCAAAATCTTGCCACTCAATGATGACTTTGAAATTGTGGTAGATGACTATAAACAAGCTAATGGTGGCATTATTATCACTAACCCTAATGCACCGACCAGTATTGATCTGGGCTTAGCGGCGATTGAGGAAATTCTGCAAGCCAATCCGGATTCAGTGGTGGTGATTGATGAAGCCTATGTCGACTTCGGTGCCGAATCAGCAGTCAAGCTGGTTGAGAAATATGAAAATTTAGTCGTGTGTCAAACCACATCGAAGTCACGTTCTCTTGCAGGTCTGCGAGTAGGTTTCGCGATTGCCCAGCCACATTTGATTGTAGCACTTGAAGCAGTCAAAAACAGCTTTAACTCTTATCCGATGGACCGTTTTGCGATTGCTGCAGCGGTCGCTTCATTTGAAGATCAGGCCTACTTTGAAGCACAGAATCAGAAAGTTATCGTCAGTCGTGAAAAGTTGGTGTCTCAATTAAATGAGCTTGGTTTTAAAGTTTTACCATCGAGTGCCAACTTTATTTTTGCCTCATTGCCATCTACGGATGCAGGCGAGCTTGCAAGGGAGTTGCGTGAACGTGGCATTATCGTGCGTTATTTTAACAAGCCACGTATTAACCAGTTCTTAAGAATTACCATTGGTACAGATGAGCAAAATCAGCGTTTAGTCGATACGCTAAAAAATGAGATTTTGGTGTGATTAAAATCCCTCCTAGCTTCTCTTTGAAAAGGGAGGAGTTCCCTCTTTGAGTAAAGGAGGGTTAGGGTGGATTTGTAGAAAAAAGCGAATCAAATGATTCGCTTTTTATTTATTTAGGCTGATACCACGTATTTAACAGATCCAGCATCGCTGAAACTTTATCAAAACATTCTTGATATTCTGCATCACAATCCGAAGAAATGGTAATACCACCACCCGCCCATAAAGAAACATCTTCTTGATATTTTTGGATGGAACGAATCAGAATGTTCCAGGAACCGGTACCATCAAAATTAAAATAACCCATTGATCCACAATAAGCCCCACGTGCTGCACCTTCCAGTTCAGCAATAATCTGCATGGCACGAATTTTAGGTGCACCCGTAATTGAGCCACCTGGTAGGGCTGACATTAACACCTCGAAAGGATTGATATCTGCTTTTAAGGTCGCTTCAACTTCGCTCACCATATGGTGTACTTGATTAAAACTTTCGATATTAAATAATTTGGGTGTTTTAACCGAACCTGTTTCCGCATACACACTTAAATCATTACGTAATAAATCCACAATCATGACATTTTCTGCCTGATCTTTTTCCGATGCTTTTAATGTTTGTTTAGATTGTTCATCCAGCACTGGATCTGTATAGCGTGGCATGGTGCCTTTAATTGGTTTGGTGATAATTTTCCGATTTTTTTCGAAGTCAATAAATAACTCGGGTGAGCAGCTGAGTAATTCAAAATCACCAATACGCAGATAACCCGCATAGGGCGCTTCGGTTAATGTCCAGAATGCTTGGGCAGTCGCTAAAAGGGAGCCTTGGGCTCGACCTTTAAATTCTTGGGTCAGATTAATCTGATAGCAGTCACCTGCAACAATATAGTCCTGAATTTTCTGAAAAGCCTGAGTGTAGACAGATTTAGTCCAGCGTGAGCTACAAGGATTTTTTAAGTGAAATGTCGGTTGAATTTTATCTTGGTTAAGTAAGTTCTGAATATGATTGAAAATCTGTTCTGCCTGTGGATCCTCACTATAGAACATCCAGCCATCAGGGGTTGGTTTAATGTAGGAAGAAAATTGACCAATAAATAAACCAGGTTGAGGACGATCTGGATAATGAATATATTGTTGAGCCGCATAATCATAGCTGATAAAACCAACATAACCTCCATGAAATCCATTCTTTTGAAGATTTTTTAATGCATCGATTGCTAAATTAAATTCAGATGGGCTGGGTTGATATTGTTCAATCCCTGTTCTTTTAAAAGACTGAATTTGTGATGTCTGCGCAACAAAATATTCTTGAGCGCAGCAGGCAATAAAAGGCTGACCATTATTATTTAAATACACCAGATGATCTAATGTCTTCAATGCGGATAATAGATCTGTAACCAGACGTGATTCAAACTTTAAGGGACGATGATAGAGAGTTTCGGTCATTCAGTTATGGAGAGTTCAATATGACTCACTATTTTATATCAAGAAGTCAGGAAAATATTTTTAAATCATGAAATACCGTTTATCGGTAAGCGACAGATTGCGACCAACAACAGTTGATCAAAAACTGACTCGACGCTAATTTAAGTGGGCTAGCAAATTACTCAAGGAAAGATGCTTAAGCTGTCAGAAAATAAAAAATACAGCCTAAACACTGAGTAATTCACAACCAAAAAAAATAGTACTCTTGGGAGAGTAAACAATGAAAAAATTTACAAAATTAGTTTTAGCGACTTCAGTTGCATTTAGTGCCAATGCGATGGCGATGCAAGCAATGGATGATGCATCTCTAAGCGAAACAACGGGTCAAGACGGTATTAGTATTGGTATCGGTATTTCAAAAATTGAAATTGAAAAACTATTTATTCATGACAATGATGGTTTATCTTCTGGTTCTACAATGAAGTCAACTGGTTTATTATCAGATGCAAGTGGTGTTGTATATAAAACTGGTACATTGGCAACGAATCAAGGTGGAGCGGTAGTAAATATCAATACACGAACCGCTTCATATGACCCTGTTGCAAAAGATGTCAGCTTAGGTGGTACAGGTGGGGCTGCTGCAATCGTAATCTATGGTAATGGTGAAGTAGGTCATAAGAATGAAAACCATGGTGTTGTTGTTGGTGCAAACTATGATGACAATGGGGCTTACTTACTAGCTTCGCGCAACCTTATGGATTTAAAAATTGATTCAGATGCAAATGGTGGTGATCCGTTCATTAACATTGCAGCTGAAGTTTCAGGCTTAGACATCAGTATTGGTAAAATTGGTGTTGTATCAAGTGGTGCTGAACCAGCTGCTAATGCAAATACTATTCGTCGTGGTGGTCAAGGCAAGGTTAATGACATTTTGTCTGGCTTATCTCTTAAAACAGGTCCTATGTCTGCAAACATTCAATTGGGTGCAGCACCTCAAGGCGCGATGATCAAGTTGAATGCGACAATGATTGGTGGTTTAACAATCAACGATTTGGGTATTCTTGATAATTCAACAGATGGTGCAACAATTGCTGCAGGTGTAACAACGGATGGTCCCGGTGAAATCTTTATCGACAGTATCAAGCTTACAGATGCTAATTCTAAAAATTTAACTTTAAATCAAAATATTAGTGTATTTGGTGAGTCAACTGTAAATAAAGGTTTTATTCGTATTGTCAGTACAAGTGGTGCGCATGATAACTATGTGAAAGGTATTCATTTAGGTAGCCGTGATGCTGCATCAATTGGTGATATGGAAGTTCAAGGAATGCAGACTTATTATAGTCCAGCGCAAGGTACATACCATCCAGGCGCAGTTATTACTATTTCAGGTCACTAATCTTCATTTAAAAAAAGCGCGTGTTTACACGCGTTTTTTTTATGACTAAATCATTTATCCAAAAAATAAAAAAAATGCTGTATTTTTTTGAAAAAGAAGGTATCTTTCTAGTTACAGGGAAGTAGAGTGAATGCTCTATAAAAAGAAAAATAGGCGCATCATGCCCATTATAAGAAAAGTTAATAATTATGTTAGAGATCGCGTTAGGCTCGGCATTGATGTATTACGCTGCCAAAGAAGCTCTGGATATCAAAAAACAGCCAAATGGTGCTGTTCACTATACTGAAGTTCTTGATTCAAGAAATGACTCTTTTGTACGTATGCACCGTGAAGCTGTAGAAGTAAAACCGACACTTCTGGATCAGTTTCAGGGCATTGTACGTCAGGCTTATGATTATAGTTGTGGTTCGGCAGCGCTTACGACCCTGCTCAATGGTTATGTCGGTACGCAGCTGGATGAGCAGCAAGTCATGAGTGGGCTGATGAAATTCGGTGAAACGGATAAAATTGTTGAACGCCGTAGTTTTTCTCTGCTTGATATGAAGCGCTTTGTGTCAGCCTTAGGGTTGGAAAGTGGAGGCTATCGAGGGGAGTTCAAAGATTTAGTTAATCAAGATCAGCCCGCCATTGTTCCGATTTCCTATGCAGGATTTAAGCATTTTGTAGTTTATAAAGGTTATAAAAATGGCCGGGTTTATGTTGCAGATCCAGCACTTGGTAATATCAGTTTTGAGGAACGGCGTTTTCAGGATATTTGGGAAAATAACACTTTGTTCCTGATTAATGTACCTGAACAATATCGCAAAAAATTTCTAGCATTAAAAGAATCAGATATGCGTCATGTAGAAGATGCTACGATCAATCGCTATGCCTTGGTTGACATGCAGTATCCACAATTTTATATGGACAAAATTGCTGATAAAGCTTCTACGATCCGTATGGACCGTAATCGTAATACAGAGTCAGAAAAATTTGGGGAATATCAACATAACTTCCTGAGACTGTATTACAAGAATAAATAAAATGAAAAACAGTAATAAAAATTAAAATGGTGAAATGGATATGAACAGTAAATGGATGAACAAGACGTTCTTGGCACTGAGCATTCAAATGGTAATGGGCGTTGCATTTGCTGCAGAAGAACCAGCACTAGGTGAATACGAAACGGTTGATGAGGAAGTTGTCGTTGAAACTGCTGCATCTGTACCGGCTCAAACCGGGCAGGTCGAAACGCAGACTGCAGAAGAATCAGAACTAGGTGAATATGAAGCAGTTGAAGAGGCGGTCGTTGAAACAGCATCACCTGTAGAGACTCAGGCTGGCCAAGTCGTAGATGCATCTCAAGCTTTACAGCAACAAGAAGGGGATGCTACTCAGGCAGCTAATCTGGAAGAAGTATTTACGTCAAATGAACGTCAATACTCCCTGATTAAACAAGGCGAAATTTCATCATATTACGATATTGATTATACCTATTATCGAGACACTCAACTCGATATAGAAATGGCTCAGGGCCAATTGTATCAACTACGTGTTCAAGAAAATGCAACACATAGTATGACTAATACTTTCACTTTCCAATATGGCGTGAAAGATAACCTGACCTTGACTGCATCCTTACCTTTAGTGGCCAAAACTGACTTGTTAAAAGATACGTCTACTGCAGGTTTAGGCGATATTAGTTTGGGTGCTCGCTGGGAACCCTTTCCACTAAAAGCGGGTCGTCTGCCTCTGATTTTATTTGCAAATTTGTCGACTAAAACGGGTGACAGTCCTTATGAAATTAATGCCGCGACAGATCTAGCAGCAGGAAAGGGCTATTACTCTGCTGGAGTAGGTGCCAGTACGCGTAAATACATTGATCCAGTCGTGCTGTTTGCATCAGTTTCTGCGAACTATGGTTTTAAAGAATCAGGCCTAAACCAGCGTCGAGGTAGCCGAATTATTGAGGAGTTTGAACCTGGTGTTAGTGGAGGTTTTGCCTTTGGTTTCGCATATTCATTTAACTATGACGTTTCGATGACCATGTCCTATCAGCAAAGCTTTAATACCGGTGCGGAATTTAACTATAACACTGGTGAAAGTTATTCTGCTGCGGATCAGACCAGTTCTACCTTTGCAATTTCCTTAGGTGTGCGAGTCTCTCCAGAAACCATTGTGAATGGTACCGTTGGCCTAGGGCTGACCGAAGATGCACCGGATGTTTCGTTGGGACTGTCATTCCCACTTGATATTTTAGGTTTTGGTAAAAAAATTAGTTAATAGGGGTGTCGTATGAAAAACATTCGACTTAGCCCGTTATTAACAGGAATTATTCTTGCGGGCTGTTCAAGTTATACCTTTGCACAATTGGGAACCAACCTTTCAGTTGATTTACGTGCACTATCCATGGGGAATGCTGTCACTGCAGATCCTCCAGGGGTCAATGCGGTCCACTTTAACCCGGCTGCACTGACTAAAATTAATGGGCTGCAAACCGAACAGCAAATCATTGTGGCTAATTTTGATATCCAGCGTGAGTTTTCAGTACCCGCCGGATATAACGTATTTGGCTATTCTGATGATCCTATTGTCTGTAATGACGGACCTGAAGTTTCATCTGATTTGTGTACCGATTTTAAAGGTCCGGTCAAAGGCGATGTGGAATATGTCAGCCTTTATGTCCCTTTTCTGAAAAAAATGGTGGATTTAGGGGAAGGCCTTCCTTTGACTGCACCGACCATGGGGATTGCATACAATCCACCTGGATCTAAAGCCACTTATGCGACTGCTGTTTATGCTCCTCTCATGGCAGGTTTTGGTCATGAAGATGGTAACCCGGCAAACTTTATGGGGCAGCAGGTTGCTTTAGAGCGGATTACCTATCTGTCACCATCCATCGGTTATGAGGTCAATGACCAACTGTCGATTGGTGCTTCTATCGGGATGTCTTATCAAGCCATCGGGATGAAAACGGACTTGCGTTTCCCGAATGAGTTGATCGGGATGTTGCGTATGATCGACGAAGTTGTGTGTACGCCGTTTAAAGAAAATTCCGACATTATTACAGATATTCTTTTGCTCGGGATCTGTAATGCGGATGAGGGGATGAATCCATTTGGCAAGTTTGGTCAAATGCAACTGGAGCTTGAGCAAAACTTAAGCCCAAGTTATAACCTGGGAATATTGTGGGAACCGCGCGAAGATTTTAGTTTTGGTATGGTCTACCAAAGTTCTGCGAAAATGCGCTTAAAAGGTAAATATCATATTGATAATGCCAAAGCCCCTCAGGAAATGATCAAAGGTTTGATGACCTCGCCAACCGGTCAGATTCTGGCGGCTATTCTTGGCTTTCCAAATTATATACCATCAAGTGAATCAGGTCTGGTGTCGATGGATTTTGAATATCCGGCGCATTTTCAGGCAGGTATCAAATATAAAGTGATGCCAGATTTGCAAGTCAATTTTGATATTGGCTGGACAGACTACAAGGTTTGGGATGAGTTCAAATTCGAATTTGATCGTACCATTTCAGCTCTAAAAATTGCCAAAATTTTGTCCGCCAATGTTACTGACTCAACCTTGGCTTTACCGATGGGATTTGAATCGCCGTGGAACTTCGGTATCGGGATAGAGTATTCCGCTACAGATCGTTTGAAGCTTCGGGCAGGTTATGAGCCACGTACCAGTGCTATTCCGAAAAATAAGCGTAATACCATGGTACCGATCAATGGTGCGCAGTTATTTGGTTTAGGTGTAGGTTACCGATTTGATGCAGACACTGATCTGGATCTATCAATTGGTTTCTTGCGTAGCAAAGATCAGATTCCAGCAAATACCAGTAGTTTAGCCAACCAGACCGGGGTAAATAACCTGTTATTGAACCCATATGCAGGTTTAAACGTAAAAACAGATACCAAAATTACAATTTTAGGTTTGAATTATCGCACTCGTTGGTAAGGGAAAAATGATCAAGACAGGGAACGTTGGATTGACAGCGGTACTGGCATTAAGTCTGGTATCCGTGTCTTTTTATATAAGCGCTAAAGAATTTATTACGATTATTGGTCCGGATGGACGACCATTAGTCGTACCCCGTAATAATGCAGAGAAAAAAACTGAGGACAAATCTCGATTGTCGAAAACAGCAGGAATTGCAGCAGTTCATTCCACACCTGTAAAGCAAGACTTAGAAAAAGTGCCCGTCGTAGAAAATGGACAAGTTAAACCTAAGCATGGCCATAATATGGTTGTACAACCAGTACAACCAGTACAACCAGTACAACCAGTACAACCAGTACAACCAGTACAACCAGTACAACCAGTACAACCAGTACAACCGCATATTGCACAAGCACAGATTGAGTCTACACCACAATTAATACCTGAATCTAAAGCTCCTCAAATTTCTGATGCTGAAACTGGATCTTCTGTTGCTACCATACAAAAACCGGGATTTAGCCAGGTTGAAGGCATTGAATATGTGGATAGTGAGTATCTGGAAAATAAAGAATTTAATTTAGAAGGCAAAAAACGTTTCTACAGCATGCTCGAAGGAGTAGTAGATAAAAATATCGGAACTACCCGGATCCAGACAATTGAACGTGAAAAAGGGGTGGGACAATCCGTATTAAAATCCTTGTTTCAAACTCCAGAAGTAGATTCCGGTCCTGTGGTACTGGCCCAAAGTTATTATCGTATTTCACAGTCGGAGACTATCGATAGCTTGGGCATGCAGTGTTTTACTGATAAGAAAATTAAAAAAGCGAAAGAAATCAGCCTTAAAAAAGCAGTTAACCTGTGGCCTCGTGCGCCTCTTAAAGCAGACGAATTTGATTTTGAAGTGGTCAAGCTTCAATTCGATATCCAGAATATTCAGATCAACTCTTATGCCTCTAGCCAGAAAAATCCAACGTATTATTGGCCTTTTGTTGTATTTTTAGACAGTCGTGGCTGTGTGCTTGAAGGAGCGGGCGGTTTTAAAAATCAGGAAGGACAGGCGAATATTATTCAACATGAGCGTATCGAAGGGGTTCTCCAGATTCCTGCACAAACTGAATATGTATTATTGACGCCTTTGGCCTCCGCGATAGATGTTGAAGACAAGATGCTGACAAATCATGGACAACTAAAATTAGTCGCCATTCGATAAGGACTATTCGAGTATAAGAATATGAAAAATAAAATATTATTTCCATTTGCTATAAGTACACTTTTAATGGCACTGAGCGGATGTGGTGGGGAAAGTGCCAATGTTATAAAAGAACCAGGTGATGAAGCTACGGAAAATGGTGCTTGTACCCCCGGTGAAACTAACTGTGTGGAATGGGGACTGGAGTATCCGCTTGAAGGTTTAAATTTCAACTGTAGTGGCGATACAGAAAATACGTTTATTACCTTATTTGACAGTAAAAATGGGGTAGCTTCTGGAACCTGCCAAAAGACCGATAATATTGAGTTTTCTATTCAAAGTTTTGGTTCGAATAAGATTAATTTAGGTCAAATAAAACTCAGTGATTATGCCAGTTTTAGTGCCCAGACTCAGCTGCCACGTTTAAGTGTGATTGATATTGCGAGTGGGATTAGCGGACGTCGGGTAAGTAACTTGGAGCCTGGTGATCCTACCGTTCAGGTGGCCATGCGTCTGGTTAAAATTCTGCAAGCTTTGGCACTACAAAAGGGAAGTATTGTTAATCCATCTGATGTGCAACCTTTATATATTACTGAAGACATGCGCAAAAATTTGGCTAAAATCAGTGGAAATATTAGTCTGACTGATACTGATTTGGCGACTAAAATCAAAGATTTTGTTGATATCAGCACAATTTCGGATGAGGTTGCTTTTACCACAGTCAAAAAACTGGTGACGATTGCCAACGCAGCTGTGTATCAGCCAGAATTTTCATTATTTTCAACATCCGGCGTGATTGGAAGTAACCTGACGGGTTCAGATGGACTGGTGGGTTGTAATCAAAGCCCTTGTGATATTAAGAATAAGAATACTAAATATTTATTTGGCCATTTTATGCTGATTACCGATCGCCAGGGCTATACCTTTGGCAGTGGCCTGCAATGGCGTGATACTCAGTCAAAAGTGGCGAAAGAAAATTTATCCTCCTTAGGGGGAGTTAATGCTGAACTCATCCGTAAGGTGAAACCGGTACAAATGACCGCTGATCCACAAAGTTCATGGATTCATCCAACCAGTAAAACCATTAACACGCCTTACCGCCTGAATGTCGCAAATAATGCGACTCAGCTTGAGTTGTATCAAGGCAGATTATTGAATGATTATGTGATCGCGGGTAAAGAAGCTTTCTATAAGGTGGTGACTGACAAAAAATCGCTGGATACTTCCGATCAAGCCAACTTGGGGTTGTGGCGTTTGCAGGCCGATGGTGAAAACTATACGGGAAGCGTTGATCTCTATAAGATTTTCCCGATTAGTTATCTGGATCGTCAGGTCTTTAAAACAGCGCAGAACGTGGGAGATAAGGAGAAATATATCTTCCCAATGTATGCCAATCTGGAATTTAAATTTACAGATAGCACTGTCAGCCCAATTACTTTAGGAATTGTAATTGACAGTAATGGTGATGTACGCACCAATATGCAATCCTCTAATAATTTCGCGACTGATCCGGTGAATGGCTGTAAGGGTGATGTGTTGGCAGATACGCTCTTAGATCATCAAGACATACAACAATACCGCCTCGGGACTTTGGGACGTGCATTTGTCGCTGATAAAGCGGTTTCCATGCGCCTGATTCTGGCCAATGAAAAGTTTGGTAATATCAATGGCGCATTGGTAGGGGTAGACTCACGCATCCAGTCGTCACCGGATTCTAGGGATTCGATTGTGATCGGTGGTGCACTGCTCAATTTGTCTAATGTGTTGGATACTAATGTCGGCCAGAATGGGCGTGTAACTTTCCTGAATTCGGCAGGTGATGGGGTACAATGGGCCAATACCTATGCGAGTTTTCAAAAAGTTTATAATAATAACAATGAGGGTGAAACACCGGCAGATATTAGCCTGGCAAAATTAAACGGTGGTTCGGTTGAGTTTAAACTTGCGGATTGCTACCAAGTCAAAGCCAAATAATATTCCTTAAAAATAAAAAATCCCATCTTAGTATGGGATTTTTTTTATGCATGTTAGGTTTAACCCGTGTGGTCTAGACGCGTGCCTAAGGTTTCCAGATGCATTGGAAAAATATTATTTTTACGGTCTTCAAAATAATGTCTGAGGGTATGTTCTACACTCGGGAAGGCAAGTTCAGTCCAGGGAATATCTGCTTCATCAAATAAACGTGTTTCGATGGTCTCTTCACCCGCACCAAATTTTCCATCAATCAGATTGGCTTTAAATAGCACATAAATCTGACCAATACGCGGAATATTATACATACAGTAAAGCTGTTCAATGTCTACTTCAGCTTCGGCTTCTTCGCGGGTTTCCCGTGCAGCCCCTTGCTCCATGGTTTCAAACAGTTCCATATAGCCAGCAGGTAAAGTCCATAAGCCGTAGCGTGGTTCAATAGCACGACGGCACAACAGCACTTTGTTTTCGAATAAGACTAAAGCACCACAAATTACTTTCGGATTAATGTAATGAATAGAGCCGCATGAATCACATACGCTGCGAATTTGCTGATCGCCCAAAGGAATTTTAGCAGTGGTTTTATGTCCACAATTCACACAGAAGTTCATATTCATCATCAATGATAAAAGTATGCTCAGGATAACTGAAAAAGCAAAATTTGGCATCATTTCTCTCCCGCCCCGACTAAAATCAGCTATGATGAAATTATGATCATCGTCAGGGTTGAAAGAATGGATGCATGTGAATTGACACAAAGGTTGCAGCAACGCTTACGTTTTTCCAAGCGTATCCGATCTGCTCATGCTGCCGTGTTGATTGCAATTACAGATGAAGCTGATCCGAAAGTATTGCTGACGCGCCGTTCAGCTTATTTGAATAATCATGCTGGAGAAGTCTCATTTCCGGGTGGCAAGCGCGATCCGCAAGATACCAGTAATATTGTGGTGGCTTTAAGGGAAGCCTATGAGGAAACGGCACTCAATCCTTTTGATGTGCATTTAATGGGTGATTTACCCATGCAAAAAGCCCGCAATGGCATGCTGGTCAAACCGATTGTGGGACTGATTCCTCCGCAAGTGAAGCTGATTCCACAACCGACGGAAATCGACCGGATTTTCTTTGCCTCATTGCAGCATTTGCTTGAAGTGACGCCTACGCCTTATGAAGTTCGCTTTGCCCAGCAATCTTTATATTTTCCGAGTATGCGGGTAGAAAATGAAGTGGTTTGGGGCTTGACCGCACGTATGCTGATTTCTTTATTTCAATATGGGCTGGATTATAAAAAAGACTGGCCATTCTTGCTTAATTCTCCAACGTTTAAACGCTCCAAATTTTTTTAACCATTGAACAGGATTTTATCAATGTTGTACAAATTTCAGGGATACTTACCTACCGCTACACATCAGCCCTGGGATGGCTGGATAGCACCGACGGCAACAGTGATTGGACAAGTTGAGCTTGGACGACAAGTCAGTATCTGGTTCGGTGCCGTAGTACGTGCAGATAACAGTAAAATTAAATTGGGTGACTTTAGTAATGTGCAGGAAAATGCCGTACTACATACGGATGCCGGCATCGAGATGAATATTGGCAATTATGTGACAATTGGGCACCAGGCTATGCTGCATGGTTGTACCATTGGCGATAATAGCCTGATCGGAATTCAGGCCGTCATTTTGAACCATGCCGTGATTGGCAAGAATTGTATTATTGGTGCCAATGCCTTGATTCCGGAAGGCAAGGTGATTCCAGACAATTCCGTGGTGATGGGCTCACCCGGTAAAGTGGTAAAAACGCTGGATGATGACAGTGTTCAAAAATTAACAATGAGCGCCATGCATTATGCTGAGCATTTTCAGAAATTTCAGGATTTGGAAGAAGTGCAACTCTAAGGCACTTTTTTAATGAGTGAATCATAAGCCTAGATTTTCTAGGCATTTTTGTATCTGTTTCGGGAAAATCTCGCGTAGCGGATATGAGTGGAGTATCATATCCGCGTTTTTTATATTCTCTGAATTAAGGTTGTGCATGAAAGTGCTGGCATTGGAGACTGCCAATGAGCAGTGTTCCGTTTCTGTAATCGATGATACTCAAGAACTATTTTTTCAGCTTGATGCGCGCGCCAAGGCACAAACGCAAACGATTCTCCCGATGATTGAACAAGGTCTGCAAGATCTTGGGCTGGCCATTGCTGATTTGACCGCGATTGCCTTTAGTCGTGGTCCAGGTTCTTTTAGCGGTGTGCGTATTAATGCTGCTGTGACTCAGGCCTTGGCTTGGTCCAATGATGTGCCGGTGATTCCGGTGTCGACTTTGCAGGCTTTGGCACAGGCGGCTTATCGTCTGCACGGTCTGACTGAAGTGTCTGCAGTATTGGATGCCCGTATGAGCGAAGTCTATATCGCGAGCTATCAACTGGATGCACAAGGGATTATGCAACCGGTCGATGATGAGCAACTATTAAGTTATGCAGAAGGCAGCCAAGCTGTGCGCTTTACCCCAGTTGGCTCAGGTGCTGAACTGGTACAAAGCGAAACTTCAATTTATAAAGAGGTGCATGCGACCGCACAGGATATCGCCAGCATTGCACTTGCAGCGGCACAAGCAGAAAACTGGGTCAGTGCAGAATTGGCATTACCCGTATATTTACGCGATAACGCGTGGAAAAAAATTCCAGAACAAGGCAAAGCATAATTAATTAGGATAAAGCATGGATCTTTTACTGCTACTCAAAGCGGCCATCATGGGTATTATCGAAGGCATTACCGAGTTTTTGCCTATTTCCAGTACCGGTCATTTGATTTTGGCATCAGAATTAATGAATTTCTGGACCAAGGAAAAGAGTGATGTATTCGTCATCGCGATCCAGATGGGGGCAATTGCTGCCGTTATTTATGAATATTGGGCGCGTCTTTGGGGGGCAGCGACCGGGATTGTCAGCGGTGAACCGCAAGGTCGCCGTTTAGGCATTGGCCTGATTCTGGCTTCTATTCCGATTATATTGATTGGTCTGACGCTGGGACAAACCGTCAAACAATTACTGTTTAATGATATTGCGATTGCCATTGGTTTGATCGTCGGTGGTTTGATCATTATCTGGATTGAAAAGAATCCACCACAAGTCCGTGTGCATGAAGTTGAAGAACTCAGCATTAGAGATGCGATCTGGATTGGCCTGATTCAGGTTTTATCCTTAATTCCGGGTACTTCCCGTTCAGGCGCAACCATTATCGGTGCGATGTTCCTGGGTGTGTCCCGTAAGGCAGCGACTGAATTCTCATTTTTCTTGGGTATTCCGGTCATTATCGGCGCTGGCCTGCTGGATCTTTATCAAAGCTATGATGTATTAAATACCACTGAAGACTGGACCGTGATCGGGGTTGGGCTTCTGGTTTCCTTTATCTCGGCATTGATATTAATCCGTGCGCTGGTCGCTTACGTGGCCAAACGCGACTTTATGATCTTTGCCTGGTATCGTATTGCTTCGGGTCTGCTGATTTTATTATTTGCTTATACAGGTTGGAAACTATGGTAAGCGCGATTCGCTTATATGCCGAATCTGACTATCAAGAGAAAGCACAGCACTTCGAGGCTGTGCTTTCTTCTCGTGAGGTGCAGGTCGAGATTGAAACTGTTGAAAAACTCAATGCACGTTTTTTCCGTTTAAACCCTGAACTGGCGCTTTGTGTCGATGCTGACGGACTCTGGTTATGTGCCAATGGCATGAAGATGCAACCGGACTGGCAAGCAGAAACTGGACGTTTAAAACGTGCATCGTTGAAATCGGAAATGATTGCACGCGCCTGTAATTTAAGTGAAAAACCAAGCTTGGTCGATGCGACTGCAGGTCTGGGACATGACAGTCTGTTGATGGCGCATTTAGGTGCGCAGGTCACTTTGGTTGAACGGCATCCAATTCTATTCACCTTGCTTGAAGATAGTCATACACGTGCCCAGTCGGATGCATTCCTGAGTCAAGTCGTATCACGGATTCATTTGGTATTTTCAGATTCAGCCGATTATTTAAAACAGCAGGCCGAGCAGCAGATTATTGATGTGGTTTATCTTGACCCGATGTTCCCACAGCGGGATCAAAATCAGCAGGCAGTCAAAAAACAGGCACAGGTCAAAAAACAGATGCAGCTGTTACATATGTTATTGCCTGAAGATGGGGAAATGGATCTGGGCGACAACTTGCTGGAACTGGCGCAGAAAATTGGCAAGCGTGTTGTGGTCAAACGTCCGCGTCTGGCGGTATTTCTGGCCGGAAAAGAGCCAAATCATCAATGGCAAGGCGATGCTTGTCGCTTTGATGCGTATTTTCAGCATGAACTTGTAGCTGAATAGGATAATGGCTTCTTTATTAAGCAAAGATTTGTTATATATTTAAAATTAGCATTGATTAAATGCTTATCAAGCATAAACTTATTCAGCACATTAGCGAGCCACTCATCTCCTTGAAATCCTATGATCGACTTTAAACCCTCCATTAATTTTTGGCACGATTTTAAGAGCAACCAAATTGCCGGGATGTGGTTATTTCTGGGGTCGAGGCGTTCTTTACAACTGGTCCGTCCATCCATCATGCAATTGGTGTTCTGGGGGATCTTGGGTGGCTGCGCCAACAGTTTGTTTAGCTGGCTCAGTTCAGGCCGTATGGGAGATTTTAACTCTCAAGGTCTGATCAGTTATGCGCTTTGGCCTTTCATTGCCCTGATTGTCGGTATTTTTCTGTCACAGCGGGTCAATAATCCACGCTTGATGCTGGTGCCCGCCTTGTTATGGTTGGTGTTAGATACCCATATCATGCTGTTCCAGTGCCTGATTCAGTATCTGGGTGATCTGGATTATCTGCCGTATATCCTCTACGACTATATTCCAACGCTCTTTGTCATGCTGTTTGTCTGGCAAAGTCTGGCAGTGGTCTGGGTCATCTCGCGTGAATTAAAATGGCCGTGGTGGGAACGTGCGCTGATTATGCTGGCGACCTTGTTTACCCTGGTGGTTTGGCAGATTTCAGTCAAAGATCAGCCGATCTGGAAAGTCGAAGAAATTCCACCGAGTTTTGCCGAAGATGCTTTCTATGCCCAGCCAACTTTGCTGAATAAAGCGCTGGAAAATATCGAGTATGGTGAATTTGCACAGTCACACTGGTATTTCATGGGGGTAGCCGGAGCGAGCTATCAGGATGTATTCCATTCTGAAGTCGAGCGGATTAAAGAACAGTTTGATACCCGTTTTGGTACTTTTGGCCGATCGATTGCCTTGGTCAATCACCCAGCGACACGTACCACCATGCCGATTGCTTCCAAAACCAGTATGGAGCTGGCATTACGCCGTATGGGGCAGCAGATGAACCGGGAAAGTGATGTGTTGTTTTTATATATGACCTCTCACGGTTTGCCGAATGTATTTGAAATGGAAAATGCCCCGCTGGATCTGGCACAAGTCGATCCAAAATGGTTGCGTGAGACACTGGATGCATCAGGCATACGCTGGCGCGTGATTGTGATCTCGGCATGTTTTTCAGGCAGTTTTGCTTCAGCTTTACAGAATGATAATACCTTGGTGATTACGGCTTCGGCAGCCGACCGTCAGTCTTTTGGCTGTTCGAATGAAGCGGATTATACCTATTTTGGTCGTGCGTTCTTTGATGAAGCCATGCGTGAAAATAGCAGCTTGCAAAGCGCGTTCGCCCAGGCCACAGATACCGTAGCAAAATGGGAATCGGCTCAAGGTTTTGAGCCATCAGAACCGCAATGGGTGATTGGTAAGAATATGGAATTGATGTTGCCACAACTGGAGCAACGTTTATTTCCACAGAACAGTACAGCGTCACCATCTCCCTAGATCAATGTCATCCACAGACCGGTTTCAATAATAAGGAATAGCCATGGAACTTATACAGAACAATAGAAGCTTTGAAGGTGAACAGCGGATTTATCGTTTTGATTCACGCTATCTTAAAACACCGACCAAGTTTGGCATTTTTCTGCCGCCTCAAGCTTTAGAGGGCCACAGCTGTCCTGCATTATTCTATCTGGCAGGTTTGACCTGTACTGAAGAAACCTTTGCCATCAAGGCACATGCACAGCGTCTGGCGGCACAGCTTGGCTTGATCCTGATTACACCAGATACTTCGCCGCGTGGCGAAGGTGTGGCAGAAGGCGACAACTGGGATATCGGTCAGGGTGCGGGTTTTTATATCAATTCTACCCAGGCACCATGGGCTGAACACTATCAGATGGAAAGCTTTATTGTCGATGAGCTTTACGCACTGGTCACTGAGGAATTCGTGATCCATCCCGGCAAGATCGGCATCTTTGGCCACTCTATGGGCGGTCATGGCGCATTGACTCTGGCATTTAAATATCCAGAAAAATTCAAATCTGTTTCAGCCTTTGCACCGATTTGTGCCCCGAGCCAGTGTCCTTGGGGGGACAAAGCATTCTCGAATTATCTGGGTACTGAGAAAGAGGAATGGCTCGAACATGATGCAACCGCTTTGGTTCAGGAAAAGGGCGCCTTATTTGGCGATATCCTGATTGATCAGGGTTTTTCGGATCAGTTCTATAGTCAGCTTAATCCAGCCTTGTTTCAGCAAGCTTGTGATGCCGTCAACCAGCCGCTAACTTTGCGTGAACATCAGGCCTATGATCATGGTTATTACTTTATTCAAAGTTTCGTAGATGACCATTTGCAATTCCATGCCGTGCAGTTAAATCCTTAAAGCAAGACTGCACACATCTAGCAGTACTAAAAAGATTAAAAAACCTCCAAAATGTTTTTACATTCTGGGGGTTTTTCTTTTAATATCAGGTGTATAAAAGTATAAAAAATTGGGGTCGTCATGCAGCAGACAGCAGACGGTATTCGTGTTAGTGAGCCATTATTTCCAGCTGCTTCAAGTTTTTCGACTGAAGCCACGCCTTCAGTCCGCCCCAAATATCAGCGTTATGGATTCAGATTTCATGGCAGTGCATCCGAATATTTTGGTATCTGGATGGTGAATCTGATGCTGACCATAGTGACCTTGACCTTGTACAGCCCTTGGGCCAAGGCACGCCGTATGCGTTATTTCTACGGCAATACCCAATTTTTAAACCATCGCTTCGACTTTGTGGCCATGCCGAGCCGGATCTTGCTGGGTCGTCTGTTTGCACTGGAACTATATCTGGTTACCGTCGTACTGACCAACTATTCAATCCTTGCCACCAGTTCTTTATTAATGGTCGCTGCGCTGTGTTTGCCTTGGCTTATTCGGATGACGCTGAAATTCAAGGCCCGAAATAGCAAATATGGCAATGTGCGTTTTTATTTTAATGGCAGCAACCGCGAGGCTTATAGGGTCTTATTTCTGGCCATCCTGATCAATATCTTTACTTTGCTGCTGTTTAGTCCGGTGATGATTTGGCTCTATAAACGCTATTGTTTTAATCATTTATCGATTGGTCAGCTGCAATTCAAGCTGAATATTAGCTGGTCTAAGTTTATGTCTGCCGTTTATCTGCTCTTGGGTCTTTGCCTGCTGGTTGGTATTGGCTGGCTTGCAGCAGTGGTGTACTGGGTGGACCGGATTGGCACCAACTTGTTTAGTCTGGGTTTACTGCTTAGCTATCTGCTTTGTCTGGCGCTAGTCTGGCCGGTCATTTCTGCACGTTTATACCTCATTACCTGGAATCATGTGGAGCTTGGTCAAAGTTACTTTAAAACACGGGTAACTACTTGGCATTATAGCTGGATTGTGCTGAGCAACTGGATAGTGCGTGTTCTTAGTCTGGGCTTAATGACGCCTTGGGCTGCCATCCGTTTATATGAATATCAGTTAAAACACTTGGAACTCTATGTAGCAGACGATGAAACCAATCTTGAGCATATCTTGCAACCTGATCCGAGTGCCTTGGCCGATGAAATCCTGGACGTATTTGATTTCGATGCGTCGCTATAGGAGTAAATGTGATGAAACGACCTGTTGAAGTTAAGTTTTATGATAGAATTCTCGCTGAAGCCCGTCGTGCCTGGATTGTACCGGATCAGCAACAAGGGATTGCTCTGAAACTTGATGAGGATGTTCCAGCACAAGTTAGCGCTGCAGATTTTTATTTTGCTTATCCGGACATGGCCTACATTGGTGGTGTCGGTGGTCGTAAATCGATTATTGAGCTGCCTGAAGAACGTCGGATTGAGTTTTTAAGCAAAGCGCCGCATTGGCTCGGGATTAAACATAAAGATATTTATCATGCGATCTGGAAGTTTGAACGTTCACCGATCCTGATTTTCTTTTCCATGATCATCGTGATTAGTGCAGTGATTGTGATTTTAAAATGGGGGATTCCTTATACTGCCAAACAGCTAGCAAAACTCCTTCCGGAGCAGACTTTAGTTGAAGTAGGCAACCGGACAGAGCAGCAGTTAATTGCCCAGACCCAGCCAAGTACACTCCCGGCAGAACAGCAGACACGATTAAAAACTTTGTATGAACAAAAGATTGCTGTAGGAAAACCTGCAAAAATTATTTTCCGTCAAGGTGGATCAAGCATGGGTATGAATGCCGCAGCCATCCCGAATAACACCATTATTGTGACCGATGAGCTGGTGAAAATCAGCGGCACCGATGAAGAAGTCCTTGCCGTACTGGCCCATGAACAAGGCCATCTGGTACAAAAACACAGCATGCAAAAAGTGATTTCTAATCTGGGTGCGGCGGGACTGTTTGCCTTGGTAACTGGAGATTTAAGTGATGTGGTCACAGCCTCTGTAGTCGTGTTGACTGATGCCGGATATTCGCAGGCGATTGAACTGGATGCCGATGACTATGCCATGCAGCATTTGCATCAACAGCAGATTTCCAGTATTCATTTGTCTAACTTTTTGCAGCGGGTGGAAAATGCCAGAATACTGGCAGAGGAATCGCAAACCTTAAAAATGAAAAATTTCACCCTGAATATTGATGGAAAAGACCGGCATCTGACAGAAACCGAACTGAAATGGATTCGCCTGATCGGGAAGTTTAAAAAATATCTGGAATCTCACCCCGAACTGGATAAAAGAATTGAGCGTATTCATGCCTTTAATGAACAAGCGAATCATCGTATTTAGTTTCTGATCATTGCTATGCCTTAATCATCAAGGCATTTTAGTCTCTATCTTTGCCAATCGGCAGTCAGATTTTCCTGTCCCATACGGATCAGATGATCCAGCACGACATTTTTGAGTTTATTCAGGTCAGTGGAATCAGCATTGCTCTGAATCGTTACGGTTAGATGATCTTGTTCAGGAGCCAATATCACTTCAGCATTTGGAAAATGAATCAGGAAATTTTGTTCGGTTTCATCAATATTAAATTTATGTTTCCAGTGATTGGCCAGGCGTTTGGCAATTCGTGAAGCTTGTTGCGTCTGGATATGGGCAATACTTTTCATCAGTTTTCTACACTATTCATCATTATTCTGCACTTTAAACCAGGCGGTGATGCCGGCATAAGCACTAAAGCGTTACACAGCGTTTTAATCTTGCAACATCGAATCACAGTAGCCGGAGCGGATTTGATATAATGGGAAAAATCCAATTTCAACAAGCCAGGTTCTCCCATGTCCAAGCCTTATTTAATTGCCCCTTCTATTTTATCTGCTGACTTTGCCCGTTTAGGTGAAGAAGTCGAGAACGTGTTGGAAGCAGGTGTAGACGTTGTCCATTTTGATGTCATGGATAACCATTATGTGCCGAACCTGACTTTTGGTGCGGGTGTTTGCAAGGCCTTGAAAAATTATGGGATTAAGGCGCCAATTGATGTGCATTTGATGGTTAAGCCGGTAGATCGCATGATCGGAGATTTCCTTGAAGCGGGTGCTGATATCATTACTTTCCATCCGGAAGCGTCTGATCATATTGACCGTTCTTTACAGTTGATCAAATCAGGTGGCGCCAAAGCGGGTCTAGTATTTAACCCAGCAACGCCACTGCATTATCTGGATTATGTACTGGATAAAGTCGATCAAATTCTGCTCATGAGTGTGAACCCGGGCTTTGGTGGACAGAAATTTATTCCAATGACTTTGGATAAATTGCGTCAGGCACGTCAACTGATCGATGCTTCAGGTCGTGATATTCGTCTGGAAGTCGATGGTGGTGTTACACCGAGTAATATTCGTGAAATTGCTGAAGCGGGTGCCGATATGTTTGTGGCGGGTTCAGCTATTTTTGGCAAGCCAGATTATAAAGCTGTGATTGATGAAATGCGTGCAGAGTTAGCCAGAGTAGGACAGATTCAACTCTAATCGCTAAAACATCAGATGCGCATAAATATGTGGATAACTTTATGGATAAGTGTGTAGATATCTATGTTGATAACCATATGGATATGTTGCATAAAATGTAATCATTTGTACCGTGGTTGATTGTGATTTAGACAATATTTGTATAAAAAGAACTCAAATTGGGTTCTTTTTTATTACATATAACCCTTATGTTTAGTGGTTATTTGTTAATCAAGAGTTAATAATTCAACCAAGTAAAAAATGATCAATGTCTCGCATATTTGTGTTTCATTATGTAATTACTCCAGACAAAGTTTAAATTTAATTGATGTGTATAACTTAATATTCTGAGTCCATTCTCATGTAATTGTTGTGGATGAATTGCCCGATTATTAGAACTATTTCTGACTTGGCATTTTCAACATCTACCATAACCAGAATAGCCATGAATGTCGTGAGGATTTGAGTAAGGCAAAGTTAAGTTGTATCTCGATAAGTCATGTTTTGTAAAAATAGCCAGATTACTGCAATGTGGTTTTATAAAATTTTTACACCTAGGAGGAACGACCTCCCTTGTGAATTGCATATCGGAATTTACAGGAAAAATCGTCAGGACGGCCTGATTCTTATATAAAAGGAGGAGGGCTGCATGGCCTGGATCGTACTTATTCTTGCGGGTATTTTTGAAATCGTTTGGGCATATTCGATGAAGCTGTCTGAAGGCTTTACCAGACTTACCCCAAGTATTATTACCATTGTCTTCATGGTACTGAGTTTTGCTTTGCTGGCTTATGCGATGCGTACTTTGCCACTAGGTACAGCCTATACGATCTGGACCGGGATTGGTGCAGTGGGTTCATTTCTCATTGGTATTTGGGTTTTGGGTGAACCCGCTACAGCGTTGCGTATGCTGGCTGCCGTACTCATCATTTCCGGTCTGGTGCTGATGAAAGTATCCTCTTCATAATTTGTATCTGCCTGTCTCGGTGAACTGGGTTAATATAGAAAATGAACTCCAGTGATTGGGACAGGGCGCCATCATGAACTTAAGTTATCTCTATATGGATTCTCCCGTAGGTCAGTTACGACTGGTCGCGAATAAAACCGCGCTGGTAGCCGTGCTTTGGGACTGTGAACAGCCGAATCGGGTGAAACTGGCGACCTTGGTTGAAGATCCACAGCATCCGGTTTTGATTGAAACCAGACGTCAGCTTCAGGAATATTTTGCTGGTCAGCGCAATGTTTTTGACCTGCCTTTGGACTTTGCCGGTACTGATTTTCAGAAAAAAGTCTGGCAGGCGCTACTGAATATTCCCTACGGACAGACCCGAAGCTATCGCGACATTGCTGAACAGGTGGGTAATATCAAGGCAGTACGCGCCGTGGGTGCAGCCAATGGCAAAAACCCGATTTCGATTATTGCACCCTGTCATCGGGTGATTGGTCGCAGTGGCAAGCTGGTAGGATTTGCCGGTGGTTTGGATAAAAAAGAAATCCTGTTAAATATTGAGCGAACGCATTAATATTTAAGCACTTAAAATAAATGAAAATTAGAATATGGAACATTCTACCATACAGCTATTAAGTCCACTCTGGTCCAGTTTAGGGTGGATTCTTCTGCTTTTCTTTGGCGTGATGATTTTTAAATTATTCAAGCCATTTTTAAAAGGGAAATTAGGAGAATTTGCGGTTGCTGCCCATGTCAAACTGTATTTAAAAGATCCTCAATATATTCTGCTCAATGATTTGACTCTTCCAGACGGGACAGGTGCGACCACGCAAATTGATCATCTGTTATTAAGTCCTTACGGAATATTTGTGATTGAGACCAAAAACTATAAAGGCTGGATATTTGGAAACGAGCGACAAAAAACCTGGACCCAGAAAATCTATAAACACAGTTATAAATTTCAGAATCCGATTCATCAAAACTATAAGCACATCAAAGTATTGGAGCAGCTACTGGCAGATATTGTGGAACCAGATCTTTTGCATTCTGTGATTGTATTTATGCCAGATGCCGTGTTTAAAACGCCGATGCCAAATCATGTATTTCGGGGGGCGGGCTGGACCGACTATGTGAAAAGTTTTGATCAACAGATGATTTCTGAAACGAAATTAAAACGGATACAACTGCGGCTAGAAAAAGAAGTTTTAGAAAAATCTTGGAAAACTAATCGGGAACACGTAGAAAATTTAAAGCAGCGTGAGCAGTTATAAGTTTTTTACTCAATCATAAAAAAGCCTTTGAATGATTCAAAGGCTTTTTAGTTTTAAATATTTGAAGCTTTCAGTTTTTCGGTAATCTCAGCCAGAACTTTAATCCGTTTTACTTCGTCCCATAATGCTTTGGCTTCAGGATAATGTTTCGACATCATGCCGAGCCATTGCTTGTAACGACCGACCATCCCGATCTCGGTTTTGGCTGGGCCGTTGATAAAACGAATTTGCAGTTGCAGCAGTTCATTCCAGTTCAGCAAAGGTGCATCCGAATTTTGACGAATACATTGGGTCAGGTCGGGTGTGGTTACTGCACCACGGCCAATCATCAGGTCTTCGCAACCAGATTCCAGACGGCACTGTTTGGCATCGGTATTGTTCCAGATTTCACCATTGGCGATCACATTGATCTTAAGTGCTTCACGAATCGGTTGTAGCTGATCCCAAAAAGCGGGTGGAGTATACCCATCGGCTTTGGTGCGTGCATGAACGGTGACCCACGCTGCCCCGGCATCTTCAATGGCATGCGCATTTTCCAGCATAAAATTACGGTCCATATAACCCAGACGCATTTTGGCGGAGACTGGAATATGCGCAGGCACTGCATCACGCACGGCTTTAACCAGCTCATGCACGACTTCGGGTTCATCGAGCAGGACTGAACCACCACGATGACGGTTCACGGTTTTGGCCGGACAGCCAAAATTCATGTCAATTGCCGGTGCGCCCATGGCTGCCACTTTGGCGGCATTCGCTGCTAGCATCTCCGGATTATTTCCTAAGAATTGGACATGTACCGGTGTACCTGCCGCCGTCTTGCCATCATTCAACAGTTCCGGGCAGTAAGTATGATAAATATGATCGGGCAGAAGGGAATCGGTGACACGGATAAACTCGGTCACACACCAGTCAAAGCTACCTACGGATGTCAGCACATCACGCATAATCGGATCGGTTAAGCCTTCCATGGGAGCAAGCACAAGTTTCAACGGTGCACACCTGTAAATTTAAAACGGTGTTATACGTTTTTTTAGGCAGCCTGTCTAGGCTGGATCGGAATTGAATGATGAGTACCTGAAAATTGAACTTTTTGGGCTGATATAAAAAGGCCTTTAATGTGGATTAAAGGCCTTTAAAAGTGAAAATTAAGAAGGTTTAGCAATATCCAGCCATTTTAGTCCGCCAGTTTTTCGACTTTCATACTCTCACGATAATACTGACAGCCCTTGTACAACAGGAAGCAACCAATCAATCCGGCAATCGCATTGACGATCGAGATTGAGTTACCAACCATTAAGGTATTCTGGAAATATTTATCCGTGATTAACGCCACTGCGGTGGTTCCGACACCTAAGGCAATCAGGTTTGAAACCAGCAGGAATTTGGCAGATACCTGTGCGCGTAGCTGATTCGGTGTCAGCATTTGCGTAGCAGCAGCCGATGCAGGAATCGGGAAAGTGGAGAAGAACATCGCCACAAAAATCAGCGCAAATGAAAGCTGCATATTATCGACCTGAGTAAACAGCACACTCGGAATAATCAGCGCCGCACAGCCAATGGCACCGGTACGAATTGCAGCATCGCTATAGCCACGTTTCGAGAAAAAGTCGATCAGCCAGCCACAGAACAAGGCACCTGAAGTATTCGCGACTAGAATAATCGTACCGAGGATATAACCGGTTTGACTCGCATCCAGACCGAAATTACGCATGTAATAGGCAGGTGCCCAGCCTAGCAGCGAATACAGCATCATGGTGTAAAAAGAAAAGCCAATAAAATGACAGAAAAAGGTCTTTTTATGTGTCTTGATAAAACCGATCGAGTTTTTGAAAGATGCTTTAATGACCTGGCCATCCTGACCGACTTTCATACCCTTACGTGCAGGTTCACGCACCGTCAGCACCATGAGTAGGGCCAGCAATACGCCCGGTAGACCGACAATCATAAAGGTGAGTTGCCAGGTTTTTACTTCACCAATAAGCGGTAAAGCCACGAAGCTGACATCTTTGAGCAGGCCAATCACATAGCCGCCAATCAGGAAAGCTAAGCCCGAACCAATAAAGGCACCAATGGCATATACCCCGAGTGCACGACCTAATTTATCTTTCGGAAATAAATCGGCAACGATCGAATAAAAGGCAGGGGAAAGCGCAGCTTCGCCGGCACCCACACTCAGACGTGCAATAAACATTTGAATAAAGTTTTTACTGAGGCCGCAGGCTGCTGTGGCAAGACTCCAGAAAGCAATCCCGGTCGCAATGATTTTAATCCGGGACTTTTGATCCGCCAGTGCGGCAATGGGCAGGCCCATAATGGCATAAAACAAGGAGAAGGCCAGACCTTGTAATAGGCTGAACTGGGTGTCGCTCAGCATTAAATCGGCTTTAATCGGTTCAATCATGAGCGATAAAATTTGACGGTCTACAAATGACAGAATGTAAGCCCCCATACAAATGACCACCACATACCATTGGTAGGTGCTGCTTTCCGGTGGCGGTTCAATCTGTTCAGACAGCGGCACGGCCGATTCTGCTGGTGTAGGCTCAAAACTTTGATTTGGCGGTTGAATCGTCCTTTCAACCATTTCTAGGTTCAGCGATTTATCATTCATCATGCAACATCCTGTGCTGATCGTTTGAGATATTTATTTGATACTTTTAATTTGATTGTTATTTTTATATTGTATCGCATTTAATTAATCTAGAGGCTAAATGGATAGGCGTCAATCTGTTTTTAAGAATAGATACAAATAATTTTTAAAGACTAAAAAAAGGAATCATAATGATTCCTTTTTTTAGTGTGCATTTTTAGCCACGTTCAACCAGGGTTAAAATATCATAGGTTGCAACCAGTTCATCGCGCTGGTTTTTCACTTTAATATCCCAGACCACCACACCATGTGGCTTCTGTGCCGGATCGCGCAGTGCTTTTGGAGTTTTCTGCTTACAGGTCAGTTCTACCTGAATGGTGTCGCCAATTTTTACTGGCTCCACAAAGCGTAAGTTGTCCATGCCATAGTTGGCAATGACTGGACCCTGAGCGGCATCAACGAATAAACCGGCCGCAGCAGACACCACGAAATAGCCATGGGCAACACGCTCACCAAACAGCGATTCTGCTGCAGCAATCTTGTCCATATGCGCATAGAAATGATCACCGCTCAGGCAGCCGAAATTCACCAGATCTGCTTCGGTCACGCTACGTCGTGCAGTCAGTAAACGTTCACCGATACGCAATTCATCAAATGATTTTTTAAAAGGATGCACTCGGTCTTCAAAGACCTGAGCTCCGGCAGTCCAGCTATGGCCGACTTGGGTCATGGCATTTGGCGAGCCTTGAATCGCAGTACGTTGCATATAATGTTTGACTGCGCGCAAGCCACCGAGTTCTTCACCACCACCGGCACGTCCTGGCCCACCATGCACCAGTAAGGGCAATGGCGAACCATGTCCGGTACTTTCTTTGGCACTTTCAGCATCCAGAATGTGTACACGACCATGCCATGGCGAAATTTTGCTGAGCAGTTGTTCAATATTTTCATCGGTATTGCGTACGATGGATGCCACCAGACTACCTTCGCCACGTGCCACCAGGTCAGCAAGTTGAGCCAGGTCAGTATATGGCATTAAAGTCACTACAGGTCCAAAGGCTTCAATCTTATGGATATTTTCTGCCTGAGCTGGCACTTTGCATACCAAAACTGTCGGTGGATAGCATGCAGACTTTTCAGCGTTTTGTACTTGAATCTTAAAGTCCTGACGCAAGTGGCTACCGAATACGATCTCTGCATCCTGGCTGAGCTGTTCAACTTTTGCCGCGACATCATATTTCTGTTTGACGCTGGCCAAAGCACCCATCGTCACGCCTTCCTGAGCCGGATCACCCACAACGACTTTTTTCAGTTTTTCAATTAGGCGACTCTGTACGGTGTCCAAAAGTTCAGCCGGAATGAATGCACGACGAATTGCGGTACATTTTTGTCCGGCTTTAGAGGTCATTTCACGGAAGACTTCACGGACAAATAAATCAATGCTTTCGTCATTGGCTTGTTCAGTCAAAATCGCGCTGTTGACTGAATCTGCCTCCATCGTGAATGGAATAGAGTAGGCATTGAGGTGCGGATGAGAACGGAGTTTTTGTCCTGTTGATGCTGAACCGGTAAAGGTGACCGTATCTTGAGGATTTAAATGATCAAATAAATCATAAATCTGACCGCAAATCAGCTGAAGTGAACCTTCTGGTAAAAAGCCGCTTTCATGAATAGCTTTGACCACGGCGTGGGTCAGCTCGGCACCTTCTGTTGCCGGTTTGACAATACAGGGTACGCCTGCTAGTAGCGTCGGTGCGATTTTCTCCAGCATGCCCCAGATCGGGAAGTTAAAGGCATTGATATGCACTGCGACACCGGCTTTAGGACTCAGTATATGTTTGGCGCCAAAGTTGCCTTGCTTGGATAGCGGAATCCATGCATCTTCAACCCATGCGGTTTCATCACTCAGTTCGCGACGCACCAAACTCGAATAGGCATATAAGGTCCCAATCCCGCCTTCAATATCAATCCAGGCATCTTTACGGGTACAGCCGGTTGCCTTGGCAAGTTCATAAAAGTCTTCTTTGCGTTCCATCAAATACTGTGCCACTTGCTTCAGTGCATTGGCACGTTGATGAAACGTCCATGTGGCAATAGTCGCACCTTTTTGTTTGGCATACTTCACCACGGCTTGGGTATCGATACCCTGACTGCCAACTTGATAAACCGCCTCACCGCTAATGGCATGATAAACCGTACGTAAATCGGCTTGCGCTGTGTATTCTTGGCCGTACACCAGTGAAGCTAAGCTTTTGATGGCAATAGGATTATGAGTTGATTCAGTATCTTGATAATCCATTGTGCTTGAGCTGCTGTCTAACTCTAACATTGTAAAAACTCCATTTATGATACGTTTTGAGGGGTATTTTTAATTTTGATGTTTCATAATTTGTGTTGAAAAATTGAAAATGTCAATCATAAATCTGTGTTTAAAAATGAATAACAATAAAATAAAAAATATTAAATGATGTAAAACATATATTTACAAAAAATAAGGGATAAAAATTAAATGATACCAATAAATAGATATTGATTTTAATTACGTATCGTTTTAATTTGGGTGTATCAACACTTGGGATAAGTGAGGGAACAATGAATAACCAACAACAAATCTTCGATCAAAAGATTGAAAAGGATATTTCCATAGAGCCGAAGGACTGGATGCCGGATGCTTATCGTAAGACCTTGATTCGTCAGATCGGTCAGCATGCACACTCTGAAGTGGTGGGCATGTTGCCGGAAGGCAACTGGATTACCCGTGCACCGACCTTGAAGCGTAAAGCTGTGCTGATGGCAAAAGTTCAGGACGAAGCCGGTCATGCTTTGTATCTGTACAGTGCTGCAGAAACCTTGGGTGCGGATCGTGACGACATGATGGATAAACTGATTGCCGGTCGCATGAAATATTCTTCAATTTTCAACTATCCAACCCTGAGCTGGGCCGATGTTGCCGCGATTGGCTGGCTGGTAGATGGTGCAGCAATTGTCAATCAGGTTGCGCTGTGCCGTACATCTTATGGTCCTTATGCCCGCGCTATGGTGCGTGTGTGTAAGGAAGAAAGTTTCCATCAGCGTCAGGGCTTTGAAGCCATGATGGAACTGGCCAATGGTACGCCGGAACAAAAGCAGATGGCACAAGATGCAGTGAACCGTTTCTGGTGGCCGGCCCTAATGATGTTTGGTCCAAGTGACGATAATTCACCGAACAGTGCACAAAGCATGCAGTGGAAAATTAAATTATTCAGTAACGATGAGCTACGTCAGAAATTTGTCGATAACACCGTGTCGCAAGTTTTACAGCTGGGTTTAACCGTTCCCGATCCAGACCTTAAATTCAATGAAGCCACCGGACATTATGAATTTGGTGAAATCAATTGGGATGAGTTTTTTGCGATTCTTGCAGGCAAGGGACCGTGTAACCATGAGCGTATTGAAGCACGCCGCAAAGCTTGGGAAGGCGGCAAGTGGGTACGTGATTCAGCAGCCGTCTATGCGCAGAAACAGCAGCAACAGTCAGCAGCACAAAAAGTTGCTTAAAAAATAGTTTGATCAATATAAGGAAATTTGCTCATGAATAACAAAAACAACTGGTCACTTTATGAAGTGTTTGTGCGTAGTAAACAGGGTCTGAGTCACCGTCATGTCGGCAGCCTGCGTGCGCCGGATGAGGAAGTCGCACTACAAAATGCCCGCGATGTATATACCCGCCGCAATGAAGGCATCAGTATCTGGGTGGTGAAATCTGAATTGATTACCTCTTCCCAGCCAGATGAAAAAGCAGAGTTTTTTGAACCCGCTTTGGACAAGGTTTATCGTCATCCAACCTTTTATAACATTCCAGCTGGCATCGAGCACATGTAAGGGAAGGATGAAGATGATGACAAATCAAGTATTGGCAGAATTTCTTTTACATGTGGGTGACAGTCAACTGATCCTGTCTCATCGTTTGGCAGAGTGGTGTGGTCATGCACCTGAACTGGAGCTGGATATTGCCTTAGCCAATATCGGACTGGATTTATTGGGTCAGGCACGTACTGCCCTCAGTCTGGCGGGTGAAGTGGAAGGACAGGGCCGTGATGAAGACAAGCTGGCTTATTTCCGTACCGAACGTGAATACCGTAATTTGCTGCTGTGTGAACAGCCGAATGGTGACTTTGCCCAGACCCTGGTGCGCCAGTGGTTGATGGATCACTACCACGCTTTATTGTTTAGCGCCTTAAGTCAAAGTCAGCATGCTGAGTTGGCCGCCTTTGCAGTGAAGTCACTCAAAGAAGTGAAATATCACCAGCGTTTTTCCACCACCTGGATGGAGCGCCTAAGTTTAGGTACCGCAGAAGCGCATGAAAAAACCCAGCAAGGTTTAAACCAGTTATGGCGTTTTACCGAGGAACTTTTTGTTCTGACGGCTGATGAAAGACAGTTGGTCGATAGCGGTGTCATTCCAGATATTGAAAATTTAAAAGCCCAGTGGCTGGAGACCATTACATCCGAGTTAGCGCGATTTGAATTAAGCCTGCCAGAGCTAGGCGCTTATCGCAGTGGGGCTAAACAGGGTTTACATACAGAACATCTCGGTTTTGTTTTGGCTGAACTGCAATACATGCAGCGCTCATATCCAAACATGAACTGGTAATTCGGCACAATCACAGGGAGTGAGTCGCATGAATCTGATTCGACACGTAGAAGATCAATGTTGGGACGTTTTACAGCAGGTTTCTGATCCAGAGATTCCGGTATTGTCAGTGATTGATCTGGGTATGATTCGTGGCGTCGAGCTGAATCAGCAGGATGAAATTGTGGTGCGACTCACGCCGACCTATAGCGGCTGTCCGGCCACGGATTTATTAAAAGCAGAAATTACCCAGGCTTTCGAGGCGAACGGTTTGACGCCAGTCAAAGTGATTGTCGATCTGTCTGAAGCCTGGACTACGGACTGGATGAGTGAATCGGGCAAACACAAATTACAGCAGTATGGTATTGCCCCGCCGCAAGGCCAGTCACATAGCTGTGGTACGCATGTGGCATTGACCGATGGCATCACCTGTCCACAGTGCTTAAGTCATAACAGCAAATTATTAAGTGAATTCGGTTCAACCGCCTGTAAAGCTTTATATCAATGTCGGGACTGCTTAGAAACTTTTGACTATTTCAAATGTATTTGATTGTAACGATTGCTCGGTGGTCAGGGTAAACCAATAACAAGCCTGAACACCGCCACCTAAAAGAAGGATTTTGCCATGAGCCAATTTATACCGTTAACCATTAAATCGATTCAGCCACAAACCGAGCAGGCGATCTGCATTGCCTTTGATCTCGCGCCTGAACAATTGGATGCTTTCCAATATCAGCCAGGTCAGCATCTCACCATCCGCCATTTAAGCGATGACGGCGAGCTGCGCCGCTGCTACTCGATCTGCAGTGATACTCAGGAAGACATGAGCATTGCGATTAAAAAAATTGATCAGGGTCAGTTTTCAACCTGGGCCAATGCGCATCTCAAAGCGGGCGATGTACTAGAAGTCATGCCACCGCAAGGGGTGTTCTTTCAGAAAGCCGCCAAGGCTGGTGGCCAGAATTATCTAGGATTTGCAGCAGGCAGTGGCATTACACCAATTTTATCGATTGTAAAGTCGGTGTTGAACCGTCAAGCGGAAGCAACATTCACTCTGGTATATGGCAACCGCTCCTGGAAACAGACCATGTTCTCTGAACAGATCATGGACTTGAAAGACCGTTTTAAGGAACGTCTGCAACTGGTAAATATTTTTTCACGTGAACTGAATGACAGTGACATCTTTAATGGTCGGATTGATGCAGACAAATTGCAGCAGTTATTTCAGGCCAATCTGATTTCTGCCGAAGCAGATCACTGTTTCGCTTGCGGTCCTGAAGAAATGATGACAGCAGTCGAAACGGTATTACCGACTTGGGGCATTCAGCGCAGCAAGATTCATACCGAACGTTTCAATACCGGGACTGCACCACGAGCAACCGCCCAGCAGATGGAAAGCCGCAGTGAAGAACGCGTCAATATCATCCTCGATGGTCGCGAGCTGATTGTTGAAGTCTCTAAACAGGATGACAGTATTTTAGATGCTGCGCTACGTGCCGGAGCCGACCTGCCATATGCCTGTAAGGGCGGCGTTTGTGCTACCTGTAAATGTAAGGTGCTGGAAGGTCAGGTTGAAATGGCGGTGAATTACAGTCTGGAAGAAGACGAAATCCAGAAAGGTTATGTGCTGAGCTGTCAGGCACGTCCGACCACAGCCAATGTACGTCTGAGTTTTGATGAATAAGTACGGAATCAATTGCTGAGCATAGCAGGAGTTCAAGGATGACTTACATTAAAACCAGCTCACCCAAGCCAGGTGTGGTACTGATTGAGCTGAATCGCCCGGAAAAGCGTAATGCCTTAAACAATGCCACCTTGCAAGACATTGCAGCCTGTTTACAAGACTTGGAAACAGATGCTGCTGTGAAAGCCGTGGTCATCACCGGAAATACACAATGCTTTGCTGCTGGTGCCGATTTAAATGAGCTGGCGCAGTTAGATGTGGTTAGCATCCAGCAGGATCAGCGGCCACTGCTGTGGAAAAAAATTGATGAATTTTCCAAGCCTTTAATCATGGCCGTAAATGGCTATGCTTTTGGTGCAGGTTTCGAATTGGCTTTGCATGGTGACATGGTGCTGACCGGAGAAAATGCCCAGTTTGCCTTGCCTGAAATTGGCTTAGGCATGTTGCCGGGTGCCGGTGGAACCCAGCGTCTGGCCCGTCTGGTCGGTCAGCAATTGACGATGCGCTGGGCCATGACCGGTGAAATGATTTCGGCACAGACCGCATTGCAACATGGCATTAGCAGCCAGGTTTGTCCGGCAGAACTGACCGTGCAATACGCACTGGAGCTGGCAGAAAAAATTGCCAAGCAGGCACCGCTGGCTATTCGTGCCATCAAGCAATCTTTAAAGTCGATTCATGAAGTGACTTTAAGTCAGGGACTGAAACTTGAACGTCAACATTTTGTCTGGCTGGCGGCGACCCAAGATCGCCAGGAAGGCATCAATGCATTTTTAGAAAAAAGAAAACCAGAATTTAGAGGTGTGTAATGGATTATCAAACAATTATTGTCGAAGAAAAAAATGCAGTGGGCTACCTGACCTTTAACCGTCCAAAACAGCTCAACAGCTTTAATGAAACCATGCATCAGGAAGTCTCCAAGGTCATCAAGGCCTGGGCCAAAGACAGCCAGATTCGTGCCGTAGTGATCTCAGCCGAAGGCCGCGGTTTCTGTGCCGGTCAGGATCTGAATGACCGTGTGGTCGATCCGAATGCCGATGCACCGGACTTAGGTCTGTCGATTGAAAAATATTACAACCCTCTGATTAAGCTGATTACTGAAATGCCTAAACCGGTGATTTGTGCGGTGAATGGTGTGGCAGCAGGGGCAGGCGCCAATATTGCCCTGGCCTGTGACATTGTGGTGGCAGCAAAATCGGCTTCCTTTATTCAGGCCTTCTGCCGTCTTGGCTTGGTGCCAGATTCAGGCGGTACCTGGTTCCTGCCGCGTCTGGTCGGGCGTGCTCAGGCGATGGGCCTTGCCATGCTCGGCGATAAAATTCCGGCTGAGCGCGCAGTACAACTGGGCATGATCTGGCAAGTGGTTGAAGATGAACAACTGCAAGCAGAAGCGAAAAAACTGGCAGAGCATCTGGCACAGCAACCGACCTATGGTCTGTCCCTGATCAAAAAAGCCATCCATGCCGCAGCCGACAATAATCTGGATGAGCAGCTCATTCTGGAACGTGACCTGCAACGTCTGGCTGGACGTTCAAGCGACTATAAAGAAGGTGTACAAGCCTTTATGCAGAAGCGTACCCCTGAATATAAAGGATGCTAAATCATGCAACAGATCAATTTGGAACAAGTCAAAGTTGCTGTGGTCGGTGCTGGAACCATGGGGATTGGTATTGCACAACTGGCAGCCATGCACGGGCATCCGACCTATGTGTTTGATCTCGATCGCAGCAAAGTTCAGAGTGCCTTAACTGCTTTAGAGGCGCAGCTTAGCAAGCGCGTACAAAATGGCAAAATGACCCAGCAATTGCTGGAAAGTACCTTTGCCAATCTGATTGTGGCAGAGGACATTCAGCAGCTGGCCGATGCGGGCTTAATTATTGAAGCCATTGTAGAGAAGAAAGAAGTCAAACAAAACCTGTTTCAACAGCTGGATACCATTTGCCCGGAACAGACGATTTTTGCGTCCAATACCTCATCGATTTCCATTACCGCCATTGCCTCGGCGATTCCACATCCGGAGCGGGTGATTGGACTGCATTTCTTTAATCCGGCACCGGTAATGAAGCTGGTCGAGATTATCCACGGACTGAAAACCTCAGCAGTCCTTGCCGATGCAGTATTTGAGCTGATGAAGGATTGGAACAAAGTCCCGGTACGGGCCAAATCGACCCCCGGCTTTATCGTCAATCGTGTCGCGCGGCCTTATTATGCCGAAGCCTTTCGTGCCTTGCAGGAAAATGCCACCACTCCGGAACAGCTCGATTACATCATGCGCGAATGTGGCCGTTTTGCCATGGGACCGTGTGAACTCACGGACCTGATTGGTCAGGATGTGAATTTCTCGGTGACACAAAGTGTCTACCAGGAGTTTTTCTATGAACCACGCTACCGCCCGTCCTTGATTCAAAAAGAGCTGGTCGATGCTGGCTGTTATGGCCGAAAGTCCGGTCAGGGTTTTTATGATTATATGCAGGCCAAGCCTGCACCAGTGTATGAATTGCCAGTATGTTATGCCAAGTCGCTGAATAAGCTCAAAGTCACGGTAAAAGGTGAATGGCTGCATTCCTCAGCATTGATTGCACGCTTAAAACAGGCAGCCCATGTGGAACTGAGTTTTCAGGCAGCAGAACAGAATGAAATCCTGATTGGTGATCTTTCTCTGCGAATGTCGCTCGGTGAGTCGGTTGAACTGGCTTATCCGCATGAGCCTGTAGTGTTGATGGACTGGCATGCAGATTGGACAAATGCCGAGGCAATTCCAGTCGTTGCATCACCGGCGTGTAGTACTGAACAGCGCCAGGCAGTGGAGCTATTCTTCATAGGTATGGATATGATACCTATTTGGTCTAAGGATCATCCGGGTCTGGTGGTGTTTCAAAAAGTATGCTGGCATTAAACGAATCCATTATTGATATAAAAGAACACTAAATCAAAGGCTTTGAAATGATTTTCAAGCTTTTTGGAGAAGTTGCAGCTTCTCCTAAAGCCTCGCCTGATTCGATGCCGTAATCGACAATTATTGCCTTCTATACCCACAGTGAAAAATTTACCAATCAACTGTTTGCATTCTTTAAAGGTCGTAACAAAGCTATCCCAATGGTCACTTGATATACATGTATAGCTTACACCTAACTGCTTCAATTTTAATTTAAGTCGTTTTGCAGTGGCTAAATCTCGGTTACCCCATACATAAGCAACAATTTCACCTGTTTCTCGATGATAGGCATAAATTAGCCATTGTTTATTTTGCTTATGACCAACAAAAGTCCAAAACTCATCTACTTCAAGGGTTTCATAATGACTTTGCTGTGCTCGAAGTTGATATTTTGATTGGCTAAGTGTCCGTAGAACTTTACCGATACTTACTCTTTCAATTTCTGCTATATCCCTGACACCACTGCCTCGCACCATGAGGTGTAATATTTTGGTTTTGATACCTGAGTGACAGCCTTGATAACTGAGAGCATGATCACCAATAAATTGACGTCTGCATATTTTACATTGGTAATTTTGCTTACCATCTACTTTTGTGCCATTTTTCTTTATACTGTCACTTAGGCAGGCTGGACACTTGATTTCTAGAGTTATTCGCATTTCTCTATTTTATCAAAATCCAACCTGCTTTTTTTCAGCATACTTTTTGAAACACCACCCCGGGTCTTTATGTTATACGTAGTATCGCCATGTTGGTGAATGAAGCCTGTGAAGCGGTATTTAATGATATTGCATCAGAGCAAGATATTGATTCTGCTATGAAATATGGAGTGAATTATCCTTGTGGTCCATTCGAATGGGCAGATAAAATTGGGTATTACACAATTTTACAAATTTTAGAAAATATGTATCGTATTTATTGTGAAGATCGCTATAGAACTAGTATATATTTAGCAAAGAAAGCGGTGCAGGGACAGGCACAGCAAACTCAGCAGCACCCATTACGCGTGGCTGGCTAAAAGGAATAATCATGGAACAGGTTTATATTTTTGATGGAGTTCGTACCCCGATCGGACGCTATGCCGGTGGGCTGAGCAGCATTCGTGCTGATGATCTGGCAGCACTCCCGATTCAGTATCTGAAAGAGCAGCATCCGGCATTGCCATGGGCAAAACTGGATGAAGTGATCTTGGGCTGTGCCAATCAGGCCGGTGAAGATAACCGTAACATTGCGCGTATGGCGGCTTTACTTGCAGGACTGCCTGAATCTGTTCCCGCACTTACCGTGAACCGTTTATGCGCCTCAGGTCTGGATGCCATTGGACTTGCAGCACGTGCCATCAAATCGGGTGAAGCACAGTTTATTTTGGCCGGTGGGGTAGAATCCATGAGCCGTGCGCCTTTTGTGCAGTCTAAACCGACCTCAGCGTTTAGCCGTACTCCAGAAATTTATGACACCACCATTGGCTGGCGTTTTATCAACCCAAAATTTAAAGCCCAGTTTGGCGTTGACAGCATGCCGGAAACGGCCGAAAACGTCGCTGAAAAGTATCAGATTAGCCGTGCAGACCAGGACCTGTTTGCGTATCACAGCCAACAGAAAACCGCAGTAGCACAGCAAGAAGGTATTTTTGCCGAAGAAATTCTGCCAGTAGAGGTTAAAGGGCCAAAGAAAACCATCCTGACCATTTCCCAGGACGAGCACCCGCGCGCAGAGACGACACTGGACAATCTGGCCGCCTTAAAAACCCCATTTCGTAAAGAAGGCGGTTCGGTCACCGCCGGCAATGCTTCGGGTGTCAATGATGGTGCGGCTTGCGTATTGCTCGGCAATCAGCAGTTTGCCGATCAGCATGGTTTAACTCCTCAAGCCAAAGTGATCGGGATGGCCAGCGCCGGTGTCGAAGCTAAATATATGGGTATTGGGCCGGTTCCAGCGGTACAGAAAGTGCTGAAACAGACTGGCCTGAGTCTGGAACAGATGGATGTGATTGAGCTGAATGAAGCATTCGCAGCACAATCGCTGGCTGTGATCCGTGAACTCGGTTTGCAAGACGATGATTCCAGAATTAACCCGAATGGTGGTGCCATCGCTTTGGGTCATCCGCTGGGTATGAGTGGCACCCGTTTGGTGATTACCGCCATGAAAGAATTAAAACGTCGTAATGGCAAATATGCACTCTGCACCATGTGTGTGGGTGTTGGTCAAGGTGTTGCACTGGTTTTAGAAAATATGGATTAAACACATCATTCAATCAATGAATTAAACCGTGGTCAGGAAGACTGCGTCAGGAGTAAGAATATGAATAACAATGCAATGGAAAAAATTGAAAAAGTATCGGTTGATGAGTTACGCAGTGTTCAGCTACAGCGTATGAAAAAGACGTTGCAATATGCTTATCAGAATAGCCCGGTTTATAAAAAGAAATTCGATGATGCTGGTGTGCATCCGGATGATTTCAAATCACTGGAAGACCTGGCGAAATTCCCGTTTACCACCAAACAGGATTTACGCGATAACTATCCGTTTGGCATGTTCGCTGTGCCGCAGGAACAGATTGTACGTGTGCACGCATCTTCTGGCACCACCGGTCAGCCGACCGTGGTTGGTTATACCCAGAATGATATTAATGTCTGGTCTGACGTGGTGGCGCGTTCTCTTCGAGCAGCCGGTTTGACCAGCAAAGATATTATTCAGGTGTCTTATGGTTATGGTCTGTTTACTGGCGGTCTAGGTGCGCATTATGGCGTTGAGCGTTTGGGTGCAACGGTGATCCCAATGTCTGGCGGACAAACCGATAAACAGGCGCAACTGATTCATGACTTTAAACCGACAGCACTGATGGTCACGCCATCTTACTGCCTGAATATTATTGAAGCGCTTGAGAAGAAATTTGGTACAGCCAAAAACTGTTCGATTAAAACCGGCGTCTTTGGTGCAGAGCCATGGACCAATGAAATGCGTAAGGAAATTGAAGAGCGTCTAGGCATTGATGCGCTGGATATTTATGGTCTGTCAGAAGTGATGGGGCCGGGCGTCGCCATGGAATGTCTGGAATCCAAAGATGGCCCAACCATTTGGGAAGATCATTTTTATCCTGAAATCATTCATCCTGAAACTGGCGAAGTGCTGGCAGACGGTGAGCTAGGTGAACTGGTATTTACCACTATTACCAAAGAAGGCATGCCGGTGATCCGTTACCGTACCCGTGACCTGACCCGTTTATTGCCAGGCACGGCACGCACCATGCGCCGTATGGACAAGATTGTCGGCCGTAGTGATGACATGATGATTATTCGTGGAGTCAATGTGTTCCCGTCGCAGATTGAAGAGCAGATTTTACAGATCCAGCAACTGATTCCGAACTACCAAATCCAGATTTGCAAACAGGGACATCTGGATACATTGCATATCCGTACCGAAATGCGTAAAGATAGCAGTGACATTATGGCGCACCAGCTGGCAACTCAGCTTAAGGGCCAGATTAAAACCATGGTCGGAATCACGGTAAGTGTCGAAGTGTTGCCTGAAGGGAGTCTGCCACGCTCTGAAGGTAAGGCACAGCGCGTTTTTGATATCCGCAAGTCTGCATGAAGTACTATTGGATGATAGCCAAATGGTCTATCATTCAGTTTCTATAAGGTAAAGTTAAACGCAATGAATCCGAAATTAAAACAAATAATTGATGACTTTATTCAAACTGAAGCACTCAGCGGAACCTCATTAATCATGACCATCTTCGGTGACTGTATTTTTCACCGGGGTGGCATTATCAGTCTGGCCAGTCTGATTCAGCTTATGGATGTCTTCGGATTTAATGAACGATCGGTACGGACTGCCGTATTCCGTCTGGTCCAAAATGGCTGGCTGATGTCTGAAAAAATTGGTCGCACCAGTTATTATCGCGTGACCGAAAGTAGCCGCCAGCGCTTCATTATGGCGGATCAAAAAATTTATAGTTTTCAGCACACTGAATGGGATCAGAAATGGGATCTGGTGCTACTCAGTTCAGTGGAACTGGAAAATAAACTGGTTCTGAAAAAAGAACTGGAATGGCTGGGCTTTGCCAATATCGCCACCAATGTCATGGCCTATCCGGGTTGTGATCATCAGAAACTGCAAAACCTGCTGCTGAATCTGAAAATGACCGATCAGGTGGTGGTGTTCAAAGCTGAAACCTTGCAACTTTGGCAGGAATCCTATCCAACTGTGAAACGCATGGTGGCCACCAATTGGCCGGTGCAGGAACTGCATCAGCGTTATGAAAAATTCATTGCGGATTTCCGGGAATTCTTTCATCTGGTGGAACAGGAAGATGAACTGGATCCGGTTCAGGCTTTTCAGTTACGAATTTTGCTGATTCATCAATTCCGCCGGATTTTATTAAAAGATCCGAATCTGCCTTTTGAATTATTGCCGTCTAACTGGCTTTCCCTGAATGCCCGTAATTTAAGCAGTAATTTATATCAAACCGTGGTTGCGGCAGGGGATGAATTCTTTATGGAGATCGCACGAACTTCGGAAGGTTCGATGCCACCAGTACATCCACAATTTTATAAACGTTTTGGCGGTTTGCGACTGGAAGCCGTCAGCTAATCTAATTCTGCATTTTTAAAGGAATAAAATAATGCCGTGTTATGCCATTGATGGGGTGATTCCTGTGGTCAGCGCTCGCGCTTATGTACATCCGCAAGCCGTTCTGATTGGGGATGTGGTGATTGAAGAGGGCGTATATATCGGGCCTTTTGCTACTTTAAGAGCCGACTTTGGTGGGATTCATATCCAGAAAAATGCCAATGTTCAGGATTCCTGTACCATTCATGGCTTTCCCGGTAGCGTCACGCTGGTCGAAGAATATGGTCATATCGGACATGGCGCGATTTTACATGGCTGTATCATTCGCAAAAATGTACTGGTGGGCATGAACAGCGTAATTCTGGATGAAGCCGAAATTGGTGAAAATACCATTATCGGTGCCAATAGCACGGTTAAAGCTAAAGCTCAAATTCCGGAAAATTCATTGGTACTCGGTAGTCCGGCGCGGGTCATCCGTCCCCTGGAAGCCAAAGAAATCGCCTGGAAAAGCAAAGGGACGCAAGAATATATTCAGCTGACCGAGCGCTGCTTGTCCTCAATGCAGGAGGTCAGTCCGTTAACAGAAGTCTCCGCAGACCGGCTGAGCTATAAAGCCTTCAAGGCAGAGTATCAGATCAAGCAGAATAGCTTGAATGACTAAGTCAAGAACATGATTCTATTCATTGAATGAATTCTGCATTTTAAAAACAGGAAGTGAATGAAACCAAATTCCAACTGCATTCCCTGACCGGCTATTTAGACTGAAATAAAACTGGTCTGGAAAGCATATATGGAAAATAGGGAATTTAAAGATCATTTCTCCCAGCAGTCACAGGACTATGCCTTGTTTCGTCCGCATTATCCGGATGCATTGGGAAAGCTATTGGCAGAGCTGTCACCAGGTACTAAATTGGCTGTAGATGTCGGCTGTGGTTCTGGACAGCTTTCAGAGGTTTTGGCGAATTACTTCGATCAGGTGATGGCAATTGATGCAAGTAGTGAACAGCTTGCCCAGGCCAAACCGCATCCAAAAATTCAGTATGGTCAGGCATTCGCTGAAGAGATCCCGTGTGTTGACCAGAGTATTGATCTGATTGCGGTGGCTCAAGCAGCGCATTGGCTCGATCTGGAAAAGTTTTATGCAGAAGTTCGCCGTATTGCCCGGCCCAATGCCATTCTGGCTTTAATTAGCTATGGCGTGTTCAGTGTGGATGAGCCACATCTGAATCATTACTTTAAGCATTTTTATGAGGTGACGCTTGCACCGTACTGGCCGCCTGAACGTCGCCATGTAGATGAAGGATATAAAAATCTACCATTTCCATTTCAGGAAATTGTGATTCAACCACCTGTATTAGAGGTTGAATGGAACTTTTATCAGTTAATTGGTTATATGAGTACTTTGTCGGCCGTGAAAGCTGCCACTAAAGCACTTGGACATAATCCACTGAATGTACTGGCAGATGCCTTATTGCCACAATGGGAAGGTCCAGAATTGCCTAGAGTCATTCGCTGGCCATTATCAGTGCGTGCGGGGCGTATAACCGTTTAAAGAATATTCAAGCTAAAGCCTGTTTATTGGACAATGGATTGAATATTTCAAGGCTCAGAATTATCGCCCTAGAATCATTTCCAGCACAAATTTAGACCCAATAAAACCCAGTGCCAGCAAGCCAAAACCGAGCAGAGTAAAGCGCACGGCTTTCTGGCCACGCCAGCCAAACTTCCAGTGTCCGATTAATAGTGAACCGTAAACCAGCCAGGAAATAATACTGAACGCAGTTTTATGTGCCAGATGTTGAGCAAAGAAATTGTCGATGGTAAAAAAGCCAAAGCCCAAAGCGAGGGTAAGTAAAACAAAACCGGTCATCAGCATATCAAACAGCAATGATTCCATGTCTTGATAAGAGGGTAGCAAACTGACCCAAACGCGGCGTTTTTGCTTCTTTTTCAGCTCACGATCCTGAAAGCGTAAAATTACGGCCTGAATGGTCGCCATGAGCAATACCGCATAAGCAGACAAAGACAGGATAATATGAATATCCAGACCCAAAGAGTTTTGTGTGATGATTTTTGCAGGCTGAGTAAACGCAAAGCCAAGAATTAATCCGGTCGCAGCCACCGGAATCCCGATCAGGTTCAGGGCAATAATCGGACGATAAGTGCTGTAAATAATGCTGAGTAACAGCATCAGACCAGAGGTAAAGGAAAACAGGGCAAAGACATCATAATTGATGCCCAGCGGGGTATGCATATCGCCATATAAAACCAGCGCATGCAAGCCCAGTCCAAGCAGTGCGGTTAGCGAGACAAACCATTGATTAGGAGCACGTTTAGACATTAAATGAATGAACAGATACCAGAAGGAAGCGGTATAAGCGACTAATGCTAAGATCGTATAAACCAAGGGGAGGCTAACCATGTCAAACCTTTTTAAGGGTGATGAATATTCATTTATATAAATTCGCTGCGAACTACAGTATCCTATAGCATTCTATGCATAAATTTTCTATTTTAAGAAACAATTTTTTGCTCATGGCTATTTTAAGCGGATTTTGCAATGTTTGATACCTTAACAGAACGACTCACGCAGAGTTTAAGAAATGTTACTGGCTCAGGGCAGCTAACCGAAGACAATATTAAAGATACGTTACGTGAAGTGCGTATGGCGCTTCTTGAGGCCGATGTTGCGTTACCTGTAACTCGTGAATTCATCGCGAAAGTTAAGGAAGAAGCATTGGGCCAGGAAGTGATGACTCAGTTATCTCCTGGGCAGGCTTTTGTCAAAATCGTTCATGACGAATTGACCAAAATGATGGGCGAGGCCAATGAAAGCCTCGACCTCGCTGCAAAACCACCTGTGGTTGTCCTGCTGGCAGGCTTGCAGGGTGCAGGTAAAACAACAACTGCAGCGAAACTTGCACGCTTCTTACAAGAACGTCAAAAGAAAAAAGTCGCGATGGTCTCTGCCGATGTGTATCGTCCGGCTGCGATCAAACAGCTACAGACTGTCGCAGGTGAAGTCGGTGCGATTTTCCTAGAATCCAGCGCAGACGAAAAACCGATTACGATTGTGAATCGCGCGATTGAACAGGCAAAAATCCAGTTTGCCGATGTACTCATTGTCGATACGGCAGGCCGTTTGCATATCGATGATGACATGATGGGTGAAATCAAAGAGCTGCATGCAGCGATTAACCCGACTGAAACCCTGTTCGTGGTCGATGCCATGACCGGTCAGGATGCGGCAAACACCGCCAAAGCATTCAACGATGCCTTGCCTTTAACTGGTGTGATCCTGACCAAAACTGATGGTGATGCGCGCGGTGGTGCAGCGCTTTCAGTACGCGCGATTACCGGCAAGCCAATCAAATTCTTGGGTATGGGTGAGAAACTCGATGCCTTGGAGCCATTCCATCCTGAGCGTGTTGCACAGCGTATTCTCGGTATGGGGGATGTACTTTCTTTGGTCGAAGAACTTGAACGCAAGGTCGACAAAGAAAAAGCCGAAAAAATGGCGAAAAAACTGCAAAAAGGCGGCAGCTTCAACTTTGAAGACATGCTGATGCAGTTTGAGCAGATGAACAAGATGGGCGGCATGATGGGCTTCCTGGACAAACTTCCTGGCATGAGCAATGCCGGTCTGCAAGATGCGTTGGCGCAAGCCAATCCTGAAAAGCAGGTCAAGAAAATGGAAGCGATTATCCAGTCGATGACCATCAAAGAGCGCCGTAACCCGGACTTGATGAACCCAAGCCGTAAAAAACGTATCGCAGCAGGTTGTGGTATGGAAGTGGCAGAAGTCAACAAGCTGATCAAGCAACATGCCCAAATGGCCAAGATGATGAAAAAATTTGCCAATCCATCCGGTATGGCAAAAATGATGAAGTCACTCGGCGGCTTGCAGAAACAGTTTGGCGGCGGCGGTGGTATGGGTCCATTGTTCGGCGGCAACGACAAGAAATAAGTTGTGTTTAAAAAAAAGGCGCAATATGCGCCTTTTTTTATTGCGAATAAATGGTCAAACTGGTTTAAACAAAACAACATTTACTTACCCAAAATAAAAATCCGATCAGGCAGACTCAGGAGCATGAGCACAAAATAAAGAGAAATTTCAAATGACCCAAGTGATTGTCGTACATGGTTATACTGCAAGCCCGGAAGAAAATTGGTATCCGTGGATTCAGGAAAAAGCCCAACAGGAAAACGTCAGTTTAAAAGTACTTCGGCTCGATCCATCGACCACACCGACACTGGACACCTGGGATCAGCAAATGCGTGAACAGATTGATGCAATTGACGAGGACAGTATCTTTATTGCACATAGCTTGGGAACTGTGGCCGCATTGCATTACTTATCCAGAGAATTAAAACAGCAGAAAATTCAGCAACTGGTATTGATCGCGGGATTTAATGGCCGGTTAGGTCGTCTGGATGAAGTAAACCCTTTTATTGATGCCGCTGATATCGATTTTGATTTACTCAAACAGCAGATTGCAGAACGTGTAGTGATCTATTCTGAAGGCGATGACCGGGTTGCACCAGAATTTAGTCTGGAACAGGCGGACAGTCTGGATGCCATTGTGGTGAATGCCAAGCATCACGGACATTTTATTGATTCTCAAGGCTGTACTGATTTGCCAGAACTCTGGAAAGTAATCGAACCTTATCTGATTAAATCTTAAATTTAGGCATGTTATTGTATTCGCTAAATTTTAAAATTTAACATGAGATGGTGTTCAAAAAGGCACTTGAATTCCATCTCCAGAATGGTTAAAACTTATTTTTTGTCGACGCAATTTGCGTTCAATGATAATAAGTAAATCACTATGAAAAATATAATAAAGAAAGTCTATATCGTGCCGGATTATCAGGCGACCTCCAATGATCACTGGTACCCGTGGCTGAGTCGCCAGCTTAAAAATGCCGGTTTTGAGTCTAAACGGATTATGCTGGCCAACCCCTTTCAGCCCAATTTAGAAGAATGGCAGCAGAACCTGAAATTGCACATTCCGCACATGGATGAACATACCTTTTTAGTTGCACATGGCCTGAGTTGCGTCAGTGTTTTAAGTTTTTTACAGCAACATTATCTCCAGCAGCAACACAAGATCGGCGGCATCATTCTGGTCTCGGCCTTTGATACACCGCTGGTGGCCTGGTCAGAACTGAATAAAATACTGCAGGCTGTGCGACTCGATCTGAAAAACTTGCCGTATAGCTGTAAACGTGCGGTGATGCTGATCTCCAGTAATGATCCCTATGTGCCTGCACCGATTTCCTTGCGTTTAGCACATAGCTTGAATGCACAAATTTTTGAGATCAAAAAAGCCGGGCATTTTAATAAATCTGATGGGTTTGCCGAATTCCCTCAGTTGCTGGATATTATCAAACAGTGTCTGGCAAATGAGCTGCAAAATGCTGCAGGCCTTTAAGCAAAAGATCAGGTTCAATCCGGGGTTGATACTGAGAGAGATGCTGCGCGAAAAGTGGAGCATCTCCGCCGGTTAACACCAACTGTGCTGGAAAATCATGTAGTACTTTCTCAATCGTGCTGAGCAGACCCAGTAGGATGCCATGATGAACAGCATCGATGGTGTTGCGTCCAGGATTGAGTTCAGAAAAAGCGGTATCCGGGATTTTAATGCCTTTGGTATTCTGAATCAGTGAATCACGTTGCAAGTACAGATTTGGCAGAATAAAACCACCCAAATGTTGTTGTCCTTGCGCCAGATCAATGGTCAGCGCCGTACCGCAACTAATCACACAATAATTTTCATGCGCTTGCGTCGCCACTGCAAGTACCTGTAACCAGCGGTCAATCCCCAGTTGCGAAGGTTCATCATAGCCACAGATCAGACCGGCATATTCTGCTTGTACCTGAGCAAAAATCACTGGAATATGCAGACTTTCTAAAATGCCGAGAATACGCTCATTATTGATTTTATCCTGAACCGAGGATAGACCTACCTGATGCAAGCCCAGCGCTTTGAAATGCTGGATCAGGCCCAATAACAAATCGGCAGGAGACTGTAAATGTAATTCTGCTGCCTGTTCAATAATCTGATCATGCTCGGTAATCCAGTATTTAAGCCGGGTATTGCCGATATCCAACCATAATTTTTTCATTGCTGTATGCCTGTTCATCTACCATTTTTAAGGCGGAGCTGTCCCTGATAAAAGGTCTGGATTCCCTGATCGGTCAAAATCTTGACCGCACCATCGTCCTGAATCCCGAGAAAAGTACCGGAATATTGCCCTTGCACATCGGTAAATTCAACCGTTTGTTGCATAAATGCAGCCGATCGATTAAAACGCGCCGCCAGATTCTGACTGCCATAATTAAACCATTGCCCGGCTTGCTGAATCGCCAGATATAACTGGGCAATCAGTTCGACTCTTGAGGTATGCGATAATCCCAACTCGTTCAAGGAGCTAACCTGCTGATCTGGAAGTTCAGTGGGCAGAGGATCGATATTTAAACCGACACCGACCACCACCTGTGTGGATGAAATCGGCTCGACCAGAATACCACCCCATTTTCCATGCAGGCTATACAGGTCATTCGGCCATTTTACTTGTAATTTTAGCCCTTGCAGACTGGGCATTTGCAGGATATTTAACGCAATTTCCAGCGCCAGACGACCATCGATGGGTTTTTGTGTATGCAGCAATGTGCTTAAATAGATGTTCCCTTCAGGTGATATCCACTGACGTTGACGCTGTCCACGGCCTTGGGTCTGCACATGACTGCACACCAGAACCTGCTGTACCCCCTTCGTTGCCAATTCGCGCACATCATCATTGGTCGATGTAGTAATCGGTTTGATGAGTAATACTTCCGGGAGTTGGCCTGCATCGCTTAATCGTTGTTGCAGTTCACGAGTTTCTACATCCATTTGAATCTAAACGTGGTAAATATCGTTATGGAGTTAATCATATATTTATTGATTGGTGCAATTGCCGGATTCACCGCAGGCCTGTTTGGGGTCGGTGGTGGTTTGATTATTGTGCCGATCCTGTACATTGTTTTTACCCAGCTCCAGTACGATCCCAGCGTGATTATGCATATGGCGGTGGGCACTTCCTTGGCAACAATTATTGTGACTTCTATCAGCTCGGTTATGGCGCATCATCAACGAGGGGCAGTGCTATGGCCCGTATTTCGTAATCTGGCGCCAGGTCTGATCATTGGCTCTTTCTTGGGTGCGGGGATTGCCGATTATTTATCTGGTCAGGGTTTGCAATTGTTAATCGGGTTCTTTGCAGTCTGGGTGGCTTTTAGAATGTTTAGAGGAGCGCATATTCAGATCGATCCGAATCAAAAATTGCCTTCAACCCCGGTACAAATTGCTGCAGGTGGTGGAATCGGTGTGGCATCGGCGATCTTTGGGATTGGTGGGGGGAGTCTGACCGTTCCATTTCTGAATCGCTGCGGAATCGTGATGCAAAAAGCAGTGGCGACCTCTGCGGCTTGTGGGTTGCCGATTGCAGTTGCAGGTGCGCTGGGGTTTATCTGGTTTGGTAAACAGGCGCAGGTCACCGTGCCAAATACTATTGGCTATATTCATATTTATGCCTTTATCGGTATCAGCATGATGAGTTTTTTCACGGCCAAGCTGGGGGCAAAAGTGGCACATCTGCTTTCACCGGCCGTATTAAAAAAATGTTTTGCTGCTCTACTGACCACCGTCGGCCTGTATTTTATTTATCAAGGTTTTATGGCCTGATTTAAATTTTTTAGGTTGGACTGATGTACCGTATTAGGAGAATAGCTCATTATTCTCCTTTTTTATGGGCCTAAGTTGGCTATATAGACATAAGATTGTCTGACAATGTCAAAGTATTTATGGATAAAAACCCGTTTAATAGCAACATAGTCCAAATAAAGGGCTAAACCAGTATCCATAAAAATAAAGACAGGAACGGTATGCCATTAGAACAAGCGCACAGTTTGTCTGAGCAGATTGCCAAGCACATTAGCGAACAGATTATTCGCGGTGAACTGGTCGAAGGCGAACGTATACAGGAGCTCAGGATTGCCTCGGAGCTCGATGTCAGTCGGGGTTCGGTTCGTGAAGCCCTGCTGTTGCTGGAACGCACCCAGCTGATTGAAATCTTTCCGCGCCGTGGGGCGATTGTCTCGGAAATGTCGGCCTTGCAGGTGCGTGCCTTATTTGATATGACCTCGTTATTGCTCGGGCAGATGGTGCATCGCATGGCGGAAACCTGGCGGGTGCATGAAGCTGAGCGTATTCAGCTATTATTAGAGCAATTGGAAGCAGAAACCCGCCAAGGACACACTGAAAAGTTTTATGATCTGATCTTTCAGGGCATGGCCCAGCAACATGAGATGGTCGGGAATCCTTATCTGATGCGCTACTATCAGGAACTGCTGCCTTCTTTACGTCGGAGCTATTTTTTGACCCTGAATATTTCCAGACGCGAGTTACAGGAATCTTTTGACTTATTTAAACTGGTCACTGAAGCAATTTTGATACGAAAAAGCCATCAGGCCACTTTATTTATGGAAGATTTTTGTCGACACTTGCGCAACCTTGTGTTGGAATCTCTGACACGGATGAAACAAATTGAACTCGCGTGGGCCAGACGCTCACGACGTTAAATCAGGACATTATGCGTTTAAGCAGTTTAAAACTTTCAGGCTTTAAATCTTTTGCCGACAGTACCACTTTGCATTTTAAAGATAATCGTACTGCGGTCGTGGGACCGAATGGTTGTGGTAAATCTAACGTCATTGATGCCATACGCTGGGTCATGGGCGAGTCCAGTGCGCGCCAGCTGCGTGGTGGCAGCATGCAGGACGTCATCTTTACCGGAACTGCGAAACGTAAACCGGTGGGCATGGCCAGTGTAGAACTGCGCTTTGACAATACCTATGGCAAGCTGGGCGGTGCTTATAATGCCTATAATGAACTGGCAGTACGCCGTCAGGTCAACCGCGATGGCAAGTCCGAATATTTCCTGAATGGCAGCAAATGCCGTCGTCGTGATATTACCGATATTTTCCTTGGTACCGGTCTTGGGCCACGTTCTTATGCGATTATCGAGCAGGGCATGATCAACCGTCTGGTCGATGCCAAGCCAGATGAAATGCGGGTTTATATTGAAGAAGCCGCGGGTGTATCACGCTATCAGGCGCGTCGCCGTGAAACGATGCTGCATCTGGATCACACCACACAAAACCTGTCGCGTCTGGGAGATATCGCCTCCGAACTGAAATCCCAGTTAAAAACCTTGAAACGGCAGTCGGAAAGTGCGATTCAATATAAAGAACTGGAAGGACAGATCCGAACGATCAAGATCGAAATTCTGTCTTTTCAATGTGAGCAGAGCCAGCGCTTACAGCAGGAATATACCCTTGAGATGAATACGCTCGGGGAAAACTTTAAGCTGGTACGTTCCGAACTGACCACTGTTGAACATGATTTGGGTAGCACCAGTGAGTTGTTCCAGCGTCTGATTCAGCAATCCACCCCTTTGCAAAGCGAATGGCAACAGGCCGAGAAAAAACTGGCTGAACTGGAAATGACCCTGCAACAAAAGCAGTCTTTGTTAGAGCAAAATTCTACAAGTCTGGTCAAACTGGAACAACAAAAAGCCCAAACCAAAGAGCGTTTGCAGTTGATTGAACTGCAACTCGATACTTTACAGCAGCAATTTGAAGATCAGCAGGCGCAGTTGCAGCAGCAAGATGGCCAGAGTCAGGCGCAAAGCCAAAACTTGACTGAGCTCAAAGCTCAACATAGCACTGTGGCAGCGCAATTTACCCAGATCAAAACCCAGGTCGAACAGCAGCAACAGCGTAAATTACAGATGTTGGCTCAAAGCGAGCAACTAGCAAAGAATATTGAGCGGATTGAACAGCAGAAACAGACGCTCCAACAGCAAAGTGCACAGATTCAGCAACAGGCGCAGCAAGATGAGCTGGAGCAGTATCAGGCAGACAAAGCCCAAGCTGAACAGCAAATCGCTGGCTATGAAATTCAATTAACAGATTTAAGAACTCAATTCGAGCAGTTTCAGGCAGAGCAGGCGGCCCATCAGCAGCGCTTGATGCAGCTCAAATCTGAAATTCAGGTGCTTCATTCAGAAAAGAAAAACCTGAGCCAATTACTGACCAAAGCCAATCCAAATGCTAAAAACGATGCGGTCCAGCTGATGCATGTACTTAAGCTCAATGATGCAGGCAAAGGACATGCCAGCCTGATCGAAAAGTTTTTGGCTAAGTGGCTGTCTGCCCAGATTTTGACAGAGGGCGAGCACTTCCTTGAAGATTGTGCGCGTCAGTTAAAGCAACAGGCTGTTCAGAATAAAATTCAGATTGCCAATACGATGTGTCTGGCCGATTGGATTGAATCTCCACATTATTCACTGTGGCAACAAGTCGCGGTCGTAGATACATTAGCGCAAGCATTGCCTCTTCAAACTGAGTTATTACAAGGCCAGACATTACTGAGTTTAGATGGCTACCATGTTGGTGCGGATTGGATGATTGCACTGGACTATGATGAAGCTAGTCAGGCCGGACAAGGTGCATTGAGTCATCGAATCCGTCTGGATGAAATCGAGCAGCAACTTGCAGAACTTGAACCTAAGTTTATGCAGTTGGAGCAGCAGTTACCTGAACTCACCGATCAGGTTAAAGCTTTGCAAAGCCGGATTCAAAGCATCAGTGAGCAGCACAAGCATACCCAAAAGCAGCTGCAGCAACTCGATGTCAATATTGCCAAAGTACAAAGTAGTGCTCAGGCTTTCGCATTGCAAAAGCAGCAATTACACCATCAGTTACAACAACTGGATGAGCAGCTTGAAGAAGATGCCATGCAGAAAGATGATCTGGAAATTGATCTGCATGCCTTGAATATCAAACTGGAACAGGCGCTACCAAATTATAAAACCCTGCAATTCCAGCTAGAAGAATTGAGTGCTCAGCTGGATGACTCACAGCAGCTCAATCAGCAAGCGCAGCAGGAACTGGAAGTGTTGCGCCGGCAAAATGTGCAAAGCCAGCAGCAGATTGAATTACTGGAAAAAGATCAGGTTTTCCTAAAAGAACAGTCTCAGCAAATTACTGCACAAATCGAACAAGCCAAAAAGTTTGTCGATCCGGCACAGTTGGAATTACCTGCTTTACAGAGCCAGTTCAATGAACAGGCGCAGATCACTGAAAAGCTGCAAAAAACCTGGGCCGACTGGCAGGTTGAATTAAATCAGGTGCAGAGCAAACAGCAGCAGCTGACCGAACAGCGTCACAGCTTCCAGCAGCAGGATGAAAAACTTCGCAGTACACTGGAAGAAAAACGTCTGGCCTGGCAGGCAGCCAAATCTGATTTGCAGCATTATTCTGAACAACTGAAAGAGTTGAATAGTGAAGTAATTTCCGGGCTGGATATTGATGTTAAAGCACATCAAGCCAAACTGGAAAAAGCTCAGGCTCAGTTCGATAAACTTGGTGCAGTCAATCTGGCGGCTTCTGAAGAATATGAAGAAGTATCAAAACGTTATGAGGAACTGAGTCACCAGATGCAGGATCTGGAAAATACGGTTGAACAGCTACAGGCTGCGATGAAGAGTATTGATCAGGAAACCCGTAAACTGTTTATGCACACGTTTGATCAGGTCAATGCTGAACTGCAAAACCTGTTCCCGAAAGTGTTTGAAGGTGGTGAGGCGAGTTTAAGCCTTGAAGATGGCTGGCAGTCGGGTGTAAAACTCATGGCCCGACCACCGGGTAAACGAAACAGCTCATTGGCCTTACTCTCTGGTGGAGAAAAGGCCTTAACTGCATTAGCATTGGTATTCGCGATTTTTCGCTTAAACCCGGCACCATTTTGCGTACTGGATGAAGTCGATGCACCGCTGGATGATGCCAATGTGGGACGCTTTTGTAATTTAGTCAAAGAGCTTTCTGAACACGTGCAATTTATTTATATTACCCATAACAAACTTGCAATGATGATGGCGACTGATCTTTTAGGTGTAACCATGCCTGAACCGGGAACATCAAAATTAGTGACAGTTAATTTGGAACAGGCAAAAGAATACGGACTAGCTGCGGAGGTATAATATGGAAATCACCACCATTATCGGGATTGTTATCGCAATTGTGATTATGCTGTTTGGTATAAGAATGCTGTTCAAAAAACCTGTAGAGGCTGTACCTTCACTGGATGCCAACCTGCATATCGACCCGGATAGCCAGACACCGATCATTCCAAGGCATGTACGTTCTCAATTGGCACAACAGGATGTCGAATCTGATCGTATCGAGCCAAGCCTAGGCATAGATGAACCAGCTCCTGAAAAACCTTCAGTATTTCAAAAGGCTGAATCAACTCCGGTTGAGCCGACAGTGGTCGAAACTCTTGCTGTTGTCCCGTCAACAGAAGCTGAAGGAGTGGCAAAGTCGGCAGCAACAGCAGCAGATATTCCGCAAGTAAAAGCAGAGCAGGAGAATAGCCAGACTGAAACCAAGGAAGAAACGCCTGAATTCAGCCTGAACAGCAACATCGAAAAAGCAGAAATTTCTGAATTTAATGATGAAAGCAGTATTCTGGATGCACATCTGCATGAGCAAAAAATAGTGGATGAAGAAAGTGCTTTGTCCAATGCTGAAACCATTATTTCTTTGCATATCTATCCGCAAGGCCGTGTACTTTCAGGTGATAAAACCCTGAAAGTTTTACTGAAATATGGCCTGCGTTATGGCGAACTGGCCTGTTTTCACCGTTATAGTGAAGACGGTTCAAAACTGCTGTTTTCGGTATTGCAAATGACCGATACTGGTATGGAAGGCTTTGATCTGGAAACACTTTCGACTCAGGAAGTGAAAGGTCTGGCATTCTTCCTGGCTTTACCGCATAGCGATGTACAAAATGCGTTTGATACCATGGACAGTATTTCACGTTTGATTGCACGTGAAGTGGATGGTCTGGTCTATGACCAGAACCAGCAGGAATTTACCCCACAATTACGTGAATTCTGGCGCCATCAAGCAATTGATTATCGTGCTGGACAAGGTACGGAAGTTTAAGGCTGCTTTGTTCAATCTCCAAGTTGAATCTGTAGACTGCAATTTTTATAATAGCCAAAAGCTGAATATTCTACAGGGCGGATTTTCCGCCCTTTTTTATGGTGAAATTATGACCCAAGATGCCACTGTCATTGCGCAAATGCGTCAACTGATTCAACTGCTTGCCAAGCATAACCATGCTTATTATGTGATGGATCAACCGAGCATTGAAGACAGTGAATATGATCAGCTCTTTCATCAGCTCAAAGCCTTAGAACAACAATATCCTGACCTGATCCAGTCCGATAGCCCGACCGATAAAGTGGGTGGGCAGGCGCTTTCAAAATTTGTGACCGTAACACACGCCGTGCCGATGCTGTCATTGGGTAATGTCTTTCATCAGGAAGAGCTGCTGGCTTTTGCCCGCCGTATTGAAGAACGTTTGCCAAATCAAAAAATTGAATATGATGTTGAACTGAAATTTGATGGTCTGGCCATTTCACTCTGGTATGAGCATGGCGTACTGACGCGTGGGGTGACGCGCGGCGATGGGGAAACCGGTGAAGACATCACCCAAAATGTCAGAACCATTCGTAACCTGCCGAAACTTTTATCTCCGGTGAATGGCATCATTCCCGATTTACTGGAAGTACGCGGCGAAGTATTGATGCCAAAATCCGGTTTTGAAAAATTGAATGCAGCCAATGCCGCCAAAGGTGAAAAGACCTTTGCCAATCCGCGTAATGCTGCGGCAGGAAGTTTGCGGCAGCTGGACCCGAATATTGCTGCCTCGCGGCCATTGGCTTTTTATGCTTATGGGATTGCTCAGTGCGTGCCGCATCATGGTCAAACCACTATGTCCGCCAGTCTGGAATGGTTACATCAGTTCGGTTTTGCGGTTGGCGAGCGTCACTTTATCTGTGACAGTATTCAAGACGTGCAAAAGGTCTATGAACAGATCATTGATGAGCGTGCCAGCCTCAGTGTCGAAATCGATGGCATGGTAATCAAGGTCAATGATCTGAAACAGCAACAAAAATTAGGTTTCCTGAGCCGTGAACCACGCTGGGCCACAGCCTATAAATTCCCTGCAGTAGCAGCCCTGACCACAGTTGAGAATATTAACTGGCAAGTCGGTCGTACTGGAACCCTGACACCGGTCGCGCGTTTAAATCCGGTCGCTGTCGGTGGAGTAACAGTTTCCAATGTGACCTTGCATAATATCGGCGAAATTCACCGTCTGGATGTACGTATTGGCGATACCGTCAGTGTCTATCGTAGTGGTGATGTGATTCCTAAAGTTGAAAAAGTCTGGCCAGAATTCCGTCCGGTTGATGCAGTCGAGGTGCATTTACCTGAACAATGTCCAGTCTGTGATTCACCCGTGGTCATGCCAGAAGGCGAAGCCTTAGCGCGTTGTTCGGGTGGACTATATTGTGCAGCACAGCGTATTGAGGCGATTCGTCACTTTGTCTCGCGCAAGGCTATGGATATTGAAGGTCTGGGTGACCGTTGGGCAGAATCGTTGCTGCATCTGAATCTACTTAAAGATGTCTCAGATATTTACCATCTGCATGAACATCGTGAGACTTTGCTCGGTATTGAAAAGATGGGCGCCAAATCGGTTCAAAATCTTTTAGATGCTATCGAAAACAGCAAAAAAACCACACTGGCTGCTTTTATCTATGCTCTCGGTATTCGTGGGGTGGGTGAAACTACGGCGCGGATGCTGGCTAATACTTTCCAGACGCTGGATGCCTTACGTGAGGCAGATCTGGAAGCATTAAAGAAAACTCCAGATGTTGGTGATATCACAGCAGAATGGATTCTGGATTTCTTCCAGGCACCGCATAATCTGGAAGTCCTGGATCGTTTGTTAGCTGCGGGTATTCACTGGGATGCGCCAATTGCAGCAACGCGCCAACCACTGAATGGCGAAAGCTGGGTGGTGACGGGTACTTTAAGTTCCATGGGACGTGATGAAGCGACGCAATTGCTGCAAGCCTTGGGTGCACGTGTTAGCGGTAGTGTTTCTAGCAAGACCAAATGTGTGGTGGCGGGTGAAAAAGCGGGTTCTAAGCTCGATAAAGCGGAAAAACTCGGTGTACCTGTGATCAATGAAGCGCAATTTATTGCTTTGATGAAAGAGTATGGGCAAATCGAAGACTAATCAGTTCTAAACAATGACTCAAATAAAAAAGACACCGAGGATGATGAATCTTCAGGTGTCTTTTTTATTGCTAGTTCAAAACTATAGGTGAATGAGAGGGGGAGGATAGACAAATACAAGGACGGGTTCGGCAATGTGAGTTGAATTCACGTACAATATCGATTCATTTGCAGGTATAGATCCTGCCTTATTGATTCTGTTCTCCCGTTGATGATTGGCATACACATGGCTCAAGCAAAGAAATCTTTTCCGCAACAAAAATCGGAATTACATGCACGAAATCTGCATCGTAGTCGTTACGATTTTCCTCAGTTAATCAAGAGTTGTCCGGAACTTGCCCCTTTTGTCAGCCCGAATCAATATAACGATCTTTCAGTCAACTTTTCTGATCCTCAAGCTGTGAAAATGCTCAATAAAGCATTGCTCAAGCATTTTTATGGTATTCAATATTGGGATATTCCTCAAGATTATCTTTGCCCACCTATTCCGGGTAGAGCCGACTATATTCACTATTTAGCGGACTTGTTGAGTGATAGCAATAAAGGTCAGATTCCAACAGGACACGCCGTTCACGTATTAGATATTGGGGTGGGCGCGAACTGTATTTATCCGATTATTGGTCATCGTAGTTATGGTTGGAAATTTGTTGGCTCAGACATTCATCCTGCATCGGTAAAAAGTGCTCAATTTATTGTGGAGGCAAATCCAAATCTCAGGAAGGGGATTCAAATTCGATTGCAAAAGACACCGAGCAATATTTTCAAAGGTGTGATTAAACCTTCAGATCGTTTTGATTTGACCCTGTGTAACCCACCATTTCATGCTTCGCAAGATGAAGCAAATGCCACAGCAACGCAAAAAATACGCAAACTTGGTAAACCGGTTGATCGGTCTAAAGTGGTGTTAAACTTTGGCGGACAAAAGAACGAGCTGTGGTGTGACGGTGGAGAAGAACGCTTTGTTTGTCAGATGGTACAAGAGAGCACACAGTTTGCTGAGCAATGTCTTTGGTTTAGTACACTGGTTTCTAAGAAAACCACATTGCCTATGCTGTTAAATACCTTGCGTAAGTGCGGTGCAGTGGAGGTAAAAACCATTAAAATGACGCAGGGGCAAAAAGAGAGTCGTTTTGTGGCTTGGACTTTTCTAGATGCAAAGCAACAGCAAGCGTGGAAAAATGCGCGTTGGACTTCTGCTTAGCTTGTTTTTAGGCAGGAATAGTGAGCTTGTGGGCGCATAAGTCGGTGTAGTAGCTCAAATTTAATCTGACAGACACAATAAAAAATCGGTAACTGTCAGATCAGGTTTGAGCTAGTACGATTAAGGAATGTATTTTTTTACGACGCCATCATCGAGCAGCTGCTGGAAATGTTCTACCAGACTTTCTTTCACCGGACGATACTCAATACCGAGCTCATCTTTACTTTTCTGCGCATTAAAGAAAATTGGATAACCCATATTCAGTTCTACAAATTTGCGGCTAAAACCTGCTACAGGCCCGAATATTTTGAAAGCTGCTTTGGGCAGTTGATTGCGTGGGAACGGAAACTTATTGCCGAAATGTGCCCGTAGAATTTGGCCCATTTCCAGCAGGCTCAAGCTTTCACTACAAATGATATAACGGCCATGCGCTTGCGGATTAAACGCAGCACGGATATGCGCTTCAGCGACATCCTGAACATCGACCACGCCATTCCACATCGGTGGAACGCCAAGCAGCATCATGCCATTGGCAAACTGTTGCAGGACTTCCACACTGCCGGATTGGGTATTTGGCGTTAAGGATTGACCAAAAACCAGTGCCGGATTGATACAGATCAGGTTCCAGCGATCTTGTGCTTCAGCCATTTCCCAGGCTTTGCGCTCTGCCATGACTTTGGAATAAGGATAAGGCTGATGCGTGGCCGAACTGGTGGTATTCCAGCATGATTCATCAAAACTGTTATTTTCAGTTTGTAGAATATCAATGGCATCGCCATAGGTGGATGCGATACTCGATGTGACGATCACGCGTTTCACTGATTCGGCCTGATTGACACTATTCAATACATTTTCAGTGCCTAACACCGCAGGTTTGATAATATCTTTGACTGCATCTTTATAATTGGTGACGACAAAAGGTGAGGCCATATGAAAGACAATTTCACAACCTTGCATCGCCTGATCAAAAGAGCCTGGGCTTAATAAATTGGCCTGAAATAACTTGAGAGTTCCCGGCGTGCTGTCGGCAATTTTTTCTAAATGAGCAAAGCTTTTACTTTTATTCAGGTCACGCACCGTGGCATGTACGGTATAGCCTTGTTTGAGTAATTTCTGGATGACCCAGCTGGCAATATAACCCGATGCACCGGTAACCAGAACAGGCGCTATTGTTTGTGGATGTGTCATATCGGAACCGTTGTTGTTTTAAATTTGTGTGAATGATAAGCGAAATTCAAGCATGAAGTACGCCAATGCAGTGATGTTTATACAAAAAGAATGAATCTCTCTGGTCAAAATTGAGATTTACAAATTTTAACGTATGTGTTTATTTGCCGGTTTTAGGTTATTGCCAAGCGTAATGAAAATGCAAAGTGTTGTTTTATAAATGGGATTTCATTAAGAACGAAGTGTAAATGCAAGTACTTCTCATTTTAATTATATAAAAATCAAATATTTAACCATGGTTAAGCTTTGCAAATTCAATTGCTTTTCGCCATAATAGCAAGATACAGGTAGGGAGTTATTCAAATGCGCGGAAATCCAGAAGTCGTAGATTATTTAAATATGTTGATCGGTGGCGAACTGGCTGCTCGTGACCAATACTTGATTCACTCTCGTATGTATGAAGATTGGGGATTGACCAAAATCTTTGAACGTATCGATCACGAAATGCAGGAAGAGTCCCAGCATGCGGATGCGATTATCCGTCGTGTTCTGTTCCTTGAAGGAACGCCAAACATGCAGCGCGATGACGTTGAGATTGGCGATGATGTAGTGAGCTGCCTGAAAGCCGATCTAAAACTTGAATACCATGTGCGGGAAAAACTGGCGCAGGGCATCAAGTTATGCGAAGAAAAAGGTGACTATATCAGCCGTGATATGTTACGCCAGCAAATGTCAGATACCGAAGAAGACCATACTTACTGGTTAGAAAAACAATTGCATTTAATCGAACTGATTGGTCTGCAAAATTATATTCAGTCACAGATGTAAAACCGGATGAATAAAAAACCCAGCATACGCTGGGTTTTTTTATATGTTGAAAATGCTTAGTTGTTGTTACTCATAATGCCAATTTTTTTGACTTCCAGCCGTTGAGCCGCCGCCATGACCATGGCGATATGTTTATATTCTGTCGCACGATCTGCCTTGATTTTAATCTGATCCTGATCCGCTTTTTGCGCTACTGTCTTGAATAAGTTTTCCAGAGCTTGGGTATTTGCTACCGGCTGTTCATTCCAGAAAATCTTGCCTTGTGCATCGAGACGTAATTCCACCAGTTCCGGTGGTTTTTCATCGGTTACAGGAGGTGTTCCATTCGGCAGGTCAATATTAATCGAGTTATTTGGCAAAGGAATCGTGATAATAAACATAATCAACAAGACCAGCATGACATCAATTAGTGGCGTCATGTTCACATCTAACATCACATCATCATCTTGATTTGAACCAACATTCATACCCATAAACTTAATCCTTCTTTGTGCTTAAGGTGTAGCGGGCGGAGTGGTGACAAAAGCAATTTTGCCAATACCGGCCTGTTGGGTGGTACTAATCACCTGATCAATTGCTTCATAAGGTGTTAACTGATCACCACGAATATGCACTTCAGGCTGCGGACGTTTCTGGGCTTCTGCCTGTAAACGGCTCAGTAAAACGGTTTTATCTGCGATATAGATTTCGTTCCAGAAAATATCGCCAGTTTTATTGACAGCCAGCTGAACATTTTCTGGCTTGGTTTCATACGGTACATTTCTTTCTTCGGGTAGATCGACAGGTACGGTATGAATGGCAACCGGTACAGTAATCAGGAAGATAATGAGCAGAACCAGCATAATATCAACCAAAGGTGTGGTATTAATGGTTCCAATTACCTCATCATCGCTGTCGTTTGAATTGACCATCATTCCCATGGCTGATGCCTCACTCTTACTTCACGTCACGATTAACAGGATTATTGGTTGTAATTTCACCGCTGAGTAATACTGCGTGTAAATCAGAACCAAAGGTACGGACTTCTTCCATGACCGCTTTATTACGGCGAGTTAACCAGTTGTAGCCAAGTACTGCCGGTACTGCAACTGCCAGACCAATTGCAGTCATGATCAGTGCTTCACCCACTGGACCTGCTACTTTATCAATGGATGCTTGTCCTGAAACACCAATGGCAGTCAGAGCATGGTAAATCCCCCAAACCGTACCAAACAGGCCAACGAAAGGTGCGGTAGAACCGACTGTGGCAAGGAAGGCTAGGCCGCCACTCAGATGGTTCTGGATCTTGTCAATTGCACGGGAAATTGAGATGGTGACCCAGGTATTGAAATCAATACGCTCAAGTAAATTGCCACCATGATTTTTGGTTGATTTAATCCCTTTTTCCGCAATAAAACGGTAGACGCTGGCTTCATCCAGGTTCTCGGTGGCATTATCTAGAGAAGAAGATTCCCAGAAAGTATTTTCAGCTTGCTTAGCCTGTTTGCGAATCTTGCCTTGTTGTAGGCATTTGCTGATCATGATGTACCAGGTGCCGATCGACATGACCACCAGAATAAACAAAGTGATTTTCGAAACAATATCACCTTCTTTCCACATGGCTTCTAGGCCATAAGGATTGTGAGCAGGTTCTTCAGCCGCAGCCGGTGCTGGAGGCGTCGGTTCAGCCACTGTCGCTGGTGTTGCCGCTGTTTCCGTTACGGTACTAGTTGGCGTAGCAGACGGTTCGGCAAAAACTGCTTGCAGGGGCAATAAAGTGCTCATGGCAATCACACCGGCAGCAGTCATGTTTTTTAAAGGTTTGAATGATTTTTTCATAGTGGATCTCCTGATTTTTCTTTATCTTTTGTATGTGTTAGTCAAGGACAAATTCATATGGAATGTCATACCAAGATTCTTGCGGCTCGCCATTTTTCATTGCTGGTTTGAAAGTACATAAACTGAAGGCCTTGGATGCTGCGCGATCCAGCGCACGGCTACCGCTCGACTTTTTCACTTTGGCATCCTGGACCTTGCCGGTGGTATTTACATATACAGAGATCAGAACTTCACCTTGCTCTTCATTCATCAGTGCATCACGTGGATAGTCTGGGCGTTTACAACCTGCTTCACCTTGTGAAACACCACGAGTTACGCCAGCGGGTGGAGGAGCTGGGGCTGGAGCGGCTGCGACTACTGGAGCCGGTGCTGCTACCGGACTTGGTGAAGGACTCGCTGCAACGGGAGTAGGTACTGCAACAGTTGTCGGTTGGGTTGGTGTTGGAAGTGTTTTCTGTACAGGAACGACTTTTTCAACCGGTTTCACCTCAGGCACTTGTGCTACTTTTTCCACGATTTTTGGTGGTTCAGGTGGTGTTTCTTTTGGTGGCTCAGGTTCAGGCGGCTTAATATCTTGAATAATCATTAGCTCAACTGGCTGTTCCGTCGGTTTAATAATGTCTTTTGCCATACCAGCCATGAGTACCAGGCCAACCAGGATATGCAAAAAAACAACGACCCCAATACCAGTCAGTTTTTTGGCGGAGTTTTTTTCTAAGTCTTCAAACTTTGTGCCCATCATGACTCCTAGAATTTAAGACAAACAGGAAATAGTGCACTGATGAGAAATTTTTTTTAGTTACAGGCAGCATTATTTTTTGTTTGGCTAAAATTAAACGGGGAAAACCGCAAACACCGCTTGACAGCAGTGTTTGCGAAGTAATTAATTAAAAGAATTTATAAGTACCACGTAGGAAGTAGGTACGGCCCATTGGATCACCGTGACGAGGGTCATAGCCATATTGAGCATTGTTGGTTGCATCAGAAGCAGGTGGTTCTGCATCAAACATGTTGCGAATACCTGCAGTTAGCTCTAAATTCTTGAATCCGCTATAGGTGCCTGCAAAGTTATAAAGCGTATAGGCACTTACATCACGTTCTTGAGAAAAGTCTTCATAACCACGGATATATTGTTGTTCTAGTCTCATTTTCCAGTCTTCATAAGACCAGTTGATATTGGCAATATGTCTCCAGCGGACGACTGCAGGATCATCATAGATGCCGACGAGCCCTTCCCATTCACCGTTTGGTTCTTCTTGCTCATCCATTTTGATGACATAGGTACCATCAATCCCAAAACCAAAACGGCCTGTTGCTGTCATTGGGCTTAAGTAGTTCAGGCTGAGGTCAATCCCTTCAGTTTTTAATCCACCCATATTTTGTAGAGTTGTATTTAAATACTGGATACGACCATCTGGAGCGTAAACGATCAGATTGCCATAGCGATCAAGGTCATTAAAAATGTCATTAGGAGTAACTGAGCTGACTAAACCTTCAATGTCAATATTGTAGTAATCAGCGGTGAATACCAGATTCTTGATTGGTTCATATACTAATCCGGCTGTAAAAGAGGTTGATTCTTCTGGCTGTAAGTCTGGGTTACCACCTTGTTTACGCTTGAACTGCATACCACATTGGTCTGCAAATTGGGTGCTGGTCGGTTGACCGTTAGCATCACAAAAACGTGGGTTATTGAAGTTAGTGCTAGTATTGGTTTCACTTTGTAAAGAGTTGATTTCCCACATACTTGGGGCACGGAATCCAGTACTATAAGAACTACGGAACATTAACTCTTTAACCGGTTCCCAACGTAGGGATACTTTTGGATTGAAAGTATCACCAAAGTCACTATAGTCATCATAACGTGCCGCAAGTTGAGCTTCTAGAGTCGGCAAGATCGGTACATGTAATTCAGTAAACACCGCAGTAATATCACGGTCACCTGAACTTGACGGTTTATTTGGATCAATACCAGAACCTGGAACCTGGCGAACAAGATCGGCATTCACCTTGGCTTCCCAGTCCTGAGTGGTGTAGCTACCACCCAAGGCAAATCCAACTTCACCTGCAGGTAGTTCATAGATTGGACGGCTGACGGTGAAATCTATAGTGGTAGAATCCAGACTTGCCATATTTGTTGGGCCTGCCACATCAAAAGTAGACCATTTCCCAGCATCTGCAGCGGCCTGAGGACCAAATGGGTTTAAGGTGCCATCATTAAGTGCGGCTTGAACCAAACTTTGATTCAGGTAACCACTGACGAAATTATCAGTTGCTTCACTTTTGGCATAAGTAACGCCACCATTTACATCCCAACCGTAGACTTCACCTTCAATCCCTGCAAAAAAGCGGTTTGATTCATTTTCTGATTGAGAAACACGGTTACCTGATTGTGAACGTAAATAAAGTGCTGCTCTTGGATCTACCAGACCAGCGATGTCTGGTGTAATGCCGTTGCCTGGATAATATTTGCTGGTATTTGGAATAGAAAGACTACCTCCCCATACATCAGGTGCTATCGAGGTTTTTACTTTACTTTCAGTATAAATATATTCAGCAACCGCATTTAATGAATCGGTTAATTTGAAGGTACCTTTACCTAGAGCTGAAAAAGTTTCTTCTTCTGGAGTAATACCAATGAGTGCTTGAGTGTTTAACAGGCAACGTGTACCAGATACAAACATATTTGGTGCATTATTACAGTTTTGATTGATATAAGGGTTAACTACACCTACACCTGAATCTAAAAGGTTGGCAGGGAAGCCGGCACTTGAACCGATCGCCATGTTCAACTCTGGAATTAAACCACCACGACGGCTGACTTTACGATCTTTGGCCATGATCATGTCAGAAGTACGATAATCGACTACACCGTAAACGTTGAAACCTTGTTCATCCAGATCACCATAACCACCGAAAATAGAGACATCATATTTGTCGCCATTCTTTTCTTCAGGTGCTTGCAGTCCACCAGAAATACCGAAACCTTGGTATTCCTTTTTGATAATAAAGTTAATTACGCCGGCAATTGCATCTGCACCATATACTGCAGAAGCACCATCACGCAGAATCTCGATTCGCTCAACCATCGCGAGCGGAATAATATTCAGGTTAACTTCAGAAGTACTAAATGGGCTGTTAGCCAAACGACGCCCATTTAATAAAACTAAGGTCTTATCAGTACCAATCCCACGCAGGTTGGCAGAAGAACCTGAAGTATTACTTTTACCAATATTTTGAGAAACAGCAAAACCAGCTTGGTTAGCACTTACTTTATTAATGGCTTCTTCAACCGTGGTGACCCCCTGATTCACCAGATCTTCGACTTTAAGCACAGTAATAGGAGATGCACTTTGTGCAGCTACTCCTTTAATAGATGAACCTGTCACTGTCACTTTTTGAACCTTGGTAGGTTGAGCGGCAGAGTTTTCTGGTTCATCGGCTGCATGTGCCAAAGACAAGCACATCATACTTAAGGTAAGCGTACTTAACTTGAGTATTGTCTTGCCAACTGTTGGAGCCCCCATAGATCCGACTAGTTTGTTTATTTTCATCGTAATTTTCACCCTTTTGTTATGTGAAGTAGTGCTGGGAGGAGTTAAGCAAAGCGGATGCCAACTTATAAATCATTATTTCTTATAATTATTAACTATATGAAAATATTGGATATAATTTGGTGTTTTTGGGGGTTGACTAAGTTCTGATGAAGAAATATCAAGATATTGAGGTTGAAAATGTGAACTAAGTCACTAAAGAAAACCATGGTAAAGTAAAAAATAAATATTTAATGAATAAGAAAGGAGTCTAAAACTGAAGGGGAAATTGAATAAAGTTTAATCATGGTGCATGATTTTTACATAAAATATACAATAATTTAATAAGATAATAATTATATATTTCATTTGCTTATGTATGTATTTTCTTGGGTTGAAGTAGTGGGAGGATGCAATAATATGAAACAGGTCTGGTTTATTTTTGTGCAGACTAGGCTTGGAGCTAGATTTTAAGAATAAATATTAAATTAATGATTCATGGAAAATATTATGTTATTGATAATGTTTTAAATGATTAATAAAAATAAGCTTTTTTGAGTTAATAACAGGAAAAAATCGTTATTTTTCGAGGATGGCATGAAATTCGCTTTGTTCATTTTATTCCATCTGTCCAGCTTTGACCCATCCATTGAAGCAAATATGGGATGATGTGTTAAAGACTTCCTATAGCAATAAAACTTCAAGATCAAGAATAGGTACAAATTTGAAATCAGCACTTTTCAGCATGACAATTTTGGCCTTGGCCATGACTACGGGGCAAGCCTCTTGGGCAAAATCATCTGCACATCCGGATAAAGTTTTAAACTTGGCTTTCGAAGCACCTGATGATGGTTTTGATATGGTCAAAACCTATAATTTTTATAGTGGTAGCGTTGCTGAAGCCATTTTTGAACCTTTATTGCGTTATGACTATCTGGCGCGGCCGGCAATTCTGGTACCAAATACCGCCGAATCCTTACCCAAGGTTGAACAGGATGGCAAAGTTTATACCTTTAAAGTCAAGCCAGGAATTTATTTTAGTCCTGATCCGGCATTTCAGGGCAAGAAGCGTGAACTGGTGGCGCGTGATTATATCTACTCCATGCAAAGGATCATGGATCCCAAAAACCATTCTCCTTCTTTTTCTTTTATTGAGGGAAAAATCCTTGGGGCAGATCAGGTCATCCAGCAGGCTAAAAAAACTGGCAAGTTCAACTACGATGTACCTATTCCCGGTTTAAAAGCACTAGATAAATATACTTTACAAATTACCCTGACCCGTTCCGATCTGAATTTTCCATATATTCTGGCCTATGTGGCTTTTAGTGGTACCGCACGGGAAGCGATCGAACATTATGGTCATCGGGCAGGTCAGCATCCGGTTGGAACAGGGGCGTATCAATTACACAAATATGTGCCGCGTAGCCGTATTGAACTGACCGCCAACCCGAATTATCGTGGTTTTGTCTGGAACTTTAAGGGTGATGGTTCCGAATGGGATCAACGTATTGTCAAAGCCATGCAAGGCAAGCAAATGCCGCAAATTGGCAAGATCAAAATCAGTATTATTGAAGAGGAACAGTCTCGCTGGCTGGCTTTAAAGTCTGGACAACTGGACTATGACAAACTCACTGCGAGCGGCGCCGAACAGGCACTGGAAAATAAGCAGCTGAAAAGCGAATACAAGAAAAAAGGCATCCTGCATTATCCGAATAAAGAACCGGAAATTACCTATACCATCATGAATATGCGTGATCCGTTAATTGGTGGAAATTCACTGGAAAAAATTGCCTTACGTCGTGCTCTTGCCTTGTCCTATAACCAGAAAGAAGCTATCCAGCAGTTGTACAAAGGTCATGCCGATAAAGCTGAAATGATTTTGCCAGAGGGAGTGGGTGGACATGACCCGAAGTATAAAAGCAGTATTGCTTATAACCCATTACTGGCCAATAAACTGCTTGACCGCTTTGGTTATAAGAAAGGCGCTGATGGTTACCGCACCTTACCTGATGGCAAGCCTTTGATACTAAAAATGAATTCAACCAGCTCAAGCTCTTCGGTGATTTCTGCAGAATTATGGAAAAAGAATCTGGATGCGATCGGGGTACGAATTGAGTTCAAGGTCAGTAATTTTGCTGACAATTTAAAAGAAGCCACCCAATGCAAGCATATGATGTGGGGTGGAGCCTGGATTGCGGACTATCCGGAAGGGGAAAACTTTGCCCAGTTACTGTATGGGCCAAATGCGCAGCAAGGCAACCTGAGTTGCTATACCTCAAAAGCCTATGACGCATTGTACCAGACTGCGATGAAACTGCCGCCGCAGCAGCGGACTCCATATTATGAGCAGATGAACCGCCAGATGGAGGCCGATAATCCGTGGATTCTGCACAATACCCGGATACGTAACTGGTTGGTTCATCCGCATGTACAGGGCTTTAAGGCCCATCCGGTGACCAGAGCAGTTTGGCAATATATGGATATTGAACCTGTTAAAAAATAACCTGAGAAGATTAAGAACCAGTATGAATGTGAATAAAAATACTTTAAAAAAACTGGCCAGTGGGGTGTTAATGGCTGGTTTGATGATGGCAGGGAGTGCACCGACATGGGCCAGCAATCCTGCCAACCCGAATAAGGTTTTAAAAACAGTATTTCCGGCGGCTGAAACCGGTTTTGATCCGGGTTATATCCATGACCGTTATTCAGCCAAGATTAATGCCGCGATTTTTGAGACCTTATTTACCTATGACTATCTGGCCTCGCCAGCGAAACTGATACCCTTGACTGCAGTAAGTCTGCCTCAAGTGAGTGCAGACGGTTTGACTTATACCATCAAAATCAAAAAGGGTATTTACTTTGCCGATGATCCGGTCTTCGGCGGTAAAAAACGTGAACTGACCTCGTATGACTATGCTTATAGCTTGAAACGTCTACTGGACCCAAAGCTGCATTCACCGAACAGCTGGTTGCTGGATGGTCGAATTAAAGGGCTGGACGCATGGATGGCCCTAACCAAAAAGAATGGCAAAGCCTATGAAAATCCGTTTGAAGGTATTCAGACCCCAGACCGCTATACCCTGGTATTAAAGCTGAATAATCCGGATCAGAACTTTCCGATGTTGCTGGCACATGGGCCTGCCGCTGCAGTAGCTCGTGAAGTGATTGAAAAATATAAAGACAAGGCGGGTTGGGTCATGAATAGGCCAGTGGGAACTGGTCCTTATGTGCTCAGCCGCTGGACACCCGGCTCACGGATTATTTTAAAACCAAATCCAGCTTATCGTGGTTTTGTCTGGGACTTTAAAGCCAGTGGTGCAGAAGATCAGGCTATTGTAAAAGCCATGCAGGGCAAAAAAATGCCTCAAATCGGCACTATTGATGTGCGTATTATTGAAGAAGCGCAATCACGGATGCTGGCATTTAAGAAAAATGAACTGGACCTGCTCGAAATTGAGGGCGATATCGTCGTACAGGCCCTCGATGGCGATAAATTAAAACCGGAGCTGGCCCAGCAGGGGGTGAAGCTGTCACGTATTTTAGAGCCCTCCATTAGCTACCATTACTGGAATATGCAAAACCCAGTCGTGGGTGGTTTCACGCCAGAAAAAATTGCCTTACGCCGTGCCATGGCGATGGCATTTTCTGTGGAAAACATGATCAATGTATTACTTAAGGGAGATGGAGCAAAACTGCATATGCCTGTTCCGCCAGGGATAGCCGGCTATTCGCCTGCTTATAAAAGCAGTATTCCCTATTCAGTCAAAGCAGCCAACATGTTGCTCGACCGCTATAACTACAAGATCGGTGCAGATGGCTGGCGAAAGACACCTGAAGGTAAACCTCTGGTGATTGAACTGATTACTGGGAATACCAGTCGGGGCCAGCAACAGGGTGAGTTCTGGAAAAAGACCCTGGACAGTATTCATATTCAGCTGACCAGTAAGGCTATGCCATTCGCTGAAGGCATCAAGCTGGAAAAGCAATGTAAAACCATGTTCAAGAGTTCTGCATGGATTGCCGATTATCCAGACGCTGACAACTTTATGCAGTTGTTCTATGGCAAGAATGTCAATGTCACCAACAATGCCTGCTTTAAACATCCTGAATTCGACCGTCTACACGAACAAACCCAGAGCATGCCGCCAGGCCCTGAGCGTGATCTGCTTTATCGCAAAATGACCCGGATTCTCGAAGTCAACATGCCGACCCTGATGCTCTATAGCACCTACCGTAATGCCTTGACCCAACCCCAAATTATTGGACATAAGTCCCATCCGATTCTGTCTTCAGAATGGATGTATATCGATATTAATACGAAAAAGTAAGAAAAAATCTGGAGATGAATATGAAATCAAAGTCTTTAAAATTAAGTACCTTATGTTTAATGATAATGGGGGGATATCAGGGTGTAGCGGCAGATACCCAAGTACAGCTGCTGCCATTGTTCAAGGCTGCAGAAATTCCGTCTTTATGTGATGCCAGTCTGGCTTCCATGCAAAAAGATATCCAGATATTTGAAAATAAGAAAATTAAAAATAAAGCCAAGGCAGGGCCTTATCTGGCTGAATGGGATGAGTTGCATGCCAAAGCCCGGGATTTCGGTGCTGCAGTAGGACTATATAGTAATGTCGATCCGGATCCTGCATTGCGTCAGGCAGCCGATGACTGTGAACTTAAAATCAGCAAATACCAGACCACCCTGTATCAGAATCCTAAACTGTATGCCCAGTTCAAGAAACTGAAAGCCAGCGATCCGATTGATCAGAAATTTTTAGAAGATATTCTGGAACAGTTTGAGAATACCGGGGTACAACTCAGTGCAGAAAAACAGAAACGACTGAAAGAAATTATTGAAGAAAGTACCAAACTGGGGCAGGACTTTTCCAAAAATGTGCGAGATAACCCTGAAAAAGTTGAATTTACTCCAGCTGAAATGAAAGGCCTGCCAGAAAGTTACATCGCAAATTTAAAGAAAAATGAAAAGGGCAATTATCTGCTTGGCTTTGATTATCCGGAATACCAGCCTTTTATGGAGCTGGCAGAAAGTGATGAAGCACGCAAACGTTACCAGACTGCTTACACGCGTCGCGGGACCGAACAAAACCTGCAATTCATGAAAAATGCCATTGATCTGCGTTATGAAATGGCACAACTTTTTGACAAGGAAAGCTATGCCCATTCTGCGCTTGAATTCCGCATGGCCAAAACTCCGGAAGCAGTGAACGGTTTTCTGGATGAGGTTTATGCCAAAGTTGCACCTCTAGAAAAGCAGGATGTAGAACAATTACGTCAGTTCAAGGCTGAAACTTTAAAAGTTCCATTAGAGAAAGCAGAAATTACACGCTGGAATCAGGGTTACTGGAGTGAAAAACTGCGTCAGGCCAAATACAAGGTAGACCAGGAAAAATTACGGGATTATTTCCCGACAGAAGCATCACAAAAATGGTTATTCGCTGTTTCTTCGGAACTCTATGGCATTGAGTTCAAGCCGGTGAAAGTCAAAGCCTGGCATGATGAAGTGGAATATTATGCGGTACATGACAAAGCTACGGGCGAATTCCTGGGCGGATTATATGTCGATAAATACCCGCGTGAAGGCAAATATGGGCATGCAGCTGTCTGGGGAGCTTATGGTGGCAGTACCCTGAATCAGCGTCGTCCGGTATCGGTACTGGTGACCAATTTTAACCGTAAGGGCTTGAATAGCAACGAGCTGGAAACCTTTGTGCATGAAATGGGTCATGCCTTGCACGGGATTCTATCGAAAACCCGCTATACAGAACAGTCTGGTACCTCGGTAGAGCGTGACTTTGTAGAAGCACCATCACAGATGTATGAAGAGTGGGCACGCCGTCTGGAAACCTTGTCAAAAGTAGCGGATTACTGTGAGCCGGCATGTCCTCGGGTGGATGCTGCCATGACCGAGCGCTTAAAGAATGTGAAGAATTACGGTCGAGGCCTGCATTACGCCCGTCAGGCTTTATATGCCCAATATGATATGGCCTTGCATGGTAAAGATGCAAAAAACATTGAGCCTTTAAAACTCTGGCAGGATATGGAAGGCAAGACCGCCTTGGGTTATGTCAGCGGTCAGCAGTTCCCGGGACAGTTCGGGCATCTGATGGGCGGCTATCAGGCAGGTTACTACAGCTATATGTGGTCTGAAGTCATTGCCCTGGATATGCTTTCATCCTTTGGTGATCAGCTCATGGACAAGAAAGTCGGTGCGCATTATCGTAATACGGTCCTGGCTCAAGGCGGACAAAAGCATGGCGAGCAAATGGTGAAAGACTTCTTGGGTCGTGATCCGGACAGCAAAGCTTTCTTTAATGAAATCTCTGGAAAAAATTAAGGAAGGCAAGCAATGCTGGCATATATTATTCGACGGCTTTGGCAAATGATCCCGACCATGCTCGGGGTGATTTTGCTGATTTTCCTGCTGTTTAACTGGGTAGGTGGAGACCCTGCCTATATTCTGGCCGGTAAAATGGCCAATGCGGAACAGATTGAGAACATCCGTCAGCAACTGGGTGTGGATCAACCGTATTACGTACAACTCTGGATCTTTATCAAGCAGATTTTAACCTTTGATTATGGGGTGAGCTGGAGTACCGGGGAATCGGTGGCACAGATTATCACCACCCGTTTGGGACCCTCACTGACCATTTTGATTCCACTGACTATTCTGCAAACTATTATTTCTATCATTCTGGCTTTAGGTGTAGCTTCTGTTCGTGGTTCTTTGACTGATCGCATGATCATGATGCTATGTACGATCGGTATGTCGATCAGTATTCTGGTTTACATCATCGTGTTCCAGTATTTCCTGGCTTATGAATTGAGCTGGTTTCCGGTACAGGGCTGGAGTGATAATTTCGCCGATAATCTTTTCAAATATGCCTTGTTACCTGTGCTGATTATGTTGGTGGTAAGTATTGCACCAACACTACGCCTGTATCGTAGTTTCGTACTGGATGAAGTTAATCAGGACTATGTACGTACTGCGCGTGCCAAAGGCCTGGGTGAAAACCGTATCATGGGCGTGCATGTCTTGCGCAATGCCTCGATTCCGATTATTACCGATGTCATGGCAGGACTTCCGGCACTGCTGATCGGTGCTTTCCTGATTGAACGTTTTTTTGGTATTCCTGGAATTGGCCGTGAAGTCATTATTGCGGTAGAACGTTCCGATTTTCCTGTGATTAAAGCCATTACGGTCTATGTTGCTGCTGCGACCATGATATTCAACCTGATTGCCGATCTGATCTATAAATGGGTCGATCCGCGTGTACAGTTGAAGTAGGTGAATTATGCTGAGTGCGATATTTAAAAAAGAACAAGCGGCTGAAGCAGCACCTGAATCGGCTTCAACAGGATTATGGCAACTGGCCATGCGCCGTTTGAAACGTGACCGGATTGCCATGTTTTCCCTGTATGTGGTGCTGTTTTATCTGCTGCTGCTGGTACTGTCAATGAGCGGCCTAATTGCCAAAGACTGGAATAAAGAAGTGGCGGTCAGCTATGCACCGCCGAGTTTTATCAGTGCAGCGCCAGTTCCGGCTGTATCTGATACAGAGCAGGGCGCAGAATCTGTACCTCTACCAGTCAATCCAGTTGATCCTTTAAAAGATGTCATTGCTGAATTGAATGCTGAAATTGCTGCTGAGCAGGGTGCTGGTGCAGGCATCGATTATTATGGAGTGGTCGATCCGCTGGCAGAAGACATGAAGGCCATTAATCAGGAACTCGGTGGCCAGCTGATGGATGAAAGTGGGGAACTCAAGCAAAGTCTGGTCTTCGGTGCCGATAAATGGGGGCAGGATGTTTTACAGAAAACCATTAAGGGGGCTGAAACCTCGATTCTGGTTGGACTGATTGCAGCCTTTGTCGCTGTACTGATTGGGACTGCACTGGGTGCAATAGCAGGTTACTTTGGTGGTTGGGTCGATGATGTCCTAAACTGGTTCTATAATATCTTTACCTCGATTCCCTATCTGTTGCTGGTTTTGGCCATTGCCGCAGTGTTACAGCAGAAAGGTATTTTATCAATCATCCTGATTTTAGGTCTGACTGGCTGGACCGGGGTCTTCCGTTTGGTTCGTGCTGAATACATGAAGCATACGGCACGTGAATATGTGCTGGCTGCCAAGGCGATTGGCGTGAGTAATATGCGTCGTATGTTTGTCCATATTTTTCCCAATGTCAGCCATATTGCCCTGGTACAGATGTCTATTCTGGTGGTGGCATTTATCAAGTCCGAAGTCATTTTGAGCTTCCTCGGTTTCGGTGTGCCTATCGGGGTAGTGTCATGGGGCAGTATGCTAAATGAAGCACAAAGCGAGCTGATTTTGGGTAAATGGTGGCAACTGGCGGCAGCCTCAATCGCCATGGCGGTATTGGTAACTGCTTTCTCGATGTTTACCGATGCACTCCGTGATGCATTAGATCCAAAACTGAAATAGGAGCGCAACGATGTCTGAAATCAATCCAAGCACAGCACCTGCGCTACTTCGCGTAGAAAATCTGCGAGTCAGTTTTAAAGGTGAAAATAAAGAATATATTGAGACTGTAAAAGGGGTTTCTTTCGAGATTCCGGCCAATACCACAGTTGCACTGGTAGGCGAATCGGGAAGTGGCAAGTCGGTCACTTCCCTCGCCACTATGGGCCTGCTTCCGGCAGAAAGCGCACGTATTTCAGAAGATAGCCAGATCATCTTTGAAGGGAAAAACCTGCTCAAGCTTAAAACCCGTGAAATGCGCAAGATGTGCGGCAAAGACATTGCCATGATTTTTCAGGAGCCAATGTCTTCGCTAAATCCGGTATTTACGGTAGGCATGCAGATTGCAGAAATCTTGCAACTACATTTAGGCATGAATAAAAAACAGGCGCGGCAACGTACCCTGGAGCTCCTCAAAGAAGTGGGGATCCCTGCGCCAGAAACTAAAATTGATGCCTATCCGGGGCAGCTTTCCGGTGGACAGCAGCAACGGGTCATGATTGCCATGGCTATTGCCTGTGAACCGAAACTGTTGATTGCAGATGAACCGACCACCGCTCTGGATGTGACTATTCAAAAGCAGATTCTGGACTTGCTGGAATCGCTACGTCAGCGTCGTCAGATGTCGATGCTGTTTATTACCCATGATCTGGCATTGGTTGGTGAAATTGCCGATCAGGTTATTGTGATGCGCCATGGTGAAATCCGTGAACAGGGTCCGGTTCGGGAGGTGCTGGACCGGCCTCAGGACATGTATACCAAAGCCTTGTTGCACTGCCGCCCGCAACTCTCGCAACGTCCGTTACGTTTGCCGATGATCAGCGATTTTATGAAACAGGATGGTTCAACCTGGCTGGAAGATATTCGTCTGAATACTCAGCTTCCGCAACGTTCACGTGGACTAAAGGGCGGAGAGGAAATTATTCTGGATGTACGGGATCTGCAAAAATCTTTTTATAGTCGTAAAGGACTGTTTGGCAAAGATGAGTTTCAAGCAGTAAAAGGAGTTTCTTTTCAGCTGGCCAAAGGCAAGACCTTGGGGTTGGTCGGGGAGTCCGGTTCGGGTAAAACCACCATTGGCTTGTTGCTGATGCGTCTGCAAAAGGCTACGGGCGGTAAGGCACTGTTTCAGGGTCGGGACATTCTGGACATGTCGGAACAGGAATTTACCCAGTATCAACGTAAAATCCAGATCATTTTCCAGAATCCCTATGCTTCTCTGAATCCGCGCTTTACCGTAGGGCAAATCCTGATGGAACCGATGCAGATTCACAAGATTGGTCAGGATGATGCCGAACGCAAACAAATGGCTCTGGATTTGCTGGAACGGGTCAGCTTGCCTGCTCAGGCTTTTTATCGCTACCCGCATGAGTTTTCCGGTGGTCAGCGTCAGCGGATTGCAATCGCACGTTGCCTGACCTTAAAGCCTGAGATTTTGATCTGCGATGAATCGGTCTCGGCACTGGATGTCTCAGTACAGGCGCAGGTGCTGAATTTACTGCAAGATTTGCAGGATGAATTCGGACTCAGCTATATCTTTATTTCACATGATTTGTCGGTAGTGAAATATATTTCAGATCAGATCATGGTGCTGAATCATGGTGAATTGGTGGAAATCGCCAATTCAGATGAATTGTATCAATCTCCACAGCATGAATATACCAAGCGTTTACTCGGTGCCATTCCGCAAGGGATTCCACAAAGTGCCTGATGCATAAGGCATAAAAAAAGTCAGGCAATGTGCCTGACTTTTTTTATTTATCTTAATTAAAACTTTTTAAAGCCTTTGTTGATACCGTATGGACGACGCGGCGCATTTTCATCACGCTCTTCACGACGACCAAAGCCTTGATCCGGACGGTTTTCACGACGCACAAACTGAGTGCCATTCTGGTTTTCAGCTCTGTCACGACGACCATAAGCATTGTCATCACGACGCTCACGGCCAGTATTATTTTGTGGTTGCTCATCACTGTCACGACGTTGCTGACGCAAGAAACCGCCACGGCGTGCAGCCATCGGCTTGTCCTGCATACGTTCATTACGGCGTTTCGCCATACCAAACAAACCAGTACCTTGACGTGGTTTCAATTCCACAGCTTTGGTCAGGTTGTCGATATCGTTTTTATCCAGTTCAATCCAGCGACCGGTACGCAGTTCGCGTGGCAAAATCACAGTACCATAACGGGTACGCAGTAGACGGCTGACTTTCAGGCCTTGTGATTCAAAGATACGACGTACTTCACGGTTACGACCTTCTTTTACTACCACCTGGAACCAACGGTTGATCCCGTCACCACCGAGTTCAGAGAAAGATTCGAATTTTGCCGGACCATCGTCTAGCACCACGCCTTTGAGCATGTTGTTACGAATTTGTGGTGTAACTTCACCCATGACACGAACTGCATATTCACGTTCGATTTCATTCGATGGGTGCATCAAGCGATTCGCAAGTTCACCATCATTTGTGAATAAAAGCAGACCGGTCGAGTTAATATCCAGACGACCCACCATTACCCAGCGATCGCCCGGAATAGCAGGCAGCTGTTCAAATACAGTCGGACGGTTTTCAGGATCGCTACGTGAGCAGATCTCGCCTTCAGGCTTGTAGTAAATAATGACACGACGACGGATTTCGTCTTCAATCTGGAAGGCAACTTTACGACCATCGATGCGAAGCTCATCACCTGGTTCGATTCGTTCACCCACTTGGGCAATTTGCCCGTTGACACTTACACGACCCGCGGCAATGACTTCTTCCATATAACGGCGAGAACCCAAACCAACGCGTGCAAGCACCTTTTGCAACTTTTCACTCATGACAGCATAACCTTAGAAATAATTATCAACAGTTCACCTATTTATGACTTCGGTGCATTCGCATCGAGGGCCATAAAAGCTTCCTTGGCATCCTGCAGGGGAGGCAATTGGCCCAAACTATTCAGGCCAAACGCATTTAAAAATTGTGGCGTTGTCATTAACAACGCAGGTCTTCCAGGGAGTTCACGAAATCCAGACTCTTTAATCCAGTTCCAGTCAAACAGCGTACGCAAGTTTTGACTGTTATTCGTGACACCACGAATTTGTTCAATATCCGCTCGGGTCACTGGCTGGTGATAAGCAATCACCGCAAGCGTCTCTAGTAATGAAGGCGACAAGCGAGCCGGTCGCTCAGGCCAGGTCTGTGCAATAATATTACGATATTTTGCACGCACTTGAAAACGATAACCTTGTGCTGTTTCAATCAGTTCGATTGAACGGCCATGCATCAGCATGGAAAGTTGTTGTAAATACTGACGTAATTCCTGCTTGCTATAGCGATCTTGAAAAGCTTCTTTCAGACGAGCCAATGAAACCGCAGAGTCGCTGGCAAAAATAATGGCTTCAAGCTGCATTAATACTTCATGCAGATTATCTTCTGCAGATAACAGCGTATTTTGATCGAGTGTCATTGACTGGCTCCTTGAATTGCGAGCGGGGCTTCAATACCTGTAGCAATAATCTGAATTTTTTGTTGTCGGGTCAGTTCCAGCACCGCCATAAAGGTTACCACCATACCCATACGGCCTTGGCTCGGTTTTAACAAGTCCTTAAAGCTGAGTATTGCGCCAGTTTCAATACAACTTTCAATATAGGCAATCCGTTCTTCCAACAGTACCGGTTCCTGTTGTACCTGATGAATCACGGGTTCAGGACGGTTAAATATACAAAACAAGGCATCACGCAATAAATCGCTTGAATAGCCTTCATTCGGCTGCTGGATTTCACCCAGACTGACATTGGTCGTGAAAGTGTCACGTTCCAGAATCGGCATCTGGCCCAGACGTTCTGCTGCCTGTCTAATTCTTAAATAATTTTCTAAACGGTCAATCAGTTCTTGTTTTGGATCCTGTTCAATCGCAGCCAGGCTTTTCGGTTTAGGTAACAGCAAACGTGATTTCAGATCTGCCAGTAAGGCTGCCATCACCATATAGTCGGCCGTCAGCTCGATGTTCAGGGATTTCATCGCGTCCATATAAGACAAATACTGCGCTGCAATCGGCGCGATATCGACCTGTAACAGATCAAAACCGTTTTTTTGAATCAGGTAAATTAAAAAGTCGAGTGGGCCTTCAAAATGTTCTAATAAGATTTCAAATGCCGCTGGAGGAATGTACAGATCCTCTGGAATTGTATCCTGCCATTCATCCAGAACCCGAATGTGCGGAGCAGATTCCATAGTGTTATGGATAATTTGAGTCATTACAATTATAGGCCACGCGAATTTTCAAAGGCATGCAAAGGCTTGATTTTCGGTATCTGATCGAAAGAAAAGCACAGGATTAAGCGTTGTCATTGTACTGGAAAAGTAACTTTAAATAAATTAAATAAGCCGTCAAAGCCATAAAAACTTAAAAAAATAATGGAATTTATCTACGATTTAAAAATAGCAACGAGAAAAACGGTAGAACCGGGCGGGAAATGCAGCGGTGATTTTCACTTTAAATTGGCTCTCATAATTAAGCGTATCTGGTAGATGATGCCAGTTGATTCACTTCAAAACTCGATCAATACAGTGATTCTCCTCAAAAGAGTAAATAAGCTAGCTGGCAGATATCGAATGATTTTTAAACGGATTTCCCATTAAAAAACATAAAATTAATAAGTATTAATAAAATATTTCCCCGTAATTTTTGGTCAAAAATACCGCTATACTCTCGAAAAATAGTCAAGAATCACAAAAATCAATAAAAAGGTGAAGAAAGCATGCCACTTATTCTGGTTGTTATTGGGATGATCGCATTCGGGGGATTTTGGGCTTATCCCAAATATCAGATTATGCAGCTTGAAGATGAAGCACGCACAGGACTGAAATCAGGCGGATTTTCAGCTTTTGCGGAACAGGCCCGACCTGTCATGCAGGCCATGAAAATGGATTTTAGTGTGCTGGACCAATATCCCAATATTCGTTTTTACATGCGGCATATGGCTTATGAGGGCGACCAGCTGGATGAGCGGATTAAACTGGATATGCAAGCCATGTCTTGTGAGTCGATCAATTCCTTTAAAGTCATGGAACCCAAAGCACGTACGGCGATGCTGAATGTACTGGAAGATGATCAGATCATTTTTCATGTGTATCTGAAAAATAAGCTGGGCGAGGAACTCATGCACCATGAACAGAAGCTATCGCAATGCCCAAATTTCATTGCAGTTCGTCATTATGAACGTAGTTCAGATTCCTAAACTGGTTTTGGCAACCATTGCATACCTGTCGAATTGAAAAGAATAGAACTGCAACCTCTCACCCTATGCTTTTTTAGATTTTCATGGTGAGGAATGATTGTATTCCTTGGTCGCAAATTCAATGATACGTTGGCAAGTCTCTGCCAGGCATACATTTTGGTTTGAATAGATCTGCAACAACTGTCTCGCTACAGCCAACGTCAGGAAAAATTGGTACTCAGTATGATCAATATTTACAGTGGGATGGGAAGGAAAATGTGCTTCGACCATGACTGCCTTGGATTGCAGTGTCCAAGGCAGTTCTGCATAGATTAAATCCTGTGCAGAAAATTCATGCTGATTTAGCAGGAGATAAAATAAATCCATTCATTTTGACTCCCCGAATGTTTGTAGGAATTTCTCAAGCGTCGTTTATTCAAAGGCGCTGACATCTCCCATACCACGACGAATCACTTCTGGATGATCACCAGATAAATCTACAATAGAGGTCGTGCTCAACGTGCCTAAACCACTATCTACAAAAACATCAATGCGTTTGCCCAGCTGCATTTCAATATCATAAGGATCATCGAGTGGGTCAGTCTGTCCCGGTAAAATCAGGGTAGAAGTCAATAACGGCTCACCGAGTTCTTTGAGTAACAGCTGACATACCGGATTATTCGGAATGCGTAGACCAATAGTTTTCTTTTTAGGATGCATCAACCGACGTGGCACTTCACTGGTCGCAGGTAAAATAAAGGTCGTGATGGCCGGTGTATTATTTTTCAGCAAACGGTACATGGCATTGTCCACTTTGGCATAAGTGGCAATATCGGATAAATCACAGCACAGAATCGCATATTGATGCTTTGGGCCCAAACCACGAATTTGCGCAATCCGCTCCATGGCACTCTTGTTCCCAATCTGGCAACCAATCGCATAAGCCGCATCAGTGGGATAGACCACCACATCACCCGCACGGATACGTTCCACTGCCTGACTGATTAAGCGGGGTTGCGGATTGTCTGGGTGTACGCGTAAATGCAGCATAGAGACTACTCCAAGCTTGGGCTGATGGCTTATTATGTGGCGCTCAGGCAAGATCTGGCAATCATAAAAAAGGTAGATTTGTGTAATTTAATCAAGCATTTCACGTATAAATTCATCAGATTGTAAACTTTTGCCACCTCTAATGCAGATACAGATACATTGGATAAAGCGCGCTGCATCACGTGGAAGTTTGGCTGTACCATTAAAATAAGCCTGAACTTGAGTGTAGACATTATCTTTAAAGCTGGCGCCATCACCGCCATCGCCAGTCAAGTTATCCAAAGAAACCCGGAATTTACGGCCAAAAGCCTGGGCAAACATCCACTCAATTGCCTGTGGCTTGATTTCGACCTGTTCAAATAAAGCCTGCTGTTCGCGAGTACGGCCATCCGGGGCATACCAGTAACCCAGATCAGGCAGCAGGCGGCGTTTGTCTCCGGCAATGCTCCAGTGGCTGATTTCATGCAAAGCGCTATTAAAGAAACCATGCGCAAACTGGATGCGGGCAGGACTGTTTGTACTTGCAGGGAAATATTCTGGTTCAAATTCGCCACGCACTAAAGTGACATTTAAATGGGAAAACCAGTGATTAAAGTGTAAGATGAGCCAGTCCACCTGCTGCGCTTCTGACGATAAATTCGCCCATGGCGAGAGTTGCACTTGTTGTGTTGAACTGTCAGAATCAAGGCTTGGAATTGTGCTAACGAGTGATGAAACATTCACTTCTGTTTGCGGCTGCAACAGATGCATGACTTGAGTTACCCAAATGGTCTGTCGAAATAAGTACAAAATTGTATCTTAATCTTTGACAGAGTACTGATGAATTTGTAGAATTGCCGCCTTAATTATGTCAGCAAATACCTTTCCGGCACAGATTGAGCCGTTTAAATGGGCTGAACAGGGCTTTAAATGGTCAGGTCAACTGCCTTTATCCCGCTTTGTTCGTATCGCTCGTGAAGCTGTTGGATCAATTGATGATCAATTGATTAACATAGACTGTAAGCTATCAATGGATGCCTATCATCGTATTGCATGGCTAGATGGTCACGTTGAAACAAAAGTTCCTATGGAATGCCAGCGTTGTCTGGAAACTGTAGAAATTGAACTGGTTTCATCGTTCCATTTAGCACTTGTGGATGATGAGTCACTGATAGAGCGCTTGGATGAGGATGCTGATTTCATCGTCCTAGGTGAAAGTGAAGCAACGACCAAAGGTGATTATGATGCACCGGCGACCGCTGATTTGCTCGCGCTGATAGAAGATGAACTGTTATTGTTGATGCCGTTGTCGCCTAAACATGAGTTTTGTGAACATAAGCATCAACCTGCCGTAGAAGAAGTGGCTGAAGAAAAACGGGACAACCCGTTTGAAGTTTTGGCTGCTTTGAAGGGTAAACTTAACTAATTTTTGTGTTATACTCTTGTGTATAAGACAATCGAATTTGTTCTGATCCATTTTTTCGATCTTTGTAAGGAGCCATCATGGCCGTTCAGCAAAACCGTAAAAGTCGCTCTCGCCGTGACATGCGCCGTTCACATGACGCTTTAACCGAGAATGCATTAACTGTAGACCAAGCTACTGGCGAGACTCACCGTCGTCACCACGTATCTAAAGATGGTATCTACCGTGGTCGTCAATTATTCGCTAAAGCATCTGCTGAATAATTGGTGATGTATTAAGCGTCAAGCTTAGTAGAAAAAATGGGAGCATTTAGCTCCCTTTTTTTTGTCTTTGATTTTTAGGTGTATCGGTTTTTTGTTGTATTTGGCAATTACCGCCGACAAAATTACATGCTAAATTGCGCTCCACAATGATTTAGGTGGTCTTATTGGTCAGTCTTCTTGTTAGGATTGAAGAAGCACACCTCTTGAATGAAAGGATTTTATTATGTCTGCTACACCACTCGAACAAGCAGCGCCAGCAACAAAAACTGCATTTGTGTTTCCGGGTCAGGGTTCCCAAAAAGCTGGTATGCTGGCTGAGCTTGCAGAACAGTTTGCGAGTATTCGCGAGACATTTGCAGAAGCATCTGAAGCCGTCGGTTTTGATCTGTGGCAGATTGCGCAAACTGGCGAAGGTCTGGATCAAACCGAATTTACCCAGCCGGTATTGCTGACTGCAAGTATTGCCTTATGGCGCGTGTGGTTGGAATCTGGCGGTGTAGCACCGAAATATCTTGCAGGCCATTCACTGGGTGAATACAGCGCACTGGTTGCATCAGGTGCTTTAAGCCTGGGTGATGCTGCGAAGCTAGTGAACTTGCGTGGCAAACTCATGCAGACTGCTGTACCTCAGGGTGTGGGTGCGATGGCTGCCATTTTGGGTCTGGACGATGCCAAAGTGATTGAGCTGTGTGCACAAGCAACTGCAGCAGGCGAAGGTTCTGTCGAAGCGGCGAACTACAATGCGCAAGGGCAGGTTGTCGTTGCAGGCAATAAAGATCGCGTTGAAGCAGTGATGGCATTGGCCAAAGAAAACGGCGGAAAAGCCATTGCATTGCCAGTATCGGTTCCATCGCATTGTTCATTGATGAAACCTGCTGCTGAACAGTTTGCTCCGGCATTGGAACAAACCGCCATTGAGCTGCCACGCATTCCTGTATTACAAAATGTAGGCGCGCAAGCGGCAACCAATGTAGATGAATTGCGTCAGGCGTTGACCGCGCAACTTTATGAGTCAGTACAATGGACCAAAACCTTACAATACCTTCAAGATGAAGGCATTGAGTACATCGTAGAATGTGGTCCGGGTAATGTATTGACCAACTTGGCGAAACGCTTGCCGAATATTCAAAAAGCACTTCCACTGGACAGTCAATCCCGTCTGGAAGATGCATTAAACACCGTATTGGCGGCAGAAGGGAAAAGTGCATGACACAGGAACGTAAAGTTGCTCTGGTAACAGGTGCAAGTCGTGGTATTGGTGCTGCGATCGCACAGCAATTGATTCAAGACGGTTATTTTGTCGTAGGTACTGCAACGTCTGAAGCAGGTGCGGAAAAATTATCGGCAGAATTTGCTGAAAATGGCGCTGGAAAAGTACTAGATGTACGTGATGGTGCTGCGATTGATGCGCTGGTAACGGACATCGAACAGAACTATGGTCCAGTCCTTGCGTTGGTCAATAATGCAGGTATTACCAAAGACAATTTGCTGCTGCGTATGTCTGAAGATGACTGGGATGATATTTTAAATATTCACCTGAAAGCAGTTTACCGTTTGTCTAAGCGTGTACTCAAAGGCATGACCAAGGCGCGTTTCGGCCGCATTATCAATATCAGTTCTGTGGTGGCACACTTTGCCAACCCGGGTCAGGCCAATTATTCTGCTGCCAAAGCAGGTATTGAGGCATTTAGCCGTAGCCTTGCCAAAGAAATGGGTAGCCGTCAAATTACCGTAAACTCGGTAGCACCAGGTTTTATTGCGACTGAAATGACTGAACAGCTAAGCGAAGAAATTCGTAAAAAGATGACTGAGCAGGTGGCATTAAACCGTTTAGGTGATCCACAAGATATCGCAAATGCCGTAAGTTTCTTGGCTTCGGATAAAGCCAGTTACATTACTGGTACAGTTATGCATGTAAATGGGGGCTTATACATGAGCTAAGCTCAAGTATAAACTTTCCAAATTTTTTAGATTCAATTAAACTAACGGCATTAAAAACGCCACAAGCAATGAGGAGAATTCCTGTGAGCGATATCGAACAACGTGTTAAGCAAGCAGTTGCAGAACAACTTGGTATCAAAATCGAAGAGATTAAAAACGAAGCATCTTTCATGGATGACTTAGGTGCAGATTCTCTAGATCTAGTTGAACTTGTTATGTCTTTCGAAAATGATTTCGACATCACGATTCCTGATGAAGATTCTAACGAAATCACAACTGTTCAATCTGCAATTGACTACGTTTCTAAGAAACTAGGTTAATCGCCGATTTCAGCTTTGCTGAACATAAAGACCACCCTAGAGGTGGTTTTTTTGTGTCTGCTTTTCACATGAATGGAGGTTTTACAATTCATTACCTTTCTGTCACCAATGACTAACTATCTCTCTAGAGTTTTCATTATAAAAATAAGAGTGATGTGACATTAACAACAAGAATGGAGTCCGCTATGGGTCTTTTTGATTTTGTAAAAGGTATCGGTAAGAAGAATACAGCTGCTGCGGAACCACAGGCTGCACCTGCAACGACAACGCCGGCTGCAGCACAACCTGCAGAGCCTTCTGCTCAGGAAGTGGCAAATAAATTACTCGGCCATGTGAAAAGTCTGGGCCTTCCAATCACTGGTTTATCCATCAGTTATAACTCAGCCTCCGATCTGGCGACGGTCAGAGGTCAGGTACAAAGTCAGGCCGATCGTGAAAAGATTGTTCTGGCCGTGGGTAATATTGATCATGTGGCCAAAGTGGATGATCAGCTTACAGTGAGCAGTCCTGAGCCGGAAAGTAAGTTCTACACAGTGAAATCAGGTGACAGCTTGTCAAAAATTTCAAAAGAATTTTATGGTGATGCCAATCAGTATAATAAAATTTTTGAAGCCAACCGTCCGTTGCTCAAAGATGCAGATGATATTTTCCCGGGACAGGTGCTACGCATTCCTGCTTAAGGTTTAATAAGTCCAATCAATATTCGATCTCAAAGCCCCGTTTGGGGCTTTGTTGTTTTTGTCCGTAGCTTTAAAAAGCCATCATTACTAAATACCTAGGTCCAGATATAAACTTTCTTTGACTTCTTCCATCACTACATAACTGTGGGATGAAGCAGAAGCGGGCAGTTTTTTTAGTAAATCTCCCAACAGGCGGCGATAGGCACTCATTTCCTTTAAACGCGCTTTGACCAGATAATCAAAATCACCGGAAATTAAATGGCATTCCAGTACTTCTGGAATCTCAGTTAGATTACGTGCCACCTGATCAAAGACATCACCTGATTTGGCGGAGAGTTTGATTTCCAGAAAAACCAGCAGGTTGCGCTCCAGCATTTCCGGATTTAAACGGGCGTAATAGCCCATGATAATGCCTTCGCGCTCTAGCCGTTTTACCCGTTCTGAACAGGGTGTGGTCGATAGATTGACGTGTGCTGCAAGTTCGCTAATGGCAATCCGGCCATCGCGTTGCAGGATATCCAGAATCATGCGGTCAATGCGGTCTAATTTGCGCATCAATATTTCCCTCTTTTTTTTAATTCTGCCCGAAAAAATATTTATTTCACTGAATATACAGTCTGAATATAGTGAATTTAACTATTAAAGCAAAAATATACTAGTGAAATAAACTGAAAAGATGTTTGAGGGTTAAGGTAATGCGCGTATTGGTTTTAGGTAGTGGTGTGATTGGTGTGGCAAGCGCTTACTATCTGGCGCAGCAGGGAGCAACCGTGACTGTGTTGGATCGTCAGGCAGGTCCGGCGCAAGAAACCAGCTTCGGTAATGCCGGGCAGATTTCTCCAGGATATTCGACCCCTTGGGCTGCACCAGGTATTCCATTTAAGGCAGTCAAATGGATGTTTCAGCATCATGCACCGTTGGCGATTAATGTCGATGGCAGCTTGTGGCAATTGCAGTGGATGGCACAAATGCTGAAAAACTGTAATGCCCAGCATTATGCAGTCAATAAAGAACGGATGGTGCGTGTGGCTGAATACAGCCGTGACTGTTTACGTAATTTGCGCCGTGATATTGGCATCTCTTATGAAAACCGCGCGAAAGGTACTTTGCAGATTTTCCGTAAACATGCGCAGCTGGATGCAGTTCAGCGCGATATCGAAGTTCTGAAGGAAACTGGAGTTGAGTTTGAACTGCTGGATCGCGATGGACTGGCGCGTGTAGAACCGGCATTGGCACAGGCAAAAGACAAACTGGTGGGTGGTCTTCATTTACCCAATGATGAAACAGGTGACTGCTATCTGTTTACCAATGCCCTGGCAGAACATGCCAAAGGGATGGGTGTAGAGTTTAAGTTTAATCAAAACGTTGAAAAGCTGATTGTAGAAGGTGACCAGATCAAAGGTGTTCTGGTGAATGGTCAGGTGCTCACGGCAGATAAATATGTGCTGGCCTTTGGTAGTTATTCACGTGATTTCCTCAAACCGCTTGAACTGAATTTACCGGTCTATCCGGTGAAAGGTTATTCACTGACCATTCCGATTTTAGATCCGGCCTATGCACCACAATCTACAGTACTGGATGAAACCTATAAAATTGCGATTACCCGTTTCGACCAGCGCATCCGCGTAGGGGGAATGGCTGAACTGAGCGGTTTTAATCTGGGATTAAATGAAGACCGTCGCGGCACGCTGGAAATGGTGACCCGTGATTTATTCCCGGGGGGTGACATGAATCAGGCCAGCTTCTGGACAGGCCTGCGTCCAATGACCCCGGACAGTACGCCAATTATTGGGAAAACCCGTTTTAAAAACCTGTTCCTGAATACTGGACATGGCACGCTGGGCTGGACCATGGCCTGCGGTTCAGGGAAATTAATCAGCGATCTGGTCTTGGCCCGTGATCCTGAAATCAGCACCGAAGGTCTGTCATTGGCGCGCTATCACCAGGCGGCCTAAGACCATCTGAGGCGGAATATTCAAGGAGGAATGTATGCCACCTCCCATTACTGCGATCATTCATCAGCAGGCGCTTGCGCATAATTTAAGTGTGGCGCGCCAATGTATGCCCAATAGTCAGGTATTTGCCGTGGTCAAGGCTAATGCCTATGGGCACGGGATTGAACGGGTCTATGCTGCACTTCAAGGTGCAGACGGTTTTGCTTTTCTGGATATTGAAGAGGGCACGCGCCTACGTGCGCTGGGATGCAAGAAGCCGCTGCTGTTGCTCGAAGGTATTTTCGCTCTCGCGGATTTATTTGAATGTGCGAAGCATGAAATGAGCTTTGCCATTCATTCCCGGCATCAAGTGCAATGGCTAAAACAGTTTGCCGAAATAGCGCCGGATGCACAGTTTGATGTGTACTTGAAAATGAACAGCGGCATGAACCGTCTGGGTTTCGAGCCACAGCAATATGCAGAAATCTGGCAGGAGCTGCACCAGCTAAATAATGTCCGTTCAATCACGCATATGACCCATTTCTCTGATGCGGATGGTGAGCGTTTTGGACAGGACGGGATTCAGCATCAAAACCTGATTTTTAGCCAGACCATTCAGGGACTTGAGGGTAAAACCTCACTCAGCAATAGTGCAGCCATTCTGCGGCATCATCAAACCCTTCATTCCGATATTGTACGTAGCGGCATCATGCTGTATGGCAGTTCACCAGATTATCCAACACACACGATTCAAGACTGGAATCTGCAACCGAGCATGAGCTTACGCAGTGAAATTATCGCCATTCAAATGATCCAGTCAGGTCAGAGCATTGGCTATGGTTCCAAATTTATTGCCACGCAGGAAATGCGGATCGGGATTGTGGCCTGTGGTTATGCGGATGGTTATCAACGACTATCGGCGACGGGTACGCCTGTGCTGGTCGATTCAATGAAAACGCACACATTGGGTCGAATCAGTATGGATATGCTGGCTGTAGATCTGACTGCACTGCCGCAGGCGAATGTGGGTAGTGAAGTGGCGCTTTGGGGGCAATCTTCCCAAGGTGCACTTTTGCCAATTGATGAAGTGGCGGCTAGCTCAGGCACCATCGGCTATGAGCTGATGTGTGCGGTGACCGCTCGGGTTCATTTTCAGATTGACGCTTAAATTTTTAATTTAAATTTTATTTAAATATCCCAAACAAGGAAGATCAACATGACACAGGACAATACAGCCATTCAGCGACTCAACAGCAATCAAATCATGAGTGCGGTGACGATTCATCATCAAACCGTCTATCTGTCAGGTCAGGTGCCGAATAGCACGGATATGGATGTACGCGGCCAAACACTGGAAGTCTTTGCAAAAATTGAGGAATTGCTTGCATTGGCCAATACTGATAAAAGCCAGCTGCTTTCTGCACAACTGTTCGTGAAAAATCTGGATGATTTTCAAACTGTGAATCAGCTTTGGGTGGAATGGTTACAAGGTCATGGCACGCCGGCACGTGCCACGATTCAGGCAGATTTGGTTAATCCGGACTGGCTGATTTAAATTGCAGTCATTGCAGCTCAAGCTTAATTTAATTTTTAATGTTGAAATCTCCCATGCAATGATTTAAGTCGTTTTAGTGCAGTAAATCTCACTGAACAGCGCAGTAAAAAGTATGAAAATGTCATAATAAGCGTTCGAGGACTGAACGTTGTAAATTCAGCTTGATGCTGTTGTAAAGATTAAAAAGGATGTAAAAATGAAAACCACCCCGGGCACAGAAGACGTAAAATCGTCGCCGCATGAGTTGCAACGAAAACTCTCAAACCGACATTTGCAGTTAATCGCCATTGGTGGCTGTATCGGTACCGGCCTGTTTATGGGATCGGGAAAAACCATCTCCCTAGCAGGCCCTTCAATTTTGATCATTTATATGATCATTGGTGGCATGTTCTTCTTCCTGATGCGTGCGTTGGGTGAAATGCTGCTGTCTAATCTGCATTACAAATCCTTTATTGATATGGCCCATGACCTGATCGGGCCGGGTGCTGGCTATTATATTGGCTGGTCGTACTGGCTGGGTTGGGTGCTGGTAGGGATTGCCGATCTCGCGGCGATTATTAACTATCTGAGTTTCTGGTTGCCCGAAGGCATGGCCTTTACCCCGATGGGGCAGGCGATGATTAGTGTGGGTTGTGTGCTGTTTATTCTCGCGATTAACCTGGTGACGGTCAAACTGTTTGGTGAGATTGAATTCTGGTTTGCACTAATCAAGATTTTAGCCATCCTTGGTTTGATCTTTGTCGGTGGTTATATGGTGTTTAGCGGCTTTCAGGCACCGAGTGGCGCCGTCGCCAGCTTTAGTAATGTCTGGGCACATGGTGGTTTATTTCCCAAAGGCTTTACCGGTTTTCTGGCAGGTTTCCAGATTGCCATGTTTGCCTTTGTCGGGGTGGAACTGCTCGGCACAATGGCGGCAGAAACCAAAGATCCGGAAAAGAACTTACCCAAAGCGGTCAACGCTATTCCTACGCGGATCATTCTGTTCTATGTATTGTCATTGCTGATGATCATGTCGGTCACACCGTGGCATCTGATTCCTGCGGATCAAAGTCCTTTTGTGAGTTTGTTCCTGTATGCCGGTATTCCAACTTCAGCCATTATCATGAACCTGGTGGTGTTGTCGTCAGTGATGTCCTCTATGAACAGTGGCGTATTCTCGACCAGCCGTATGTTGTTTGGTCTGGCACGTGACGGACAAGCACCTCAAGCTTTGGCGCGGTTATCTAGCAGAGCTGTACCAGCCACAGGGTTATTTTTCTCCTGTGCTTTTATTATGTTGGGGGCAGCATTTCAGTATTTTGTGCCAAACACCATGGAAGCCTTTACTCTGGCGAGTTCGCTGTGTGTGATCCTGTTTATTAGTATCTGGAGCATCATTATGGTGTGCTACATCCGTTACCGTAAGCAGCAACCGCAAAAGCATGCCGCCTCGACCTTTAAAATGCCGGGTGGAGTGTGGATGTCTTATGTGGTATTGGCATTCCTGTTATTCGCCTTGATTATTTTAAGTCTGGAACCCGATACCTTAAAGGCTCTGATGATCAGTCCTTTATGGTTAATTATTCTAGCAGTGACCTATCGTTTGCTGTATAAGCCGCGTATGCGTCAGCGTGGTAATCCTTAAATATTCAGACATAAAAAAATCCCCGACTGATCGGGGATTTTTTTATTATGCAGGTGAATTAGAAAGTAGGTTTAACTACGACTAAAATCACCACTGCAAATAAGATCAGGGTTGGCATCTCATTAAAATAACGCCAAAACTTGTGTGACTTGTAATGTGCATTATTAATTAGCTTCTTGCGGTAATAACCACACACCAGATGGTAAATCACCAATAAGCCGACCAGGCCGACTTTAAGGTAAAACCATAAGGCTTCATGATAGTGACGCGTTGCATCACCCCAATCCACCAGAAAGTGCGCTGTAATCAAGGTAGCCAACATGGCTGGCCACATGATGCCACGGTACAGCTTGCGTTCCATGACTTCAAAGCGTTGATGACTGACGGCATCTTCGCTCATGGCATGATAAACATATAACCGTGGCAAGTAGAACAAAGCCGCGAACCAGCAAACCACCGCAATAATATGTAATGCTTTTACCCACAAGAAAGCATCAGAAGGAGCATCCATCAAGTCACCCTAAATTGGGCAGCTTAGCCTTCCCACTTTTTGAAAATGAGACAAGCATTTACGCCGCCGAAACCGAAACTGTTACTCATCACAGTATTCAATTTTGCGTCACGTTTTTCAAGCACGATATCAAACGGTTTCGCGCCTTCATCCAGCTCGGTCACGTTGATGTTTGGAGCAATAAAGTCATTTTGCATCATCAGAACCGAATAAATCGCTTCCTGAACACCAGCAGCGCCAAGACTGTGACCCGTCATTGACTTGGTTGAGCTGAGTGGGGGAACCTGACCTTCACCGAAAGCACGTTCCATTGCTTTAAGTTCTGTGATGTCACCCGCTGGAGTAGAAGTACCATGTGTATTTACATAGTCAATTTTATCGACACCGTGTTGTTTGGCTTCTTCTAAAGCCATCAGTACGCAACGTGTTGCACCTTCACCAGATGGTGCAACCATATCAGCACCATCACTGTTTGCAGCATAACCAACCACTTCAGCTAAGATATTTGCGCCACGCGCTTGCGCATGTTCCAAAGACTCAAGGATCACAAAACCACCACCACCGGCAATCACGAAACCGTCACGGTCTGCAGAATAAGGGCGTGATGCTGTTTCAGGGCTGTCATTGTATTTAGAGCAAAGTGCGCCCATCGCATCAAACAACAAGCTTTGTGACCAGTGATCTTCTTCACCGCCACCTGCCAGCATTAAATCCTGTTTGCCGAGTTGAATCAGGTTGTAGGCATAACCAATCGCATCCGCAGAGGTTGCACATGCGCTGGTAATGGTATGTGCCACACCTTGCAGTTTAAAAGCGACACCCACGTTGGCCGTAATGGTATTGGTCATATTACGTGGTACAAAGAAAGGACCAACTTTACGCGCACCTTTGGTTTGCAATAATTCGTTCATTTCAATAACGGAAGCAGTTGAACCGCCACCTGAACCACCTGCAATACCATAGCGTGGGTTGCCAGCTAGATCTTCAACTTTTAAACCGGCATGTTCCACTGCAGCAAGAGCTGAGTTATATGCATACATCGCACATACGCCCATAAAGCGTTTCAGTTTGCGGTCGATCCCGTCGAAATCCTGCTCGGCTGCAGCACTGACATGACTTTTGAAATTGAGTTCAGCATAAGTCGGATTAAAACGTGTTCCTGAAATCCCGTTTTGTAAAGAATGGTTTACATCCTCTAATGTATTACCAATACATGAGTTAATACCCATGCCAGTGATGACAACACGTTTCATCTACAGATCCTTATAGTTTGCTCTATGCTCAGCGGCAGATATCTGGGTTTTAAAATCGCCCAATGCAGCGCTTAGCCTTATTTCATGATGGGGAACATGATAGCAGAAAGACTTTTGAAATCTTATGGCAAATGTTATGCCGTGTGACAGTCGGTTGACTTTGTGAGTCGGCGTGTAGGGGTTTTACTAAATGAAACAGAATAAAGTTGAGATAAACGCTGACTACACCTAGTATTTATACCAAATACAAGCACATGAATGCTGAGGTAAAAAATGGTAAATGCTAATAATAAACAATCTAATGGTCTGATTTCGAATGCCTTTGGAGTGGCGAAAAAGTTCAGTTCAACCGGATTGGATTTATTGAATCATGTTGCGCCGGATTCGGTGACTAAAGCACTGAAGCCTTCCAGCTCCGATCAGGTGATTGATGGTTCGGCGAAGACGAAAAGCGCTTTTTCAGCTAAAAAATATGACAATCCTCAGCAAATGCTTCGCGAGCATCTTCCAAATGTATCGCGCCAACTTCTCGGACGCCGTTTTAATACCGTGAATAATGTCGCGCATTTTGTTTCTCCCGATTTAACCGAAAAAGTGTCTAACTACTTTTATGATCGTCTGAATCAATTTAGTAATCAAACCAGTTCGGTTGATGCCATTCTGAATGAAGCGGGAGCGAAAGATTTAGAGGAACTCACTCAGGACGTCGATCGATCCAAGCGAATTTCACAGGCTTTGGGTGAACAAAACAAATGGATTGCGACGGTTCAGGGGGCAGTGAGTGGCGCTTCAGGGATGCTTGGCACCGCGATCGATATTCCTGCTTCTTTACTGATGGCATTGCGCACCATCTATCAAGTCGGTCGCTCTTATGGTTTTGACCTGAGCAAAGAAGATGATCAGGAAATCGTCCAGCATATCTTTAGACAGATTGACCTGAGCCTGATTGCAGAAAAGCAAACCTTATTATTAGGTTTGAAAGCGTTAAGCAATACGCTTAAAACTCATGATATTTCCCAGCTACAAGCCATGCTAGGTTCTGATAATGACGTGAGTGCTATCAAGCAATGGTTAAGTCGTCATGAGGGAGAGGCTAAATGGGAATGGATGAATCATCTGCCAAAAATTTCGATTCTGGAGCGATTAACCAAACTGACGCCTCTGGCGAGTGCAGGTATTGGCGCTGTATATAGCCATCGTTTTGTCGAGGATGTAAATCAGAAAGCTCAGGAAGCATTCTCACATGCACGCCAATACCTGATTCAGCATCAGGATTCGCAATTGTCTCCTTATGCTGCCTATGAAAAAGCAGTTAGCTTGTTGCAACAGGCAACTCCGAAACTCTTAAGTGGTGCCTCTCACGAAGTTGAGCCTGCGAAAGATAATCTGATCATGGATAAAGATATTGCGATTGAGGGCAATAACACGATTACCCAAGTGAAGCTAGTCAAAAAAGAGCAGAATGATTTGAGCTCTGAAGAAGCAGAAGTGAAGAAAGATGAAAAGGTGAGTGAAGGGCTGGAGGCGCTCAACGATGAGTTGGTTGAACCTGCGGCAGACAAGCAGTCGCAACAACCGGCTTTAACCAAAACTTCATTTGACCCGGAAATCGAAGCTGAACTGCATCCAGAAGCTGCTGACGAGGCAGAGGCTGCTACGGAAACTTCACAGCAGGGTGCAGAGGATCAAGAAAATTCGGAAACTGAATCTGAAGCTCAAGACGTTACCAAAAAAGCCGGTAAAAATTCAAAAAAATAAGCGAATTTTGAAGGTAAATAAAAGCAGGCAAATGTCGTGAGAAACGGCATTTGCCTGGCTTGAGTAGGTTGACCAATTTTGCATCTTGAATTACAATTGCATGCCCTCAAAAAGTAGTAGTTTTTTGGGGCTTTTTATTAACGGGAGAATTGCCAAATGGCAACAACAAATCAGTTGATCCGCAAGGGTCGTACGACTTTAGTTGAAAAATCTAAAGTTCCTGCGTTGAAGGCTTGTCCACAGCGCCGTGGTGTTTGTACACGTGTTTACACAACTACACCTAAAAAACCTAACTCAGCAATGCGTAAAGTTTGCCGTGTTCGCTTAACTTCAGGTTTCGAAGTTTCTAGCTACATCGGTGGTGAAGGCCATAACCTGCAAGAGCACAGTGTTGTTCTTATCCGTGGTGGTCGTGTTAAAGACTTACCAGGTGTACGTTACCATACCGTTCGTGGTTCTTTAGACTGTGCTGGTGTTAAAGATCGTAACCAGTCTCGTTCTAAATACGGTACTAAACGTCCTAAGAAATAATTCGTTAAGAATTAAATTTTAAGAACGTAGAACCGCAATCCTTTATCGTCTCGCTTGTCTGATTTCTGCATTAATTTTGTGAAAATTCCAAGCGACGTATAGTAAGGCCAGCGAGTAGTACATGACACTTTGTACTCATGCTGGATAAACCTGAAGTGTCATCTTTATAGGTAGTTTAAAATGCCAAGACGTCGCGTAGTCGCTGCTCGTGAAATCCTTCCGGATCCTAAGTTCAGCAGCCAAACAATCGCTAAATTCATGAACCACGTAATGCAAGATGGTAAAAAATCTATTGCTGAAAGTATCGTTTACGGTGCTTTAGACCGCGTTCAAGAAAAATCTAAAGTAGACCCAGTTGAATTTTTCGAGACTACTCTTGAAAAAGTTCGTCCTATGGTCGAAGTAAAAGCACGCCGTGTTGGTGGTGCTACATACCAAGTTCCTATGGAAGTACGCCCATCCCGTCGTACTGCTCTAGCGATGCGTTGGTTAGTAGATGCTGCTGCTAAGCGTTCTGAAAAAACTATGGCTTTACGTCTTGCTGGCGAGTTGCTTGATGCATCTGAAGGCAAAGGCGCTGCGGTTAAGAAACGTGAAGATGTGCACCGTATGGCTGAAGCCAACAAAGCATTCTCTCACTACCGTTTCTAAGCAGATAAAACAGGCCCTATTCAGGAGGGTGACAAGACCGTCATGGTTCTGTCACCAAAGCGCTTTAAGTTGCTATGCAGCTTAAAGCGTCCTGTTTTAAACAACAAAATTTAGGAATGCTAGAAATCATGGCACGTCAAACCCCAATTTCTCGTTACCGTAACATTGGTATTTCTGCGCACATCGACGCAGGTAAGACAACCACTTCTGAACGTATTTTGTTCTACACAGGTGAGAGCCATAAACTTGGTGAAACTCACGAAGGTTCGGCAACTACGGACTGGATGGAACAAGAGCAAGAACGCGGTATTACCATTACCTCAGCAGCTGTAACATGCTTCTGGAAAGGTATGGGCAACCAGTTCGAACAACACCGTATTAACGTAATTGACACCCCGGGACACGTTGACTTCACGATCGAAGTTGAGCGTTCTATGCGTGTTCTTGACGGTGCGTGCATGGTTTACTGTGCTGTAGGTGGTGTTCAGCCGCAGTCAGAAACTGTATGGCGTCAAGCAAATAAATATAAAGTTCCACGTATTGCGTTCGTTAACAAAATGGACCGTACTGGCGCGAACTTCTTCCGTGCAGTTGAACAAGTTAAAACACGTCTTGGCGGTAATCCAGTGCCAATCGTTGTTCCAATTGGTGCAGAAGAAAACTTCCAGGGTGTTGTTGACCTAATCGAAATGAAAGCGATTATCTGGGATGAAGCATCTCAAGGTATGAAGTTCGAATATGGCGAAATCCCTTCTGAATTACTTGAGCTAGCTCAAGAATGGCGTACTAACATGGTTGAAGCTGCTGCAGAAGCATCAGAAGAACTCATGGACAAGTACCTAGAAGGCGAAGAGCTTACTAAAGAAGAAATCGTTGGCGGTATCCGTAAGCGTACATTAGCGAACGAAATCCAACCAATGCTTTGTGGTTCAGCATTCAAAAACAAAGGTGTTCAACGTATGTTGGACGCAGTAATTGAATTCTTGCCAGCACCGACTGACGTTGAAGCGATCAAGGGTATCCTTGATGACAAAGCTGAGACTGAAGGTTCTCGTGAAGCATCTGACGAAGCACCGTTTGCTGCGTTAGCGTTCAAAATCATGAACGACAAATTCGTTGGTAACTTAACGTTCGTACGTGTTTATTCTGGTGTTCTTAAAGCGGGTAGCCCGTGTTATAACCCAGTAAAAATGAAGCGTGAGCGTGTTGGCCGTATCGTACAGATGCACGCAAATGACCGTCATGACATCGAAGAAATTCGTGCGGGCGACATCGCGGCATGTGTAGGTCTTAAAGACACGACTACTGGTGATACATTATGTGATGAAAACCACGTAATTACACTAGAGCGTATGGAATTCCCAGAGCCAGTAATTGCACTTGCAGTTGAACCTAAAACTAAAGCTGACCAAGAAAAAATGTCAGTTGCTTTAGGCCGCTTGGCGAAAGAAGATCCATCATTCCGCGTTCGTACAGACGAAGAATCTGGTCAAACGATTATTGCTGGTATGGGTGAGCTTCACCTTGACATCATTGTTGACCGTATGAAGCGTGAATTCGGTGTTGAAGCGAACATTGGTAAGCCAATGGTTTCTTACCGTGAAACGATCAAAAAGTCTGTTGAGCAAGAAGGTAAATTCGTACGTCAAACAGGTGGTAAAGGTAAATTCGGTCACGTATACGTACGTTTAGAACCGATGGATCCTGAATCTGAAAAAGATTACGAATTCGTTGAAGAAGTTGTAGGTGGTGTTGTACCTAAAGAATTCTTCGGCGCGGTTGACAAAGGTATTCAAGAACGTATGAAGAATGGCGTTTTGGCTGGCTACCCAGTAGTTGGCATTAAGGCGACATTGTTCGACGGTTCTTACCATGACGTCGACTCTGACGAATTGTCGTTCAAAATGGCGGGTTCTTATGCCTTCCGTGATGGTTTCATGAAAGCGGATCCTATCCTTCTTGAACCGATCATGAAAGTTGAAGTAGAAACTCCAGAAGACTACATGGGCGATATCATGGGTGACTTAAACCGTCGTCGTGGTATGGTTCAGGGTATGGACGATCTTCCTGGTGGTACTAAAGCCATTCGTGCTGAAGTTCCATTGGCTGAGATGTTTGGTTACGCAACTCATATGCGTTCTATGTCTCAAGGTCGTGCGACTTACTCTATGGAATTTGCTAAATATGCTGAAACTCCACGTAACGTGGCTGAAGGCATCATTTCTAAGTTCCAATCTGGCGGTAAAAAAGGTGACGACGAGTAATCTTTCGATTACTATAAGCCCAAACTAATTCATAGTTAAACCCAAGTGCTCATGCAGTGATCCTGCATGAGTAGTTTAAAAAGGAAGATCTCATGGCTAAGGCTAAGTTTGAACGTAATAAGCCACACGTTAACGTGGGCACAATTGGTCACGTTGACCATGGTAAAACAACTTTAACAGCTGCAATTGCAACTGTATGTGCGAAGAAATTCGGTGGCGAAGCGAAAGACTACGCTGCAATCGACTCTGCACCAGAAGAAAAAGCACGTGGTATTACAATTAATACTTCACACGTAGAATACGATTCTCCAACTCGTCACTACGCTCACGTAGACTGCCCGGGTCACGCCGATTATGTTAAAAACATGATTACTGGTGCTGCTCAGATGGACGGCGCGATCCTTGTATGTGCTGCGACTGATGGTCCTATGCCACAGACTCGTGAACACATCCTGCTTTCTCGTCAGGTAGGTGTACCTTACATCGTTGTATTCTTGAACAAATGCGACCTTGTAGACGACGAAGAGCTTCTTGAACTAGTTGAAATGGAAGTTCGTGAACTTCTTTCTACTTACGACTTCCCGGGTGATGACACTCCAGTGATCCGTGGTTCTGCTCTTCTTGCGCTTAACGGTGATGACAGCCAATACGGCGAGCCAGCTGTAGTTGCGCTTGTTGAAGCACTTGACTCTTACATTCCAGAGCCAGAGCGTGCGATTGATCTTCCATTCCTTATGCCAATTGAAGACGTATTCTCAATCTCTGGTCGTGGTACAGTAGTAACTGGCCGTGTTGAGACTGGTATCGTTAAAGTAGGTGAGTCTGTAGAAATCGTTGGTATCCGTGATACTCAAACTACTACAGTAACCGGCGTAGAAATGTTCCGTAAGCTTCTTGACGAAGGTCGTGCGGGCGAGAACTGTGGTGTTCTTCTTCGTGGTACTAAGCGTGAAGACGTACAACGTGGTCAAGTATTGACTAAACCAGGTGCGATCAAGCCACACACTAAATTCGATGCGGAAGTATACGTACTTTCTAAAGAAGAAGGTGGTCGTCACACTCCATTCCTTAACGGTTACCGTCCACAGTTCTACTTCCGTACTACGGACGTAACTGGTGCGATCGCGCTTAAAGAAGGCGTGGAAATGGTTATGCCTGGTGACAACGTTGAGATGTCAGTAGAGCTAATCCACCCGATCGCAATGGACCCAGGTCTACGTTTTGCGATCCGTGAAGGCGGCCGTACAGTTGGTGCTGGTGTAGTTGCTAAAGTAACTGCATAATCGCTGATTGTGTAAGAAAAGCGCCTCTTTGAGGCGCTTTTTTTTGATCTAAACTTTTATAAAACTAAGAACAAATTGTCTGACAATGATTTTAAAAGCTGTCCTTATCTGATATCGGCTTGACCTAAACTGCACTTATGTAAAAAAAATTACCACGTAATATACAGATAAGAATATGAATATTACATTTTCGGGTCTGGATTGGCCTGATGGGAGTGGTCACATGAACGCTAAAGTAAATATTACCAATCGTGCGGGTGCTAGTTTTCCAGTTCGTCGCATGAACTTTGATTTTGATGCTGTACCGGAATATTGGATGAATGGTTCAGCAGGTCTCACTCATTTTATGACCGCATTATCTGCGCTATTTCCAGCAGGTGAAAAGTTTTTTATAGATTCAGTCCGTGCGGTGCGTAAACATCCTGCAATTGCCAATAATGAAGCATTACAAAAAGAAATTTCCGCTTTTATTGGTCAGGAAGCCATGCATACTCACGAGCATATCGGCTTTAATGCATCTGCGCAAAAACATGGGCATGATGCCGAGACGCTTGATCGTTATACCGATAAAGTCATTCAAACGACACGTAAAGTCATGACTAAACTGGGTAAGCCTGTGGGAATTACCCAAGAAATGGTAGATTTGACTGCAACCACCGCACTTGAGCATTTCACTGCAACCATTGCCTCACAGCTTTTGACCAATAGCCATATTCAGGAATTGATGACAGATGAAACCATGAAAACCATGTGGTTATGGCATGCCATCGAGGAAAATGAACATAAGGCAGTTGCATATGATGTCTTTGAAGGAGTTTTTGGCAAAGGTTTAAAAGCCTATGCACTGCGTACTTCATCTTTGGTCATCGCAATGGCAACCTTATTTGTGGTGCAAAGCTATTTCCTCGCCCGTTTGCTTAAACAGGATCAGCAGTTTAATCTTGAGTCCTTAAAAGCCATTTATACCTATGCCTATAGTCCTTCTAAAGGTGTCATTACGGGTATGGCGAAAGAAATGCTGATGTATTTTAAACCGGGATTCCATCCGAATGATCATCATACAGATCAACTGTTGGCGACTTGGAAAGCTAAATTGGGTTTGTGACAGAACTGAAGATTGGAGAGCGACTAAAATCGCTCTTTTTTTTGCTCGATTTTTTGGATGAACTTTCTATAATGCGGAGGTTGATTCTATATAAGATGAACGAAGATGATTCGTTTAATGCAAGCAGCGGATGTAGAAGCCGTTGCAAAGATTGAGAGATCGGTTCAATCCCATCCCTGGACTTTAAAACAGTTCAAAGATGCTGTAACGGCTTATCAAAGTACCGTGATTGAAGTGCAAGGGCAGGTGGCCGGATTTTGTATTTTACAACCGGTGCTGGATGAAGCCAATTTATTGCTCATGGCAATTGATCCGGCACAGCAAGGTCAGGGTTTGGGCTATCAGTTGCTGGAGGCTTCAGTGACGATGCTAAAAAATAATCCGGTGCAGATTTTCCTGGAAGTGCGCGAGAGTAATCAGGCTGCGATCAAGCTTTATGAAAAATCAGGCTTTCATCAGATTGATCTGCGTAAGAACTATTATCCAAATGCCAACGGAAGCCGTGAACATGCCATCATTATGGTGAAAGCATGTACAGATGATTTTGCTAGTCTATTTAAATAATACAAACTGACGACTTTATTTAATAATCTGGTGATTCCATCCGCTGGGTAAGGTCGTCATTAATGAGTTTCCCAAGTGCTGAATCTCCGCCTCAGTGAGTGCATGGTTCAGGCGTCGCCATTGTCCATCGATCAAGAGTTCCAGTGGTAGATACTGAGATTTGTAATTCATTTTGCTAGAGTGCGGCACCCAATATCCCAGATAGATAAACTGCAAGCCCAACTTTTGTGCATGTTCAATCTGTTTCAAGATTGCAAAAGCACCGAGTGAACGACGATTTTCATCCGGATCAAAAAAGGTATAGACGGCAGAGATGCCATCATCCAGCAGGTCAGAGGTGGAAACGCTGATTAGACGCTCACCTTGCCATAATTCTAGAAAGAAGCTGTCGGTACAGCTTTGTAATAAAAATTTTTCGAACTGATCCCGAGTCGGTGGGAACATGTCGCCATCCGCGTGGCGTTCATTGATATAGCGTTCATACAGCGCATAATGCAGGTCATCGGCGTGCTCTGGGCTGGTAATTTTCATCACCAGATCCTGATTACGTTTCCAGGCTTTTTTTTGTGAACTGTTCATACGGAATTCAGTGACAGGCACGCGAGAAGACAGACATTGACGGCACAGATGACATTCGGGGCGATAGACGAAATCACCACTGCGGCGGAAACCGGTACGTGACAGTTCCGATAAAGTGACTACATCAATACGATGTGCAGGGTCCAGAAAAACCATGCGCGCCGACTTGTTGGGCAAATAGCTACAATCATGTGGCGGCGTAATATAATACTGTAAATCGTTCAGTAGGGCCTTTGGCTGATAAGAGTTCATAACAACTACCCTCTGTTATTTTCATTCACTTAAGCGCGCGTTTTGCGCTATTGTTTTACTTGAAAATACACCTTCCTGATACTTTTTCCAATCAATCGCAGGCTTTTTTACAATATCTTGTAACGAATTAAGATAGGTCTGGCGAGAAAGTGTGCAGGCGCCCAGGCTTAACAGATGATCGTTCACCAGTTGGCAGTCGATCCAGGGCAGCTTATTTTCCTGTCCAATCAGCATTAAAGTATAGAAAGCCATTTTAGAAACATCAGTTTGCGTACTAAACATGGATTCACCAAAACAGCCTTGACCGATGGTCACACCATAAAGTCCACCCACGACGCGGTCTTCATCCCAGACCTCAATACTATAGCCATATCCTGCGTCGAACATGTCGCAATAGCCTGCGATAATATCTTCACTGATCCAGGTATCGTCTGCATAAGCACGAGGCAATGAACAGGAACGAATCACTCTTTCAAAAGCATGATTGACCGTAATTTTATAGTCCTGCTTTTTCATATTGCGTAGCAGGGATTTGCTTGGATGATAATCTTCGGGGCGAATAATGCAGCGTGGTTCCGGACTCCACCAGCAAATCGGATCACCTTCTGAAAACCATGGAAATAATCCATGTGTATAGGCTTCATAAAGTGTAGAAGGGGAGAGGTCGGCACCAATACAAATCAGTCCTTCACCTTCAGGATCAACCTCGACTGGATTGGGAAAAATGAATTCTGAGGGAGGAAGTAAAGACATGGCAGACCCGACATAAATCTATGGATAAATCATCATCTCATTCTAGCAATAAAAAAGCCGCCCATAATGGACGGCGTTTTTATTCTTGCTGCTTAGTCTAGTTTACCCATCGCATCAAGATATTTTTCCGCATCCAGTGCAGCCATACAGCCTGAACCCGCAGAAGTAATCGCCTGACGATAAATGCTGTCTGCAATATCACCGGCTGCGAATACACCCGGTACCGACGTTTGTGTTGCATTACCTGCAGTACCGCTTTGCACCTGGATATAGCCGTCACGAAGTTCTAACTGGCCTTCGAACATGGTGCTATTTGGCTTGTGACCAATCGCCACAAACATACCCGTCACATCAATGTTTTGAGTAGAGTCATCTTGCGTTGATTTAATACGAACTGAGGTCACACCAGATTGTGCATCACCGAGTACTTCATCGACCTGATGGTTCCAGATAATGCTGATCTTGCCTTCTTTTTCTTTGGCAAATAAATGATCTTGCAAGATTTTTTCGGAACGTAAGGAATCACGACGGTGAACCAGAGTCACGTGAGAAGCAATGTTAGATAAATACAACGCTTCTTCAACAGCAGTATTACCACCACCTACGACCATTACTTTCTGGTTTTTATAGAAGAAACCATCACAGGTTGCGCAAGCACTGACACCTTGACCCATATAGGCTGCTTCAGATTCCAGACCGAGGTATTGGGCAGTTGCACCGGTACAGATGATCAGAGCATCACAGGTGAATTCTTCCATATCGCCTTTTAACACGAAGGGGCGCTGGCTAAGATCCACTTCATTGATATGGTCATACACGATTTCAGTGCCAAAACGCTCTGCATGTGCCTGCATACGTTCCATCAATGCTGGACCAGTCAAACCTTCGGGATCACCCGGCCAGTTATCGACGTCAGTCGTCGTGGTCAGCTGACCGCCCAGTTGCAAGCCTGCAATCAGGGTAGGTTTCAAGTTTGCACGCGCTGCATACACTGCTGCGCTATAGCCTGCAGGGCCAGAACCTAAAATAATCAGTCGTGAGTGACGTGCGCTCATCAGCTGTATCCTTTTTTATTTAGAAATTTATTGAATTATACGTGAAACTGTATAACAGTGGTGTGAGATTAAAGTCGATATTATTGATCATTGAAATCGATTTGGGCTATATAGCATAAGTAACATTGTGCTTGCACAATAGTGCATCTTTTTTCACAGAACAGGTGCATAATATGCATTTTATTGCGTCGCTTTTTTCAAGCATTGAAGCAAAAGAATATTCATGAAGAATTGGTTACAGGACAGTATATGACAGCGGTGTCGAGTGCCTATGCACAGCGCTTAGTAATGACATTATTTTTAGTCTCATTTGGGATTTATCTGTTTCTTGCAACAGTGACCTATACGCCATTTGATCCGGGGTGGATGCATATCTCTAGTGATACGCAGACCGTTTCGAATGCTAGTGGGGTAGCGGGTGCCTGGATTGCAGACCTTTTGTTTGGCTTTCTCGGTTGGGCAAGTCTGCTGATCCCTGTCTATCTGTTTATGGAGGCGATTCAGGTCTGGTGGCCGCGTAGCTTCCTGAACCGGCCATTTCGCTATGCTGCGCAATTCTTCCTGTTGCTGAGCACCTCAGCGCTTTTGTTTTTATTCTGGCAAGTTCCTGCTGATACGCTGGATAATTCTTCCGGCGGTATTATTGGCTATGAATTAGGCCAGAGTCTGGAACAATTGCTGACAGTCTATGGTGCAGCATTCTTCCTGCTAGTGCTTTGGGTGGTGTTATTTACCTTGGCTTTTGGGGTGAAGTGGAACAAGACCTGGAGCAGCCTCAAAGCAACGCCTGCTTATCTACAAGACCTGTTCTACCGTAATGTGCCTGAAGGCATGTCTGATTTTGATCGGACTGCACCTGTCGCCAAAAAAGAGCCAGTCATTAGTGCAAAAAAAGTAGCGGTTGCAGTAACACCTGCGCCTGAGCATCAACTGGTAGAAATAGATCCGGTGGTACGTGATCAGGTGGCTGAACGCTTATTTGATGATTTTGCCGATAAAGAATCACAACAACCGCAGTTTTATGATGATCTTCCCGAAGCTGAGCAGCAGGCTCCTGAGCCAGTCGAGACATTTAAGCAAGTACAGCAAGTGCCTCAACAGCCGGATCGTGTGGTAGCCACAGGCGAGGTGTGGCGTGCCTTACATTCAAATGAAGATCAGCGGCATAAACAGGATATTGATGCCTTACTCAAAGCAGCCGAAGAAGAACAGCTTGATTCTCCAGTCTCACATATAGCTGCTCCACAATCTGTTGCAGCACAGACTCATGCTCATACCAGAACCGCATCGACTTCACATACAGGCCTGGACTGGGATGATGATGAAATCTTTGATGAACTTCTGGCTGCAGTTCCGCAAGGTAAAACTGCGACCGATGTGCATAGTCCATTCAATACAGCGTCAGCCGAAAAGACAGTAAGAATTGTGGAAGACATGACCAATGTTGCACCTGTCATGGCATCTATGGCGACTGCACATGTCGTGAAAAATAGCGCATTACAGGCCGATCTGGATGACCTGGGTGATTTGCTGATTGAAGAAGATGAGCCAAGCCCACCAGTACGTGCATCAAGCTATGCCCAATCTTCTGCATTTGTACAGGCACCAATTCAGCATCAGGGTATAGAGCAACCAGTATCTCCTCCTTCTGCAACTCATGCAGCAGTACGCGAAGCTTTATCTAAAGAAGAATTTGTAGAAGCCTGGCAAGAAACGGCTGGCAAGCCACAGGATGAAGACGAGTTTGATTTTGATGCGCCTTTAACTGATGCTTCAGGCCGTCCGATGTCACGTGCCATGCAGGTGGTTGAGCGCCGTAAAGATTTATCGCCGCTTCCAGGTCTGGATTTACTGGATGAAGTTGATCCCAATAAAAAAGTGAATTTTACCGAAGAGCAGCTGGCACGTTTATCTGAACTTCTTGAAATCAAGTTGCAAGAATTTAATGTCAAAGCCAAGGTGGTAGAAGCACAGCCAGGCCCAGTCGTAACACGTTTTGAACTGGATCTGGCGCCAGGGGTAAAAGCCTCTAAAGTGACGAATATTTCGCGTGATCTGGCACGTTCGATGTCGATGGCATCGGTGCGTGTGGTTGAGGTCATTCCGGGCAAGCCGTATATTGGAATTGAAGTACCGAACAGTACCCGTGAAATGGTCCGTTTAATTGAACTTTTAACTATTCCAGCTTTCACTGATCCGAATAGCATCCTCTCCATGGCAATGGGTAAGGATATTTCCGGTAATCCGGTGATTGCTGATCTGGGTAAAGCACCGCATATGCTGGTGGCAGGGACCACGGGTTCAGGTAAATCGGTGGCGGTGAACTCGATGATTTTATCGATGTTGCTGAAATATACCCCAGATGAATTGCGTTTAATTCTGATCGATCCAAAGCAGCTGGAACTGGCAAACTATAATGATATTCCACATTTGTTGACGCCTGTAGTCACTGATATGAAAGATGCAGTCAGCGCATTGAACTGGTGTGTCAATGAGATGGAACGTCGTTATAAACTGATGTCTTTCCTGAAAATCCGTAAACTGAGCGATTATAACCGCAAGGTGGAAGAGGCGATTGCCAATGGTGAAGATCTGATCGATCCAACATGGAAAGCCAGCGATTCTGTTGTGGGTGAGCGTGCGCCGCGTTTGACGCCGTTGCCTTCCATTGTAATTGTCGCGGATGAGTTCGCGGACATGATCATGCAGGTCGGTAAGAAAGCCGAAGAAATGATTACCCGTCTAGCACAAAAATCACGTGCTGCTGGTATTCACCTGTTGCTTGCGACCCAACGTCCATCGGTGGACGTGATCACCGGTTTGATCAAAGCCAATATTCCAACACGTGTCGCATTACGGGTTAACTCCAAGATCGACTCGCGTACTATTCTGGATGCGGGTGGTGCAGAGGACTTGCTCGGTCACGGTGACATGCTGTTCTTGGGCCCAGGTAAAATCGAACCTGAGCGTGTGCATGGCGCTTTTATTGCCGATGACGAAGTCAACCGGATCTGTGATGCATGGCGTGAACGTGGTTCACCAAATTATGTCGACGAGATCCTGACACCATTCGATGAAGAACCATCTAGCCGTGGTTTTGAAGATGGTGGCGACGGTGGATCAGACCGCGATGCGCTGTATGACCAGTGTGTAGCTTTTGTTTTGGAAACCCGTAAGGCTTCCACTTCATCCTTACAGCGTAAATTCAGTCTGGGCTACAACCGTGCTGCGCGGATCATTGACCAGATGGAAGAAAATGGCATTGTCAGCGGCATGGGGGCCAACGGCAAACGCGAGATTCTGGTTTAGTTTCAGTGTATCTTCAATAAAAAAGCCTGCTTTCAAAGCAGGCTTTTTTATGTATTTTTGACTCAGGCAAACTTCGCTAATACATCCAGAAACTCGGCACTTTGACGCGGGAAAGTGGCAATCACGTCATGAATCCGCTGTCCTTCCGGATTGGTTGCATTGACATCACGGCCATCAGCGACAAATTTCGTCAACAGGCGTTCATAATCGAATGGACGCATATGCTTGAAAGCATGATACAGCACGTGAAAATCAGCATTAACACCTGCAGGAGGAAGCTGATTTAAATAGGCAAATACACGCTCATCTGACCATTCTTCGTTAAAGGTCGCTGGTTGAGATAATGCCATCGCAATTTCCTTGATCTAATGTAGTTTTTTCGGCATGAAAAAAGGCAAAATATGAGACTAGATTAGCAAAGCACTGCTTTGCCTAGTCGCAAGACTTGAAGCTATGCTTCAAGTGGGCGGAATATAGCTAAACTACTATTTCTACCACTCTCATATTTTGCCTTGAATCAATTTACTTGACCAATCAAAAATCAGATTATCGTTCTTCAGGTAAATTGATATTCATTTCAAGCATTTCAATATTGGCTTCAGAACGGACCTGCATTTGAATATGCTGTTCATCGACACCGCGAACATAACGATTGACCACTTGCATGATTTCAGTCTTCATCTGGTCAATTTTGTCCTGGCTCAAGCGACGACCCAAGCCTTGTTCGGATGCAACGATCACCTTCAAACGGTCTTTAGCAGTCCGTGCGCTTGATGGTTTATCCTCGCCACTAAAAAGTTTACTCCAGAATCCTGCCATGTCTACGCTCCAAATAGTCGTGCTAACCAGCCCTTAGGTTTTACCTCGATATGACGGTAAGGACGCTCTTCGCCAAGGAAACGCGCAACCAGATCATCATAGGCCTGACCTGCAGAAGCTTCAGTGAAAAGAATCACCGGCTTACCTTCATTCGATGCCTGTAAAACGCTTGGACACTCAGGAATAACGCCCAAGGTCGGTACACGTAAAATATCCTTAGAAATATCATCAATCGTTAGCATTTCCTGTTTATCGGCACGTTCCGGATTGAAACGGGTAATACACAGATGCTTACGAATGCGACCTTCGTTTTGTTCTACTTTTTTAGTTTTACTGTCGAGCATACCAATGATACGGTCAGAGTCACGTACTGAAGAAATCTCAGGGTTGGTCACAATGATGGCTTCATCCGCATGATACATGGCCAAAATAGCACCACGCTCAATACCGGCAGGCGAATCACAGATAATATAATCAAATTCCTGCGAAAGCTCATCCATTACACGAGCAACACCCTCATCGGTTAAGGCATCTTTATCACGTGTTTGTGATGCAGGTAAAATATATAAATTTTCAATATCTTTATCGCGAATCAGTGCTTGTTGTAATCGTGCTTCGTTATTTAAAACATTCACAAAATCATAAACTACACGGCGTTCACAGCCCATAATCAAATCAAGGTTACGTAAACCTACATCAAAATCAATAACAACAGTTTTGTGACCGCGTAGGGCTAAACCTGTTGCAAAAGATGCACTTGTTGTAGTTTTACCTACACCACCTTTGCCTGACGTTACGACAACAATTTTCGCCACCGAATCCACTCCTGTTATGGTTCAAATCCCCTGTTTAAAATGGGGTTTTTGGTGTTTATTTATACATTAAAATTGTAGAGCTTCAAATACAAGCTCTAGTTGATCATTCAAGTAAATATGCACAGACTTTTTAACTACATGCGGTGGAATGTCATCCGCCACACAATAGGTTCCTGCAATTGAAATCAGTTCAGCTTCGAGGCTATGACAGAAAATGCGTGCTGCAGTATTACCACCCGCGCCCGCAATGACACGGCCACGTGCGCTGCCATAGACATGAATATTGCCCGAAGCAATCACTTCTGAACCACTGTTGATGCCGGCATTAATAATAATGTCGCCATTATGCTGCACGATACATTGACCGGTACGCAGGATTTCATCATGATATGAGGTGATATGCGCGACGATCGGGGCAGCAGGGGCTTGATCATCACTCACCACAGTAGGTTCTGGTTTAACTTCCACGACCTGTTCTTTGGTGGCTTTAACTTCTTCTAACTGGCGATCAGGTGGCAGTACCGGGAACTGAATAGCGCGCGCCTGATCTCCAAGTAAGCCTTCAGTAACAGCCATGGGCTGTACATCCAGACTGATTAATAGTTGAATCAGCGCAATGAGTTCCTGTTCAACTGAACTTTCAATGACTGCCAAAGTGCCGGGTGGAAATGCTGCTTGTAATTTTGGGCTAAGTTGCTGGCGGATTGCATCATGATCATTGGTATCTAAGCTAATGCGTATCGCATTGACCATTCTGCCTTTTATCCGTATATCAGCCATAATTCTTCCTTAAATACTTCTGACGTGCTGGTTTTGTGTCGAAGCAATGTTGTAAATAGTGCAAATCCTAGAACAAATTGCAGTAATTCTCTAGCGATCTCAGTTATTTTTTTATGCGAACAGAACCGGACGGATTGATCTGATTCTGTACTTTAAACTTTACTTATCTATTGAGCTCTGATTTTGCTCATGTTCTTCTAAAATCTGTTGCCACTGTTTGACTTTTACCTGTTTTCGGATTGCTTCAAGTGTTTCAAAAACAGCCGATTCGACCAATTTATCAATATGTGGATTATGTTCAATCTGAATCTGGCTGATTTTATCTGAAATTAGGGTAAAAGTCGGATTTTCTTTTTGACCTGTCTGGGTAAATGGTTCAATCAGTCCTTGCGTAATATTTTCTCCCAAGCGTTGACCAATACTTTGAATTTGCTGTTCAATCCGGCTGCCCACAATTGGAATCAAACGTAATAATTGGGTCAGTTCAGGAGTATCTTCAATCGCCTGATTCACTACTTGCCCTACATTTTTAGCGATCATGGAACGTTGTGACTGTAATTCCTTCCCCAAAGATTCCTGCAAGATATCTGCCAAAGCAATGGCCAGTAATTTACGATGATGTTCCACTAAATCATCAATTAACTGTTTATGTGATGTGCTTGTGGTCAGTTCACGCTTGATACCGTCCAGTACGGTCAGTACCACCCGGCTGGAAAGCTCTTCCATCAGCATGTTGTAATAAAAGTTGCCTTGGCGATACCAGCGATTGGGAATTACTTTATAACCATGGCTATGCAGGTTGTAGCCAATCGCGACCGCACGCAGCAGGCGCAGGAAACGTAGCTGAGGGATAATGGATAAAATTTCATACCAGTGCACAAAAGGGAAGAACCACCAGCGTCGATGATGACGCAGGACAATCGCGATGACCCAGCGTGCCAGTAATTCACACACCAAGAAGGTGGTAAACCAGCCCTCGGTAATGATCACCCAAGGGCGTAAATCACTTTTATAAAACTGCAAGATTTCCGGTAAACGAATGAAGTCAAACAACCACTGCCCAAAATCGCTCATTAAAATGGCGTTAGCACTGAGACAGAACAGATTGATGATGATCAGAACCATCATGAAAATATCGTAAATCAGTGCAATTTTCCAGCCCCAGGTTCCTTTACGAACAAATTTAAATGAGCTGGACGTAATGTCCGGGTTGTCGTTCTTCATAATTACTCGGTTACAGATCCGACCGGGGCTTGGGCAAAGTTCTGCTGCATTTGTGCGATGAGCTGATCTTTTTCAGTCCAGATTTGATCAATCCATTTTTGAAAACGTGCACGATATTCAGCATCATCTTCATAATTGCCGCCCAGTACCCAGTCTGGAATATCAATTTTTCTTAAATTTACCGCAATACGTGGCACTTCACCTAACCAAAATTCACCATAGCCCGGAATACCGTCAGGATAAACAATGGTCATGTCGACCAGCGCATCAATTTTATCGCCGAGAATACTGAGCGCCAATGCCAGACCACCGGCTTTAGGTTTCAGTAAATGTGTGTAGGAAGACTGCTGCTGATCATGCTTTTCCTGGGTAAAGCGGGTGCCTTCCAGATAATTTAACAGGGTAAAAGGCTGACTGATCAGCTGTTCACAAGATTTGCGTGCTTCTTCCATATCCCGATATTTCAGCGCAGGATTTTTGGCAATCTGTTCCTTGCTATGCCGTTTCATCATCGGGAAGCCCAAAATTTTAAAGGCCTGACCAACAAAAGGAATAAAAATAAGTTCCCATTTGGTAAAGAAACGCGTCAGTGGCATACGGGTAAGACCGAAGTACTGGTTGACGGTGGTATCGACCCAGCTCTGATGATTACAGGTCATCAAATAACGGCCCTGCATATTCAAATCCAGTGATTCATCTACGCTGATTTGCCATTGGGTATTTTTTAAAACATGCTCAATCAGCCAGTTATTGACCCCTAACCAGCTGTTGGTAATCTTGATATTGGTTTCATCCACTTTTGCGGATTTTTTAAAAAGTTTGGTTAAACCCAAGGCCAGCACCGGGGGACCATGAAAAAAAGTACTGCCCGTCATGACGGATGTGACCGTCAGGCCACGCGCCAGTTTTTTTAAAGTCGGTTGCTTGTTGCTATTCGATGACATATCCAAACAGTCCCCAGAGATTAATCACTTAAATTTTTTCATATTTTGAGTAATATAGAGACAGTTAGGCAAATAAAAAAGCCTAAACAGGAAACTATGAAGATATTGTGACGAACTACTTGGTTTTAGTTACATATAAACATTACAAAATATTACTAAACGATTTATTATTAACAAAAATTCAATGGTTAGCCCATTCAATTTAAATCATTATCTCGCTTAACAACAAAGCATACAACAAGGAGTCATGCGATGCGTGCACTAGTCATTTCAGCAGCTGTAGCAGGGGCCGTAGCACTTACAGGTTGTCAATCAACTGGTAATAACATCGGTGGTGTGGAATATGATAAAGCTGCTCTAGGTACTTTAATTGGTGCTGCAGCAGGTTACGGTGTTTCTAAAGGCAATGCGAATACCAGCCGTCAAAATAACCGTGCAGCAGCGATTGGTGCTGTTGTTGGTGGTGCAGCGGGTGTGTATCTTGATAACAAAGAGAAAAAATTACGTCAAGCAACAGCGGGTACGGGCGTAGACGTTAACCGTAATGCAGATGGTTCGATTAACCTTGTGATGCCAGGCAGCATTACATTTGACACGAACAAGTCAAATATCAAACCAAACTTTTATGGCACTTTGAACAAAGTAGCGCAAGTATTAACTGAAGATAACAAGAGCGGTATTCTTGTAACTGGTTATACCGACAGCACGGGTAATGACTCAATTAACTTGCCATTGTCTCAAGCACGCGCAAACTCTGTAGCGACTTACTTGGCAGGCCAAGGTGTTTCACGTACACGTATTAATGCTCAAGGTTTAGGTTCAGCGAACCCAATTGCAGACAATACAACTGCTGCAGGTAAAGAGCAAAACCGTCGTGTAGAAATCGCGGTATATGCAGTTCAATAATTCTTGAACGCTTAAGAAAAAACCACCTTCGGGTGGTTTTTTTATATCTGAATATTGACCTGATTAATCGTATTTTAAATTAGGCAACTGACGCAGAGATGACTATAATCGGAGCCGAATCTAGAAGAGGAAGCCATATGTCACTCGCCAGTCAGTTAAATGACAAGCAACTTGAAGCCATGAAATACACTCAAGGACCCTTGTTAGTACTTGCAGGAGCGGGTTCAGGCAAGACTTCAGTGATCACGCGAAAAATCGCGTATTTAGTCAAGCATTGCGGGATTCCCGCACATCGTATTACTGCGATGACTTTTACCAACAAGGCAGCACGTGAGATGAAAGAGCGTGTCAGCAAATTGTTGACGCGTGAAGAAAGTAAAGGCGTTTCAGTTTCGACCTTCCATACTTTTGGCCTGAATATGCTGCGCCTGGAGTTGAAACATACCCCACTGAAAAATAATTTCTCGATTCTGGATGCTGACGACTGTAAACGCATTCTGATGGATCTGATGCAGCGTGACAATTTATCCGGTGCAGAAAGCAAAGAACTGATTGCCAAAGCCATGAAAATGATCTCGGACTGGAAAAATGATCTGATTCCACCCGAGCAGGCACATACTACCTGTGAAACTGCCGAAGATGTGCAGTTTGCGCATTTATATCAATTATATGAACGTAATTTGCGTGCCTATAACGCCGTGGATTTTGATGACCTGATTGTGATGCCAACGCGCTTGCTGCAGGAAAATGCCGAAGTTCGTGACAAATGGCAAAATCGCGTGCGTTATTTGCTGGTCGATGAATATCAGGATACCAATACGGCGCAGTATATTCTGGTGAAATTACTGGTTGGCGTGATGGGACAGTTCACCGCCGTAGGCGATGATGACCAGTCGATTTATGCCTGGCGTGGTGCTAAACCGGAAAATATGGCCTTGCTGCAGCAGGATTTTCCTAATTTAAAAGTGATTAAACTGGAACAGAACTATCGTTCGACCAGTCGTATTCTCAAAGCAGCCAACACCGTGATTGGTAATAATCCGCATATTTTTGATAAAAAGCTTTGGTCGGACAAAGGCCATGGTGAAGTGATCCGTGTGATTACCTGCCGCAATGATGATGATGAAGCAGAACGCGTGGTTAAAGACCTGATCACGCATAAATTGATGAACGGTAAAAGCTGGAAAGATTATGCGGTGTTGTACCGCGGCAATTTCCAAGCGCGTATTTTAGAAACCCATCTGCGCCAGATGCAGATTCCGTATAAATTATCTGGCGGACAGTCCTTCTTCGCACGTGCCGAAATCAAGGACATGATGAGCTATTTACGCTTGATCATTAACCCTGAAGATGACAGTGCATTTTTACGAATTATCAATACACCAAAACGGGCAATTGGTCCGGTAACGCTGGAAAAGCTCGGTCTATTTGCTCAGGAAAATAATCTGTCGCTTCTGGCTGCGGCTGCGGATCAGCGTCTGACCATGGCGATTCCGAAAAAGGCCACGACTCAATTGGCTGAGTTTGCCGATTTTATTGAGGGTTTTACCCGCAATTTACTGGATGATGATGAACCAGTGCCAATTATCCGCCAGATGATGATTGAAGCCGGTTATATCGATTACATCAAGGAAACTGCAGCCACACCAGCGCAGGAAAAGACCAAGCTCGACAATATCGAAGTGCTCTATAGCAGCATTCAAAGCCTGATTAACCGCACTGAAGATGTTGATGAAAAAAATATTGAAAGTGTGATTCGTAAAATGGTGCTGCTGGACATGCTCGAGCAGCAGCAGGAAGAAGAGGACACCGATAAAGTCAATTTATTGACTTTGCATGCGTCTAAAGGTCTGGAATTTCCTTATGTCTATCTGATCGGGCTGGAAGAAGAAATTCTGCCACATAAAAACTCGATCGCTGCAGAAACGGTCGAAGAGGAACGCCGTCTGATGTATGTGGGGATTACCCGTGCACGTCAGGGACTGACCATTACTCTGGCAGAACAGCGCAAGGCCGGTGGGCAGATGAAGCAGATGACCCCAAGCCGTTTTCTGGATGAATTACCAGAAGATGAGCTGGAATGGTTAGGTCGTAAGAAAAAGCTGGCAGGCAACATCGATCCGAAATTACAAGCCCAACATTATCTGGATAATTTGCGTAATCTTATCAAACGATAAGGCGCAAGGCTTGCTCTTATTTTAAATGAAACAACAGGAATGAATACATGAAAGTTCAGGTGAAAGTCCTTGACTCGCGTCTTGGTCAGGAATGGCCATTACCGACTTATGCTACGACAGGTTCAGCGGGGCTGGATTTGCGTGCGTGTGTTACAGAAACTACGATCATTGAACCAGGCCAGACTGTTTTGGTAAAAACTGGTTTAGCAATCTATATTGAAGATCCTGCATTTGCTGGTCTGATTTTGCCACGTTCGGGTTTGGGGCATAAACACGGCATCGTGTTGGGTAACCTAGTAGGTTTAATCGATTCTGATTATCAGGGTGAATTGATGGTATCCGTTTGGAACCGTAGCCAGACGGCTTTTAGCTTAGAGCCAGGTGAACGTTTGGCGCAGTATGTTTTGGTTCCTGTGGTGCAGGCTGAATTTGATCTGGTCAATGAATTCGCAGCGACTGAACGCGGTGCTGGCGGTTTTGGTCATACGGGTAAAAACTAAGTTTTAATCATGGTTTACATTCATTAACTGGATGTAAGCCATTTTTTTATTTAAGTGAATCAGATATTAAAAATGAGCTGATTGAAATATATTTAAAAATAAAACCATATTTTCTAGGGCGTGTCCTCATTTGAAAAATTGGTTTTAAATACTTAAAATCCTCCTTTAAGCTCTTTTGATTTCTATATTTTTTCAATGGCACGTACTCTTCTCACCGATGATATCTGGCAGCAAATTCAAGATACTATGCGATTACACGGTTGTTACTGTTCAAAGAATAGTAGAAATATCATGGAAGCGATCTTATGGAAACTGCGTACAGGCGCCACATGGCGTGATATTCCCCAAGAATTTTGTCCTTGGCAAACTGCTTACAATCGCTTTAATCGTTGGGCAAGCAAGGGATTGTGGGATAAATTTTTTTTAGATTACGAGGCGTCTTGGATCAAGAATGGGTATTCATTGACGGAAGTTACATACGCGTGCATCAACATGCAAGTGGAGCTCGGCATGGTTTCGAAAGAGCAATTGGACAATCACGTGGTGGACGAACAACAAAAATACATCTTGCAACCGACGCGAATGGATTACCGATTGATTTTAAAATCACTGGGGGTGACGTCCACGACAGTCAAGTTGCAAAACAACTGATTGATACGGTAGACGAGGCAACTTATCTCATTGCTGATAAGGGGTATGATGCTGAGCACATTAGAATATATGCCAAGAACAAGAATATGATTCCCATTATTCCATTGAGATCAAACAGTAAGAGATCGAATAAGGAATTTGATAAATATCTATATAAATTAAGACATTTAGTTGAAAATGCTTTTGCGAGATTAAAACATTTCCGTGCTATTGCAACTCGATTTGATAAACTGGCACGCAATTATAAATCTATGATTCGTAAGTTGACAAAAATAACTAATGATGCGAAAAGGTTTTTTTAGTTAACAGATGTTCACACATGCCTAGAATTGTTTCTGTACCACTTAGTTTAGAACAGCGAGAACGACTCATTTTTCTGGTCAAGCATGCAAAACATTGGCGTGAAAGGCAACGTGCCCAAACTATTCTCTGGCTTTCCGAAGGTAAAAGCGTTGCGGAAGTTGCCACTCTACAAGAACGTATCCCAGAAACCATAAGGCTACAACGCCGACGTTGGGAATTGTATGAGTTTGAATCGATTAAAGAAGGTCATCGCTCAGGTCGACCCAATACATTGATCTCAGACTATCAGGCGAAAATCCTAGATTGGGTCAATACAAGTCCACTCAATGCAGAACAAATCCGAGTCAAACTACATGAAGAATACGAAGTGTCCGTGTCTGTTGAAACCATTCGTAAGTTTTTACGGGATTCAGGTATGGTCTTCAAGCGTACCCGTCATAGCTTGAAAAAAAAGAGATCCGATTGCATTTGAACAAGCAACACAGCAGATTGAAGAATTACGAGAGCAAGCGGCACGTGGTGAAATTATATTAGGTTATGTTGATGAAACAGGATTTTCATCTACACCTGATAACCGCTATGCGTGGACAAAGATAGGTGATGTTCATGCGGTTGATGCAATAAGATTAAAACGAGTTAATGTCATGGGGTGTTTGCTTTCAACGGGGAAACTGGTGACTAGTTGTTTACAAGAGTCAGTGACAAGCACTTGGTTTTATGCCTATTTAACTGGAATAGCTCAACAAGTAAAACAGACGTATAACCTTCCATTGGTTCTTATTGTTGATAATGCCTCGATTCATAGAAGTAAAAAGATGGCTGATTACAGAGAGCTACTTAAAACTAACTTTTCGACGAATCTGTATTTTATTCCAGCTTATAGCCCTGAGTTAAATCGAATCGAGATGGTATGGAAGCAGATGAAATATTATTGGCGAGATTTTCAAGTCATGACAGCTGACAAAATAGAGCAATGGGTGGAGAAAGTATCAAACCAATTCGGAAAAGAATACATGTTTACTTTTTAATGACAACTTATAGCCTGTATATTTATTTGGTGCAAGGCCAAATGAGGACACACCCTAGTTCAGTAGAGCTATTTAAATCTAAAATTGATGTAGTGATCAAATATCTAATCAGATGAAATTCAAAATAAATATAATTAAATAATCATTGTTTAATTACAAGAACCCTATAATTCTAAAGTTGTAGATTATATTTTTATAATTGATTGTTACATTGAAATCGTTTAAAAATAGCGGGTCTTAAAACAAAAACAAATGTTTAAAGTCATTATGCTGAAATCATCATTTTAAATCTCCTTATTTTAACGAATAGTGAAAAGACAGTTTTATGGGATCTATGAATCATCCATTCCCCATGCATATCTTTCGTGCCTATGACATACGCGGTAAAGTCAGTCTATTAGGTGCCGGGATCATTGATGCAATTGCCCACGGTTTAGCCCAGCAGTATCAGGCTGCGGGACAGACACGTGTCGCCATTGGTTATGATGCACGCATCAGTAGCCCGGCTTTTGCCGACACCATTGCCCGTATTTTTAAAGACTATTCGCTGGAAGCCACTATTATAGGCTGCTGTTCCAGCCCAATGCTATATTTCACCGCACGTCAGTTTGATGGTAATGGCATTATGGTCACTGCCAGTCATAATCCTAAAGAAGATAATGGGATTAAATGGATTATTGATGGTGAACCACCTTGTCCTGAGATGATTCAACAGGTGGCCCAACTGGCAAAGTCACATTGCGATAGCCAGCTAATTACTTTAGCTGAACTGCCGCATCAGATTATTCCAGAGTTTTGCCTGCAGTATCAGCAGGGAATATTAGAAGATATTCAATTAAAGCGCTCATTTAAAGTGATTCTGGATGGTCTGCATGGCTCAGCCGGACGTTGTGCTGACTTGGTACTCAGAAAAATGGGCTGTGAAGTGATTGCTTTACGTTGTGAGGCGAATGGACATTTTCCGGATCATGCGCCGGATCCTTCGCAAGACAAACATCTTGAGACTTTACGTCAAACCGTCATGCAACAGCAGGCTGATCTCGGTATTGCCTTGGACGGTGATGGCGATCGCTTAGTTCTGGTTGATGAACAGGGTCAGATTATCACAGCCGATCAGTTATTATGTCTGTTTGCCGAAATTTGCCTAAGCGATTCAGCACCACGCCAATTTGTTTATGATGTGAAATGTTCAACTCTGGTTCGCGATACAGTGCAACGTCTGGGCGGGGAACCGGTGATGATTCGTACCGGCAGTTCATTTCTCAGAACTTATCTGAACCACTCTCAGCATCAGGCGATTTTTGGTGGGGAATATGCCGGACATTATGTCTTTAATGATGGTCGCGGCTGGGGCTATGATGATGGCCTCTATGCAGCGCTCAGAGTCATGGAATATCTCGACCAAACGGGGCAAACTCTCGCGCAGGCCTTGGCGGCTTATCCAAAACGACATGGTACTGAAGATCTTTATATTTCAACGCGTCAAGTACGTCCTGTTGAGCTTTTAAACTTCGTTGAACAACAATCCGCAAGAATTAATGCGCAAATCAGTAAAATTGATGGGATACGTCTTGATTTTGAGGATGGTTTTGGCATCATTCGAGCATCCAATACAGGTGAGTATTTCACAGTGCGCTTTGATGCCAATAATGCCCAAGGTCTAAATGAAATTCGTCATCTGTTTGTAGCCATGTTGCGTGACCGTTATCCAGAGATCGCTCAAGACATTTTAGATGCTCAATAAGGAGAGGCGAATGCCAAATCAACAAACAGGCATCGACAAAGCACAGATTTTGACAGAAGCTTTGCCGTATATTCAACGCTTTGCGGGTAAAACCCTGGTGGTAAAATACGGCGGTAATGCGATGACCGATCCTGAGCTGGAAAGTTCATTTGCACGTGATATCGTATTATTAAAAACCGTCGGTATTAATCCGATCGTGGTGCATGGCGGTGGCCCGCAAGTCGATTCCATGCTGAAACAGCTGGGCCGCGAATCAGACCGTATTGACGGCATGCGCGTGACTGATCCTGCGACCATGGAAGTGGTCGAGATGGTACTTGGTGGTAGCGTCAATAAATCTATCGTGAACCTGATCAACCAGCATGGTGGTCGTGCCATTGGTCTTACCGGTAAAGACGGCAACCTGATTCGTGCACAAAAACTGCTGATGGAAAAAGTGGCTGAAGATGGTTCAGTTGAGCAAATTGATCTGGGTCTGGTCGGTGAAGTCGTTGGCGTAAAAACCGATGTTCTGGAAATGTTCACCAATAGTGACTTTATTCCAGTCATTGCCCCGTTAGGTGTCGATGAAGAAGGCAATACCTATAATATCAATGCGGATCTGGTCGCTGGTAAAGTCGCTGAAGCCCTAGGTGCAGAAAAACTGATTCTGCTGACCAATATCACGGGTGTGCTGGATGAAAATAAAAACCTGCTGACTGGTCTGACTACTCAGGAAGTCGATCGTCTGATCGAAACTGGCGTAATCTATGGCGGCATGATTCCAAAAGTAGGTTGTGCGCTGGATGCGGTAAAAGGCGGTGTCGTGAGTGCACATATCGTGGATGGTCGTGTACCACATGCCAGCTTACTGGAAATTTTCACCGATCATGGTGTTGGTACTCTCATTACCAACCGTGCCAATCCGCATCGCTCATAATCCATTTTTTGCCAAAAAGAGTCTCAATAGAGGCTCTTTTTTATTTGAGGTTATCATAGTCAGATATTTGAAATGACAGGGACAGTCATGCACAATAAGCTTCTAAGTAAATAGAGAGCTGAAACCAGACCATGTGCCAACTGCTCGGAATGAATTGTGCCACCCCGACGGATATTACTTTTTCCTTCCGCGGATTTTCCCAGCGGGCGGGCATTACCTCTGATCATGCGGATGGTTTCGGAATTGCTTTTTTTGAAGATAAAGCCTGCCGTCTGTTTGTTGATAACCAGTCTGCGGTTGAGTCGCCGATTGCCGAGCTGGTGCGTAATTATCCGATCAAATCACGTAATGTGATTGCCCATATCCGTAAAGCCACTCAAGGCAAAATTAATCTGGAAAACTCGCATCCTTTTAGCCGTGAACTTTGGGGGCGGCAGTGGATTTTTGCCCATAATGGCGATTTACATGATTATTTTCCTGAACTGTCAGGGCGCTTTACCCCAGTCGGCAATACCGACAGTGAGCGTGCCTTCTGCTATCTGCTCGATCAACTGGTGAAACGCTTTGGCTATCATGAGCCGAAACTGGATCAGGTTTTCGATCTTCTAGCTGAAATTTCACCTGCAATTGCCGAGCATGGCACCTTTAATTTCTGCCTTTCGAATGGTCAGGCGCTGTTTAGCTATGCGATTACCAAACTCCACTGGCTAGTACGTGAATACCCGTTTAGACCGGCTCAGCTGATTGATATTGACGTCGAAGTGGACTTTAGTCAGGTTACGACCCCTGAAGATCGCGTGGCAGTGATTACTACCGAACCATTGACCCAGAATGAAGAATGGACTGCTTTCCAGCCGGGTGAAATGATCCTGTTTCAGCATGGGGAAAAAGTGCGTTCTCAGTTGACGCATGTGGATCGTCTGGAACGTGAGCGTCTTGATCCTTCCTTAAAACGCATCACGCGCGCTGATCAATATTAAAACGCAATAAAAGACGGAGTTTAAACTCCGTTTTTTTATATTTTCAAATAGGAAAAAATCTAAGAATAAATAAAGGTTTATTACAGTTTTTGGTTAATTAATATCTTAGCCTTTTACTCAGGATAAATTATTTTTAATTATATATAACAGAAACTTAAAGTGAAAAAGCTGGATTTAGGCGGAAAGCCGACTAATTTGCTTCATTTTTATTTCAATCAATACGCTATATGCTCATTTTCACGTTATAAGTCCTTAATATTTATAGGTGGTCGTAATGAAAATGAAATGGGTCCCAGACTATAATACTGGTATCGATGTGATTGACGATCAGCACAAACGAATTCTCGATTATATCAACGAAATTGATGGAATCGATGCCAATACCGAACGTGCCCGTATTAAACAGATTCTTGACAATATTATTGATTATACCCAGTCGCATTTTACCTTTGAGGAATCTCTTCAGGAAGAAGCCGGCTATAAATATCGGGTACCGCATAAACGTGTGCATGACCTGTTTATTAAGAAAATTGAATCATATCGTGACCGTTTTGAACTGGGGCAGTCGATTGAACATGAACTGCACGAAGTATTATCGAAATGGCTGATTAACCATATCCAGCACGATGACGCCGATTATGTCGGTGCCGTGAAAGAAAATATGATGGGTATCATCAAGGAAAAAGAAAAGAAAACCGGTAAAAACTGGTTCGCTCGGTTTTTCTCATAATAAAATATCTAAAGAGATAACAAGAATTACAATTTAATTATAATTTTGGCGCAGCAAATCACCGTTAAGGTGGTTTGCTTTTTGTTTTTGATTTTCACCGCTTCACAAGGCAAAATAGCGCTAGATTTTTATAGGAATGCATCATGCAGGACAATGCTATGTCAAAATGGTTATCGCCGCTGATGGCTTTCTGTTTATCGTTTATTATCATCGCGACGCTCGCACCGATAACCGGTATCCAGATTGATCGTCAGCTGGATTTCTGGATGCTCTGGTTAGCCACCATGCTGATTCTGGCACTTCCAGTCTGCTACTTGGAAATTGCTTTGGCCAAGCGCTCTAGAACAACGCCATTACAGGCGCTGTCAACGCTGACCCGTGAAGCGGATGCGTCACAGAAATGGCGTATTGTCGGCTGGTTAAGTGTGATTTTTATTCCGTTTCTGGCAGGTGCAATGCTGAACAATGCCAGTAATGTTCTGGCGGTTGCTGCACTTGATCTTGCACCGAACCTTTTGTTGATCGGATTGACAATAGTAGCGTTGGCCCTGTCACTGCTACCGCGTCAAATTTTATTGGCTGTTACAACGATTGGGGTGCTCGCATCTCTGGTTCTGGCCAATGTAATGGGAACTGCACTACCTGCATGGCAAGTCACGCCAGTCGAATTCTCGGAATGGGGCAATGCCACCGTATTAGCGCTGGTGGCAAGTGGTCTGGGCATGGGCTTGTACTGGCAGTCTAGCCTGAGCGCTGTACAACAACAGGATGTCGCCAGCAAGACGGTATTGCCGATCTGGATTGCGCAGCTCGTTGCTGTCATTGCATTTGCTTTCTTTGCTGTGCAAGCGCAAATCCCTGCATTCACCTTGGTCGCAGCGATGGTGGCAGCTGCCGCATTAATTTTGCAAATGGCACGTGAACAGTTACAGCAACGTCAGCTTCATCCTGCGATTCAATGGGCGATTGTGGCGGCGGTTACGCTGATCTGGGCTATTCCAAATCTAAGCCCAATTTTCAATGTGGTCTTGCTCGTCTGGGGCTTATTGATTTGTTTGATCTATGCATTATTTGCCGGCTGGATCATGAAGATCAGTCATTTGCGTAAATCAATGAATTTCAGCTCTGAAGCGTTTTATAACATTTGGCGTATTGCAGTACGTGTAGTGTTACCGGTCGGGATTATTCTGGCAATCATTGCTGTCTTAGGACAATTCATCTGATGAGTGAGGCGATGATCTGGGTGGCGTATGCGACGCCAGAAAAACAATTTCATCTAGCCGTGCCATTTCAGTCCGGCATGACAGCATTGGATGCGATTGAGCAAAGTGGAATCCGTGAGCAGGTCGAATTGCCTGAACCGTTATCTCTGGGCATTTTTGGCGTGCGCTTGCAAGATCATCAGCAGCAACTGGCAGCAGGTGATCGGGTGGAAATTTATCGGCCACTGACCATCAATCCTAAAGACATCCGACGTAAACGCGCCGAGAAAAATCCTGTGGGTCGTTATGCCAGAGGCAATCTTTTAAGAAAGCTGAAACCATCTTCCGAATAGAAAGCGGCTTGAATGAGCAGTAGCCTCAATGATCTGCTCAATCAATCAGCTTAATCAAAAAAGCCCCTGATGATTCAGGGGCTTTTTCATGAGAAACCGACTATAGTGGAGGAGCATTTAAAATTGCTTCTTTTGATCCTGGTAAGCCAGGTTGAGATTCTGGAATTGTCTCCAGACCTTCAACGCGTTCCACGATACCAGACTGGTTAAAGTAGATTTTCAAATGCTGGCCTTGGGCTGCCGGGATCTTGGCTTTTTTAGCGTAGGTTCCTGGGGTATAGTTATAGATGTAGTCCCAACGTAAAGGATTCAGTGGATCGCTTACTGTTGGACTGCCCAGTAAGAAACGCACCTGTTGATGGCTCATTCCCACCTGAATTTTAGCGGCTTGTGCTTGGGTTAAAGGGGTTCCTTGTGGAATATCTACTTTATAAACACCTAATGTCGAACAGCCGACGAGCAATGAAGTGACGAATAACGTCAACATGATTTTTTGCATTTTGCTAAACTATCCCAAATTAATTATGATGCATTTGATCCAAGGATAGATCATACTGCATCTAAACTTTGTTGCATATTCCAACTTTGATTTTGTTGAGAGACCTTTTTACATGACTATTTCAAACCAAGATTTACGAAAAGCTGGACTGAAAGTTACCCTTCCACGAATTAAAATATTAGAATTACTAGAAAATTCAAAACAACATCATTTAAGTGCGGAAGATATTTACAAGACTTTACTCGATCAGGGCGAAGATGTAGGTTTAGCAACTGTGTATCGTGTGTTAACGCAATTTGAAGCAGCGGGCATCATCGAACGTCATAATTTTGAAAATAATCATTCCGTTTTCGAGATCATGCAGGAAGATCACCACGATCACCTGGTCTGTTTGAATTGCAGCAAAGTCGTTGAATTCATCAATGATACGATTGAAAAAGAGCAGCATGATGTTGCTGAAAAATTTGGTTTTGAATTAACCGGTCACTCTCTGAATCTGTATGGCTACTGCGATGCGCCGGCCTGTCAGGAAGTGTTTCGTAAAAAATAATTTGCACTCCGGTTGAAACAAAAAAACAGGCTTCTTGAAGCCTGTTTTTTTTATGCCTTCAAGATGATCAGGACTGACCATCAAAGGTAATGTTGGAATGCGCACGTAATAAGTGACTACCACCTTCTTCTGACAGCTTGATTTGCAGACGCAGGTCGTTTGGTGAATCTGCATGTTTCAGTGCATCTTTATAGCTGATCTGTTTGGCTTTATACAGATCATACAGCGCCTGATCGAAGGTCTGCATGCCCAGTTCACGGGAACGCTTCATCAGATCCTTGATCTCATGCACATCACCTTTACGAATCAAGTCGGCAATCAGTGGTGAGTTAATCAGAATCTCAATCGCTGCACGGCGACCATTACCATCGATGGTTGGAATCAGTTGCTGTGCCACAATGGCTTTCATGTTCAGGGACAAGTCCATGAACAGCTGATTATGTCGGTCTGCTTCGAAGAAATGGATAATCCGGTCAATCGCTTGGTTGGCGTTGTTGGCGTGCAGGGTAGCAAAGACCAGATGACCGGTTTCGGCAAAGGCAATCGCATAATCCATGGTTTCACGTGAACGGATCTCACCGATCAGAATCACGTCTGGTGCCTGACGCAGGGTATTTTTCAGGGCAATTTCAAATGAATCCGTATCGATGCCGACTTCACGCTGGGTGATAATACAGCCCTTATGCTGGTGAATAAATTCGATCGGATCTTCAATGGTAATGATATGACCTTTGGAATTTTCATTACGATAACCGACCAAAGACGCCAGCGAGGTTGATTTACCGGTACCCGTTGCCCCGACAAAAATAATGATGCCACGTTTGGTCATCGCCAGTTCTTTTAGAATCGGCGGTAACTTGAGTTCATCCATCGTGGGAATAACAGTTTCAATCCGACGCAGCACCATCCCCGGTTGATCTCGTTGCTGAAAGGCACTGACACGGAAGCGGGCACTTTTATCCGGCGTGCTGATGGCAAAGTTACATTCACGACTGTCAGCAAATTCTTTACGCTGCTTTTCGGTCATGATGGAATGGAGCAGTTGTCCTACTGCCGCACCGGGTAATTTTACCGAACCAATCGGTAAAATCTGCCCATTAATCTTGATGGACGGTTCGACATCGGCAGTAATGAACAGATCCGATGCTTTTTTCTCCACCATATAATCGAGTAAGCCGTTAAAATCCATGTATATAAACCCCAATACAATTCAATTTTTTTATAAAAATGCTTCTGGCTGTTTGGCTGCAGTACGTGCAACTTGCGGGCTGATCAAACCTTTGGACACCAGTGTTTTCAGGGTCTGGTCCAGTGTGGTCATGCCATAGTTGGCGCCTGTCTGAATTGCTGAGTACATTTGTGCGACTTTGTTTTCACGGATCAGGTTACGGATCGCAGGAATACCGATCATGATTTCATGCGCCGCCACACGCCCACCGCCATTTTTCTTCAGTAGAGCCTGTGAAACTACGGCTTGTAGGGATTCAGACAACATGGCGCGTACCATGTCTTTTTCTTCAGCAGGGAATACGTCGATCACACGGTCAATGGTTTTGGCCGCTGAGGTGGTATGCAGGGTGCCAAATACTAAGTGACCGGTTTCTGCTGCAGTTAACGCCAGACGAATGGTTTCAAGGTCACGCATCTCACCGACCAGAATAATGTCCGGATCTTCACGCAGTGCTGAACGTAGCGCTTCATTAAAGCCATGCGTATCACGATGCACTTCACGCTGGTTGATCAGGCATTTTTTCGACTGATGCACAAATTCGATTGGGTCTTCGACTGTTAAAATATGGTCATAGCGGTTGTCATTAATATAGTCCAGCATCGCCGCCAAGGTGGTTGATTTACCCGAACCGGTAGGACCTGTCACCAGTACCAGACCACGTGGATATTCACAGATGTCTTTAAAAATCTGTCCCATGCCCAGATCTTCAAGGGTCAGGACTTTAGATGGAATGGTACGGAATACCGCACCGGCACCGCGGTTCTGGTTAAATGCGTTGACACGGAAACGCGCCACGCCAGGCACTTCAAAAGAAAAGTCAGTTTCCAGATTTTCTTCAAAATCACGGCGCTGTTTATCGTTCATGATGTCATAAACGAGTTTATGCACTTCTTTATGTTCTAATGCTGGAAGGTTGATGCGACGAACCTCCCCATCGACACGAATCATTGGCGGTAAGCCCGCAGACAAGTGTAAATCCGACGCACCATTTTTAGCAGAAAATGCCAACAATTCTGTGATATCCATAAGGTCCCCGAGTTCATTAAAATGTTAATTATTTTGATAGAATAATAAGGCTTTCCCACAGCTTAACCAACACTTAGTTCATGGGCAAGGGAAAAAAAGATGAATGAAATGAGAACCCCATCAATGAATATGTTGCAACAGTCACGAAATCAGGTTTTAGTGCAAATTGAAACTGCCTGTGTTGAGGCCGGCCGCGAAGCAGATGCGGTGCAACTGCTTGCCGTTTCCAAGACCCAGCCGAGTAGCGTGCTGGCAGAGATGTATCAGGCAGGGCAACGTGCTTTTGGTGAAAACTATTTGCAGGAAGCACTGGAAAAAATCACGGCACTGAAAGAGCTGGAGATTGAATGGCATTTTATTGGTCATGTGCAGCGCAACAAAACCAAGGCTCTGGCGGAAAATTTTGCCTGGGTACATGGAGTCGATCGCCTGATTATTGCCGAGCGTTTATCAAATCAGCGTGGAGATAATCAGTCCGCACTGAATATCTGTATTCAGGTGAATATTGATGGCCAGGATACCAAAGATGGCTGCCAGCCGGAAGAAGTCGCAGAACTAGTGGCACAAATCAGCCAACTGCCGAATGTACGTTTACGTGGCCTGATGGTGATTCCTGCACCGAATAATCCTCAAGCCTTTGCTGATGCCAAAGTTTTATTTGATGCAGTCAAAGTTCAGCATGCACACCCTGAAGATTGGGATACTTTAAGTATGGGCATGTCTGGGGATATGACCGAAGCGATTGCTGCGGGTTCTACCATGGTTCGTGTTGGCACAGCCCTATTTGGTGCACGGCCTAAAAAAGATGTATAAACTACTAATGTCAGTTTTTTGCAGCAAAGCGTTATCGCAGGGTATTGGATAACGCTTTTTTTCTGGCTGGTTCGAGCCATTTGGCCATTAACCAGGCAAAAACTATTAAGCTGCACATGCTGGCAAGCAAAGCTAAAATTGCTCCGCCCAGACCATAGGCCAAAGTTGCCGGAATACAGCCCAAAATAAATAAAAGTAATGGGAAATGGGTGACATACAAGGTATAGGAAAAGTCTGCGGATTGAACCCAGACCGGATGATAATGACTGCGTCGATGCTGGAGCTGTACCAGCCAGCAGCTAAAGGCCAGACCCACACAGAAATTAAAAGGGGCAAAATTCGCAGCGCGGTATTGCTGGGCCTCATCAATCACCTGAAACTGGTAAGCATCAAAACAGGCGATTAGAAATGCCAAGCCGAATAGGGCTAATTTGACTGATTGTAAGCGGTTTAAAAAACGTAGCTGGATATATCGAAATGAACAAGCAAAGGCAGTGAGCCAGACCAGAAAATAAATAAAAAACTGGATGTTCAGTACTGATAGTATAGCCAGAACCATAAAAAACCCGATTTTGGCGATTTCCGAATTTTTTAAAAAAGGTAAGAATCCGGCCAGCACATAAAACCACACTTCATAGCTCAGACTCCAGAGCGCAGCATTGGCTGAAACCGTTGGCGTCACAAAGCCATTCAAAAATAGCAGCGAGCCAACAAACTCCATCATGTCTATACTATAGTCAGTCCGGATCATCATGCCAAAACTGTGTTGAAAAGCATGCGTGTGGTTGGTAAATAATAGTGGAGCAAGCAGATATAAAACCAGGGTCAACCCCATGGCAAACAGAAAGGGCGGTAAAATTCTGCGGCCACGCTGTCGGGCATAATGGTGCAGATTGAACTGACCATGCTGATGAATGTTGTACTGGATTGAATAGCCGATCAGATAACCACTTAAGGCAAAGAAAATCATGACTGCAGCCTGCCCAAGCAGGCGTATCCATGAATAAATGCTGGTATCGAAAGGCCCAATAAATGCCTGAAAGCAGTGACTGAATAACACCACAATGGCACTGATACCCCGTAGGCTCTCAAGCTGTAGGCTGAAATAGTGCGAGAGCGTATTCGGGGCAGTGTTCATGATCCTTAGCCTATAATCTGAATGGTACTTGCACCTGCACCAACCGGTTTGACCTGAATCTGTACCGGAATACGTTCATGCATTTCCTGCACATGCGAGATTAATACAACTTTACGACCCTGACTTTGTAAATGATCCAGTGCATTCATCACCATATGTAACGAAGCAGGATCTAGCGTACCAAAACCTTCATCAATAAACAGTGATTCCAGTTTCATGGAGCCGGAGGCCATATTGGCAATCGCCAAAGCCAAAGCCAATGAAACCAGGAAGGTTTCACCCCCCGATAGGGACAGCACAGGGCGGACTTCACTATTCATGTCCAGATCAATAATCGCCAGACTCAGGCTATCCGGAATACGGTGTAACTGATAGCGGGGTGCCAACGGTTGCAACTGCTGATTTGCATATTCCACCAGAATATCCAGATGATGTTCCTGGGCAATTTTCTGGAATTTGGTACCTTCCTTATGTCCGATCAGATCGTAAATACGACCCCAACGGTATTCTTCAGCTTTGATCTGCTCAATTTGCTGCTGATATTTGGCATAGGTGTTTTGATTATTGGCATTCATACGCAGTTTGGCATCAGTTTCATTGAGTACTTCCTGCTGCATTATTTTTTCCTGATGCAGCATGCCAAGCTTTTGTTCAATTTCCTCAAATTCATGTTCTGGCTGTAGTTTTAAATGGGCCTGATATTGTTCTTGCAGTAATTGCCAGGCTGTTCTGGCATTTTCGAGTGCCTGTTTCTGGTTGGCCAGATCCTGACGAATCCGTTGATGGCTGCTCAGATCAATACTGAGCCATTGTTCAATTTGAGCTACCGTCACTTGCGGATGTGCTGCTTGCCATGCCTGAATATCTTGCTGATATTGAGCCAATTGCCGATCGATCTGCTGAAGTTGACTGATAAATTCTTGCAGTTTTAAGTGGGTTTGATGCCACTGTTTTTCAGCCTGAGCCGTGCATTGACGCTGTTGTTCTAAAGTCTGCTCTAAGGTTTTGGCTTGCTGATCCAGCGCATCACGCCATTCTGCAGCGACACGGTAGACTTGTCCTGTATGCTCTTTGGTCAGTTCAGCCAGCTGTTGACGCAGGTCTTTGCCTTGCTGAATCAACTGCTCTACAGACTGGCTCAATTGAGCAAAATTTTGCTGTTCCAATTGTAGTTGATACTGGCTCTTTTCCAATATCTGTTGCTGTTGATGCAGGTCAGATTCCAGCTGCTTTTGTACTGCCAAGTGCTGCATGCGCTGCTCTAACTGTTGCTGCAACTGAGGTAAGCAGAGCATAGGTGGCTGCGACTGGTACTGCTCGGGCAGTACGCTTAAAACTGGGTGTATTAGTTGGTCAAGTTGCTGACGTTGCTGTAGAGCCAGTTGTAATTGGTGCAATTGCTGTTGTTGTTGACGCCATTGTTGTAATTGTTGCTGGAGCTGTTGTTCCTGCTGTTGTGACAGTTCTAGCTGCTGGACCAGGCTTTGAGTGTGATTCGCCAGCAACTGGGTAAATATAGGAAGATCATTGTGCTGCTCGGTAACCACTTCCAGTTTAAGTAGTTGAGATTTACAGTCAGCAGAGGATTGTTGAATCTGGTTTTGTAGGACCTGGCAACGCTGTTGCTGTTGCTCAATTACTGTTTGTGCTTTGGATATTTCAATGCGTTGCTGCTGCTGAGATTGCAGTTGCTGATCAAGCTGCTGTTTTGCCTGCCGTAACTGTTGCTCCTGTAACTGGCTCAGGCTCTGTTCCAGACGTTCATGGGCGGTATCGACAAAAGGATGGGCCATACTCCCACAGACCATGCATGGCTCATCCGGTTTTAACTGGGCACGAAGATCCTGCACACTTTGCGCATGCAATAAACGTTGCTGGGCAAGTATTTGTTCCAGGTGTTCATATGCCTGTTGTTCAGCCTGAATCTGCTGATGCAGTGCCTGTTCGGCCTCTTGCTGCATTTTTAGTTGCTGCTGTTGGCTATTTACAGCAGATTGCAGTTGTTCAAATTCTTGTGATTGTTGAACGATCTGTTGCACCTGCTGTTGCAGCAGGTCGAGCTGACGCTGTTTCGCTTGGCGTTGCTGACGCATTTCCTGAATGGTTTTGAGCTGCTCTTCCAGCTGTTCCAGACTATGATGCTGTTGTATCCACTGGTTCAGATTTTCTGAAAGTGCTGTAACGGTTTTTTTCAGTTCAGGCAAAGGCTGCTTCAGGCTGTCCGGATTCTGTTGCTGCAGTTGCTGATACTGACGCATAAAGTCTTGTATGCGTTGCAAGGTACTTTGCGGTTCCAGATCGAATACATTTAAAAAGCCAGATTCAGCCAATTGTTGTGCAACCTTTTCTTGCCGAGCTTGTAGCTGATTCAAAGTCTGTTGTTGCTGTCGCAGTTGTTCTTCTAAAGGCTGTAGACGAAGGGTTTGAAACTGGCTTTGCTCTGCATGCAGTTTTTTGTACCGCTCTGATACCGTATCAATTGCATGATCCAGCCTTAAACCTGCCTCCAGATGCGGTTTCAGGTTTGCCAAGTGTTGCTGAAACTGGTGCTGCTGTTGTTGTAAGGCTGTAAGTTTGGCTTCTTCTGCTACAAAGCTCTGTTTGAGCGTTTCAAATTCCAGCGTAAATTGGGTGTGCTGGTGCTGAATCTGCTCTTTTTGAGGGGCTAGACGGGTACGACTCACAAACTGATCCCGAATCGACTGGAATTCATCCAGCTGCTCCAGTAGCTGTTGCTGTCCTGCAGATTTATTTACTGCATCTTGCTGTACTTCGTAGACTTCTTTTTTGGCATGGACTTCTGCATAGAGTTTATGTCGGTCCAGATGCCATTGTTTCTCATTTTCTAGCAGTTTTTCTGATTGCTGCAAATTCTGAAGTTGCAAAGACAAAGAGTTCTGCTGCTGTTGTAAAGCGCTGATGTCTTCTTCAGACAGAATTTCAATATGCCCGATCAGCTTTTCCAGATCGTTGCGCTTGTTTTTGACTTCGCTGAATTTCTCTGCAGCTTTCTGACTAACTAGACTGAAAATCTGCGAATTGGTGAGATATTCCAGTAAATCTGCACGCTCATTATCTTTGGCTTTTAAAAATGCGCCGACTTCCGACTGTGCGAGCAACACTGCGCGGGTAAACTGCTCAAAACTTAAGCCCACCAGTTTTTCAATGAGCGGGGTGACTTCCGATATTTTTTGCGTCAGTGTCGTGTCGTCATCCAGACATTTGACGTAGCGGTCTACTTTTAGATTGCCATCGACTTTCTGGCGTGCCCGTTTAATTTCCCAGCGTGCCATATAGCGTTTGCTGTCGAGTGCAATAAATTCCAGTTCGGCAAAACCATGCACGCAGCCACGGCGCAGAATATTCTTGGAATCCTTGATGGAAACATCCTGACCGCCAGCATCTTTCAAGCTGCCTGTCGCACCTTTTAAACGTGGAATTTCATTGTAAAGCGCCAGGCACATGGCATCGAGCAGGGTAGATTTTCCGGCACCAGTTTTGCCGGTGATGGCAATCAGGCCGGCATGAGCCAAAGGACTCGATTCAAAATCAATATGATGGGTGCCGGTGAGGGAGGCCAGATTATGAAGACTTAGACGTAAAATTTTCATGGCCGATCCTAGGCTTGTTGTTTTTGTGCAAGTTCGTGTTGGGCTTCATTCAGTAACTCCTGAAAATCCCGTTGTACCGAGTGATCCTGCTCATAGCCCATTTTTTTCCAGATATTGAAAAATAGCGATTCCGGAGTAGGGGGTGCCAGATCAATTTTAGACTGGCTTGAACTAAGGTCGACCTGTTGCTGGTAAATCCGGCTGATGCGCAGCAGTCGGTAACGGTTAGCAGGTAGGGCCTGTTCTATTTGCTGACGCAGATCTACCGGAGGCGGCGCATCGGTCGTGTATTCCACCTCCAGAAAATGCCGTGCAGAAAGCTGCTCGATTTCTCCGGCAGGCAAGGCCTGAATTGTAGTGATTAAATTTTCCAGCTTTTCACGAATGCGGAACAGCTCGACAGTACGCGGAATGCTTAAGGCATCGTACTGAAAGCGGTTTTCCGGGTTTTGTTCGGGATCAATCCTGACTTCCACTATTTGATGCTTATAATTAATCTCACTAAATGACAGCGGAATCGGAGAGCCACTATAGCGAATATGTGGCTGACCGACTTTTTGTGGTTTATGCAAATGCCCGAGCGCGACATAATCAATCACATCATCAAACAGCGCCGTCGACAGGGCCTCTTCATTGCCGACAATAATCGGACGTTCAGAGTCGGAGGTCTCACCACCTTGCATGTGCGCATGTGACATTAAAATTAGTGCCTGATGTGGCTGTTTGCGGGCTCTGGCTTCGGCAATCAGTTGTTGATGCAGATAACTGATCGCGTTCTGGTTATTGCTGGTATGTTCATTCAGTCCGGTAATTTCGGCACTGCGTAAATAGGGTAGGGTCAGACACCAGGCGATGATATTTTTATCCCGATCATAAATAGGAATAAGTAGACGATCCAGGTTCAGGGTATTTTCTGCAGTGCGGCCTACGATTCCCACAGCTTTGGCATTGAATTTGGCCAGCAAGGGTTCAACCTGTTCAATCCGATAACCGGAATCATGATTGCCTGCAATCATCAGGGTCTGCATATGTGGCGCCAGGTCGTGGGCGTCGGCCAGAAACTGGTATAGTTGTCTTTGCGCACTGGAAGCTGGATTGATCACATCAAAAATATCGCCGGCAATCAGCAGAGCATGCGGCTGCTTTGTTTTAATTTGCTCAAGTAGCCAAGTCAAAAACTGTGCATGTTCAAATTCACGGTGATGGTTATGGAAAAATTGTCCCAGATGCCAATCGGAAGTGTGAAGAAAATGAACTGCCATGTAATGAACCCTGAAATGTCTGCCTTGCTACTATAGGAAAAAGCACAGGTAAAAATCTACTTGAAATCGATATTTCAGTGAATTGTTTGTGATTTGGAGGCTGAATTTATTTTGATCAGTATGGATATTAATGGACGGTTGTATCCAGATCATCAGATATTAAAGGTTCTGCAAGCCCTCAGATTTTAGAAATAGGGATTTTAAAAAATAAAAACCGACGATTCGAGTGATGATGAAATCGTCGGTCAAATTTGTGTTACATGAAGATTTTGGCTGCTATTCAAAATTTCCCTGTACACTGGACTTATTGCTTTAGCTCTAAAGGTCAGCAAAAATTCGTGGATGCCAGTCCAAATTTTTGTACCTTGTACCCTATATAACGTCACCCTGTAGTGGATGGTTGACAATAAAATGAAAAAAAACCTGATTTTTTTTATACTAGCTTGTTGAAGATCACTGAGTCATGCATATGTTGCCGCTAAGTCGTTATTTTATCTGGTTTTTCGTTATATGTTTTATTTTTACCTGTATTTGCGGTGTACTCGCAGCCTTGCTGCCGATGGGCATGGGTGCAGTCTTGACGATTGTTCCCTATCTGGTAGCCATGATTTGGGTGCTTTTTAAATTTTTAAAACAGCAAAAACGTGCCCCGACCCAAGCAGAGCGTAAAAAATTCACCCTCGGGTTTAGCCTGATTTACTGGGGCTATAATTTATTATTTCTCTTGCTCGGTATTGTTATCGCCACCCGTTCCAATCCGAATGCCTGGCAGGACTTTCTGTTGTATCTACAGCAGCCACAATTTATGAGTATTGTGCTGATCATGTTCCTGATGATCGCAATTCCGCTGTATCTGCTGACCTACTGGTTTTATGGCAAGCAGGCCCAGCGTATGGCAGAGAAAATGTTTGGCCATCCACCTCAGTGAGTATAGATGAATCATTGTGTGACGACTGATCTTCATAAATTGATTGAATGATGAAAGATACAAATTCTCCACTACAAAGATCTTCTCGGTTTAAAAAGCTAAAGATGAGTGGTGTATAATTTAAATCAAGAAAATAATAAGGCGAAGAATGACGAATGTATAAACCTGTAGTGCTGTTGACGGGAGCGAGTGGTTTTATTGGCAGTCATCTCGTGCGTTTTTTACTGGAACGGGATTATCGGGTGATTGGGCTGACCCGTCAGAAAAATAAACATGAACCACATCCGGACTTCCATTGGATCAATCAGCTGGATGAATTAAAACAGCATCAGCTTGATTATGTGGTCAATCTGGCTGGCGAAAGCATTGGTCAAGGCCGCTGGACGGCAGCGCGTAAAAAGAAATTGCTGGATAGCCGTTTAGACACCACCAAAAAGGTTTTTGATTATTTAGAAAAAAATCAGATTAGACCGAAACGGATTATTTCAACATCAGCGGTTGGTTATTATGGTATTGATCCGACAGAGCGTTGGGAACAGGTCTGCACGGAGCAAAGTCCGCCACAAGATATTTTTATGTCTGAACTCTGTGCGAAGTGGGAACAGCTGGCCTTGTCCTATACTAACCAGAACACCAAGATTGTTCGCTTTGCGGTGGTATTTGGTAAAGGTGGCGGGATTCTTCCGCAGATGTTGTTACCGATTAAGCTGAATCTGTTCGGGCGGATTGGTCATGGACGTCAGCCAGTGACCTGGGTGCATCTAGAGGATGTGCTGCGTGCGATTGAATTCTTGATACTTGAGGATACAGCCGAGCAGATCTTTAATGTGGTCGCGCCAGAAAAAAGTAGTCAGGCCCAGTTTGCACGAACTGCGGCCCAGATTCTGAAGCGCAAACCCTTACTTCCACTACCCGCATGCAGTCTGAAAATGATGCTGGGAGAACAGTCACAACTGGTCTTAAACGGTCAGTATGTACAGTCCAAAGCCTTGCAGGAGGCTGGATTCCAGTTTCATTATCCAACTCTGAAAGAAGCACTGGATAATATCCTAAAGCACTAAACGACTGGGCTCTAATAAACGGACAGGATCATAAGGAGCTGGATCAACGATTGGCATTTGTTTAAGGATGAGTTGAGCGAGTAGTTTGCCTGATGCCGGCCCCATGCATAAACCATTCCGGAAATGTCCAAAATTGGCCCAGGCATTGTCTAGCTTGGGAATTTTGCCAATATAGGGAATACCATCGGGTGAGCTGGGTCTTAATCCGGCCCATTGCTTGACCAGCGGAAAATCTGCCAGTTCCGGTACCATCTCGATACACGCCTGTAAAATATCCTGCCGGATTTCGCTAGAAGGCGAGGTGTCAAAACCGACCTGACGCATACTGGAACCACATAAAACATGTCCATCCTGACGTGGAATCAGGTACATCACCTTATGCATGCACATGGTCGGCAGCCAGTTTTCTGGCGTTTTAAACAGCAGCATCTGGCCCTGAACCGGCTGTACCGGAATTTCCAAACCAAGTTGCTGTGACCAGTGTTGCGACCATGCTCCGGTTGTGAACACATATTGATCTGCCTGAAAAACCTGGCTATGTTCATCTGAGATACTTTTTACACAGCCTTGCTGAATATTGAGCCGAGTGATTTTACAGTCTTCTTGCCAGGTGACACGAGGATGCTGCTTCAAATAGTGAATGATCGACTGTAATAACCGTGGATTACGGATATTCGCCAGTTCAGGGAAATAAATCGCCTGCTTGAATTTGCTCTGATTAATTCTTGGATTGATCTGTTGCAGTTTAGCCTGATCAAGCAATTCTGCCTGTTGCTGCGGATCCTGATGTGTTTTGGCATAACTTAAACCGATTTCAAAATCGGATTCATCAAAAATCAGCATACCTGTTTCATGAATCTGGAAATCGATGCCAGTGAAAGGTTGCAGTTTTTGATTCCAGTCCTGATACATAGGTTTGGCATGTCGAGCCAGAGCATTTACAGCAGCGGGATAACGCCACGGATACATCGGGGAAAGGATTCCTCCTCCAGCCCAGGATGCAGCCTGTCCGGCGGCCTGTTGATCAAAAAGGGTAACAGAAAATCCCTGTTCAAGCAGTTCCAGCGCCGACATCAAACCGGTGATGCCAGCGCCGACAATGGCAATATGCATTGCGCCGAAATCCTTTTACTTCATGTCTTTCAGTTTAAGCGCAGCTTCTTCAGCAAAATAGGTCCAGATACCATCTGCACCGGCACGACGACAGCTCATCAATGATTCTAAAATGACGCTATCAGATAACCAGCCATTTTGAATTGCCGCAGCCAGCATCGCGTATTCGCCACTGACCTGATAGACAAAGGTTGGTACGCCAAAAGTGTCTTTGACTTCGCGGACGATATCCAGATAAGGCATGCCCGGTTTAACAATCACCATGTCTGCACCTTCCTGAATATCCAGCGCAATTTCATGCAGGGCTTCAGCACGGTTACCGACATCCATCTGGTAATTGTATTTATTGCCGCCTTTTAAATTGCTGGCAGAACCGACTGCATCACGGAACGGACCATAGAAACTTGATGCATATTTGGCTGAATAGGCCATGATGGAGGTATAGATATGACCATTTTTTTCAAAGGCCTGACGAATCGCACCGATCCGGCCATCCATCATGTCACTTGGAGCAAACACATCTGCACCGGCTTCGGCATGGCTCAAGCCCTGTTTAATCAGGCACTCGACCGTTTCATCATTTAAGACATAACCGTTCTCATCAATAATGCCATCCTGACCATGTGTGGTATACGGGTCTAATGCGCCGTCAGTAATCAGCACCATTTCTGGCAGTTCTTTTTTCAATAAACGCAAGGTGTTTTGTACCAGACCATCTTCACGCCACGCAGCTTCTGCAGTCAGGCTTTTATCTTCTTGTGGGGTGACCGGAAATAGCGCCAGTTTATTGACACCGAGTTCCAGTAGACGTTCTGATTTTTTTAACAACAAGTCCGCTGACAGACGCTGGATATTCGGCATACTTGGAATATCTTGGGTCTGGTTTTGTCCTGGCAGGACAAATACTGGATAAATGAGATGATCTGCCGCGAGATGGGTTTCACGAACCATCGAACGTAAATGTTCATTTTTACGAATACGACGCATGCGAGTTGCAGGAAACGCGGGACGATTGAACGTATAAGTCATAAAAATCTCAGTAATCAGTATTAAACTAGGCCTCTATTGTAGCCCTAACTCAAATTTTTGGGCATAAATTAGCGGTTTTTTATTGTGGTGGATTCGGGCAGAGTGATGAGTAAGACAGAGAGAAACTGGACAGGTAATATACATCTGGGCTCGAAAGTGGATATTGATGTAGTCCTGAACCAGCTGGTACATGCTTTTAATAGCTCTCCTTTTTTTAAGCATAATGGCATGACCATGCGGGTGGTCGAGGGCCAGATTGAAGCCTATGTGGAAATGCAGGATTTTATGGTTGGGAATGTCGCGTTTCAAATTTTGCATGGCGGTCTTGCGGCCACGGTACTCGATAGTGTCGGTGGAATTGTAGCGATGGGGGAGCTATATAAAAAAGCCGAACCTGAAACCATTGCCGATACCATTAAAAAAGTCTCGCGTTTGGCGACAGTGGATATGCGGGTGGATTATCTGGCACCTGGGCGCGGTAAATATTTTATCGCGCGGGCAGAAACCTTACGTTTGGGGCGTAAGGGCTGCACCATGCGTATGACCATGGTCAATGATGAAGATAAGCCAATTGCTACAGCGATCGCATCTTATGCTTATTGAGGGTAAGAGATAGAAAATAAAAAGCACTGTTGAACAGTGCTTTTTTAGCTTTCGACCTTCAGATCGATACAGGTTATAGATCTGATTTGGCCCGATTTAAGGCCTTCTGCCATTTGGCTAAATGAGCTTCACGTTCATCATTTTGCATTTTCGGTTCAAAGGCATGTTCAAGTTGCCAAGACTGCGAAATTTCCTCCAGACTGGAAAATATTCCGGATTTTAATCCGGCCATGGCTGCTGCTCCCCAAGCGGTAGACTCCAGCATTTTCGGACGTAGCACCGGCACATTGAGAATATCTGCCTGAAACTGCATCAGCATGTCATTGCTACTGGCACCGCCATCGACCCGTAATTCTTTTAAAGGGTGGGCAATATCGGATTGCATTGCACTGAGGACATCCGATACCTGAAAAGCGATTGATTCTAAGGCTGCTCGGGCGATATGCGCTTGAGTCGTACCACGAGACATGCCACAGAGCAGGGCACGCGCTTCACTGTCCCAATGCGGCGCGCCAAGTCCGGTAAAGGCCGGAACCAAAACCACGCCGTCGGTATCCTTAACTTTACAGGCCAGTTTTTCGATATCATCGCTTTTTTGAATAATCCCGAGACCATCACGTAGCCATTGCACTACCGCACCTGCCATAAAGACGCTGCCTTCCAGTGCATAGGTGGTTTGACCCTGCGCTTGCCAGGCAAGGGTAGAAAGCAGTTTATTCTGACTGAGCTGGATGTCTTGACCGGTATTGAACAGCATAAAACAGCCGGTGCCATAGGTGTTTTTTGCGCTCCCCACTTCAAAACAGGATTGACCAAACAGTGCAGATTGCTGATCACCTAGAATCCCGGTAATGGGGATATTGGCACCGAGTAAACCTGAAGCGGTGTCAGCGATATAATTATCCGAGGAAATAATTTTTGGTAAGACTGAAGCAGGAATATGAAACAGCTCCAGCAGTTCTTCGTCCCAAGTTTGTTGATGTAGATTCATCAGCATGGTACGGGAAGCATTGCTGGCTTCAATCACATGTTCTGCGCCTTGAGTCAGGTTCCAGATCAGCCAGCTATCGATAGTACCAAAAGCGACATGACCCTGTTCAGCCAGTTCACGTACGCCTTCTACATGCTCCAGAAACCAGACCAATTTTCCTGCACTAAAATAAGGATCAATCCGTAGACCGGTTTTTTGCTGAATTTTGGACATCAAGCCTTGATCAATCAGCCGGTTACACCAGTCAGAGGTACGACGGTCCTGCCAGACGATTGCCGGGGCGAGCGGTTTACCATTTCTTCGATCCCAAACCACCGTGGTTTCGCGCTGATTGGTCAGACCAATGGCTTTAATATCTTTGGCGAGAATTCTTGCGGTAGCGAGCGCTTGCTGTACCACCGCAATCTGCGTGCTCCAGATTTCCTGAGCATCCTGTTCGACCCAACCTGAATGTGGCGTCTGAATATGGGTTTCACGTTGAGCCGTTGCCTGAATTTGTCCATGTTCATTAAAAATAATAGCCCGACTCGATGTGGTTCCTTGATCTAGGGTCAGTAAATAGCTCATAATTTTTCTGTTATTCGGCTTGAAAAGTAAAATATTAGCGCAATAATGTAATTAAGCGCATCAAGTTGTGTAAATGTTTAGAAAATACATCGTAATTTTTGACATTTATGCTATGATTGCCTTGTACTTTGGGGGTGTTTCTGGCTTCGACGCTGGTGATGAAACTCATAGATGCATGCCGAGAGCGCATTTTCTCTCGTAAATCAAATTTGCATTTTTTAGTCGCAAACGACGAATCATACGCTCTAGCTGCCTAAGGGCAGCTTGTCCGCCTCTCCGAATACTTGTGGTTAGAGAGTCCGACTGAAGCGCACGCACACAAGTCCGTATAAAGCCAAGCCTCGGGGCTTTGTACTAAATCAAGAGGATCGCGATTTGTACCCTGTTCGTCGGGTCACAAAGAGTTAAAACAATAGACGATATCTAAGCATGTAGTATTCTCGAGCGTAGTGCTGGCGGACGCGGGTTCAACTCCCGCCACCTCCACCAAAATTCTTTCCGAAGTAATCCATCGGAATCTAAAAAAGCCTTTAAACTCAATGTTTAAAGGCTTTTTTATTGGCTGTATTGTCCGACCTTGTCCTAAGCCGTTTGACCCTATTTTTGCTTTATGAGGGTCAAAATTGGGACAATTTGACCCACTAAATAAGTTTAATTATGTGGGACAAAGATATGTCGCTTACTGATGTGCTGTGTAAAAAAGCATTACCGCAGGAAAAACAGTACCGCCTTTCTGATATTAATGGTCTGTCTTTACGAATCGATCCGAATGGCAAAAAATATTGGTCTATCAGATACACGGAAAATGGACAAAGGAAGTCCAAAGCATTAGGTATCTATCCTGAGCTAAGTTTAAAGCGTGCAAGGGAGATCGCGCTTGATCTGAGATATAAACTCAAAAATACAATTGAGGTCGAGCAGGAGCAGCCTTATTTTAAGGAAGTCGCAGAGGATTGGTTTAATAATCAAAAAGAAACCTGGTCATCCAAACATATTAGTAATGTTCGAGCTTCCTTGGATGAGCTTTATATTGCTCTTGCTAATAAGCGTATTAATCAAATTCAGGCACCTGAGATTCTGCAGATCGTTAAGAAGATTGAAGCTAGAGGCTCGCTTGAAATTGCAAAACGTACCTTATCTCGCTGTGGCATGGTCATGAAATATGCCATTGCACATGGATACCGCTATGATAATCCGGCAGGTGATCTGGTTTGTGCGCTCAAGAACAAAAGAGTCAAAAACCTGGCTTCGCTTACAGCCTCTGAAATGCCTGAATTTTTAAGAAAGGTAAGAGCATACCCAAGTGATGCTCAAACACATCATGCCATTATTCTGATCATGCTGACAGGTGTTCGGGTTAGTGAGTTGCTACAAGCACGCTGGGAAGAATTTGATCTGGAAGGGCGTAAGTGGGATATCCCTGAAGAGCGTATGAAGAACCGTCTTCCTCATCGTGTACCGTTGACGGACATGATGATTGCTGAGCTAAAGGCTTTAAGGCTTACTCATAATCAGGAACTGTTATTTCCACATCGTTTGAATAACAAAGAATCAATGCGTAGTGAGTCTATTTTGGCTGTGATTAAACGTTCAGGTTATGCAGGTAGGATGACCACACATGGTTTTAGATCGCTATTCAGTACAGTCGTAAACGAATCAAATTTGTTTAATCCCGATGCCATTGAACGGCAGCTTGCTCATGTGCCACAAAATAGAATTCGCTCGGCCTATAACAGAGCACAGTACTGGGATGAGCGTGTGAAGATTATGGAGTGGTATGAGAAAAAGGTAAAAGAATGGATTAGCTAATTAACTGATACTCAATTGAGAACCATGCTCTTAGGCATGGTTTTTTTATATCTATAAAAAATGCGAAATTTTCAATTACGTAATCAATTACAAAGATACTTTTACTTGAGCACATTTTGAGTAAGAACTAGAAAGAGGCGAATTATTTAACTGGGAATCGATAGTTTAAAACATGGGAATTTAATTAAAAATATATGGGAATTAATGGTTTACATACTGGGAATTGTAATGGTAGTTTGAGCGACATAGATATAGTAGCAATGATGATATAGTGTTATGAATGATATCGAAAAAGATCAATCAGTTGACCAGAGTGAACAAGATAATAATGATATTCTAGGGGGAATATCATTTGATGAAAAGGATCAAATGATAGACAGTGTGGCTGAGGCTATTCTCAATCGAATACTGGATGATGAAAGGATTAAAGCCTTAAAGCCATCAAAGGATTCTATTGCAGATAGCAGAAGATATGATGGTCGACGTAAAATTGAAAAAAATACGAACCAGAGTATTTTATTAGATGATCTGGTACCAAGAGATAATAAGGCGTTAGCAGCAAGCATCAAGAAACATAAGTGGGCAAAAGAATATTTAGATGTTATAGAAATTCTTTATGAAGAGTTAAATGTAGAAAATAGAGATTTTCCTTTTGGGCGTACAGACCTTCCCAAGTATGGGGATCTACTCTATAGAGTGGTCGATAAATTCTACAGCATAAGAGTACTAAGACGAATAGAAGTCTTTATGTTAGCGCTGTTACATCAGCCAACACCTGCTTTCATATTTTTCGGAACCTCTGGCGAAAAGGTAAAAGAAGAAACGCCATTGCAATTACAAAACAGGATGACACGTTTGGGGTTGGAATTTTTGTTTTTGTGGAGAAAGAAAGATTTTATAAAGCTGCTGGATTGTGAATATTTGTCAAGAAATATAAAAATACTGGTGGATTTTTTTAAAGAATTGGACCCCCCAGTTGGGGAAAAAACGACTTTTACGCTCCAGCATGATCTCAACTTTACTTCGCTATCTGATTTAGATCACCTTTTAATGAGATTAAAGTCATTTGCTGAGAGTGGTAGGCATAAGAAAAATTTGCCTTCAAGAATGCAGTATAGGGTACGAGAGGGCGATGTAGAACCTGCTGCTATGATAGTAAAGCCGAGCCGTATTGATATGACGAAAGCATGGGACAGGCGCTCTAAACAATTATCAGAGGCGATCTCATACTTTAAGAAATATGAACGTCAAAGTATTCTTTTGTATCGTTCTCAAATCCGATTGAATTCTGATTCAGAGCGGGTAACAGCTGAGCAATTTCAAAGTTTATTTGGTACTTTTAATAAAAAAGCTAAGAAACCTAATGGATTAAATGGTTATTCAGATTTCCTATATTTCTGGAAAGAGGATTCTGAAACCCAGGATCTTATACTTGATTTAGTGTGTGTATTTAAGGCAGAAGCTTTGATACAACAAACTGAAAATGAGGGTGAGCAGCTGTATAAATACAGAAATATTCGCAAGGAATTGGAAAATTATCTTCAAATGGTTCTAGATCAACAGCATGAAAATTTTGAAGGAAAAAAAGTTTCTTTACAATTTGAGCCGATTCCAATTTTGCAAAATTTATTGTATGAGCTATCACCAGAGTTTTTTATTGAATTAGGTGATAAAACTAAGTGGAAAACTTTTGAACAAAAGGTTTTACCTTATTTCATATTCTTAGAGTTTTTTGAAATGGACTATGTCGATGAAATTTCAAATCGCTTTAGGAGAGGGCAGTCTAATAAATAATTTTTTAGTACTTAACTTACGCTTCACTTTTCCCTATAAATACAGGGTAATTCGTAAGATTTTCCCTGTTTGCTATAGAAGTAGAGATTTTCATTTTAGTCTTGCGCTTGCTGGCTTATTCAGTTTGAGAATAGCTAGGATATATATTTAATATTATTAAATACTTAAACAACTTAATAACCTTCATCATCCCCAAATGATGAAGGTGTTTTATTGAGAGAAAAATAACTCACCCGCTTCAAAGTTAAAAAATACAGATCAGTCACTCCTATGGAATTAACCACCATAGGACGACAACGATGAATGAAGCACAAACTTTACTGGCAATTGAAAACCTGATGAAGAAAGTGATTAAAAAAACATATCACTGGCAAGATCTCGAATCTGAGTTGGATGGATTAAGCAAAGATGTCGAATTAATTTCTGACTCAAACAGAATGTACAGACCTTTGATTCAAGCTTACTTTGATTTATTACCTAAACGAATCAAACGTAGCGATGAAGAAATATTCTATCGTCGTGCTGCATTTCAAAGGTTCCAGTCTGAACTTAGAGAGCATCATGAAGAGTTCATTAATGAATTTTGTGAAAATAATAAGGAAAATAAAAAAAGTTTGTTTAAGTACTTTGATGGGCTGGTTGACGACCATTGCAAATTATTGCTTGTACGGGTGGATTTATTTTATCGCACTGGGCGTGACCCAAGTATTGAACGCTTTGCTCAAGATATCAAAAGAATGATTAAGCGGGTTCAAGACAAGGATACGATTTTTAAAGATCAGGTCGGTTATGCCTATCGACTGGAACAAGGAGGAAAGAGTAAGGGGTATCACTGTCATCTCTTGGTGATCTATAACGGCTCATTGCGATATGGTGATAGTTATCTAGGAATGCGTATAGGTGAGATCTGGAAGGAAAAAATTACGGGAGATGATGGTCTGTTTTTCAATTGTAACCAGTCTGATTACAGGCAGTATCATCAGCAGAAAGACCAGTGGGGTCTTGGTTTGCTGGAAAGGTCCGATCTAGCTAAAAGAAGTAAGGCCCAAAAGATGCTCGCTTACTTAGCTGATCCTGAAAAGGATGATCAATATATCCGAGGACCCTTATTGGGTATGCGACAGTTTAGAAAGGGGCAATTAAAGAAAGATCAGCGTAAGCGTAAGAATCGTCGATCCCAAAAAATCATAGATATACATCATCTACATGAACAGTGAATGTTTATTTACACATTCAAAGGCTTATCAGACGGTAAGCCTTTTTTCATTTTAGAGGTATATCTTATGAATATTACATGTCCTTATTGCCATTCCGAAAACGTTAGCCGTGTGATTGACCAACAGCCAGCCAATCAGGGTAGCCTGTCTTCCATGACCTGTGCTGGTATTGGTGCCAGCATTTCTAAAAGTTTGCCGATGCCGATCTCTCCGTGGATGGGGGGTATTGCAGGTGCAGTCGTCGGTGGATTGATTGATAGTTTCATCCAGCCCTCCCGACCAGTAGCGACACCCGTTCGTTACTTCCACTGTCACCATTGCCAACGCAATTTTGATTAACCCACTTTAGGAGAAAGGATATGGCGCATCAAGTCGAACAAATGGCTTATGTTGGTGACACTCCCTGGCATGGCTTGGGTAATCACTTGACACAGAATCAGCCCATCGAAGTCTGGGCACAGCAAGCAGGTATGGATTGGCGGATTGAATCCTCCGATGTCAGCTACATGGCACAGAATGAACGTGGGCAGAGCATTATCATGCCCTATGAAGAACAGCGAGTATTGTATCGTTCAGATACTCATGCACCTCTATCGGTAGTGAGTCAGCGTTATCAGGAAGTCCAGCCGATGGAGATTCTGGAGTTCTACCGAGATCTGACTGAGCAATCCGGTTTTGAACTGGAAACTGCAGGTGTTCTCAAAGGTGGTAAGAAGTTCTGGGCTTTAGCACGTACCGGACAAAGCACAGCACTCAAGGGTAAGGATGTCAGTAATGGCTATATTCTGCTGGCGACTGCCTGCGATGGCACACTGGCCACCACTGCACAATTTACCAATATCCGGGTGGTGTGTAACAACACCTTAGCGATTGCCTTACGTGGACAGAGCAGCAGTACGGGTGTGGTTAAAGTGCCACACAGCACCAAGTTTGATGCCGATAAGGTCAAGCAACAGCTGGGGATTTCAGTCCGTGCATGGGATGAGCATATGTATGAAATGAAACAGCTGACTCAACGTAAAGTTACTCAAGGTGAAGCGGCTGCGTATTTTGATGCGGTGTTTAACAATACTAGCCTAAGCATTGCAGATCAGGAGGAGAACATCATTCAGTTCTATCGCAATATTGCCAATCCAAATCCAGCGAAAGAAAAGTCTGAACCGAATGGACGTGCCATGAGCAAAGCCATGAATATGTTTAATGGACAAGGACGTGGTGCAGAACTTAGCTCAGCCAAAGATACTGCTTATGGCTTACTCTGTTCAATTACCGAGTTTGCCGATCATGAACGTCGTGCCATGAGTACCGATCATCGTCTCGATTCTGCTTGGTTTGGTGCAGGTGCTGCGTTAAAGCAGCGTGGACTAGAACAGGCACTCCGCTTAGTGGTTTAAGTTTTATTTAACCCAGTAGTATTACAGTAACGGTCAAGGGTCATGTAGATGATCCTTCTCCAGTGAAGACCCCCTTTTGCCACATCTCCAGATGTGGCTTTTTTTATGCCGAAAATTTTACAGCCCCAGCTATTTATAAGGATCAGACCATGAATCAGATTGCACCGATGAATACCCATCAACTCCCTCATTTCCCAATTCTGAATGAGATGAATGAATCAAATACCGTAGCGAAACGAACAGCGACAGCCAAACGTTTAGCCAATACTAAAAATATGGATTACCAAGAATGGCTAGAAGTGCGTAAGCAAGGGATTGGCAGCAGTGATGCTGCAACTGCCTGTGGCCTAAATCCCTATATGTCTATGCTGGAGCTGTGGATGATCAAGACTGGTCGAACTCAGCAGAACGTTGATGATGACAGCTCAGGCGTTGCACCGCTGTATTGGGGCAAACAGCTAGAGCCATTGGTGGCTGAGTACTACAGTCTGCACACCAATAATAAAGTGAGACGAGTGAATGCCGTGCTTCAGCATCCCGACCCAGACAAAGCTTTTATGTTGGCAAATCTGGATTATGCGGTGGTGGGGAGTGATGACGTCCAGATCCTGGAGTGTAAAACTGCCGGAGAGCATGGTGCCAGGCTATGGCGAGATGGTGTGCCGTTGTACGTGCTGTGTCAGGTGCAACACCAACTTGCTGTCACAGGTAAACAGGCAGCGCATGTCTGTGTTCTGATCTGTGGGCATGAAACCAAGATCTTTAAAGTCAGCCGTTCTGAATCAGTCATTCGACACATCATTCAGGCAGAGCGTTATTTCTGGGAATGTGTGGAAAACGATACACCGCCATCAGTCGATGCCAGTGAATCCGCAGCCAAAGCCATTCTGCAACTCTATCCAGCGCATGTACCGCTGAGCGTTGAAGATCTCTCGCAAAATGAAAATGCCAATTTAATGTTTGATCAGCTCATTAAAATGAAAGAAGAGATTCAGCATAAGCAGGAACGCTTTGACCAGCTGAAGCATCACATCCAAATGCTGATGAAAGATGCTGAAAGAGCTGTGTTTAGTCGTGGCTCGGTGGTGTGGAAGAAAGCCAAGGACTCCATCAGTCTGAATACCAAGGCATTGCTTCAGCACCAGCCTGAACTTATTGAGCTTTATCCCCTTCAGAAGCAAGGCGGTCGTCGATTCAATATCTATACCGACTAGCCTGTTTCAGCCCATTCAATTAGCGAGGCGCAAAAACCGCTCCCCGCCCTCCATTCGCTAGGAATAGAGGGCAAACGGTCGCGGCTTTTGTTGCTAGCAACGTTATTCATTCATTTTTAGTTGATTCAATTATTTCGAAACATGCTTCTTACATATCTACGGCTGGTCTGCTAGCAATAATCTATTTCTGTTGATTGGATTTATTGAGTGTCTTTGAAACACGTCTCTTACATAGCAGCGGCAAATCTGTAAGAAAATAAATTTAAGGATATTTTCCATGATTAAAGGTTTAGCGATTACACCACCAGCTCTAGGGCGTATCAGTATTGGTCGGGTAGTAGAAAAGAATGGCAAACGCCTACCGGAAAAAGATGATCAATTCACCATTACGTCCCAAATCCAAAGCAAAGAAGGATGGGTGAAACATCCACTGGATGAACAGCTTCGAGCCAATACGCCGAATCAAAAACTACGCTCAATCCCTGTCAGAATGATCTTCAATGATCCTGACTTAAACCTACGTGCAGAGTACAGCCTGTTTGACCGTCAGACCGGTCGCCCTGTCTGTGTCGGTAATGGGGAAACCTGCCAGCGATTAACCAATCAAGGCGTAGAGCAACATCCCTGTCCATCGCCAGATTTATGTCCTCTTGCTCAAGGTGGCAACTGCAAACCTTATGGACGTTTACATGTGAACCTGGATGACTCGGATGAGTTTGGTACCTTCATCTTTAGAACTACAGGCTTTAACAGTATTCGGACTTTGGCTGCACGGCTGAGTTATTACCATGCCGCTTCAGGAGGCTTATTGTCTTGCTTGCCTTTGCAACTGACTTTAAGAGGAAAAAGCACCACACAAAGCTATCGTCAGCCGGTGTATTACGTGGATCTAACTTTAAGGGAAGGGATTAACTTGAATGATGCGATTGCTCAAGCCAGGCAAATTGATGAGCAGAGTAAACAAGCTGGGTTTTATCAGGAGGCTTTGGACTTTACGGCAAGGAAGGGTTTTGCCAATGCGCGATTTGAAACAGATATAGAGGAAGGGTTGGATGTGCTGGATGAATACTATCCTGAACAAGAACAGAACCGGGCAGTGGAGCAACAAACTTCGCCTGAAGGGTTTGTACAAGATATTCAACAGGGGTTGCAGCAAAGTGTAAGAGCGGTGAATTAGGCCAAGGTGCTGAAGTATTCAAATTAGTTTTTTACAGAACGTCCTGATTGTTTGAGCGGTAGACAGCTCGCTTAAACAATCTAAGGAGAATCAGTCATGAATACATTTATTGGTCAAACATTTCAAATGAATCAGCTTATCAATATCAAACAAGTTGTGCTGTTTACAGGAGTAGGACGTTCAACTATCTATGAAATGATGGATGAGAATTCACCTTATTACGATCCTACATTCCCAAGGAAAGTTAAAATTACTCAAAATCGTATCGGCTGGTCAGCTTATGAGATCCATCAATGGATTGAAAGTAAGTTGGCGAGTCGAGAATAGAAAGGGAGCTGCATGCCCACTGCTGTCCCATAGTTTGCTTTAAATAAAAAACCTGAGTCCAAATCGTTAAAATATGAGTGCAAACAAACACTTTAACGACCAGGATTCAGGTTTTGTCACATCAGAATACCGTATTTCATCAGCTTATTAAACCCGTCGTGCGACAGGATTTTGAGCAACTTGCTAAAGTACACCATGTTGGACAGAAATTTAGAGCGGCTTCAAGATGGGATCAGTTTATTGCCATCTTGATGTCTCAACTTTCCTGCAGGCAAAGTCTGAGAGATATTCAATCCAATCTGGAGTGCCAACAGGACAAACTGAGTCATTTCGGAGCAAAGTCTATTCCCCGAAGTACACTGGCACGAATCAATGAGCAGCAGCCTGCTGCCTTGTATCAACAGCTCTTTTACAAGTTGCTTAAATACTATGAACACTCAAAAGTAGCCCATAAATTTCGCTTTAAGAATCCATTATATTCCCTGGATGCCAGTCATATTGACCTGTCGCTTTCCTTATGTGAATGGGCCAAAGTTCACGACTCAAAAGCCAGCATGAAACTCAGCATAGGATTGAATCACAGCAATGATATTCCTGAGTTTATTGCAGTTGAAAATGGTAAAGAAAATGACATGTTACAAGGCCGAAAATTCCAGTTTCCCGCTGGCAGCATTGTGGTCTTTGATAAAGGCTATGTCGATTATCAATGGTATGCGAATCTAAGCGCTCAAAACGTTAGCTTTGTGACACGTTTTAGACCTAAATCGGTGTATCAGGTGATCCAGCAACATCCAGTGCTTGAATCCAAAGGCATTCTAAAAGATGAAACCATTCAGCTAAATAGCGCACATGCCCTAAAAAGAAAAGCCCCCGTATTAAGAAGAATTGAATATAGAGATCAGCAAAGTGGCAAGCACTTTAGCTTTCTCAGCAATAACTTTCATCTAGCTGCCTCTACCATTGCAGCGATTTACAAAGACCGCTGGAAAGTTGAATTGTTCTTTAAAGCGATTAAACAGAACCTGAAATTAAAAGCCTTTTTAGGCCGAAGCAAGAACGCCATTCAGACGCAAATCTGGATTGCGATGATCGCCTATTTACTGGTAAGTTTCGCTCAACATTTAGGGAAAAAAGGCTGGACAGTTCAGCGCTTACTCAGAATAATTCAAGTGAATTTATTTGAAATAAAAACCTTAAAAGCGTTATTTTCACCCGATAAAGTCCCCATCAAACAAGAGGAAGCTTAAATGAGCTTCCTCTTGTAAAAATTGTGGGACAGCAGTGGCCTTTGCTCCCTTATTTTTTTGTTTCAAGCTATTCAACCTAAGTTTAAAAGCATGCAGTATTTGCTTTTATATTTTAGAAATAATGGTTATCTTTAAATATATGATAAAAATTAAGTTATTCGCTTTGAGGATATATGTCTAAAAAAGATTTGTCAGAACGTGAGATCTGCACTCGTTTTATCTATCCCGCTTTAATAAATGCAGGGTGGACAGCGCAACAGATCCGTGAAGAAGTGACTTTTACCAAAGGTCAAATCATGGTTCGTGGCAAATTACATACCCGCGGTGAGACCAAACGTGCAGACTATATTCTTTACTATAAAAAGAACATTCCAATTGCGGTGATTGAAGCCAAAGACAATAAACATACTTTAGGTGCTGGTATGCAGCAGGCGCTTGGTTATGCTGACTGTTTACAAACTCCATTTGTATTTTCAACGAATGGAGATGGCTTTCTTTTACATGACCAGACAGAATTGTTTAATTCCAATAAGGTGGAAACAGAACTAGGTTTAGATCAATTCCCACCGCCAGATTTCTTATGGAATCTATATCAACAGCATCATGGTTTAATAACACCTGAAGCAAAAGCAATTGTCGAATTTCCTTACTACGATGATGGTACAGATCGTGCACCTCGTTATTATCAAACCAATGCAATTAATAAGACTCTGGAAGTAATTGCCCGTGGGCAAGATCGTGTCTTATTGGTTATGGCAACAGGCACAGGTAAGACCTATACAGCTTTTCAGATCATTTGGCGTCTATGGAAATCTGGTGCTAAAAAACGCATTCTCTTTTTGGCTGACCGTAATATTTTAGTTGATCAAACCAAGAATAATGACTTTAAACCGTTTGGCGATAAGATGACGAAAATCACCAATCGCACGGTTGATAAAAGCTATGAAATCTATCTGTCTTTATACCAGGCTGTAACAGGTTCAGAAGAAGAGAAGAACATCTATAAGCAGTTTAGTCCTGAATTCTTTGACCTGATCGTAATTGATGAATGTCATCGTGGCAGTGCTAAAGAAGATTCCGCATGGCGTGACATTCTTGAATATTTTAATTCAGCGACCCACATTGGTTTAACTGCGACACCTAAAGAGACCAAAGACACATCCAACATCACTTATTTTGGTGAACCTGTATATACCTATACCTTGAAACAGGGAATTCAAGACGGTTTCCTCGCGCCTTATAAAGTGATCCGTATTGATATTGATAAAGACCTCAAAGGTTGGCGACCAACCAAGGGTCAAAAAGATAAGCATGGCAACGAAATCGAAGACCGTATCTACAATTTAAAAGATATGGATAAAACATTGGTTTTGGAAAAACGTACAGAGCTTGTTGCACAGAAAATTACTGACTATTTGAACAGCACTGATCCGTATGCCAAAACCATTGTGTTCTGTGACAATATCGATCATGCAGAGCGTATGCGTCAGGCTCTTATGAACCTGAACCCTGATAAAATTAAAGAAAATCGCAAGTATGTCATGCGTATTACAGGGGATGATCAAGAAGGTAAAGCTGAACTAGATAACTTCATTAACCCTGAAGAACGTTATCCTGTCATTGCAACTACTTCCAAGCTCATGACGACAGGGGTTGATGCGCAAACTTGTAAATTGATTGTTCTCGATCAGCATATTCAGTCCATGACAGAGTTCAAGCAGATCATTGGTCGTGGTACACGGGTAAATGAAGAGTTTGGAAAGTCTTGGTTCACGATTATGGACTTTAAAAAAGCCACTGAGCTGTTTAGCGATCCTACATTTGATGGTGAACCTGTGGTGATCTATGAGCCGAAAGGTGATGATCCTATTGTGCCACCAGAAGAAGGTGAGGATTCCATAGGTGGTGATGACGTAGAGCCTAAACCTTTTGATCCACCTACTGGTGGTGAAGGAGAAGATCCCGAAGGTGAAACACCTAAGAAATTTGTGGTCAACAATGTGCATGTTAGCGTGATTGGTGAGCGTGTTCAATTCTATGATAACGATGGCAAGCTCGTCACAGAATCCCTGAAGGATTATACCCGTGAGCACATTTTGAAGGACTATGAATCCTTAGATACCTTCCTGAGAAAATGGAAAGGGGCAGAAAAGAAATCACTGATTATTGAAGAGTTTCAAAAACAAGGGGTGATTTTTGAAGCACTAGAAGATGAAGTTGGCAAGGACTTCGATGCTTTTGATCTGATTTGTCACATTGCTTTTGATCAGCCAGCACTGACTAAAAAAGAACGGGCAAATAACGTCCGTAAACGCAATTACTTTACCAAGTACAACGAGCAGGCGCGTCAGGTATTAGATGCATTGCTAGACAAATTTGCCGACCAAGGAATTCAGCCGATTGAAGATGTGCAGATTTTAAAAGTTCCGCCTTTTAATCAGATAGGATCACTCATGGAAATTATTCAGTCCTTTGGTTCGGTTGAAGAATATACAAAAGCACTGAAAGAACTGGGCGATCAACTTTACGATGATGTGTCATAAGGTTGCTGTCTGTTAAACTCTTGCACAAATTTAATATTAATGATTTGAAGTCGAATTATGAGCATTTCGGGAACAATTAAGTCTATTCAAGATACCATGCGTGAAGATGTGGGTGTGGATGGTGATGTACAACGTCTAGGTCAGTTGGTTTGGATGCTTTTCCTGAAAGTGGTTGATGACCGTGAAAAAGAAGCAGAAACTCTTGCATTTTTTGAAGGCAAGACCTTTAAATCACCAATCCCTGAAGAATTCCGTTGGCGTAACTGGGCAGCTAATGATGAAGGTATTACAGGAGATGCCCTTAAAGACTTTATTGATAATCAGCTTTTCCCAAGATTACAAAATCTTGCTCAGGAAAATGAAGACCCTCGTGCCCGTGTAGTACAGTCTGTTTTTGCAGATGCCTATAACTACATGAAATCAGGTGGTCTGATTCGTAAAGTGATTAACCAGATTCAAAAAGGCTTTGACTTTAATAAATCAAGTGAGCGTCACGCTTTTGGTGACATTTACGAGCAATTGCTGCGTGATCTGCAAAATGCGAAAAACTCAGGCGAGTTTTATACCCCTCGTGCTGTAACCACGTTTATGGCACAAATTGTTGATCCAAAACTGCATGAATCTGTGCTTGATCCTGCATGTGGTACGGGTGGCTTTTTAACTTCTGCAATTGAGCATAAGCGTGAGCAATATGTGAAAAATGCCGATGATGAAAAAGTCTTGCATGACAGCATTTACGGTATTGAGAAAAAACCTTTACCGCATTTGCTTTGCACCACCAATATGATTTTGCACGGCATTGATGTGCCTGTAAAAATCCGTCGTGATAATACTTTGTCTTATCCATTGATTTCATGGACAGCAGATAAGCGTGTGGACGTGATTCTGACCAACCCACCATTTGGGGGGACAGAAGAACAAGGCATTGAGAAGAATTTCCCGTCTAAGTTCCAAACCCGTGAAACTGCCGATTTGTTTATGGTGCTGTTGATTCAGCTTTTAAAAGCCAATGGTCGTGCAGCCGTGGTGTTACCTGATGGCTTTATGTTTGGTGAGGGGATTAAAACCGCCATTAAAGAAGAGCTGATGGAGAAATGTAATCTGCATACCATTGTACGTTTACCGAAATCTGTTTTTGCACCGTACACTTCAATCAGTACCAATATTTTATTCTTCACCAAAGGCAAAAAGACCGAAGATATTTGGTTCTATGAGCATCAATTACCACAAGGTGTAAAAGCGTATAACAAGACCAAGCCGATTCAAGTAAAAGAATTTGACCCGATTAAAGCATGGTGGGGCAATGAAGCTGACGATTTTGTGAGTCGTGTGCAAAATGAACAGGCGTGGAAAGTTTCTAAGCAAGAGATTTTAGATCGTAATTACAATTTAGATATTAAGAATCCGCATCAAGCGGAAGAGGAAATCAAAGACCCTGAAGAATTGTTGGCGCAGTATACGGATTTACAAGCTGAGATCAGCAAAATCCGTAACCAGCTAAAAACGATTTTAGATGAAGCGTTAAGCCAATAATTTAGGGTGAATGAGATGACCGATGTAAAACAGCTCATTACTGAGCACTTGGATATTTGGCTGACTGCGGAAACGGAGAAGAAGTCAGGGCGTGGACGTAGTTCGGGTTCGAATGATATGATTTATGGTGTGCAGAAGCTTCGTGAATTAATTTTAGATTTGGCGATTTCAGGGAGTTTAGTAAAAACTCATTCAACAGTTCAATTTGAACAAGAGTTTTTCAGCCTAAACAAAAGTAATTCAAAAAAAATTGATACTAGTGTGATTAAAGAAAAACTTAACGACACTATATTTAAAATACCATCTTCTTGGGCTTGGGAAACTTTAGGAAATTTATTTTATTTTGAGAATGGCGATAGAGGAAAAAACTATCCCAATAAAGATTGCCTTGTTGAAATAGGTATTCCATTTGTTAATGCTGGTCATTTGAAAAATGATAGTATTGATATTCATGAGATGACATTTATTACTCAGGATAAATTTGACACATTAAACAGTGGTAAATTTAAAGAAGGTGACATTTTATATTGCTTAAGAGGTTCACTTGGTAAATATGCTGTTGTTCAAAAAGATTTGAAGGGGGCAATTGCTTCATCTTTAGTAATATTAAGAGCTTATGAAAATAGCTTCATCGATTATATAAGTCTTTTTTTGCAGTCTAATTTTGCTAAAAAGCAGATCAAAATTTACGATAATGGTACTGCTCAGCCAAACTTATCATCAGCCGATCTAAGAAAATTCCTAGTGCCTATGCCATCTAAGGAAGAAAGATCACAAATCGTTGAAAAAGTTGATGAACTCATGCAACTGTGCGATCAGCTTGAACAACAACAAACTTTAAGCAGTGATGCACATGCCACATTGGTCGATACTTTACTAAAAGCCTTAACTGAATCGAGCGATGCCGATGATTTTCAAGGCAACTGGCAACGCATTGTCGCAAACTTTGATGTGCTATTTACTACGGAACACAGCATTGAACAGTTAAAACAAACGGTTTTACAGCTTGCTGTGATGGGTAAGTTGGTCAAACAAGACCCAAGCGATGAGCCTGCAAGTGAGTTACTTAAAAAAATTGCGGATGAAAAAGCCAAGCTGATTCAAGACGGTAAGATTAAGAAGTCGAAGCCTTTGCCTGAAATTGCTGAGGATGAGAAGCCATTTGAGTTGCCGAGTGGGTGGGCGTGGGTGCGCTTAGAAAATATCTCTGAATTGATTACTAAAGGCTCTTCGCCAAAATGGCAGGGAGTTAATTATGTTGAAGAAGGATTACTATTTATAACTAGTGAAAATGTAGGTTCTTATTCATTAATTTTGGAAAATATGAAATATGTTGAAGAGAAGTTCAATGAAATTGAACCTAGATCTATTCTTGAAGAGAATGACTTTTTAATGAATATTGTTGGTGGGTCAATCGGTAGAACTGCTATTTATGATCTAGAGAAAGTCGCTAATATTAATCAAGCAGTCTGTTTAATTAGATTATTTTTAGAATATTTAGATAAATTGTTCCTCTTACATTTCTTTAATTCTGAAATATGTAAAAACTATATGTTTGATAAACAAGTGGATAATGCTAGACCAAACCTCAGTATGGGTAATATTTCAAAGTTTTTAATTCCTATTCCACCAATCAAAGAGCAAAAATTAATTATTGAAAAAGTAAATGAAATTTTCTCTATGATTGAACAGCTTCAAGTTTTACAAAGTAAATTACAGAAAACCAAGCTTCATTTAGCAGATGCTTTGGTAGCGAATGCTGTGGAAGGGGTGTGATGGGATCAATTGATACTAAATATAGAAATAATCTACCTGTTTCTGATGCAACAGAAGAACTAGAGAAATTTATTGAGTCTAAAGGTGGAAAAAATGTGCATGACAGCCGCCATCAGAGACAAATTAGTAAAAATGGCTATGCTTTAGCGGGCGGTCTGGTTTATGAGTTCCCTTATAGAAAGGGTTTAATGATTCAATTAAATGCTGATCTTCCAAGCATTTATGTGAAAAGCATTTTGCCAAATGGACAACATATTTTTGATGTAGTCCCTGAAGTTAGAAGTTTTCACAAACATGGTAAAGTCTATAGTGAAAATAAAAAAGGTGACTCTAAGAAAGGATATCATGCAGCATTAGATCACGAGGACTGGCTTGCACCAAGTCATGACAATCCTGTTGTTCTCTTGAGCCTTATAGAGATTGATATCGCTAAACAAATTGTAGATTTAATATGTAGCAATGGTGCGATATGCAAAAGAGTTGAACTTTCGCCAGTAACTTTAAAAAAATCAGATAAAGAATTATCTCCTGAAGACCTCTTAAAAAAGCTCGAACGCCAATCTGAAATTGGTGCTAGAGGTGAAGAGCTTCTCTTTGAAAAATTAAAAGTAGATTTTGGAGTTGAAAGCGATCCTAAAAAATCTTTAATTCATACCAGTAAAAAAAATTCTTCCGCAGGCTATGACATTGAATATCACTTTGAAGATGAACATCGTTATATTGAAGTCAAAACCACAACCCAAAATGCAGAAGCAGATTTTTTCTTTAGCATTAATGAGTACAACGTGCTTGAGGCGAAAGGCGATGAAGGTTATCTTTATAGAGTCGTGCTAGATCCCGATCTCAGCACAATAGTTACTTTAGAAGAAAGAAAAAATCCTTTTGGCGATAAAGATACAAGCGATTTTAAAGCGATTGCGTTTAAAGCAAGTTTAAAAGATTTTGAGAAAAAATAAATGGAACGTGGCGAACTAATAAAATCTGCGGCTTTTTGGCTGAATATGTTTAAAAATGATATTAATACTTTGGGTGGTCTTATAGGTATTACTTACAATTCTGGTCATTTTGATCAGTGGTTTAGTCTATATAATAAGAAGATAGAAATTACAAGTAATAGCATTGCTAATATTTTAAGTTCTTTGGATTGGCAAACTTGTCTAAAGTTCTGCTTAGATATGTCTAAAAAAATGCCAGAACCTGTTTTATATAATATGGTTATGTTTTTTTATGACGATAACATACCCGCTATTTGTTTAGACTCACGTAAAGAGATCATTGCGAATTTACCTGAATATTTTTGTGGTTCAGATTCAAGAGTTAAATTTTTAAGGAAATATTTTTATATTTCACAATATCAAAACTATACTAGTAAAAATAGCAATCCATCAAAATTCAATCAATTAATTGAGCTTGTCGATAATCAAAATGCATGGTCATTGGATGAGTTATTTGAATATGTTGGTGCTTATAACTGTGCAACTTGGACTTTTAGAGGGATTATTCTAGGTATTCTAGATCCTAACTTTAGAACAGAAGAAGATAATTCCAAATTAGTCGCTACTTTCAATAATATATTAACTAAAGATAGCTGTAGCTTAGTACCAAACAAAGAAAAATCAAAATATCGTACTAGGTACAAGTTTGTCGAAGTCAGAAAAACTACAAGTAAAGTTCCTCAAAGGCTGATTTTTGGAGCAAAAGGCGTAAAACCAAACTTTGGCATCACCGATGTAATTGATGGTGACATCAATCTAGTTGCTAATGATGGTGAGGCACTCATTTATGATCAAAAAATAGAAGATAGTTTAAATTGGTCTGAACTATTGGAATGGTGGGAAGATTACAACTTAGATTCCAAAATTTCTCTTAAAAAACGTCTTATTGAGTCATTAGATTCAGAGCCTGAAATTTTGTTCTTTAACGCATATTTCCAAAATTTTTATTCTCAACTGGATAAAAATCTACCCGCACTAATTCCACAGGTTTACGTAGCATATGATCCAATTTCAGCTAAAAACCTTCCAAATGGAAAAGCTCGAATCAGGCAACGTATAGACTTCCTTATGATCTTGCCAAATCTAGAACGAGTGATTATCGAAATTGATGGAAAACAGCATTACGCAAAAGAAGATGGTCGAGCCGATACCAAACGATATGCTGACATGGTTAGGGTAGATCGCGAGTTACGTTTAAGAGGGTATGAGGTTTACCGCTTCGGTGGTGCGGAGTTCTATAATGATCAAAATACACCCGGAGATAATGCGGTATCAGTTGTAAAAGATTTCTTTACAGCATTGTTTAAGCAACATGAAATTCTTTAATTTTTAAAACACAAAAATTCTAGTTATATCTATATGATTTTTAAATATTATTTTATCACCTAGGCGTTGGTAGGCTAATTTCAATGAATAAGTATTTAACGCTTGTAGGCTGATAAGTAATTGATTAATCTTATTTTTAGCAAGTAGTCTTTAGTGATGTTTTGCTTTTGCTAATATCTGGTATATGTCGGTTGAACTTGCTTATGTTTCGAGAGCGGAGGAAACAGCCTAATTTTTTAGGCAAGTAAAATATACAAGTCAAAAATCCTTTTCAGTTGCGTTTCTCTTGTACGCAGGCGATACAAAATATGAAGCCCATAACTTACGTTATGGGCTTCATAAATTTATGATAATTGGGTAAATTATGGGTAAAAGTTGAATAATGAAAAACAATTACTATCTATAGGAATTCATAATAGATCGTCAGTTAAGCTGCCACCATCGCTACAGATATTTCTACTTTAAGTTTTAAATTAACTTGAAGTAGAAATATCCATTAATAAATTGTTGTTTTTATGTAGAAATGTGATTAAATTACAAAAAATTAAATATTAGTAGAGGGTAGCTTGCAGTTCGTAATTAATAATCCTTACCGTATTTTGGGGCTTACTGCAAATGCTTCATCAAGAGAAGTAGCAAAAAGAGTAGCTGATTTAGAAACATTTGCTGAGTTTGGTAAGCCAAAAAAATATTCCCTTGATCTAACTGAAATAGCACCTCTTACAAGAACAGTAGATACGATTCAGCAAGCTGCGAAAGATATAGAAAATGATACTGATAAATTAGTCTATGCATTTTTTTGGTTTGCTAAAGTCGATAGTGTGGATGATTTAGCGATAGAGTGTATTGAAAATAATGCAGTTCAAAAAGCATTTGAAATATGGGATCAGCAAATTTCTAAAGATGAAAATGAGGCGAAGTTCTCATGGCGATTAAACCGTGCTGTCATCTCTTTATTTCGATCTCAGGCACCACAATTTGATTCCACCAACTTTGAATTGGCTTTGGCAGATTTAGGGTATTTAACCGATGAGCATTTTGAAGAGGTTAAAGACTTTGTATTTGGTAATAACAGTGTAAATGTTAATCAGCCTCAAGTTGTGAAAAAGATTATCGATGAGCTTATTGGCTTTGTGAGTAATTTGGAAGAACAGCCTTATGGTGAACATTATCTTGATCTTTTGAATGAGTTTTGGACATTTAATTCAGACTTGCAGGATTATATTCAGACGAAATTATTTGCACCTTGTATTAATCAGATCGAGATTGCGATCCAAAAAAGTAAACAGTTGAGAGATGCTGAAAATTCAAGTTCTATAAACCAATATAATGGTTTGAAAGAAGTTGAAGATCTAATTTATGAGATAGACGAGTTTTCAGAAAATTATAAGATTCAGAATATTATCAATGAATACGCCAATGAGGTGAGACGATGCTCACTATATGCATACAATCAGATGGATAATCGTGATTTGGCATATGAATTAATTTCATGGGCCGAAGCGTTACCATCCTATGGACAGGTTGCTCAGGATATTGAGAAAAATAAAGAAGAATTAATTGATTTAATAGAAAATGATAAATTTGAAGAGATCTATGCAACTATTACTGATTATATAAAACGAGATTTACACTCCATAGATGATGCTAGAAAAGTTTTGAATGTATTTAAAATTGAGCTGGCAAAAGTAGATGTACATAACGAAATGTACTATACAGTATCCTCCTACTGCGTTACCAAAATTTTGAATTACTTAATTGATGAATTTAATGAAGCGAGTGATCGATTAGAACGTGATAAAAATTTAGAAGGTTTTTATAGAGTAGCTGTGTCAGTCCGTGATGTTATGGCGCAACTTAGGAATTTTGAAAAATCATCAGAAGTTAAAGAGCGATTAGAAAATAATTATCGAAGTATAAGTTCACAAGCCAATGAAGTGCATAGTATTTTAGAAACTGTCAAAAGAAATGGTACATCGAATTATTCGAATAATAATTCATCATATCCTTCAGCATATAAAGAGCCCGGCTTCTATAAATCTGATACAGATATCATAGTTAGTGGAACCCTCGGTGGGTTGGCGGAACTTTGGGGATGGAGTGCGGGAGTCCTTCGACTTGCTTTCGTTTTAATTAGTGTATTTACGTCTATTTGGCCAGGGGTCATTGTATACATCATATTGAGCATGATTATGCCAAAAAGAAATTAATGATTGAGTAAGTTGACAAAAATAACTAAACATGCGAAAAGACATTTTTGGTTAAACGATGTTTGCACATGCCACGGATTGTTACCGTCCCACTCAGCTTAGAACAGCGTGCACAACTAATTCTCCTGACCAAGCATGCAGCACATTGGCGTGAAAGACAACGTGCCCAAACTATTCTCTGGCTTTCCGAAGGTAAAACTGTTGCCGAAGTTGCTGCGTTACAAGAGCGTATCCCAGAAACCATAAGGCTACAACGCCGACATTGGGAGCTACATCAGTTTGAATCGATTCAAGAAGGTCATCGCTCAGGCCGTCCCAATACACTGACATCAAACTATCAGGCTCAAATCTTAGAGTGGGTCAACACAAGCCCACTCAATGCAGAACAAATCCGAGTCAAACTGCATGAAAAACACGGTGTGTCCGTGTCTGTTGAAACTATTCGCAAGTTTTTGCGAGATTCAGGCATGGTCTTCAAACGCACCCGCCACAGCTTGAAAAAAAAGAGACCCGACCGCATTTGGACAAGCGCAACAGCAAATTGAAGCATTACGTGAGCAAGCGGCACGTGGTGAAATTGTATTGGGCTATGTCGACGAAACAGGATTTTCGGCTACGCCAGATAACCGTTATGCATGGACAAAGATAGGCGATGTTCATGCGGTTGATGCTGTAAGACTAAAGCGAGTTAATGTGATGGGTTGTCTCCTGTCAACGGGTCATCTGATCACCAGTTGCCTACAGGAGTCCGTTAACAGTCGCTGGTTTTATGCCTATTTGATGGGTGTAGCAGCACAGGTGAAACGCAGCTATCAAGTTCCTTTGGTGTTGATTGTTGACAATGCCTCGATTCATCGCAGCAAACAGATGGTAGATTGGCGCAAGCTTCTTGTACAAGAGTATTCAACGACTTTGTATTTTCTACCTGCGTATAGTCCTGAGCTGAATAGAATTGAGATGGTTTGGAAGCAGATGAAGTATAACTGGCGGGATTTTAAGGTAATGAAGGCAGATCAAATAGAGCGTTGGGTTGGGCAGATTTCAAAGGGTTTTGGTAATGAATACATGTTTACTTTTTAGTTGATACTTATTTAAGAATGAAGAATTCAATGAAAAGAATAGCTGTGCTTATAGTATTGGGTGGATTATTTGGACATGTATCAGCAGCATCGAATGATCAAATCCCACAGGATATCCGCGTTAAATTTGTTGAGGTTGAACAATTAAACCAACAGACATTAGAACAGCTTAAGCAAATTAAGACAGAAAGCCTTAAACAGCAACAAGCTTTAAGTGCAAAGATTGTTGAGCAAGATGAACAACATCAATTGCAAATAAAGACTTTAAATGACGAGATAAAAGTTTTAGAAGCGCAATTACAGGAAAGTATAAAAGCACATGCACAGACAGTTGAAAAATTAAATCAGCTCAATAAAACAACTGCTGATACTACTGCAACGATTAACGACAGTATTGCTACTCGAACAATCGCAGCACTGATCGGGTTGTTTTTAGCATTAGCTTTAATTGCTGCAAGCTACTTCTTACTCAGAAAAAGACAGAATCAATCAAGCGAGGATCTGTCTTCTCAAGTGAAACTAGCTTTAGATAATGTACGGCAAACTGAAGAAAATATTGTGAAGTCTGACATTCAACTTGCTGACCGCTTACATGAAGTTTTAATTCAGCTTAAAGAACAAGCCAAAGTTACACCTATGGTTCAACAGAATAGCGAACCGGATCATAGTCTACCTCTAAAATTGGCGGATGAAATTCATCGTATGCGTAAACGTCTTGCAGCATTGCCTGAAGATACTAAAGGATTGAAGCCTCTCAGTAAGTCATTAGAACGGCTAGAAGATGAGTTATCTGAGCAAGGCTATGAAATTATTGATCATACTGGTGCTGAATATATAGAAAATATGTCGATCAAAGCTCAGGTCATACCAAGTGATGAACTAGAAAATGGTCAAAGTATTATAACGAAGGTTATTGTTCCACAAGTGAATTTTAATGGGGTGATGATTCGTATGGCAGATGTAGAAGTTAGTGTAGGTTAAGGAACTATAAAAATGCGTCAAAAGATTGATTACGGTATTGATTTAGGAACAACAAACTCAGCGATTGCTCGTATGGAGGATGGTGAAGCATTTATTATAAAAAGTGATGATAATCAGATGGATACAACGCCATCTATAGTTTCTTTTAATAAAAAACAAGCTGTTTTTGTAGGATTGAGCGCAAAAAATGCATTAGAGAGAGAATCCGTTAGTTTTCATAGAAATCGAAAAAAAGCTGAGCCAAATGGTTATCAAGAATTTAAAAGAACCATGGGGACGGACCACCAATATACTTCTTCAAATATGCAACGATCTTATACTTCGGAAGAATTATCTGCTGAGGTATTGAAAAAACTGAAAGGTTATATTCGTGATGAGGAAGTCACATCTGCTGTAATTACAGTACCTGCAATGTTTAGGCAAAGCCAATTAGATGCAACACAACGTGCGGCTGAATTGGCTGGTTTTAGTTATTGTGAATTACTTCAGGAACCCATTGCTGCTTCAATCGCTTATGGAGTTAAAGCCAACGCTACTACAGGCTATTGGTTAGTATTTGACTTTGGTGGAGGAACTTTTGATGCTGCATTAATGCATGTTGAAGAAGGCATTATGAAAGTGGTGGATACTGAAGGTGATAATCATCTCGGTGGTAAAAATCTTGATAATGCGATTGTTGATCAGCTCTTAATTCCAGAATTACAAAAGCAATGTGAGTTATCGGATACTCTTGAAAATGAAAGTACTAAAAAACTCCTTCAAGATGCATTAAAAAAATATGCTGAAGAAGCAAAAATCGCTTTATCCTCTAAAGAGAAATGGAGTTATTTCTTAGAGGATTTGGGTGAAGATGATGATGGGGAAGAAATTCAAGCTGATCTTGATATTAGTTTGGAGCAGTATGAAAAAGTCGTCAGTCCAATTTTCCAACGTGCAATTGACATCGTTCAAGATGTATTAAAACGTAATAATTTAAGTGGCCGTGATTTAGAGTCTCTTATCCTCGTTGGTGGACCAACTTTCCAACAAACGTTGCGCCGCATGTTAAAAGAGCAAATTACAGAAAAGGTTGATACAAATATTGACCCGATGACAGCAGTGGCAAAAGGTGCTGCGTTATTTGCTTCTACAAAAGATATTCCAGGGGATCTACAAAAACGTGATAGTTCAAAAGCACAATTAAGCCTGAAATATCCGGAAACGACTGTAGAAACGCATGAAAATTTAGGCATTCGGATTGACCGTGATCAGTCTACAGCCAACTTGCCTGATACGTTTACTTTAGAAATTATTCGTGGTGATAGTGGTTGGTCTTCAGGGAAAGTGATTGTTGAAGGCGATGTAGAAATTATAGAACTCATGTTAAATGAAGGTAAAACCAACCAATTTAACATTAAATTATCTGGACCTGATGGTTCAAATATACCGTGTGAACCAAGTTCCATTACGATTATTCAGGGTATGAAGATTGCTAATGCAACTCTACCTTATAGTGTAGGCATTGAGGTGTATGATACGGTAGATAACAAACAGGGTGTTTACCCACTAGCAGGTTTAGAAAAAAATAAAACTTTACCAGCTAAAGGTAAAGGTTCTTTCAAGACTATGAAAGATATTCGACCAGGTGTTAAAGAAGATCAACTTTTAATACCAATTTATGAATTGAGTCGAGAGAATGCGGGATCTAGAGCCATCTTAAATACATTCTTCGGTAAATTTGCTATCACGGGTCAAGATATTTCTAGTTTTCTTCCTGCGGGAAGTGAGGTGGAAGTAACCTTAAATATTGATGCTTCACGCCGAGGAAAATTATCGGTTTATCTGCCATCTTTAGATGAAAGTTTTGATATTGTGATTGAGCCGACAATTGAAAAAGATGTAAAGAAAGAGGAATTACAGAAAGAGATTGTTCAGGCAAAAGCAACAGCACAACGCCTTGTAAATGAAGGAAATAGTGTTGCAGAAAAACAGCTTGAACAGCTGGATGAAGCAGAACAAGTGTTAAATGATCGTGGTCATGAACGCTCAAGTAAGGAAGAAGTACGTGCCAAGCTCCAAGAGTCTTTGATTGAGTTAGATAAGCAAGAAGAAGCTGGTGAGTGGCCAAAAGTGAAGCAAGAGCTTCAGGAAACACTCAATCACTTAATTATGCAAAATAAGCGTTACGGTAATACTCAGACGAATCGTCTTGTTGAAGAGTCTGAAGAGCATGTCCGTCAAGTGATGGCTGCCAAAGATATTCAATCTGCAAAGAAGTTAGAGGGTCAATTGTCTTCTATGGCATTTGAGCTACAAGGACAAGATATTAGTTTCTGGGTAGGTGCTATCTATTATCTCGATGAAAGTTTTGATGAAATTAAATGGACAAACCGTACAGAAGCATATCGTGGTGTACAAAACCTCAAACAATTGCTTAATATGAATCCTAATAAAGATCGTCTTGAGCAGGCTGTCTGGGAAGTTGTGCAATTGATGAGCCCTGAAAGTAAAGCAGCTATGCAAAATGTTAATAATGACCTATTGAGACGTTAAGAAGAAAATGAAACGAGTCGGTACATTTCCTAAAAAATCTGTAATCCAAGACCAATATCAAGTTCAGATTTACTTAGGTGAACATGATTGTTGTGAAGTGTATCGAGTCGTGGATTTAAACTCTCATGAGCTTAAGCTGATGAAAGTTATTCAAAATGATTTTCTAGCCAATATTGATATTGATTTATTAAAAGAAAATTTGTATCAAGCATCTTTGTTCGTACATCCAAATTTGATGATACAGTCTGAATTAAAAAACTTTATAAGTGATGGGGTTAAGTATTATTACTTTTTAAATGATTATCTTAAAGGCGAATCACTTGAAAATTTAGCAGAGCGAAAATTAAAACTCACAGTTACGGAAAGTTTAGATATTTTATTACCGATTTTAGAGGCATTGGAATATTTGGGCCATCACAAGAAGATTCACAAATTCATAGATCCGAGTTATATATACTTGGATTACAGCTCAGAAAAAAAACAAAGTTTTTTATGTTTGGTTAAAGTAAATCAATTTTTTGATGGTTCAAAGAAAAGTATAGCTTTAGCATATCAATCCAGTGCCAATAATATTAAAGAATGTGATGCAGAAGGTGATCTTTTTGCATGGATGGTCGTTTTATACAAGTGTATTACTGGTGTGCATCCTTGGAATTATGATATTGACTGGGAAGAGCAAACAGCTAATATTATAAAAAAACGGATAGTGATACATCGTATGAGTTATCCATCTACGCCTTTATCTTTTTATAAAAAAATATATGAAAAAGCGGATGATATATTTGGTTGTATTTTAGATGGCGACCAAATAAAAGCAAAACTAAGTATAAATGCTCTTAAATCCAATTTGCTGACAGTATTTGATTCATCTTGGAACGATTGGGACTCCAAAGCACATAAGAATCTTACATTAGAAAAGAATTCGAAAAAATCTAATGAAAATAATACATCTAGAAAAGGCTTAGAAAAAGTTGCAGGTATGAGTGACCTGAAAAAACAATTGGATGTGGATGTTATACAATCGCTAAGGCAAATTGAAAAATATCAAAAATATGGTATTGAGCCATTAAATGGGATACTGTTATATGGTCCACCTGGTTGTGGTAAGACATTTATTGAGAGGTGGATCAGGAAATTTGAACAACACCTATAAGTGATATTTTGCTCCCCAAATGATGTTATAAACATCAATATATGGAGTATTTTATGACACGTAGACCAAGAAGAAATCATTCAAATGACTTTAAAGCTAAGGTAGCAC